>UCGV01000026.1 GCA_900471925.1 Hyphomicrobiales bacterium
GAACAGACAATTCCTGTGCCAGTCACAGAAATCCAGGCGGACCAAGTCCTTGAGCCAAAAGGACTCTTCCCTCGGTGAGATGAGAGTCATTCGCCGCGCGGACGCGCAGCGGCTGGATCCCTGTGACAAGCACAGGGATGAGGGAGCATGGGTGGGCCTCGTAGAACACCTGCCCGTCTCGCCCTTGACGCCCTCTTCATCGAAGAATAGACCAAAATGGTAAATTATAAACCGATTCGGTCGGATCGATGCTGCCCCAGGAAATCAGCATGCCTCTACCGCCCCTCCAGCTCTCACCCAAGGCCCCGCGAATGAACCCACACCAAGGCCCCCTCGCACTCATCAAGCGGCACCGAACAGCCTTCATCCGCCTCAACGCTGCCTTCTACGGCCTCATGGCGCTCAGCACGGCCATCACCACGCTCGCCCCTGACATCCAGCTCTATTTCAAGGAGGGCATCGACCAGGCCTATATGCGGCCGGGCATTCTCAAGACGGTTGCCGATGCCTATGGCAGCCGCAATCTCGTCATGGCGATCGGCCTGACCTTCCTCGTCAATCTTGCCGTTGCCGCGTTCATGACGACGCTGCCCTCGCTTCTCATCCCCTTCATCGGCATTATGGCCGTGCTGCACCGGGCGCTGCTCTGGGGCATCATGTTCGCACCGATCGGCGCCTACCAGCCGATGTGGCTCCCGCATGCGCTGACACTTGCGATCGAGGGCCAGGCCTATGTGCTTGCAGCCTTCGCCGCCTGGGTGCAGGGCCGGATCTTCCTGCGGCTCGACCACGGCCGCATGCGCACCCGTTTCGAAGCCTGGAAGGCCGGGTTCGCCGCCACTGTGAAATTCTACCCGCTGATCCTGCTCACCCTCATCATCGGCGCCGTCTACGAGGTTTTCGAGGCGATCTACCTCATCCCGCGCCTGCGCTAGCCAAACCCCGCCAACCCGCCGTCACGATGTGCATCTCCCTGCGCAAGCGATGACGCACGCCTGAAAGGAATTGCAAATGCACCTGAAAACTGCCCTCGTCCTCACGCTTGCCGCTGCGCTCTCGGCTGGCTGCCAGTCCAGCTCGGACTCCATGAACGAAGCCTATGTCACCTGCGCCAATAGCGGCATGCCGCCGGGCAGCTGGCAGCACGAGCGCTGCACTCGCAATATCTATGCCGAAAACCGCCGCAAGGCCGATCAGGCGGCTGCAGCCGTCGCCGTTGGCGTTGCCGCCACCGCAGTCGGCGCCTATGCGATTTCGGCGGCGAACAAGGATAGGGACCACCGGGATTACCGCCGGCCGCAACGCCACTGGTAAGGCGCGATTAATAAGGCACCGCTTCGGCAGAGGGCGCCCCGCCGGCCGGTGGGGAACCCTTCTTCAGGGCCTACTTGCTCCCGTTGCCCTTCGGCCCATGCCCGAGCGCATCCATCGCCGCCGCAATGATCGGCCCGCGCCACTCTTTCGTCAGCTTGGAGCGCACGGCAATGCCGGCGGTGATACCGAGGCCGGAAAAGGCGCTGGTGATTCGCACCAGCCGCTCCATCTCCAAGCTTGCCAGATCGATGCCGAGCGCCTCATACATCAGGAAGCCGATCTCGTTCAGCACATCGTCATCAGGATCAGGATTGAGCGCGATCCTGTCGCCGAAAGCGGAAATGCCCGGCCGCTCGAAGGCGAGATCGACGGCAGCACTGACCACTGCCCGGTCGCGCTCGATGCCGACAGGGATCGCCCTGACAGCTTCGAGCATCGCTTCAACATGTTCCCGCAAGGCATTGATAACGGCATCATAAACCGCCTGCTTGCTCGGGAAATGATGCAGCAGCCCCGCCTTTGAATATCCCACCGCATCGGCAATCTGCTGCAGCGAGGCATGGGCAAAGCCATGCTGCGCAAAAAGGGCGGCCGCCCGGTCTACGATCCCGGCATCGATTTCGGCTTTGGTCGGTCTGAGCATGGCGGATGTTTTATTGTTGTCTTGCGCGGAATTGCTTTGGCTCCGCTATAAGGGATGAGCGTGCCTTTGTCTGGTCCGGTCTTCTGCAGCCCGGGTAAAATTTGCGGAAGATCAGTCTCTGAAGAGAACGGATGCAGAAAATCCTGCGACCACTCCGCTCCCGAGCATGAAGAGAAGAGAAGTGTTATCGGCCGGAACGCCGCCAAAGCCACAGACGATGCACCCCCATGACGATATCGCCAGCAATTGTACGAATGCCTTCCGCGAGGTGCGATTTGTTATCTCGATACCGCCGGGCTTTTCCGGCGGGTGGAATCTGAAGCGAAATTTGCGCGCTGAAAAGATGGCCGCCACGATGATCATTGCGAACCACCCCCGCCCGCGTGCGAGGTAGTCTGTCGGTTGCTCGGGTGCGGTGTAAAGTTCGATCAGCCAAAGACCCAGAACAAAAGACGCAAGAACGAAGGTTGCGCTGGCCAGCGCCCAGAAAAACGTCATGAGCGAGTATTCAAATCCCCGCGGCAGATAGATGCTCAGATGCTTGGCTGCATACCACGCAGCCACGACTGCAAGGACGACGGCGACAGGAAATCCCAGATCAACGGCCATTCATATCAGGCCTTCGTCTTAAGATTCGCGCCAGGAAAAGGTCGTCTATGCAGAGACCCGCAGCAGCCCCGGCCATGAGGATGAAAGCAACAGGGAGCCGGTCAAATCGAGGCTCGCCCGCAGCAAAAATGAAGCAGAACACAATCCCGAGAATCAAGGCAATCCACCTATCCGGCAGCTTTTCGGCTGCTTCATCATCGGGTTCGGGCTCCATCGGCGGATAGAACCAGCGCCGAAATCCTGCCGTCGAAACAACGACCACATTCATGATCAACCCGGACCACCCCACCCCGCGCTGCAGATAATCCACTTGTCCGGCGTGCATGGGGCCAGAAGCCAGATCCGTCTGCCAGAGGCATATGACGCAGGGCACATAGACAAGCATCACCCCGATCAGCACGCAGAAAAAGGCGAGCAGCGAATAGAGCCACCCCTTCGGCAATATCCGCCCCCATATCGTGCGCCCAGCCACGCCGCCATGAAAGCGGGCATGAGGGCGGAAGAGAAGCCGAGATCAGATGTCATTGGCTCCTGGCTAACTTGTGTCGATGATCACGAGAGCGAGTACACCAGCCACGCCCTGAAAGCTCGCATCTAGCCATTGATATGGCTAAGCGCACCCAGATAGCTGAACCCTGTCGCCGCGAGGCAGACGAAGGTTCCGGCCATCAGGCCCGCATGCGCATCACGGTCTGCGCCCTTGAGGTCGCGAATGATGAAGAATGCAGCCAACGAAAACAGCAGGATCGCAAGTGCGGTTCCGATGAAGGAGCCGGCCGCCACACGATCCGGCGCATATGCGGTGAGCGTCACACTGATCAGGATGGTGCCGAGAATGGCGAGAACGACCAGGAGCAAGATGCTGCTTCTCAGCCCGGCCGCCATCCGCACCGCCCTCGAAACGCCTTCCGGCGGATAGAACCTGTGCCGATAGCGATAGGTTGCGACAGCGGCAACAAGAGCCACGAGCACGACTGCATTGATCCCGACCGAAAGATAGGCGACGAACGGCATGTGAGACTGTGTCGGATCCATCAGCCACAGGCATAGCGCCATGAATAGATAGGCGAAGGGAGCGCCGATCAGCGCATAGATGAACACGCGCCAAGGCTGACGGCTACCCTCTGGCAGCATCAGGCTCCAATGCATGGCGCCCAGCCATGCCGCAATCAGCGCAACCCACACAGCAACAAGCATGGATAAATCCTCCCAATTTATAATAGAATCGACTCGCCCCGGCCACCTCGCTCCCGATCGAGGTAAACCACTGAGATAATGCCAGATTTGACACAGTTGGCCGAGACGACGCCGGCAGAACACCGGCGCTCGAAATATCATTATTCAATCTCTGGCTGAAAATCCAGATAGGCCGCGAACAAAGCCGCTCGGTGATGGAGCGACTGAACGCTACCGTTCCAACCCGTTGATCCAGGTGAGCCAGCGAGCCCAGAACAATCAGTGACTGATATGGCTGAGTTCGCCGACATAGGCGAGATAGGCCCCCATGAGCATAAACAGCAGGCCGGTGAAGACTCCCGCGAAAGGATCGCCGCTGCGTCGTCTCACGAGCCGAACGATGAAGAAGAAAAGCAGCCCGATCAGAAGAAGGGTAATCGCACCGCCGATGTTCTGACCGATGAACCTGCTCACAGCACCCGGATAATTCTCCGCATGCTTGCCCAGGGCGAGAAGCATGACCATACGGCAAACGCCTGCAGCTGCTGCCAGAATGGCAATGCTCTTCCACACACCGCCCTTGGTGCCCGTAGACACCTCCACCGCTTCGGCCTCATGCGCCATCGATCTCTCCTCTTCAGGCCGGCCGGCACTTGCCGTTATCGAAAATCGTTCAGATGCTTGAGATCACCGAGATAACCAAGGCCCGAAAGCGCGAGCACCACGATCAGGCCGATCAATACGCCGGCAAAGCGGTCGCCGCTGTTGCGCCTGATAAAACGAACGATGAAGAAAACGATCAGGCCGACGACGAACGACGGCAGAGCACCGCCGAAGACCTCGCCGAAAAGCCGTGCCCCCTCCGCCGGCGGATAAGCCGTCGCCGCAGCGATACGGCGCACCACGATACAGACCAGCGCCACCGCCGCCAGGATGCCGATTCCTGCTCCCATACCACCCTTACCACCGGCCGAAGCCTCACGCATATCAGCCCCATCTGCCATCGGCATCCCTCCCGTAATTTATAAAACAACCCTTGCGCACCTACCCCTGTCTCTCGGCCGAACGGGAGACAGACATGGATAATGTGCAGGACAATAACGCCTTGTCGCGAAAGCGGGACCAGCAGGCCGCCGCCACCGCAAGCAGCATTATTCAATCCTCGGATGAAAATCCAGACAAGGTTGCGGATAGCCTTAATTTCGCGCGTGAGTATGGCCGGGTCACGGGAAATCCGGTTCCGACCTTTCAGATGGTCAAGGAAAATCGTGAAACGCTTCAGCGTGTTATGGACGAGGCGCGCAACAGGCCGCTGCTCTCCAACGCAAGGAAGACGGCGACTTGGTACGCCGAAAATCCCACGGCCGCACTTCTGGCGAAGGATGATGTTTACAACCTCTGTTCCTTCGAGGAGATGGCCCAACGGTTTGGCCAGATACCAAAGGCTTTCGGTGACATAGGGCTTCCAGCAAAGGACCCGGCCGCCACATCTACAAACCCCGAAGCTTCACCGCCCGAAAGCCCGGCCGCACTGCACCCACCGGCTCTGAATGCCGGTGCGACAGACGACCAAGCCGTCAATCCACCACCACAAGATACCGGCACGAATCCACAGCCCACATCTTCGCCGGTCGATTCAACTGGTTCGAATGCTCCGTCTCCTGATCCACTGGAACAATCGATCCCGCCCTCAGCGCGCCCTGCGGGTCCAGTCGAAGAGAATGCTGCATCCGATGCGCCGCCAACCGCGGCACCTCCGAGCTCCACCGCGCCGATTGCAGAAAACACTCTCCCCGCCGCCGAAGATAGTCTCAGCGAAGACGACAGGAAAAAAGAAGAACTCATTGCTGAGATCCGTAACGCAAGGAATCTGTCTCCCGAACAGTACGAGGTGCTCAAAGAAAAAGTCCGGACGCAGCCTTGGTTCGACGCAGGCACTGCCACGCTGTACTTGGAGGGAATCTATGAGGGAAGGGTTACAGGGGATGAGATCAACGACACCAATGCGCAGCTTCGTTCGCAATACAGCAAGGTAACAACCGAGAGCGGGATCCAAAATATCAAGGAGGCCGGCAAGGGCACGATCACCGGTATCGTTGTAGGCGGAGGCCAAATAATGGAGGGCACGGGTCAACTGCTCAACACCCGCCCCGCCGAAGAGAAAAAGGCACTCATAAACGAAATCGCCAGGGCAGGTTTGCTAACCCCTGACGAAGTCGACAAGCTGCGATTGAAAATCGATCAGCAAGGCATCCTTCCGCGCGACCTTGCCCAGAGAGCAATGTCCGAAGTGCTGGCAGGGGATCTGACGCCCGAAGATGTCGAGCATAGATTCGAGCCACTGTTGAAAGAGATTTCCGAAAACTTGCAGCACGGAGGCGAGCGCGTCGCCGACTATGGTGAGACCATGCTGCCGGCAGCGCCTGGATACGAAAACAGTTACGGCCGGCAGAGCGGGGAAACCCTCGGCCAGGGACTAATTGCGGCTGGGACGACACTTGCTCTCGGCCCCTCAAGCATTGCGGGCATCATAGGCGGGCTTGCTGTGGAATCGTTGCGAGCGGCTGGAGGAGGAGCCTCAGCCGCCAGAAAAGCAAACCTACCTGAAGACAAGCAAACCTTGGCGGCTATGCTCTACGCCCCGACCGCGCTCGCCGATCTGATCCCCTTCGGAAGGGGCGCATCGTTAGTACTAAAGCGCCTTCCGATAGGCGTCATCGCTCAACAGTTGGGCAAAACAATCTTTAAGGATGGCGCGGCACAGGCAGCTCAGCTCGTTGCCCAGAACACCATCGAACACTTTCTCATCGACCCCAACCAGGAGATTCTCGAGAAGTTCAAGGACACGTTCATCGCTGGTGGCTTTGCCGGTGTGGGCAAAGAGTTCCTGATGAATGTCGGCGAGAAACTGCTTCTACGCAAACGTGGTTCCATACACATTTCCGCATCGAAACAGGAATCTGCCGTTCAGTCCCGCCAGCAATTTGAGGAAATGGCGACAAACGCGGAATCGTCGAATTTACGCGCGCGTGCCCCTCAGGAGCATCAACAACATACCGCCGAAGTGCTGAAAGGCACCGATGCCGAACATGGCCACGCATCGCCCGAGGCTATCGAGGAGTATATGGAATCGACCGGCAAAGATCCCTCTGGACAGGTCGGCACCCATGCGATGCAGGTAGCAAAGGATACCGGTAGCGACCTCAAATTCCCGATAGCCGGCTACCTCGCCCATTCTTCCGCTTCCAAGGCAGACACAAACTTCAGAGACAGCATGCGCTTCGGCCCCGATGCGCTCAACTATTCTGAAGCCCTTGCCTCGCATATGGGCACGCCCTCGCGCTTCACCACTCCGAAGATCAAACCCAGCGAACCTGAATTTCTAGGCTACGCAAAGGTTGGCGACGACGGGACCTTGGAATTCCCCTGGGAGGTGCCACCACCGCGCGATCCGAATTCCGGAAACACGAAGCGTCACCCCGATGGACTGAGCATCGACAGCTCCCAAGAACAGCCCTGACTGCCAGCCGATCTGCCAAGAGGATTCCGATGAACAATTTGACCAACAATTCAGCCGATAGCGAAGCCCTGTCCGCGCGGTCTCTGGCCGACAACCATACGGCGGAATTACATGTTCCCGCCGCAATCAGCAGTCTCTTCGGCCGTCCAGACCGCAATCCCGATGCCACACTCCGCTTGACGAACAGCGCTGACGGCGCGGCGATCCTCGACGCTTTCCGCAAGCCCGATCTCTCCGCCGTGCTGTTTGGAGCAAGCCGCTATTTCCTTCAAACCATGCAGGACATGGCGGCACGCGGTATCCGCCCGGTCACCGAGGATTTCGCCCATCTTGAAACATGGTGGCGCGAAAATGCCCGCACCATCGCAGCCGATTCCACCCGCGCCAAGCCCGGCATCAAGATCACCGCAAGAGACGTGCTCGCCGCGCTCGACCACGGCACCGCCGGCTCCCTCGCAAAGGACACCGCCATCGACGCCGGCATGCAAACCCGCTTCGCCCGCGCCGCCGAAACCTACCTCATCGAAGCCAGGGCGCCCTCGCCGGAGATGCGTGGCGTCTTCGAGCAGTTCCGCGACTGGCTGCTCTCCATCTATCGCCGCCTCGTCGCCCTCGATATCTCTCTTGCCCCCGATGTCGCCGCCATCTTCTTCCGCCTGCTCGCCTGCGATACCGCCATCGACATGGCGCAGGCCGATCTCGGCGGCGATGAGCCGGTCTTCGCGAATGCCGAGGCCGCCGGCCTCACGCAGCCGCGTTACGACCGCCTGCTGAAGCTGCGCGCGCTTGCCGGCCAGGAAGCCAGATCCCGCCTGTTGCGGCAGATGATGGAGCCGGTGCGGCGCGAGGGCGAGAAAGCCTACAAGGCGGCCGTTCGGCGCGCGGTGGAAAAGGAGATCGACGCCACCGGCCTCTACCGCGCCATCGAGTGGATGGCGAACGGGCGCTGGCTGGATCGCGAGACGCCGCCACCAGCAGGTGACATCAGGTTCGACAAGGCCGCACTCGAGGCGCGCTACGGCGCCGGCATTCTCGAAGCCCTGCCGCGCGGCCGGCAGCCGCTCCATGCCGAGCATGGCGGACTGGACCCCGATATCGTCGCCGATCTCTTCGGCCTCGGCTCCGGCGATGAGCTGGTGGCGGCCATGACGCTGGCCCCGCCCCGCGCGGATGCAATCGCCTTCGAGGTCGAGCGCGTCATGCTGGAGCGTCATGGCGACATGCTGATCGATGGCACGGCCGAGGAACGGGCGATTGCCGCCCTGCATAATGACCGGCGTGCCGAGTGGCTGGCCGCCGAATTGCAGGCGATCGTCGACGTTGCCGGCAGCGGCGAAGCCCTGACGGTGGCCGAGGCCAAGGCCTATGCTCTCTCAGCCACGGCAGGCATGGAAGTGACCGATGCCATGGATGGCGCGCGCTTCCTCGCCGCCGGCCGGCGCACCGGCATAGAGGCGATCAGGCTCGGCGATGAACTGGCGCAGGCCGAGACGTGGCGCGCGAAGGCGCATCCGCAGGCAGCGGGTGGGCATCAAGACGCGGATGAGCGCATCGGCAAGCTTGTCACTGCCAAGCGCCGGCAGCTTCTCAATCACGCGATCTATGCCGAAAGCCTCGTGGTCATCAGCGAGGTGGAAAAGATCGAGGCCAAGGCGCAAAACCTCGCGAACGGTCCCGCCCGCGAAAAGCTTGCGGATGCCGTGCTGCGCGACAATGGCCACATCGATTATGCCGGCGCGGTCGACGCCCTGCTCGATCGCTACGGGCTTGCCGGCCGCATGAGCGACAGAAGAAGCAGCGGCCAGAGCGATCCGCGCAGGACGCTGAAAGACCATATGCAGGCGATGGCGGATGCCGGCCGGGAAAACGAGCTTGCCATTCCCGATAGCGTGCTGATCGGCTCCGGCCGCCAGTCCTATAGGGAGATCACGCTGGAGCGTCTGCGCGCCGTCGCGGGCGCCTTGACGAATATCGAACATGCCGCCGGCCGCGCCGGAAAGCTCGTGGATGCGGATGGCGAGACCGATCTCGACGAGACCGCTTCCAGCCTCGTACGCGCCCTCCGGAACCCCGCCCCCAGCGAATACGACAGGCCGCGCCCCTACCAGCCCGCCCGTGCGGCCGATGCCGCGCTGCAGGATATGGCCACCGACGCCGCCTGGCAGGTCGTCAAGGCGCCGTTCACGGCGGCTGCGCAGAGGCTTGCGCAGCGCATGCAGAAGGCCGGCGCCGATCTGCAGGCGCTCTACGATGTCTATTCGCCCAGGGAGCGTGGCGAGATGGCAAAGCCACGCTATCTGCCTGCCCTCGGCAAGTCGCTCTCGAAATGGGAGGCCATCACGATTGCGCTCAACACCGGCAACGAGGTGAACCGCCGTCGCCTGACGGATGCCCGCATCCAAGGCGCATTCGATGAGGCCGGCCTTGCCGCCGTGCTTGGCCTTCTCGATGCGCGCGATGCGGATTTTGTTCAATCCGTCTGGGATTATCTGGCAGGTTTCGAGCCCGATATCGCCGCGCGTGAAAAGCGCCTCACCGGTATCGTGCCGGAATGGGTGCCGGCCGCCCCCGTCATCATTGCCGGCAAGGCGCTGAAGGGCGGCTATTATCCGCTGGCCTATGAGGGTGGGGATACCGCGCCGGGTCTGTTGCAGGGGCTGCTTGCAGGCCGTTTCGCCAAATCCATGACCGCCTCAGGCCACGGCCGCGCCCGCGGCGACCTCATGCGCCGCCCGCTATCGACAGATCTTGCAGTGCTGCACCGGCACATCAACCGCCTGCTTCACGATCTCGAATTCTGCGAGCCGCTTGCCAATGCTCAGCGCCTGCTGGACGACAGCGAAGTGAGCGAGGCGCGGGCGCGCACCAACAGTCCCGTCGACGCCACCTTCCTGTATGGATGGCTGGAGGATATCGGCACCGGCGCACTCGCTGCCGCCGATCTTGTCGGCCGCTCAGCGCAGATGGCAAAGGAAAATGCCACGGCGCTCAGCCTGGCGCAGGATCTCGCCGCCGTGCTCTGCAGCCGCTATCCGCTTGCCGATATGATCGGGGCCGCAGGCAGGGCGGATTTCCTGGCCGGATTACGCAAGGGCTGGTACCCTGGCCTGACCGAGGCGATCTCCATCCATTCGCCTGAAATCGCCGCGCGCCGCACTCTTGGCGACGACGGCACGGCATGGCAAACGCTGGCCAGCTGGCTCGCGGGGACGCTGCAATTCTATCTCGTCGAGCAGCCCCTCTGGTTCGCCTTTTATGACCAGGGCCAACGCCGGCCCGGCAGCAGCGAAGCGCAGGCCATGGCCCATGCCGATACCAGCCTCGCAGAGGCGGCATCGGGCCTGCGCGCACGCTCCGCAGACAGGCGCGAGATCCTGCACCTCTTCAAGGCGCTTTGCGCCCATCTTGCCGCAAGGTTCGAGGCCGCCGGGGCCGGCGATGCGGATGCGCCGCCACCTGCCCTTCGGGGCGTCTCGCTCGCCATGGATCTCACCGCCCTTGCCGCAGTCGATGCCGTCTTTGCCGCAGCGATCGCCTCCAACGACGAGGATGGCGCGCTGATGGCGCAGCGCACCGCCTATTCCGTCATGGCCGCCCTGCCGGCGCTGCGCGATGCGAAGACCTGGCCCACCGCCGCCGGCGGGGCAATGCCGCTGGCAAAGGCCATTCGCCCGCCCTCCGGCGATCTCGGCATCGGCGACGAGTATATAGACGCCATCCTCAAGGCATCAGGCCTCACGGCGATATCCCCCGCTGAGGAACTCCCCGGCAGGGTCGTCGCCGGCCTTGCGCAGATCGCCGGCCGGTGATTTTCGCCCTCAACCATCCGCACCCTATCAATGATGCCAAAAAGGATCGGCATCATGGATGACACCACCCGCATCGAGCTCGACAAACTCCACGGCAGGATCAACGATCTCAAGGAGCGCGTCGTCTCGCTGGAAGCCCAGCAGCCGCATATCAACGCGGCGCTGCTCCGCATCGAAGGCAGCGTCGAAAAACTCGCAAACCGCATCGGCAAGGCGCTCTGGGCCATCGTCGCCATCGTGCTTACCCCGCTCGCCGGGTTGCTGATCAAGGCTATCGCCTCGGGCGCGCTGGCGCGATTTCTTTGAGGGGAATGCGTTGGAGGAGTGCTTCCAGGCGACCACAGCAGATCCTCGGGACAAGCCCGAGGATGACGAAAGAGAAGTCTGCGCCCTGAATTTTCGGAGTGCTTTTCACCTCCTCGACGTCATCCTCGGGCTTGTCCCGAGGATCTGCCGCCTTGAACGCACGCACGACTCCAAAGGCAATTCCACCCACTTGCCCTCGCCCCACCACTTCACCCAAACAACCCTCCTCACCCCATCCTGCCGCCCTCCACCACACCAAGGGCAGCCACCCATGACCCTCATCTTCATCCGCATTCTCCTGCGCTACCTCGCCGCCATCCTCGTCACCCGTGGGCTGATCGCCCCCGATCTCGGCGAAATGATCTCGCGCGATCCCGATGTCGCCATGGCGCTGCAGGTTGCCTCCGGCGCCTTCATCGCCGCCTTCGCCGAGGGCTGGTATTATCTGGCGCATCGTTGCGGATGGGCGAAATGAAGTGGCTGACCGACCTTCTGCTTGGCGGCATCGTCGAGAAATTCACCGGCCCGCTGCTCTCGGCCTATCAGGCCAAACTCGCCGCCGAGACCGACCAGCAGAAGCTTGCCGCCGATGAGGCGATCAAGGGGATCGAGGCCGCCCGCGATATCGCGCTCGCCGAGGCTGCAGACCGCTGGAGCGCCACCCGCCTCGGCCGCCTGCTCATCGTCATTCCCTTCGGGCTCTGGTGGGCGGCGATCTACATGGTGCAGATCCTCAATCCCTGGTTCGGCCTTTCCCTCGTCGTCATCGACGTGCCGCCGCGCATCAACGACATGGCGCTGGTGCTGATCCCCGCCATCGTCATCGGCGATGCCGGCGCGCTCCTGGCGCGAACGCTCAAACGGTAGTCACTGCACCGCCTCAACCATTGCCTGCCATCATCACCGCATCAGGAGAGCGACGGGTTGGGGGCTGAATACCTCCGGTGACCTTGCGAAACACCTTCGGCCGGCGCCAGGCGCTCTCCTGATACCCCGCTTCGAAAAGACCCTAATGGCCGCCTTCGGCGCGAAAGCTGCTAGTGAAAATAGGGCCGCAGCAAAACGAGATAGACCAGGACCGGTATCGCGGCGATTGCACCGTGCAGCAGCATCTGGCGACGGAGGCGAAAATATTGCTCTCTGATTTCCAGAGGGCATTCCGGTGAGCCCCAGGCGATCCCGGTATGGATGGTGAACGGGGTCGTGTAGGTGATATTGCCGTGTTGCCCAGCCTTCGAGGCAAGACGCTCGTTACGGACAAAAAAATACACGCCTGCTGCGACGAAATAGAGAACATCGATGCCAAGCACGACCCTGATGGCAAGATTGATTTCGTCGTGTGAAAAGTTCAGCAATGATCCCGACATGGCGGCAACTTGTACAGATTATCCTGCATGGCGAAAAGGAGCCGCCGCTCATGCCTGCGGACACTCGCCGCTCCCATTGCCTGTCGGATTGCCACCGGCTGTACATCACACTAAGACCAGTGCCCACGCGCCTCCCCGACACCGGACAATCCTATGTTTGACATCTCTGACATCATAAAGCTTGCCGAAAGCGCCGCTCGGCGCTCTGGCCAGGCAGTTGTTGACCACTGGAATGCCTATCGACGTGATGTCCGCGACAAGGGGGCGACCGATATCGTCAGCGCTGCCGACCTGACATCCGATCGCATCATATCGACCGCGATCAAAAGCGCGTTTCCTGATCACCGGATAATGTCCGAGGAAGACACCGTCACAGGCGAATTCGATTATTCGGGCCTGCTCTGGATCATCGATCCCATAGATGGAACGGCAAATTATGTCAGGGGCCATCCCTATTTCGGCATTTCGGTGGCATTTGCCGTCGATGGCGTCGTTCAGGCGGGCTGTGTTCATGCCCCGGCGCTGGGCGAAACCTTCCTGGCCACGAAGGGCGGTGGCGCAACACTGAACGGCAGTTCGATAAGGGTCTCCTCTCCCGCCAGCCTGATACGGTCCGTTGTCAGCACCGGCTTCCCGCACGAAAAGTCTGATGTCCCTCACCTCCTGCATCGTGTCGATGTCCTCCTTCGGAACTGTCAGGACCTGCGACGCAGTGCATCCCCGGTCCTGGATATTTCCTATGTCGGCATGGGACGGCTGGAAGCGCATACGGAGACCCTGTTCCCCTGGGACGTCGCAGCCGCGGGATTGATCGCAACGGAGGCGGGCGCGAGAAGAAGCAATCTGGTGCCGGTACCATCAGGTATTCCCGCCGACCTCTATGGCGAGGAAGTTCTCTTTTCAGCTCCGGAGATCCATGACGAGCTCGCCGAAATAATCCGCGGATGGGCCGGTAAGGCGGTCGGGAGGAATACCCGGAGCCCCTTGGATGCAGCGCCGGCTTGATGATACCGCCCACTGACGGCTCGGCGGAATACATCAGATGACTGTACGACGCGCTATCGACGGGGGGCACTTTCTTGATAACTTCTATTTATACTAAATGCCCCGATCACGGAGAAAGCGTTGGGGAGGACCACATTCAGCGTAGGTCGAAATTCGACAACTTGAGTGATCGAATTAAAGCCTGGGAACAGATGTGATAACGCCCCGGACAACATCCTTGTTGTCCACCTTGATTTTACAAATTGCTTCAACCCTCTCGCCGGGCCACTCATGATCTTCGTCTCGCTCTTTGAGGATCGCTGCTCGACTTTTCATAAAAGCGGAAACTGCCTCGCCTTCCTCTTCGCTCGGTGGCGAACAAAACGACCACGTGTCTTCGAGATAGAATGGCACCTTCAACGGAAATCCTAGGTATCGTCTAGTTTCCCTCTCGTTGGGCACATTAACCAATATCGCACGCAAGCCATTCTTGTAGGAAAGGGAGAAGGCCCCATCAGGCATTTCCGGTCTTGTGAAATACCCTGCGCGGTAGGAATCGTATGCTAGATAGCCTCCACCCGCTATGATCGCAGCAAGTATAATTCGCCTTGTCCACCTCGACACCCTACCCCCCAATTCTGCTTTAGTTAACCGCCAGAAAAAACGGCAACATTTAGAATATGAGATTTATTTCAATACTCGGGTAATACTCTTCCGCATAGGTGAAAAAGCCGTCATCTCACTGAATTACAACCATGAGACGTTTAGGCAAGGGGCCGCCATTCAGTTCCTTCACCGCTTGCATCAGGCTTCACTCTCCCTAGCCACGCGGCCCGCAGCGCGAACCTGCTCCTCTCGCGCAATCCCGCCTCTACCAGAAACGCCACCATGCACGCTTCGCAGCCGGTGATCCGCCAGGCGCCGGCGCGGTGTCCGCAATGGGCTCGCCATCGGGGCCATAGAATTCCCCATCGTCGCCCTGCACCCTGCCGCCAAGGCGCTCGGCGATCGCCCACATCTTGCGGCGAATTTCCGGATCCGGGTTCTTGACGTCGATATTGCCGCCCTCGCTCCAGGCAAGCCAGCACGTATCATTTCCGCGCTCGCCACCGGAATAGGCCGTCCAGACGCACAGGCCCTGTCGTTCGACACGCAGAACCTTGCCGTTTCCGACAGCCGCTTCGGCAAAACCGTCGAGCCGCAGCTCAGGGTCATCGGCGACATGAGCGAGCCAGTCCTGAAGCGAAATGCCGGGGGCTTCGTCGAACCAGTTCTCTTTGCGGGTGATATGAAGATCATATCCCATTTGTCTCGGCCTCCGTCGGGCGTATACATCTTGAGTGGACCCTACGTTCGACAATTAAACAAAGGGTTGCGCACAACACGCTCGTTCGAACGACTGCGTGTATTAGCATCGAGGGATTGGGGAATGTTCGCTCATGATGAATGAAGCCTTTAACAAGATCACCCTCGTCACCACCGAGGAGCGGCCTGACCTGATCCCCGCTTTCGACGAACTGGGGGCGGCCGTCTGGCCGAAGTTCATCGGCGGTGACGCCGCGATCGCCAATCATTGGGAGAGCCTGTTTTCGGCCGCGCTGCGCCGCCACCAGTTCCTTGCCCTCGGCCACGATGGACACGGAAACGAACGCGTGCTCGCCACATCGAACAGCATTCCCTTCCACTGGCCCGATCCCGACGACGACACCTCCCTGCCCGACGAGGGATGGGACGCGATCCTCGCAAGAGGCATCGAAGGTGCCGCAGCGGGCCGGCGGCCGAATGCCCTTTCCGCGCTCGCCATCGTCGTGACGCCTGATGTGCGCGGCTCGGATCTTGCCGAACGGCTGATTGCCAACATGAAGAAGCACGCGAAAGACACCGGCCTCGATGCCCTCGTCGCTCCCGTGCGTCCCACCCGCAAGCCCTCCTATCCGCTGGCATCTTTTGCGGACTACGTCGGCTGGAAAACCACTGATGGCGCCCCCTTCGACCCCTGGCTGCGCAAGCACTGGCAGCTCGGTGCGCAGATCGTGAAGATCGCCCCGCGCTCGATGCGCGTTGCCGCATCGCTGGAGCAATGGACCGTCTGGACAGGCCTGCGCTTTCCCGTATCGGGCCCCTATCACGTGGAGGGTGGGCTGGCACCGCTGATGGCCGATCGCGACGCCGATATCGGCCTCTACGAGGAGCCGAATGTCTGGATGCGGCACCGGATCTAGCATGCCTCTCCGAGGCCGCATCCGGGCTCACACCTTCGACAATAGCGGCCCCAGTGCCTCCGCCATCGTGGGATGGGCGAAGATCGCGTCGCGCAGCACCTGATAGCGCATTTCGGCCAGCATCGCGGTCTGCACCGTTGCGATGATTTCGCTGGCGTCGGGGCCGAGCATGGCAAAGCCGAGGATGCAATCGTCCTTGCCGATCAGCACCTTCATGAAGCCGCGCGTCTCCGACATCGTGCGCGCCCGCAGGATGCCTTTCACCGGATGCCTGGCCACCCGCACCGGGATGTTCTGCGCCTTCGCCTCGTTCTCGCTGAGGCCGACCCGGCCGAGCTGCGGATCGGTAAACAGGCAGGACGGGATCAGCCGATCCACCTTCGAGCGGTTTCCGCCGGCGAGATTGTCGCGGATGATGCGGAAGTCGTCGAAGGCGGCATGTGTGAATTCAGGGCTTCCGGCACTTTCGCCCATTGCCCAGGTGCCGGCAGCATCGGTTTCGAGACGATCGTTGACGGCGATGTAGCCGCGCTCGTCCAGCCTCACGCCGGCAAGCTCGAGGCCGATACCGCCGGTATTCGGCGTGCGGCCGGCCGCGACCAGGATATCCGTGGCCTCGATGACGCCATCGTCGGTCTCGACCGTCACCCTGTCCCCCGAGCGCCCCGCGACCCTCGTCACTTTCGTATTCAGCCGTATGGCGACACCCTCTGCGCGCAGCAAGCCTGTCAGCTCTTCCGCGATGTCGGCATCTTCCCGGCTGAGGATTTGCGACCCGCGTTCAAGGATGGTGACCTCGGCTCCGAAGCGGCGATAGGCCTGCGCCATTTCAAGCGCAACATAACCGCCGCCGAGAACCACGAGATGGCCCGGCAGCCGGCCGAGCTCGAGGATTTCCACATGCGTCATCGGCTTGGCGGCCGCAAGCCCAGGCACATCGGGAATAGTGGCGTGGGTGCCGACATTGATGAACATCTGATCGCCGCTGATGGTGGCCGTGCCGCCGGCATTGAGCGTAACCTCCACCGTCCTCGGCGCCTTGAAGCGGGCATGGCCCATGATGAGCGCGACGCCACTCTGCCTGAAGAGATCGAGATGCGTGGCAACAAGGCCATCCACCATCTCCCGCTTGCGGGCGAGCACCCTCGCCATGTCGATGCGGACAGGGCCGGTGATCGAGCCGAACGCCTCACTGTGCCGCACGATATGCGCCACCTCAGCGCTCCAGATCTCGTTCTTGCTCGGCAGGCAGTTCGTGTTCGGACAGGAGCCGCCGATCAGCTTGCGCTCGACGACAGCGACCCGCTTGCCCGATTTGCCGAGATGCCAGGCCAGATATTTCCCGGCCTCGCCGCTTCCGACGATGAGTGCATCGTAATGTTCCGCCAGCATATGACCTCCTGAGACATTCGGCCCGAAAATGCCCCGGATAGGCGGGTCACATCCTCGGAGGGGATGTCACGAGCAAAGATCACGCAGACGGCAGGCGCCAGGAAATCGGCGTAAAATCAGGATAAATTCAGTGAAACAACCGGTCAGGCGTCGTCGACGACTTCGGTCTCGGGCCGGTCCTGGCCGCTCGCATGTTCCGTGCGCCAGCTACCGTCGGGAAGCTGGTAGAGGATTTCGGCATCGCGTCCCTCGAGATGCTGCCGCTGCGCGGCGGACTTGGCGGCCCTGAGCGCCGAGGCGTGATCCGCAAAGGTCTCCGACCAGACCTCGTTCAGATGATATCCATATCCGCCGTCATGCGGACCGACGTGATAGCTCAGCTTCATATCGTCTCCTTGTGCAGGGCCTGGTAAGACTGTGTCATGCAAATTCGGGCATCGCAGCCCGGTCATGAAACATCTGCGGCAAAAGCCATCCCACCGCAATATCAGTATCGGCGACCGGCATGTGATCTACACCATAGTATAGGTATCGCGCTGCACGGGATGCAGCGACATTCCCACAACCTGTGGACCCTGGAGATGACGACATGACCGGACTGGCCGCTTTCACCTTATTCCATGTGCTTCTCACCCTCGTACAGATCGTTGCCGGCATCGCCCTGTTCTCGCAGGTGCTGAACCGCCGCATATCGAAATCGACAGTCACCATCTTCCTCGTGGCAACAGCGGGCAACCTGATCACCGGTTTCCTGTTCCCCTTCCACGGCGTCACCCCCGCAATCGTCATCGGCATCCTCAACATGGTGATCCTGATCGCCACCGCCGCCGCCTGGCTGCGCCATAGCGCCAGCCGCCTGTGGTCGGCGGTCTTCATCTTCGGCGCGCTGCTGCTCCTCTATTTCGACTGTCTGGTGCTGATCGTGCAGTCGTTCCAGAAAGTGCCGGCGCTGAACGCACTCGCCCCCACAGGCGGCGAGCCTGCGGTGGTCGTGTCGCAGGTGGTGCTGCTGGCGGTTGCTCTCTTCCTCGGTTACCAGTGTTTTCGGCGGGTGCGGGAAGTCGCTGTGTGATTGCTGACTGTCGCGGAACTTAGAACTGTCAGTTATGTCTTCGAACGCTGCGCTGATCGCAGGTTAACGGCTTGATCTGGCGGTCCCATACCGCTTGCCCCTGGGTCGAGCCACGGGTCTCAACCCGTCCTGCGCGCCCCGTTGACGCGAGCGACGTGGCAGACGGCGCCTTTGAGAGTGCGGAAACGGCACGGCCTATCCTCTTTCTGTAGACCAGGCGTACCTGCTCCACACCGCCACAAACCACTTGCAGCCTCGCACGAATAGCACCCAAGGCAGACGCTCGGGACAAGCCCGAGCATGACGGCAGAGGACTCCAGCGGCCTCGGTGGCTTAAGCCCCCCTCGACGTCATGTCAGGCCTTGCGCCGAGGATCTGCCACGCACCCACAAACGCAACCTCTCCGGCCGCTCCCGACACACCGCCCGAGTCCGCCCCGTCCTCGCCCTCCGGCACCCGAAATAAACTTTTTTCCACAATCCACCCTCCACACGAAAACCTATTTCCCCACAGCCCCATCGAAGCAAACGTCTTCCGGTTTAAACATCATAAAATTTATAGATTATATTGCCTGAACATATCAGGAGGATTTCCATGCCCAAGACAGCGTCCAATTCCATCGAGCTCGGCACCCGCGCGGCGGACTTCATCCTGCCGGATGCCAGGGGCGTGCTGCACAAGCTCTCGGATTTCGATGGCACGCCGGCCCTGCTCGTCGCCTTCATTTCCAATCGCTGCCCCTTCGTGCAACTGATCCGCAACGATCTCGCAGCTTTCGCCCGTGAGTATGAATCCAGGGGCCTGCGCGTCATCGCCATCAACAGCAACGATGCCGAGGCCCATCCCGAAGAAAGCCTTGCCGCCGTCGGCCATGAAGCCGAAGCGATCGGCTATACCTTCCCCTATCTGAAGGATGAGGCGCAGACAGTCGCGAAAGCCTATGGCGCCGCCTGCACGCCGGACCTCTTCCTCTTCGATGGCGCCCGCAAGCTCGCCTATCACGGCCAGTTCGACGATGCCCGCCCGGGCAACGGCAAGCCGGTCACCGGCAAGGATCTTCGCGCTGCGGCTGACGCGGTTCTCGCCGGCGCCAAGCCCGTGCTCGAACAGACCCCGTCGATCGGCTGCAATATCAAGTGGACCGCAGGCAACGAGCCCTCCTGGTTCTCCAACGCTGCCTGATGTCCAGCGCGGCAGCCCTCCTGCTGCCGCGCTCTTTTACCATCACCTAGAGATTTTCTGATGTCGCTGAAGCGTAACGACTTGGCGGGCAGCGGCCCGCTGCATCTGCAAACGGACGTGCTCGTCATCGGTGGCGGGCCGGCCGGTGCCTGGGCTGCCTTGTCGGCGGCGCAGAATGGCGCCCGCGTCGTGCTTGCCGACAAGGGCTATCTCGGCACCAGCGGCGCCACCGCCCCGTCGAATACCGGTACATGGCTGGTGCCGCCGGGTGACAACCGCGCCCAGGTCGTCGAGCGCCGCTGGCAGCGCACCGGCAATCTCGCCGACCAGCGCTGGATGCTGCGCACCGTCGATCAGGCCTATGAAAACCTGCTGAAGCTTGCCGAATGGGGTTATCCCTTCCCCGATGACGAGGATGGCAAGCTTTATATCGCCAATCTGCGCGGCCCCGATTACATGGCCTTCATGCGCCGCCGGGTGCTGAAGGCCGGCATCACCGTTCTCGATCACCACCCGGCCCTCGAACTCTATTTCGATGGCGAAGCCGTCACCGGTGCGGCCGGTATCGACCGCCAGCGCGGCCGCGACTGGCGCGTCGATGCCGGCGCCGTGGTGCTGGCAACGGGCGGCTGCGCCTTCCATGAGCGCATCCTCGGTGCTGCGGCGCTGACCGGCGACGGCCACCTGATGGCGGCAGAAGCCGGCGCCAGCCTCTCCGGCATGGAATTCACCGGCAAATATACGCTCGCCCCCTATGGGTCCTCGCTCAACAAGGGCCTGCCCTTCCGCTGGGCCTCCTTCTTTCGCGAGGATGGCACGCCGATCCTCGACAGCGACGGCAACCACCTGCAGAACGGCATCGGCGAGCGCGAAAAGGAAATCGCCAAGGCGATGATCGAAGCCCCCGTCTATGCCGTGCTCGATCAGGCCGAACCCGCCCTGCAGGACTGGCTGCGCCGCGGCCAGCCGAACTGTTTCGTTCCCTATGACCGCTCGCCGGTCGATCCATTCAGCCAGATGTTCCGCGTCACCTTCCGCGCCGAAGGCACCGTGCGCGGCACCGGTGGCATCCGCATCGCCACATCCGATTGCGGCACCGATGTGCAGGGCCTCTATGTCGCCGGCGATGCCGCAAGCCGCGAAGCGCTCGCGGGCGCCACATCCGGCGGCGGCGGACCCAACTCCTCCTGGGCGATCGCCAGCGGCTGGTGGTCCGGCCAGGGTGCGGCGGGTCATGCCAAACGCCGAGGCGACAAGGCCTTCCGCGCCAATTCCAGCCCGCTCGGCCAGGCGGGCCTGCGCCCCGGCGGCACGGCGAAACCATCGCTGACGCCGAAGGATGTGATCGACAGCGTGCGCGCCGAAGTCACGCCGCTGGAGAAGAACTATTTCCGCGAAGGCACCCGCCTGCAGGCAAGCCAGGACAAGCTCGACACACTCTGGGCCGATGTCAGAAACCACCTTTCCGGCACCGGCCTCGACAGGCTGAAAGCCCGCGAGGCAGCCGCCATTGCCGCCCACGGCCGCTGGTCGCTCGCCTCCGCACTTGCCCGCAAGGAAAGCCGCGGCATGCACCGCCGTTCGGATTTCAAGGGCAACGACCCGGCCTTCGCCCATTC
Organism: Hyphomicrobiales bacterium; assembly: GCA_900471925.1. Lineage (GTDB taxonomy): Bacteria > Pseudomonadota > Alphaproteobacteria > Rhizobiales > Rhizobiaceae > Rhizobium. The sequence goes on from UCGV01000026.1 coordinate 21,216, forward strand.
CATCACCGTGCGCGGCGTCGATGACATCGCGGTCTCATCCGTATCAGAAGCCCGACAGGAGATCGCGTCATGATCGAAGTCGTCTCCGAAAGCCGCTGCGTGGAATGCGATATCTGCGTGAAGGTCTGCCCCGCCAATGTCTTCGACGCGACCGATGGCGTGCCCGTCATCGCCCGCCAGGATGACTGCCAGACCTGCTTCCTCTGCGAGATCTACTGTCCGACCGACGCGCTCTATGTCGCCGAGCGGGCCGATGGTCCGCTGTCGATATCAGAGGCTGAAGTGGAAGGGCGCAATCTCTTCGGCAGCTATTCCCGCGCGCTCGGCTGGAAGCGCGGCAAGCCAGGCGGATCGCAACTCGATCCCACCCACCGCATCCGCGTTGCTCAGGTCTGAAAGGAAATATCATGGACCGCATCACCGTCACCGATGTCCGCAAGACCTTCCAGCTGAAACCCGGCCAGACCGTCACGATCGATGGCCGCCCTTCGGACCGCGTCACGGTCTTGAACGGTATAGACCTCACCATCCGCAAGGGCGAATTCATCACCCTCGTCGGCCCGAGCGGCAGCGGCAAATCCGTGCTGCTCGACATCATCGGCGGCCTCACCGAAGCCTCCGATGGCATCGTCCGGATCGATGGCAAGCACATCGTCAAGCCGGACCCGAAGACCGGCTACGTTTTCCAGCAATATGCGCTCTTTCCCTGGCGCACTGCTCTCGCCAATATCGAATATGCGCTTGAGGTCCACGGCGTTCCCAAGCGCGAGCGTACGGAAAAGGCGCGCTACTTCCTCTCCCTCTTCGGCCTCTCCGGTTTCGAGGATCGTTTCCCCAACCAGCTCTCCGGCGGCATGCAGCAGCGCGTGGCGATTGCGCGTGCGCTCGCAACCGACCCCGAAGTCCTGCTGATGGACGAGCCCTTCGCGGCCCTTGATGCCCAGACCCGCGAGATCCTGCAGACCGAGCTTCTGCGCATCTGGGAAAAGATCAACACGACCGTCGTCTTCGTCACCCACTCGATCGACGAGGCGATCTACCTCGCCGACCGCATCGTCGTCATGACGGCGCGCCCCGGCACGGTGAAGGAAATCATCGAGATCGACCTGCCGCGCCCGCGCGACGGCGATATCCGCGCCAGCGCTGAGTTCAACGCCCATCGCGGCCGCGTCTGGGAGGCGCTGCGCGACGAGGTGAACAAGGCCCAGAAAGACTGGGCGCTCTCGCCCGCCTATGCCCACTGAAGGGAAGAAAGCTCATGGCCTACGTCTCCGATAAACCCGCCTTCGGCGCCAGCCTCGCTTCCCGCAAGGAGAAGGCTGCGCCGCGGGCAAAACGCCGCTTCGAATTCGGCGCGGCCACCTATGGCCTGCCGCTGATGGTCGTCTTCTTCGGCCTCTGGGAGATCGCCCCTCGCCTCGGCTGGCTGAACCGCATCTTCTTCCCGCCGCTCAGCGAAGTGCTGGAAGCCTGGTACGCGATGCTGCTCGACGGCACGCTCTCGGCCAATATCGGCATCAGCCTTGAGCGCGCCGCGATCGGCTTCCTGCTTGCCGTCATCGTCGCCGTGCCGCTTGGCTTCCTCATGGGCCGCTATACGCTGTTCGAAAAGGTCTCCGACCTGCTCGTGCAGACGCTGCGCAACACCTCGCAATTCGCCCTGCTGCCGGTCTTCATCCTGCTGCTCGGCATCGGCGAAGCATCGAAGATCGCCATCTGCTTCTATTCATCGGTCTTCTTCCTGCTGATCAACACGATCTCGGGCGTCAAGTCGGTCGATCCGCTGCTTTTGAAAGCTGCGCGCTCGATGGGCACGTCCGATCTCGACATGTTCCGCAAGGTCATCCTGCCGGCAAGCATTCCCTCCATCGTCTCGGGCATGCGCCTTGCCGTCAAATCCTCGATCTTCGCCGTCATCGGCGCCGAGATGCTCGCCGCCAAATCCGGCCTCGGATTCCTCATCCAGCAGTCGCAGCTGATGATGGAAACGGCGGACATGTATGCCGGCATCATCACCATGACCGCGATCGGCCTGCTCGTGAATTACCTGCTCGTCTGGTTCGAGCGCTGGGCAACCGCCTGGAAGGGCAGTTCCGAAATCTCCCACAACTGAATTCCACGTTTCCAAAGGGGACATCACATGACACGCTTCAACCCATCCATCCTGCGCCGCACGGTGCTCTCGGGCCTCGCGGCCCTCGCATTCGGCAGCGCCGCGCTGACCGGCCCGGCCCTTGCCGAAGACAAGCCCGATGTCATCCGCATCGGCAGCACGGCTCCCGGCCACCTGAAATTCATCCTCGAGCGCCAGAGCGGCTCGCTCGCCAAGGAGTTCGAAAAGGACGGCATCAAGGTCGAGTTCATCGCCTTCACCAATGGCGGCTCGGAAGCGACCACGGCACTTGCCACGGGTGCTGTCGAATTCATCTATACCGGCAACAACCCGGCGCTGCGCGTTGCCGCCGCCGGTGCTGACGTGAAGGTGATCGGCCTCTCCAGCTTCGTCAAGGAAAACGGCTCGGCCATCATCGTGAAGGCGGATTCGCCGATCAAGTCGATCGCCGATCTCAAGGGCAAGAAGGTCGCCTATCTCACCGGCACAGTGCGCCACTCCACCTTCGCCAAGGCGCTGAAGTCGGTTGGCCTGTCGCTCAATGACGTGGAATCCCTCAACCTCGCCTTCGATGCGTCAGGCCCGGCGCTGGTGCGCGGCGATGTCGATGCCGTTGTCGAAAGCGGCGATGTCGCCGCCAAGCTCGTCGATACCGGTGAGGCCCGCGTCATCCTCGATGCCTCCTCGCATCCGGAATGGTCGGCCCCCTTCCTGATCTCCGCCAATGGCGAGTTCGTGCGCAGGTATCCCGATCTCGTCAAGCGCCTGCTCAAGGTCGATATCGAAACCGCGCGCTGGGCCGATGCCCATCCGGAAGAGACGATCAAGATCTTCGTCGATGAGACCAAGTCCTCGGAAAAGTCGGTCCGCCAGACCTATCACGACAATGTCTTCTACCAGGACCCGAAGATCACCCCGGAAGCACTCGCTTCGCTGAAGAGCGAGGAACAGTTCATGGCCGACGCCAAGCTGCTCAAGGGCTCGGTCGATTACGACAAGTGGATCGACACCAGCTTCCTCGACGCCGCCTACAAGGAAGTCGACGCCACCAAGTCGAACTGACCGGCAAGGCGGAAACTCCGCCCCTCTCCTGCGTCATGCTCGGGCTCGTCCCGAGCATCTGCGACAGTGGACATATGCCGCCAGGTGAAAGATGGCATTCGGTGGGCCAGGCCTATGAACGACCTCGCCGCATTCATGTCATCTGGTTCGGAATCGTCCCAAACATGGCAGCCACAGCAGATCCTGGGGACAGGCCCTGACATGACGTCGAGAATGGATGCAGGCCGCCCACCCCTCCTCCGTCGTATCAGGGCTTGTCCCGGGCATATTTCGTCAGCAGATTCGAAGTCCTCGGCCCAAAAAAGCGCCCCGCGATACACGGTAAATCCATACCGCCAAAGGTACCCCCAGGTAAAAGCGCCTTCCTCCACGTATATACCTGTAAACAACGGTGTATTTACGCCCCTACTTACTGTTGCGTACTTCCGTGTCACCCGCAAAGAGCCTAAACTTCAGCCCGCACTAAAATGCCAGGACGGGGAGTATGGGCATGGGCGGAATCTTGAAAATGACGTGGCATTTTGGGCGGCATTTGCCGGCGTCAGCTATGGCGGCAGCGGCGTTCTTGCTGGCCACACACGCCGCATCCGCGGCAGATGATGCCGCGACCGATCCCTATCACGGCGCGCTGACCGATCATGTTCCGGCCTTCATCACCGCACCCGGCCAGACCGATATCCTCTTCGTCATCGTCATTGCTGTCTTGCTGGTCTTCATCCTCATGATCGGCAATTTCTACTTCCAGCTCCATGCCGTGCCCGAGCGCATCGCCCACCATGCCACCAAGGGGCAGCTGGAAATCGTCAGCGTGCTGGCGCTGATTTCGCTCTTCACCCATAACAATATCTACTGGATCCTGGGCCTGCTGCTCGCTCTCGTGCGCATACCTGATTTCCTCACGCCCATGCATTCGATCGCCCGCTCGCTGGTGCGGCTCGCCAACCGCGTCGAGGCCAGGAACGGCGCGCCGCCGGCAAATGAGGAACCGGCATCGACCGGCGCCGAGACCAATGCCAACGCCGCGCCTGCCACGAAAAGCGGCGCACAGGGTGAGGGTATCTGATCATGCTGGAACTGATCTTCTGCTCTGCGCTGACCATCTTCCCCGATTATCTCTACCGCCGTTACGCGCAGGGTAAGCGCATCGGCCAGGAAATCACGCTCTATAGCGTCTGGTACGAGCTGCGCTGGGGCATTTCGGCCTGCCTCATCCTCACACTGTCGCTGATCACCATGATCTTCTATTTTCACCCGGCGACATCGAGCGTCACCGCCGTCTTCCGCACCGTCACCATCCTGCCGGAATCGGTCGGCCGCGTGGACGAGGTCTATGTCGGTCTCAATCAGAAGGTCGAGGCCGGCGCCCCGCTCTTCCGGCTGGACGATTCCTCGCAGAAGGCCGCACTCGATGTGGCGCAGAAACAGATCGCCGAAGTCGAAGCCCAGACGAAGGTCACGCAAAGCGAGCTTGCCAGCGCCGATGGCCAGATCCGGCAGGCCGAAGGGGCCCTGCAGGTCTCGATCGACGAGTTGCAGATGAAGACGCAGCTCCTGAAGAATGATGCCGTCGCCCGCCGCGAGGTGGACCGGCTGACCAACACGGTGGAAAGCCAGCGCGGCATGGTAAGCGCCGCCTATGCCAGCAAGGAAACGCTGCAGACCAAGCTCGGCGTTCTCCTGCCCGCCCAGAAGGCGAGCGCGGAGGCAGCACTGGCCGCCGCCCAGGTCGATCTGGACAAGACCGTCGTCAAGGCCGGTATCGCCGGCACCGTGCAGCAGTTCACGCTGCGCAAGGGCGATGTCCTGAACACGATGCTGCGCCCGGCCGGCATATTGGTGCCTGAGGAAGCCGGCCGCGGCACGCTGGTTGCCGGTTTCGACCAGATCGAGGCGCAGGTAATCAAGCCCGGCATGGTGGCCGAAGCCACCTGCATCGGCAAGCCCTTCGCCATCATCCCGCTCGTCGTCACCGACGTGCAGGATGTCATCGCCGCCGGCCAGCTGCGCCCCACCGACCAGCTGCTCGATGTCTCGCAGATATCAACAAGACCCGGCACGCTCACCGTCTTCATGCAGCCCCTCTTCACCGGCGGCCTCGACGGCGTGCCACCTGGCGGCAGCTGCATCGCCAATGCCTATACCAGCAATCACGACGCGCTCTCCGACCCCAATATCGGCACGCTGAAATGGATCGGCCTGCACGTCATCGACACGGTCGGCCTGGTGCACGCCATCATCCTGCGCATGCAGGCGCTGCTGCTGCCGGTGCAGACGCTGGTGCTGACGGGGCATTGAGGGTGGGCGTATTCTATCTTCCGTCATGCTCGGGCTCGTCCCGAGCATCTGCCGACCCATCCTATGTCGATACGCAGCAGATCCTCGGGACAAGCCCGAGGATGACGTCAGGCGCCGAAAGAGCCCCTTAAATCTTGCCCAGATGCTTCGGCCAGAATGCCTGATGCACTTCGGCGGCCTCTTCCCGAAGATCCGTCGGCCCGACCACGGCAACGACACGCGCCCCCGTTTCCAGCACCGCCCGGCTCGGCACATTCAGCCCGATCCCGGCAATCTCGCCGAGCCGCACTTCGGAACAGGCAAACACCATGCGCCCGATGCCCGACCAGTAAATCGCGCCCGAGCACATCGCGCATGGTTCCGTGCTGGTATAGAGCGTGCAGCCGCCGAGAAAGGCGGTGTCATACTGCTTCGCCGCCATCTTCACCAGGTTCATCTCGGCATGGTTGGTCATGTCGTGACCGGTGAAGACGCTGTTTTCAGCACGCAGGATGACCGCGCCATCCTTCACCAGCACCGAACCGAACGGCTCGTCGCCATTTTCGACAGCGGATTTCGAGAGCGCGATCGCCTCGCGCAAGAACGGCTCATGGTTTTCCATCGTGATCCTCCCCCAAGGAAATTACAGGAAGCTAGAGCTATACGATCTTGGCTCGGATCGAAGGGATTTCCAAGAGCCTTGCGAAACACCGCCCGCCCCGCCACCTAAGAGACAGCCCTCACCCCGCGAGATCCCGATGAACGCCGAAGACGACCCCTTCACCCGCGCCCTCGCCCTCATTCCCGAGGGCTACAGCGAAGGCACGTTCGAAGCCGGCCGCTGGGGCGCCACCGTCAAGCGTTCGCCCGATGGCAAGCGCATATGGCTCTACGCCGAAAACCTTGCCGGCAGCGATATCGTCAGCTTCAATCTCTATCTTCTGGAGCAAAGCGGCAGCACGCTCAAACCCTGCGAAATGTCATCGGAAAAGGTCACCGCCTTCGTGCTCGGTTATCAACCGGATCAGCCTCAACCGAGATTGGCGGCAAAGCGCTCCGCCAGCCGCTGACGCTGAAACGCCTCGACGATATAATCCACGAAGACCCGCGTCTTCAGCGGCAGAAGCGTCTTGTTGGCGTAATAGAGCGAGGCCGGCCCGAGATCGACATACCAGGCGGGCAAGAGCCGGATCAGCTCGCCGCTTTCGAGATGCGCCAACGCATCGGGCATGGAGAGCATCGTCACGCCGAGCCCGAGAAGGGCCGCCGCCCGCATGGCGAGGGGATCGTTGACGACAATGGTCGCAGGCTGTTCCGGCGCCCGCTGCTCGCCGGCCGCATTGCGCATCAACCGCTGCTCCAGCCGCCCCGTATTGAGCGAGCGCATGAGGATGCCGTCGAAGCCCGACAGCTCCGAGGGATCTGATGGCATCACACGTCCGCGCATATAGGCGGGCGACGCCACGGCCACGAGATGGGCAGGCGCCAGCACGCGGGCGACGACACCAGAGGCAAGCTCGAAGCCGCCGCCCATTGCCGCATCATAGCCCTCGCCGATCAGATCGACCCGCCGGTTTTCGAACATCCATTCCGGCCGCACCAGCGGGTAGCGCTTCATGAAATCCGGCAGCATCGGCAGGATATAGGAAATCCCGAAGGATGGGCTGAGGCTGACCTTGAGGATGCCCGCCGGCTCCGCCTCTCCGCCCGAGATTCCGGCAATCGCCCCCTGCAGTCCTTCCAGCGGATCGCGCACCGACAGAAGGAAACGCTCGCCCGCCTCCGTCAGCGTCAGGCTGCGGGTGCTGCGGTGGAAGAGCCGGAGTTTGAGGTTGGCCTCGAGTGCCGCCACATTGCGGCTGACGGCCGCCGGCGTCAGGCCGAGCCGCCGCGCTGCCGCCGAAAAGCTGCCGAGTTCGGCGCTGCGCACGAAGGATTCGAGATTTGCCAAGCTTTCCATAGCCACCACCTTCAAGCAATGCTTGAAACTGATAGCATCCAATCCTCCCTAATCAAAGCGGAATGGCATCGCGATATTGGCTCCATCAGACACAACGGAGCTTTCGCAATGACCAAGACACTCACAGGTAAAACCGCCCTCGTGACGGGCGGCTCGCGCTCCATCGGCGCGGCAATCGCCCGCCGGCTGGCAGCAGATGGCGCCAATGTCGCGCTCACCTATTCCGCCTCGCCCGACAAGGCCGCCACCGTCGCAGCCGAAATCGAGGCTGCGGGCGGCCGCGCCATCGCCATCCACGCCGATGCCGGCAACCCGGACGCCGTGCGCGCGGCAGTGGCGAAAACCCATGAGACCTTCGGCGCCCTCGATATCCTCGTCAACAATGCCGGCATCGCCATCAACGGCCCGATCGAGGAGATCAGCTTTGCCGATTACGAGCGCATGATCGCCGTCAACGTCACAGGCGTCTTCATCGCCAGCCAGGAGGCAGCGCGCCGGATGTCTCAGGGCGGCCGCATCATCCACATCGGCTCGTCCATGGTAAACTATGCCGCCTTCTTGACCGCCTCGCTCTATACGCTGACCAAGGGCGCCGTGGCAGGCTTTACCCGCGGCCTGGCGCGCGATCTCGGGCCGAAGGGCATCACCGTCAACACCGTCAATCCCGGCCCCACCGATACCGACATGAACCCGGATGGCGGCCCGATCTCGGCCATCGTCGCCCCCGGCATTGCCATCGGCCGCTACGGCAAGGATCATGAAATCGCAGCCCTCGTCGCCTGGCTCGCCAGCCCGCAATCGGCTTTCGTCACCGGCACCAGCCTCACCGCCGACGGCGGCTTCAGCGCCTGATCGGAAAGAAAGGAACATCACAATGTCCATCGGTATCATCGGCGCCGGCAATATCGGCGCAGCCTTCGCCCGCGCGCTTGCCCGCAACGGCATCTCCGCCACCATCGCAAACAGCCGCGGCCCTGAGACCCTCACAAATCTGACGGCTGAACTCGGGCCCCATATCACGGCCGTAACCATCGAAGAGGCCGCCGGCGCCGATATGGTGCTGGTCGCCGTGCCCTGGTCGAAACTGCCGGCAGCCCTTTCGGGCCTCCCGGATTGGGCCGGCCGCATCGTCATCGACGCAAACAACCCGATCGAAGGGCCGCACTTCCAGCCGGCCGAGCTGAATGGCCGCCTCTCCAGCGAAATCGTCGCCGACCTCGTGCCCGGCGCCCGGCTGGTGAAAGCCTTCAACCACCTTCTCGCCAATCTCGTCTCCGGCGATCCCCGCGCCGAGGGCGGTGCCCGCGTGCTGTTCTATTCCGGTGACGATATCAAGGCCAAGGCAGAGGTTGCCGACCTCATCACCCGCCTCGGCTTCGCCGGCATCGATCTCGGCCCGCTCAAGCTGGGCGGCGCCCTGACCCAATTCCCCGGCGGGCCGCTGACCGCGCTGAATCTTGTGAAGTTTGGGTGAAGGAACGAGACGCCAAACACTCGGACGTCATGTCAGGGCTTGTCCCGAGGATCTGCCACAGTGAACGCAGAATACGACATCGACAATGCTGCCAACCGCAGTTCGACACCGATAAAGCCACCATTCCCGCGTCACCGTTGCCGGACATCCGAAAGCTCAGCAGATCCTCGGGACAAGCCCTGACATGACGTCGGAGAGCGTATCCCCCGTAACTCACCCGCCCTTGAACCGCTCGGCGGAAAGCTCCCGCCCGGCCCGGATCAGGGCCGGAAGATTGCGGATATATTGCCTGGCCCCGCGAAAGACATTCGCGAACCCTTCCTTGCCCTGGAGACGGCGAAGGCTCTGTCTGCGGATCGCGAAAGGGTTTCCATGCGCGACCGCCGCATCGAGGGCGGTATTGGCCTGCGTATGCGCCCCGAGCTTCTTCAGCGCCAGATAGAGCGGGTAGTAGCACTGCGTCTCGCCGCCCTTGATCGCCCGGTCATAATAGAAGACGGCGCCGGCAAGGTTGCCCTCCTCCGCCGTCAGTCCGCCCAGCGCATACATGGCGTAGACATCGCCCTGTTCCACGGCGGCGGCATAGTGATGCTTGGCCCTTTCCTTGTCGCGCGGCTGCATGTGATCGTAGATATAGCCGAGCTGGGAAGAGACCGGCCCATAGCCGTTCTTCTCAAGTTCGAGATAGAGCGCGAGCGCCCGCTCGTATTGGCCGGCTCCGAGCAGCTTGTACGCCTGCTCGCCGTTTCTGGCGGCTGTCTCAATGTCCACGGCGCTCCCCTCCGGTCCCGCTCCCGAAAGAACCAGCGCACAAAATACCCCCGGCGACACGGCGCGCCAAGCTCGCCTATCGGTTGCGGCTACTCTCCGAATTCATGATGACCGTGGGCTTGCGCGGCCTCGTCAAGCCTGACGAGAGCGCCGAATACCCCGAGGTCAGCAGTTTACCGCCTGCAGATTCTGCCGCTCGCGCGGCACGAAGAGCAGATGCGGGCGCCCTTCCAGCCGGGTCGCCCCGCTCAGCGGCTCCAGTTCCATGCCATCCTGGCGCTGGATCAGCATATCGTATCGCGATAGATCGACGAGCTTCCAGATATCCTCCGGAACCGCGCCGAATTCGGCCACGATATTGCAATGAACTTCCACCGAAAGCAGCGGCGCCCTCTCCAGAACCTTGGTCGCCCCCCGCAGCACCTCGAATTCGTAGCCCTCGACATCGATTTTCACGATATCGGGCCAGATGCCGTTCGCCTCCGCCCATTCATCGAGTGTTACGACCGGCACCTCGATGCCGCCATGCTGCGAGACCTTGGCATTCGAGCGCGCCTTGATGGACAGCGATCCGGATTGAGCGCCGACGGCGGCATTGACAGGCGTCACATTCTCCAGCCCGTTGAGCTGCCTGTTCATCCGCAATACGGCGAAATTGTCCGGATGCGGCTCGAAGCTGATCACCCGGCCTGATGGACCCACCATCTTCGCCAGCACCATGCAGTCACGCCCGTGATGGCCGCCGCATTCGAAGACTGTTGCCCCTTCCGGGCCCAGGATGCCGATCGCCTCCAGCTCGTGGGAATGGTCGGTTTCGTTGCGCGCATACCAGTTCTTGGCAAGCGGCGTGGTGACGGCGAACATGAACGCGATGCCGTTCACCTCCAGCCGCGCCGCGTAAGGCGAAAAACCGAGCGATGTCACCGCGTTGTTCCACCGCGTCGAAAGCGCTGCTTTCCACCAGTCTGCGTTGAGATATTTAGATCGTGTCGATACAGTCATGAAGTGCTCCCCAGCCCATGCCGCAATCCAAAATTGATTTACCAGCTAAGGATTTCGGGAGAAATACTCCGGGTGTATCATCCGCATTAATCAATCAGGCGGAGCGCCTAAACATAAGGGCTGATAATCCGGCAGCGCGTGTCGTCGGGCATCTGGCAGCTTCCGGGTGCAGAAATTCCTCGCCGGTTGCGCTTACTCGCGTCAGCGAAAATCGGCCCGCTGTGATTGCAAACGCAGATCCGATATCGAAACTCCTGTTTTGAAAGGCTCTTGGACGACCCGCACGCAAACGCCCTGTCGAATTCCGCTCCGCCCATTCGTCTGTAAGATGAAGGCAGCGCAAACCCGCCTGCCGCGAGAACAGGAGATCACGATGACGCAATACCTTGTCGCCATTCACCTGCCCGACAATTACGATCCGTCGAAGGAAGACGCGGCGATGATCCGCGATATCGATGCGCTGAACGAGGAGATGGTCGCCGCCGGCATCCGCCTCTTCGTCGGCGGGCTGAACCCGGTGAGCAAGGCGATCTCGGTACGCGCGGCACCCGATGGCGGGCTGCTCGTCACCGACGGTCCCTATCTCGAAACCAAGGAACATGTGGGCGGCTTCTGGGTGCTGGAATGTGCCAGCAAGGATGAGGCGGTGGAATGGGGCCGCAAGGCTGCGATTGCCTGCCGCGCGCCGGTGGAAGTGCGCGCCTTCAATTGATGGGAACAGGCCCGGCTAGAGCAATTCCGGCAAAAGTGCGCAGCGGTTTTGCGTCCGGAATTGCGTAAAAACAAAGACATAGAGCATTTCGTATTTCGAAGAAAAACGGAAATGCTCTAAGCGCCGGACCGTCCTTTTCACGCCGGCCGTTCCGCCTTGTCGCCGGCCAGCGGCTGCAGACGGAAGAGCGCATGGGCGATGCCGGGCCCTACCTCGCCGCCGTCATGCGGCAGCAGGATGCCGCATTCCGAAATTCCGAGATCCCGCAGCTGGAACGGCGTGCCATAACCATATTCGAGATGGCCGCGGCCGATGATGCCGACGACGAGCGCGCCGCCATGCGCCGCATGAGCCTCGGCGATGCCGCAGGCAAAGGCGCGGTCCCAGGTCTGCTGCGCCCGCACGAAACGGTCGAATTCCGGCGCTTCGCCGCTTTGCGCTTCCCGGCCGGGCCTGACGCCGCCGGTAATGCCGAAGAGATAGCGCCGGTATTCCGGCAGGGCTTCGGCTGCCGGGGTCACGCCATCCCGGTCCTCGATCGCGATCGCATCCCAGCCGAGCCTGCCGATCTCGCTCACCAGCGCGCGGCGGCAATTGACGGCAATCATGGGGATCGCGAACTGCCGGCAGAAATGGAAGATCGGCAGGTAGAGTTCGGGGTCCATGCGCCAGACCTCGGCCCAGCGCGCCTCCTCCAGAAAGGTCGCGACGTCACTCTCGCCTGCCACCCAGCGGTCGAGCGCCGGCTGCACGGCGCGCGGAAACATTTCGAACCCGACGACAATATCGCCGCGCAGCGCATGCAGCGCCGTCAGCACAGAGAGCTGCCAACGATGGATATCATAGCGGTCATGCGTCTCGCCGAGCAGCACGGCCTGCTTCTTCGCCATGCAGGCCATCAATTCCTGATGGCTGAGCACCGCGCCGTCATCGGGCGAAATCCAAGTGCCCGGTTCTGCCCCGATCATTGCCCGGCCTCCCAGCCCGCGAAGGCGTCACGCGAGCCGGCTTGCAGGGTAAGCCCTGTCGCCAGCCCGTTGCGCCCCACGGCCACCAGCACCGTCTCCGCCCCGCCGAGCGTTTCCCGCCAGAAGGAAACGGTGCCGCCGAGCAGATGCAGATGGAAATCGCCCCTGGTGACATTGATGAAACCCATGGCCGGATTGACCCGCTCCACCTTGCCTCGCCATTGCTGGCGAATGCCCCTACCCTCGAAGGCGATGGTGATCTCCTGCTCGGAGGCGAGCGCTGCCCTCAGCGGCGCAAGACCCGGATCGTCCTCGGAGACATCGTCCCGCTTCGGCCGCTCCGCCGGCGCCTTGGCCGCAAGCTCTTCGCTGTCGAAACCGGCAAGTGCCGCCTTGAAAGGCTCGGCCCCGCCGAACCCGACCACGGCAAAGGCCGTCTCCCCGGCGCTGTCGAGAAAATCGAGCCGCGGATAGACCTGCCCCTGCATGACGCTGCTCGTATCGAACACGATGGAGCTGACCACCGAGGGATCGATCAGCGCGTCATGGCATTCGCCAAGACATGCCAGACGGCCTTCCTTTTCCTCGACGCTCTCGACGGCGCCGATGCGCTCATGCGTGACGCCATTGGCCTTGCCGATGATCATCAGCGAGCCGAAATCAGGAAGCCGGCGCAGCAGGTTTTCCGCCGGCGTGTGGATCGCGCGCCTGATGGCTTTCAGTTCTTCAGTCATCTTGTCTCCATTTCATGCGAATGTTGCGATCGGCCGATCTTCGGCGCGATCGTCGGAAGGATCGGAAAGGGGAATGTGGCGCACGTCGCCGAGGCCCTGCGGCTTGCGGTGCGAGATCACCAGGAAGGCGGTCGCGGGCAGTTCGCGGCGAAGCATCGCAAGCAGGCTCTTTTCGGCAGCGGCATCGAGCGCGCTGGTCGCTTCGTCGAGCACGAGGAAATCGGGCCGGTTGACCAGCACGCGCGCCAGCGCAAGCCGTTGCAACTCGCCGCCCGAAAGCCCGTCCGGCCTGTCATCCTGGGCAACGGCCATGTCGGGAGAGCGATGCGAGAGCCCCACCTTTTCCAGCGCCGCCGTGATGACGGAAGGGTCGAGACCGGCGGGATCGGCCGGATAGGCAGCGGCCGCCGCCAGCGTTCCCGAGGGGAAATAGGGCTTCTGCGGCAGGAACATCGCCCTGCCCTGCGGCAGGCTTATCTCCCCCTGGCGATGCGGCCAGAGCCCGGCGATCGCCTTGACGAGCGTCGTCTTGCCGAGGCCCGAGCGGCCCTGCAGCCACACCGCCTCGCCCGCTGCGACCGTGAGATGATCGACCGCCAGCAGGTGCTCGCCCGATGGCGTGAAGACGCCGAGGCCGCGCAGCTCGGCGGCGGCCCCCACCTGCCGCGCCGGTCCCGCCCCGCCGGCGGCTTCCGCAGCCCGCAGGAAATTGTCGAGACGGCCCGATGTCGCCACGAGATCGGCAAGATCGCGATAGGAGAAGATGAACCAGGAGAGCGTCGTCACCACATTCGAGAAGGCCATGCTGAGTTGCATCAGCCCGCCGAAGGCCACATGGCCGGCGAGATAGCCTGGTAGAGCCACGAAAAGCGGAATGCGCAGCACCGTATGGCGGAAGGGAAAGGTGAAGCAGCCGAGCAGGAATTCCCGCCGGATCAGGTGCCGCCAGTTGCTGGCGATATCCTCGAAACGCTCGCGGAAGATCGCGCGTTCGGCCGCCTCGCCATCGGCAAGCGCCACCTCGTCGAAACTGCCGCGCCAGCGCGCCATGGCGAAACGAAAGCCCGCCTCGCGCTTCTGCTGTTCGGAAACGAGCCCCTTCAGCGGCCGACCGAGAAGATGCGTCACCACACTGCTGATGGCCACATAGAGGAAGGCCGCCCACACCATGTAGCGCGGGATTTCCAGATCGAGCCCGATGAAGGCGAGCGACAGCGGAAAGCTTGCAAGGCTCCAGAGCAGCGCGACATAGGAGACGAGCCCGACGACCTCGCCGATCAGGTCCAGCGCCTCGCCAAGAATGCCCTTGGTGAACAGCCGGCAATCCTCGGCAATGCGCTGGTCCGGATTGTCGATGCGCTCGCCGCCATTGGCGAGATGCCAATAGGCCTTGTTGCTGGTCCAGATTGCGATCGCATGATCCGTCAGCGAGCGGCGCCAGCGGATCTCGATCACCTTGCGCAGATATTCGAAGGCGAGGCCGCGTACGGAATTGATGGCGACGATCACGGCAAAAATGCCGATCTGCCTGATGGCCTCGGGACCGTCGACCTTTTGGATCGCCGAATAGAAATCCCCCGTCCAGGCCGTCAGCCGGAGCGCGAAATAGACGGAGCCAAGACTGAGCGCCAGGGCGGCGAAGAACAGGACGAGGCTTAGCCTGCCGCCCGGCGCGCGGATGCAGGGCATGATCAGCCGTTGGAATTGAGCGAATATCTTCAGCATGGATTTTGCACCCGTTTGCCGGGCGGGAGATACCCCACCCGGCGATGTCAGGATTTGAGGATCAGAACTTCAGCGTCGCGCCGATCTTGAAGACGCGGCCGGGGCCGGTCTGCAGTTCCAGCGGATTGACATTGGCAACGGCCGCGCTGTCAGGCACCTGCTGATAGCCCGTGAGCGTGTTCGGGAAGTAGCGCTGGTCGAAGATGTTCTCGACGCCGAGGGTCAGCTCGAAATTCTCGCGCGGCGTCCATTTCGCGTAGGTATCCCAAAGCGCATAGCCCGAAGTCAGGAAGCTCGTGGCGCTCGCCCGCTCCGTCTGCCCGGCTGCGAAGGTGCCGTAGAGTTCCAGCTGCAGGTTCTGTTCGGGCAGCTCGTGCTTGATGCCGAGTATGGCCGTCAGCGGCACGGCGCCGTCGAAAGGCGTGCCGTCGGCCGACGCGCTCACCTTCTGGCGGCCCTTCGACCAGCTGATATTGGCCGTCAGCGTCGTGTAATCGACGATCTCATATTCACCGCCGAATTCGATGCCCCAGAGCTTCACGTCTTCCACATTGTCGAACGTATAGGCGGTGACCGGCAGGCCGCCCGGCCCGATGATGCTGACCTCCTGGAACGAGCGGATGAAATCCTTGTAATCGGCATAGAAGGCGCCGAGCGAGAAGAAGCCACGGTCATATTCGCCGCGGAAACCGACTTCGTAGCTCTGCACCGATTCCGGCTTCAGATTGACGTTCGGGATGATCGAGGAACCGGAGAACGGATCGGAGCTCGACTGGAACAGCTGCTGCGACGTCGGCATCTTGAAGCCTTCGCCATAGGAGGCATAGACCGAATAGGTGTCGTCGAGCTTGTAGATCGCGCCGAAGCGCTTGAGCAGCTCCGTCTTGTCTTCCTTGTGCGGCTCGTAGCCCGGCAGGCCCGGATAGGTATCGTCCCCGGTCGGATCGATCGAATAATGGGCAAGGCGCAGGCCGGGTGTCAGCGTCAGGCGATCGTCCAGCATGGCGATTTCGTCCTGGATGTAGAAATCGGCGCGCTCTGTCGTCACGCGCGGGAAGCTGAAGCCCTGGTTCTCCAGAACGGTGGTGACACCCGTCAGGCCGTTATAGGTCGTGTTTGTGCCGGTATAGTCGCCGAAGGTGCGGTCGCCATCGAAACCATAGGTCAGCGTATGGCTGGTCTCGCCGAGATCGAAGCTCGACTGCAGCTGCAGATCCGCTTCCAGGAAGTCCTCGCTATAGTCGCGATACTGGTTGTGCAGCTGGATGCGGTTGGAATAGCGGCGGCGCTGGTCGCTATCGGTTGTGCGGCTCTGTGGTGTGTAGGACAGGCGCCACTTGATGCTGTCGAACCAGCCGTTGTCGATATCCCATTCATGTTCCAGCGCCACGCGCTTGCGGCGCATTTCGAGATTGCGCGTATAGGGATCGTTGACATAGGCGGTCGTCGAGGGAATGCCGGTTGCCGAGGCCGACATGTCGTAGAGCTGCAGGATATCCGTATCGCGGCCGAAGAGCTCGCCCGTCAGCTTGATCGTGTGGTCGGCCGTCGGCGTCCACACGGCCTTGAAGAGCGCGCTGTCCACATCCGTATCGGCAGGGAAAAGCTCGTCGCAGCCGATATAGAGGCGCGAGCAACCCCATATGCCGCCATCGGCCCGCGCATTGCGCAATCGCGCCTCATGCGCCGAGGTCTGGCTGTAGCTGCCGAGGATTTCGAGATCGCCGAAATCATAGGCACCGGTGATCTGCTTCTTCCAGGAGCGGTCGAAACTGTCATAGCTCGACTGTATTTCCAGCGCCCAGGGCTTGGACTTGTCCGTCAGCAGGTCGGACGGATCGCGCGTGCGGAACATCACCGAGCCGCCGAGCGCATCCGCACCCCAGAGCACCGAGTTCGGCCCGCGCACGATTTCCACCGCCTGGAAATTGCTGAAATCGAAGAAGTCGCGGCTGCCGTCGGTAATGCCTTCCTGAACGCGGGAGCCATCCACCGTCAGCTGCACGCGATTGCCGGACATGCCGCGAATCGAGAAGCCGTTCAGCTGGCCCCAGGGATTGGTGATCGAGGTCAGGCGATTGACGGATATGCCGGCCTCATGGCGCACCAGATCCTGAATATCGCGAATATTGTGATCCTCGATCTCTTCGCGGCCGATCACCGAGATCGTCTGGGGAACATCGAGGAGCCGCTTGCTCTCGCGCGTCGATAAAACGACGATCGGCTGCAGAACCGTGGGCTCGCCCTGCCCTGCGGCGGGCGTCTCCTCGGCCTGCTTTGTCGCCTCAGCCTGTTTCGTCCGGGATTCCTTCGACTGCGGCTGCTGCGCCTGCGCCGGCAGGCACGTGGCCAGTGCGGTCGAAAGAGCCGTGGTCAAAAACAGGGCGCGCGAAAGCTGCGGCGCTCGCGACGCCGCGGAAGATTGCATAAACATGGTACCCCCAAAAAGATGTGCGGGAGCAGCCTTATAAAACATGATAAAAAGATTCAAGTTTAAACATGAGTCATTGACTCATATTTTTACAGAGCGGCTTGAATTCCATTTTTCTCTAATGCAACCAATGCTATAGGCACCATCACAAACACAGCTCGATCGGCGTTTCAGAGAGCGCGAAAGCCTGCTCCCGGCCCGCGAGGCAAGGCGGCACCGCGAGCGAGATCGCGCGTCGCAAGGCCGCAATCGCCTGCCGTGCCCCGGTGGAGGTCCGCGCCTTCAACCGAGGCTTCATCCCCTTCTCACATGCCGATGCCAGCTTCCGCGAAGGCAAATGCTGCCCGCCTTATGGACAGCGCGCCGTCGGCGCCTATCTGCCGCATCTGTGAATGCAACTGGAGGGAAAACCATGTCAGAACTTGTGGTGCTTGGTTTCGATACCGCCGACAAGGCGGATACGGTGCTGAACCGGCTGGTGCAGCTCGAGAAGGAATATCTGGTCGATCTGGAAGATGCCGTCATCGCCGTGCGCGATGCACAGGGCAAGGTGCGGCTGAAGCAGAGTGTCAATCTCACCGCTGCGGGTGCTGCAAGCGGCGGCCTTTCCGGCGCGATCTGGGGCTCGCTGGTCGGCCTGCTCTTCCTCAATCCGCTGGCCGGCATGGTGGTCGGCGGCGCTGTCGGCGCCGGCTCCGGCGCGCTGGCGGGAAACATGACCGATTACGGCATAGACGACGCGCTGATCAAGAAACTCGCCGACACTATCCCCGTCAACAGCTCCGCCCTGTTTCTCCTGATCCGCAAGGTGCAGCCGGAAAAGGTGCTGGCGGAATTCCACGGCCAGCACGCCACCATCCTGCGCTCCTCGCTCTCGCCGGAGCAGGAAGCAAAGCTGCGCGCGGCACTCGCCACCGAACCGGCGGTCACCACCCCCGCCGCCTGAGGCGATCCCGCAAAAACAGGCTGCCGGGCGCACACCACGCCCGGCAGCACGCCGAAGGGAAATGCCATGCGCCGGCCCTTGCGCTCTCTTGCGAAAGGGCGCAGGCTTGCGTTGACGGTGGCCATTTTTCGGGGCGCTGCCGTTTCAGGTTGTGAGCGCTATTCCCAACGAAAAGAGGATGCGATGTCGCCAGGCTTCTATTCTTCAGGCCTGTCCTGCAATCTCGTCCGAACTGGCTGCACGGCCTGACAAGAGTCGCAAAGCTAAGAAACAGGAGGAAGACATGGCCAAGGGCCAAATGCGCAGCAACAAGGAAACCCGCAAGCCGAAGAAGGACCGCAGCCCCGCAGCCGCGGCACCGACACTCGGCTCGCAGGTAAAGCTCGCCGGCAGCACCGCCGGCGCAGACAAGAAGAAGTAAAACCAATCACACAAGCGCATGTCGCGCGATATGAGCAGCGGTTTTGCAAGAGCGACATGCTGAAACGAAAGCCTGAAGCGTGGCAGGCGGATCCTTGGAAGACCGCGACACGCTTCAGAGCCACAGCGACGCCCATACAGCGACGCCATACGCATCGAAACTGCCCGCGTTTCGGCACGGATGTTCCCGCTCTCCCGCAGCCATATGCATGGCCGCGTCACGAACTCATGGAGGCAGGATGACGATTTTCTCGGTCCGCCACATCACATCCTATCGCTACCGCCGGCCGGTGCATTTCGGCCAGCACCGGCTCCTGTTCCGGCCCCGCTCCAGTTTCGACCAGACGCTGCTCGGCTGCAGCCTCGATGTCTTTCCGCAGCCCGCCTCCGTCCGGTGGGTCCACGATGTCTTCGGCAATTGTATCGCGCTGATCGATATTCCCGCAGCCGCCGCGGAGCTGCGCTTCGAAACCGTGATCCGCCTCGATCATACGGCGCAGGTGCCGCTCGATCTGGAGATCGATACGGACGCGCTGAGCTATCCCTTCGCCTATGACGACGACGAGGCCGTGGATCTGCAGCCCACCATGACACGCCACCATCCCGATCCCGATGGCGAGGTGGCAAGATGGGCGCGGCAATTCGTGCCCTTCAGCCACCGGGCGCGCACCGGCCATATCCTGATGACGCTCTGCTACGCCATCCACGAGAGCTTCAATTACAACAGGCGCTCCGAACACGGCACGCAGACGCCCCAGGAAACGCTTCGCCTGCGCAGCGGCACCTGCCGCGATTTCGCGCTGCTGATGATGGAGGCCACCCGCGCTCTCGGCTTTGCTGCACGCTTCGTCACCGGCTATGTCTATGTGCCGGACCGAGACGGCACCACCACGCTTGGCGGCGGCTCGACCCATGCCTGGTGCCAGGTCTATCTGCCGGGCGCCGGCTGGGTGGAATTCGACCCTACCAACGGCATCGTCGGCAACCGCGACCTCATCCGCGTCGGCGTTGCCCGCGACCCGCGCCAGGCCGTGCCGCTTTCCGGCAGCTACGACGGCACCGGGCGCGATTTCGACAGCATGAACGTGCAGGTGAACGTGACGACGGAACAGGAATTCGCCGCCGCCGCCAGCCGATGAGGGAACCGCCTGCTCCGCCGCGCATTCGCATGCTGACGCCGACAACCCTTCAGGAGATCATTTGCCCATGAAGATACGCGCAGGCTTTCACATAGGCTATGAATGCGAGCATGAGACGCCGATGCTTCTGGTGCTCAACATCCACCCGTCACGCCGCGTGGATCTGCTGACCGAGCAGGTGCTGAGTTTCGACCAGCCGATCGAGGCCTGGTCCTATACGGACAGTTTCGGCAATGCCTGCAATCGCATTCTGGCGCCGCCGGGTCTCACCACCATCTCCACGGAATTCGAGATCTACGACACCGGCCTGCCCGACCCGGTGCCCGAAGGCGCCTTCCAGCACAATATCAACGATCTTCCTGATGATGTGCTGCTCTATCTCCTCGGCAGCCGCTATTGCGATACCGATCGCCTCGCCGACTTCGCCTGGAAGACCTTCTTCACCACCCCGCTCGGCTGGCCGCGCGTGCAGGCAATCCTCGATTTCACCCATAAGCGCATCGCCTTCGACTACATGAAGGCCGACCCGCTGCGCACCGCCTTCGGCGGCTTCACCGATCGCATGGGTGTGTGCCGCGACTACGCGCATCTGGCGATCACGCTCTGCCGCTGCATGAATATCCCGGCGCGCTACTGCACTGGCTATCTCGGCGATATCGGCGTGCCCAAGGACCCGAACCCGATGGATTTCAGCGCCTGGTTCGAGGTCTATCTCAGCGGCCGCTGGTACACTGTCGACGCCCGCCACAACGAACCCCGCATCGGCCGCATCCTGATGGCGACCGGCCGCGACGCCACCGACGTCGCCATGTCCACCGCCTTCGGCCCGGCCGTGCTGAAACGCTTCGAGGTGATCACCGACGAAATGCCGGTGTAACCCGATGGATCAATGCAGCGAGGCGCCGGCGGCCGCCCGCTGATCCTTGTCATGCAGCGCGAAGCGATCGACCATATCGGCGCTCGCCGCGTTGAAGCCGATCACGCTCGTATCGCTGCCCGCCCGGCGGAACTTGATGACCACCTTGTCGAGCGCTCCAACAGCCGTGATATCCCAGAGATGCGCGGCGCTGACATCGATGACGACAGTGCGCCCCGCATCGGCAAAATCGAAGGCGCCGACAAAGCTTTCCGCCGAAGCAAAGAACACCTGCCCCTGCACGCTGTAGACGACAGCGCCGCCCTCCTCCCGCCGGGTGACGGAAAAGAGCCGCGCCACCTTGCTCGCAAAGAAGATGCCGGAGAGCAGCACGCCGACCACGACACCCTTGGAAAGATCCTGCGTGGCAAGCACGGTGCCGACAGTCGCCAGCATGACGATCGACGACGTACCGGGATGGCGCTTGAGATCGACGATCGATTTCCACGAGAATGTGCCGATCGACACCATGATCATCACGGCAACCAGCGCCGCCACCGGCACGATGCGCAGGATATCGTCGAGCACCAGAAGCAGCACCAGCAGGAAGGCGCCGGCGACGAAAGTGGAAAGACGCCCGCGCCCGCCCGAGGTGACGTTGATGACCGACTGGCCAATCATGGCGCAACCGCCCATGCCGCCGAAGAGCGCCGAGACGATATTGCCGGCACCCTGCCCCATGCATTCCACGCTCTTGTTGCTCGGCGTATCGGTCAGATCATCGACGATCTGCGCCGTCAGCAGCGACTCCAGCAGGCCAACGGCAGCAAGCGCCACCGAATAGGGAAAGATGATCTCCAGCGTCTCCCAGGTGAGCGGCACGGAAGGCAGCGCAAAGGGCGGCAGCGCCGTCGGCATCTCGCCGAGATCGGCAACCGTTGGCACATGAATGCCGAAGCCGAGCGCGACACAGGTAACGACCACGATCGCCACCAGCGGCGAAGGAACGGCCTTCGTGACGTACGGAAAGAGATAGATCACCCCAAGCGCGATGGCGATCAGGAGATAGGTCACTTCAGGCACATGCACGAGCTGCGGCAGCTGCGCGATGAAGATCAGGATCGCCAGCGAATTGACGAAACCGGTCATCACCGAGCGCGACACGAACCGCATCAGCCGCCCGAGCTTCAACATGCCGGCAATGATCTGCAGCGCGCCCATCAGAATGGTCGCAGCAAACAGATACTGAATGCCATGCTCCCGCACCAGCGGCCCCATCAGCACCGCAGTCGAAGCAGTCGCCGCCGAAACCATGGCAGGCCGCCCGCCACAGATCGCCGTGACACAGGCAATGGCAACGGAGGCAAACAGCCCCACCTTGGGATCGACCCCGGCAATCACCGAAAAGCCCACGGCCTCCGGTATCAGCGCAAGGGCCACGACAATGCCGGAGAGAATATCGGCACGAATATTGGAGAACCACTCCAGACGGTAGTTGGACAGGGATAACATCGGAAATTTTTCACAGTCGAAGGCAACGACCGGGGGGACCGGCCAGGAAAAAGGTTGCGTTCACGTGTTGTCTGGCGGATCGGCGGCCAGAAGAGCCACCCGGAGTTTCACCGGGTCCATGTGGATGGGTGGGTGGTAACGGAGTTTGGTGGGGGATGCAATGGTTTGGGTGCCATGGACGCTTCTCTTGCAGTCTTCGAATAGTCGTCAAATGAGCGGATAGCTCATACGTGACTCACTCAACCGGAAGCCTCCAACCGCTGCCGTGATATAATAATCGCATGGATTCTTCCCAACGAATCGCGCGAAACGCACCCTGCCCCTGCAATAGTGGGAAGCGCTACAAGCATTGCCACGGAGCGCTCGCGTCAATCGGTCCGCCGGAAACTCCTGACAGTGCGGTGCGAGAGCTTCTGCGAAATAGAGAGGCTGATGAGTTACTAAGACAGCGCCATCAAGGTCATGGCAGGCCGATAATTACCGTCCGACATGCCGGCCATCGTTTTGTAGTGATTGGAAATCGAGTCGCCTATTCCCAAGATTGGCGCTTCTTCCCCGATTTCCTGTTCGCCAACATGAGAGTTGTGATTGGATTGGATTGGGTTCGGGATGCCGTAATAAAAATGCCCGACCATTCACTTCTCCGATGGCTTCGACGCTTAGAGGATGCGCGTCGGAGATTTGGAGTCGATAGACCGATTGCAGTGGTTGGTTACATCTCAGCTCTCAATCGATTTTGCTATGCGCTGTATCTTATTGAGCACAACGATAAACCTCTCAAGAGCCTATTAAAACGGTTGCGACATCCTTCTGATTTCGATCCAGCTTGCTACGAAGCTATCGTGGCTTCAGCCTTCGCGTTAGCCGGCGCAAAAATCGATGGCGCGGAGGACATCAAGGGCAATCAACCAAAGCCCGAATTCATCGCAACCTTCGAGAAAGGACAGCGATATTCGGTTGAAGCCAAGCGAAAACGCAGTTGGAAGGCAGTCTTTGACCTCGATAGCGAGGCGTTTGCCACTGAGCTTCAATCATGGATTCGTGACAAGCTCCATGGAGCGTCTAAGAAACTTCTCGCGAACCCAGTTTATTGGTTTGAACTCGGCATTGGTGAGGATCTGACCGAGGCTCAAGCCGTACGGCTACAAAGTCTCGTTGGTACGGCAGTTGAAAAAGCCGAAACTTTGACCGTCAAAGGTCAAGCAGCACAGCCTGCTTACGTCGTGATAACCAACAATCCGGACTTCGCCAACGATAATGTAGCGAGAATAACCCAATTCGCTCTGCTCCAAGGGTTTCGTATGGAGGACTTTCGGGCAGGATTACTCGATCTTGAGATAGCAATGGAGCGTCACGACAAGCATCGTCCCATTCGCTACGTGTTGGAATGCCTGTTACAAGTTCAACAGGTACCCAACAGCTTTGATGGAGTTCCAGATGAATTGCTGGATGCGTCCGGAGCACCTCTTCAAATACCCAAGATCGGTGACGGCATTGCCTACCTGCGGGACGATGGTACAGAAGCAAGGGGGCGGATTGAAGAAATGACCGGCGCAGGCCAAGACGCCTATGTTGTTATAGCCGATAACGAAAGCGGTATTCGACATATTGCCCGGATGCCCTTAACCGATGCGTTGGCTAAAGCGTCAGAAAAGTTTGGTGATGCGATCTTCGGTAAGCCTGAGGGACCACGGAAAAATACAACTGATCCGCTTGTATTGTATGATCGAATGCTAGAAATTTTTCGTCGTTATCCGCCTGAATCTCTTCTCAACCAAGTTAGAGGACATGAAAGGATCGACGAGTTTAGCAAACTGCAACCCGCGGATTTACTTATTAGGGTCGCTCGTGAGGTGACGAAAACAGTATACTCGCTGGGTACTGAGCGCAAAGATACCCCGGAAATAGGCGCGAAAGAGATTCCATAACCCTCGGTACCCCGCTGGGTGAACGGGGGACTCTCACTCATCACTTCACCCCCTTACCTTCACCCCATCCCTCAACGGCCCAACCAGCCGAAACTCAAACCCCTCCACCGCATACCGGATCTCAGCCGTCCCCTGAAACGAAGTCGGTAGCAGCCTCCCAATCATCCTGGAACCAACCCCCTCCCGCGCCGGCGCACTAATCCCAGGCCGGTTCATTGCTCAGCGCGCTATATTTCAGGCTGTTCGTCGCAAGCCCGTGGAGCGTCAGCGCCTCTTTCGGGGAAAGGTCAAGATCGGGGCCGGAGATGCAGATGCGGTCGCTGAAATCGCCGACGGAGACTAGGCCGCCTGGGATTTGCCCCAACCACCACTCTAAATCAAACTAGGCTCCGCATCCGGATCAACCTCATCCAGAATATCCGGCCGATCGTTCTTATAACTCCCCACCCCGGATTTCCCCGGCTGCACCGGCCACATCACCATCTCCTCCGAGGGATAGGGCACCATCAGATCGTCAGGATCGGCCTCGTCTGACAGCCACCGGTCATAATCCTCCCGGTGCAGGATCACCGGCATACGGTCATGGATTTCCGCCATCATCTCATTGGCGTCGCAGGTCACGATCGCGAAGGTGCGGATGCGTTCGTCGGTTTCGGGGTTTCGCCACATCTCCCAGATGCCGGCGAGCGCAAAGGGCCCACCGGATTTCATGGCGATCGCGTAGGGCTGCTTGTTCTTGCCCGCCGGGTCCAGCCCCTTCCATTCGAAATAGCCGTCGATCGGCACGAGGCATCGGCGCGAGCGATAGGCTGCGCGGAAGGTGGCCTTGCTGCTCAGCGTATCCGAGCGGGCATTCACCATCGGGCGGAATGGCGGCTTTGCCCAGCCGGGGATCAGGCCCCATCGCGCCGAGACGAAGACCGGCCCCACCTTGCCGGCGCGGTCCTCCTCCTTGATGATGACGGGATAATCCAGCGAAGGCGCGCCGTTATAGCGGGGAAACTGGTTGCCGAGATTGAGATCATCGGCCCGTCTTGCGAACGAAAAATTCCGCAGCAAGGTTTCAAAATCGCTTTTGACGAAGACCCGTCCGCACATGCGCTTTTCCTTCTCCTGCCATCAGAGACTGTTCTCAGGAAGAGATATGGCCGAACCGGATTTTTGCACCCCCGACGCCGCAAGGGCTGAGCGACCGGCACGTTAGCCCCGAAGCTTCACCGCCTCCCCAAGCGGCGCCTCCAGCCGGAATTCGAACCCATCCGCCTCATACCGGCTTTCCGCCCTTCCCTGAAACGAAGCCGGCAACAATCTCCCGATCATCCTGGAGCCAAAGCCCTCGCGCGCCGGTTCGCTGATCGCAGGCCCGCCGCTTTCCTTCCACTGCAGCGCAAACCTACCCTCGCGGCCATCGAGGCTCGCGCCCCAGCTCAGCCACACCACGCCTGTCTCGTTGCTCAGCGCGCCGTATTTCAGGCTGTTGGTCGCAAGCTCGTGCAGGGTCAGCGTCAGCATCAGTGCCTGTTGCGGCGCAAGGTCGAGATCGGGGCCGGAGATGCGGATGCGATCGCTGAAATCGCCGACGGAAACGAGGCCGGCCTGTACCAGGCTGTGCAGGCTCGCATCCGCCCAGGCGGTCTCCGTGAGGATATCGGTGGCCCGGCCGAGCGAGACGAGGCGCGCATTGTAGATTTCGGCCGCTTCCGCAAGGTTGCCTGTCTGGCGGAAGGTCTGGTTGGCGATCGATTGCACCAGGCTCAGCACATTTTTCAGCCGGTGGCCGAGTTCGTGGTTCAACAGCTTCTGGCGCTCGCGCGCACTTGCCCGCTCCGTCACGTCGGCAGCCATGCCGAACCATTCGATGATGGCGCCATCGGCATCGAAGATCGGGATGGCGCGGGTGAAGGTCCAGCCCGCCTTGCCATCGTCGCGGCGAACGCGGTGTTCGAGCTCCAGCACCCGCCCCTCGCGGATGGCATGGGCAATCGCCATGCGCACCTGCGGCCGGTCTTCGGGGAAGATATATTCCTCCATCCAGCGCTCCGCCGGCCCCTCGCCATCGGCAGGATGCCCGTGCCCATCGAGCCGGCGCATCTCCTGCCAGTCGGGGCTCATGCGGAAGATCACGTCGGAGCTGGCATTGACCAGCGCCCGCATGCGCTCCTCGCTGCGCCGCAGCGCCTCCTCCGCGCGCCGGCGCTTGGTAATATCCTGCATCACGGCCAGCAGGCGCGGCGGCTCCTGCGAGAGCCGGGTGAGAAACATTTCCAGCACCATGTCGCGCGGCACGGATTCTCGCTCGAAGCGGGCGGGCTCGCCTGTCTCCAGCACCTTGTCGCAATCGTCGTACCAGCTCTCCGCCGCATCGGGGAAAGCCTCGCGGATCGTCCGGCCGCTGATATCGTCGATGGAAAACAACGCCCGCATCGCCTTGTTCACGGCGATATAGCGATAGTCCTTCAGGCCATCGCGCCCCGTCGGCAGCCGCTCGATGATGCAGGCGCCCTCATCGATGAGATCGAACAGAACGCGGTAATGATCGCCGGCGTCACCGCCTGCCCCCGCCCGACCGAAGCCCTGTGCCTCGCTATCCATGCATCTGCTTCCAAGCATCCCTGCCCCCGCCCTGCCCGCCACCAGCGCCGGATCGATCCGCCAGCCGGCACGCGAACCCGATATCGGGAGCCCTACGTAGATTAGCGGTTTCTGGATTAGTTGAAAGGGAGTTGCCGTGAAATGTTCGTTAGCGGTGGCTTAAGGCGGGGGCGGACAAGGGACACGCTGGGATGGAGGTGCGCCGAAGCTGCACAACCATAGACAAGGAAGTCCGCGCCTGACGGCAATCTCGGCGCGGTCACATCCGCAGTGCCGGGGCTGCCCAGGTAGAACGCGCTCGCCTCCGCCATTTTGGGCTTCCTGACAAGCAACGGCAACTATGGGCACGCGCGCCCCCCACCTACCGAGCATTCCCCTCACGGTATCAACCCCACCCGCCGTCATGCTCGGGCTTGTCCCGGGCATCTGCTACGGCAGATCAAGACACGCCCCCCTCGCCTTTGCGACAGCTTCCATCGCGTTCGGAGACATCCCTGACAGTTTTCCGAAAAAGCCAACCTCACCTCTGACATCTCCCCTAGGCAGATGCTCGGGACAAGCCCGAGCATGACGGAGGAGTGCGGGAATAGCCGCCCCACCCGGCCCCAGAGGCCGACAGGCGCAATCCGACAAATTCAGTCTGCCGAAAACGTTCGGAGACATGCCTGACACTTTTCCGAGAAGGCCAACGTCACCCCTGACATTGCTCGGGACAAGCCCGAGCATGACGACCGAGTGTGGATGAACCGCCCCTCACGGTATCAACGCCAGCACCGGCGTCGCGGTAGCCAGCAACGCCTCCTCTGCCGCGCCGGCCGGCAGGATCACCCTTGCCTCGCCGGTCTTGCGGGCGCGCTCGAGCTTGCCGAGCATATGGCGCCCGTCGCGCAAGCCGCAGATGGAGAGCACGCCGATCGCGCCGGGCTCCACGCTGTCGCCGGGGGCAAAGAGCAGGACCGTATCGTCCCAGATCGACAGTGGGCCGCCGGTGGCGCGGACCTGGGCGGCGATCACGGTGCGGCTGCGGGCGGCGCCGATCGCCAGCCGCGCCTTGTCGAGCACCGGTTGCGGCAGCGGCTGCGGCTCGGCAAGCGGGCGCACTTCGCCATCCTCGCCGATCGTCGCCGAAAGCAGGATCTTCGCCCCCAGTTCCTCGCCATCCCGGGTGATGCCGGCATGCTGCATCACCTCCGTCACCGGCACGCCGATGAAGGAGGCGATCTCCACGGCTTCTTCCATCGTCATGCGGCGCTTGCCGGAAAAGGTGCGGGAGATGGCCGAGGCATCCTTGCCGAGAAAGCGCGAAAGCGCGCGCAGCGATTGCCCCCTGTCATCGAGCCGGTCGAAAAACCAGCCGCCGTCGATCTCCGCCATCCAGCTCCCCACGCACATATTCACCGTTGCTTATTTGTTGCAAAAAACGCAACGACAGGCAAGCAACCGAACCGGGCGTTTTATGCTCAACCTTTCATCAGTTGATCTGTCTTGGTTGCACCGAAGCGGCCGATACTGGCTCCCTCTACCACTTTTGGATGGGAACGAAGGAAATAGGTATTTTTTCCTATTTCGGATTGACGTTGTGATTAGGACAACATAACTTCAACCGCAACAACGAAAACAGCATCACGAGGGGGAAGCAGCAACATGGCCATTGGCCTGTCATCAGCACGCGGAAAAGCCGCCCATGCGTAAGGAGCCGCTATCCATGCTGGCGCAATCCGAGCTGATCGACACGCTGATCGGGCGCTGCGTGATGCATGGCGGTGCCGCCGCCGGCGAGAGCCTGCTTCTCGTCACCCACGGCGATGTCGAAGACCTCGTGCATCTGACAGACCGCCTGCGCCGCCTCGCCCGCTTCGAAGACCGCATCCGCGTGATGGTGATGGCAAAGCCGTAAGCGCCAGGACCAATTTAGCCCAGACCCAATTCGCCCCAGACCCAACTCGCCCAGACCACATTCGCAAAGTCACGCCAGAGCCAGCCGGTAGCCGGCCCCTGAAATCAAGTGAGGAAGACCATGCAGACAATCACCACACGCCCGGCCGCCAGAACGGCGAACTCATCCGTCGCCTCGCCCGCGCCATCCGGCATCGCCCCACTCGGCATCACCAAGCCGCTGCTCTGCCCCTGCTGCAAGCAGCCCGTCACCATTCCCGCGCCCGAGATCGTCATCGATCACTATGGCATCACGCCCATGGAAGGTCGCATCTTCGAGGCGGTGTGGAAGGGCAAGGGCCTGCCCGTCGTCACCGAGCGCATCTTCACCGCCATGTATATCGACGATCCCGATGGCGGCCCCTCGCCGGACAGGATGTATCTCGCCTTCAAGGTGGCGCTCTGCCACCTGCGCCAGAAGCTGGAGGGTTCCGGCATCGGCATTGCCAATGTCGGCTATCGCCGCGGCTACCGACTGGTACTGGAAGGCAAGTTTCCGAGCACCGCTTCGCGCTGAGCGCACCGCCGGATCTCCATCCCATCACATGACCACGGCCGCCGCCCTGAGAGCGCCGGCCGTGTTGCGATAGAAACAACACTTCCCGCAAGAGCCGCAACATGCCCTCAGATGTCGAACGGCTTCGCCGTGATGTGTCGCTGCCCGAGACGGCGGCACTTTACGGCTGCCGGCTCAAGCGGAACGGGCGGGAATATCTGGGCTGCTGCCCCTTCCATCAGGATGCCAAGCCCTCCTTCACCATCTTCATGCGGCCTGATGGCATCGAGCGGTTCCACTGCTTCGGCTGCGGTGCGGATGGCGATATCATGGATTTCGTGCAGCGCATCAAGGGTGTCGATCTGGCGGAAGCCATCCGCATTCTCGATGGTATCGCGCCTATCGGTACCAACACCGCCCCGCGCGCCGCCATGATCCAGGATCCCTATGAAGGCATCACCCCGCTGCCGCCGCCCGAAAGGCCGCTCCGGGCCGGCGCGCGCCTGCGCCTCTACAATCCCAAGCGCAAGGGCAGCCGCACCGAATGGGGCACGCTCACGCCCTCGATGGTATTTCCCTACCGCAGCCAGGACGGCGCGCTCACAGGCTATGTGCTGCGCCATGATCTGCCCGACGGCGCCAAGGAAACGCCGATGGTCATGTTCGTCAGCTTGCCGAATGGCAGGCAGACCTGGGCGCGCTTTCCCTTTCCCCGGCCGCGCCCGCTCTATGGGCTGGAATCCCTCGGCCATGCCGGCCAGTTGATCCTCGTCGAGGGCGAGAAATGCCGTGACCGGCTGGCAGAGGCGACCGGCCGCACCGTGCTCTCCTGGGCCGGCGGCACGCATGGCGCAAGACATGCCGACTGGCAGCCGCTCGCCGGCCGCGATATCCTCATCTGGCCGGATTTCGATGCGCCGGGCCTTGCGGCAGCCCAGGAGATCGCCGGCATCCTCACCGGCCTCGATGCTCGCGTCCGGCTGGCAGGCTTTTCCAATCCAGCCCAATCAGCCGACAACACGGCCGCCTTCACCTTCGCCGACTGGCAGGCCGGCAGCCACCCCGCCCGCGGCTGGGATTGCGCCGATGCGATCGACGCCGGCTGGACGCGTGATGAGCTCGATCGCTTCATCCGCGCCACTATGCGCCCGATCGGCCCGGCCTCATCCCCCGAAAGATCCGCACCTCCGCCTCCGCCTCCTCCAGCCGGCGCCGACACCGCCCCCGAAAGCAGCGGCCCGCCGCCCGGCGCCGACGGTATCGAGGCCATGCCCGCCTCTTTTCCGCCCCAGCCCTACGGCTCGGAAGTCTGGCTGGCGCGCATCTTCCGCGATCGGCTGGCAGAAGCTTGCGGCGGCCAGATCGTCTGCGCCGATGGCCGGTTCTGGGCCTATGGCCCCTCCGCCTGGCGCCCCATTTCCGACCAGAAGATCCGCCTTGCGGTCCATGCCTTCGATGCGATCGGCATCGGCCCCAAGGAGCAGCCGCTGCGGCTCGGCAGGCGCATGATCGATGGCATCGTCAACGAGTTCGCCACCAAGATTTCCAAAGACGGCTTCTTCGCCAACCCGGCGATCGGCCTCAATGCGAAAAACTGCACCATCACCATCGATGCTTCAGGCCGAGTGATCTGCCGCGATCATGATCCGCAGGATCGCTTTCGCTTCACCATCGATGCCGCCTATCACGCACCGAACGACACCCGCCTGGCGGCCCGGAGCCTGCTCCCGGAAGGCTCGCTGCTGCACCGCCTGCTGCATGGCGCGTTCATGGACGATCCCGATGCCGCCGAGAAGATCGATCTCGTGGCGGAAATGCTGGGTGCCGCCGCCTTCGGCCTTGCCACCCGCATCCGCCAGCCCAAGGCCTTCATCCTGCTCGGCGAGACCGCGAGCAACGGCAAATCCACCGTCGCCTCGCTGTTCCGCGCGCTCCTGCCTGAGGGTTCGGTCTCCTCCATCTCGCCGGCTTTCTTCAACGACGAGAAGCGCATCATCAATCTCGCCGGCAAGGCGGCAAATGTCGCCGACGAGCTGAGTGCGGCCGCCATTTCAGGCGAGGAATTCAAGGCCGCCGTCACCGGGAACCCCATCGAGGGCCGCAGCCTCTACAAGAATGTCGTCAGCTTCTCGCCGCGCGCGCTCCACTGCTTCACCACCAACACGCTGCCGCGCTTCAATGGCGGCATCGATCGCGGCCTGCGCCGCCGCCTCGTCGTCATCCCGTTCAACCGGACCATCCCCGAAGGCGAGGTCATTCCCGACATTGCCGAGCGTATTGCCGAAGAAGAGCTGGAGCTGCTGCTCGCCTTCGCCGTGTCGGGCGCCCAGCGGCTGAAGCGCCGCGGCGCCTATTCCCTGCCCGAGAGCTCCAAGGAAGCGCTGAACCACTGGCTGCTGCTCGATCCGCTCAACGAATGGTTCGATATGCGCATGGAACCCGCCACGCTGGAGCCCGCCGGCGGCTGGCTGCGCACCGCGCGCCTGTTCGAGGATTTCCGCAAATGGGCAACCGACCAAGGCTACCGCGAAAGCTTCCTGCCGCCCGTCAACACCTTCTCCCAGCGCCTGAAATCGATGCCCGACGTGCGCCTGAAGCGGCTTTCGTTCGGCACCGTGGCCGAGGGCGTGGCGCTGAAGGAAAGCGCGCTGGCCGCCGGGCACTATGCCGACGTGTTCTGATCTGCGCGCAGCACCATGCCACGCCCGCAACCTTTGCCGGTGGAAAGCTTCCGCCAGTCCCTTCCCGCACCCCGAGGCCCGCCCATGGCAAGACTTTTCAACATGCAGCCCATCCAGGGCGTCGTCATCCTTCCCGAGGGAACGAGGCTTTACAACAACCAGCCGGTCATCGGTGTCAGATATGTGGAAGATGGCCTGTTCTTTATCGCAAACCAGCGGGTGCTCGGCATCGAGATCGTGGGCGATGCCGCAATCGACGAGGGATCGCCCGTCATCGGCGTGGTCGTCATCACGGACAACAGGACAATCTACAACAACGCCCCGGTCGTACCGGTGAGCGACGCCGGCTTCCTGAAACAGGATATGGTGGCCGTGCTCGGTGACAGCCGGGCCGCGCAGGTCTGGCAG
Source organism: Hyphomicrobiales bacterium (assembly GCA_900471925.1). Lineage (GTDB taxonomy): Bacteria > Pseudomonadota > Alphaproteobacteria > Rhizobiales > Rhizobiaceae > Rhizobium. The sequence continues at coordinate 53,355 of UCGV01000026.1, forward strand.
GATGCCGGCGTCAGCACCAGCCCCTTCCGCAAATCGGCGACCAACCACCTGCCCTGGGCGCTTGCGCTCTCCGGCCAGCGGCTGATGCTGACGGGCAATTTCGGCAAATCCGGCGACAGGACGGACCAGATCGCCGCAAGGCTCGATGCCGCCATCGCCTCTGGCGCCGGGCGCCTCTCGATCATCGCCGGCAACAACGATATCGGCCAGGACTATCCCACGCTGACCACGTCAGGCGTGACAGCCTTCAACAATATCATGGCCTGGGTCGACTACGCCTGGCAGAATTTCAAGATTACGTCCCTCGTGGCGCTCGAGGCCGGAAGCCACGGCTGGACCGGCCAGAAGGTGGTGCAGGTAAACGAGCTCAATCAGCGCCTGCGCAATGCGGCCGCGACGCGCCCCCACATGGATCTGCTCGACCTGCCCTCCGTCTTCTGGGTCGACGGCATCGCCGATACGACCATCGCCTTCAAGCCTGACATCCTCCTCGACGGCACGCATGAGGCCGTGCTCGGCGGCTATCAGGGCGGCAAGCTTCTGGCCGCAGCACTTGCCGCCAGGCTGCCGCAGCGCAAGGCGCCGGCGGTAAACAACATCCTCGTCAACCCGCTCTTTGCCACCCTCACGGGCGGCTCGGCACAGGCAGGCGCCACCGGAGCCATCCCCTCCGGCTGGATCGCCGCACGCAGCGGCGGCAGCGGCACGCAGAGCGTCGCCGTTTCCTCAGGCACCCCCGCCGATGGCTCGTCCGGCAACGAGATCATTCTCGACTGCACCTTCAGTGCGGCGGGAGATGTCTTGAGCTTCAAGCAGGACTTCGCCGCCGCTTCCGCGCTGTGGGTATCTGGCGACAGTTTCCAGCCCGCAGTTGAACTCGTGGTCGATAGCGGCGCGGTCAATCTCTGCACCGCCTATCTCTATCTCATCGCCGCCTATGACAGCACCTCGTCCGTCTCCTCCGATCTGGAGACCACGACATCTGCTATCGGCCCCGCCGAGGGCTACAAGGTCAACCTGCTCGGCCCGCGCCGCACGCTGCCGGCCATGACCGCCAAAAGCTACCTCAGCATGCAGATCAACGTGAAAGCCGCCGGCCCCGGCACCGCCCGCATCCGCATCCGCCGCCCCGTGCTGGACCGCGTGCCGGCGGGCTGATGGGGCTGGGGAATGCCGAAAGCCGGACGACGAGCAACGGCCGGGCCTTCCCGACATGCCATCGCCCCAACCGTTGCCGGCAGACGATACAGCAAACCAATCCACGAAGGACCGCGGCGTGACCACCACCAATTTCCCCGAATGCCTCTCCATCACGCTTGCCTCCGAAGGCGGGCTCTCCACCGAGCGCACCGATCCCGGCAACTGGACCGGCGGCAAGATCGGCAAGGGCACTCTGAAAGGCACCAAATACGGAATCTCCGCCGCCGCCTTCCCCACGCTCGACATTCACAACCTGACGCTGGACGACATCAAACCCATCTATCGCCAGAAATACTGGGACGAGATCGGCGGCGACGCCCTGCCCGCAGGCTTCGACCTCGCCACCTTCGACTACGCCGTCAATTCCGGCCCTGCCCGCGCGCTGCGTGACGCCCAGAATGTGACCGGCGCCGCCGCCGACAGCAGATACGGCCCCATCACCCGCGCCAGAGCAGCAAACGCCGGCGTCAAGGAAATCCAGGCACTCTGCGCAAGGCGGCTGAGCTTCATGAAAAGCCTCGCCATATGGAAAACCTACGGCAAGGGCTGGTCTGCACGTGTGGCGAAGATCGAGGCGAAAGCGGTTGCGATGTATCTCCGTGCCGTGCCCGGTGCCGATGTGAAGACCACCCTGACCGACGAGGCGGCCAAGGCGGAGAAGACCGCCGGCACGCTGCAGAAAACCGGCGCGGCAATTGCGGTCTCGGCTTCCGGTGGAGTCGGCACAGGAGCCGCCCTACCGGCAGAACCGAACCTGCTGGTGCTGGGTGGGGTGATGGTGGTTGGGCTCGTGATTGCGGGGGTGCTGGTGGCGAAGGCACGAAGGGAGAAGGAACGTGCGGCGGCCTATCGGGAGGTGATGGCACCGTGAGGATTGGGGCGCTGACATCATGCATTCGAGCATGAGCGATAGAACGCGCGCCGGATGAACATGAAGAATGTTTCCCGCAGAGCGAGAATCGAAATAACGTGCGCGCATTCATACTGGGATATTTGAGAGATAATCATGCGCACCCGTATTGCATTGACATTGATTGCCGCGGGATTTCTTGCCGGCTGCGTCCCGACGGAGCAGCAATATGCTTCACTGGTCACCGCCATGCAGGGCAGCAAGCGGATGAGAACCGAAGCCGTGGCCGAATGCGCCAAAGGGTTCAACAGTGAAGGACGCCGCAACGGCGGAATGGTGCTCGATGTGGCCGACAAAGATGCCCCGCGCCTCGCCTGCAGCCGATACGTGAATGCCATGGTCTCGGGCCGAGCCAACTATCAGGATCTGCTCGACCTCAAGAACCATCGCTTCACCCCGAAACTCATCAAGATCTTCCAGGGCCGCTGAACCGGAATGCCGCGCTCGCCTTGGCCATCGGCGAGGCGAGCGCGGCCGAAGCATCGGTTCATGCCGCAAGCTCTGCTTCACGCGGCAACCATTTCGCCTTCATCATTTCCACTCACTGTGGGCAGATGAAACTCAGCGATCCCATCGTCCGTTTCCCGGCTTCAGGGCCTGACCTCGCTACGGAGCAAAGCATGAGACTGATAACTGCGGCCCTGTCGATTGCTGGCATGATCCTGCTCTCCTCCACGGCGGCCCATTCCGGCCCTGACGACCCCGAATGGAACCCTCCGGCCCGATACGACCACGCCTATTCGGGAAAGCTCGTGCTCCGCAAGCTACCGCAGCAGCAGTTGCGGGCAGCCTGCGATGAGTTATTCATCCGCAACCACCTGAAAATCAGGGCCACAGCCGGCATGCGCGGCTGCAGCGTGCACGGGGATGGCCGATGCGAGGTCCTCACAATCGACAAGATCTATAGAAGAGCAACCCCGCAAGCCGCATTTCGCCACGAGATCGGCCATTGCAACGGCTGGCTTGCAAACCATCAGGATTGAGAATGGCCTTTCCGGGCCGGGTGCGATGCGGACGCATCCCGAGTGCCAGAAGGCAAAAAAAAGAAGGGCCGGCTGACAAGGATTGTCATAAGCCGGCGCTCTCGTCGCCCGGTCGGATTGCCCCTGCCATATCGACGGCATCGGCTATGTATTTATCGGCAAGCAGACATTGGCGGCCACTTGCCTCCAGTATCACGCGCGGCTCGCGGCCGCCCATGCACTTATCCCTTGGACGAGACAGCCGTTCTTGCCCAATTTCCCTTCAGGGCATCCGGCACCGGTTCAAGGGTGTTAAGCCTCTTTATAACCGAGCAACCTTCTCCATCGGAGCTTCCACTGTCACGACCAGGCGCAAGTCGTCAATGCTAAGGCCGAGGTAGGTCGTTGCTAGATGCAGCATATCCGCAGGCGCCATCCTGGGAATCTGTTCCCGGGATTTCCCGTCTTGTAGGCGACATACTTCGCCTCCAGATAGCTCCTATATTTCTCCGCCACATCGGGAATAGCCAACCCTTCACCAGGCATGGCATCGATGTCGAAATATCTGCATCCTTTGGGATAACGATCGATCAGGACATCGACGAGTTCAACGGTCTTGTCCATCAGGCCAATCGCATATGCGTCACTTGCGCGCGAAAGTGCCGAGGCTCCCGATATCAAGACAAGGTCACTGAGGGCTTTCTGCATATCAGCACCATTCCCGGTCCGCGAAAACTCGTCGAATATCTGCCGTGTTTCAACGATGTGATCGGCGAGAATTGTATGCATGTAAGGATCGACGCGTGCAAGACCGTCCATCTGCTTCTGGAAAATCACGCTCCCTTCATCCTGCGCAACCGCACCAGACGCAAAGGCTGCTACTGCTACAAGCAACGATAATAATTTCTTCATGAAAATCCACCCCAAATAGTTGCAAATTCATCTATGCTTGAAATCCAGGGCCGTCTACGGCACGTTCGAATAATGGTAAAAATATCGGCGAACTAGCCACGATCACTTTACAAGCGGCCTCACGCACAGTGCACGTCAACCGCTCCCGTCCCTGACGACAGAGCGGCAAGCCCCGCCCGTCACCCAATCATTCATGCCTCGGCAAGGCCACCTCAGCTATCCAGCTTCAACGCCAGCTGCTGTCCGCCGAATACCTTCAAAACATGCTTGTTGATCGGCCGCATCGCCTCGATGCGGCGCTGTTCTTCCCGCCGGCGCGCCTCGTGGCGCTCCCGGTCTGCGCGCAGTTGTGCGGCAAAGGCCATGGCCTTGTCTGCTGCTCCTGAATAACCCGGGCTTGCTGCCATCGAACTCTCCATCAGAACATCGCTGAGAACGTCTATTTGTTCTTATTTTGTTCTAATTTTTGGATAAGTCAAGAGCATCGTTTCAGGGCAGCAACAAAGGGAAAATTCCGGCGCGGAAAGCATTCCGCCAGCGTAAAGTCAGGGATACCCAAGTCTCTGGCGAATATAACTATTCTTTCGTCTGCAGCCAGATCATGGCGAAAGACATGAGGCCGCAAAGGGTGGCGATCAGAAGCAGGTTATCCATCGAAATCCTCCTGTTTGCGGCAAAAACGCGGCAGGAAGATTTTGGTTCAATCGGGCTGGTATTTCGGGCGAAAGGTCGCCCTGCCCGCCGGTAGCCGGCCTATGCCGGCCGGATCACCGTCATGATCACGATATTGCCGGCCTCATCCCGAGCGCTGTCCGTCGTCGCCAGAACGCGCCCGTCGAACTCCGCCTCCGCCTGCGCGAACGCCGCCCGCACCAGCCGCAGCGTTTCGAGATAAGCGCTGTTGTCGCGCCTGGGCATGTCGAGCAATGCCTTGATCCCTGGGCTATCGCGATCCATGAAGCCGATTGCACTCCCTTCCCGGTTACGATAGCACCCTTGCAAAAATCTTGAGGGTCAGCCGCGCCACTTTGTGATATGGAGCGACGAGACATAGCCGGCGATATCGCCAAAATCGCGACGATACGCAACAGAACCAAGCGCAGAAACCCATGTACAGCCTGAAATCGACGACTGAAAGCAAGCCGGTTTTTGCCGTGGCGCCCATGATCGACTGGACCGATCGTCACTGCCGGTATTTCCACCGCCAGATCAGCCGCAATGCCCTGCTCTATACGGAAATGGTTGTCGCCGATGCCATCATCCATGGCCCGCGCGATCGTCTGCTCTCCTTCGATACCGCCGAACATCCCGTCGCCCTGCAGCTCGGCGGCTCGGATCCGGCAAAGCTTGCCGAAGCGGTGCGCATTGCGGCACCCTATGGTTATGACGAGATCAATCTCAATGTCGGCTGTCCGTCCGATCGCGTCCAGTCCGGCACGTTCGGTGCCTGCCTGATGCTGACGCCGGAGACGGTGGCGACGTGCGTGGCCGCCATGAAGAAGGTTGCGGATGTTCCCGTCACCGTCAAATGCCGCATCGGCGTTGATGAGCAGGATCCGGAAGTGGCGCTGCCGACGCTGATGACGCGCGTGCTCGATGCCGGCGCCGATGCGATATGGGTCCATGCCCGCAAGGCCTGGCTGAAGGGCCTTTCGCCCAAGGAAAACCGCGAGATCCCGCCGCTCGATTACGAGATCGTCTACCGCATGAAGCAGCGTTTCCCCGATGTCTTCATCGGCATAAATGGCGGCATCCACACGCTGGATGAGGCAGAAGGCCACCTTGCCCATGTCGATGGCGTCATGCTCGGCCGCGCCGCCTATCAGAATGCCGCCATCCTCTCCGAGGTCGATCAGCGCTTCTACGGCGCGGACGCCTCCGAGCCGGACTGGAACGCGCTCTCAGAGCGCATGATGGCCTATGCCGAGCGCCATATCGCCAGCGGCGGCCGTTTGCAGCATGTCGCCCGCCATATGGTCGGCCTCTTCACCGGTCTGCCCGGCGCGCGCCGCTACCGCCAGATCCTCTCCACCGATGCGGCAAAGCCCAATGCCGGCCCGGAAGTGATCGCCGCGGCCTTCGCCGCCGTCGATTTCTCAGGCGCCGCGCAGGCCGCCAGCGCCTGAACCTTCGCGATATCCCCGCCTTTCATGCCGCGCGGCCGCCACCCGGCGGCGGCTCTCTCACGCGTCATCGACCTGTCACGTCAGCTGATGTAATGCGGTTCACCACGTCAGGCAGGACTCAATCATGCGCATCAGACCCGCCACAAACCACGATTTCGCCGCCCTGCGCGCCATCGAGCTTGCTTCCTTCGAGACATTGCGGGCGGCCGGTGGCGTTAGTGGCGAGCCATCCGCCAGCAGCGACGACGAGCTGCAGCACTATCTCGACCACGCCCTCCTCTACGCCGCCTGCGATGCCGATGACGTGCCGGTCGGCTATGCCGGCGCCTATGTGGCAGAAAGCTCCCTGCATATCGGCGAGATGGATGTGCATCCTTCCTGGCAGCGAAAGGGTCTCGGCCGTCAACTCCTGCAGACGCTGCTGACCGAAGGACGCGCCCGAAATCTCGACAATGCGACGCTGACGACAGACCGTTTCGCCGCCTTCAATGCGCCCTTTTATGCAACGCTCGGCTTTCGCCTGCTCGAAGTGCAGGATTGCCCGCCTCGCCTGCAGGCCATTCTCGCGGCCGAGGCGGAAAAGGGGCTCGATCCGCTGCGGCGCGTCGGGATGCTGCTGACGTTCTGAGATCGGCGGCCGAAATATCGGCAATGGCAGTCCGTCCGGTCGATCACGGGGCGTAACAGCGCCCGGGTCTTCACAACCCTACGGCGGCACAGTAACCTGCACTGCCCCCGGATATGCCGCAGCCCGAATGCCTATGCACTAGCCACCCTGCAACAGCCATCGGAGGCCCGCCAGCATGAAAGATGTCGTTGCCTTGGTAACCGGCGCAAGCCGCGGTGTCGGCCGCGGAATTGCGCTTGCCCTTCTCGCCGAAGGCGCCACCGTTCACGTCACCGGCAGGACGCGCTCGGAGGCGCAGGCAGGCACGCGAACGGGATCGCTGGAAGGCCTCGCGCGCGAGGCTGCCGACCTGCCCGGCCGCCTCGTCACCCATCCCTGCGACCACGCCGACGACGCCGATAATGCGCGCATGGCCGAGGAGATCAGCGCCGGCAACAGGCTGGATATTCTGGTCAACAATGCCTGGCCTGGTTACGAAAACATGGTCGAGAACGGCGATTTCACCTGGCCCCGCCCTTTCTGGGAGCAGCCCCTCTGGCGCTGGGACGCGATGATGGGGACGGCTCTGAAGGCCGCTTTCCTGATGTCGCGCGCCGCAGCACCCATCATGGTCTCGCAGAAGCGCGGCCTGATCGTCAATATTTCCTTCTGGGCGGCGCAGGTCTACGACGGCAACGCGATCTACGGCATGGCCAAGGCCGCCGCCAACAAGATGGCTGCGGATTTCGCTCATGAATTGCGCCCGCACAATGTCGCCGCCGTGGCGCTCTATCCCGGCCTAGTGCGCACCGAAGCCGTCATGCAGAATGCGGAATATTTCGACCTCACGAATTCCGAATCCCCCCGCTTCATCGGCCACGTCATATCAGGCCTCTGGCGTGACCCGGCACTGATGTCGAAATCGGGAAAGGTCCAGGTCGCAGCAGCGCTCGGCCGCGAATATGACATACCCGATATCGACGGCTATCGGCCCGTTCCCCTGGCAGCGGCAGACTTTGCCAAAAGCTGAATTTACGCCCGCTATTCCACAATATCCGTGCGCTCGACATAGGACTGCCGGGGCAAACTCAAATCTCCCCTCAAGCCGCCACCAGCAGCATCACATAGGCCACCACCGTCACCATCAGCCCGCGAAACGCGATCGTCACGAAGCGATATTTGCTGCGCGCTATGTGCGAGAGAATATCGGCATTCTCCATGTACTGGTCGAAGAGATAGCGCTCGTCGCGGCGCATCGCCGCCTCGAAGAAGGCGTCGTGGTGTTTCGGCCAGGCGCCCCAGAACATCGAGGTGGAGCGGTCGAGCCGGCGGGGCAGCACCACGAGGATCGCTGACAGGATCGAGAAGACGGAGGCCGCGGCCAGCAGGCCGGAGAAGAGAATGGCCTGCGGCGTGCCGTTTTCATAGCGCGCGAAGGTGAAGACCGCCCTCACCTCGCTGGAGCTGACAAGAAAGGCCAGCATGAACGTGAAGATGTAAGCGGCCTTCTGATCGGAGATTTTGATCTGGTCGTAGAATATGTCGTTGATTTTCTTGATGTGATCAAAATACTCAGCCCCGATATCCTCGCTCGATTGAGAAGTGGAAGGCAGTTCCGCATAATTCTCGAACTCGCTCACATAAAACTCCGGCCTGAAATAGTGTTTCCCCAATATTACACTTGCCCATTAAAGCAAGAACGCGTGTACAGCCAGCTTGACTTTTACGCCCCGCTTGGCCAAAGGGGAAAAAGGTACGGGGGTATCTGTCATGTCGGGGTTCAGGTCCATTCTGCGCGCAGGGTCTTCACTTGCGCTCACGTCAGCGTTGCTTGCATGGCCGGTCGCAGCCGAGCCGCTGCAGCGCCCGACGCCGGTTGCGGGTTCGGTCATTGCGCGCAAGACGGGCGAGGAAGTGCGCTTCGTCGATGTCACCAACTGGCGCGTCGTCGACCTCAATCAGGATCTGCTCGATGGCGACGTGCTGCGCACCAATGCCACCGGCCAGCTCGCGATCCTCTTTTCCGATCACACGCAGATCCGCCTCGGCCGCAACTCTTCGCTCCAGGTCAAGAAGATGTCGGCCACAGGCGACACGATCCTCAACCTGCAGTCCGGCACCATCTGGGCCCGTGCCCAGCGCGGCGGCCAGGGCCTGACGGTCGAGACACCGGCCGCCGCCGCCGCCATCCGCGGCACGGACTGGACGATGACCGTCGAAGGCGCCAAGACGTCGATGATCGTGCTCGAAGGCCGCGTCTCGCTCTCCAACCCGCAGGGCAGCGTCGATGTCAACGAGGGTGAAGGCGCCGTCGCCACCATCGGCCAGGCACCGCGCAAGCTCGTCATCGTTACCCCGGATGACCGCGAGCAGATGCTGTTTTACCTGAACCTGCGCGATGGGTTCGGCCTCATGCCCACCTCGCCACTGCCGGCCGGTCGCATGGCGTCCGAGCGCCGCCGCGTCATGGCGCTGCCGCCTGAGCGGCGGACGACCGAAGACTGGTTGACGCTGGCAGAGCTGCAGAGTGCCTTTGACGGACGGCAAGTCGCAGCTGCAACGTTGCAGGCGCTACGCGGCCGCAAGTTGACGGCGGCCCAGCAGGCGCGTGTCGACCTGATCGAGGCGACCATCGCCGGCTCCGAGAAGCGCTACACCGATGCCGCCAGGCTTTTTGAGAGGGCTGCGCCGCATCTCGACGCCGATAGACGCAACATGGCGCAGTACGGCGGCTATTTCGCCCGTTCGCTCGCCGATCCCGCCCATGTCGAGAAGCCGCCGGCGGCATCTGTCGGTGTCTATGGCGCGATCATGCAGGCCTATACGGTGGGCTTCCTGCAGAATCCGCGCGCGGCCATCGAGATCATCAGTCAGGCGGAAAAGCGCTATCCCAACGACCCTACCCTGCCGGCGATGCGCGCCCAGCTTGCCCAGCTCATCGACGACAGGGTGCAGATGAAGGAAGCAGCGGATCGTTCGCTGGCACTCGATCCCGATCATCCGATCGGCCTTGCCGCGCGCGCCGGCTACAAGGCCGCCTACGAGAGCGATATCAACGGTGCGCTCGCAGATCTGAACCGCGCCATAGAACTTGCCCCCGGCGCCTCCGGCTCACTGAACAGCATGGGGCTGCTGCAGAGCGCTCGCGACGCCGATGGCGAGGCGGAAAAGGCCTTCCTGAAGGCGATCGCGCTCGATCCGCAGGATCCGGTGCCGCATGCCAACCTCGCCATCCTCTACCTCGATCAGTCGCGCATGAAGGAAGCCAAGCGCGAGATCGATACTGCCCTGGCCGTCGATCCCTCCTTCGATATCGCGCTTCTCGCCCGTGGACGCTACTACCTGCAGACAGGCGAGCGCGACAAGGCGCTGGAAGACCTGCTCGCTGCCAGCACTGCCAACCCGGCCCACTCGCAATCGCAGCTCATGCTCGCCGCCGCCCATTATGAAAAGGGTGACCGCCTCCCCTTCGAGCAAGCTCTGGACAATGCTGACCGGCTGGACAAGAACGACCCCGTCATCTCCTCCTTCCGCACCGCCGTCGATATCGACGACTACAATGCCGATGGCGCCATCGCCAACGCGCAGGAATTCCTGCGCCGCTCGCGCGCCCGCGGCGGCGATTTTGTCGGCCTCGGCGCCAATGAGGATGCCGGCTCGACGCTGAACAACGCCTTCCGCCTGCAGGGCCTGGATGCCTGGGGCCGCTATTATGGCGATGCCGTCTTCAGCCCCTTCGAGGGCACCGGCTATACCGACCAGGCGCTCAAGGGCAGCATCTTTCCCTACGTCAATGCGACGAGCTTCAGCGATGACAGCGTCAGCCAGTATCGCGCCAATACATCGAGCTTCTCCTCGCTCTTCCAGGGCCTGCTGCTCGATCCGCATATGCTGTCCGGCCGTTCGCGCGCGGCCACGATCCTGCGCACACCCTTCATCGAAGGCTCGCTCGGCGGCGGCATCAACAGCGTCGATGGTCATACGCGCCGCACCGGCGAAGCAGAAATCCAGGGCTTTTCGAATGCGACGATCCCGATCAGTTTCTTCGGCAACCTGACATGGGAAGAGCTGGCGCTCGACGGCGACTACCGCGACTTCGGCGGATACACGACTGATAACAAGATCCTCGCCGGCAATGGCTACCTCACGGCGACGATAACGCCTGACGACCGCATCGTAACCTTCTACAATCATAGCAAGAACGACGGTTCCCTGACCGCATTGACGGCCGATCCCAGCCTCTCAGGCGTGCTGAACCCTGTGTTCGACTTTTTCGGCTTGCCGCTGGCGCCGGACGAATTACCGCTCTATCGCACGCAGCAGCAAACCACGGAGCTTACCAGCGCCGGCATCGGCTGGAGCCACACTTTCGCTTACGAAAATGTGCTGAATGGCGCGCTCCTCTACCAGGAAACCGAAACAAAAATCACGAACGACCTGCAATTCAATTGGGACGACGTTCCTCTCCTTGGCGGGCCGGGGACCGGCTTTCTCCCCTTCGGACAGACGAGCCAGGAATCCAAGGCCAAAGCCTATATTGCAGCACTCAGCCATAGCATTGGCGACGGGCAGTTCACCTGGCGTTACGGCATAGAGGGCGGCTGGATCGATGCCTCCCAGTCGGCTTATTTCAATCTCGAAGATGTCATCCCCGGTCTCGTCCCGGGCGGTTCGCTTGGCCCGGTTGAAAGGGATAGCCGCATCAATATCGGCCGTGCCTACGTCGATCTGCTGCATGATATTACGCCGGATCTGAAGGGCGAATATGCGCTCTTCGGCACGCGTCTGGTGGGCGACGGCACGGATGTGAGCCGCCTTGAACCGCGCTTCGGGCTCGCCTGGGCGCCCACCGAAAATCAGTGGCTTCGTGCAGCCTTCATGCGCCAAAGTCTCGATACGGGCGTGCCGACCCTGGCTCCCATCGGCATTCTCGGCCTGCAGGCGAACCAGTTCACCGTCACTTCCGCAGGCTATAGCGATACGATCGCCCTGCAATGGGATGCCGAGTGGACCGACCGGCTCTTCACCTCGGTCGAATACCAACATCAGGAACTGCATGACTTCTCGATCGATCTGCCGCTGATCGCGCCGGGCTCCATCGACAATCTCCAGCTGGCACCCGATAGTTCGCTGGCGCTCTCGCGCGGCTCGATCGACCGCGCCGCTATCACCACTAACGTCGCGCTCGGTTACGGCTTCGGGCTCTCGGCCACCTATGCCTACATGAACTCCGAAAATAAGGATCCGCTCGATCCGGGTTACGGTGGCAACCTGCCCTTCATCCCTCAAAACTCCGGTCAGGTTGCCCTCACCTGGGTCAACGAGGCCAAGGTCAAGGCGACCGTCGCCGCCAACTATATCGGCGAACGCGACGGCGATGACATCGGCACCACGCTCGACGACTACTGGAGCCTCGACGCCCACCTGATCTGGGAACCCTTCGACAAGCGCATCGCGCTCGAAGCCGCCGCCTATAACCTTCTCGATGAGGACTTCGAGATCACCCCCGGCGTGCCCGGCTGGGGCCGCGCCTTCAAGGGCAGCCTGAAGATCCGCTTCTGATGGTGGCGCGCCCGGCCGCTTCGCAACGGCGCCATCAGGAGCGGCCGGTCGATACGAGCCGGGAGCGCACCCGCCCGCCCGGCTGGCCCTTTTCCAGCCGCGGCATCCGCCTCCTCGTGCTGGCCCTCGTCACGCTGGTCACCATTTCCTTCCTCTCGCGCCTACCGGCCTGGACGCTGACGGAGCTGCGCACTTTCGATTACCTCTCCACCATCGATGACCCGACGCCGCCGGATGGCGGCCCCATCATCGTGGCGATCGACGAGCCGGCGCTCGCCGATATCAATGCCCAATGGCCCTGGCCGCGCAGCCTCCATGCCGAGCTCGTCAAGCAGTTGCGCGCCGCCGGCGCGAAAGCCATCGCGCTCGATATCATCATGGCCGAGCCCTCGACGGCGGAAAACGATCAGGCGATTACCTCTGTCGTCGGCCCCGATATCGTGCTCGCCGGTGACGAAACCTTGATCCAGAGCCCGCAGGCCGACCAGCTGGTGCGCACCACGCCGCTGCCGCAGATGACGGCAGCCGGCGCGCGCACCGGCATCGCCTCGATCGCGCTGAATGGCGATGGCATCTTCCGCAATGTGCCTGCCTATGACGATGGCTTCGCGATGGAGCTTGCGCGCGCCGCCGGCTACCAGCCGGTGCATCCGCCGGCAGGTGCGCTCATCCAGTCCTTCGGCCCGGCCCGCTCCTATCCCACCGTCTCCTACTATCAGGCGCTCGACCCGAAGAATTTCCTGCCGCCCGATATGTTCAAGGATCGCGTCGTGCTCGTGGGCTTGAGCCTGCAGAACGCGCCGGAGATCGATCAGGGCGGCGTCGATGCCTATGGCACCCCCTACACCGTTCATACCGGCAAGCTGATCTCGGGCGTCGAGGTGCAGGCGACGCTTTACGACAATATCGTCCACGGCCTGGCGATCTCGGAAGCCGGCCTGCCGGTCGTCGCCCTCTCAATCCTCATCGCCGTTGCACTGGCTGCCACGACAGTCTGGAAGGCCACGAGCTGGCGCACGCTGGTTGCAACGGCTGCCGCTGTCCTCGCCTTCGCGGCGGCAAGTTATGCCGGCATCCGCTTCAGCCATGTCTTCGTCTCGCCGCTCGGACCGACCGTCGCCTTCGTCGCCGTCGCCTTCGGCCAGGCCGCCTTCGACTATGCGCAGGAGCGCCACCAGAAGCGCCAGATCACCCGCGCCTTCGCCCAATATATTTCGCCCGATCTCGTGCGCCGCCTGCAGCACGATCCCTCGCAGCTAAAGCTCGGCGGCGAGCGCCGCACGCTCTCTGTGCTGTTTTCGGATGTGCGCGGCTTCACCACCATCGCCGAGACGATGAAGGACGATCCCGAGCAGCTGACGACACTGATCAACCGCCTGCTGACACCGCTCTCGGATGTGGTCATGGATCACGGCGGCACGATCGATAAATATATGGGCGATTGCATCATGGCCTTCTGGAATGCGCCGCTCGACGATCCCGATCACGCGCTCCACGCCGTCGAAGCCTCCATCGCCATGCAGGATGCGATCGGCACGCTGAACCGCGAGCTGGAGCGTGAGGCCGCTGCCACAGGCCGGCCGCTGCATGTGCTGAAGATGGGCGTCGGCATCAATACCGGCGAATGCATCGTCGGCAACATGGGCTCCACCCGCCGCTTCGACTATTCCTGCCTCGGCGACAGCGTCAACCTCGCGTCTCGTCTGGAAGGTGCTTCGAAGAATTACGGCGTGGCATTGCTGCTCGGCGAAGAAACCGCCCGCCTCGTCTCCGATCGCTACGCCGTGGTGGAGCTCGATCGCATCATCGTCAAGGGCCGCACCGTGCCCTCGCCCGTCTTCACCGTGCTCTATGGCTCGCACCGCGCGGCCCTGCCGGAGCACAACACCTTCCTCGAGGCGAAATACGCGGGCACGCTCACCATTTCCGACCCGGCCTTCGAGACCCTGCCGAAAGCCATTCCGGAACTGTCACCCTATTACGCCCTGATGCGCGCCAACCTCGCACAGGATCGGGCAGCGCCGTAAGCAATACGGCAAGTGCACTTTCCCCTGCCCGTCTTTTGCGTCTAGGATGCCGCCAGACTCGCCATCCGGCCCTTTCCTTCATCAGCCAAGAAGTACCACCCATGTCCCTTCCAGCCACCGTCATCCCGCTGCCGCAGCCCGTTCTCCTGCCCGTCGAAGGCAGCGCGGAAAGCTTCCCCGTCCGTCGCGTCTATTGCGTCGGCCGCAACTATGCGGATCACGCCATCGAAATGGGCCATGACCCGAACCGCGAGCCGCCCTTCTTCTTCCAGAAGAATGCCGACAACCTCTTCGCCGGCAAGGATTTCCCCTATCCGCCGCTCTCGAACGACGTGCATTTCGAGGTCGAATGCGTACTGGCGCTGAAAGCCGGCGGCGCTGACATCAAGGCCGAAAACGCACTCGACTGCATCTACGGCTACGGCGTCGGCATCGATTTCACCCGACGCGACCTGCAGGCCGAAGCCAAGAAGCTCGGCCGCCCGTGGGAGCTTGCCAAGGCCTTCGAACATTCCGCCCCGGTTTCCGCCCTCGTGCCCGCCAGCCGCCTCGGCCACCCCACCGCCGGCCGCGTCTGGCTCGATGTCAATGGCGAGCGCAAGCAGGATGGCGATCTCAACCAGATGATCTGGAAGGTTCCGGAGATCATAGCGGAACTCTCCAAGCTCTTCGTTCTCGCCCCCGGCGATGTCATCATGACCGGCACGCCGGCCGGTGTGGCCGCCATCAAAAAGGGCGACAGCATCTCCTGCGGCGTCGACGGTATCGCGACACTGTCGCTGAAAGTGGTCTGAGGAAAACGATATGGCGATCTATGCGCTCGGCGGCCAGCACCCGAAACTGCCACTCCACGGCACCTTCTGGATCGCCCCCGACGCGCATGTGATCGGCCATGTCGAACTCGCCGAAGAGGTCGGCATCTGGTTCGGCGCCGTGCTGCGCGGCGACAACGAGCCGATCAGGATCGGCAAGGCCACCAACATCCAGGAAGGCGTCATGGTCCACACCGACCCCGGCTTCCCGGCAACGATCGGCGAAAGCTGCACCATCGGCCACCACGCCATCATCCACGGCTGCACGATCGGCAACAACACCCTGATCGGCATGGGCGCCACCATCCTGAACGGCGCCAGGATCGGCAACAACTGCCTCGTCGGCGCCAATGCGCTGGTGACCGAGGGCAAGGAATTTCCGGATAATTCCCTGATCGTCGGCGCCCCCGCCAAGGCCATCCGCACGCTGGACGACGAGGCCGCCGCGAAGATCACCCAGTCCGCACGGAAATATGTGGGCAACTGGCAGCGCTTTGCCCGTGATCTCGTCCGGATCGACTGAAAATCGATCTCGGGTCCTTCCCCTGTTCAAGAACCAGCACCCGCCGACATCGACCCTATCCCTACCTACACGTAGAGGCAGGTTTACGGACATCTCCTCGAATGGCACCCTGAACTGAGGCGCAACGTCGAGAGCTGCTGCGCCAGGGCACAAGCTTCGATCGGGTCGAGTGTTTCGGTAGGGATCAGGGGCATCCGGTAAAATCATGGCAAAGCAGTCGGACACGGCGAAATCAAAAAAGCGCGGGCGCTCCGCCGCCCCGCCGCCTGACGTGCTGCAGGGCCGGGATCGGGATATTGCCCGGATCGAACAGATGATCGAGCGGATCGACGAGGGCGGATCGGCGCTCGTCATCAGCGGTGAGCCGGGCATCGGAAAATCCGCACTGCTCGATGAGGCCAGGCGCCGGGCGCGCGAGCATGATTTTGCGGTCCTGAGCATGACCGGCGTTCTGGCCGAGGTTCACTTGCCCTTCGCAGCACTCGAACAGGCGCTCCGCCCGCTGATGAAGGAGGCCGACGGTCTCGTTCCCCGGCAGCGCTCCGCCCTGCTCTCCGCTTTCGGCATGCATGATGACACGGGCGCGCCCGACATCTTCCTGGTGGCACTCGCAACCCTGTCCCTGCTGACGGAAAGTGCGAGCCGCCGGCCGATCGTACTGATCGCCGACGATGTCCAGTGGCTGGACGAGGCGACCTATGAGGTGCTGGCCTTCATCTCGCGCCGGCTTAGTTCTGATCCCGTGGTTCTATTTGCCGCCGTGCGCGATGGTTTCGACCGCTTGTTCGACGATCCATCCCATCCTCGGCTTCGGCTTGCCGGGCTCGGTGAAGCCGATGCCGGGCATCTGCTGGATGCCCATGCGCCCGATCTGTCGGCCGATCTGCGCAGCCGCTTCCTCAAGGAAGCCGCGGGCAATCCGCTTGCCCTGCTGGAGCTGCCGCGCGACAGGCGCGCCGCCGATATCAGGGAAACGACATGGCTTCCGCTAACGGAGCGCCTGGAACGCGCCTTCTCCGCGCGCCTCACCGATCTTCCGGCAGCCACCCGCACGCTGCTCTTCGTGACGGCGGAAAACGACAGGACATCGCTCCATGAAATCCTGCGCGCCGGCGAAACGGTTCTAGGGGAGCCGGTGCATATCGATGCCTTCACGCCGGCAATCGCCGCAAGGCTGATCGACATCGATGAAACGGAGGTGCGCTTCCGCCACCCCTTGGTACGTTCGGCCATGCATCAGGCTGCTGATCTGGCGATACGGCAGAAAATCCATGCCGCCCTCGCCGCCCTCGTTCATGATGAGCTGGATCGCCATCTCTGGCACCGCGCGGCAGCGACAATCGGACCGGATGAAGCTCTCGCCGGCGAATATGATGCCATGGCAAGCCGCGCTTTGCGCAAGGGCGCCGTCGCCATGGCGATCGAGGTTCTCGAAAAGGCGGCAGCGCTCAGCAGCACGACAAGGGCCCGGTGCGACCGGCTGCTGCGCGCTGCCGAGCTCGCCTCCAATCTCGGCCAGCCGGAGCTTCTGGAGCGTCTGCTGCGGCAGGCCGATATCGGTGACCCCTCGGCGCATGTGCGTGCACGCCTCGCCTGGGTGCGCGAGATCAGCCAGCCCATGATGATCAATGATCTCGGGCGCATATCCGCGCTGATCGGTTTCGCCGCCGATGCGCATGCCCATGGCGACAAGGATCTCGCGCTGGCGTTGCTCTGGCGCGCAGCACAGCGCTGCTGGTGGGGCAGCATGACCGACACCGTGCGCGAAAACGTCCTCACTGCCGCCCGCAAACTGGACCTGCCGCCGGAAACGCCGCGCCTGATCGCGATCGAAGGTTATCTTGGCACGCTGGAGCACGGGTATGAGGTCTATCGGCAGCTTGCCGCCCACGCAGCAGCCGGTGTCGCAGACCCGGTCACCGCCTGGATCCTTGGCCTTTCGGGCAACACGATCGGCGCCTGCGAGTTCAGCATCGTCTGGCTGACGGAAGCGAGCACGGCATTTCGTGAACAGGGCCGCCTTGGTGATCTCACGCGCGTGCTTTTCTCGCGCAGTTGCGCCGAAGAAGAAATGGGCGACTGGACGGGCGCCCTCAAAAGCGCCGGTGAAGCCGCCCGCTTCGGGGCGGAAATGGGCGAGACCATCTGGGTCGCCGGATCGGCGATCATGCAGGCAATCCTGGCCGGCAGGCGTGGTCATCTCGATGTGGCCGAGGCCCATGCGGCCCAGGCCGAACGCCTCCTGCTCTCGCCCGGCACCAATTTCTGGCGCGCGCTCCTGCAGAACGCGCGCGGCATCATCGCACTCGGCGCCGATCGGCCCGCGGAAGCCTACGAGCATTTGCACCGCATGCTGATACCAGACGATCCGGCCTTCAACACCAGCATGCAGTTCTATTGCCTCCCGGATTTTGTCGAAGCTGCCCTCGCCTGTGGCCAGGAAGTCGCTGCAGCCGCAGCCGTCGCGGATATCGAGCGGCGCGCGGGATCTATGCCTGCGCCATGGGTGCGGATGACCCTTGCCTATTGCAAGGCCTTGCTTGCGCCACCGGACCGGGCGGAAAAATGCTTCGAGGATGCGTTCCGCACCGAGATCAAGACCTGGCCGTTTCGCCACGCATGCTGCCTGCTCGCCTATGGCGCATGGCTGCGCCGCCAGCGCCGGAGCGCGGATGCCCGCGCGCCGCTGCGCAGCGCACGCGACATTTTCGACGCGCTCGGCGCCGACCCATGGAGCGAACGGGCACGGCGCGAGTTGCGTGCAGCCGGCGAAGTCAGCCGTCCGCGCGAGGGGCGGATGCTGGATGAGCTGACGCCGCAGGAACTGCAGATCGCCGAACTCGCCGCCAGCGGGCTGTCGAACAAGGAGATCGGCGCAAGGCTTTATCTCTCGCATCGGACGGTGGGTTATCACCTCTACCGGATCTTTCCGAAGCTCGGCATCACCGCCCGCTCGGGCCTCTCGGCCGCGCTGAACCGCGCCCCGCAACCCGCCGACTGATCCCACGCGCGCGTCACTACCAGTCAACTCTCCCAGTCATCAGGCCAGTCATCTGACAGAAGCGGCAGCACCTCGCCGGGGGCTACCAATGCGGCTGCGTGCAACCTTCCGGAGACAACGACCGTGAAACTCTTGCCCCTCCTCGCAACCCTCAGCCTCGGAGCAATCCTCATGATTCAGCCCGCTCAAGCGGCGCCTGACGCCGCCACCGACACGCGCATCGACCCCCAGGTCCGCGCCTTCCTCGATCAGATCAACAAGGATCCGAGCCCGTTCTGGGAACTGCCGCAGCCCAAGCCCCAGGAAATCCTGACCGGGCTTCAGAACATGACACCGGTCGATATGTCGGGTGTCACCACGACCGAGCAGACCATCACGCAGGATGGCCAGAGCGTGAAGATCTACATCATGAAGCCCGAGCACATTACCGGCAAACCCGGCGTGCTGCTCTTCATCCATGGCGGCGTGTGGATCGTCGGCAATTTCGAAAACCACCAGCGCCTGCTGCGCGATCTCGTCGTCGGCTCCGGCCAGGTCGGCGTCTTCGTCGAATATACGTCCCTGCCAGAAGCCCGCTTTCCGACCCAGCTCGACCAGTCCTATGCCGTGCTGAAATGGGTGGCCGCACATGCTGACGAATTCGGCGCCGATGGCAGCCGCATCGCCGTCGCCGGCAATTCCGTCGGCGGCAACATGACCGCCGCCCTGACGCTGATGGCAAAGGACAAAAACGGCCCGAAGATCGCCTTCCAGGCTCTCTTGATCCCCGCAACCGATGCCAGCGTCGATACCGGCTCCTATCATGAATATGGCGAACAGCGCTTTCTCGCCCGCGCCTTCATGAAATACGGCTGGGATCTCTACGCCCCCGACGCCAAGACCCGTGACAACCCCTACGTCTCGCCGCTCCGCGCCACCCTCGACCAGCTCAAGGGCCTGCCGCCGGCACTCGTCATCACCGCCGAAAACGACCCGCTGCGCGACGAAGGCGAAGCCTATGCCCGCAAGCTGAAGGAAGCCGGCGTCACCGTCGCCGCCGCCCGCTACAATGGCACGATCCACGACTTCGTCCTGCTGAACGCCATCCGTCACGTGCCCTCCACCGAAGCTGCGATCCAGCAGATCAACGACAACCTGCGCCACTATCTCGCGCCGGTAGGAAACTGATCGATATCCCGACGCGGCGGCATAGTCGCCGCGTCTCATCCGATTTCTAGAAAATCCGGACAAGCATGATAATTGCCTCTCTCACGCCTCCGCTTGTCGGTCACTTCCCTTTGAAAAGAACGTTGGGATCTTAGTCGAACTGAAAGGGAAGCCTGAACTTCATCACACCTGAAAACGCGGTGTTGGGAGGTCTTGGAAAGGGCGAAGCTCCTTGAACGATCGCCTGCACGTTCCGAGCAATTTGCGCACGCTGGACAGCGGTTCCACCTGTCACGGTGACATCGGGCCGGCCGACAAGGCGCCCCGCGTTATCGATATCAAATCGCACCGATCCCCGCATTCCATGAAACTTCGCGATCTCCACGTTTGGAGACCAGTGCTGCCTGATGGACTCGCGCACGGCCTCGGCGGATCGCAAATAAGCCGAGCGATCAGCGTTTTGCGCATAAGCCGGAACAGCAAACTCCGCCGACCCCAACACCAGCGTCAGAAGCAGCGCGATGTAAGTTCTCTTCATAAACGTCCCTCGACATGTCGGGGTTTTCGCAGATCGAAACGAATGCGGCAGGCCCGCCCCTAACTAATCTTCACCCGGCGGCACATCTCCACCTCAAACCAGCCGCTTCGCCTCAGTGCGGGTATGCTCATGAAACTTGTTCTCCCGCACCTTCCCGAACAGCTTCAAGCTCTCCAGATGCTCACGCTGCGCCCGGTAGAACTCGCTGAGAAATACCATCTCCTGCCCCGGCTTCACGGCATCCCCGTAACCGATCCTCTTGGTGATCGCGCGCACGATCTTGATGATCTCTTCGGTGTTCGGCTTCTTCGTCGTGTCGCGCAGCACGTCCTCAAGCGTCTGCAGCTCATAGGCACCGTAAATATCGAGATGCTCGGGCTGGAACTCGAATGCCGCCTGAGATGATTGAGCGGCAGGCCCGGCAACGGCCAGATCCTTCAGCAGCACGGAACGCGGATTGTCCACCACCAGCGTGCCGGCGATCATGTCGCCCATGCGTTGCCGGCGGCGGTTGGCGAGGGGCACGATCACAACCGCCAGCAGCCAGAAGATCGTCAGCCACTGTTCCAGCGCCGGTTGCCCGGCAAGCGTGAACAGAAGAGCGGACGGGGTGAAGATTTCCACCTCTTTCATCAGGTTGCGGGCCGCTACCTGATGCGGGGTCAGGCGGCGGCCATCGACATTGATAACGCGAATACCGGTGATCTTCTTTCCGAGCGTTCGTCCGTTCCAGATCAGTTCCGAGAGCACGTAATAGGGCGTGCGCAGCAGGAAGCCCAGCAGGGTGATCAGCACCGCGATGGCGCTGAAAGGCAGGATGCCGGTGAAAACAGCGGCAAGTGCGACGACGATGAGGAAAAGCGTGGTGAAGATGATGTCGAGGATCTGCGCGCCGATCCGGCTGCCTAGAGACGCAATGGCAAGCGTGATCGGCACACCTTCCGGCGGCACGAACTGCTGCAGGCGCCGGCCGTCCTTGTCATCCCTGAGGGATGGGTCCGAGCTTTTCTTCGGCTGCTTCATGGCCTCACCTCACCGGAAGGCCCGCCCTCATTCGAAAACTTGCCCTCGCGCCCTCCAAGCGTCAGCCAGCAGACCCAGAAGGCGCCCATGCCCCAGCCGATCGCAAGCCGCCAGATCGGGTCCTGCACCAGCTGGCGCAGAAAGCCTTCGATGAAGGCGGCGGCAACCAGCATCAGCGCAGCGAGGATCGCAAGCTTCACCGCATCATGCCCTTGATGGCGCAGGGCCTCCTTGCGCGTTCGCGCCCCCGGCAGAAGCACGGCAAGGCCGAGCCCCGCGCCACCGGCGCAGGCGATGGAAATGGCCGCAAGCTCGGTCACGCCGTGAATGGAAAGCCAAGCGAAGACGTCATAGCCCAGCCCCTTTTCCTGAAACATCGCGAAGAAGGCACCGAGGATCAGGCCGTTATAGAAGGTCAGGATGAAGCTCGGCACCGACAGGAAGACGCCGAGCGCAAAGATCAGCACGGCAATTCCGGTATTGTGCGAGAACAGAAAGGCCGAAAAGGCGGCAAGCCCGTCGCTCTCATGCCGCTCGTTGCCGTAGATCGTCGAACGCAGATAATCGGCAGAGGCGTCAGGAGTGCGCTGATCGGCCATTTCCGCCGGCACGAAGGTGTAATACCAGCTCGGGTCGTTGTTGCAGAGCCTGTATCCGGCAAAGGCCCCGAGAACGAGCGCCAGGAAGCCGATGAACAGCGGCAGGGCCGAGCGGCGCACCGCCTGCGGAATGCCGCGCAGCAGCAGCCGGGAGATCAGCCCGCCAAGGCTTTCCTGTGGCGCGTAGACGACGAGATAGGCGCGCGCACACAGGCTTTCCAGATAGGCGATCAGCGCCCGGTCGAGCGAGATGTCGCGTGCCACACTCAGTGAATTCATCGCCTGCCGGTAGCCGGCCGCGAGATTGCGCACCTCGTTGTAGCTGAGCGCCGCCGCACCGCCGGCCTCCGCCCTGCTCACCAGCTCGTCCAGCTGGCGCCAGTGTGTCTCGCGCTCCAGCCGGAAGCGCGCCGAGCGCAGGAGATCCGGCGCCCCGCCATCACGCTGCGCGCCACCGCTCCCCATCCTGGGTTCGATACGAAGATCCGTCATATCATCTCGCGGGATTTGATTTCGATATAGCGGGCGATGAGATCGGAGGTCAGCGCCTCGGGCGTGCTGTCGAGGCAGAGCACGCCGAGACGCGCGAGCTTCTCCATCACCGCGCGTCGCTCCTGCACGATCTGTCGCGCCGCAACCGAGCGGGCGATGGCATCGAGCGTCGTCTCCTCCGGCTCCACGAGCTTTGCCAGCACGGGATCGCGCAGCGCGACATAGACGATGAAATGATGCCGGGAAAGAACCTGCATATTCTCGATCATAAGCTCCGCCGTGACGCTGTCGACGAAATCGGAGAATATCACGATCAGCGAGCGCCGCTTCAGCCGGCCGGAAAGATGCGTGAGACCCAGCGTATGGTTGGTCTCCTGCGTCTCGTAGCTGAGCCCGGCGCATACCGTCTGCAGCCGCGCAAAGGCCGTGCGCCCCGGCAGCGCCGGCTGGAACAGGCGCGGACGGCTGTCGAAACTGTAGAAGCCGACGAGATCGCCGGCCAGCCCCGCCGCCCAGCACATGGCAAGTGCGGCATTGATGGCGCGGTCGAGCTTGGCAAAGCCACCGAGCTGTTCGGCCATCAGCCGCCCGGAATCGACGCAGAGAATGATCTGGTGGTTCTTCTCCGCCCGCATCTCGCGCACCACGAGACTGCGCATCCGCGCCGAGCGCTTCCAGTCGATGCTGCGCGGGTCCATGCCATTGGCGAACTCCCGCAGCTGGTGGAATTCCGAGCCCTCGCCGCGCAGTCGCAGATCCTTCTGCCCGGCTTCGAGCGGCAGGATCTGCGTCTTGATCGCGCCGGATAGAACCGGCGAGATATCGGGAACGACGGCGATCTCGCGCGCCACCGGCAGGCGCGCGATCCTCTCGATCAGCCGCAGGCGCGAAGGCCATTTCAGCCAGAGATTATCGATCGAAAATTGCCCGCGCCGCACCAGCTGAAGATCGACGGACGCCCTCGCCTGCCCGGACGCTGTGCGCTCCAACAGGCGCTCGCCGATGACCAGCTCCGGCGCGGCATCGAGCCTGATGTCGATGTCATCGGGCAACCTGCCCTTCTGCGGACTGATGGCGACCGTCAAGGCAACCGTATGGCCGACAAAACCCTGCCGCGGCAGATCGATATCGACGGTCATGCGGCCCGAAAAGACGGAAAGCGCCAGATCGCCCACCATCACCACGGCAAGCGCGATCCATGCGAAGAGCAGCGGAACGCCCATGTCGCGCCACCACACGCCGACGATGACCGTCAGCGCCGCCATGCCAAGAACAAGCGCGATCAGGAGCGAGGATGGCCGCATCTATCGGGGCGCATCCACGCGGTTGCGCAGGCTGCGCAGCACGTCATCAGGCGTACGCCCGTCGATTTCGGCGGCGGGCGAAAGCACGATGCGGTGGCGCAAAGCCGGCGTCAGCAGCGCCTGCACGTCGTCAGGCAGGCCGTAATCACGCCCCTCGAAAGCCGCACGCACGCGCACGGCCGCAGCCAGCGCATCGGCCGCACGGGTAGACGCACCATAGAGAATATCGGGATCGGAACGCGTGGCGCGCACGAGATCGACGATATAGGTCAGGATCGTCTTGTCGAGATGGATCGCATCGATCAGCGCCCGCCCGGCGGCCAACGCCTCGCTGGTGACGAGCGGGCGGATGCCGGCATTGCGGATATCCGATTTCAGCGCCTGATCGGCATGGCGCGACAGGATCGAGATCTCCGTATTGCGATCGGGAAAATCGACGACGAGTTTGAACAGGAAGCGGTCGAGCTGCGCCTCGGGAAGCGGATAGGTGCCCTGCTGCTCGATCGGGTTCTGCGTCGCGAGCACGAAGAAATCTGGCCCCAGCGAATAATCGACGCCGTCAAGCGTCACCATCCGCTCGTTCATCGCCTGCAGCAGCGCCGATTGCGTCTTCGGCGGCGCGCGGTTGATTTCGTCGGCCAGAAGGATGTCGGTAAAGACCGGCCCCTTGGTCAGGTGAAACTGATTGGTCTGGAAATTGAAGATATTGATGCCGAGCACATCGCCCGGCATTAGGTCCGGCGTGAACTGGATACGCCGATAATCGAGCGCCATCGCGGCGGAAACAGAGCGGGCGAGCAACGTCTTCGCCGTGCCGGGCGGCCCTTCGACCAGGCAGTGCCCACCGGCAAAGATCGAGATCAGCACGAGATCGATGATCCCCTCCTGCCCCTGCACGATCTTGCCGATTTCACCCCTGACGGTGGCGATGAGAGTGCGAAATTCACCTAGATCCAAACTCAATACTCCCCAGCAATGTCCTGAATATTTCGAGATTGCGATGCAGATCCGACCGGCCCATGGCATGGCCGTGCTCGATCAGCGCCTGCGCAGCGGTCTTCAGTGCCTCGGCCTTTGCCTGGTCGCGCCGGGCCAGCCGCTGAAACAGCCGCTCGATGCCCGCCGGATTGGCGGAGCCGGCGCCGAACACCAGCTGCGCCCTGTCGGCCAGCAGATTCTGCACGAATTGCGCCACCATCCGCCCGTCATTACCCGACAGGCGCAGCAGCCGCGCGGTCGCTTCGATCGCCGCGCTCTTGGATTGTTCTATATTTCCCGACCCATCCTTCAGCGGCGGCCCGAAACGCCGTGCGCCGCGCCAGAAGCAGATCGCCACGACGACGAACAGCGTGCCCCAGATCAGGGACAGCGGATAGGCGAAGAACCGCTTGAGATCGGAGGTCGAGCGCTCATAGGTGCGTCCCTCCTCTTTCGGTTTCATGCGATCCAGAACCTCGCCGGCCGTATCGAGAAAGACCGGCCGCGTTTCGCCCGCGCCGCGCAGCCGCGCCATGAGCGGCGCCGCAACGGCCGCATTCTCGGCGAGCGTCAGCCCGTGATTATTCAACAGGTCCGGATCGGACAACAGATAGACATTGTGGTTGCTTTCGCATTGCACGATCAGCGCACCCGTCTGCGTGCCCAAGAGCTCCTCACAGGAACCCGGTAGGCTCGCCAGATCGAAGGTCTGCGCCTGGTAGAAGGCGATCTTGACGGATTGGTCCGCCGTCAACTTCGCATGCGCCTCCGCAAAACCCGGCTCATTGCGGCTGAGCCGCAATTTCACCGGCAGGATACCGTCCAGTTCGTCCTGGACCTCGTCGAGAGGCATCAGATCCGACTGTTGGACAACTCCGTCCTTCAACAGGCTGCTGCGCCACTTCGGCAGGATGATGAGCGTCGGAAGCGCATAGCGCCCTGATTGACGGATCCAGCTTCTTGGACCCGCGCCGTCCGATTGGTCATCGCCCCCGGACACGGCAGCCTCGCCCGCCGCCAATGGCAAGGGAAGGATGCGCATCGAAATCTCGGAACGCGCTTGCGTAACATGCGGATCGGATCGCAGGACCGCTATGCCCTTGCTTTCCAGCCATACTTCCAGACCCTTGCTGCCGAGCGGCGAGTGATCGAAATCATTGTCGCGCGGCAGTCCGAAAAGCGCCAGTGCTGCAAACGCGACCAGAACCACCAGGATCAGAATGGGAGCGGCCTTACGCATGAGCGAGCCTTCCCGCCGACAGCAGGCTGCGAGCCGAAACCAGAAGTGCAGCGAACTGGCTTTCGGCTATCTCACGCCCGCCGTAGTGAACGAGCTCTGCCTCGGAGAGCAGATGCTCCAGCCGCTCGCGCTCGGGCATCGTCTCCGGCAGGCGTGCAAACACCGCCCGTTCCGTATCCGAGCGGAAAAGCCGCGTCCCCGTCACATCGGCCGCATGCAGCAGACAGTGCCGCAGCAACAGGACTAGCGCCTGCCGGCGATCCGCCATGGCGGCGATCCGCTGCAGGAAATCATTGGGCCGGCCCTCTCCCCCGGCATCCGATGTCTGCCAGTTCTCCGGCGCCTCCCCCTGCCGCTTCTTCACATCACGCGGCGCCGATGAGAGCAGCACGCCGCCATTGCCGAAGAACATCAGAAGGGCGATGACGACGACAAGCGCGACAAGCACCAGCACGACAGCCACGGGACCGTCGACGGCTGGTTCCGGCGAGCCGAACGACCGGCTGCCTTGCGATGGCGGCGCACTCGGCGCGGCTTTCGGCTTTTCGCCATGATCCCGATAGATCAGCGTGCAGCGCACGCCATTCAGCGCGCATTGCGTGGTATATTCGCCGCCGACGGTGCTGAGAGGCTGAACAGCCCCTTCGCCCTGCTGACCACTGCTATCCTGCGCAAAGGCAGGGAAAATATGGGCCGAGGCGGCCAACGTAAGAGCCACCAGAAGGCCGATGCGACGAAGGATGCGGCTCAGGTGACAACCTCCGCCTTTGGTTTCCGGATCAGCGAATCCGGCCCATATTCGTTCGGTCCCTCGGTGCCCGGAAGCAGGCAGATCACGATTATCGCGGGTAAAGCGACCATCGCGAAGCCGGGAATGATACAGGCACCAACCAGCATGCCATATCGGGAACTGGAAATGCCGCAATCCTGGAAACGCCGCGCATGAAGAGCCGTCTGCGGCAGCAAGGTCGCCAATACGAACAGGACCGGCACGAAGAACAAGGCGTTTTCAACCCAGGCCTCATGGGGGCCCCTCGCCGGGTCCATGACCGTGATGAACACATAGAAATCCACAGCCACCAGCGCCCAGTAGAGCAGCTGGAACCACCAATATTCCGCCCACGACGCACGCCCGGAAAAGGTCGCGTATTTCGTCAGCAGCACCCTGTGAACCGCCTCGGCAAAACCCATCGACATGTCCAATCCCGGAAATCTACCTGGCCTTACGCGAAAACTTCGGCCCTCGCTTCGGGACGAAGCGGATCAGGACCGAATTTGTTTGGCCCCTCGCTGCCGCGAAGCACGCTGATCACTAAAATAGCAATGGCACAAATCAACCCCACAAGCGGAACGAAACACAAGATGACCAGCGCCAACAGCCACCAGCCGGAAATATTGCGATCATGGAAGCGCCGGACCTGCAGGGCGATCATCGGCAGGATCGTAGCGAGCGCATACAACAATCCGAGGATCGAGAAAAAGTTGGTCAGCGACGCAACGCCAGAACCAGTCAACGAGCCCAAAATTGCGAAGACACCGCCAACCAGCCAATTGAAGAGCTGAAACCACCAATATTCCGAGCGTGAGGCCCGCCCGGAAAAGGTAATGTATTTCTGCGTCAGAACCGTCTTGATAGCTTCAGAAAACCCCATCGAAATGCCCCCATTTCTGCTTGCTGCGACTCGGTACCCCACCGGCCTGAACGTCGTTTCGGATGAAAAGAGCTACAATTCAAACGCGGAGATTGCAACGATACAGTTGTATCGGCTCGACCATTCAATGAAATGACGATCCTGCGTTGATTTTTTATCGCACCATGCGGCAGGGGCCGGATCGAAGCTGTCCAGTGATCCAAGATTAGAAAATATTGCCGGCATAGCGCGGATCGGACATGAGCTTATCGATGAGGTCGTCCCACAACGGCTCGCGGAATGATGCCTCCGTACGTTCTTTGTCATAGGCCCGCTTGGTGGCCTTCACGAACGCACCAAATCCCTCCGGACCCTGCTTTCTCAACACGATAAACGGCATGCCTTGCTCGTCCAGGGTCTCGTATATGCTCGACCTGTATTCACTGTCCTCTTCGTTGAATTCTACCCTGATCTTCTCAATCAGATAGTATAGTTCCACTGTACTGAGAGGAACGAGGACACCCTTCGCGATAATAATTGATCCAGCCACTTCATCCCGTACGCATGCGTTTTTGATGCCGCACAGATAGATATCTACGAGCTCGCCGCGTCAACGGGAGAAAAATCAGAGAGATCGATTGCCATATCTCAGGAGACCGATTTGCCGGGAACGAAGCTCCCGGTTGATCGACGGCGGCCGGTGTTAGGCGAAGACCTCGGCTCTTACTTCCGGGCGCAGTGGATCCGGGCCGAACCTGTTCGGGCCGATAGTACCTGGAAGCAGACTGATCACCAGAATGACGATACCCGCGATAAAGCCGAGATAGGGAACCATGCTGAGCACGAATAGCGCGAGATACCACCAGCCGGAAATGTTACGATCATGAAAGCGGCGAACCTGAACAGCCAACCCCGGCAAAAAGATCGCAAGAAGATACAGGCCGCCAATGATCATCCAGGCGCTAACCCCGGAAGGAAGTCCACCCTCGAACGCACCGGCGCCGGAAGCCGTGATGACCCCGATGATAACGGCCGAAAATATGGACAGGATAATAAAGTTGAAGAGAGCAAACCACCAATATTCGGACCGGGAGGCCCGGCCGGAAAAGGTTGCATATTTGTCTCTCAGAACGGTTCGAACAGCTTCAGTAAACCCCATTGAAATGCCCCCATTTCTCTCCACTGCGAGCGCGGTGACGACTCACCATTGCTGCCTGTGATGGTAATATCGGATGGAAAACAACGGCAATACAAGCGCATTCGTTGTAGTTTATCAGCCAAGGCGATTGATGATTGACGGAGAATAACGCGTTTGCGTTGAATTTTACTCCACGGAAGTGAAGCAGAATCTCCTCTCGCCCGGTCAAGGTGTGTCGCCATCCCCAGCACATGCTTGCCGCGCTCCAGGTCTTTACTTCCGCAGGTCGCAGTCGCAAAGCGGCGGCACCACTTTGCCCGACATGCTTCAGCCCGCACCGCCAATATCGAAACGCCCGATCTTCCCGCCTTCCATCCGGAAGATATGCGTCACGGTCTTGTCCGTCAGGCCATGAGTTTGCCCCTCCAGCGGCCGACCATCGAGATCGAAAACCCTCTGGATCACCTCGACCTCTATAACGCTATCGTCCCCCTCCCGAAACGCCACCGGCTCCACATGCGGGCTCACGATCGCCCACTGGCGGGTCCAATAGTCCCGAACACCGGAAAGCCCATGAACATGGCCGCCATCCATGCCGTTCGCCCAGGCGACGTCATCGCTGAGCGCAGCCAGCACCCCATCAATGTCTCGCGCATTGAAGCGCTCGTAGATATGCCTGATCAATTGCGTCTGCTGTTCCGACATGCTGCTTCCTCTCGATGCTACCGTAAAACTCTGGTGGGCGCGGCCGGCATTGACCGACGCCCCGCAGACAGATACATACGTGCATATATAATTTGTCGTCAATGGCAGATTCGACGATGGACAGGGAGCGAAATGGAATGAGGCAAGACGTGCTTTCCACACCGGGGCATCTGATCAGCCTGGCGGCGCGCGGCTTTGCCCGGCTGAGCGAGGCCCGCCTCAAGCCGCTCGGCTTCGGCGTCGGGCAATTGCCGGTTCTGGTGGCGCTGGAGAATGGCAAGGCAGACACCCAGCGTGATCTTGCCCGCTTCGCCAAGGTGGAACAGCCGCCGATGGCGCAGATGCTTGCCCGCATGGAGCGCGACGGCCTGATCGAACGCAGCCCCGATCCGGCCGATGGCCGCAGCAGCCGCATCGCATTGACAGACATTGCCCGGACGCGCATGCCCGAGGCCATCGCCACTCTGTTTCAGGGCAACCGCGAGGCGCTGGATGGTTTTACAACGGCAGAAGCGGAGCAGTTCGTCGCCATGCTGACGCGCGTGATCACGAACCTGGACAAAATGGCGGGTGCCGATCCCTCATGAGGTGGCTTTTAGACTGACGTGCGAACCGCCCCCCTCACGAAAGGGCAAAAATCCGTACTTCCCGCTCGATCCCCTGCAGCTCCTGCATTCGCGACACCGAGCTTATCCCGCTCTCGCGCAGCATCCGCGACACCTGCTCGTTGCCGACCACCGCCTCCGTCGTCAGGATCACCTGCGGCTCCGCCAGCCCCTGCACGCGCGAGGCGATATTCACCGTCTGGCCGAAATAGTCCTGCCGGTCGTTCATGTTGACGGCAAGGCACGGCCCCTCGTGAATGCCGATCTTCAGGAGCAGATCCTCGGCGCCGCGCTCCGCGTTCAGTCGCAGCATCGCCTCACGCATCCTGAGTGCGGCCGCCACCGCTCTATCAGGGCTCGGGAAGGTCGCCATCACAGCGTCGCCGATGGTCTTGACCACAGCTCCGGCCTCGGTCGCGACGATTTCCTGCAGCACCCGGAAATGCGTGCGCACCAGATCGAAGGCGGCGAGATCGCCGACGCGCTCGTAAAGCGCAGTCGAGCCGCGCAGGTCGGTGAAGAGGAAGGTCAGGCTGGTGATCTTCAGGCGCTGGTCCACGTCAAGCGTATCGGTGCGGTAGATATCGCGGAAACTCTGGTTGGTCAGGAGCCGCTTGGCCGTCAGGAACGGGCGCCTGCGGCCGAGCAACTCGTGCAGCTCGTCGCTGGCGATGCAGACATTCGGCAGCACCCGGCGGTCGGTATGGTTTTCCAGCGTCAGCCGCAGCGGACCGGGGCTCATCGTCAGCGTCTCGTTCGGCGCATGGCCGTGGCTTATCACCATCGAAAGCGTCTGCCGCTCGTTCGTAGGGCCGCCCCTGATATCGATGAACTGGGCCGAATGCGTCACCGCGTCGAAGATGATGACGAACTGCTCGGGCAATTGCAGCGAGACGAACGCCCGCTCGCCCGGATCGAGCTCGACCATTTCCAGCAGGATGCGGGAAAACCGCTCCTCCAGGTCGTCGGGCAGATCGACGCCGGAGGAGAAGAAGATCTGGCGGTAATATTCCATCGGCGACAGCCGGTCGGGATCATGGGCGGCGATCCGGCGCACACGCGGGCTGACCGTGAATGTCACCTCCACCATCTCGTCCAGCGTCGGCTCATATCCGGCCGCGCAGAGCGAACAATGGTAAGCGTCGCGATCGACCGATTTCAGGCTGGCACCCGTATCCAGCACACCGCCGCAGCCCGGGCACAGCACATTCCAGGTCATCTCGAAGGCGCCGATACGCGCGGCATGGAGAAGTGCGGCGATCACCCTGTCTTCATCGAGATGATGGGCGCTCGCAAAGGCAAGCGCATTGATGCGGTTGAGGTCGCGATCCGAACCGGACCGGACGGCGGCCTCAAGACGATCGACCGTCTCAGGGTCGGCCGCCTGTCTCAGCGCGGCAAAAAGCACGTCCACTTCGCTCATGGGACACGTCTCTGTGCAGGCAGCGCCACGGCCGGCCCTGCCGATTGCGTCCATCATATCACGGGCGTTTGCCGATGGTAATCGAAGCCTTTCGGATGCCGTCAGGCCCCCGGCGGCGCCACCTTCTTCGCGAACGGCACCCACAGAAGGGCGCAGGCTGTCAGCACCGCCACCACCATCCATGCCTCGTTCAGCGCCTGCACGCTTGCGGCCGTCTGCACCAGCGGATCGAGCATATTGCTCGTATCGGCATCGAACTCCCCGCTATGCCCCGATATTGCCGTGAGCGGTGCGCCGACGAAGGCCGCGACGCCGACATCTCCCGCCTTCAGCTTTTCCCATAGGCCGTCGCCGAGCGGCCCCGAGCGCGTGTAGACGATCGTATCGATCAGCGCGATGCCGATGGCCCCGCCGAGATTGCGCATCAGGTTGAACAGGCCGCTCGCATCCGGAATGCGCTCCGGCGGCAGCGTGCCGAGGGCCAGCCGCGTCGGCGGCAGCAGGCAGAACATGATGGCGATGCCGCGCACGATCTGCGGCCAGAACATCTGGTCATAATCGGTCTGCGGGTCCTGAAAGGCGCTCATGCCGATACCAACCGCAAAGAGCGCAAAACCGAGCGCGGAAAGCAGCCGCGCATCCATCCGCTTTTCCAGCTCCACGGCAACAGGCGCCGTCACCAGCTGGGCAATGCCCGTCACCAGCATCGTCATGCCGATTTCGAGTGCATTGTGCCCGCGCACGAAGGCGAGAAAGACCGGCATCAAATAGACCGAGCCGAACAGGCCGATACCGAGAATGAAGCTCATCGCCGAGCCTGCCAGAAAATTCCGGTCGCCGAAATTTCTGAGCTCCACCACGGGCATGGCCCTGCGCAGCGAGCGCCACGCGAACACACCGCCCGCAACCACCGAAAACCCGATCAGCCCGGAAACATAAAGCGAGGTCCAGCCGCTCGTCGGCGCCTCCTTCAGCCCGAGCTCCAGCGCCGCGAGGCTTGCCGCCATCAACACCAGCGAGAGCAGATCGAGATGCCAGAGCTCGGAGAGATTGACGCTTTCACGCGGCAGCGCGCGCATGGCGACGAGCGCCGCGACAATGCCGGGAAGGATATTGATCAGAAACAGCCAGTGCCAGGAGTAGGTCTCCGTCAGCCAGCCGCCGACCACGGGCCCGATGGTCGGCGCCAGCACCGCCAGTACGCCGGCGATCGTCGTCGCCAGCGCCTGCCGCCTGTCCGGAAACAGGATGAAGACGGCCGAAAACACCGAAGGGATCAGCGTGCCGCCAGAGAAGCCCTGAATGACGCGCCAGAAGATCAGCCCGCCGAATGTGTCGCTCGCCGCACAGCCGGCCGATGCCGCCACGAAGAGCGTGAGCGAGGTCACGAACAACCACCGCATCGTCAGAAGTCGCGTCAGGAAACCCGTCAGCGGTATCGCCACCACCTCGGCGATCAGATAGGCCGTCTGCACCCAGCTCATCTGGTCGGGATTGATATCGAGAGCCGACTGGATCGTCGGCAGCGAGGTCGCGACCACCTGCACATCGAGGATCGCCATGAACATGCCGAGGCACATGGCGAGGAAACCGATCCATCTCAGATGCGGTGAAACAGCAAATTCGGGCCGGTCGGGCATGGAATGGTCCTGGAAAATCCTGTTGCCGGCCCTGACCTCGATGCCAGGGATAAGCGCACCAGACCATAACAGCACGCAGAAAACTGCGCCAAAGCATAATGAGGTAAGCGCGCGGGCGCCGATCACAAAGCGGTGGTTATCCGCCCGCGCGCGATGAAATCCGCCATCAGCCGCGCCGCGACAGGCGCATGGGTCTCGAGCAGGAAATGTCCGCCATCGAGAATATGCGCCTCCATTCGCGGCAGCGCCTCCATCCAGGAGAGCGTTTCGGCAAGATCGAAAAACGCATCATGCCGGCCCCAGATCATCAGTGCCTCGGGCTGGTACTGCGAGAGATAGGCGGCAATGGCGGGAAATCTCGAAACATATTTCCCGTAATCGGCAATCAGCGCCCGCTGCGTCTCCATCCGCCCCGGCAGTTGCATGATCGCCCAGTCCTCCTCCCAGCGTTCGGCCGGTATCCGCGCCGCCACATCCTCGGGCACGCCGGCAATATATTGGTCGCGCGTGCCCGCAAACGTCAGATGAGCCGTCGCCGCCGCCTCGTTTTCGGGCGATGGCGCGCGCCAGAAGGCTTGCGTCTCGGCCCAGTTCGGCCCCTGCCCGCTCGCATGCGCATTGGCATTCTGGATGATCAGGCCGAGAACCTTCTCCGGCGCCCGCATGGCGATCTCAAGACCGACGGGCGCACCGAAATCATGCAGATAGAGATAGCGCGGGCCGATGCCGAGGCGGTCCAGCAATTCGCAAATGCTATCCGCAAAGGCGCTGAATGTTGGCGCCGGCAAGGTCTCGGACTGGCCGAAGCCCGGCATGTCAGGCACGATGACCTGCGCCACCTCGGACAAGGCCGGTATCACCTCGCGAAAGGTCCGCGCAGAACTCGGAAAACCGTGGATCAGAACAAGCGCCGGGCTCGCCTCGGCACCGGAGCGGACGAAGGACAGAACCCTGCCATTGGAAAGACGGCACTCATGCCGTTCGGGTGATCGCATCGCAAGCTCCGGTTTCGCACGCTGAGGGGGAAATGCGAGCGCCGGCCCGCAGTTCCCTCACCGCACGAAAGGCGTGTGCCAGACCCTGTTCGGCTAGCTCTCGGCACGACCGAGAATGTGGTGCGAGCGATCGAGCCACTGCGCCAGCCGGCCGATCGCAATGAACGCAAGCACGCCGGTGGCACCGACGAGAGCGGCGACCGTGAGCGACCACGACACCCCGATATTCTCCATCAGGAACGCGAGGATAAAGGGTGCTGTCGATGAGACGACCAGCCGGATCGCCAGGACCTGCCCCTGCCTCCTGCCGTAACCCTCACTGCCGAAGAGCACCAGCGGCAGGGTTCCCTGCACGATGCTGCTCAGGCCCGAGCCGAGGCCGAACACGACGGCGAATACGAGTGCGCCGGGCACGGAGGGCGCCGTGACAACAAGGATCACCAGCGCCGAAGGCAAGAGAACGGCAGAAATGAGCGCGAGCGTCAGCTGCGAAAGGCCGCTGCCGAACACCATGTTGGTAAAGCGGCTCAGGACCTGGGAGGGGCCAAAGAG
Organism: Hyphomicrobiales bacterium; assembly: GCA_900471925.1. Taxonomy (GTDB): domain Bacteria; phylum Pseudomonadota; class Alphaproteobacteria; order Rhizobiales; family Rhizobiaceae; genus Rhizobium. Next base: position 88,006 of record UCGV01000026.1, read on the forward strand.
CGTGCCGACCATGACAGCCATTGCGCCAAGCCCGAGGCCGGAGAGAACCGGGACCATATGCACGAGCAGCGCCGCGTTGACGAAGCTTTCAAGCGCAAAGCCCGTCACCATCAGCACGAAGGCAGGCGTGCGGATCGATGGCGCAAGGCTGGGTTCCACATGTTTCACCGGCCCGCCGGCGGTGTCCTTGCGGCTCCTGCTGGCGCCAAATGCCAGCCAGGCGTGAATGGGCAGGCAGACCGCGACGTTGAGGGCAGCAAAACAGAGATAGACGGATTGCCAAGACATATGCGCCTGCAGCGCCGTCGTGATTGGCCAGAAGATCGTCGAGGCAAAACCGGCGATCAGCGTCAGATAGGTGATGCTGCGCTGTGCCACCTTCGGCCTGATCTGCACGAGCAATGCGAAGGCCGCGCCATATTGCACCAGGTTGGATGCCGTCTCGATGGCGATGAGCGCGGCAACGAAGGCGATCTTCCCGGATGAGAGCGCACAGGCCGCAAGGGCTGCAGCCGCAATCGCCGAGCCTGAAGTCATCACCCGGCCGGCGCCGAAGCGGTCGATCCATTTTCCCATCGTCGGCGCGGCAAGGCCGCCGACCAGCAACGCCACCGAAAGCGCGCCGAAGATCCATTCCGACGACCAGTTCAAATCCCGCGCCATTGCAGGCGCGAGAATGCTGAAGCTGTAATAGAGCGACCCGTAGCCGATAATCTGGGTAATGCCGAGGGCGAGGATGGCGGCAACCGGTATGCGTTCAGACAAGGCGCCTGCCCTCGCTGTCCAGAACCTGCTCGCCGTCTTCCTTGGCAAACGGCCCCTTGTGCGTATCCGGCAGGATATCGAGCACGACTTCCGAAGGCCGCGCCAACCGCGTGCCCATCGGCGTGACGACGAAGGGCCGGTTTATGAGGATCGGCGTTTCCAGCATCGCATCGAGCAGCTGCTCGTCCGTCAGATCGGGATTGTCGAGGCCAAGCTCGGCATAGGGCGTGCCCTTTTCGCGGATTGCGCCGCGAACTGTGAGGCCGGCATCCGCAATCATCTTCACCAGTTGCTCGCGGCTTGGCGGGTTCTGCAGATATTCGATGACTTCGGGCTCGATACCGGCATTGCGGATCATCGCCAATGTGTTGCGGGAGGTGCCGCAGGCGGGGTTGTGATAGATGGTGACGTTCATGGAGCGGTTTCCGTTTCTGCAAGGGTTCGGGTGTTTCGGGCGTCCATCAGCAGCCACCCAGCAAAGGCCAATGCCAGCAAGGCGCCCGCCACTTCGGCGAGGGTGAATCCGGGCAGGTCGACCGGCCGGATGCCCGAAAACGTTGATGTCAGCGACCGGGCAATCGCCACCGCCGGATTGGCGAAGGACGTCGATGCGGTGAACCAGTAGGCGGCGGTGATATAGAGGCCGACGAGCCATGCCACGGCATCGGTGCGGAAACGGATGCCGGAAAGGATGACGAAGACAAGCCCTGATGTCGCCGTCACCTCAGCAAGCCATTGCGCTCCGCCCGAACGCACCGTTTGTGAAATCTGCAGCAGCGGCAGTTCGAACATGCCGTGCGCAAGCATGGTGCCGGCAATGCCGCCGACGATCTGCGCGGCGATATAGAATGCGAGCGATGATCCGGGCAGTTCGCGCTTCACGGCAAAGACCATAGAAACGACCGGGTTGAAATGCGCCCCGGAGATCGGTCCGAGCGTGGTAATCAGCACGACCAGCATCGCCCCGGTCGCCAGCGTATTGCCGAGCAGCGCGATCGCCGTATCGTCCGTCAGCCTGTCAGCCATGATGCCGGAACCGACCACGGTTGCGACCAGCAACAGCGTGCCGAATGCCTCTGCCGCCACGCGCCGGGAAAGGGAAAAGCCGGTCATTGCGCCTTGCCGCCGGCCGGTGCGCAGCAGGCCGCGACCTCGGCGGCCGGCGCGCAGATTTCCGGATGGCCCGCGCAGCAATCTTCCATCAGGAAGCGCACGAGGCCACCCAGCGCATCATAATTGGCCGTGTAGATGATCGAGCGGGATTCGCGCTGCTGGCTGATGAGCCCCGCCCGATCCAGCTCCTTCAGATGGAAGGATACGTTCGAGGGCGAAACCTCCAGCTCCTCGGCAATCGTGCCCGCCGCCATGCCATCAGGGCCGGCGACGACAAGCATTCGCACGATCTGCAGGCGGGTTTCCTGAGAGAGAGCGCCGAAGGACGCGAGGGCTTGACGTTCGTCCATAATTCAACAATCCTTGAAATGTTGAAACGAGGAATAACGCAGATGAACGCGATCGACAACAGCAAAATGCGAGACGGTGATATCGCCCTCGGCGAGTTGATGAACATCCTGTCAGGCACCAGGGATTTGCCGCTGGTGTTTCACTACGACGGCCATCCGGTGAAGCCCGGCTACCACGTCACCGAGGTCAAGGCCGGCCAGTTTTCCGCGCTCGATTGCGGCGCCAATCCGGAAGCCTGGAGCGAAATCTTCATCCAGCTTTGGGATATCGACGAGGACGACCGCATCCACATGCCTTCAGGCAAGTTTCACGCGATCATCCGTAAGGTAACCGAGCATGTGAAGCTCGACGATAGCGCCAAACTCACTTTCGAAGTCAGCGACGGCGTACAGCCGATGCAGCTCTACTGCGCCTCCATGCCGACGTTTCGCGCCGGCGCCGTCCATGTCGAGCTTGCGCCGAGACCGGCAAGCTGCAAGCCGCGCGACCGCTGGCTTGCCGAACAGCAACAGGCTGAGCCTGCCGCCTGCTGCGCCCCCTCCACGACTGGAAAATGCTGCGGCTAGAGTAAAGCGATGTGCGTTTTTCGAACATGTTGTGTTCGATCATATCGGTTTCCACATTGCCGCAAAGCATGTTTCATCCCTCGCGCAGACACGATTGATACCATCAGGGAACAACAGCGCAGACGTGACCGGCTCCGGCAGGAGCCCTTCGCGGCGCTCCCGCACGACCGCAAGAGGTGAGACCATGAAGGATGAACTGCGCGCGCTGACGTCGCTCGCCGGCCCCTACCCGCCATTCGATGCCGATGCTGCGCCCGCCGAGCCGCGCGAACTCTTCTGCGCCTGGCTGCGCGATGCGATCACCTCCGGCATTCGCGAGCCGCACGCCATGGTGCTCTCGACGACAGACGAGAACGGCGCGCCCGACGCCCGCCTTCTCATCCTGAAAAACCTGGATGCCAGGGGCTGGCACTTCGCAACGTCAGGCAATGGACCCAAGGGCCGGCAGATCGCCGTCAACCCTTACGTTGCACTGACGTTCTACTGGCCGGCCCTTGGCCGCCAGGTGCGCCTGCGCGCCACCGCCTTTCCGGCCGGCGAGCCGGAACGCGCAGCCGATTTCCGCACCCGGTCGGCCAGCGCACGCGCCGCAGCCCTCGCCGGCCGGCAGAGCGAGCCGCTCTCCTCCCGCCGCGAGCTCCATGCCGCCATCGAAGAACAGATGAGGCGCATCGAGGCAGAGCCTGATCTCGTCGCCCAGCACTGGCAGCTCTTCATCGCCATGCCGCATGAAGTGGAATTCTGGCAGGGCGCCGAAGACCGGCTGCATCATCGCCTGCTCTACCGGCGGGAAAAAGCCGGCTGGCGGCGCGAAAGCCTCTGGCCGTGAAATGGGCGAAAAAATCGGATTTTTCCGATCCCGCCCCTTGCAATCCACCCCACCGCACATCATATCCCGGCTTCACCTGAAAATGAACTTGCGCTTGGTATCGACGTTGGTCGAGCCGCGTTCGAGTTCGACAGGTAAAGGGCGCTCCCCGCAAGGGTCGAGCGCCCTTTTGATTCCGGCCTGCGGCTACGGGATCTGCACGATCCTGCCGCTGCCCCTGATCTCGGAACGCCGCATCACCGGCCCGCCCGACAGCTCCACATTGCCGCTGCCGGAGATGGAAACATCGGCATCGGCACTCGCCGTCATCTGCGCGTCGCCGCTGCCGCGGATCGAGACCTGCGCGGATTTCGCTTCAAGCGCCTTCAGCCGTGCCGCACCCGAGCCGGCTATATCGAGATCGACGCTATCGGCACGCCCGGTGGCTGCCACATCGCCACTGCCGCGAAGGATGAGCCGCAACTGCGGCTGGGCGATCTCGGACAGGGTCAGGTCGCCGCTGCCGAGCAGTTTCCAGCTCGCAATCGCCGGCCCGGATACATTCACATCGAGCTTCGATGCAAACCAGCCGGGATCGCAATCGAGGCTCAGCCTGCCGCCATCGAGCTTCACATGAGCGAGCAGATCGGGATTGCCGCTGACGGTGATTTCCGCCGCCCCGCCCGGCCGGTAGTGCACAGAGGCCCGCAGATCGATCGTCAACCCGTCATCGCCGGCGACGAACGGCAGCACGATCTTCTCCTGGGTCAAGGCGGGCGACCCGCAGGTGGATCGCATCGCGCCCAGCACCTGCCCCGCATCCACGAAGGAGCCACCGGAAAGCCCGATACCGAGCGTCAGGAAAACGGCTGCGCAAATCGTTCCGGCCGCAGCCACGAATGCTAACTTTCCAATCATCGTTCAGTCCCCTCTACCCTGTTGCGAATGTTCAGATATGGCAGTCGACGGCTTCAGCCCTGCGGGCGTGCGGCAAGGCGAAAGTGCAGCCGTGCATAATGGCCGAGCACCCGAATGCCGGCGCCAAGCCCCAGAAGCAGCAGCGCCCCGCCGCCGATGAGCACGCTCACCAGCCCGGCACCAATGCACAGGCGCGCGGCGATCTCGCTCACCGGGCCGCCGAGCTGCAGCAGGGTCGCGAAGATGATCTTGATGCCGACCACGCCGATGACCGAGAGCCCGATCGCCAGACCCAAGCCGATGACGATGGCGACGAGCAGCATCGGCAGCAGGAAAAGGATATCGACGAGCGCAAGGCCGACAAGCGCCATTGCCGCCGCCGCCAGGTTCGTCAGGCTCCAATGCGCCTCCAAACGGCGCAATCCCACCTCGGCCCGCATTTCCCGGGCGATTCTCGAGGGATCGCCAAGGGCGGCCGCAACCTCCTCCTCGCTGCGTCCGGCAGCGGCGGATTCGGCAAAATGGGCCGCATAATCGCCGACGATCTCTTCGATCTCCTGCGGCGGCAGCCCGGCAAGCCCCTGTCTCAGCTTTTGCAGAAAGGCATCTCTTGATATCGTGGAGGTCATGGCAAATCCCTGAGAAGTGTATCGACCGCCTGCGCAAAGCTGCGCCAGTCACGGCGATGGGCCTCGAATATCGTTTGGCCGAGCGGCGTCAGCCGGTAGTATTTGCGCGGCGGCCCGCTGCTGGATTCCACAATGCGCGTCGCCACCAGCCCGTCATTCTGCATGCGCCGCATCAGCGGATAGATCGTCCCTTCCCCCATGCCCACCGCCTCCACCAGCGTACTGGCAATTTCGTAGCCGTAGCTCTCGCCGCGCGAGAGCACGGCCAGCACGCAGAGATCGAGAGCGCCCTTTCTGAGCTGAACTTGGATCGAGTCTGTCATCGGCACCTCCGGTCTACAGATTAGATATAACAAGCTATCTGTTTATGCAAGGTACCGGCATAGTTTTCGGAGCTGACCAATTGCGGCCCATCTGAAATCGAGGTTGCGCTTGTTATCGACGCCGTCAGAACGACGTTCTGGCGTCAGGGAACTGGGGTGCCCGCAAGGATGGAGCACCCCTTCAATTCCAAGGAGTTAATGCATGTTCAGGCGTAGTCAGTGCCTGCCAGTGCCGCCGTCACGCCCCGGCTTGCCTGATCGACGAGATCGAGAAATACCGCCTTCGCCCTGCCCGTATCGCGGCTCTGCCGGAAAGCGTTGTGCGCCTCGATGAAGGCCACGCTCCAACCCGCAAGCAGCATCGCGGCCGCAAGCCTGACCTTGGGATCGTCGGGCCGCTGCCCCACGCTTTCGGCAAGCGCCACCGCCAGTTCACCGCCAATCTCGTCGCGGATCGCGCGCGCCCTCGCCTTCAGCGTCTCGCTGTTTTCCACCGTCTCGATGAAACCCCGGCTTGCCGCCGAAAACTGGAGATAGGGCGTCTGCTCCCGAACGAGCCGGTGCGCCAGCAGCCGCAATGTCTCGATTGGCGAAACATCCGCATCCCGCTGCCGTAGCGCCTGCCACAGGGTCTCGCGCGCCTCGGTGTCGCGATCGAAGAACATATCCTCCTTGCGGGGGAAATGGTTGAATACCGTCATGCGCCCGACATCGGCGGCCGCCGCGATCTCATCCACCGTCACATTCTCGAAGCCTCGCTCGAAAAACAGCCGGTCGGCCGCAAGCGAGATGGCGCGGCGCGTGGCGAGACGCTTGCGCGAGCGGCGGTCCAGCGGTTCCGCGTCTGCGGGCTCTGCGTCGGGTTCTGTCTTGTCTTGTGGCTTCGGCATGGCGCCGAGACTAGCAGGATTCATGTACTGAGTACACCTAGCTTGACAGATAGCGGCGACGGCAATATTACTATACTCAGTACACATTTATACGAAGTACCGAAATCGACCGACCCTGCCACCGTGGAAGCGCCCCTGAACCGGGCTAGCGGCCGCGAACGGCGTCGCATTGCCCTCAACCAGCCCCGGCAGGACGCGCTTCATCGCCGCGCCGCCCCATTCCCATGAGGCCACCCATGAACAGGCTCACCATGAACAAACCCCTCATCGTCATCTTCACCGCCATCTGCCTCGATGCCATCGGCATCGGCCTGATCTTCCCCATCCTGCCGCGCCTTCTTCAGGAGGTGATGCACACGGATGATATCGCGCCCGCCATCGGCATCATGACGGCGCTCTACGCCGCCATGCAATTCGTCTTCGCCCCCATGCTCGGCGCGCTCAGCGACAGTATCGGCCGGCGCCCCGTGCTCCTGATCTCGCTTGCCGGCGCCGCCATCAACTATGTCATCATGGCCTTCGCGCCATCGCTCTGGATGCTGCTCCTCGGCCGCGCCATCGCCGGCCTCACCAGCGCCAACATGTCGGTCGCCTCGGCCTATATCACCGACATTTCGCCGGAAGATCAGCGCGCCCGCCGCTTCGGCCTGTTCAATGCCATGTTCGGCGCGGGCTTCATCATCGGCCCTGTGCTCGGCGGCATTCTCGGCGATCACTGGCTGCGCCTGCCCTTCATCGCCGCCGCCACGCTGAACGCCGCAAACCTGCTGCTCGCCTTCTTCGTGCTGCCGGAATCCCGCAAGATTGAATCGCGCACGCCCTCAAAGCAGAGGATCAACCTCGCCACCCTCAATCCGCTCGCACCGTTCAAACGGCTCGTCTCGATGAAAGCACTGCTGCCGATCGTACCGGTCTATTTTGTCTTCAGCGCCGCCGGCGAATCCTACGGCACCTGCTGGGCACTCTGGGGCTTCGATACTTTCGGCTGGAACGGCGTCGCCATCGGCCTGTCGCTCGGCGCCTTCGGCATCTCCCAGACCCTCTGCCAAGCCTTCCTGCCCGGCCCCGCCACCCGCCTGCTCGGCGAACGCTGGTCGGTACTGGCAGGCATCGCCGCCGCCTGCCTCGCCCTCACAGTCATGGCCTTCGCAAGCGAGGGCTGGATGATCTTCGCCATCATGCCCATCTTCACCCTCGTCGGCATCGGCAACCCCGCCTTCCAGGCCCTCGCCACCCGCAAGGTCACTTCCGACCGGCAGGGCGAGCTACAGGGCCTGCTCGCCTCCACCATCAGCCTCGCCTCCATCATCGCGCCGCTGGGCTTCTCATCGCTCTATTTCGTGACGCGACAGGATTGGCCGGGCGCCATCTGGCTATCGGTGATCGTGCTTTATGCGGTTGCAGTGCCGTTGGTGCTGATGAGCACGAAAAGCGCTGGTATCGCAGAGACTGCAAGGGCATAGGACTGGCCGCTTCCGGCCCATTGCGGTCATTACACCTGCCGCAAAGGCCGACCACCGTTGCCGAATTTGGCCATTCGGCAAATCAGCTCGCGAAGTAGCGCGTTGGCGTTGTGCCCAATGCCTTCTTGAACATGACGATAAATGCGGTAGCGGATTCATATCCCAAGTCGCTCGACACCCTCTGGACCGACGCGCCGCTGGCCAGTTCGCGCAACGCGATGACCAGGTGCAGTTGCCGCCGCCATCGGCCGAAGGTCAGTCCCGTTTCCTGGATCATCAGCCGCTTCAAGGATCGCTCACTCATGGCAACGTGTGCCGCCCAATCGACCAGGGTGCGACGGTCGCTCGGATCCGCCATCAGGGCAGCGGTAATCGCGGCGATTTTGGGATGGCTGGACGCGGGCAAGTCCAGCCCCTGTATCGGCATTTGCGCAAGTTCATCCAGCAAGACCCGCACCATACGGCCGATATGGTCGTCCAGAGCAGAATTTACGGGTACATCCGCCAGTCGGAGGATCATCTCGCGGAGCATCGGCGACACAGACAGAGTGCAGCACCGCGCCGGCAGCTTGGCCGCTTCGGGTTGAACGAACAGATAGGACAGCCGTGCGTTTGATGTGACCTGGTTGCTGTGGGGCACGCCGCCGGGTATCCAGATCCCGCAGTCGGGCGGGACAATCCAGATGCCATTCTCCGTCCTGCATGTGACGGCACCGTGCAGAGCCAAGATGAGCTGCCCTTCCTTGTGCTGGTGCCGGGGCACTTCAGCCTCATAGTCACTGAAGTCGAGGCGGAGGGCGACGGCCGGGCGATCTGACCAGTCAGGATCAATGTCGTCGTAGCAGGAACGCAGTTTTGCGGATTGGCCCGATTTCGAGATCATTTGGCATTATCTCCAAATTCGTACGGGGCAGCAATAGTCTACTACCGGGTGATCAACAACCGAAAGGAGACTGTCATGCGAATTTCTGTCGTCGGCGCCACGGGACGAGTTGGCGCCAAGCTGACCCGGAACCTGCTGAGATCAGGGCATCAGGTCAGAGCGTTGTCCAGAGGTGGCCCAGCCCTTGACGCACTCGTAGAACTCGGAGCAGAGCCATTCCTGGGAAGCTTTGACACAGGAGCGGGAGACCTTGACCAATTTTTCCAGGATGCAGATGCCGCGTTCCTGATGGTGAAGACCGACTGGAACAACATCCAGGGACACTACCCCGCTGTTGCCCAGCGCTTCGTCGATGCGCTCGAAAAATCCTCCGTCAAACTGGCCGTAAGCTTGACGGCCATGGGTTCTGACGTGAAGGGGAAAACGGGTCATTTCGAGTGCTTCAACGATCTGGACGAAAAGCTCAACGAACTCGGCAATATCGATCTGGTCCACCTGCGCGCCGGCTGGTTCATGGATGACGTGTCGGCGTGGACGCGGCCGGTTGCCAAATACGGCCGAATTGCCTGGTTCTGCAAACCTGATTTGAAGATGCCCTGGGTGGCGACCGATGACATCGCATGGCTGGCAGCGAAGGAATTGACCAATCCGACGGGCAGACACCGAGCCTATCTCGAAGTCGGCTCGGAGGATGTCTCGATGAACGAACTGGCCGTGATCATTGGCAAGGAGATCGGCAGGCCGGTGGAGTACCGATACATCGAGACGACCCGCAAAGACGTGGAAGCTGAATTTCTGGCGCGGTTCGGGACGCCGGAGAAATGGCAGGACGACACCCTGAGCGCTGACGCTTTGAACAATGGCATCGTAAAGTTCCACGGGCAGCACGAGGATCGTCCAAAATTGCCCACGACGATGCAGATGTTCATTGGTGATCTATGGAAGCGGCGCTACTTGCAGGCGGTCAGAGCGGAAGACGAACGAGAGACGTTTTTCATGTGGGCCGCTAAAGACTAGCTGGAGGTCATGCTGGTTTTTGAACCCTCCCAGCAATCTCGAGTCTTCATTGGACGCTACCGCAAACCATTAAATTGCGGTAGCTGATGACCGCAATTGGCGCATATCCGCCATCACAGCCCGGCCATGCCCGTTTGTGAAAAGGCCCGCGCCCACCCATCTCAAGGGTGATGCACCCTTGCTCAATCCCTCAGTAGAGCAATCGCGTCCTGATCGTTCCCGGAATATCGCGCAGCGCCGCCAGAATGTTGTCGGCTGTCTCGGACACGCCCTCGGCTTCGATGACCACATAACCCGTATCGCCATGTGTCTGCAGGAATTCGGCGACGATATTCAGCCCGCGTGACGAGAAGATCTCGTTCAGCTGAATGAGCATGCCGGGGCGGTTTTGGTGAACGTGGATGAAGCGCGTACCATTCGGGCGTTCGGGCAATTGCACCTGCGGAAAGTTGACCGCCCCCATCGTCGAACCGATGTCGGAATATTCGACCAGCTTTCTGGAGACTTCCCCACCGATGCGCTCCTGGGCCTCTTCCGTCGAGCCGCCGATATGCGGTGTCAGGATGACATTGCTCAAGCCCTGCAGCGGCGTTTCGAAACGCTCCTTGTTCGATGCCGGCTCCTTGGGGAAAACATCGACTGCGGCGCCCGCCAGATGGCCCTCTTTCAAGACCTTTGCGAGAGCATCGAGATCGACCACCGTACCGCGGGAATTGTTGATGAAGATCGCGCCCTTCTTCATGCGGCGCAGTTCGGTTTCGGTGATCATATTGTGCGTCGATGGCGTCTCCGGAACGTGCATCGTCACATAGTCGGAGATTTCCAGGAGCTCGCCGAGCGAAGCCATCGACTCCGAATTGCCGCGGCGCAGCCTGTCGGAGAGGTCGAAATAGCGCACCACCATGCCCATGCTTTCGGCAAGCGCGCTCAGCTGCGAGCCGATATTTCCGTAGCCGACGATCCCCAGGGTCTTTCCGCGCACTTCGCGGCTGCCTTCAGCGGATTTCTCCCACCCGCCCTGATGGGCGGAAGCCGAGCGCGGAAAAATCTGCCGCGTCAGCATGATGATCTCGCCGATCACAAGTTCGGCCACCGAGCGCGTGTTCGAATAGGGCGCGTTGAAAACCGGGATGCCGCGACGGCGTGCCGCTTCCAGATCGACCTGGTTCGTGCCGACGGAAAAACAGCCCACAGCAATCAGCTTCCTGGCGGATTCGAAAATCTCTTCCGTCAGCTGCGTTCGCGAGCGAATGCCGATGATATGCGCATCGGCGATATGGCTTTTGAGATCCTTGTCATCAAGCGCTTTCGGCAGATGCACGAGGTTGGTGTAGCCGCAGGACTTAAAATAATCCACGGCGCTCTGGCTGATGCCTTCAAGCAGAAGCACGGAAATTCGGTCACGCGGGAGGGAAAGCTGGAGAGGCATGGCGATACTTTCGTTTTCCGAATCTAGGCAGGTCGATGTCATCTGCGACGCATTACAACATGGCTTTGCGACCATCCGACGATCAGTGCAAGCGCAAATCCCGATATTCTCCGCTTCCATGAACACGCGCCCGGCCATGCTATGCCCTTCAAGCGAAGGACGCGCTCCACCAGCGTTGTCTACGTCACATATCCTTCATCATCCCCGGCTAGGCAGGCCGAAATCCGGAGACCGCCCATGGACACCGCCACCCAGCCAAACCGCCCGAAGATCGCCGAAACCGTCATCCACCCGACGGCCGGCATCCGCGATTCCAGCATCGGCACATGCTGCGAGATCCTGGAGAACACAATTCTCCACACGGTCGAACTCGGCGACTACTCCTATATCGGCCAGCGCTGCATGCTCGGCGATGCCGTCATCGGCAAATTCTGCGCCATCGCCGCAGAAGTCAGGATCGGCGCCCCTAATCACCCGATGGACCGCCCGTCCATGCACCGTTTCACCTATTGCCCGGAATATTATTCGGCCGATGCGGTGCGCGATCATGCCTTCTTCGCCGAGCGCAAGGCAGACCGCGCCATCATCGGCAATGATGTCTGGATCGGCCACGGCGTCATCGTGCTTCCGGGCGTCACCGTCGGAGACGGCGCAGTGCTGGCGGCCGGCGCCGTCGTCACCAGGGATGTGGAGCCCTACACCATCGTCGGCGGTGTTCCCGCCAAGGTGCTCCGCGAGCGCTTCTCGCGAAATGTCGCGGAAAAACTTAGCCTCATCGCCTGGTGGGACTGGCCCTTCGAGACCATCATGGAGCGGCTGGCGGACTTCCAGTCCAGCAATATCGAGGCCTTCTGCGAGCGCTGGTCGCAGCACTGATATCAATTGCAAGAAAGACGGATCATGAGCGACGAGAGACACGAGCATAATGCCGCCTGCCATTGCGGCCGCGTCAAATTCCGCGTCCGGCTGGCGGATGAGTTCAACACGATCCGCCGCTGCACCTGCTCCTATTGCCGCATGCGCGGCGCGATCGCCGTCTCGGCCGAGCTCAAGGATATCGAATTCGTCGAGGGCGAAGACAATCTGACCCTCTACCAATTCAATACCGGCACCGCGAAACACTATTTCTGCAAGACCTGCGGCATCTACACCCACCACCAGCGCCGCTCGAACCCCAGCCAGTTCGGCATCAACGTCGCCTGCCTCGAAGGCGTCAGCCCCTTCGATTTTGCCGAAGTCCCGGTCTCGGACGGCGTTTCACATCCCTCGGATACCGGCACCGGGCCGAGGATCGCCGGGATATTGCGGTTCGAAGCCGCGACGTAAGGTGGTTGCGCCGACGCGCTCTGACAGGCATTCTCACCATTAGAACAGGGAGGATGTCATGCCGAAGATCCTGGGAATTGGCGGTGTGTTCTTCAGGGCAGCAAACCCTGCCGACCTTGCCGCATGGTATCAAGAACACCTCGGCATTGACGACCTCTATAAATCCCTGTGGCACCAGGAAGCCGGCACGACGATATTCGGCCCCTTCTCCGCAGACTCCGACTATTTCGGAAGACCCGAACAGCAATGGATGATCAACTTCCGGGTCGATGATCTCGATGGGTTCATCGCAAATCTGACGGCAAGCGGCATCGCGGTGGAAACCCGGCCCGAATGGGACTCCGAAGTCGGCCGCTTTGCCCGCATTCATGATCCGGAAGGCAATCCGATCGAGCTCTGGGAGCCGCCGGCCGATTAATCGCGGTCCGTCGCACAGGCGTCGATATCGCCTCTACCCCGGAAACGGCTCCAGCGTCCCGAACCATGCGACAAGCGCCACGACGCCAGCTGCAAGCACCACTTCCGCCAGCGTCCCCACCACCAGCGCGCTTGCCGCCGATTTTGTCCGCCCCATGCGCGGCACCAGCCAGTAGCGATTGAAGACGGCGATCAGCATCATCAGCAGCGCAAGCCCGATCTTTGCCGCAAGCAGCCGCTGATAGGCCACGCTCCAGTCCAGCGGCAGACCGCCGAGGATCAGCAGGCTGTTTGCCACGCCGGAGAGGATGACCAGCGCCACCGCCGCATGTCCCGCGCGCGAAAAGCGGATCAGCGCCGTCAGCGCGTCGGCGCCGTCCGTCCGATCCCCGAGCCGTGAAAGAACCATCACGACAGGCACCAGCGCCCCGAGCCAGGCCCCGCCGGCCAGCACATGCAGCATGTCGTTTGCCCGGTGGAGAAGGCGCAAGCCGCCGCTGTTCATGGCAGCATGGCCCGTCAGCGCCAGGCCGCAGAGCAACAGGCCGGAGACAACTGCCGTAGCGGCAATTTTCCGGCGTCGCGGCACGCATGTCACCGCAAGGAGAAGCACGGCAAAGAGAGCCTGCCAGATCCATGCAGTGCCGATGGAGGTTCCGGTCAGCATCGCCCCGATCACGCCCGCATCCAGCCCATCCGCCCAGCCGTCACCCAGCATGGCACTGCGCACCGGCAGCGATGCGAGGGTGGCGAGAACGATCAGCGCCACCGCCGCGATGCGCCAAAGCCGAAGCCTCGCCCAGAGGCTGCCGCTCAAACCTTCCGGCACCAGCAGCCACAGATAGGCCGCACTGCCCCAGAGGAACAGCGCGGCTCCATCGAAGACGAAGCGGCAGAGGATGTTGGCGGCGTCAGGTGTCATCGGGCCAGCAGCATCAGGGCGTGACGGTGAAGGAGAACGTGCCCTGCGTCTTGTGCCCGTCGGTCGAAAGCACATGCCAGTCCACCGTATAGCTTCCGGGCGCCAGTGTGCCGGAAACCGGCGCCATCAGCACCTTGTCGCCGCCCTCGAGCATGGTATCGCCGAGCTTCACCTCGCCCTTGTCCGGCCCGGTCACCGTGAGCCCGCTGAACTTCAGGTTCAACTCCTCGGTGAAGGTCAGATCGATCTCGCTTGGAGATGCGATGGAAGCCTTGTCGGCCGGGGTGGAGCTTGCCAGATGCGCATGGGCGAATGCCTGTCCGGCAAGGGCGAGGCTGGCAAGGGCGGCGAATGGGAGAATACGGGTCAGTGACATCGGACTTTGCCTTTCATGTGATGTGAGATAGGCGACGGCACGTTCGCCATTCGCCCTTGTAGACAGGCACGGCGCGAGTTTATTCCTCGCGTTACAGCTGTTTGTTGAGGAGGCTCGTTGTGGGATGGACGTCATCCAAACCTTCCAGCCGTCATCCTCGGGCTTGTCCCGAGGATCTGCTGTGGGCCGTTGTAGATCTTTGGGACAAGCCCGAGGATGACGAATAAGGAGGTGTCGCACCTCCCTCCGGCGCCACCAATGAAGCCTCACCCACCTCATTGCCCATGCCCCGCATGGCCACCCTGCCCGGCATCGCCAGCCTCAGCGGCCATCACCACCGTGCCCTGAAAGCTCGCAAACAGCGCCAGCACCTTCGGGTCGAGCCCGGCCTCGGCCGCCGTTAGATCCGCCGCCAGCCCGGCCGCATCACCGGCCGAAAGCCCCGCCTTCTCCAGTGAGGCTGTTTCCTTGATCGCATCGCCGCTGCAGAGCACCACGTTCCAGCCATGATGCCCCTTTCTCAGAAGCGCCCGGCCGCCATGCCCATCCTGCTGCCAGCCGGCGATCGCCCAGTCGCCCTTCACGACAACGGGCAGGATGGTCAGCGGCTTGTCCGGCCGCTCGAACATCGTCTTCAGCACCGCCGGAATGGCCTCTTCCGGTGGCGGCCCGGACATATCCATGCCTGGCATATCCATCACCATATCAGCGCCGCTACCAACCACGCCGATATCATCCAGCGGCCCGGCAATCCGGCCGACAGCGAAATCAACCGCGACATCGCCAGCCTTCTCGAAGCGCAGCGCGGCCCGGATCGTCTCGCCCTGCTTGAAGGGCTGCGTCACATCCTGAAACATCAGGTGGTAATCCGGCTCAAGCGTCACCGTTTGGCCGGCGCCTATGGCAAGCCCGCCTTTCAGCTCGCGCATCGTCATCACACCATTGGCCATCGTCATCTGGTGCAGTTGCACGCTCTTTGCCCTATCGGAGCTTGCCCCGATCAGCCTGTCCGCCACGCCGCCGCTATTGGTGATCGTCAGGTAGCCGTCGCCGACCTTGGCCCCCGGCAGCATGGAATGCGAGGCCGCGTGCTCGATGCGGATATCGCCTTGCGCCGCCGCAGCGCTTGCGATCAGCAGGCCGAAGAGAAGAGAGAATATCGTCTTCATCATCCCCTCCTCAGGCAAAGGCGCGCTTCAAGGGCGGCACGAAGCGGATCACCACCTGGTCGAAGGCGATCATCAGCGCGATCGCCAGCCCGCTCATCGGAAAGGCGACGGCGAAGGCCAGCACGATCACCCAGAGCCCGAAATAGACCGAGCGCTGCGGCGGCATGGGTGGCACGCCGAGCCTTCCGGCAGGCCGCCTTTTCCACCACATGACGATGCCGGTGACACAGGAAAGGATGATCGCCAGGCAGGTCGCCAGCATCAGAAACTGGTTGAAGCGGCCGAATTCCTGCCCCTGATGTACATTGATGCCCCATTCGATTGCCCGGCCGAGAAACGGATATTGCCCGAAGGAGAGATCGACCAGCACCTTGCCGGAATATTGGTCGATATGGACGGTACGTTCCTTCGCCAGATCCTCGGGATAGACAGCCGCCGTATAGACGCCGGTCTCGCTGCCCGGAATGGCAAGGTCGAAACCCGGCGCCATGCCAATCTCCCTGGCGATTTCGGCTGCCCGGTCGAGGCCGATCGGCGCCTTCCCCTGCGCCTCCGCAATCTCCGAAAGCGGCACCGGCGCCCGCTCGACGATCCAGCCCGCCTTGGGCAGGATATCCTGCGTCACTTTCTGCGATTTCGGCACATCATCCCAGAGCTGCACCGGATAGCCGAGATCATGGCTCGTCAGCCACGCATTGACATTGCCGCCCCAATAGCCCGACCAGGGCATGCCGGTCAGCGCCATGAAGAAAATCAGGATGGCGGCAAAGGCACCGGTCACCGCATGCAGATCGCGCCAGAACACCCGCCGCGATGGCGTACCGCGCACGCTCACCACCCCGCCCGTCTGCCGGCGCGGCCACCAGAGATAGATGCCGGTCGCAACCAGCACCATGGCAAAGCCGCCCGTGATCTCGATCAGCTTGTTCGGCGCAGCACCGAAGAGCGCGAGGCTGTGGATGTGCTTGACGACGGTGTTGAATTCCTCGTTCGTCCCGACCGTATCCAGCACCTTGCCATCATAGGGATTGACGAAAACCAGCGTCGAGCCGCCATCGGTGGAAACGGTGACGATAGCCGAGCGATCAAGCGCCGCCGGCTCCTTGTAGGAACTGGCGACCGAACCGGGCACGGCAGCGGCCGCAACGTCGGCAATCCGCTGCGGTGATAGCGCTTCACCTTCGGGCTGCACGATGTAGCGATAGGCAAAGACCGTATCGTTGATCTCATCCTTGAAGAGATAGAGCGAGCCGGTAATGGCAAGGTTCAGCAGGAAGGGAATGGTGAGAAGGCCGGCAAAGAAATGCCAGCGCCAGATGGCACGATAGAGCGAAACGCCTGGTGCGGCGTCCTCTGCCTCGATGGCAGCGATGGAAGACATGAATTTGGGTCCGGATCCGGGACCGGCAGCGCTTCGGGCTTACCGGCCGTGATTGCAAGACGCATCAGGGGCCGTGGCCGCGATGCGGGTTCAGGCAGGGATCGGATAAGCAGGCGGGGCGCGCGGCCCGGTATTCGGCGGGAAAAGCTGACGATGGAAGGCCTCGACACGGCGCGGCAACTCGACCGAAACGGCAAAGCCGATGCGCGCGCCGGTGACATCGGCAGGCTGCGGCAGAAGCACGGATGCGGTGATACGGCAGGCTTCGCACGGGTTGAGATGCGCGATCTTGCCATGTTCCTTGCCGTAGTCGTCGACGACGGTGACGCAGAGCGTCGGCAGCGTGCCGTCAGGCAGCACATATTGGGCAAGGGCGGCCGGACTGAGACTATCTTCGGCAAGGGCGGGCACCTGATGCGCGAAACCGACGAAGACGAGCGCGATGGCGCACAGAATGCGCACCAGCCATTGCTCGATCCTGTCAAATCGACGTTGCATCGTTCCCCTGCCCTTGAGGCCCTACCCCGAGGTATCGAATCCCTGATAGCCGCATCTGCGCCAAAGCTCAATGCGACATTGGTGCCGGATCGAAGACTAATCCTCGAACAGCGAAAACGCCATCAGCTCCCCGATAAAGTCGGTGACGATGCGCGATGGCTGCCGGTTCGGCGGCAGAAGCAGCAGCGTGCGGAAATGCACCGCCGGCTCGAAGGGCCTGAGCGACAGGCCATTTCCGAGATAGGGCTCGGCCGTCATCGGGCTCACCATGCCCACGCCGAGACCGGCCTGCACCATGGCGCAGATCGTCGTCGAATAGGGCGTTTCCAGCACCATCTTCGGCTTGATGCCACGCTCGGCAAAAATCCTGTCCGCCTCCCGCCGCGTCGTATCCTCCGGCGCCAGCGCGAGGAAGGATTGCCCGTCGAGATCTTCGGGCCTGATCACGTCTCGCGCCTCCAGCGGATGTCCCGAGGGCAGCGCGATCGCCGCCCGGTGGCTGGCAAAATCCCGTGCCTCGACACCCGTCACGTCGATCTCGTCTGCTGCAAGCCCCACATCGAACTGTCCATCGGCGATGAGATCCTTGACGACGGAAGAGAGAGGCGCAAGCACCGTGATCGCCACATCGGGATGACGCGTGTGGAAGGCGCGGAGTGCGAGCGGCAGCACATTGGTGCTGAGTGCGGAAAGACAGGCAATGCGGATTTCCCCCGAGCCGAAATCGCGAATACGCGCCGCCGCGCTCCTGAGGTGGATGAGCCCGGCAAACGATCCCTCCACCTCGCGGAAGAACAGCTGCCCCTCCGCCGTCGCCACCATGCGCCCCTTGATCCGGTCGAACAGCGCAAAGCCGATTACCCGCTCCAGTTCCTGGATCGCCTTGCTGACCGCCGGCTGCGAGATCCTTAGAACCTCGGCCGCCCGCGAGGTCGTGCCATTGGTCATCAGCGCATGAAAAACTTCGATCTGCCTGATATTCAAGGGGCGCAAACCTATAACCTGAAGGAATAGACTCCAGTAATCTTGATATTGGACGGAATAGCAAGCCGCATGCTCTAATCCCTTTCAGAGAGAGATCGAAAGGGAAGCCGCAGATGAAAGACCTCACGCAATGCGTCGTCACGCCCAACGTGAAAACGGAGGGCTTCGCATCCCTCGGCCCCGCCATCCACCGGGCATCGACCATCGTCTTCGAGAATGCCGAGGCCTACGCGAAACGCGGCGAGCGCGGTCATGACGGCTATAGCTACGGCCTCTACGGCACACCGACGACGCGCACGCTGGAAGAAAAGCTGACGCGACTGGAACAGGGCGTGCGCACCTTCCTGCTGCCCTCGGGACAGGCGGCCAATACCATCGCCATGCTCCCCTTCCTGAAGGCGGGTGACAAGGTGCTGATCGCGGACACCACCTATCCGCCACTGCGCGATTTCGCCAACAGCGAACTGACCCGCTTCGGCATCGACGTCGATTATTACGACGCCGTCGATCCTGCCGATCTGGAATCACGCATCGATACGCGCACGAAAATCGTCTGGTGTGAATCTCCCGGCTCGACGACGATGGAAGTACAGGATCTGCCGCGCATCGCGGAAATCGCCCATCGGTACGGCGCTCTCGTCGGCTTCGACAATACCTGGGCGACGCCCCTGTATTACAAGCCGCTCACGCTTGGCGCCGATATCGTCACCGAAGCGCTTACCAAATATGTCTCCGGCCATTCCGATCTGCTGCTGGGCTCGCTCACCGTCGCCGACGAGAGCCTGATCGCCCCGATCCGCACCGCCCTCGGCCGTTACGGCATCGGCGTATCACCCGATGATGCGGCCCTTGCGCTGCGCGGCTTCGAGACGCTCGGCATCCGCCTGAAACATGCTGAAGCCGGTGCGCAGGCCCTGATCGCCGAGATTGCCCGCCATCCTCTGGTGACGCGAGTGCTGCACCCCGCCTTGCCCGATTGCCCCGGCCACGCGATCTGGAAACGTGATTTTACCGGCGCTAACGGCCTCTTCAGCGTGCTCTTCACACCGGCGGCAACACCCCATGTTGCCTCTGCGCTCGATGTCCTGAACACCTTCTCCATCGGCGCCTCCTGGGGTGGCACCCACAGCCTGATGGCGCCCATGCCGGTCAAGGCGCATCGCACGGCAAGACCATGGAAAGAAGAAGACCTGATCCTGCGCATCAGCGTCGGGTTGGAAGATCCTGAAGATCTGATGACCGATGTCACGGCCCTGCTCGCCGAGATTACTGCCCGTGTCGAACGGCAGGCGCCTGCCTAGGGCATTTTGCAGGGCAATTTCAGAAAAACCGGTTTCGCGTCCGGAATGTTCTAGCCCTTCGCTAGTTCGGGCGCTTCGTCATCGATGAACGTCGGCAAGCCAGACTTCATCAACTGCTCGCTCGCCCAGGACATGGCGTGCAGCTCGAAGTCGAACATGCGTTCGCTGACGCTACCGTTCCGGGTAACGCGGACGATCCATTTGCCGGATTGTTCTGATATACGGACCGGGTTTTCAAACACGCTGCCATCCTCAATGGTCGGGGCGGAAGCGGTTAGACTCTCAGCGACAGCGCCCGTGCAAACTGCTGTCGATGTGGAAAGATTACACGGTCGGCGCGGCTCCGTCGATTAAAAATGACATGTCGCGATCCGGTATCGCCAGCTCTGGAAAATCACGTTTCCTGCTGTACATCTGTAAGTCCCGCCACCAAGCAGGACCGGAATCTTCGTGCCGCCAGCCACTGACCAGCCCGACATCGAGACCCGGAAGCGACTGGACGCGCTCGAAGCCTTCGACGTCCTCGATACGGCGCCCGAACCTGCCTTCGACGATATCGTCTTCATCGCAGCAACCGTCTGCAACGCACCGGTCGCACTCATCAGCCTCATCGAGACCGAACGGCAATGGTTCAAGGCCAGGATCGGTATCGAGGCCAGCGAAACGCCGATCGAGCAATCGATCTGCTCCCACGCGCTGGCAAGCCCGCAGCCGCTTGTCATTGCCGATCTGGCCGGCGACGAGCGCACGAAAAACAATCCGCTGGTCCTCTCGCCGCCCTTCATCCGCTTTTATGCCGGGGCGCCGCTCGTCCTGCCGGAGGGCACCGTTGTCGGCACGCTCTGCATCATCGATACGATCCCGCGGCCGGAGGGCCTTGGCGCGGATCAGCTCCGCGTCCTGCAGGCGCTCTCCCGCCAGGTCGTCACGCTTCTTGAGGCGCGGCGTCAGTCGAGCCGCAAGGACGAACTCTTTCGCCGCCAGAAAAGCATCAGCTCGGCCATGCGTTCGTCGGCACGTAAATACATCGCCGCACAGGAGGCCGGTCGCATCGGCACGTTCGAGCTCGATATCGCCACGGACGAGATGAAAGTGTCGCCGGAATTCTGCCGCATATTCGGCGTCCCGGTCGCAGGCAGCTACCCCGCTTCGCTCTTCGAAGGCATGGTCGTGCCCGATGACGGCGCTGTCCGCTCCAATCCTGCCACGCGTGCGGACGGCACTGCCGCCATGGATGTCGAATATCGCATCGACACGGCAGATCGCGGCCGGCGCTGGATCTCCCGCCACGCCTCGTTTGCATCGGACGAGGATGGCAGTCCCGCCGTCCTGCGCGGCACCGTACAGGATGTCACCGATGAAAAACGCGCCGGCGCCCGCATCCAGGCACTGCTCGATCTCGGCGACCGGCTGCGCGATCTCGACGACGTCGAATCCATGGCGATCGCCGCTGCGGATCTGATGGCCAAGGCGCTCGATGCCACGCGAGCGGGCTTCGGCATCGTCGATATTTTCAGCCAGACCATTGTCCTGCAGCCGGAATGGTGCGCGCCGGGCGTTGTATCGCTCGCCGGCCGCCACGACTTTCACGATTACGGAACGCGGATCGACGAATTGAAGCGCGGCCATGCCGTCATCATCGAGGACGTCGCGACAGACCCGCGCACATCGGATCATGCGCAGGCGCTGCTCGACCTCGATGTCAGGATGCTGGTCAACGTCCCGATCTTCGACCACGGCCGCTTCAGTCTCATGGTCTTCGCCCATTACGACAGCGAATATGACTGGTCGGACGAAGAACTCGCCTTGATGCGCAGTTTTGGCGACCGCGTGCAGATCGCCATCGCCCGCGTGCGCGCCGAGGCCGAGCAGGATATCCTCAACCGCGAGATCAGCCATCGGCTCAAGAACACCTTCGCCATGATCCAGGCGATCGCCACCCAGAGCCTGCGTCCGGTGGCCGAGCGCGAACACGTGAAAACCTTCGAGCGCAGGCTTCATGCGCTGAGCCGCGCCCATGACATCCTGCTGCAGGACAATTGGCTGAGCGCCGATGTTTCGGGCCTCGTAAAACAGTCCGTGGAAACCTTCGGCGTTCTCGACCGCGTGCTGATGGAAGGCCCCGATATCGCGGTCGGCGCCCGCGGCTCGCTGTCGCTATCGCTCATCCTGCACGAGCTCGTCACCAACGCCGTAAAATATGGCTCGCTCTCCATGGAACAGGGTCACGTAAATGTGCGTTGGGCTATTGAAGGTCGAGGAGAACAAGCTACCTTCTACTTTTCGTGGTACGAAACCGGTGGCCCGCCCGCCTCGCAGCCGGAGAAAAAAGGTTTCGGTTCCAAGCTCATCAAAATGGGCCTCATCGGTTCCGGACAATCTGAAACACGATACAGCCTTGATGGCTTCTCGGTCGAAATGTCCGCGTCGCTCTCGCAAATGCAAAGGAGCGAATGATCCATGGCACAATCTGCGCCGATAAAAAGGCAGGTTGTCCTCGTCGTCGAGGACGAACCGCTGCAACGAATGATGGCGGTCGATCTGGTCGAAGATGCCGGCTTCGAAGCGCTGGAGGCCGCAGATGCCGACGAGGCCGTCCGCATTCTGGAAAGCCGCAGCGATATCCGCATCGTCGTGTCCGATATAGACATGCCCGGCAGCATGGACGGCATGATGCTGGCCAGTGCCGTGCGCGACCGCTGGCCACCGATCGAGATCATCCTCGTCTCGGGCCATGTCAGGGAAAAGGAAGTGGAGCTTCCCGACCGTGGCGTCTTCTTCTCCAAACCCTATGACACCGGACGCATGGTTCGCACCCTGCAGAATTTCGCTACGCACCACTGAGACGGGCGGACGATAGACACCGCCCGCCCGCCGGATTTCCTTAGGCGCTCTTTTCGAAGATTGCGCGGTGCTGCTCGACGAAGGCCTCCACCGTCATCGCCGGTTCGCCGGTGATCTCCTCGAACAGCGAGTTCGTGCCGGCGAAGACGCCGTTCTGGCAATCCTCGGCGATGCAGAGGAAATGCTGGATGAGGAAATCGTCGAGGCCGAATGTCTTCAGATGTGCCTTGTAGGCTTCCGATGTCACCGGTCTATAGCTGATCCTGCGGCCGAGCACGTCGCTCATCTTCTCGGCGATCTCGGTTTCGTTGAGTTCCACCGGCCCGAACAGCGGATAGATCTTGCCGGCATGTTGGGCCGGGTTCTCCAGCAACGCCGCAATCAGCCGTGCCTGATCCTCGCCGGTTACCGGCGCGTGCCGCCCCTCGCCATAGGGAAGCGCGATCACGTCATCCTTCACGATGCCGTTGCGCACCCACGGAAAGGTCAGCCATTCCGAGAAGAAGGTCGGACGGATATGGGCTGTCGGAACGCCCGACCAGTCGAGCACGCGTTCGGAAATCCAGTGATTGCGGGCCGCATGGCTCTTCGCCACCTCGCGCGCCGAAATCTGCGACATGTTGACGATAAGCTCGACCTTGGCGCGCTGCGCCGCATCGGCAAAATAGGCCGTCACGTCGATCAGGTCATGGCGGATCGGATAGCAGAGATAGGCGGCGTTGATGCCCTCGAGGGCACCGATGACGGCATCATGATCGGTCAGATCGCCGACCACGATCTCCGCTCCGACCGCAGCCAGCGCTTCGGAACGTGCATCCTGACGATGCACGAGCGCACGCACCTTGTGGCCTTTCTCCAGCAGGATGCGGGTCGTATGCTTGCCGGTTTTGCCGGTGGCGCCGGTCACGAGATAGGTCTTGGACATCAGTCTTCTCCGTTTTGAAAAAAGGGCGCGGAAACCCGCCGGAGCGAAGCGCGATGCTCGCCCGGTCGAGAAGTGCCTAGCCTTGAAATTTAGATTATGAGTGACATCTATTTAGATGTTGGATATGATCTAAATTGTCAAGCAGGTCGGAGTTGAAAATGCGAAAATCGAATGAGGAAGCGGCCAAAACGCGAAAGACCATCGTCGCGACAGCCGCCAACGAAATCAGGCGTTCCGGCATTGCGGAGGCGAGCGTGTCGGACATCATGGCCGCCGCCGGCCTGACCTCGGGCGGCTTCTACCGCCATTTCGAAAGCAAGGATCAACTGGTCGCCGAAGCACTGGAAAAAGCTGGAGACCAGCTCACCGAAAGCCTGCGGAAGGTCGCCGCATCGGGCAGCTATGACGATCTCGTCAACGCCTATATCGGCGCCACCAACAAGGCGCTGACCGAGGTCCCTTCCTGCCCCTACGCCTCCCTCGGCAGCGAAATCGCCCGCGCCGGCCCCGCCCCGCGTGAAGCCGTGACGAAGCTGATGGAAGACATGTTCACCCTCTTCGGATCAGGCCCCGGCGGCACCAAGGCAGCCCGCCGCAAAGGCATGGCCGCCTTCGCAACCCTCGTCGGCGCCATGACGCTGGCCCGCATTTCGACGGATAGGGATATGGCCGAAGAGATATTAGACGTGGCACGGCAGAAGCTGCACAAGGCCTGAGGTCGCGGCACTTTCTCCGAGCCATCCTCTCCGCGACACGCCCGTCCCGCACCGCGCCTGCACCTCCGTCATCCAAATAGTTCTTGCGAATCGCATAAGTGCGTGCTTATGTGTCGTCATGATGGAACACGATATTTTCCGCGCTCTCGCCGACCCGACCCGCCGCACGATTTTCGAAAAGCTTGCAACGGGCAGCATGAATGCGAGCGCGCTTCGCCAGGGCATGGAGATCAGCCAGCCGGCCATGTCACAGCATCTTGCCGTGCTGAAGGCGGCAAGGCTGGTGCGCGAACAGCGGGAGGGCCGTTTCGTGAACTACGAAGTCGATCCGGATGGCCTTACGCTCATTGCCCAATGGCTGGCGAAATACCGCGCCTACTGGCCGGCCCGCATCGATGCTCTCAAGCTTCTGCTGAAGGATATGGACCAATGAACGACGTGAAAGCCAAGGCGCAGCAAACCGGCTTCGAACAACGATACGAGCTGGATGCGCCGCCCGAAAAGGTCTGGCGGGCGATCAGCATTGCGGAATTTCGGCGGAAATGGCTGCCACAGGAGGCGCTTGCCGATCCGCATTCCGTCTCCGAGACACCAGGCAAGGAAATCCGCTACCGATTGCGCGATGACGCCCCGCCCTATCTGGAAAGCTTCGTCACCTTCGAGATCGCGCCGAACACATCAGGCGGAACCAGCCTGCGGATCATTCACGAACTGACCGGCGCGACATTCGAGCGGCTGATGATCTCTGTCGCCAACAGCAATAGCCCGACGATGATGCTCGCCGCCTGACGCGGCAAGCCTGTCCCGATCAATCTTCCCGAAGCATGTCGCACGAAACCGCTCCGCGGTTCCGCCGATGCCGCATGCGCCAATCAAAGGAGAGTTCGCCAATGCGCGAAACGATGCAGCTCGTCCCCATGGTCGTCGAACAATCCTCACAAGGGGAGCGTTCCTTCGATATCTACTCCCGGCTCCTGCGCGAGCGGATCATCTTCCTGAACGGCGAGGTCAACGATACCGCTTCCGCCCTCGTCTGCGCCCAACTCCTGTTTCTCGAAGCCGAAAACCCGAAAAAGCCGATCAATCTCTATATCAATTCGCCTGGTGGAGTCGTGACCAGCGGCCTTGCCATGTATGACACGATGCGTTTCATCCGCGCGCCGGTGCATACGCTCTGCATGGGCACTGCCCGCTCCATGGGTTCGTTCCTGCTGATGGCCGGCCAGCCCGGAGAACGTTACGCCCTGCCGAATGCCAGCATTCACATCCACCAGCCGCTCGGCGGCTTTCAGGGCCAGGCCTCCGACATGCTGATCCATGCCGAGGAGATCCGGAAGACCAAGCATCTCATGACACGCCTTTATGCCGAACACTGCGGCAAATCCTACGAGCAGTTCGAGCAGGGCATGGATCGCGACCGCTTCATGACGGCGGAAGAAGCGCTCGAATGGGGGCTGATCGATCGCATTCTGAAGGATCGCGAGGAGATTGAGGATGCAGTATCGCTATAGGCGATACCGTCGGCTAGAAATCCACGGCCCTTTCGGGCCGCGGCTCCCGATAGAATGGACTTAGCCTGTCAGCTCAGCCTCAGGTGCCGGCCTTCAAAGCCGTATTGCAAAGGCTCCAATAGCCGCCGCCCTTCTGGATCCATTTCAGATCGTTCAGCGTGCCGGCATCCTTGTTGGCATGGTAGCTGTCGACGCAGGTATGCAGCCGGCCCTTGGCGGGCGTTTCGCTCGCATATTTCTTGTCGATCGCCTTCGGCATGGTTACGCCCCTGGGCGCCTTCACCGTCGGCTTTTCCGGTTCCTTGTCCGTCGTGGCGGCCACCGCCTTGTCATCGGCGGCATCTTCGGCGGCCGCATCCGCGCCGCAGAATTTCGCCCTGAAGTCGTTCCACTTCATATCCTTGGCCGAACCATCGGCCTTGGCCGTCTGATATTTGGCGCTGCATTCCTTCATTGTCAGCGCGGAAGCCGGAGAAACGAAGAAGGCGGCAGCGATCAACGCTCCGACGGAAGCGGGCACAAGCAATCTCGCAATCATTTGACATCCTCGTGTTGGGGGCAGTTCACGGCATGCACGGCTTTGAAACTAGGAAAGCTTTCCGTCCGGCGTTGCCGCATCCACCGCGCCAGGCAGGTGATCGGCCAAAAGCTTGGATACGTCATCGGCATTGACGCCGAACTTGGCCGCGAGATCACGCAACTGGTCGGAAGAAAGAGCCGCCTGGATCTGGTCTGCCGATACGGGAAGATTGTGGCCGGTGCCGATCCAGGATGAGACCTGCTCGCCGAGACCTGCCTGATTGAGCTGCGAAACGATGCCCTGCAGCCCGCCGGCATTCTCGAACAATCTGCTTGCAACCGCGCCGTAGTCGACCTGCCTGCCGGCAAGCACATCGGAAAGCACACTGCCTAAGCCATCGAAAATACTCATGGTCGATCCTCCATCCACCAGATGATACTACATTAGCAGATGATAACATTTATGTCATCGCGGATTTACCGAAGCCCGATCGTTCCTTCGCGGGCGCCGCACCTCTTGCGAGCCCCCTCCTGCCCTCCCAGATATGTGCGGAAAACACCGCAGTCCGACCCCATTTCTGAAGGCAGATCACAAATGAAACGCCATGATTTCGATGATCTCGCCGCCTTCGTCATCGTCGCCGAAGAGCGCAGCTTCACCCGCGCTGCCGCCCGCCTCGGCATCTCGTCCTCGGGCCTCAGCCATATGATGCGCCATCTGGAAGAGCGGCTCGGCATGCGGCTTCTCGCCCGCACCACCCGCAGCGTGGCAACCACTGAGGCCGGCGAGCGCCTGCTCATCACCCTGCAACCGGCCTTTGCCGAGATCAATCGCGGCCTGCAGGAACTCGGTCAGCTCCGGGAAAAGCCCTCCGGCACCGTGCGCATCACGTCAGGCAAACATGCAGCCACGTCCCTCGTCATGCCGATCCTGCCGGAATTCCACCGCACCTATCCCGATATTCGCGTCGAACTGATCGTCGGCGACCGTTTCGAGGATATCGTCGCCTCGCGCTTCGATGCCGGCATCCGCTTCGGCGAGCGCATCGACAAGGATATGATCGGCCTGCGCATCGGCCCCGATATCCGCGCCGCCGTCGTCGCATCGCCCGATTATTTCACGCGCTATCCGCAGCCGAAGACCCCGCGCGACCTCGCAGACCACGATTGCGTCACCTATTACATGGCTTCGTTCGGCGGCGCCTATGCCTGGGAATTCACGGAGGATGGCCGCGATATCGAGGTGAAGGTCTCGGGCAGCTTCATGGTCAACGATTCCGACATGATGGTTGAGGCCGCTCTTGCGGGCTCCGGCCTCGTCTATGTCTTCGAGGAATTCGCCGCCGAACATATCAAGAGCGGCCGGCTGATCCGCGTGCTGGAAGACTATTGCCCGCCCTTTTCAGGCTATTCCATCTATTATCCGAGCCGGCGACAGATGCCGCCGGCCCTTTCTGTCTTCATCGAGGCGCTGCGCGCCATCCCGAAGCGCTAGAGCAATTCCAGCAGAAGTGTGTAGCGGTTCTGCGTCCGGAATTGCGGAAAAACAAAGAGCTAGAGCAATTCCAGCAGATGTGTGCAGTGGTTCTGCGATAACGACATGCGAAAACAAGAACCTTAGGCAGCCTGCGCTGCCGGCAAGGTCGCCATGTCGATGACGAAACGGTAGCGCACATCGCCGCGCTCCAGCCGCTCGAATGCCTTGCCGATATCGCCCATGGCGATCATCTCGCATTCCGGCAGGATGTTCTTGCGCGCGCAGAAATCCAGCATCTCCTGTGTCTGCTTGATGCCGCCGCTCGGCGTGCCGGCAATGCGCCTGCGCCCCATGATCAGCGGCAGGTTGCTGAACTTCGGCGTATCGACCAGCGAGCCTGCAATGACAAGCGTGCCATCGCTATCGAGCGTGTTGAGATAGGGAGCGAGGTCATGCTCGTAAGGCACGGTATCGATGATCACGTCGAAGGTGAAGGCAGCGGCCTCCATCGCCTTGGCATCGGTCGACAGCAACACCTTGTCGGCGCCGAGTGCGCGCGCCGTGCCGACCTTGCCTTCCGAACGCGTCAGCACGGTCACCTCTGCACCGAGCGCCGAGGCAAATTTCACCGCCAGATGCCCGAGCCCGCCAAGCCCGATCACGCCGACCCGGCTGCCGGGGCCGACATTCCAGGTACGCAGCGGCGAATAGGTGGTGATGCCGGCGCAAAGCAGCGGTGCCGCCCGCGACATATCCAACCCATCCGGCACCCGCAGCACGAATTCCTCGCGCACGATGATATGATCGGCATAACCGCCATAGGTCTTCTCACCCGTCACCCGGTCCTGGCCGTTATAGGTGAGCGTGACGCCCTTGTAGCACATCTGCTCTTCGTTGCGCCGGCAGTTCGGGCACTCCATGCAGCTGTCGATGATCGTGCCGACGGCGACATTGTCCCCCACCTTGTAGCGCGTCACCGCACTGCCGATGGCCGATACCCGCCCGACGATCTCATGCCCCGGCACGACCGGATAGGCCGAAAAGCCCCAGTCGTTGCGGGCCATATGCAGGTCCGTATGGCAGACCCCGGAGTAAAGAATATCGATCGCCACATCCTCGGGACGCAATTCCCGGCGATCGAAGGAGAAAGGTTGCAACGGCGTATTCGCATCCGTTGCGGCAAATCCGGACGTTTTCAATGGCTTATCCCTTGCAAAGCTGTTGGAAACAGAGGGCGCAGATCCTGCGTCTGAGGGGATATAGCGTTGCCGGATTATCCGGATTAGACGAGAGATACGGGATGAGCTTGTGAGCTGCGCTCAGGAATCTGATACAGGTGCTCGAAGCAAAAGCGAGGAGGAACTATCGCGCGTCGAGCCTCCCTAGCTCGCCCTTCGCACCGCTATATTCCATGTATGTCGTCGGGCAGGTCGACACGGCGGTCTCAAAATGCTGGCGTGCCTCCTGAACGATCCCGCCGAAGAGGTACCATTCGCCATTGTAAAATGCGGCTTCGCAGCGCTGATTGTCATCACCGGCTTTAGCCAGTAGCTCGTCCGGACTAAGCTCGCCCAGAAAAAGACCATAGACTGGATAAGGCCAAGTCGACTGGTCCATCTGACGTGCAGCAACCACAAGATCTTCGGTTGCCTTCATATCGTTACCCCTGCTCTGAGCCAGAAAACGCCAAAGCTTATAGTAGGGAGCAACTTTGGTATCCTCCGCTGCGCTAGCTGCAAATCCCGTCGCTGCCTGCTCAAAATTGCCTGCGAAATAGTTCGCCATCGGATCATCGACCATAAACTGCCGCAGATTGCTGATTGGCCAGAGCGAAACAGCGGCAACGATGACGAACAGCGCGCTGAACGCGGCTGCGGCCGCACCAAAACGAGGCGTCGGGCGCTCACGCGACCAGAAAACGACGACGAGTAGCGCTAGCGCCGCGCCTGCCAATGCACCGCCGAGATGCCCCGCATAATCGATGTGCTCGCCGTTCTTGCCGCCGAAAAAAATGGGCAGGAGTGAGGGGACCAGGATTTGAATAGCCCCCATCTGGAGTGGCTGCGCGAGTGGAGTGGATCGAAAGCGGATGCTGACGGCGATAACTGCCGCAAATAGCCCTACGATGCCACCGGATGCACCGACACCAACGATATCTGGTGGATTGATCCACACGGATGCAACTGATCCGCCCAAGGCACTGACGAAGAATATCGCCGCAAACCAGCGCCAGCCGACCAGCCGTTCAAAAACCCCTCCCGCAAACCACAAGCAAATGCAGTTGACAGCCAAATGGAGCGGGCTTCCATGCAAAAACGGTGCGGTAAACAGCCGCCACCACTCGCCATCAGCTAAAATGCTTGGCCGAAATGTCCCGCCGAGAACGAGAAGCGTTCGCGTGCTTGGAGAACCGTTCTTCGACATATCGACGCCGAAAACGAGTTCGCTGACGTAAACGATGATCAGTACCGCGAGAAGAGCATAGGTAAACAGCGGACGGCCGGGAGCGTTTACAGCCGGTTCCGGCGCTGGCGCTTCGACCTCATCTTCAAGCTCAATCAAGCCGTCCGCCGCCTTCGCCGAACGTTCGGCCTCGTAGGCCTCTGATGCCAACTCAATCACTTGATGAAGGACTTCCTCGGGATATCCTTTAAGAAGTTGCAGAGGGATTGAGACCTGGTTGCGAGAGCCGATCAGGAGAGGAGACAGTCTTCTCCTTCTAAGGCTCTTGGCAACGACCGGATCAAGGTGAAGAACTATGTTATCGAAGCCTTGACCCTGCATCCTGCCGAAGCCTCGGACGGCCGACCACGGCACCACTTGATCGGGAAAAAGCGGCAAACTGAAGCCCGCCGCCGATATGACGAGCCCCGGTTTGGTCGATAATAGTAAAGGTAGCAACAACATGGCCACGAGGCCACAAAACGCCGCGATCAAAGCCGCAAAGCAATATAATACGAGAGGATTTTTATCTTGCGGAAGATGGAAGCATAGAAAGATGCATCCAGCGGCTACGGCAAGGAAAATCAGAAATAATATGAACAACTTACCTTTTCTGTATGCGTATTCCGATCTGCGCAATTCTTGAAGCTGCATTCGAACTTCTCATCTGAAATGTATCGACGGGATCAACGCCCACATAAAAGGGAACGACTCTGTTCGAAGGATAGATTTATCTACTTAAGATCGCATTTCGCAAGAGTTACCTGACGAAAAAGACAACTGAAATCGCCTTTAAAAGATGACCTCGATTCAAAAGCCGTGTAACGCCGCGCCGCGCTTATAGTCTGCTGACAAGTCCACGCTACGCCCGCAGAAAATCCTCGTTGTATTTACCGTCGCGTGCTTGCCCGATGCCTACAGTGGTAGAAGATAGCCCGCGCGCCTGGAAACAGATTGTCACGTCCGGCCTTGCCCCCGGCATGTCCGCCTATACCTCTAGTGCCAAAAGATGCATCCAGAAGCGGGAGAAGGTGAATGACAGCGACCATCGCCTCCTCGCCCGGCATCGGCAGATATTGCGGCCCGCGTCTCTTCGCGCTGCTTGCACTCCTCACGCTCTGCCTCCCCCTCCACGCCCTCGCCGCCCCGCCCGAATTTCCGGACCGCGAACTGGTGATCGGCACCAAGGAAGCCCCGCCTTTTGCCATGAAGGCGCCCGACGGCACATGGACCGGCCTGTCGATCGATCTCTGGCGCCAGGTCGCCGAAAAGCTCGGTCTCAATTACCGCCTCGTCGAGGAACCATCGGTGCAGAGCCTGCTCGATGCCACCAAGCGTGGCGATTACGACCTCTCCGTTGCCGCCATCACCATCACCGCCGATCGCGAGCGCAATGTCGATTTCACCCAGCCCTTCTACAATACCGGCCTCGGCATCGCCGTATCCGTCCAGAACATTTCCGTCTGGTACGAGATAACCCAGACCATGACCTCGCTCGGCTTCCTGCAGGCCATCGGCGCGCTGATCGGCATTTCGCTGGCGGTCGGTGCCCTGATCTGGCTTTTCGAGCACCGCCATAACGAGGATTTCGGCGGCGGCGCGGCGCGCGGGCTCGGCGCCAGCATCTGGTGGTCGGCAGAGGCGATGACGCAGGCAAGCACCGGCCATCGCGGCCCGAAAACGCTCGGCGGGCGAACGCTCGCAATCCTCTGGATGGTCATGTCGATCATCACCATCGCCGTCTTCACCGCAAGCGTCACCTCCGCGCTCACCACGCGCCAGATCCGGGGGCTGGTCAATGGCGCTGAAGACCTGCCGAGAGCACGAGTCGGCGCCGTATCGGGCTCAGCAACAACGGGCTTTCTTGATGGGGAGCGCATCCGGCACCGCGATTTCGCCAATGTACAGGAGGGGTTCCGGGCACTGACCTCAGGCTCCATCGATGCCTTCGTCTATGACAAGCCACTGCTCGCCTGGACCGCCGAACAGCAGTTTGCCGGCAGCGTGCAGGTGCTGGACACGGTCTTCGAACCGCAGAACTACGGCATGGCCATGCCCGCCGGCAGCCGCTACCGCAAGCCGATCGATGTCGCGATACTTGAGGCAATCCATGACGAGGCATGGAAGGAGACGCTGTTTCGTTATCTCGGCGAGAAAAAGTAACGGCTGCAGCCTTGCCCGCCTACAATTGCGGCGCATTCATCGACCTGCCGGAAAGCCCCTAAGGAAGATCAAAAACGCATATCTTCTTATCGGAAAAAATCTCGGCAATATTTCCACATTCATCAGAATTCCAAGCGACACTGAAGAAAGATGCCCCGCACCAAGAGTCTACAACTTTGTATCTGAGATATATCTTTTCCCGGCATCTATACGTTCAGACATTCTTTGAAACTCATCATTTTCGTCTCCAGTAGCGGTATCCCACGAGCTGTACGACAATGAGCCGAAGCCTTCTTGGTCCATCCATGATGAAAGCCGGCTGGCGGGAGTGGAAGCTGGAAAAGCAGCGTGAAAGCCGCTTTCGAAGTTCCACACGAAATAACCAAGGAAACCAGAAGGAGGATTGGGAAGACTTGCGGAAACGGCATTCTCACCGCAGGTCTGGCCGGCAGCAGCCACGCTATATGCCGGCAAAACTATCAGTGCAGCGAGAATTGGCCCGCAAACGCGAGTGTAACCGGCCATCGAATTTACCCCAAAAAATTCAATCCCAAGGCGTAGAAAGAACTCATTCTACATTAGGGAATAATATCAAACACACATATTTTTTTGTCGGCGAAAACCTCGGTAAGGTTCCCACATCCATCAGAATTCCAAGCTACGGTGAAGAAAGACGGTCCACACCAAGAGTCTACCTCTTTGTATCTGTTATTTATTTTCTTCCCAGCGGCTGCTCGCTCAAATGACCTCTGAAGTTCCTGTGGTTCATCGATTGTACCTGTATCTAAGGTGCCCCGCGACAATGATCCGAAGCCTTCCCGGTCCATCCAGTATGAAAGCCGGCTCGCGGGAGTGGATGGTGGAAAAGCGGCAAGAACGCCACTTTCGAAGTTCCAGAAGAAATACCCAAGGAAACCTGAAGGAGGATTGGGAAGGCTCGCAGATACAACTTTCTCGCTGCAGGTCTCGCCAGCGGCAACCGCTTTAAATCCCGGCAACGCTGCCAGTGCAGCGATAATTGCCCCGCAAAAGCGAGCATAACCGGCGATCAAATTCACCCCCAAGATATTCAATCTTAAGTCGCCATGATGACCGACGGCAACCGCTATCGCAAGCCCACCGATGCCGCCATTCTTGATGGTGATCCGCGACGAGGCGCGGAGGGAGGCACTGTTCGCTATCGTCGGCGAGAAAATGACGCCGCCGGCTGGTCTTCGCTGCGGCGCCCCCGCCCCTCCTCCTACCAGTTCCCCGGATCGGCCGTATGATCGACGGCGGCAAATTCATCCGCCTTGTCGCGATCGAGCGTCACGGTCCGCGTCCGCTTCGTCTCGTCCGCGACCAGATAACGAAGCGGCGCCGCATCCCGCGCCAGCTCCTGATAGACAAGTAGTGCCGCCTCCTCGGCGCTATCGGCCTCGATCTCTCGCGTGATGGATACAGTGAATGTCTGCATGGCATCTGGCCTTTCGATCGTCACGGGGCATGGGCGCATGCTCACAGCCGGACAATAGGCGCAAAGCCGGATTGTTCAAGCTGTCGATCGGCGGGTAGCTGGCCGGGAGGGCGTAAAATCAATGCACGGCAAGGCGATCGAGTTCGCTTTTCGCTCCGATATATTCGACAAAGGTCGTCGGGCAGGATGACAGGGCAGTCTGCAGCAATTGGCGTCCCTCCGTGGCGTCTCCGTCGAGCAGATACCATTCGCCATTGTAGAACGCGGCTTCGCAACGCTGGTTGTCATCAGCCGCCGCTGCCGCCAATTCATCCGGCTTCAGCTCGCCCAGATAGAGGCGATAAACCGGATAGGGCCATATTCCCTGGTCCGTATGCCTGGCCGCCACCGCGAGGTCATCGTCTGCTTTTGCGTCATGGCCACGCTTTTGAGCGAGGAACCGCCAGAGATTGGAATAGGGAGCCATCGCCGGATTGTCGGCGGCCCTGCTGGCAAACCCTGTTGCGGCCTGCCGATAATTTCCTGCGAAATAGTTGACCATCGGATCGCCGACCATGAACTGGCGCATCTCGAGGATCGGCAGAAGCGAGACCAGCGATACGAGGACGAAGACCGCGCTGAAACCGATCGCCGCCAGCCCGAAACGCGGGGTCGGACGCTGGACCGGCCACAGAAGCAGGAGCAGCGATGTGAGCACCGTGCCCGTCACGGCGCCGCCGAGATGCGCGGCGTAATCGACGTTGTCACCCGTTGCCGCGCCGAACAACGGCAGCAGCGAGGGAATGAGGATCCGGATTGCCCCCGTCTGCAGGGCATAGGCAATCTGCCCTGAGCGAAACCTAAAACTGCCGACGATCACTGCCGCAAACAGCCCGATAATCCCGCCGGAAGCTCCGACGCCGACGATGCCGGGAGGATTGATCAAGATGGACGCAACCGATCCTCCAATGGCGCTTGCGCAGAAAATCGCCGCGAACCAGCGCCAGCCGATCAGACGTTCGAAAAGCATCCCTGCGAACCAGAGCGCAACGCAATTGAAAAACAGATGAAGGATATTTCCGTGCAGGAATGGTGCCGTGAACAAGCGCCACCACTGGCCATCTGCAATGACGCTTTGACTCAATGTTCCGCCAAGAACGAAGAGCGTGCGAATGCTCGGCGCGCCGTCCTTCGGCGCATCGACACCGAAAGCAAGTTCGCAGGCATAGACTGCGACCAGAATGGCGATAAGGACATAGGTGAAGACAGGATAGCGAGCTCTGTTGAGAACCGGCTCCGACGCCTTACTCCCACCCTCGCCCTGGGCCTGAACTTCGGCTTCGCGCGCAGCCGATGCCAATTCCCAGAGCTGATAGGATATCTGGTCCGGCTCGCCGTTCAAATTCGACAGAACGATGCGGATCTTGCTGCGGGAACCGAAAAACCGCCCCCGCTTGATCAAGGTTCTGGCAAACAGAGGATCAAGTTGAAGATTGATATAGTCAGCGCGTTTGGTTTTTATGCGATCGACGCTTCGAACGGCGGACCATGGCACCATCTGGCCGGGAAAATCCCAAAGACGGATTCCGGCTGTCGATAAGACCATTCCCGGCCTCTTCGACAAGAGCTTGCGTGATACATTCAAGGCCACATAGCCAAAGAACAGAATAGCAGCCAATGCCGAAACTAAGATCAAGCGAGGGTCTTTCCCCACCGGCGGATGGAAGCTCATGAATATGGCTCCCGCGACAAATGCCGAACTCATGAGGAATATTCGCAGAAGCGCTTGTTTGTCATGAGCGTATTCCGATCTGCGCAATTCTTCGAATTTCATTCAAAATTCTCGCTTGAAAATATCGGCTGCACCTCACTGCTTGCAAAAACCGCAAACAAATGATTTCCGGCAGATAGGAAAGTAACATCGCAGGGAATTTATCTACCTAAGATAGTAGATTGCAAGGCGCATTCTAGCGCAGTGCAGAATTCCACGCCCAAAACGCCGATGATGGTTTCCAGTAAATTACGACAGCACCGACCGCCTTTTCGGCACCACGCCATAGCCGGTGCCGGCTTCAAGAACTGCCGACGGTAAGGTCGGGCGCGGCCATCCGTTTCCTGCCGCGCCCTTCCCCGTCAGCCGTTGATCAGCCGCCCGCCATCGAGCACGATCTCGGTGCCGACAGTCCAGACCGCGTCATCCGACGCCAGATAGGTCACGGCCTTCGCCACCTCTTCCGGCCGCCCGTAGCGCCCGGCCGGGATCGTCGCGATCACATCCTTGGTCACCTGCTCGCGATAGGCATCGGGAATGCCGAGCTTGTCGAAGAGCGGCGTATCGACGGCGGCACAGCTAATCGCATTGAAGCGCACGCCGCGCGGCAGAAGCTCGCTCGTCATCGTCTTGGTGAAGGAGAGCATCGCAGCCTTCGTGGCCGAATAGACGCTGGAGCGCGGCGTGCCCGTATGCGCGAAGATCGAGGCGTTCATGATGACGGATGCCGGGTTTGCGAAGACCGGGATCAGCGCCTGGATCAGGAAGAACGGCCCCTTCACATTGATGTCGAATTGCCGGTCGAAAGCATCTTCGGTGAAAGCCTCGATCGGCCGCCAGTCGGAAATGCCGGCATTGATGAAGGCGATGTCGATTTCGCCGAAATGCGCCTTCACCTGCTCCGCAAGCTGCTGCTGCTCGGTAACACTGGCCGAATCCGCCTTGAGCGCGATCACATCGCCACCAAGTTCGGCCTTCGCCTTGGCGATCGTCTCCGGATTGTTGCCTGATATGATCACTTTTGCGCCCCGCGCCAGGAATTCCTTCGCCGTCGCAAAGCCGATCCCCGTCGTGCCGCCGGTCACCAGCGCCCGTTTTCCAGTCAAGTCAGTCATGTCTATCTTTCCAAAAAGAGCCAAGCCACGTCTCGAAATCGAGATATAAGTTAAGTGGCTCACATCAGATAGAAATGGCCTCTAACAGTTTCAAGGCAAGTGGCTTATATCAGTGCTGAAAAGCGCATCCGGAGCGACGGGAATGGGAATCGAGCAGTATCACCAGCAGCTCAGGGAAAAGAAGAAATCGGCAGCGATGACAGCCGCTTCCGAGCTTTTTCTGACTCAAGGCTACAAGAATACCTCGCTGCAGCAGATCGCCAAAAAAGCCGACGTCTCCACCGCCACCCTGTTCAAGAATTTCCCCACCAAGGCCGCCTTGCTCGAAGCGATCGTCGAGGATTTCTGGCAGGACAACGTACAATGCGACGCCCCGCCCGATGCCTCGATCGAGCCCGCCAAGGTGCTTTTCAAGATCGGCCTCGATTATGCGCGCCGCATGAGAAGCCCGGGAATGCAGGCATTCTACCGGCTGGTGATCTCCGAAGCCGTAGACTTCCCCGATCTCGGCGACGCGCTCTACGACAAGGGCAAGGGTGCGGTGATCGAGCGGCTGCAGGCCTATCTCGGCAAGGAGAAGGTAGCAGGGCGGTTTTCGGGGGATGCATCGGCTGCGGCAAACCAGTTCCTGGCCGTGATCGCCGGGCAGGTATTCTGGCCGGAACTGATCACCAAGGGCTGCGGCGGCACGGATGCGGAGATGGAGGACGTAGTGCGCGATGCGGCGGAACTGGTGATGGTGCGGTATTTTGAGAGCTTGAAATAAGGCCTTTCCGGCCCTGCTGCGGCCCAGGTATGGACGCCAACTTGGAGCACCACGCCCTCATCCTCTCTCCGTCATCCCTGTGCCTGTCACAGGGAATGACGAGCGGCTGGAAAATCACCCCGGCCAAGCCTTCATCGCCCGATCCACCGTCCGGTGCAGCCGCTCCCTGCCGGCCCCGCCCAGCGCATCCATCGCCATGCCCCAGCCGACACTCATGATGAACCCCGTCAGTTCATCCGGATCTGCATCCTCACCCAAATCCCCCTCGTCCCGCGCCCGCTGCAGGCGCGCCCGCAACCTTCCACGCCGCGCGGCGCGATATTTCCCCATCTCCTCGCGCAACGGCCCCGGTTCACCATCCCCGGCAAGCGCGCAATTGACCGCCAGGCACCCCGGCGGATGGCTGTCATCGCCATAGAGATCGGCCATCCTGCGCAGCATCACCTCAGCCACGCCGCGTGCCGTCGGCTCCTGCAGTGCAGCCTCCACCGGCCCCATGCGCGTCGTCAGATAGCTCTCCAGAACCTTGAGAAACAACCCGTCCTTGCTGCCGAAGGCGAAGTAGAAGCTCGGGGGCGTGATGCCCATCGCCTGCGTCAGATCCGCGACGGAGGTGCGCTCATAACCGTTCTTCCAGAAGAATGCCGTCGCCGTCTCCATCGCTTTGTCGATATCGAGAACCCGCGGTCGCGCCATGCCCTGCCCTCCGAAATTTTTATAGCGATCACTATATAACAGACTTGACAGGTTCCGCAAAGCATCAATTATAACGATCGCTACATTAAACGCAGCCGCCCTTGAAGCGGCTTTTCGCAAGCGGAGTTCCCATGCAGTACAAGAAGTTCAGCCGCACCGGCCTCACCGTCAGCAGCATCATCATCGGCACCGGCACCTTCGGCAAACAGACGGATGAAGCGGAATCCTTCCGCATTCTCGACCGGGCCGCCGATGCCGGCGTCAACATCATCGACACGGCCGATATCTATCCCGGCGGCGCCGATCTGACGGAACTTGGCCGCTCGGAAGAGTTCACCGGCCGCTGGCTGAAGGGCAAGCGCCACAACTTCATCTTGGGCACCAAGGCCGGCTATCCGATGGGTCCGCTGCAATGGGATCGCGGCACCTCGCGCAAGCACCTGATCGATGCGATCGATGCCTCGCTGAAGCGCCTCGATACCGATTATGTCGATCTCTACCAGGTCCATATGGACGATACCGAAACCCCGCTCGACGAAACCGCCGAAGCGCTTGATGCCATCGTCCGCTCAGGCAAGGCACGTTATATCGGCGTGTCGAATTTCCTCGCCTATCGCCTCGCCCGCGCCATCGGCCGGCAGGATGTGCTGCGGCTCACCCGCTATGTCTCCGCCCAGCCGCGCTACAACCTGCTCTTCCGCGAAATCGAGCGTGACCTGCTGCCGCTGGCGCAGGAAGAAAACCTCGCCGTCATCCCCTTCAATCCGCTCGCCGGTGGGCTCCTCTCCGGCAAATACCGCCAGTCGGAATCCCCCGATACGGGTCGCTTCTCCGCCGAAGTCGGCTCCTTCGGCGCCATGTACAAGGCCCGCTACTGGCACGAGCGCGAGTTCGACACGATCACGAGGCTCACGGCCATCGCCGAGGAAACCGGCGAACCCCTGCCGAAGCTCGCGGTCGCCTGGATCCTCACCAACCCCGCCATCACCTCCGTCATCCTCGGCGCCAGCCGCACCGAGCAACTGACCGAAACGCTGGCGGCTGCCGATTACGTGCTGGATGCGGAGGTCAAGGCGAAGCTTGATGAGCTCACGGTGGACTATCGCCGCGGCGATGCCGGGCGGTAAGCTAACCAGATGAGGTGGAGGGGAAGAAAAGCCCCCTCCCCACAGGTGGGAGGGGTCTTTTACACAACGCTGACCGTATCAGCAGCCCCTCACTGCCGCCCGGCCGTCACCCCGCCATCAACCGGCAGCACCGTCCCGGTAATCCACCCCGCCTGCTCCGAGGCAAGAAACAGGATTGCCTCGGCCACATCCCGCGGCTGACCGTTGCGGCCGAGCGGGTGGAAGGCATCGAAGCTCGGCAGCACCTGCTTCACCTGTTCTTCGGTGAGGAACGTATTGTAGACAGGCGTCTCAACCACAGCCGGCGCCACGGCATTGATGCGGATCTTGTAGGGCGCAAGCTCGATCGCCAGATTGCGCACCATGGCGTGAACGCCGGCATTGGCCGCCGAATAGGCAGCAGACGGCGTGGCGCCGATCGCCTGGATTGCCCACATTGAGCCGGTCTGCACGATTGCCCCGCCGCTTTCCTTCATCGCCTTGGCGGCTGCCTGTGCGGTGAAGAACTTGCCCTTCAGGATCGTGTCCAGATACCAGTCGTAATCGGCCTCGGTCAGTTCCAGAAACGGCTTCGGATTGAAGACGCCGGCATTGTTGACGAGCACATCAAGCCGCCCGAAACGGCTGACGGCCGCCTCCACCAGTGCCGCACCCGTCTCCGGATTGGCGATATCACCCGCCGAAACGACAACCCTCTGCCCACTCGGATCGATCTCCTTCGCAGCCGCCGTCAGCTTGGCGAGATCGCGGCCATTGATGGCGACAGACGCGCCCTCCGCCACGAAACGCGCCGCCGCTTCCTTGCCGATACCCGAGCCGCCGCCGGTGATCGCCACTACCTTGCCTTCAAATCGCATAGTCCTGTCCTTTCATCGATCTTCCTATCTATCTATCACTAGATAGGTGTCGCTCATCTATCGCTTGCCTTTCACTTTGGCAAGCCCTATCTATCACTAGATAGAGAAGGACCGGTCATGTCAGAAACAAGAGATGCCATCATGGATGCCGCCGAGCGCATGATCCGCAAGGGCGGCTATAACGATTTCAGCTTCCGCGATATTGCCGGGGAAGTGGGCATCAAGAGTGCCAGCGTGCACTATCATTTCCCGACGAAAGAAGGGCTCGCGGCCGCCGTCGCCCGCCGCTACACAGATCGTTTCATAAGGGCTGTCGATGCCGAGCGGGCGTCAGGCGCAAGCGCCACAGCCGCCTGCCGCGAAGTCTTCCGCCGCTCGCTCGCCGAAGACGGGCGCATGTGCCTCTGCGGCGTGCTGGGTGCCGCCGCCCGCGAACTGCCGGCGGAAGTGGCAGCCGAAGCCCGTCGGTTTTTCGAGGTTGGACTGGAGTGCCTGGTGTCATCGGGCATGAGCCGCGAGGCCGCACTTCGGCTGCTTGCGACGCTGGAAGGCGCGATGCTGATGTCCGCTGCCCTTGGCGATGAGGCGTCGTTCGACGACGCGACGCGGGAATTGGCGTGAGGGTGTGGCGGGTTGTCTTTAGGTGAGAGGCAAAGCCTAGCAGCAGGTCTCGGAGTAACCGAAGAAGCCCCTCCCACCTGTGGGGAGGGGTCTTTGCGAAGGTTCTGCAACCACCAAATCAAACAGACCGCATCAACCCGCCATCCACCTTCAAACTCTGCCCGGTAATATACCCGGCCCCATCCGACACCAGAAACGCGATCGTCGCCGCCACTTCCGCGCTCGTGCCGTAGCGCTTCATCGGCACGCTCTCGCGCCGCTCCTCGGTCGCAGGCAGGCTGTCGATCCAGCCGGGCAGCACATTGTTCATGCGGATGTTGTCGGCAGCAAATGTATCGGCAAAAAGCTTCGTATAGGCCGCAAGCCCGGCGCGGAATACCGCCGAGGTCGGGAACATCGTCGCGGGTTCGAACACCCATGCGCTTGAGATATTGACGATCGCGCCCTTCTTCTGCGCCTGCATGATCGGCGTCACCAGTCGCACAGCGCGGATCACGTTCATCAGGTAGACATCCATGCCGAGATGCCACTGCTCATCGGTGATCTCGTTCAGCGCCGCCCGCGGCCCGTGGCCGGCGCTGTTGACCAGCACATCGATGCGCCCCCACTGCGCCATTGTCGCATCGACGAGCCGCTTCAGATCCTCGTTCGACTGGTTGGAGCCGGTCACGCCGATCCCGCCCAGTTCGCTCGCCAGCGCTTCGCCCTTACCGGAGGATGAGAGGATCGCGACCTTGTAGCCGTCAGCCGCAAGCCGCCGGGCTGCCTCTGCCCCCATGCCGCTGCCGCCTGCGGTGATAACAGCCACTTTTTCTACTGACATGCCGGTGTCCTCCAGGATTCACTAAGCCGATTGTTTCGATAATCTCCGCACTGTATCCTATCTTTCACGCCGGCACGAAACAGTTCTCCTCTCCATTGTCAGTAGAAAAACTATCGATGAACGACACCGCTGGAAAACTGCCCTCCCTCAATGGCCTCAGAGCCTTCGAGGTCGCCGCCCGCCATCTGAACTTCCGCCTCGCCGCCGAGGAACTTGGCGTCACGCAAGGGGCAGTCGCCCAGCAGGTGCGCGGGCTGGAAGCCGAACTCGGCATGCCCCTCTTCGAGCGCCTGCCGCGCACGCTGGCGCTGACGGCCGAGGGCCGCCGCTACATTGCCGATATCAGGCGTGCTTTCGAGATCATTGCGCGAGCCACCGGCGAGTTGAGGCCACAGGCGGTCAAGCTCACGATCAGCACTACGCCCACCTTCGCCTCGCGATGGCTGATCCCGCGCCTTGCCGATTTCACCCGGCTGCATCCCGAACTCGACCTGCATATTCTCGCCACCGAGCGCATCTCCAATTTCGCCGTCGATGGCGTCGATCTCGCCGTGCGCTACGGCAGCCCGCCCTTCGGGCCGGGCCTGAATGCCGAATTGCTCTTCGAGCAGGAGGTCATCGCCGTCTGCAGCCCGCTCCTCTTGTCCGGCCGCACTGTTCCCCGCACGGCAGGCGAGCTTGCCGCCTATGTGCTGCTGCATGATGCCCATAATCTCTGGCCGGAATTCGTCGAGCGCCATTTCGCCGGCACCGGCAATCCGGCCTTCAAGGGCATCAGCTTCTCGCAGACCTCGCACGCCATCGAAGCGGCCATTGCCGGCCAGGGCATCGTTCTCGCCAATGGCGGTTTCGTCACCGACGATCTCGCCAAGGGCCGTCTGGTCCGCATCTTCGAGGGAACGCTGCGCGGCCCCTCCGATGTCTATCTCGTCTGGCCCCGCTACCGGAAATCGGCGGCACTGGAAACCGTGATCGACTGGCTGCTGACCGAGGCGAAAAAGCTGGGCTGAGAACTGAAGAGCAGCGCGCCCCTTGTGCTGGCCGCAAGAGACACCACATTCCCCGACACCAGATTCAAACTCTTCATTCCCGTCGATAAGCATCGATAATCACAGGCCATTTGATGTTTCATGTCATTCTCGGCATTCCCTGGCTGGTCGTCCTCCTCAGGTTTCTTCTCCCGCTTCCCTGGATCTGGCCCGCCAAGGCGCTCGTCGCCGGCCTGCTTCTCATCGCCTCGCAGCAGGTGTTCCTGAACCGCCTCTCCTCGGGCTCCGTCTTCGCGCCGGAATATCCGCGCCCCTTCATTATCCTGCTGAATTTCCTCTTCGGCGGCACGGTTCTGCTCGCCGTCTTCCAGCTCGCCCTCGATGCCGTCTCGCTGGCGGCAGCCCTCGTCCTCGGCCATTTCCCCCTCGTGCCGCCCGAGCTTCGCTACGCGATCGGCCTCGCAGCCTTCGGCCTTGCCGCCTATGGCGTTGCCGGCGCCGTGCGCATTCCGCCCCTGAAAAATATCGAGATACCGATCCCCGACCTGCCCGATGCCTTCGATGGCTATCGCCTGCTGCAACTGACAGATCTGCATCTCAGCCGCCTCTTCCCCGCCGCCTGGGCCGAAACGCTGGTGCACAAGGCCAACAGCCTGAAAACCGATGCGATCGTCATCACAGGCGATTTCATCGACGGCCGGCTTGAAAAGCGCCGCGCCGATGTTGCCCCGCTGGCAAAGCTCACCGCACCCGACGGCATCTTCGCCATCCCCGGCAATCACGAATATTATTTCGGCTATGACGACTGGATGCGCCACGATGCCGGCCTCGGCATTCGCATGCTCACCAATGACCATGCGGTGATCGAGCGCGGCGCCGGCCGCATCGTCATCGCAGGCGTGACCGATCTTGCCGCCCACGGCACCGCCATGCCAAATCCGGATCTGACCGCCGCCCTGAACGGCGCCCCTGCCGAGGCTCCGGTCATCCTTCTCGACCACCAGCCGCGCATGGCGGCCAGAACCGCACAATCCGGCATTGCCCTGCAGCTCTCCGGCCATACGCATGGCGGCATGATCCTCGGCCTCGACAGGCTGGTCGCCCGCGCCAATGCCGGCTTCGTCTCCGGCCTCTACAAGGTCGGCGCCATGCATCTCTACGTCAATAACGGAACGGCGCTCTGGCCCGGCTTCGCGCTCCGCCTCGGCCGCCCCTCGGAGCTGACCGTCTTCACCTTACGCAAGGGGGCGTGACTTGAGATCGGCGGCTAGCCGCGCGAAACGCTCCCCCATCAGGCGATGGGTCTCGGCATCGGGATGAAGCGCATCGGGCAACGGCAACACGCGATTGTCAGCCCCGCCATAGAGCAAGGTGCCGTCGAGATAATGCAGATTGCGATCGCTTGCCGCACGCCCGGCGACGATCGCCTGCAACTGTTGGCGGATAAGGCTCAATGTCAGCCTGCCGCGCATATCGCCAGCGGCCTCCGGCGCCTGGAAAAGCAGCCGCCCGTCCCTCAAGGCGCGCAGATCGACCTGGCTCGGCCCCGGCGCCGTCTCATGGATCGGGCAGAAGACCGGCGAGATCACCAGCAGCGGCGTTTCAGGGTGCCCCTCTCGTATCGTATCGAGGAAACCATGCATGGCCGGCCCGAAGGCACGCAGCCGCATCGTGTCGGAATTGACGAGATTGATGCCGATCTTGAGGCTGATCATATCGGCCGGCATGTCACGTATGGTGCGGGCCACGAAAGGATCGAGCACGGCGCTGCCGCTAAAGCCGAGATTGACAATATCCGCGCCGGCAATCCCGGCCGCGACAACAGGCCAGATCCCGGTCGGCGACGCCGCGTTGGAGCCTTGGCTGATCGAGCTGCCGTGATGCAGCCAGACCGGTTTGCCGCCGGGCTGAACAGGCTGAACCGGCGCGCTGGCGCGCAGTTCGATCAGCTCCGTCGTTTCGTCATGCGGCAGCCAGATCTCCACCCGCTTCTCGC
The DNA here is from genome assembly GCA_900471925.1 of Hyphomicrobiales bacterium. GTDB lineage: Bacteria > Pseudomonadota > Alphaproteobacteria > Rhizobiales > Rhizobiaceae > Rhizobium. The sequence continues at coordinate 132,328 of UCGV01000026.1, forward strand.
CCGCGGGAAGCCCTGGAAAGCGCAGGATTTGCGGCATACCCGGCTCCGTCACCGCCGAACCGCTCGCCATATCGATGCGCAGGATCTTGCCGCCGGATGCGCTCTCTTGCCGCTCCAGCCACCCATCGATGCAAAGATCGTAGACACCATCAGGCCGCGCCGGCATGCCGACATAGGCACGCTTTGTCGGCAGCGTCTCAAGCTCGATGTTTTCGGCTGAGGTCAGGAAAGCCAGCCGCACGCCCGAAGGCTGCACCTCCGCCATCGCCAGCAGCGGATCGTCATTCTGCGCTCGTGCCCACGCCGGCAGCCGGTGCGGCATCAGCCCGGCCCCGGTCCGTTCGAGTTCAAGCGCGCCGAAGATCAAGTCAGGCGTGATGGGCGTCGCGATCAAGGCGGAAGGATTGCTCATATCAGGCCACGGCCCAGCTTCTGAACAGCATGTCGAAACCATCGAGACTGCGCGTCCAGGATGTCTCCGCCTCCGGCTGGCTATGGCTGAAACTGCCGCAGGATTCCAGCAGCGAAAAGCCGAGGAAGAAGCTGCCGATCAGCCTGACGGCATGCACGCGATCGGTCTCAGAGAGACCATAGGCGCGCAAGGCAGCCTGACAGATCCTCGATATCTGCGCCCCTCCACTGGTGGCGGCAGAGGCCGGATCGAGGGGAAAACGCGCCGCGGCAAACAGGCCGGGATGTTCCAGTGCAAAACTGCGATGCGCATCGGCAAGCGCGACCAGCGCATCCCTGCCCGCCCGGCCAGCCACAGCCTCCTCCGCACGATCCGCGAGAGCCGAAAGTGCCAGCAGCGCAATGCCGGCCTTGAGATCATCGATATTGGCCACATGCGAATAGAGGCTCGCAAGTTTCACATCGAAATGGCGGGCGAGAGCCGCGAGCGTCAGCATCTCGAAACCCTCTTCATCGGCAAGGCTGGCCGCCGCTTCCACAAGTCTCTCACGCGTCAATCCGGCTCGCGGCATCACATCGAATCCTATTCACATTAGATATTTTCCTAATACTGTTAGTTTTTATGCCGCGCAAGCGCCAGCCCGCTCCCAGCCGGGTTTGCCAGCCCTCTTGCAAGTGACAGTGTTGACGCTACGGAAGGGTTTCGGCGGAAGATTGGCTCTCCCGCACCAGCACGCGAACGCGCTCGGCCACATCGGGATCGACGGGATTATAGACGACCATGTTGAGATCCGGCCGCCCGTCGATGGCAAAGCCGGAATATTCGAGCGCAATATCGCCGAGGATGGGATGTTTCAGCCGCTTGGTGCCCTCGCCGTGGCCGACCACCTCGTTTTCTTCCCAGATCTGCTTGAACTCGGCGCTGGTGCGGCAAAGTTCCTCCACCAGCGCTGTTATCTCGGAGGTCGCGCCAGCGCGCGCCGCATCCGCCCGGAAGGCGCCGACGACGAAGCGGGCCATGGCCTGCCAGTCATATTGTATGTTGCGCATGCCGGCATTGGAGAAAAGCAGGCGCAGGATATTGCGGTTTTCGGGCGCAAGCTTGCCGTAGTCAGTCATGACCACGGTCGCCGCCCGGTTCCACGCCACGATATCCCAGGCCGCCGTGCGTACCAGCGCAGGGCTTACCTCCAGCGTGTCGAGCAGCCGTTGCAGGCGCGGGCTGATGCCCTCGACGGCGCGGTAGCGCACTTCGGGCGGCCGGCCGAGACCGAGGATGAAAAGATGTTCGCGCTCCGGCTCGGTCAGCATCAGGCCGCCGGCAATCCGGTTCAGCACATCGGCAGAAGGCGCCCCGCCGCGCCCCTGCTCCAGCCATGTGTACCAGGTCGGGCTGATATTGGCGCGCTGCGCTACCTCCTCGCGCCGCAGGCCCGGCGTGCGCCGCCGGCCCGAAAAACCGAAGACAGCCGGATCGAGCCGCGAACGGCGGTCGCGAAGAAAGGTGCCAAGGGCGTTGCTATCGTTGCTCATGCCGTGCCTGTTAGCTATTATAATAGGATAAGATCACTACTTTAACAGCATAAAACATAGCGCAATATCGGGAACATCAGCAATAGGAGATACCCAATGCGCATTTTTCTCACCGGCGCCACCGGCTTCATCGGCTCGGCCATCGTGCCCGAACTCCTGAAGGCCGGCCATCATGTCATCGGCATGACCCGCTCGGATGCCGGCGCCAAGGCGCTGGAAGCGGCCGGCGCCGAAGTCCACCGCGGCGTGCTGGAAGAGCCTGAAAGCGTCCAGCGCGGCGTCGAAAAGGCCGATGCCGTCATCCACACCGCCTTCGATCATGATTTCTCCCGCTTCGTCGAGAATTGCCAGAAGGACAGCCGCGTCATCGCCGCCATGGGCGAAGCGCTGAAAGGCTCCAGCCGCCCGCTGCTGATCACCTCCGGCACCGGCATGGGCAATGCTCATTTCGGCGAACCCGCCAGCGAGGATGTCTTCAATCTCGAACACCCCAACCCGCGCATCGCCTCGGAACTCGCCGGCAATACCCTGCTCGACCAGGGCATCAACGTCTCCGTCATGCGCCTGCCGCAGGTGCACAACACCTTCAAGCAGGGCCTCGTCACCCCGCTCATCGAGATCGCAAAGGCAAAGGGCGCCTCCGCCTATGTCGGCGAAGGCCGAAACCGCTTCCCCGCCGCCCATCTGCTCGATGTCGCCCTGCTCTATCGCCTCGCAATCGAGCGCGGCGAACCGGGCGCCCGTTACAATGCCGTCGATGAGGAAGGTGTCACGACACGCGAGATCGCCGAGGCGCTGGGCCGTGGCCTGAAACTGCCCGTCATCTCCATCGCGCCGGAAAAGGCTGCCGAACATTTCGGCTGGATGAGCATCTTCGCCGGCCTCGACTTCCCCGCCTCCAGCGAAAAGACCCGCCGCATCCTCGGCTGGAACCCGGTCGGTCCCGGCCTGATCGCCGATCTCGACGCGATGGATTACAGCGCTCTCGCGGCCTGAACCAGCTTGCCGCCTGCGGGGCTTTGCAATCCCGCAGGCGCAGACCATCGCCTGGCGTCAGATTCCAAGCCCGCCGGCGACATCGATGACGCCGCCGCTCATGTAACCGCCATGCGGCCCTGCCAGATGGCAGATGAGCGCCGAGACTTCCTCAAGCGTCGCGATGCGCCTGATCGGATGCATGTCCAGAAGTGCATCCGGCACGGTGTCTCCCAGCGCCTCGGTCGACATATCCGTCGGCATCACGCCGGGCTGCACGACATTAACGGTGATGTTGCGCCTGCCGAGATCGCGCGCCACGCCCTTCGCATAGCCGATGAGTGCAGATTTCGTGCCGGCATAGTCGGCAACAGCCGGAACCGGCACACGCGTACCGAACAGCGAGCCGATGAAGAGGATCCGGCCGCCGTCGGACAGTACCGGTGCCGCCGCCCGCGTCACGGACACCGGCCCCAGCACATTGGTCTGCCACTGGCGATCGAGATTGACGGTATCGAGTTCGGGATCGTCGACCGTCTTGCCCTGCACGGCAATCGCCGCATTGTTGACGAGGATGTCGAGCTTGCCGAAATAGGCGATCACCTTGTCGACGAGCGGTTTGGCTGTTGCCGTATCGGCATGGTCGCTCTGGATCGCCAGAGCCCTGACACCCTTGGCCCGCAGCTTCTCAACCACGGCTTCCGCCTTCGCCGCCGAGGCCACATAGCTGATCGCGACATCAGCGCCCTGATCGGCCAGTGCTTCTGCCGTCGCTGCCCCGAGCCCACGCGAACCACCGGTCACGAGCGCGACCTTTCCCTTCAAAATCTGAGACATGAGTGTCCTTTCTACCCCGTCCAGGCGCCCACCCGCCGTCATCGGCAGGCTGCGCTTTTTTCGTAATGATCGTTACGGTAACGATTGGTATGAAATGTAGACAAAGTCTGTCAAGTGGTTTAATAACGGTCGTTATGAAATTGTCAGGACTGATCTGATGGGACGCCATCGCGAATTTGACGTGGAAAAAGTGCTCGATTCCGCCCTGTGCCTCTTCTGGCGCAAGGGCTACGAAGGCACGTCCTATGCCGACCTGACGGAAGCGGCCGGCATCGAGCGCCCCGCCCTCTATTCCGCCTTCGGCAACAAGGAAGCCCTATTCCGCAAGGCGCTGGACCGCTATTCCGAGCGCTATCTGGATTATCTTCCGGTGGCGCTGAAGCTGCCCACGTCGCGTGAGGTCGCAGCCCACATCCTCTACAAGGCGGTCGAGCTGAACACCCGCTTCCCCGACCATACCGGCTGCCTCGGCATCAATGGCGCCATGGCAGGATCGGACGAGACCGAACCCGTGCGCCAGGCGCTGATAGACTTCCGCGCCGCCGGTCAGGCAGAGATCCAGGAACGTTTCGAACGGGCCAAGGCGGAAGGCGACCTGCCGGAAACCGCCAGTCCCGAAACGCTTGCCGCCTTCATTCTGGCCATGACCCACGGCATGGCCGTGCAGGCCAAGGCCGGCTTCAGCCGCGAAATGCTGAACGCCATTGCCGATCAGGCGCTGTCTACGTGGCCGACGAAATCGCTCTGAACTGATCGGCCGCCAACCTAGCTGGCCGCACCCATTTTCGCCCGCACCGCCAGAAACGCCGCCGTCAGCCGCGCCAGAACGGGCGATTTCACCGTGCCATTGGCGCCGCCGATCGGATCCTCGATATGGATCCGTCTCAAATCATCCATGAACTCATCCCACAGCGCCTGCCCGCCCTCTTCCAGCAATTCGGCGCGGATGCTCAGATCCTCGCTCACCGGCAGATGCCGCCGCCCCCAGGCGCCGATCATCGCCAGCACCGGCACGAGGTCGATCGAGGCTTCCGTCAGGCTGTAGATCGCCTTCTGGCTATGCGAGGGATCATCGAGCCTGGTGATCAGCCCGTAGCCCATCAGCCGTTTCAGCCGTGCGGCCAGAATATTGGAGGCGATGCCCTCTTCCGAGCGGTTCAGGAGCTCGCGAAAGTGCCTTCGGTTGCCGAACATGATATCCCTGATGATGACGAGGCTCCATCGGTCGCCCAGCACCTCCATCGTCAGGTTGATCGGGCAGCCCGACCGCATCTCGATATCCATATCCGCCCCCGCCAGAAAAACCAGTTGCATCATAGGATCGGTTATGACAGGCTTCAACCAATTTCAAAATGCAATCAGATGGAGGCTGATATGACCCGTGTACGCGTGGCTGCATTTTCCCTTTCGATCGATGGTTTCGGCGCCGGCCCCGACCAGAGCCTTGAAAATCCGCTCGGCAAGGGCGGCATGGCGGTGCATCAATGGTTCTTCCCCACCCGCACCTTCCGCACCATGATCGGCAAGGACGACGGCACGACAGGTACCGATGATAATTACGGCGCGGCCGGCATGGCGGGCTTCGGCGCCTTCATCCTCGGCCGCAACATGTTCGGCCCGATCAGGGGTGAATGGCCTGATGAGGAGTGGAAAGGCTGGTGGGGGCCGAACCCGCCTTATCACGCGCCGACCTTCATCCTCACTCACTATGCCCGCGACCCGATCGTCATGGAGGGCGGCACCACTTTCCATTTCATCACCGGCGGCATCGAGGAAGCGCTGGAAAGGGCCAAGCTTGCTGCCGGCGACAAGGATGTGAAGATCGGCGGCGGCGTCAGCACCGTCAGGCAATATCTGAAAGCCGGCCTGATCGACGATATCCATTTCGCCATCTCCCCGGTCGTGCTCGGTAAGGGCGAAGCGATGTTCGAGGGCATCGACCTGCCGGCGCTTGGCTTCTCCGTCCAATCCCACGAGATGACGGAAAAAGCCACGCATGTCGTGCTGTCGAAATAGGCATGCATCCGCCGGCCGCGCCTTGTGCGGCCGGCATTTACCGTAAAGTACTTCCGCACTCCGGTCTTTTTGCCTACCGGTTGCCCTGTAACGGAGGGCAGCAATGACACTTGCGGATCTGATCACGCTTGCTCTGAAAGCCAGCCTCTTTGCGATCGTCCTTGCGCTCGGTCTGAAGGCGACGCTCAAGGACACGACCTATCTGCTCGCCCGCCCCGTGCTGCTCGTCAAATCCATCCTGTCGATGAATATCGTCATGCTGGCTTTTGCGCTCGCCGCCGCTCATTTCTTTCCCCTGCCGCTGCCGATCAAGATTGCGCTTATCGGGCTTGCCATGGCCCCGGTTCCGCCGATCCTCACAGGCAAGCAGACACGGGCGGCCGGCACCTCCTCCTATGCGATCAGCCTCTGCGTCATCGCCTCGTTTCTGGCGATCGTCCTCGTGCCGATCGCCATGATCCTGGCCGACATGGTTTTCAAGGCAGACTACCGGCTGCCGGCGATCCGCGTCATGACCATCGTCCTCATCTCCGTCATCGCGCCGCTTGCGCTAGGAATGCTGGTCGAGCGTTTCGCTCCCGCCTTTGCCGCGCGCATGGCCCGGCCGATCGCGATCGCGGGCACTATCCTGCTCATCTTTTCGGCCGTGCCGGTGCTCATCATGACCCTGCCCGCGACATGGGTGCTCCTCGGCAACGGGCTCATCCTGTCACTTGCCCTTTTCACGACTGTCGGGCTTGTCGCCGGCCATGTGCTCGGCGGGCCGCACGCGCATGATCGCGTCGTTCTGGCGCTCGCCACAGGCACGCGCCATCCCGGCGTCGCGATGGCGATCGCCGCCTATAATTTTCCGGAGGAAAAGATAGCGGTCGCCGTCGTGCTGCTGCATGTCTTCATCGGCGCGCTGGTCGCAATTCCCTATCTGAAGCTTGCCCGCATCCGCGCAGAACCCGCGCGAAGCATTGATGGATAGGGTCATTGGCCGGCATCCTCGACACCGGCCAATGCATCGAAACGCTCAGACCAGCCCCTGGCTGAAGCCGAATTCGCCTTCTGCTTCCGCCGCCTGCACATCCTCGCCGAACAGCATGTCATTATGCGGCTGGCCGCTGCGCACCATCGGATAGACATTTTCCAGCGCCGCGACCCGGCAATCGAAGAGAACGGGGCGGTCGATCGCGATCATCTCGCGGATCTTGTCGTCCAGCTCCTCCGGCCGCTCGCAGCGCAGGCCGACGGCACCATAGGCTTCGGCCAGCTTGACGAAGTCAGGCAGCGAGGCGGAATAGGATCTGTCCCGCCGGTTGCCATGCAGGATCTGCTGCCATTGCCGGATCATGCCGAGCTGCTGATTGTTGAGGATGAAGATCTTCACCGGCGCCTGATGCTGCATCGCCGCCGAAAGCTCCTTCAGCGTCATCTGCACTGAACCATCGCCGACAATGCCGAGAACCAGCCGGCCTGGATGGGCGATCTGCGCCCCGATCGCCGCCGGCAGGCCATAGCCCATCGTGCCGAGCCCGCCTGACGTCAGCCACCGGTTCGGCCCCTCGATGCCGAAAAGCTGCGCCGCCCACATCTGGTGCTGGCCGACATCGGTGGTGACGACAGGGTCTAAATCCGATGTCAGCGCATGCAGCCGCTCCAGCGCATATTGCGGCATGATCACATCGCGGCGCTTTTCATAGGCAAAGGAATTCTTCGCCCGCCAGCCCTCGATGGCATCCCACCACGCATCCAGCCGCTGCCGCTTCGGCGGCGTGGCAAGCGCCCGCCACGCCTCGATCATCGCCTTCAGCACATCGCTCGCATCGCCGGTGATGCCGATATCGACGGAGACATTCTTGTTGATCGAGGACGGATCGATATCGATATGGATCTTCTTCGAGTGAGGCGAAAACCTGTCGGTGCGCGAGGTCACGCGGTCGTCGAAGCGCGCGCCGATCGCGATCATCAGGTCGCAATCATGCATGGCCATATTGGCCTCGTAGGAACCATGCATTCCCGGCATTTTCAGCCAGTTTGGCCCGGAGGCCGGATAGGCACCGAGCCCCATCAGCGTCGAGGTGATGGGAAAGCCCGTCAGTTCCACCAGTTCCCGCAGCAGCCGCGAGGCCTCCGGTCCGGAATTGATGATGCCGCCGCCCGTATAGAGAACCGGCCTTTCGGCCCGCGCCATCATCGCAACCGCCGCCGCGATGGCCTCGCGATTGTCGCCCGTCCGCGACTGATACCGTGCCGGCACCGTGATTTCCTCCGGCCCGACATAGAGCCCGCTCGCAAACAGCACATCCTTCGGCATGTCGACCAGAACCGGCCCCGGTCGGCCCGATGTCGCGATCCTGAAGGCGAGATGGATGGTTTTTGCCAGATCGTCGATATGGCTGACGAGGAAATTATGCTTGGTGCAGGGGCGCGTGATGCCGACCGTATCGCATTCCTGAAACGCATCCGTGCCGATCAGCGTGGTCGGCACCTGCCCTGTCAGGCAGACAAGCGGAATGGAATCCATCAGCGCATCCTGCAGCGCGGTGACCGCATTGGTAACGCCCGGCCCTGAAGTGACCAGCATGACGCCGACCTTGCCGGTCGCCCGCGCATAGCCTTCGGCGGCGTGTCCCGCGCCTTGCTCGTGGCGCACCAGAAAGTGCTTGATCTGATCCTGCTGGAAGATCTCGTCATAGATCGGCAGCACGGCGGCGCCGGGATAGCCGAAGATGTGCTCCACGCCATTGTCGCGCAGTGCCTGGAGAACGATCTCGCCGCCGTTCATCAGAGAAGTGGAAGGGGAATTTTGGGTAAAGCTAGCCTTATCGCCGGTCATAGCAATTTTCCGTCGTTGAGTGGGTGATCGGGGTGCGACGGGGCATAAAAAAAGGCCCCGTCAGGGACCTTGTGTTCGGCGCATGGGTGGCTAATGCCGGACGGTTACACCGTCCTGCCCATGCGCGATATCACCACTACGAGAACCATTGCGATTTTCATGGGCGCTAGAGCTAGCCGCAAATCGGCGAGCCGTCAATCGCCTCTTTCAAGAGCTATTGCCTATGCCGACGGGCAGGCAATATCTCCTGAAGTCCCCACCCGCGATGGCGCGGAGGGCCGGCGACAATATCGTCCTATGCCTGCATCTATCCCATGCCAGTAGCACTACGCGCCTGATTCATTCCCCAAACTGAACCTGAAATTGCCCCCGGAAAATCAGAGGAAGGAAGAATGTCATGCCTCTAAAGACAGTTGTTCTCGTGCACGGTGCTTTCGCCGATGGCTCCTGCTGGGTGAAGGTGATCCCTTTGCTTGCTGCGCGTGGTCTGAAAGCGATCGCCGTTCAAAACCCGCTCAGCTCTCTCGCTGACGATGTCACTGCCGCCCATCGGGTGATCGACATGCAGGACGGCCCCGTTCTGCTCGTCGGCCATTCCTGGGGCGGCGCCGTCATCACCGAGGCGGGCAACCATCGGCAGGTCAAGGGACTCGTCTATGTCGCCGCCGGCGCGCCCGATACTGGCCAGTCCTTCAACGACTGGTGGAAGGATTATCAGCCGGCACCCGGTGCAGCCCACATCAAGCCCTATGGCGAAGGTTACGTGGCGCTGACACAGGAGGGCGTTCGCAAGCACTTCGTCCAGGATCTGCCGGCTGAAGAGGCCGATCTCGTCTATGCGACGCAAGGCCCTCTCGCCGTCGCCTGCTTCGGCGCCAAGATCAGTTCAGCGGCATGGCGCTCCAAGCCGTCCTGGTACATCGTCGCCGCCCATGACGAAACGATCCCGCCGGCCGTGGAACGCGATTCCGCCGCGCGCATGAAGGGCGAAACGCTGGTGCTGCAAAGCAGCCATGTTCCCATGCTGTCGCAACCCGAAGCGGTGGCAGACTTCATCGCCAGCGCCGCAGCCGCTATCGACGCCTGATCCTTCCCCGAGGGCGCAGCTCCGGCTGCGCCCTTTCCCTGTCGATCGGGCACCGTCAATCCGGCATTCCCGCCAATTTCAGCCCTTCGGTGAAGGCGGCAAAATCCTGCTCCCGCTGGATGGGAAGCCAGTCCCTGATGCCGGAGAGCCGAAGCGAAGGATCGAGCTCGCGTACCCGCGCCATGGCATCACGCGCCTCGCCAAGCCGTCCTGCCTGCGCGTAACTTGCCGCCAGAATGGCGTTCGCCATCAGAAAACTCGGCAGGCTCAGCGCTGCCCTTTCGGCCCAGCTTGCCGCAACATCGAAGCGCCCGGCGAAGAAATGCACGATCGCCGTACCCGCCTCCATCCGGTACATTTCCGCATCCAGCGGGCTCAGGCGCACGGCATGTTCGAAATGGGCGATCGCGCCCTCCGTCTCGCCGTTCCAGGCGCGCAGGAATCCGCCGAGAAACCAGGCGGGTGCAAGGCTCGGATTGAGCAGCAGCGCCCTGTCGAGAAGCGCGATGCCGCTATCGATTTCGCCGGCGAGATGGGCGAGCGCATGGCCACCGCGCGTAAGGGCAACGGCATCGTCGCGTCCCAGTTCCACCGCCCTGCGCGCCAGCCGTACACCTTCACTGATTTCCCTTTCCGGATTACTCATCCAGTGATTGACCTTGCGCCAGAAATAGCACCAGGCGGCCATCGCAAAGGCCGAGGCATAGTCAGGGTCGAGAGCGATTGCCTTGTAAAACAGCGGCAGCGCTTCCTCGATCGAGCCCCTGTCGCCATTGTGCAGCTTCGCCATTCCACGCAGATAATAATCGTAGGCATCGAGGCTGCCGGTCGGCTTGCGCTTGGCACGCTCGATCTCCGCCTGCTCCAGCTGTGGCGCGATGGCGCCGACCACCTCTTCGGTGATCCGGTCCTGCAGCTCGAAAATATCGTCGAGCGAGCCCTCGAAACGCTCCGCCCAGAGATGCGTGCCTGAAGTCGCGTCTATCAGCTGGCCGGTCATGCGCACCTTCTTGCCCGCCTTGCGCATGCTGCCTTCCAGCACGTAACGCACGCCGAGCGCGCGGCCGACCTCCTTCACATCGACGGCCTGCTTCTTGTAGACGAAGCTGGAATTGCGGGCGATTACCAGCAGCCAGCGTATGCGCGACAGCGCGGTGATGATGTCTTCCACCACGCCATCGGCGAAATATTCCTGTTCGGGATCGTCGCTGAGATTGTGGAAAGGCAGCACCGCGATGGAGGGCTTGTCCGCAACCGGCTGAGACGGATCGCCCGGCCCTGCGACGGCAATGGCATCGGCGCGATTGCCGTCATCCGCATTACTCGCTTCACCAACCTCGCCGACGAAACGAAATCCCTTTCGCGCGACCGTCCTGACCAGCCGCTGCGCATCCCCGGTATCGCCGATCGCCTTGCGCACCGCATTGATATGGCTGGTCACCGTCGATTCCGAAACGATCCTCCCGCCCCACACCGCCTGCAGCAGATCGTCCTTGCTCACCACCCGGTCGCGGTTCTCCACGAGATGCAGCAGCAGATCGAAGACCTTCGGCCCCACCGCAATGACGGTGGACCGGCGGCTGAGTTCCCTGCGGTCAGGGTCCAGCGTGTAATCTTCGAAGCTGAACTGCACGTCGATCCCCCCGGCCGATCACAAGGCATGGCGCGGCCCGTGCGCTGTTTGGACGGATATTGAAGCTTTTCGCAAGGGCAATTCAAGGCCGGCGCAAGGACTTCCCCAGCCCGCAGGCGCATTCTTTCTCCATCAGCCGCGGCAATGCGCGGCCTGAAGAAAAAGGAGAGAGATCATGAAAATCGTTGTTATCGGCGGCAGCGGCCTTATCGGAACCGGCGTGGTGGCAAAGCTTCGCTCGCTCGGCCATGACGTGATGGCCGCCTCGCCCAGCACCGGCGTCAATACCATCACCCGCGAAGGCCTGGCCGAAGCGCTCGACCACACCGATGTCGTGGTCGATGTCGCCAACGCGCCCGTCTGGGAAGACAAGGCCGTGCTCGATTTCTTCGAGACATCGGGCCGCAACCTGCTCGCTGCCGAAGCCGCCGCCGGCGTGCGCCACCACGTCGCCCTCTCCGTCGTCGGCACGGAACGGCTGCAGGAAAGCGGTTACTTCCGCGCCAAGCTGGCGCAGGAAAAGCTGATCCGGGAATCCGGCATTCCCTACACGATCGTTCGCGCCACGCAGTTCTTCGAATTCGTCGGCGGCATCGCGCAGGAGGCGACGAGAGGCGAGGAAATCCATGTCTCGCCGGCCCTGATCCAGCCCATATGGTCCGGTGACGTTTCCGCAGCCGTCGCCGATGCGGCGCTCGCCGCCCCGGCCAACGGCATGGTCGAAGTCGGCGGCCCGGAAGCCTTGCCGCTCGATGAGCTGATCCGCCGCTTCGTGCGCATCACCAAGGACACGCGCAAGGTCGTCCCTGACGTCCGCGCCCGCTATTTCGGCATCGCGCTCAACGATCAGTCGCTGACGACAGGCAAGGCCGCCCGCCTCGGCTCCGTCGGTTACGAAGACTGGCTCGCCCGCCAGAGCGCATAAGGCCGGCGCAGAAGCGAAATGATGCGCATGGGCAATGGTCTGCCCATGCGCGAAATGCTCCGGCCAGCGCTCATTTCCTTAACTCGCCGGAAATACTTTCATGAAACAACCTGCGAGTTCATCTTTCTCGAAATGTTCAATTTTTACAATGTTGGAAGATTAGCCCGCAAACCCGTTCTATTTAGAGCCTCGGCGGCACTTTGGAGCATTGAATGATCACAAGACGCTCCGCCTTGATCGTATTGGCAGGTGCTGCGCTGCCCGGTGGAGTTTGCGCGGAAAGCCAGATTGCGGACAATGGCCGCATTCCCCCTCTCGGTTTCGCAGTTACTCAGCTGCCCAATCGCTCGAACCCCGATGTCCTTACCTTGATGGCCACGTATGGTGAAGGCGACAACGAAACAAAGTTCGTCATTGAAATACAACGCGACTCCCATGGCGTGTTCCGCCATCTCCCTGCGTCGCATCCCGCAAAGTTTTTTGAAGATCTGGGAAAGGCGCTGATGGCAACTGCACCGCGGTTCTCAGACGAAAAACATCAAACGCTGCCATTCGATATGGTCTTTCTTGGACCACCGACCACCCGCTTGCCCGGTGGCGGTTACGGCGAAGGCCCTGGAGACTGGTACGCAACTAAGCTCTTTCTGGACCAAGACCAATTAGAGGTCTATTTCAATTTTAATCTGGTATCCGGTGAAGCGGAGTTCAGTTTGAAGGATGAGAGCTACGGCGATGCTGTCTTCTACGAACTGTCCAAAGTGATTTGGTAGGCCTGTCGGCGTTGGCTATGAGGGCACGGATCTTGCATTGCGCTACGCCTCGTCACTTTAAAACATCCTGAGAGACGATCGCTGCTATACGAACGCTTGACCTATCCAGACGCAAAGGACGTCTTCGTCTTATCGCGCGGACGAACAGCATTTCATCCGCTCAGAAAGGTTCGATCGATGCCAGGTCAGTCGAAATCTAGAGGGTAACCGCCAGCCTGCCGCTGCCGTTCAGCCGCATCTCAGGATGGTCGAAATCATCGTTGGAGATGACAACATCTGCCGAGGATGCCGGCGCGCAGAGGCCGGCATAGAGTTCATAGGCCGGCTTGTAGCGCTCGGCATAGAACTGCCGTGCCGCAGCTTCGCCACCCAGAAGCTCGGTGTCGCGGGTTATGCCCCGCCCCTCCGAAACCTCCTGCCTGGTCTCGACGAAGACAGTCAGATCCCAGTTGCCGGCCAGTTCCGGTCGCTGCAGGAATGTGCCGTCGACGATGAGGATCGCCGTCTGCGAGGCAAGCTGCGGCGCCTGTTCGATATATTGATCGCTCGCCAGATCATGCGACGCGGTGCGATACCACCTGTTACCATCAGGCCCCAATGGCGCCAGCAGCAGCCTGTTGATGGCGTCGAGATCACGGGCGTCGTAATAATAGCCCTCGGCCGAATAGCGACCCCGCGCATAGCGCTCCGCCTTCGGGCGATGGAAACCGTCGATCGAGGTGCGGATTACCTGCCTGCCGCTGCCCTGCAGATGTTCGGCCAGTTCGTTGGCAAGCGTCGTCTTGCCCGAGGCCGTGCGCCCGTCGATCGCGACGCGAATAGTGCGCTCCGGTTTGAAACCCGCAATCGCGCCTGCCAGCTCCGACAGAACGCTTGCCCTCGTCGTCTCGGTCATGTCCCGCCCCTCCTGAAAAGCGCGGACCATGGACGAGTCTGGGCAAGCTTTTATGACAGGTTCATCACTCCGCCAGCTCCCGCATCACCTTGATGAGATCGGACTTGCCCTCGAAGCCGATGCCCGGCAATTCCGGCATGGTGATATGGCCGTCGATCACCTTCACGCCGTCGGGGAAACCGCCATAGGGCTGGAAGAGATCCGGATAGCTCTCATTGCCGCCAAGGCCGAGACCGGCAGCGATATTGAGCGACATCTGGTGGCCGCCATGCGGAATGCAGCGCGTCGGCGACCAGCCGAACTGGCGCAGTACATCAAGCGTGCGCAGATATTCCACGAGACCGTAGGAGAGAGCACAGTCGAATTGCAGATAGTCGCGGTCGGCGCGCATGCCGCCATAGCGCAAGAGGTTACGGGCGTCCTGATGCGAGAACAGGTTTTCGCCGGTCGCCATCGGCGCATCGTAGAATTCGGAGATGGCCGCCTGCAGCGCGTAGTCGAGCGGATCGCCGATCTCCTCGTACCAGAAGAGCGGATAGTCGCGCAGCATCTTGGCATAGGCGATGCCGGTCTCCAGATCGAAACGGCCATTGGCATCGACGGCGAGCCGCGCCTCAGACCCGATCTCCTCCAGCACGGATTCGATACGGCCGCGATCCTCGTCGATCGAGGCGCCGCCGATCTTCATCTTGACGACGTTATAGCCACGGTCGAGATAGCCGCGCATTTCCTTGCGCAGCGCGCTGTTGTCCTTGCCGGGATAGTAGTAGCCACCGGCGGCATAGACGAACACCTTGGGGTCCGCCTCCCGGCCCTTCATCTCCGCCAGCAACCGGAAGAGCGGCTTGCCCTCGATCTTGGCAACCGCGTCCCACACCGCCATGTCGATCGTGCCGACAGCGACCGAACGCTCGCCGTGACCGCCCGGCTTCTCGTTCTTCATCATCGCCGCCCAGATCCGGTGCGGATCGAGATTGGTGCCGGCATCGTTGACGAGGCTGTCGGGCGCGGCCTCAAGAATGCGGTCCTTGAAACGCTCGCGGATAAGGCCGCCCTGCCCGTAACGCCCATTGGAATTGAAGCCGTAACCGACCACGCGCCGCCCGTCCCTGACGACATCGGTGACCACGGCAACAAGGCTCGCCGTCATCTTGCTGAAGTCGATATAGGCATTGCGGATCGGCGAGGCGATCGGCTTCGTCACTTCGCAGACATCGATGATACGCATGGGAGTCTCCATTCCTCAGATGATGACGTTTTACGAGATATGTGCCGCCACCGTCCAATGCCGATCCGGGCTCTTTCCATGCCGAAACGGCATCACAAACTTCGAAATATCTTGAAATAATTGGCTTGATGACGTTTCCTCGGTGCTGTGAAAGCATCGTAGAACTGGATCGACATCTGTGGAAACGGCCTGGCTTGCCGACCTCAAGGCACTCGCGGAAACCCTGAACTTTTCGCGCGCCGCTGAAAAGCGCAACATCACGCAGCCCGCCTTCGGCCGCCGCATCAAATCGCTGGAAGATTGGTGCGGCGCAGAACTCGTCGACCGCTCCACGCACCGCCTGAAGCTGACGCCAGCGGGGGAAGCGATGCTGGCGGCGGCCGATGATGTCACCGCCCGTCTGGAGCGCGCCGTCAGCGAGATCGGCCAGATGCGGGCGGCGACTTCGACAGTCACCTTCGCCGCCACCCACGCGCTCTCCTTCATCTTCTTTCCCGGCTGGATTCAGGCCCTCGGCCACGCGGCATCGACCATGCCGATCCGCCTGCTCTCCGACAATATGAACGAGTGCGAGCGCATCATGGCGGAAGGACGCGCGCAATTCCTGCTTTGCCACGACCACGAAAACAGCCGCATCCGCCTCGACAAAAGCGCCTATCGACAACTGGAACTTGCCACCGACCGCCTCATCCCCGTCAGCGGCAAGGGCACAGAGGGCCGGCCCCTTCACAGCATTTCCGAAACGGCAGATCGCCCGCTCCCGCATCTTGCCTTCGAGGAAACATCGGGCATGGGCCGCATCCTCTCATCGGCACTGGCAGCCCGCAGCCATCAGCTTGATCTGACGACCGTCTTCACCTCGCATCTCGCCATGACGCTCAAAGCACTCGCCATCGAAGGCAAGGGCATCGCGTGGATACCGGAGAGCCTTGCGACCGACGAGATGGGACCATCAGGACGACTGGCCTCGGCCGGCTCGTCGGATTGGGCCATCGATGTAAAAATCGTTCTGATCCGGCCGCGCCAGCGCATGAGCGAAATCGCAGAGAACTTCTGGAGCCTCGCGCAAGGTGCCGCGGCGAAGGCAGGGCCTATTTCATCGGCGCCGCCTGCCTGAGTGCCGCATGAATATCGCTGACGACGGCAGCTCCCTCGCCGACGGCCGCCGCAACCCGCTTTGTCGAGCCGGCCCGAACATCGCCGATCGCAAAGACATTCGGTAAGCTGGTCTCCAGCAGCAGCGCCGGCCGCCCCAACTCTTCCTCGACCTCGGGGCTGAAACCCGTGCCGGTGCGAATGAAGCCCTTGTCATCAGTCTTGATGCGGCACTTGATCCAGTCCGTATTCGGATCGGCACCAATGAACATGAAGACCTTGCGCAGATCGTAACTCTTCTCGCGCTGGCTTTCGAAATTCGTGACGGTCGCGGCCAGACGTCCGTAGGGATCTCCGGAGAGTGCCGTCAGCTCGCAGCCCACATGCATCTCCACATTCGGCAAGGCCGCGATACGGTCGATCAGATAGGTGGACATGGTCTCGGTCAGGCTTCGGCGTATCACCAGATGCAGACGCCGCACGCGCGGCGCCAGGAAGGCCACCGCCTGCCCGGCCGAATTGCCGCCGCCGACAAGGGCGATATCGTCGTTCTCGCAGAGCTTGGCCTCGATAGCCGAGGCCCAGTAGGCAATGCCGGCGCCCTCGAACTGCGCAATGTCGGGAATGCTGGGCCGGCGGTACTTGGCCCCTGACGCGATGACGACGGTCTTCGCCTTCACCGCCCGGTCGCCGGCAACCCGCAGCACCATCGGCTCGCTGCGGCGCTTACCCGCAGGTGCCGGCACCAGCTCGTGAACATCGAGCGGCAGCGCAATCTCCGCCCCGAATTTAAGCGCCTGATTGAAGGCGCGCGCCGCCAGCGCATGCCCGGAAATGCCGGTCGGAAAACCGAGATAGTTTTCGATGCGCGAGGAACTGCCGGCCTGCCCGCCGACCGAACGAGAATCGATCACAATGACGCTCAAGCCTTCAGACGCCGCATAGACGGCAGCCGCCAGCCCCGAAGGCCCGGCACCCACGATCGCCACGTCATAGACGGCATCGGGATTGAGCTCCGGCGTAATGCCGAGGCAGCAGGCGGCCTCCACATCGGTCGGGTGCTTCAGCACCGTGCCATTGGGGCAGACCATCAGCGGCAGGTCGTCGGCGTGAATACCGAGCCTTTCCACCAGCGCCCGCCCCTCCTGATCGGCGGCAGCATCGAGCACGACATGCGGATAGCCGCTGCGCGACAGAAAGCCTTGCAGGCGCGTCAGATCACGGTCTCCGGGATGGCCGATCAGGATCGAGCCCGAGCCGCCGAACTGGATCAACTCCACGCGGCGCAGAATATAGGCACGCATGATGATTTCGCCGATCTCGGCCGAGCCGATGATCAGCGCCTTCAGATGCGCGGCATCGAAGGCCAACGCCACGCATCCGTCAGGCCCCGCCCGACCGCCGGCAATCGTCGGTCGCCCCGAAAGCTGGCTGACCTCGCCTGAAAGCTGCCCGGCGCCATGGCTGGTGATCAGGGCATCCGGAACCGACAACCCGTCATGCCGGAAGGCATCGATCCGGCCCGACAGGACCAGCCATGCCGGCACATTACGGTCGCCGATCTGGTAGACGGCCTCGCCTGGCGCGAAGCTATGCGGGCCACTGCTGGCAAAACGCGTCGCCATCTGCACCTGCGCGGCGCTCAGCACCGGAAACATCTGGTAGTGGCGGGATTCGAGATTATCGGCGCCCATGTCGATATCCTCAATAAAACTGCGGGATCGGGCCGCGCTGCGGCGTCTGGTCGGGCAATCTCACCATTTTCTGGTCGAGATAGCACCAGCCCCAGCCTTCCGGCGGATCATAGCCCTCGATGATCGGATGGCCGGTCGCATGGAAATGCGCGGTCGCATGTTTTCCATCAGATTGATCGCAGCATCCGACATGGCCGCATTCCCGGCAAAGCCGAAGATGAACCCAGCCCTGGCCTTCTTCCAGGCATTCCTCGCAGCCGAGCGTCCTCGGCTCCACGGATCGAACGCCTGCAACATGCTCACATCCCGACATCTGGCTCTCCGCTGGCGATTGAAATCTCAGCCCTGGGAAGACCATAGATCACGCAATGGCGTTCTGTATCTATACGCAAGTGTTAGAGCCGCATCTTTGCGGCAAATGATGGCGGCGAAAAATGGCGCTAGCCCCGCATCCTCAGGGGCGGATCACGGGCGCACCCCGACATGACTGCCGATCCTGTCGCCCTTTTTGACAATGACGGTCGCTTCGGCCGCCATCGGCTCGGTACGGTCGACCGCGAACCAGGAGGCGATCAGGACGAGAACCGCTACTGCGATCAGCGGCGGGCCGAGATAGACGATCAGGAGGGAGTAAAGCGATCTCGCAGGCGAGCTTTTTTCCGGTACCAGAATTCGGTACCGGATCATTTCCAGAGCTTGCATCCGCTGCGCAAGATCGTTGTCGTCAGCGCTCGTCATCAAAAGCCACGAACGGAATGGAGGAGATGTCGAACGACAAGGGAACATCGAGACTCTGGTAGAGCCCTCGGACGCTATAGTAGGCACCGCCCCACATCAGCAAGCTAAGTTGAAGCGCAATGAAGAGAGAATAAATCCTCATAATGTTCGCCACTGTTTACTGGTTGACGCTACAAAACTCTCGAAATTAATCGGACCCATACTCGACAGGCGACATCATTCATTGCGTTCCTATCAGAAACTAGGGGATATTACTATTATTAAAGTCACACCTAAAAGAGGGAATAATAACCCGAAAGAGTAAAACCGCAGCATCTCAAAAGGATTATACTTCGAGCCGATCTGGCTATCATACACGCCTTAGTGGTGATGACTTTCAAAAAACGCCTTCAGCCAGCGCGCCGTACCAGAACCGAAATGGCCGGATCGGCCGGCAGCCTCAAAACCAGAGATCGCGCACGCACCGTCCCTTGGACGGCAGGTCGTCGAACGTTTCGAGCCCGTCGAAATGATCGATCGGCAGATCCACGACGAGATCAGGCTCGGCGAGCCTGATATTGACCGCCATGCGCCGGCGGCCATCCTTGTTCAGGCGCAGTCCGCGCCAGCTGAGCACGCAGGCGCAGGTCGGGCAGAACAGGATTTCGAGCGAGGATGTCTCCGGCCCTGTGCGCGTATAGGAGCCGGTCTCGCCCCGCATGGCGATGCGCTCGCCCTCGTAATCATAGGCCCAGAGCGTGCCGTAGCGCCGGCAGAGCGTGCAGTTGCAAGCCGTGATCGAGCCCGGATCACCCTCCAGCGTCCAGCCCGTCTTGCCGCAGTGACAGGAACCAATCAGCATCGACACCGCTCCTCTTCGTGGCCGAGAGCGATATCCTGCCTCATCGGCATGACATCCGCAAACTTGCCGGTACGGTCACGGGCCGCCACGCCGCAGACCACGAAGGGCAGCGCGTGGCGGTCGATTGCGATGGCATCTGCCGTCGTTCAGTCCCAGTCGATGCTGATCAGCACGTCTCCGGGAAAGGGCCGGCCCTTGCCCGTCTCCAGCATCGCCTTCAGGCTCATCAGGAACGTGGCCCATTTGGTGCTGCAATGGTGCATGAAATCCACCTGCTCGCGCCAGCCCTGGTGCCGGAAACGGATCGTCGTGCCATCGCCTTCCGCCTGCAGATCCCAGACGACACGGGTGCCGATCCATTCCGTGGGGCCATCCACAACCTCCCAGACCACGCGGCTGCCCGGCACCCGCTCCAGCACCTTCATGTCGAAGAAGCCGCGCTCGCCGAACTGGAAGTGGATGACATCGCCTGCCTGATCGCGCGTATCGTCCGTCCACCACGCCGCCAGCGCATCGCGCCGGGTGATCGCGCCATAGACATCGAGTGGCGGCGCCTGGATGCCGACCCTGTGCAGAATATCGAACATGCTCTCTTTCCTTCCTGTGTGACGCCGACCCTTTGCCGGCTCTGACGGGAGGACGATGCGGGAGAATGCGAGCAGGGTGTGAGTGACAATCATGACGGGATTCGAATGGATCGCCACCTCGCGAAACAGGACCGCTTGACTCCACCCAAAATGAGAACATAATAGGAACATCCATGGCGCTGCGGCCGCCACCCCGACATTGAGAACCGATACGCTCTGCAAGGAGAATGAGAACATGCGCCCGCAATTGGCCCCGAAAACACCGGACAAGGCATTCGAAAACGCCGACCTCAGCTGGGAGGTCGAGGCCGTGCTCTCCTGGCACGACGAGGATGCCAAGGCCGCCATCGCCACGCTGCTGCAGGATTGCCGCCACCTGCGCTCGCAGCTCGCCCTTGTCGAGGGGGCCATGAGCCGCGGCATGGTACGCGGCTGGCGCCCCTCCTTCGAGCGGCCATCGCTGGAAACCACCCCTGAACGGCAATGAAACACCGTCGCAGCATCGAACTCGTCCCCGGTCACGAGGCCGTCCAGACCGATATGGAAACGCCGGGCACGCTGCCGCAATGGTATGTGCTGCATGCCCGCTGTCCGGCCTGCCAGCACCAGACGCAGATCAACCGGGGAACACTCGCCTATGGCCCAACCAGGGATGTTTCTCTCGCAGGTATCGGGCGCCGGCTGATCTGCACCGCTTGCGGTAACCGCAGGACAAACGAGCTTTTGATCGGCAAGCTGCCGCGCGATTGATGCCTGTGAGCGAAGAAAAAGCGGCTACTTCAGGAACCGGCTGAGATAGGCATAGCTGCGGGCCGCAAATTCGAAGGGCAGCCGCGGATTGTCGTGCTCCACGACGAAAAGCTGCGCCCCGCTTGCCACGGCCTGCCGCCACAGTGACGGCCATAGCAGCACGCCGGAGCCGACATTCGCCCAGCCGTCCTCATCCGGTTCCCCATCGCCGGCCGCCTGATCCTTGACATGAACGGAGGCCAGCACATCGGCATAGCGCCTGATCCATTCGCCCGCATTGGGCTGGGCGCGCGCCAGCCAGGCAATATCCGCCTGCCAGGCGAGCGGGCTGCCCTTCGCCGCCTCGAACATCAGCTCGAAACCGTAGCGCCCGCCGATCGTGCGCTCGAAACCCGCGGTCTTGTTGTGATAGCCGAGCACGATACCATCGGCTTTCAGCTGCCCGGCGAGTGCGCCGAGCTCATGGCCGAGCCGCTGCCAGGCGCCCTTCGTCTCCTTCGCCACATCAGGGGCTGGATGCGGCACGAAAAGCTGGCCGATGCCGCATTGCTGGCAAGCCTCGACGAAACGCTGCCGCTCGCCGCGCAGCGCCGCAAATCCGACATGCGCGGAGGGCGCAACAAGCCCGTTATCGGCAAGCCCGGCCTTCAGCAGACCAGCATCGCGCAAATGCCCTTCCAGCGGCTCCACCGCGCCATACCCAGCGGAAGCCGCCTTTTCGAGCTGCGTGCCGAGATCGCCGAGACCGCGCATCGAATAAAGCTGCAGCGAAAGCATCGGCTTCGTCATCGCTGGTCCTTCGCTACATTCACAGCCTCCGCCCCTTCCCGGCACCGAATCCACACTGCCACTATTTCATCCTTCGCGCATATTGCGAGTACAAAACACCCGATCGAACCGCCAAACCAGGCAGAGTTTGCCTTGAACTGCCGCCCCGGAGCCACTACCGGTTACAGTACAAAGCCCTTCAGGATAACCCGTTGCCAGCATTCCCCTTCTCCGAATCCGATCCCATCCGCCATCACGTGCCGCTTCCGAAATCCTCCGATGTCGTCATCATCGGCGGCGGCGTCATCGGCGTCACCACCGCCCTGTTTCTGGCAAAGCGCGGGATATCCGTGACGCTGGTCGAAAAGGGCCGCATCGCGGCCGAGCAATCCTCTCGCAACTGGGGCTGGATCAGGAAGCAGGGCCGCGACGCGGCCGAACTCCCCATCGTCATCGAAGCCATCAGGCTCTGGACGGAACTGGCAGCAGAATGCGGTAAGGATATCGGCTTGACGCAATCAGGCGTCACCTATCTCGCCAATTCCGACAAGGACATGGCCGGCTTCGACACCTTCATGAAGCTCGCCGCCACCTACGATCTCGATACCCGCCTTCTCGACAGCCGCGAGACATCAGCCCTCTTCAACGGCATGTCACAAAAATTCACCGGCGCCATGACGACGCCGTCGGATCTGCGCGCAGAACCCTGGCTCGCCGTGCCGGCCCTTGCCAAGCTTGCCGCCCGCCTCGGCGTCACCATCATCGAAAACTGCGCGGCCCGCAGCCTCGATCTCTCCGCCGGCAGGATCAGCGGCCTCTGTACCGAGCAAGGCCGTATCGAAACCTCCACCGTGCTGGTCTCGGGCGGTGCCTGGTCATCGCTCTTCCTCAGAAACCACGGCATCTCCATCCCGCAGCTTGCCGTGCGCGCCACCGTCGCCGCCACCGAGCCGATGGCCGAAATCCATGCCGGCGCCGTCGCCGGCGCCGATGTCGCCTTCCGCCGCCGGCAGGATGGCGGCTACACGCTGGCGCCCTCGACGCACCTCCTGCATCTCGGCCCCGATGCCTTCCGCCACGCCGTCAAATACCTGCCCGCCCTGCTCGCCCATCCTTCCGGCACCCGCTATTCGCCGACGGCACCAACCGGCTACCCGGACAGCTGGTCCACACCGCGCAAATGGACGGCGGACGAGCAAAGCCCATTCGAGCGGATGCGCGTGCTGAACCCTGCCCCCGAACAGGCGAGCATCGAAGCGATCCAGCGTGATTTCAAACGCCTCTTCCCGCAATTCGAAACCGTACGCCTGAAGACAAGATGGGCCGGCATGATCGATGCCATGCCCGATATCGTCCCGATCGTCGACCGCGCCGCCGCCATATCAGGCCTCTTCGTCGCCACCGGCATGAGCGGCCACGGCTTCGGCATCGGCCCAGGCATCGGCCGCATCGTCGCCGATCTTATCGCCGGCAACGCCCCCGGCCACGACCTGACCCGCTTCCGCCTCTCCCGCTTTTCCGACGGCAGCCGCATCCGGCCGGGGCCGGCGATCTGAGTATTTACTCAGGAACAAGCATCCCCGCGCGTCTCGCCCGACGGCGTCGGTCTGATCAGGTCACAGGCGACAGAAATCAATGTCGGAAAGTTTTCGACCGGCCCCAGCGCATTGGCGACGAAAGCGGTGATGGCAATGCCTTCACGTTCCGCCTTGCTGCCGGCCGCCTCGGCCGAGTTGCTCCAGACCCTCCACACTACGATCAGATGCTGCGTGAATGGCGTAGCTGCAGTACAGGAGGTTGACTTCGAGGAGCCCTGCGCGTCGCAAATGACGGAAACTTCCCCAGATTTCAGCCGCATCCTGTCGAGATGGTCAGAAACCGTTTCACCGTTGCCGATAGAATAATCTCGAAAACCGTCGAGCTTCCTGTCATCGGCGAGAAAAAACTGATCCTTCGGCATGGCGCGCCGCAGTGGAGCCGATGGATTATCGCAAATGGAGCGCGCCCATTGGCGGGTCAACTGAAGGCAGATACGCCGGAATGGCGCATCGAAATCATCCCAGCCATATGGCCGCACCGTAATTTCCAATCTGTCGATGACCATTGCGGTTTCCGGGCTGCCCGCAGTCCTGCGGAACGACTCCAGCTTCCTCTCTGCCGCCTCACCGTCTGCTTTCCTATCCAGTGAAAATGATGGCTTCTCGGCAAGACTTGTCAGCGCCACGAAGGGAACGATGAGAGGAACGCCCCCAACAATGACATGGGCATCGGAGGCAAGCAGGGCGACTTCGGCATCGGAATGACGTTTTGGCGACGTCGGCGAACAACCCGCGAGGATGGCACCGGCCGACAGGCAGACGGACAAGAGCGACAGAACGGTAAGGCGAGACATCATCCCGTTGTCGTACAATACAGAGGTTGCGATGGCGTCACTACAAATCCATCAATTGTGGAAAGTTTTAGGTCCGCCTTCGCCCCGACCGGCAGCCGCGCTACGTCCGCTTCCCCATGAAGACCGACGTCGTATCCCAACGCCGTCAAAATCGCTCCGCACTCGACACAACCGACTAAAATTGCGATGTCGCTAAAATTGTAACGAGCCATTTAGAGCGGAATTCAACCGTCACGGGCAGTATCCTTCGCAACTTTATGTTTTGGGGATGGAGCTGAATGACGATTTTCGGGCAGTCGCGTCTGGGGCGGATTGTTTACGCCATCCTGCTCGTCCTGATGTTCGGCTTCGATTTCGTCAAAGATCCGATCCAGCGTTTCATCATCTCCCAGCACGACGAGGCTGCGCGCCAGCTGGCGACCTCACGACCGCACCGCGAAAAGCCGATAGTCACGACAAGCCAGACCGGCAGTCCCGCGAAAGGCTCCGCCCGCAATTTCGGCAATGGACAGCAGATGCCATTGATGTTCAAGGGGCAGGAGGAAAAGATCAGGCAAATGGCCGCCTCCGGCCGTAAGCCGACGGCTGAAGATCTGGCGCAACTCAAGGGACAGGCTGTAACGGGCGCAATTCAGATGCTCTCCGGCAGCGATCCGGAATACAAGGAAACGGCGGATCTCGTCGCCCGGCGGTCGACCTTCGAAATGCTCTACATGTTCTCGGCAATTGCCATGACGGCGATCACGATCATCGGTCTTCTCTACATGGTGTCGAGCCGGCTGCGCGATATCGGCTGGCCGCAATATCTGCTGTGGGCACTCCTGGCACCCGTGTTTCTGCCGAAATTCCTCGCCATTCCGCTTCCGGCAATGGCGATCCAGGGGATCGGCGTGTTCTTCTACGGCGTGCTTCTCACCCTCGCCTTCATCCCGAGCGGCGGCTTTGGGCCTCCAGCCTATCGCCCGGTGACGCCGCCGCGCATCGTGGTCAAGCGCAAGCCCGGCCAGTTCGGCAGGCTTGGCACAGAATAGGCGACCCACCGAAGCGCCTACCCCAGCAGCGACACGACCCCGCTCGCAATATCATAGCGCGCCGCCACCACCTTGAGCTTGCCCTCCTTGACCGCCGCTGAAACCACCGTCGAGCTGCGTCCGATCAGCGTTGCCTGCATCCTCGCATTGGCATCGATCGCGGCATCGAGATTGTCGCCAGCCTCATTCACCGCCGGCCAGATCGGCGTATAGAGGACGCCGATCTGGCCGGGCACCGCCTTGCCTTCGATCGTCGCCTTCACCGCCCCGCAATTGCTGTGGCCGAGCACCATGAGGAGCCGCGCACCGAGAACGGCAATGCCATATTCAAGGCTGGCGATGATTTCGGGCGTGGCGATATTGCCGGCCACGCGCACCACGAAGAGTTGGCCGATACTCTGGTCGAAGACGAATTCCACCGGCACGCGGGAATCCGCGCAGGAAAGTACGGCCGCGAAGGGCTCCTGCTTTTCCGCCGTCTTCGCCTTGAGGATGGAAAGATCCTCATTGAGAGATTGCAGACGACCCTCGGTGAAGCGCCTGTTTCCCTCCATCATCGCGTCAAGCGCATCGTCAGGCGCCATCGTGCTTTGCGCCCCGGCCGTCCCGGAAAATGAAACGCCCGCCACCAGCGCGGCCGCCCCGGCGGCGCTGCCGAGAAAGCGCCGGCGCGAAACGGCATCCTCGAGGCATTTGCCGCAATCGCATTCGCCTGCGGGATCTTGCGTAAAACCATGCATTTTCCCCTCCCGTATCAGTCGCTGACGATGAGCCGGCGCAAGGCCGAGCCCGCGCCAGCATGGGCGGGAAGCTTGCTCGCGCAAGCTGCCCAAACGGGTGAGTTGTATTTCTGGTCCAGCCACCTTCGCTCAGTCGCGAGCCTCGAGGCCCCGCCCATCCTCATAGGCCCGCCCGAAATCAGGGTCGTCATAGTCCCGCAATTCATTGGGCGCATGACCGAAGACGCGCTTGAAGGTGCGGCTGCAGGATGTGCGCGAGAGGTAACCGTTGTTTTCCGCGATCGCTGCAAAGGAAAGATCGCTGTCGATCAGCGCACGCCGGATGCGCATCATCCGCCATCGCGTGACATAATCGAGCGGCGGCATGCCGACCACGATCCGGAAATGATCGGCGAAGGATGATCGCGACATGCCGGCAGCGGCAGCCAGCGACGCGACCGACCAATCGAACGCGACGTCGCCGTGAAAACTCCGCAACGCCCGTGCGAGCTTGGGATCGGCAAGGCCCGCGAGCCAACCCACCCTCGCCCGCCCGTGTTCGGCAAGATGGGCGCGCAAAGCCTGTACCAGCAGAATATCGGCGAGACGATCGACGACGACATTCTCGCCGGGCGCCCCGCCACCGGCCTCGCGCCCGAGAAGAGCAAGCGTCGCCGCCAGCGGTCCCGCTGCCGGAGAACTCGCCTTGATATGGATCATCGGCGGCAGGGCCTCTCGCAGCCAGGCTGCCCCCTGCTCGTCGAAAACGAAGCGCCCGCCGATCACGATCTTGTCCGGCGGCCCGTCGCCAAGGCGGATCACCCCATCCTCGCCGCGCGCGCCGGCGAAAAAGCCGTTGCCGTCGAGTTCCGGCGCCTCGTCCGAATTCGAGGTGCGGTAAGGCAATCCATCCGTCAGCAGGTAGCAATCACCCGGCCCAAGCTCGAGAGGCACGGGATTGCCCTCGACCCAGAGGCGCAGATGGCCGGTCAGCACTGCGCCGAACTTGATGTGGTCATAGGCGCCGAACCGGAGCGCATAGGGACCGGAGGATTCGAAGCGGATGGTGGCAACCTTCTGCACCGTGAACATGGTCAAACTGTCGGAAAGCGGGTCCATCAGATATCTCGGACGAATGGATACATATTGCGGACTATAGGATACGTATCGTCCATTCCGCAAGCCGCCATCGGCTGCTAGGTCTCTCCCGAACAGGAGAGCGATCATGCAATATGCACAGTTGGGAAAAACCGGAACCTTCGTTTCCCGCCTTTGCCTGGGCACGATGACCTTCGGCGGCGTGAGCGGCCCGATCGGCAATCTGCCGCTGCGCGAGGTCGAGGCCATCGTGGGCGCGGCCCGGGACGCCGGCATCAATTTCATCGACACGGCTGACGTCTATAACGGCGGCGAATCCGAAGCGCTTCTCGGCGAAGCCCTCGGCCCGCACCGGGACGAATTCGTGCTGGCGACGAAGGTGAGCAGCCGAACCGGAAAGGGACCGAACGATGTCGGCCAGTCCCGCATCCATATCATGCAGGCGCTGGAGGCGAGCCTGCGGCGGCTGAAAACCGACCATATCGATCTCTATCAACTGCACAATTTCGACCGGCTGACGCCGATGGAGGAAATGCTCGGCGCATTTGATAGCGCCCTCCGTCAGGGCAAGGTTCGCTATATCGGCTGCTCGAACTATGCCGCCTGGCAGATCGCCAAGGCAATCGGCCTGTCGGAGCGTGACAGGCTGGCGCGCTTCGTCTCCGTGCAGGCCTATTATTCGTTGGCCGGCCGCGACGCCGAACGCGAAATCGTGCCCGCCGCGATCGATCACGGCCTCGGCGTGCTCTGCTGGAGCCCGCTTGCCGGCGGCCTGCTGTCGGGCAAGTTCGACCGCGACGGCACCGCCGATGGCGGCGCCCGCCGGGCCAGCCTTCAGTTTCCGCCTGTCGATGAGGACAAGGTCTTCGGCATCATCGATGCGCTGAAAGCCGTCGCCGCCGAACGCAACGCAACGCCGGCGCAGGTGGCGCTCGCCTGGCTGCTTGGCCGTCCGGCAGTCACCAGTGTCATCATCGGCGTCAAGCGCCTCGACCAGTTGCAAGACAATCTCGGCACGCTCGCCGTCACCCTCGCCGAGGGCGACCTTGCCCGGCTCGATGCGGCAAGCCGCCTGCCGCCCTCCTATCCCGGCTGGATCCAATCCTATCGTGCCAGCTCCCGCTTTCCCTCGGGCCACGCCTATGACGGGCCGAGCTGGGGACCGGGCGAAGCGCCCGTCTGACACCCTCACCAAACCTCACAAGGACCGAAATCATGAAGGCATGGCAGATCGACGGGCTCGGCAGCCCGCTGGAATATCGCGACATTCCCTTGCCGCAGGTTCGCCCCGG
The DNA here is from genome assembly GCA_900471925.1 of Hyphomicrobiales bacterium. GTDB lineage: Bacteria > Pseudomonadota > Alphaproteobacteria > Rhizobiales > Rhizobiaceae > Rhizobium. The sequence continues at coordinate 160,467 of UCGV01000026.1, forward strand.
CAGCGTGCTCGTGCGCATCGAAACCACGTCGCTGATGTCCTACCTCAAGGACTATGTCGAAGGCCGCTTGAAGACCTACCTGCCGCCCGCCGGCGCGTTCACGCCCGGCGGCAACGGCTTCGGCACCATCGAGGCCGTCGGCCGCGACGTCTGGCATCTCAAACCCGGCCAGAAGGTGATGCTCTCCTCGCACCTTGTTGCCGCTGACAATGTGCCGGACAAGGAGCAGATCCTCATCGGCGTCACGCGCTTTAACGCCGCCGGAGAGGCCATGCAGGCGGACTGGCCCGACGGCACGCTCGCCGATTACGCGCTCTTCCCGGTCTCGGCCGTGACACCGGTCGAAGGCCTCGATCATGTGCCGGCCGAGCAGTTCTCCATCGTCAGTCGCTGCGTCGTGCCCTATGGCGGCCTCGCGCGCGGCCGGCTGGCTGCGGGGGAGACCGTTGTCATCAACGGCATTACCGGCGCCTATGGCACCGCCGCGGCATTGATCGCCCTTGCCCTCGGCGCCGGCAAGGTGGTCGGCGCCGGCCGCAACAGGGCGAAACTCGAGGCCATCAAGGCTGCCCTCGGCAACCGGATCGAGACCGTGTCGCTTGCCGGTGACGTGAAGGCGGATGCGGCAGCCCTTCGCGAGGCTGCCGGCGGCGGGGCCGAGCTTGCCTTCGACATGGTCGGACAGGCGACGGATGCCAGCGCCACGCTTGCCGCCCTTGCGAGCCTGAGGCGTAACGGCCGCCTCGTGCTGATGGGCAGCATGACCGTGCCGCTGCCGGTCAACTACTTGCAGCTCATGGGCAATAATATCGAGATCATCGGCCATTTCATGTACGGGGCCGACGCCCATCTCAAGGTGCTCAACCTGTTGCGCACCGGCAGGCTCGATCTTACCCCGATCAAGGCCGAATGCTTTCCCATGCCGGCCCTGCCGCAGGCCATGGAAGCGGCCCGGCAGGCCGACAGCCTGACCTGCATCGTCATGCGCAATCCCTGATTACCTAAGGAAACAACAGACATGCCTGTCAAAGACATGGTGCTCCGGCTCTATACGTCCCCGGACGGCTTCGAGCCAACCATCGCTTTCTACGAGACATTGCAGGGCGCAGCCTGCACGCTGCGCTTCGAGAACGCGGAGAAGCGCATCAAGGGCGTCAGGATCGGCGGCGTCCTGATCCTTTCCGGCGCCGATGCCGATCTTCAGCCGTTGCGCGCGATCGGCGCCGTCTTCTATGTCGACAGCCTCGACGATCTCAATTCCTGGCTGGAGGATAACGGCGCCGAGATACTCCACCCGCCGCAGACAATCGCCTTCGGCCGCAACATGACCGTGCGCAATCCGGATGGTCTCACCGTGGAATATTTCGAGCCGCGAACGGCTTGAGCCCATCGGCGGCTTGTCCGCACCCCGCCCCCTGATGCATCCAGAAGCATATTGGGGAACTGGGGGGCAAACCAATGACGCCGGATATTATTCTGCTGCTCTTTGCTGCCGGCATTGCCGGCGGCGTCATCAATGCGCTCGCGGGTGGCGCCACGCTCCTCACCTTCCCCGCCATGCTCGCCGCCGGCCTGCCGCCGGTCACCGCCAATGCCTCCAATGCGGTGGCGATCGTGCCGGGCCACCTGCTTGCCGTCCTGGCCGATCGCCGCAAGGTGCTGCCGCTCGATGCAAAACTCTGGCTTTCCGTCCTCGTCTGCCTCGCGGGCGGCGTCATCGGCGCCCTGCTGCTGCTTGCCCTGCCCGAGCGGCTTTTCGTGCTGCCGGTCCCGGCTCTCATCGGCATCGCCACGCTTCTCTTCCTTTTTTCGCCGCGCGTTGCCGCCTGGGCAGAAGCAAGGCGCGGTGATGCCGAGCCCTCGCGTGGCCTCGGCCTCTCCGTCCTCGGTCTCTCCGCGATCTATGGCGGCTTCTTCGGCGCCGGCCTCGGCGTCATCCTGACGGCAGTGCTTTCGATCGCCGATCCCAACGACATCAGACGCGTCAAGGCGCTGAAAAACCTGCTCGCCACTGCCGTCAGCATGGCCGCCATCCTTATCTTCATCACCCAAGGCGCGGTCCACTGGCCGGAAACCCTGGTCATGCTCACAGGCGCGCTCGCCGGCGGCTATCTCGGCGGTTATCTGGTGCGTGTGCTGCCGGCCGTGATCGTCCGCTGGTTCGTCATCCTCACCGGTGCTGTCATGACGGTGGTCTATGCTGTCAAATACTGGAGCTAATGCCCTGCAAAAAGCAGAGGAACTATTTACCCTTCCACGAAAACGGAAATGCCATACCCGCAAAAGCTGTTATCGATCGGGCCAATATTCAACGAGCCCGATAGTATCATGTCATTCCTTCCTCTCGTCATTTGCCTTGTCGTCGGATCGATCGCCTTCGTGATATCAGCCTTTTCGACCGCCCACGGCCGCAAACGCCGGCGGATTGGATCGCGCGCATTCCAGGCAAGGCTCGCAAACCCTGTCGCCCTGTCGCTCGGATGCCTCGCTGCCCTTGCCGTCGTCCAATTGCCGTTGCTGGGAACCGATGCTGACATCATCGCATCGCTGCTGCTCACCGTCCTGCTCGCCTCGACACTGACATTCCCCGCTGTCGCTGCGGGGATCTGTCTGCTGAGCCTGACCGGCCTTACGAACATCTTCGCGGCAATCGCCGTCATCGCGACGGGCATGGCGCTGGGCCAGATCATCGGCTATCGCTGGGCAGGCCCGGTAACCCGGCCCTCGGCTGTATGAAGCGAGGCTGCGCCATGCCGCAACCGGCCCGGTCAGTTGCCTCTAGCCCCGACGTTGCGGATACGCCGCAGCCATCGTCGGCCCGCCATGACCCACTTCAAAGGGCGAACCACTATTGGAGGTGGGATTTTTTTGTGATCGCCCACGGTCCCCTGTCGCGTCACGCTTGCTGAGGGATCAATCAGGAAGGCGACCAGCAGGCAGGTGCTCGTCGCCTCTGCCAGCAGGATTTCATCCGATAGGAACAGCCCCTGCTCGCCCTCGCCGAACGATTGCCCGCCGGCAAGCATCGTGCCATTGAACACATAGAAATAGAGGTGGCACCCCGGCCGGCGCGGAAACGCCATCCGCTCGCCCACGTCCATCCTGATATCGAACAGATCGATGCGGTTGCGCACGAAGAAGGGCGCATCGCCCCCTTGCGGCCCGACGAGATGGCGCCAGCGATTGGGCAAGAGGTCAGGCAAGGCCCCGTACTGGATGCCGGGTTCCAGATCCACCGCATCGGGCCGGATCAGGATCTGCAGCATGCGCAGCGGCGGATCGGTGGCGAAGGTCTCCTCCTGATGCCAGAAACTGCGCCCGGCATTCATCACCATCAGGTGCCCGCTGTCGCAGGTGAGCCGGCCGCGCGCCCTGTCTTCATGGCGCATGACGCCATCCGGCACCCAGGAGATGATCTCGTCATTGTGGTGTTCATGCATGGCAACCTGCCGGCCGGGAGAAAGGATGGTTTCGACGACCATCGCCAGCGCTCCATGGCCATGGTCATCCGGCCGCGGCTTCAGCCATCCCGGCATGTTCACATGCGCGATGAAGCCGCCCATGTCGCGCACGATGAAGGTCCGTTCGCCCTTCAGCAGCATCGCGTCCTCCCTGCCTGCAAGCATTGACGATGCCGGTCCATTAGCGCCCGGCATCCGCCTGAGGTCAATGATTCTGTCCCTATTGCGCCCCGCGCAGCACCCTGCCTGTCATCGAGGCGAGAGCAATGCCGGTCGCAACCAGCATCAGCCCGCCGGCGAGGAGGAAGGCCAGCCGCATCCCGCCGGCAATTGCCGTGGGTGCCGCATGGGTGAAATCCTCGCTGCCGACACCGAAGGCGAAGACCGCGCCCATGACCGAGGCTCCAGCGATCAGGCCGATATTGCGCGACAGGCTGAGCAGCCCCGAAGCCGTGCCGCGCCTGTCCTTCGCAACATCGGCAAGTGCGGCCGTATTGTTGGCGGCCTGAAACAGCTGGTAGCCGGGTGTCAGGATCATGATGGCAAGCACATACCCCGCAACACCGGTGACGCCGGGCAGCACGCCAAGCAGGAAGGAACCGGCCGAGAGCATGGCAAGCCCCGTCAGCAGCACCCGCCGCACACCCCATCCATCCACCAGCCGGCCGGAGGGAACGCCGCTGAAGATCGAGATGACGGGACCGACCGACATGACGAGCCCCACCATGCCCTCCTTCAAGCCGAGACCGAGCGACAGGAAAAACGGCCCGACGACGAGCGTCGCCATCATCACGGCCGCGACCATGACATTGACGAGGAGATTGGGCAGGAGCCGCCTGTCCAGCATGGCAAAAAGACTCGAGGAAGACGCCTTGCGCCCACCCGCGCTCGTCTTCAGCGTGACAAGGGTAAGCCCCAGCGCCAGCAGCGCAAGCGGCACCTGCACCAGAAAGATACCGCGCCATCCCGTCACGGGGATCAGCAACCCGCCGAGCGAGGGGCCAAGTGCCGTTCCAAGCGCCGAAACCGTGCCGAGCAGGCCCATCGCCCGGCCCATCCGCGCCTCGCCTGCCGTCTCGCGCATCAGCGCCATGGAAAGCGTCATCAGCACCGCGGCCCCGATGCCCTGCAATGCCCGTGCAGCGATCAACAGCCGGAGATCGGAAACGATACCGCAGGCAAGCGAAGCGGCGGCAAAGAGGCCGAGCCCGATAAGCTGCATCCGCTTCAGCCCATAAAGATCGCCCAGCCTGCCGACGATGACGACGGAAACCGTCATCGCCGCGAGATAGGCAATCACCACCCACTGCACCTCGCGAAAGGGTGCGTCAAACGCTGCCGCCAGCGCCGGCAGCGCAATATTGGCAATGCTGGTGCCGAGCGAGGCAAGCAGCATCGATAAAGCGAGCGTCGCCACCGTTCCCCTCTGCGCCCTGTTCGAAGCCGGCAATCCTGTCTCATCCATCTGCTTTTCCTTTCCGAGATTTCGGGTGTAAAAGCAGGCTACGAATTCAAGCCGACTTGAGGTCAAGCATGAAATTTCTCGATATCGGAGAGGTCTCTGAAAAGAGCGGCGTCAAGCCTTCGGCACTGCGCTATTACGAGGAGGTAGGGCTGATCTCATCGGTCTCGCGCCACGGATTGCGGCGCCAGTTTCCGCCGGAAGTGCTGCTGCAGCTGAAGCTGATCAGCATGGGCAAATCGGCCGGATTCTCGCTGGACGAGATCGCCGGCATGTTCGGCCGCAACGGCATGCCCGACCTGCCGCGCGAAACTCTTCGTCAGAAGGCCGACGAAATAGACCGCCAGATCCGCGAGTTGAAAGCCCTGTCGGACACGCTACGCCACGTCGCCGATTGCCCCGCCCCCTCTCACCTGGAATGCCCCACCTTCCGCCGGCTGGTGAATGTCGCCGGCAAGCGCGGGGGAGCGAAGGTCAGGGCACGCTGAACGGCATCATCGGGCGTCAAGTCTCGCCACCAACGCGCTGACGGCCTCTCCCACGCCGAGTGTCGCCGTGTCGATGCGAACAGGCCGTTGCCCCCAATCCTCATAGTGGCGGACGCTGATCTCCGCCCAGCTCGGCTTCACCAGCCCCGGCACATCGCTTGCCCGCGTCTCCACCCGGCGGCGATGCTCGGCCTTGTCGGAACAGACGATTTCGATCTCGATCGCCCTGACACCTGCCCGCGCAGCAACCGACAGCCAGGCATCGCGCGTGATCGTCAGGCAATTGACCGAATCCGCCACGACACGGTTGCCAAGCATGAGATTGTCTTCGGCTACCGCATAGGCAACCATGTAGCCCGCCGGCCCGACTTCCGACTGCAACATGCCGGAATCCCGCAAGGTCTGCTCGACCGTATCGACACGCACATGCACGGCGCCAAGCTGCCGCGCCAGCGCCTGCGCAATCGTCGTTTTCCCACTGCCGGGCAAGCCGCCGAAAATGATCAGCATGAGCAGTCCCTCCCAAGCCCCTGTTCCGCCGCACGTCGCGGCCTTTGCCGCCTACTCTTTCGGCGCATCCCCTACCGAAGCAAGAACCTCTTCCAGCGCTTCGCGGCGCTTGTCTCCATGCGACAGCCGCCAGCGAACGAGTGCGTCCGCACCGTCTCCCGGCCTGATTTCCAGATCGACCGGGCTCACCTGTTCGCCCGTCGTCTGGTCGATGAAGCCGAAGCGTATCTCGTTGCCGGTCTTGCGATTGACGAAGGTCATCGGCGGGGCCGCTGCACCCGACAGGCCAAGGCGATCGCCGATCTGGGCGAGCAGCGGCATCAGCGGTGCGATCTGCCATCCCTTCAGGGTCAGGAGATATTCGAAACGTTCCGGGTTCACCTGATAGCGCCGCCGCTCGATGATGCCATTGGCTTCCAGATGCTTCAGCCGGTCGCTCAGCGTCGCATTGGTAACACCCGAGGACTGGCGAAAATCCTCGTAGCGACGGATGCCGCACACGAGATCGCGCAGGATAAGCATGGCCCAGCGGTCACCGATTGCCGCCGTCACGCCGGCAATCGAGCAAGTCATTCCGTCAAAACCCTTCGAACGCATCGAAACCCTTCCCGACGGGCCGGAATGTCCGTCCGCCTCTTATCATGAGAGCAACCTTACCGGGCTGCCCCGGCCGTTTCAAGAATGGCCCCATATCTCCGGCCCTGCGGCATCGTTGCCGCGCCCGGGGCCGAGAAACTCCTTGCCGCTCCTATTACTCTTATTATAAGAGTCACTATCTGAGTTCACCAGTTTCACCCAAATGCAAGGGTTTCCCATGGCCTCCGACAGCATCACTTTTTCCACCAGCCCCACGCTCGCCTTTGCCGGCACCGCCGTTGCGACAGGCATCTGGTTTGCGGCCCTCGTGGCCATACCGGGGCTTCAGGATTCCGGCCTCTCCGTCGTCATCGCGCGCATTGCCGTGCATCTCGTCACCATCGGCGGCATCTGGGCGGCGCTCTCGCACACCTCTCTCGATCCCGCGCAGAAGATCCGGACCTGGCTGGCGCTCGCCATTCCCCTCACCGTCTGGCACGGCGCAGCCTGGGCAATCGTCGCCAACGGCCTGCTGCTGCCGGGGGCGATCGCAATTCCGCTCTTGCCGCTGATGATCTTCGTGCCGACAGCTATCGTCATCACGCTGCTCCTGCGCTCCAGGCGCATCGCCATGGTACTCGATGCCATGCCGGCCCATTGGCTGATCGGCCTGCAGGCCTACAGGGTGATCGGTGGCGTCTTCCTCGCCAATTGGGTGGCGGGCACGACACCCGGTGTCTTTGCCCTGCCGGCCGGCACGGGCGATGTGATCACGGGGCTGATGGCGCTGCCGACTGCCGTGGTGCTGGCAAGCGGCCGCCAGGGCAGCATGCGCTCGGCCCTCTTCTGGAACCTCTTCGGTATCGCCGATCTCGTCATTGCCGTGACGCTCGGAGCGCTGACGACACCCGGCCCCTTCCAGCGTCTGGCGCTCGATCATCCCAACCTGACGACCGGTCTCTACCCCACCGCCATCATTCCGGCCTTCACCGTGCCCACTTCGCTGGTCCTGCACGCCCTGTCGCTGCGCCAGCTGGCAAGGCGCGCGCGGCTGTCGGAGACAGTGGCGGCATGATGCCATCAGTTCTCCAACATCCCGGCAGGCGGCCTCCCGCGATTGACATGCCGTAAATCACCGCGCCGACAGCCTTGCTCCTTTAACAGCCTGCCCTAACTCCTTGGCTGATATAGGAGACAGCATGGACCAAGTTTTGAGCAAAAAGGCAAAGACCGGCGTCGGAGGGTTGGACGATGTCTTGTTCGGCGGATTTAGCCGCCGCCATGTATTCCTGCTGGAAGGTTCGCCCGGCACCGGCAAAACCACCATCGCCCTGCAATTTTTGCTTGAGGGCGCAGTGCTCGGCGAGCGCTGTCTCTACATAAGTCTTTCCGAAACCGAGGAGGAGTTACGCGACAGCGCCGCCTCGCACGGGATGGAACTTGGCGAGGCCATCGAGATCTTCGAGCTCGTGCCGCCTGAAAGCCTGCTCGATGCCGATCAGCAGCAGAGCCTCCTCTATTCGTCGGATCTCGAACTCGGCGAGACCACCAAGCTGATCTTCGGGGCCTTCGAGCGAATAAAGCCGCAGAGAGTGGTGATCGACAGCCTTTCGGAAATCCGGCTCCTTGCCCAGAGTTCGCTGCGTTATCGCCGGCAGATCCTGGCGCTGAAGCACTTCTTTTCCCGCTCGGATGCCACCGTCCTGCTGCTCGACGACATGACGTCGGATAATCTCGACAAGACCGTGCACAGCGTCGTCCATGGCGTGATCCATCTCGAACAGCTTGCGCCCGATTATGGTTCGGAGCGCCGGCGGCTCAGGGTCATCAAGTATCGCGGCCAGTCGTTTCGCGGCGGATACCACGACTTCCTCATCAGGACCGGCGGCGTCGCGGTATTTCCCCGGCTGCGCGCCATCGAGCACAAGACCGACTTCGATCGGACGACGCTTTCGACAGGTATCAAGGAATTCGATGATCTGCTGGGCGGCGGCATCGAGCGCGGCTCCAGCACGTTGCTGATCGGCCCGGCGGGCACGGGCAAGAGCCTGTTTACCCTGCAATTCGTCGTCGCGGCGGTCGAGCGTGGTGAAAAGGCTGCCATTTTCATTTTCGATGAAGAGCTTGGGCTGCTGTTTGCCCGCACGCGGTCGATGGGCATCGATCTCGAGAAGATGAGCAATGAAGGGCTGATCCATATCGAGCAGCTGGACGCAGCCGAACTGTCGCCGGGCGAGTTTGCGCAGCGCGTCCGGGATCGGGTTGCGAGCTATGATGCGAAAACCGTCGTCATCGACAGCATCAACGGCTACCAGGCAGCGATGCCGGAGGAGAATGCCCTTATCCTGCACATGCATGAGCTGCTTCAGTATCTGAACCGTCAAGGCGCCAATACCTTCCTCACCGTTGCCCAGCATGGCCTCGTTGGCGATATGAAATCGCCCGTCGATGTCACCTATCTCGCCGACAGCGTGATCCTGCTCAGATATTTCGAAGCCCTCGGCAAAGTGCGCCGCGCCGTCTCCGTCATCAAGAAGCGCACCGGCATGCACGAGGACACGATCAGAGAATTCCGCATCACCCATGAAGGCCTGACCCTTGGCGGACCGCTGTCCGGTTTCCAGGGGGTGCTTCGCGGCGTTCCGACATTCGTCGGCGAAAGACAGCCGCTCCTTCAAACCTCAGATGAGGATAGCGACAATTCCTAACAGCGATGCCATCGGCCTGATCCATGCTCCCATCGGGCGCGATGCGCAAATCGCGGCTTCACTGCTGCAGGAAGCCGGCGTACAGCCCAAAACGGCCCCGGATCTCTCATCCTTCGTCGCAGGCCTCGGCGACGATATCGCCTTTGCCGTCGTCACCGAAGAGGCGTTCCGCTCCGCCGATCTGCGCGCCATCTCCGCCTGGATCGAGACGCAGCCGAGCTGGTCCGACCTGCCCTTCATCATCCTGACCAACCGGGGCGGCGGTCCCGAGCGCAATCCCGCTGCCGCCAGACTCTCCGAGGTTCTCGGCAACGTCAGCTTCGTAGAGCGCCCGTTCCACGCAACCACCTTCATCAGCGTTGCCCGCTCGGCCATGCGCGGACGCCGGCGCCAATATGATGCCCGATCGCGCATCGAGGCTCTCGATGAAGGCGAACGCCGGCTGCAGACGGCGCTCGAAGCCGGGCGGCTCGGCGCCTGGGAACTCGATCTGGCCTCGGCTGTGCTCACGACCTCATCGACCTGCAAGGCGGTTTTCGGCCGCCGCCCGGAAGATCCCTTTACCTACAAGGATCTGCTCGGCAGCATTCATCCCGATGACCGGGAGCGCATGCAGGCGGCCGTGAGCAGAACCGTCGAAACCGGAGCGGATTACTCCATCGAATATCGGACCATCTGGAGCGATGGCTCCGTCCACTGGGCCGAAATCCGCGCACAGCTCTACAAGGATCGTTCCGGCAAGGCGATCAAGCTGGTCGGCGTATCCGCCGATATCACGGCGCGGCTGAAGGCCGAGGAACACCAGCGGCAGATCAACGAAATCCTCGAGGAAAGGGTTGCCGAGCGCACGCGGGAACTGGAGCAGGCCCATGCCATCATGATGGCGGAAGTCAGCCAGCGCGAACGCGCCGAGGAGCAGCTTCGCCAGGCCCAGAAGATGGAGGCGATCGGTCAGCTGACGGGCGGCGTGGCGCATGACTTCAACAATCTGCTGATGGTCATTCTCGGCAATCTCGACCTGCTGCGCAAATATGTCGGCGACGATGTGAGGGCGAGCCGCCTGATCGACGGCGCCCTCCAGGGTGCAAGGCGCGGCGCCTCCCTCACCCAGAGACTGCTCGCCTTTGCGCGGCGTCAGGATCTGCGCATCGATCCCGTCGACATGCGCGCGCTGGTGCTCGGCATGACGGATCTGCTGAAGCGCTCCGTCGGTTCCACGATCCTGATCGAAACCCAGGTTCCCGACGACCTGCCGCCGGTGTCGGCCGATGCCAACCAGGTGGAGCTTGCCCTGCTCAATCTCGCCGTCAACGCCCGCGACGCGATGCCGGACGGGGGAACGATCCGCATCGAACTGAAAGAGACGAAGCAGCTTTCGCCGACCGACGAACTCGAGACCGGCAGCTATGTTGTCCTCACCGTTGCCGACCAGGGTTACGGCATGGACAAGGAAACACTGCAGAAAGCCATCGAGCCCTTCTTCTCGACCAAGGAACTCGGAAAGGGAACGGGCCTCGGCCTCTCCATGATCCACGGTCTGGCCCTGCAGCTGCGGGGCGACCTGAAACTGAAGAGCACGCCCGGCAAGGGCACGACCGCAGAGCTCTGGATCCCCGTCTCGACATCGGCCGCGATTGATATCGAGCCTGATGATGCAATGCGCCTCGACGCCGACAGGCACTCCGGCCCGAAGCGCATATTGCTCGTCGACGATGATGTGCTGATCGCCATGAGTTCGGCCGATATGCTGACCGATCTCGGTCATGAAGTGGTCGAAGCCCATTCGGGAAAAGAAGCCCTTGAATGCCTTGGCACCGGCACGGGCTTCGACCTGATGATAACGGATTACTCGATGCCCGGCATGACCGGCGGCGATCTCGCAAGGGCCGCCCGCGCCATCGCTCCGGACCTGCCGATCCTCATCGCCTCAGGCTATGCCGAATTGCCGGCAGGGCTCGACCTCGACGTCGCCAAGCTCGGAAAACCCTATACGCAGGACCAGCTGGCGCAGGAAATCGGCAAGCTGATGGTGACGCACTGAGCGGCGCACGCGGGCAACGCAATTATCGACAATCGCCATTTTTGCACGAGACGCCCCAGCGCTTTCGCGCTATGAACATTGTCGACAATTTTGCCCACAGCTGACCCCCAATGTGACAATGAGGTTTACCTTATGGCTTTGAAAATCCTTTTCATCGGCGGCACCGGCCAGATCTCCTATCCTTGCGTCGAGCGCGCCGTCGCCCAGGGCAATGATGTCAGCGTCTTCAATCGCGGCCTCAGGGGCGATCCGCTGCCGGCAGGCGTCACCTCTATCGTCGGCGAACTCGGATCGTCTGCCTATGCCGATCTCGCCAAGGCCAATTACGATGTCGTCGCCCAGTTCATCGCCTTCACGCCCGATCAGGTTCAGCGTGACATCGATATCTTCTCGGGCAATTGCGGCCAGTACATCTTCATCTCCTCGGCCTCGGTTTATGAGAAGCCCGCCCGCCACTACATCATCACCGAGGAAAAGACCCCGGCGATCAACCCCTACTGGCCCTATAGCCAGGCCAAGATCGCCTGCGAGGAACTGCTGAAAAAGGCCGACAAGCTCGCCTGGACCATCGTGCGTCCCAGCCATACCGTGCGCACTGGCCTGCCGATCATGATGGGCGACAGCGATATCATGGCGCGGCGTATGCTGGATGGCGAACCCACCATCGTTGCCGGTGACGGCCACACGCCGTGGACGCTGACCCGCTCGGTCGATTTCGCCGTGCCCTTCGTCGGCCTCTTCGGCAAGCAGGCTGCCCTTGGTGATATCTTCCACATCACCAATGACCACGCCCATATCTGGGACAATATCCAGCAGGCGATCGCCCGCCTTCTCGGTGTCGAGGCCAAGATCGTGCATGTGCCGACAGACACTCTCGTCAAGTACAATCCGGAATGGATCGGCCCGCTGACCGGCGACAAGGCCTGGACGGCGATTTTCGATAATTCCAAGGTCAAGCGCGTCGCCGGCGATTTCACCTGCGCCACCAGCCTGGACGAAATCCTCGAAGAACCGATCATGCATCTGAAGCAGCGCTTCGCGAAGGGCCGCCCGCCCAAGGGCGATTTCGACGCGCTGATCGATCGCATCTGCGCCGAGCAGAGCGCGCTCGGCTGATCATCCCCATTTCTCGACTGCGCGAAGGCATTTCATCACCTCGCGCAGTCCCCGCGTCAGATGTTTGTCGCGGCGGATCACCATGCCGATCTGGCGCACCAGCCGTGGCTGCACGGAGGCCGTCACAAGCCTGTTGCGGTCGCGCTTGAGCGCCATCTCCGGCAGCACGGACCAGCCGAGACCTGCCGCCACCAGCTCCTTGATCGCCTCCACGCTGCCGAATTCCATCACCGGCTGGCTCCTGATGCCGGCCGCCGCGAACCATTCGTCTGTGGTGCGCCGCGTATTGCCGCCCTCATAGAGCATCATGATCTTGTCCTTGAAGAAATCGGGCGTCGCCCCGCCCTCCGGCATCACGCTGCCCTTGGGCGCCACGGCGACAAGCTCGTCCTCGTAGAACGGCTCGACCTCGATCGAGCGGCCGGATGCCGGCAGCGTGACGACGGCGATATCGAGCGTGTTGGCTTCCAGATCGCGCACCATCTCGTCGGTATTGCCGATCCGTACCACGATCTCCAGCCCCGGCATGCGCTTCTTGGCGGCCGCGATCGCCTTCGGAAGCAGATGGATGGAGGCCGTGCCGCCGCTGCCGATCCGCACGCGCCCCACCGCTCCTTCCCTGTAGGGGCTCATCGCCTCCTCGGCGGCAGCGCACTCGCCGATGATCCGGCGTGCATGGGCAAGCAGCTCGACACCGGCGGCCGAAGCCTGCGCGCGGCGACCGACGCGCTCGATCAGGCGCACGCCCATGCGCTGTTCGAGAAGCTTCACCTGCAGGCTGACGGCCGGCTGTGTCAGCCCCGCCTTCTCTGCCGCCGCCGTGAAGCTGCCGAGATCGACGACGCTGACGAAGGCTGCGAGCTGGTCGAGGTTCAGCATCAGAAGAATTCCTTATGGATTGCATAAAGAGCATAAGCTTCCTTACGGTCGCACGCCAGTCCATTCTCGGGCCTCCAGAACGAAGACCGGAGAAGCCTGATGACGACAGATGTGGAGATAACAGCGACCGCCATTCGCGGCACCGATGGCGGCATCGCGCGGCGCTGCCGCAACGCCATCCGCCTCTATCTCGACAAGCGCCGCGAGCGGCTGGCGCTTTCCCTGCTGACGGAGAATGAACTGCGCGATATCGGCCTGTCGCCATGCGAAGCGAAGACCGAGGTCGAGAAATCATGGTTCTGGGCGTAGCCGCCGCCCGGTTTTAAGCGGCCACCGGGCTTTGCAAAACCTCTTTGCCTCTTATTTCCTGCCGTGAGGGAACCAATGGAGGACCGTAATGCACAAGAACACGATCTGTGTCTGGTACGACAAACATGCCGAGGAAGCTGCCCGCTTCTATGCCGCAACCTTTCCCCAAAGCTCCGTCGATGCCGTCCATCGTGCGCCCGGCGATTATCCTGCCGGCCAGCAGGGCGATGTGCTTGTCGTCCATTTCACGGTCTGCGGCGTTGCCTGCATGGGGCTGAACGGTGGCCCGTCGATCAAGCACAGCGAGGCCTTCTCCTTCCAGATTTCGACGGAAACTCAGGAAGAGACCGACCGCTACTGGAATGCCATTGTCGGCAATGGCGGCCAGGAAAGCGAATGCGGCTGGTGCAAGGATAAATGGGGCGTGTCCTGGCAGATCACGCCGCGTGTCCTCATGGAGGCATTTCAGGCCGGGGGCGCCGAAGCCAAGCGGGCCTTCGACGCGATGATGACCATGCGCAAGATCGATATCGCGAAAATCGAGGCAGCCCGCAGAGGCTGAACCGGATCGCCCGTTAAGATACCAGCGCCACGGACTGATCGGCCTCGGTGAACAACAGTCGCGCCTGCTCCACCGGCATCGGCCGCCCGAGCAGGAAGCCCTGCACTTCCGAGCAGGAACGTTCGCTCAGGAAAGCAAGCTGGTCGGCGCGTTCCACGCCCTCGGCCGTCACCGTCATATCCAGCGCCCGGCCGAGATCGATGATCGTGCGCAGGATGATATCCGCCGCCTCGTCAGGATCGTCAGGATTGAGCTTGCCGAGAAAGCCACGGTCGATCTTGATCTTGTCGATCGGAAAGGCGTTGAGATAGCTGAGGCTGGAATAGCCGCTGCCGAAATCGTCGAGCGCGATGCGCACGCCGAGCGATTTCCACAATTCCAGCTGCGCCCGCGTGCCCGCTTCGTCGTCGATGAACACGGATTCGGTGATCTCGAGCTCCAGGCGGTGCGGCGCCAGCCCGCTCAGCCGCAGGGTCTCGCTGAGCACCAGGGAGAAACGCCCGTTGCGCACCTGCAGCGGCGAAACATTGACCGCCACGTGCAACTCCCCGGGCCAACGTGAAGCCTCCAGGCAGGCGGTGCGCAGCACCCATTCGCCCAGCGCCTCGATCAGCCCGTATTCCTCCATCAGCGGAATGAACACGCCGGGAGAGACCAGCCCGCGCCTGGGATGGCGCCAGCGCACCAGCGCCTCGAAGCCGACGAGATCGGACATGCGGGTGCTGAACTGCGGCTGGTAGTAAAGTTCGAATTCGCCTGATGAAAGCGCGTTGCGCAGGTCGTCCAGCAGGCTCAGCCGCTCGATCATGCTGGAGCGCATGCCCGGATCGAAGAACATATAGGCGCTGCACTTCATCTTTTTCACGTCGTACATCGCCAGATCGGCATCGGCGATCACGGTGGAAAGGTCGGCCTCAGGGCCGGTACGCAGCGCAACGCCCACACTCGTTCCCGTCGTCAGCACCAGGTCGGCATGTTCGATCGGCCGCGTCAGCTCGGCAATCAATGTATCGGCAAGGTCTGCCAGTTCGCGCATCGTCAGCGTTCTTTCGATGACGACGACGAATTCATCGCCGCCGAGCCGAACGATCGCATCGGTCTCGGCCACCATCGCCGTCAGCCGCTGCGCCACGGCCTTCAAGACCAGATCGCCGCAATCATGCCCATAGGTGTCGTTGATGAACTTGAAGCCGTTGAGATCGACGAGGAAGACCGCCATCTGCCCGAGCTTGCCGGCGCGCATGCGGTTCTGCTGGTCCTCGATCAGGTTGAGCAGATAGGCGCGGTTGAAGAGGCCGGTCAGCGGATCACGGAAGGCAAGCGTGTGCAACTCCCGCTCACGCTCGCGCAACCGCGCTTCCGTCGCCGCCTGCTCAGTAATGTCGATGCGGCGCGACATGGTCGCACCCGTATTCGAGCGCGAGCGCGTGTAGATATAGGTCCGGGTGCTGATCTTCTGGATTTCGCGCTGGCGCGTGACGAGCGTTTCGGCCATCTGCCGGCGGCCGGCGAGATAGGCGTCGGGATCGCTCCTGGCCAGGGGATCGTCGATGATCCCGGCATCGAGATCCATCCGGTAGAGATCGATATGGCTGCGGCCCACCAGCCGCGGCGGCTCGGGATAATGCGGGAAGACCCTGTGATAGGCGTCGTTGGTGAAGACGATGCCGTCATTGGCGTCGTAGAAGGAGATCGCTTCCTCGCTCTCCTCCAGCGCCTCCAGCACCATCTGCGAAAGGCGCCGCTGCTGATAGGCAACGATGGCGCCGGCGCAGAAACCCGTCAGCCGGCCGCAGCGGCGTTCGGCATCCGCATCGGCAAGCCCCTCGCCGGCAACGATCACGCCGCCCACCGTGCGCGTTCCGCTGACGAGCCGATAGGCTATAAACGGCGCCCCGCCGGGAAGCTGCCCCCGCGCAAACTCCGCTCCGCCGACGAGCCAGCCAGCCACCGAAGGCCCGACGGCCGAAAGCAGCGCGGGATCACCGATCGCAGCCGCTTCCCGCACGCTCTCGCCGCTGCGCGCAACCACGTATCCGGCAAGGCTCACAGGCCCGACGATGGTTTCGCAGGCCGCGTGGAAGGCGGAAAAAATGCCTTGTTCGGTCTGTGCCTCGTGCAGACTGGCGACAGCGCCGACGAATTCTTCAAACTTGGCCGATCTGGGCATTTTAAAATCATCACAGAAAATAATTTTAAGTTTGCCGATCAATCCACCCCCGAAAATTGAAGGGACAGACAATCGTTTCGAAC
The DNA here is from genome assembly GCA_900471925.1 of Hyphomicrobiales bacterium. Lineage (GTDB taxonomy): Bacteria > Pseudomonadota > Alphaproteobacteria > Rhizobiales > Rhizobiaceae > Rhizobium. Next base: position 176,832 of record UCGV01000026.1, read on the forward strand.
ATGCCGATTTATGGGCCTGTTACGCTTAATCATTCGCTTATGGCATTTCCGAAAAATAGTAGCGTTAAGAGCAATTCGCGTAAAAGTGCAAAGATAGTCCGGCCTCTGAGTCCCCTGAAAAACAAGGGGATGGAGCAGGTTCGTGACCGGTTGGAGAAACGGAAATGCTCCGGAGACCGCAACAGCGACCCGTTCGCAGACCAATTTAAAGTGAGGCTCCTTGCTGCGACAGAGCAAGTTGAAAATCTCCATCAAGGATTGCAGCGCAAATACCGGACAGGCGTGGCCACAGCGCCTCCGCATCCCTCATTTTTCCAAAATTTCTAATTGAGATTGCAGCCGGAAGATGATTCGATACGAGGTCATACGACCTGACACGCCGCCCGCTTCCGCCACGACCGAGAGGCTTTTGTCGATTATGTCGCTTTCAGATACGATCTACCGTCCCTTTGAAAACCTGATCCGCCCGCTCGATATCCCCTACCGCCCGCTGCCGTCGAAAGGGCCGGTCGCCGTCCTTCTGCATTTCATCTCGATGTTCCGCGGCATCCTGATTGCCGTTACCCTCTGCACCATGGCGACCGAGGCCATGAACCTGACGCTCGTCTGGGGTCTGTCGGTCATCGTCGACGGCGTCACCCGAGAGGGCGCGAGCGCCTTCCTGCGGAATGATTGGCCGCTGCTCGTCCTGCTCGGTCTCATGCTGTTTCCGGCCATCCCGATCGCCTCCTTCGTCATCAACACGCTGATCTCGCATACGCTCGGCATCGGCATGCCCGCCGCCATCCAGTGGCAGGGCCACAAGGCGGTGGAGCGGCAGGACCTCGCCTTCTTCCACGATCTCTATGCCGGACAGGTCGCCTCGCGCCTGCAGCAGGTGGCTTCCGCCGTACAGCAGCAGGTGATCTCGGCCTTCCAATCCATCCCGCGCTTCGTCATGCAGATGCTGGGTTCCGTCATCCTGCTCGGCGCGCTGTCCTGGCCGCTCGCCCTGCCGACCATCGTCTGGATCACGCTCAACGTACTTCTCGCCGTCAAGATGGCGCCTGTTTTCACCGAACGCGCCCGCCGCGCCGCCAAACGGCGCAGCCTGATTTCCGGCGCCGTTACCGATCTCTACGCCAATATGCAGATGGTAAAGCAGTTCGCCGCCGAAGACAGCGAGGCCGGCGCCATCAGAGGTATCATCGGCAAGGCGATCAAGGCGCAGCAGAGCGAACAACGCGTCTACCGAACGTCGGAACTCATCGTCGTCGTGCTCAACATGCTGCATTGGCTGTCGATCCTGTCGATCGGCTTTACCGGCCTTGTCGAGGGCTTCGTCACGATCGGCGAATTCGCCGCCGCCGTCTATGTCCTGAACCGGCTCTCCGGCCACACCTTCACCTTCCTGCAGATGGGCCAGCAGATCTTCCAGGCGATCGGCACGATCAAGGATGCCATGCCGGTCATGACGACACCGCCGACCATCATCGACCGGCCGGATGCGCGAGATCTCAAGGTGGCTGACGGCGAAATCCGTTTCGACAAGGTCGGCTTCACCTATAAGGCCGGCAAGCCCGTCATCGACGGCCTGTCGCTGACCATCAAACCCGGCGAGAAACTTGGCCTCGTCGGGCTCTCGGGTGCCGGCAAGACGACGCTCGCCAACCTGCTCCTGCGCTTCTACGACATCGAGGACGGCGCGATCCTGATCGACGGACAGGATATCCGCTCGGTGACGCAGGCGAGCCTGCGCCGCGCCATCGGCGTCATCGCCCAGGATGTGGCGCTGCTGCACCGCTCAGTCGGCGACAATATCCGCTACGGCCGGCCGGACGCGAGCGATGAGGAGATCGAGGCAGTCGCCAGGATGGCAAGCGCCGACGCCTTCATCGCCGATCTTGCCGATAGCGAAGGCCGCACGAGTTATGCCGCCTATGTCGGCGACCGCGGCATAAAACTCTCCGGCGGCCAGCGCCAGCGCGTGGCGATCGCCCGCGTGCTGCTGAAAGATGCCCCGATCCTGGTGCTCGACGAGGCAACCTCGGCGCTCGACAGCGAGTCCGAAGCTGCCATCCAGGAACGGCTGGATCTGGTGATGCAAGGAAAGACCGTCATCGCCATAGCCCACCGCCTCTCCACCATATCAAGCATGGACCGCATCGTCGTGCTCGACCACGGACGCATCGTCGAGGAAGGCAGGCCGGAGGAATTGATCGAAGGCGACGGCCTGTTTGCGCGGCTCTGGCGGCGGCAGACGGGTGGGTTCATTCCGGAGGAGATCGAGGAGGACTAGTGCGTGGCAACCAACGACGACACAAGCATGTCGGCTGGCTTTGAGGACGCTGTTAAGGCCCCTTCCCTGGTTCCTGTGCTTGTCACAGGGATGAGGGAGTTTGAGGTTGGCGCGTCACCCGTCAACCTGCAGCATCACGCCTTCGCGCCCATCCCGCTCCAGCAACCACTTCCCAAACTCCTGCATCACCTTCACCACAGGCACCAGCCTCTCGCCATCCTGGGTCAGCTTATACTCCACGGTCACCGGCACCGTCGCAAATACCGTACGCCGGATCAGACCCGCCTCCTCCAGCGCCCGCAGATCCAGCGTCAGCATCCGCTGCGAAATGCCAGGCACGCAGCGCCGTAATTCATTGAACCGACGGGGACCATCGAGCAGGAAATAGACGATCAGTAGCCGCCACCGGCCGCCGAGCAGCCGCATCGCCTCTTCCACCGTGCAGTTCGTCACGCTTTCCTTCATGCGCCCTCACACCCAGTATAAAATATGTACCTACACCACATTATAGTGCCTTCTTCAAAAAATATCCCACCCTTTCTAGATTGCCGGCGCACCGGACAGCGCCAGTTTTCCGGTGGCAATCGCAAAGGGAAATCCATGAAATTATATTATATGCCGGCCGCCTGCTCGCTCTCGCCGCACATCGTGCTCAATGAACTCGGCATCGAGGCCGAACTCATCCCCGTCGATGGCAAGAAGCGGCTGCCCGCCCATTTCGACAGCGTCAATCCGCTGGGCTACGTGCCTGCCCTCGAACTCGAGGACGGCACCGTCCTCACCGAGGGACCGGCCATCGTCCAGTATCTCGCCGACCTCAAACCGGAATTCGGGCTGGCGCCCGCCAATGGCACGTTCGCCCGCTACCGGCTGCAGCAATGGCTGAACTTCCTGTCGAGCGAAATTCACAAGGGGTTCATCCCGCTTCTCTATGCCCGCCTCGCCGGCCCCTATGTCGAGACCGCAAGACCCAAGCTCGAACAGCGCTACGCCCATATCGACGCCGAACTCGCCATCCGCCCCTATATTGCCGGAGACACGTTCACCGTAGCCGATGCCTATCTCTTCGCCCTCACCGGCTGGGGACAGGCGCCGTGGCTGACCTCATACTATCGGGCAGATATCCATTTCGATGATCTGCCGAACCTCAGGGCATGGTACGAGCGCGTCGCGGCCCGCCCGGCGGTGCAACGCGCATTGAAGGCGGAAGGGCTGCATTGAGCTTGATGTGGCCGCTCCATAGACGTTGGGCCGAGACAAGTTGCTCGACCCAATGCCTGGAGCGCGTCTCTCTTAATGTTGGATAGTCACCGCCCACGCGGCAAAGTCTGCTCCTGCCGCATGCCCTCGATATCCTGCGCCTGGCGCATCTCGCGTTCGGCCTGCTCCCGGGATTCTTCCACCGTGCGGTGATGACCTGTGGGCAGGATATCGTCGCGCAATTCCTCATCGAGCGGCGCCTCGTCATCGAGATCATAGGACCGCACACGCGGAGAATCCGGATCGACCCGCCGGCTATAACGAGCGGCTGAGGGAGCGGGCTCCTCTGCGGGCTTGCTTCCGCCGGCAGCGAACACATCATCCTGCACCGCACGTGCCTGCCGTGCACGCTCGGCCTCATCAGCCTCGCGCGCCCGATTGGCATCGTAGCGCGATGCCGCGAAAGCCTCGTTCGACTTGCTGATATTCCAGCCCTCGGCCCGCCAGAGATCGGCACGCTCGTCCATATCGATCGAGCCCTGATCGTCGAGAATGTCATGGGCGATACCATGGGTGGCGTCGTCCACCTCGACCGAAATCAGAAAGCCGCCCCGGCGCAGGCCCTCGGCATAGACCGACCGGTCCTCGTCCGGAAACAGCCAGCCTTCCAGCTTCGCCCAGAAGCCGCCGCGATCGTCGCCGGCAACCGCGGCCTTGTCGCCATCCGCCTCATAGCCGGGCATCAGGCGCACGTCGGCGATACCGGCATCCTTCAGCCGCTCGACGGCACTTTCGGCATCGCTGCGGCTGTCGAAAAAGGCCGTCAGCGTGCTGCGGCCCGGAGCGCCCGAGAAAGCGGGCGTGCTGTCACTATGGAGATTGCTCATTGGGATTCCTCCTCGTCATATTTCCTCTCCGCAAACGGATGAGAAATGCAGAGGTTCCCGAGGCTCAGGAATAGTCCTCTCAGACCATAAGCTCCACCCGATCCCCCGGGAAACGGGTGACGAGAAACTGGATCGGACGCCCCTCCGCATCGATATCGATCGCCTCGGCCCTGAGCAGCACCGCTCCGGGTGACAGCCGAAGTTGCACGATCTCCTGCGCCTCTGCATGACGCGTCGTGATGCGGGTCGAATGACGGCTGTAGCTCTCCACGCCGCAAGCCTGCAAAGCCGCCGTGATCGACAGGCGCTCGCCATAGGCTTCCGCAATGCCTTCGAACCTCTCCTTCGAAAACCAGTGCGTGCTGCGCGAAAACGGCGCCTCGTCGACAAAGGCGATCGTTTCCAGACGGATGACAGGCGCTCCGGCCTTGAGGGCCAGTCCGCTCGCCACATCGGCCGAGGCAGGCTCCAGCACATGAGACATCAGCGCCCCGCGCGCCTGATGGCTCTGTCCATCCACCCCTTCGGAAAAGCGCGTGCGCGGCCCGATACGGTAGTGAACCCGGCGCGCATCCTGCACGAAGACCCCACGCCCCTGCTCGGCACGGACCACACCCTCCTGTGCCAGCATCGCCAGCGCCCGGCGCACCGTATGCCGGTTGGCGGAAAAGCGCTCGGCCAGTTGCGCCTCGGTCGGCAGCCGCTCGCCGCGTGAAAGCCTTGCACCGACAATATCGAGCCTGATCTCGTCGGCGATGCGCCGCCACAGCGCCACGCCCGCGAGCCCCGATTTCTGCATCTTGTCCACCGCTGTCATGCGCTTTTAATATCCGTAGATTATTCAATATCTTATCGTCGTATTTATCTATTAAATTATACAAGTGACGGCTTGATGAAGGGCGGCAGCCATGGGCGCCAACGATCTCTACAATTTCGGCTATCTGGATGAGCAGACCAAACGCATGGTCCGCCGCGCCATCCTCAAGGCGATCGCCATTCCCGGCTATCAGGTGCCTTTCGCCTCGCGGGAAATGCCCATGCCCTATGGCTGGGGAACCGGCGGCGTACAGCTCACCGCCTCCATCATCGGCCCTGACGATGTATTGAAGGTCATCGATCAGGGCGCCGACGACACGACCAATGCAGTCTCCATCCGCGGCTTCTTCGCCAAGGTGGCGGATGTGGCAACCACGACACGTCTTGCGGACGCCACCATCATCCAGACCCGCCACCGCGTTCCTGAACAGCCGCTGCGGGAAAACCAGGTGCTGGTCTATCAGGTACCCATTCCCGAACCCTTGCAGCGCTTCGAACCGAAGGAGACAGAGACGCGGAAAATGCATGCCAATGCCGATTACGGCCTGATGCATGTCAAGCTCTACGAGGACGTCACGAGACACGGCCGCATCACCATCAACCGCGATTACCCCGTCATGGTCGAGGGCCGCTACCTGATGTCGCCGACCCCGATCCCCACCTTCGACAATCCGCGCCTCCACGACATGCCCGCCCTGCAGCTCTTCGGCTCGGGCACCATGAAACGCATCTACGCCATCCCGCCCTATTCGCATGTCGAAAGCATCGATTTCGACGATCATCCCTTCCGGATTCAGGAATTCGCAGAGCCCTGCGCGCTCTGCGGCAAGACGGGCGTCTATCTCGACGAGATGGTCATGGATAACAGCGGTGGACGAATGTTCGTCTGCTCGGATACGGATAATTGCGAGAATAACCGGTCGCCCCAATGAAAACCGTCCGCATCGCCGCCGCCCAGACCCCGGACTATCGCGAAAATGTCGAGGCCGCGCTGACCTGCGCGCTCGCGATGATCCGTCAGGCCGAAGCCAGTGGCGCACGTCTCCTCTGTTTCCCGGAAGGCTTCCTGCAGGGTTATCTGACCGAGCCGGAGGCAGCACGCCGCGCCGCGATGGATCTCTCCTCGCCAGCCTTCGAAGCCATATTGAGCCGGCTCTCCGATGCCGGCCCGATGATCGTCATGGGCGTGATCGAGGCCGAAGGCGAAGACCTGTTCAACACCGCCGTCGTCATCGACAAGGGCAGGCTGATCAGCCGATACCGCAAGGCGCATCTGCTGAAGGGCGAAAGCCTCTTCCGTCCGGGCACCGAAACGCCCACCTTCACCGTCGATGGCCTGCGCTTCGGCATCAACATCTGCTACGACACCGGCTTCCCCGAACCCGCCCGCAAGGTCGCGCTCACAGGCGCCTCCCTCCTCGTCTGCTGCGCCAACAACATGATGCCGCGCGCCAATGCGGAAAAGTTTCGGGACGTCCACAATGCCGCCCGGGGCGAACGCTGCCGGGAAACCGGCCTGTGGCTTATCTCCTCCGACGTAACAGGAGAACGCGACGGCCGCATTTCCTGGGGACCGACGGCAGTGCTGAATCCTGCAGGGAACGTGGTGGCGCAACTGCCATTGGAGGCGCCCGGGTTGCTGGTATTCGATATGAGTGCTGGGTAATTTAGGTCTGCACGCTGCGGCCTTCCCAAGGTGCCTGTTGATTTCAGCAGCATCAGCTTCTATTTTGACCATATATGGTCACATGCAGGAGGCCGCGATGTCGGTAGTCAGCGTCGCTGATGCCAAGGCCGGATTTGCCGGTCTGGTGGAAGAAGCAGCGAACGGAGAATTCGTGACGATCACGCGCCACGGCAAGCCCGCTGCAGTACTTGTATCGGTCGAGGCTGCAGAGGCTGCAAAGAAAGCTTTGAAAAAGCCACGGCCGAATTTCGGAGATTTCCTGCTCACTTTTCCCGGTGGCGTGGAGCTAGAACGCGATCCCTCGAAAATGCGAGACGCCGATCTGTGACCGCGTATCTTCTCGATACGAACATCATCAGCAGGTTCGCACCGGACAAGGCCCCGCCTTCCGATCCCGTGCGGGCATGGTTTCATGAGCAAGGCGAAGCCGACGCGATCTTTTTGTCTGCCATGTCAGTCGCCGAAATCGAAAAGGGAATGCGAAGCCTTCATCGTCGCGGCGGCACCGAGCGGGCAAAGCGCCTCGCCTCATGGCTGGACTTCATCACCGAGAGTTTCGGTGATCGTATACTGCCGATGGATATCGTGGTCGCGCGGATTGCCGGCGCATTGGAAGATGAGGCCGCAAGCAAAGGGCACAATCCAGGCCTTGGCGATATCATCATCGCCGCCACCGCGCGCGCCTATGACCTGACCGTCATCACCGAAAACATCAGGCATTTCCAGCCGCTCAACGTTGCTGTCGATCTTCCCGCCGCCTTCAGGCCGGAATGATCAAACCCATCACGCGTTCGTTACCACTCCGCCTGTAACAACCCGCCCTCCCGTTGCGAATACCTGTCGTGCCCCGCTGAAACAGGGGCGTTTCAAGCAACGGAGACTATCCATGTTGAAGACTTCCATCAGCACCGCCCTTCTCGCCGGCGCCATCACCTCTGCCCTTGCCACGATGGCAGGCGCCGCCCCGCTGACCAAGGCGGAGGCCGATGCTGCGACCGCTGCTCACAAGGAAAAGTGCTACGGCGTCGCCCTCAAGGGCCAGAACGATTGCGCCGCGGGCCCGGGCACGACCTGCCAGGGCACCTCGGTCAAGGACTTCCAGGGCAATTCCTGGAAATTCGTCCAGGGCGGCACCTGCGCCTCGCTTGATCTGCCGGGCGGCCGTCACGGCGCGCTGATGCCGCTGAAGCGCGACATCTAAGCAGAACGGGGTCAGGAAAGCGGAGGCGAACATGACCAGAGTCGACATGACGTTCAACCCTCTCATGGAGACGGAAAGCATCCTCCGCTTTCCGACCTATTCGCTCGCCGGCCAGGCGGGCACCAGCTTCAAGCCGGAGCACCTTGCCGCCATCACGGCAATCTCAGGCCCGCAAGGATTCTTCGAAATCCACGCCGAAAACTATATGGGCGCCGGCGGCCCGCCGCATCGCGCCCTCGAAACCGTGCGTCGCGACCACCCGATTTCATTGCATGGCGTCTGCATGTCGCTCGGCGGCCCGCAACCGCTGAACAAGGACCATCTCGCCCGCTTCAAGAGCCTCGTCGAGCGCTACGAGCCGGCGCTGGTCTCGGAACATCTCGCCTGGTCCACCCATATGGATACCTACCTGAACGACCTCCTGCCGCTGCCCTATACGGCTGCAACGCTTGCCCATGTCTGCGATCATATTGACCAGATGCAGGATGCCATCGGCCGGCCGATCCTGCTCGAAAACCCCTCCACCTACGTGCTCTTTGCGGAATCGGCGATGAGCGAGACGGACTTCATCCGCGAGATATCGAGGCGCACCGGCTGCGGCCTGCTGCTCGACATCAACAATGTCTTCGTCTCGGCCACCAATCACGGCTTTTCGGCGCTGGAATATCTGCGAGATTTCCCGCTTTCCAAAGTCGGTGAAATCCACCTCGCCGGCCATGCCGAACAGGAGGATGACGAAGGCGAACTGCTCTTGATCGACAGCCATGACGGCCCGATCGCCGATGCCGTCTGGCAGCTCTACGAAATCGTCATTGCCAGATGCGGCCCGATCCCGACACTCGTCGAATGGGACAGCAAGATCCCCGAATGGCCGGTGCTGCGCGCCGAAGCACTGGCCGCGCAAGCCATTCTGGATCGCCATGCCCGCGACCGGGAGATCACTCATGCCCTCGGCTGATATCTTGCCCATCCGGCCGATCGCGCCAAACTATGCCGGCCAGTTCTCTGCCGCCTTGCTGATCCCCGATGCCCCTGCACCCGCTCTGGTCACCGGCCCGCGCGGAAAGCGGGCGGAGAAGCGCTACAATGTCTACCGCAACAATGTCACCGTCAGCCTGATTGCGTCCTTGACCTCGATCTTTCCGGCGGTCGAGCGCATCACGGGTGCGGATTTCTTCCGCGCCATGGCCCGCTCCCATGTGCGCGAAACACCGCCCGCCTCGCCGCTGCTCTTCGAATACGGCCGGGATTTTCCCGATTTCATCGACCATTATGAGCACGCGCAGAATATGCCCTGGCTCTCGGATGTCGCCCGCATCGAACGCGCCTGGCTGGATGCCTATCACGCCGCCGATGCGGCATCATTGAGGGCAGAAAACCTCGCCGCTATTCCGCCGGAAGAACTCGGCGGCGTCATCTTCCGCCCGCATCCGGCCACCCGGCTGATGTCGTCGGCCCACCCCGCCGTCACCATCTTCGCCATGAACCGTGGCACCGGCCCCGTCACCCGCGTCGAAGACCGGCCGGAGGACGGCCTGATCACCCGCATCGATGACGAAGTCACCGTGCGTCTCCTGCCCCCAGGCGGCGCCGCCTTCTTCAATGCCCTGCTTGCGGGCGAATGCCTTGCCGCAGCGGTTGCCGCCGGCCTTGATGCCGACCCCGCCTTCGATCTCTCGGCCGCCATCGGCGAGATGATCGCATCAGGCGCCTTCTCAGATATCGAACTGGAGAATTCCCATGTCTGACATGCTCGACTCCATGCCCCATAACGAGCCTCGCAACGGCGCTCTCTCCCCGCTCGCGAAGCTCGTGGCGACGGCTGACGGACTGATCCGCGCCGTCGCCCACCCCGATTTCGTCCAGGCCGTGTTGCGTGTCGCGCTCGCCGTTCCCTTCTGGCGCTCCGGCATCCTGAAATGGGATGGCTTCCTGCAGCTGAACGACACGGCGATCGATCTCTTCACCCAGGAATTCATGCTGCACCTGCCGGGCGGCCCCTACCCCTTTCCGATGCCGGCGGTCATGGCCTTCCTCTCCGGCTGCGGTGAGATCACCTTCCCGATCCTGCTCGTCCTCGGCCTCGCCACCCGCTTCGCCGGCCTTGGCCTGCTCTTCATGACCTGCATTGTCGAACTCACCGTCCCGGATGGCTGGCCCATCCATATCACCTGGGCGGCAATGGCTCTCGCCCTCATGCGTTACGGGCCGGGCCGCCTGTCGCTAGATCATCTGATCGCCAGGATCGCAGGCACTGCCAACCGTTAAACCGACCGATTTCGATACCAGCACAAACGCACCGCCCGGCACGCAATCGCGCCGGGCGGCTTTTGCGCTTTGTTGCCGCACTGCTCTTGCCGTTTTCCCGCCAATGCGCTCAATAAGCGCCGACGCAGGTGTCTGTTCACGTGCCGCGTCATCAAAATTTTCAGGATGACGGTAACAAACACGTGGCTGCGTGCGTAGAGGTCAGTAGCGGATGAAATATTCGGCCCGCGAAGAGGAATGGGCGGCCTGGATGCGCGCGGCGATGGCCGGCGACGCAACGGCCTATGACCGGTTCCTGAAGGCCGTCACACCCTACCTGCGTTCGATAGCGCGTCGGCGCTGCGATCAGTTCGGGGCTCCGCCGAGCGAGGTGGAAGACGTGGTGCAGGAAGTTCTGCTGGCAGTACACCTGAAGCGCGGCACCTGGGATATCTCCAGGCCGATCGGCCCATGGCTGTCCACCATCGTGCGCAACAAGCTGATCGACAGCCTGCGCCGGCGCGGCCGCCATGTCTCGGTGCCGATCGAGGATGTGATGGAGACGCTGGAGGCCGACCATCACGAGGACGGCGCCGACCGCGTCGATGTCGACCGCATGCTGGATGGCCTGCGCGACCCGCAGCGCGACATCGTCAAATCGATCTCGCTTGAAGGCGCCGGCATCCGCGAAACGGCCGAGCGGCTACAGATGACGGAAGGCGCCGTGCGTGTGGCGCTGCACAGGGCGCTCAAAGGATTGGCGGCCCTCTATCGGAGCGACAGACGTGAAAACGGATGACCTGATCAACATGCTGGCAAAGGATGCGCGCGTTCGCGTCCGCTTCGGCCGCGTCTTCATGGTGGCGCTCGCCATCGGTGTCGTCGTCTCCGCCGCCCTGCTCATCTCCACCATCGGCATCCGCCGTAACATGGCCGAAATGATCGAGACGCCGCGCGTGCTCTTCAAGGTCGGGATTACCCTGCTGCTCGCCATCACCGCCACCCGCCTCGCCTTCCGCATCGGCAAGCCCGGTCTGTCACTACGCTCGGCGGCCATGACGCTCCTGCTGCCGCTCGCAATCCTCATCCTCGGCATCGCCACCGAACTACTCGTCGTGCCGCAGGCAGCATGGGCAAGCAGCATGGAAGGCCATTTCTCCGCCTTCTGCCTGTTCTTCGTGCCGGTGCTGTCGATTGCCCCGCTTGCCGCCATCCTCTATTCGGTGCGTCAGGGCGCTCCTGAAAATCCGGGCAAGGCGGGTGCTGTCGCGGGCCTCGCCGCCGGCGGGATCGCCGCCGCCATCTATGCCTGGCACTGCCCGGATGACAGCCCGCTTTTCCTTGCCACCTGGTATTCGATCGGCATCCTGGCGGCCACCGTCGCCGGTTTCCTGATCGGCCGCAAGATCCTGCGCTGGTAGGCGCTCAACGGAACCGCGAAAACGGATCCGCCCGCGCCTCGAAGGATGGCAGCTCGCCCAGCATCGGCAACACGCGCTCGAAGACCGCGCCGCCGAGCGGTACGGCATTCCATCCCGATGTGCGGAAACCATAGGTCTCCGGCAATCCCTTGGGCTCGTCGAGCAGGGTCAGCAGCAGATAGCGCGGCTTGTCGGCAGGCACGATGCCCATGAAGGATGTGATGTTCAGCGTCTTCGAATAGCGCCCGGCCACCACCTTCTCCGCCGAGCCGGTCTTGCCACCGATGAAATAGCCGGCGACCCTGGCATTCTTGGCCGAGCCGGTCTCGGCATTCAGCGACATCAGATAGCGCAATGCCTGGCTCGTCTCGGCACTGATCAGCCCTGAAGCCAACGTACGCGGCTCGACCTGCGCATCCTTTATGAATGTCGGCCGGATGAGCTGTCCGCCATTGACGAGCGCAGCGACAGCCATGCTTGCCTGCAGCGGCGTCACCGCGATCCCGTGGCCGAAAGAGGCGGTGGCCGTCACGATATCGCTCCAGCGCCGCGGCACGATCGGCGTCGCCGTCTCCGGCAGCTCCGTATGCAGGGCCTCCATCTGCCCGAATTTCTGCAGAAAGGCCCTGTGCCGCTCGTTGCCGACAGCCATCGCCATCTTCGCCATCGAGATATTCGAGGAATAGATGAAGGCCTCGGGAACAGAGAGCGGCCGGTACTTGCCCTCGAAATCGTGGATGCGCATCCGCCCGAAGGCGAGCGGCTTGCTGGCATCGATGACCGAGTGGATCGTAAACATCCCCGACTCCAGCGCCATTGCCGTCGTCAACGCCTTGAAGGTCGAGCCCATTTCGAAATCGGCCGCCGCGATACGGTTGATCCGGTCGGGCTTCAGCGCATCGGCGGGATCGTTCGGATCGAAGGTCGGCAGCGAGGCCAGCGCCAGGACCTCGCCATTGGTGACATCGAGCACCAGACCGGCGCCGGCCTTTGCATCATATTTGCGCATGGCCTTGGCGATCTCGTCCTCCAGCGCGTTCTGCACCCTGATATCAAGCGTCGTGACGACGGGGCTGAGATCGTCGCTCGCCAGTTCCATGCCGCTCGCTCTGAGGTTTGCGAGCCCATCCGTCTCGATCCATTTTTCGAGGCCGGATATGCCGATATTGTCGATATTGACCGCGCCGAGGACATGGGCTGCCAGCGTGCCGTTGGGATAGAAGCGTTTCTTCTCCTTCTGAAAGCTCAAGCCGGGAATGCCGGCATTCCACAGCGCCTGCTCCTCGCGCGGGGTGATATGCCGCTTGATCCAGGCAAATTGCGCGCGAGACGAAAGCCGCTGATAGAGCTGGCGCCGGTCGAGTTCCGGCAGCACGGCGGTGATGCGCTCGACCGCCTCGTCCACATCGACGATCAGCTTCGGTGAGGCATAGACGCTGGTGATTGGAATATCCATCGCCAGTGCCTCGCCGTTACGGTCGAGGATCGCGGGCCGGCCATTCGTATTGCCCTTCGGCACCCATTGTGCCTCGGGCGTCGCCTGCAGGCCGAGATAGAAGAGCCGCCCTACGACGACCAGGAAGATCCCGCAGAAACCTGCCATCAGCAGCAGGATGCGAAAACTGGTGGCAGCAGCGCGTTGCGAAGCACGGAGCGAAAGCGGGTGCATCAGTAGAGACCGCCGGTATTCTGCAGCAATTGGCTGCGTGTCGCCGCATCGAGACCAGAGGGGTCGCTGGCGATGTCGATCTGCTCCTCGTCGCCGATGACGGAGCAGGTGCTGCTGCAAGGCCCCGTTCCCGGCTTGAAGGCTTCCGTGATGCCGCCGCCGACCACTTCCTGCCCGCTTTTCCGATCCACTCTGTGAAAGATCAATCCGTCCGGCGGCACGAACCGGCTCGCCGTGCGGCCCGCCAGTGCCGTCTTCATGAAATCGATGAAGATCGGCGCGGCCAAGCCTCCGCCCGTCTCCCCTGAACCCAGATGCCGTGGCGTGTCATAACCCATGAACACGCCGGTCACGAGATCGGGCGTATAGCCGATGAACCAGACATCCTTCTCGTCATTGGTCGTGCCCGTCTTGCCGGCCACGGGCACGCCGAGCACGTTGACGCTGTGGGCCGTGCCCCGCTCCACCACGCCCTGCAGCATGGAGGTGATCTGGTAGGCCGTCATCGGATCGAGAACATAATCCTTGTCGTCGATCACCTCGGGCTCGGCCTGCCCCTGCCATTCGTGGGCCAAGCAATCCGGACAACGCCTGTCATCCTGCCGGAAGACCGTATGCCCCGAACGGTCCTGTATCAGGTCGATCATCGAGGGCCGCACCTCGCGCCCGCCATTGGCGATGACGGAATAGCCTGATACCAGCCGCATCAGCGTCGTCTCGCCGGCGCCAAGCGCCATCGGCAGGTAGGGTTTCAGCTGATCGTAGAGCCCGAAACGCTTGCCGTAATCGGCCACCACTTCCATGCCGACGGCACGCGCCAGCCGCACGGTCATCTGGTTGCGGCTGTTTTCCAGGCCCACCCGCAGGGTCGAGGGACCGCCGGATTTGCCGTCGTAGTTTTTCGGGCTCCAGATATAGCCGGCGCCATCGGGGATGGCGAGCGGCGCATCGAGCACCAGCGTCGCCGGCGTATAGCCGGTATCGAGTGCGGCCGCATAAACGAAGGGTTTGAAGGAGGAACCCGGTTGCCGGTAAGCCTGTGTCGCCCGGTTGAATTGTGACTGCGCATAGGAAAAACCGCCTGCCATGGCAACGACGCGGCCGGTGCGCGGCTCCATCGACACCAGCGCACCCTGCACTTCAGGTGGCTGACGCAGGCGAAGGCCCGCAGGCGTCTGCTCGACATAGACGACGTCGCCTGCTGCAAACACCTCGCCCGGCGTCTTGAAGCAGCGGCGACCCGTCTCCGAGATCCGGCAGAGCGCCCAGCTGTTCGCCTTGTCCATGCGCAGTGACTTGCCATTCTCGGCGCCGATGCGAAGCTCAAGCCCATCGGCGGTGACACCGGTCACCAGCGCCAGCCGCCACTCCGGAACGTCAGCAAGGCCCTGTACCCGTTGGAATGCCTGCTCGGCACTCTCGCCTGCCGCAAGCCTCGTCACCGGACCGCGATACCCCCTGGCCTGATCATATTCCACGAGCCCGCGCCGCAGCGCCCTCATGGCCGCCTGCTGCAGGGCCGGATCGAGGCTGGTACGCACCGTGAGACCCGCCGTATAAAGCCCCTCCTCGCCATAACGATCGAGCAGAAACCGCCTGACCTCTTCGGTGAAGAATTCAGTCTCGGCAATCTGCACGCGCCGCTCTTTCAGGACGACCTTGAGCGGTTCCGCGATCGCCTTGCTGGCCTCGGCTGCGCTGATGAAGCCGTTTTCCCGCATCTGGCCGATCACCCAGTCGCGTCGCGTCACCGCCTTCTCATAGGCATGGATGGGATTGTAATTGTTCGGCCCCTTGGGAAGCGCCGCCAGATAGGCGGCTTCCGCGATATCGAGTTCGCCGACACTCTTGCCGAAATAGGTGAGTGCCGCCTGTGCCAACCCATAGGCGCCCGCGCCGAAATAGATATCGTTGAGATAGAGTTCGAGCAGTTGGTCCTTGCTGAAATTCTGATCGAGCCGGATCGCGAGCAGCGCCTCCTTCAGCTTGCGCTCCACGGTGCGATCGGAGGTCAGCAGAAAGTTCTTTGCCACCTGCTGGGTAATGGTCGAAGCGCCGACCAGCCGATCGCCGGAGACGGATTTGGCGATGTTGGACATCAAGGCGCGCGCAATGCTTTCAAGATCGATGCCGCCATGCTGATAGAAATTCTTGTCCTCGGCAGAAAGAAACGCACCCCTCACTTGGAGCGGCACCGAGCCGATCGGCAGGAACAGCCGCTTCTCCCTGGCAAACTCGGCGAGCATGGAGCCATCGCCGGCATAGAGCCGCGAGGTCAGCGCCGGCTGCCACTCCGCAAGCGAGTGGTAATCCGGCAGGCTTGCCGTGATCCCCTGCAGCAGCAGGAAAGCCGCGATTGCGGCGGCAAGCACCAGATTGGCGGCAACATTCAGCCCATAGATGAACAGGTTCAGCAACTCTCGACTCCTGCCGTCCGTGCGAAGACAGAAACCGGACGACCGCAGACATGCGTCGTCGCTCGGCCGCGCGCAGTGAAACCCGCGACCTGTTCTCATGCCTTGCTGGAATGACTGGCCCCGACGAGATGGTCAGGGCGATCTGACGAGCTTCAAATACAGGTCTTGAAAAGCGTGGACAAACGACGTTATTTGGCATCAGGCATAAATTCAGTTTAGGTCAAAATGGTTCGCCCACATCTTCCGCTGAATGCGCTCCGCGCCTTCGAGGCTTCCGCCCGCCACCTCTCCTTCACCCGTGCGGCGATCGAGCTCTGCGTCACCCAGGCCGCCGTCAGCCATCAGGTCAAGCTGCTGGAGGACCGGCTGAAGGTCGGGCTCTTCAAGCGTCTGCCGCGCGGCCTCAAGGTTACGCCCGAGGGTGAGGCCCTGCTGCCGGTCGTGCGCGACTCCTTCGACCGCATGGCCTACATGCTGGAGCGCTTCGAAGGCGGCTTCGTGCAGGAAATCCTCTCGGTCGGCGTCGTCGGCACCTTCGCGGTCGGCTGGCTGCTGCCACGTCTCGACCAGTTCCGCGAGCGCCATCCCCATATCGAGCTGCGCCTGTCCACCAACAACAACCGCGTCGATATCGCCGCCGAGGGCCTGGATTACGCCATTCGCTTCGGCAGCGGCGCCTGGCACGATACGGATGCGCATCGCCTTTTCGAAGCGCCACTCTCGGCCCTCTGCATCCCCGAAATTGCCGAGCGGCTGCAAGACCCCGACGATCTCGTCGGCGAAGTGCTTTTGCGCTCCTATCGCGCCGATGAATGGACGGGATGGTTCGAGGCTGCGGGAATGGCGAACGAGCCGCCGATCGCCAAAGGCATGGTCTTCGATTCCTCGCTCGCCATGGTGGAAGCCGCCCTGCAGGGCGCCGGCGTCGCCCTTGCGCCACCGTTGATGTTCGACCGGCTTCTCAGCGCCGGCGCGTTGCGCCAGCCCTTCGAGGTCTTCGTCTCGCGCGGCAGCTACTGGCTGACATCATTGAAATCCCGCAGCGAAACCCCTGCTATGGGCGCCTTCCGGGAATGGCTGTTCGAGGTGGTCGAGCCGCTGCACGGCCCACGCTAGGATTTGCATCAGGCATTAGAAAATCTAATGGCAATCCTTAGCCGGCATTAGGTCTAGCGTACCCTCTTGCCCGTCAGCGCAGCCCAGGCGAGCCGCAGCGTATCGAGGCGCGAGCGGATGCGCTCCTGCTGCGGGATTGCCAGCCGGTTGCGGAAATCGGCAACCGCCTGCGCTTCCAGCCGGCTGCCGAGCCTTTCCGGCAGATGTGGCGCCGGCGCGCCTGTCATCCGGTCGATCACAGTCCAGTCGTCGTCGCTCCGGCGCTCGATGTCGTATCGGTTCATGGCAGCAGGGATTTCTCTAAATTAGGGATGGCAAGGACAAGAGAACCGGCTTTCTCGCAGGGACGCAATCGACAAAATGTGAGAGAACGTCAGAATCTGTGTTCATGGTCAAGATTGTCTTGAAATCCGGTCACGAGGCCATTGATTTTGATGGCTTTGATTTCAGGGATCTGAGCTTGCCGATGAGCTTGCGGCTCCTGACCGGTTTGGTCTTCAGTTCGGCCTTGGCGTATTTCAGATCGTGCAAAGGCAGGGGCCGCGCGTTGATCGCGGCAATCCTGTCCTCAAGGGCTGCCAGCCCCACGATGATCTCGTCGAACATTCTCGCTTCCATAGGCATCCTCCAATCCCATTTCGCGCCGCAAACCTAGCATCGGAAAAAACGGTGAGCCAATGCTCCATTAGGACTAGCCCTGCCTCCCCTCTTCGGACGAAGGCAAGAAGACGCATCCTTCCCAGGATCTGCGGACTCACATCCGCCGCGAGCTTTTTCATGGACTTAGTGGCGGCGGAAGCATATGGTCGCGCGCCGGGATTGAAGTGGAAGCGATGCCATGTTGCAGGAAACACCGCAGGAAACCTGGAAATATGAAGCGACCGATATAGCCGATATCCCGCAGGCGGGCGCCATTTGTCTCCGCCGTTCCCCGAAAGGCACCGTGCGCATTCTGCTCGTCGGCAGCATGCGCAACGGGCGATGGGGATTGCCGAAAGGCCATATCGAAGCGGATGAGACCTCGCCCGAAACCGCGCTGCGCGAAGCCTTCGAGGAGGCCGGCGTGCGCGGCTCTGTTGCGAGCGAACCCTTCGGCAGTTTTACCTATGTGAAGGACAGCGCCATCAGGCGCTACAGCGTTACCGCCCATATCGTCGAGGTGCGATCGATCGCCCGTTCCTTCCCGGAAAAGGCGTCGCGCAGGACACGCTGGTTCCCCCTGGACGAGGCCGCCGCCAAGGCGGGCGAGCCCGGCCTTCGCAGGCTGCTGGAGAGCCTGCAGTCAAGCTGACAGTCCGGGTTAGCCCGAATGAACCCCAATTGCCGTCTTTTCGCCACGCTCGCGACATGCATTCATATCATTAGCGGTTTACGATGTCCCCCACATCAAAATCCGCCATGGGAGGAGAGCCATGAACGAGATGACCCAGTCTGAAATGCTGCGCGATCCAATGATCCGCCAGATGCTGCGCGCCGACAAGATATCAGTCGCGTCCTTTGCCGCCCTGCTCGATGCTGCCGCCCGTCGGCATGGGCACTCCGCGCCCGACACCGTCCTTGCTGCCACCAAGCTGTCGGATGTCAGGAGTATCGACGCCGCCGCCTACATCTGATCACCGTTTCAACCCCATGCCCGTCCGACTCCGGGCACCCCTGAGGCCCGCTCCCTGGTGAGCGGGCCATTTTTTTGTCCGCACACATCAAAACCTCCCAAGATACCGGGCCCAATCACGGAATATGGGCAACGAAGGCGGCAGGCCCCTCATGAACGCCTGCCGCCTCCCACCTCCGAGCGTCCGCCGCCCAGCGCTCAAGGAGGGAAGGTCACCATAGACCGGCAATGTGGTCATTAGGCCGCCGGTGTCTGAAGATATTTTCACTGTAATCGCGCGGTGACATCACCCATCTGGAGCACGCCATCCGAATTCCGCCATATCCTGTTGAATTTTTTGCAGGAGATCCGGGCCTGCCTGTGGATAACTTGTGGAAACAATGTGGAGTAAAACCGGCGCGCGACGGCAAATTTATCACAGCCGGTTGCCATTTCGTTCCTTATCCGTTTTTCTGTTCCTGCCTGCCGCCGGCCTCCGCCGCAACTGACGCCGACGCAGCCACAGGGCGCTCCGGCTTGAGGTCGTAGAGCGCCCTTTATTTTTGCCCGCAGAGGCCCTTCTGTTTGGCCGCGGCAAATAAGTCACTTTGCTAAAATTCACCCTTTCCGCAATTCCGAATTTCATAATTCACGCGTATAGTGTGCTGAAGGCTATCAATCTCTGTGCCTTGAGGGGTTCGAGGACAATGAGCTGGAACACATCGTCGGCATTCGCGCCGGTCGGGTTGGTTTTGCGCGGTCGGGAAACGCACACGATTGTGCGTACGCTCGGCGATGCAGCATACCTCCTGATCCGCGATTGGCCCTTTGATGACGGCGAGGAATATATGATCGCCGTCAAAGCCTGCATCGACGCCATCTGTGGAGACGTCGCCCCGGAACAGTTTCGGGAAGCGTTCCTGCGCGCCGCCGACGAGGCCGGTATCGCCGCGCTGACCATCGTCCACTAATGGGCGTCCACTAGCGAGCGTCTCCTGATCGGCTTTCGCTGAGGGGAAAACCCGCAGAGCGGCATTGCTTTCCTGATGAAAACCGTCTTCTGCTGGCGCAGGCGCGATGTCGCGCTGGTTGCAGTATCCTGGTGGTGATGAAGACAGCAGCAATAACGGGCGCAATCGCCTTCATGGCCTTTGCCGGCTCCGCCTTCGCGCAGGCAACCCCGCAAGACACCCCGCTCCTGCCAGACTATATCGCCGTCATGCAGGCCCTCGACAGACAGGGCACGACAACGGCACCGACCGTCACCATCACCCATCACGCCGGCCTGTTTCTCACCGAGAGTCTGCGGGACGGCCGCGCCAGCATCGGCTTCGGCCCGGATGCCGACAACCCGGTTCTGCGCTGGAGCCGTCGGGCGGATGGCGAGATCGACGCACTGGAGCTTCGCCGGGACCATAATTCTGCTACCGCCGCAGCAGAGACCCCTCGCCCACTCGGGCAACGTTCAACCGTTGCCGGGCAGGATTGCACATGGCGCGAAACGACCCGAAAACTCTTCGAAATATCACCGGCGCGCGAGCAAACCTGCATCACCGACGACGGCATCGCCATCGAAACGAAGCTTGTCGGTGCGGACGATTTTCCGATCTATCACAACCGCCTGACGAGCCTTGAACGCCGCCCGGTTTCGCAGGCTGAGATACGTCCGCCGGCGGAAATCCTGACACCGGATTTCTGGCTGCGCCCGCTGCGGAAATATGATGCGAACCCGTCGCTCGCCGATTTCGAGATCACCCTGGAAAGCCCGGGACAGGTCGTCATCAAGCTGCTGCGGCATTATCCCTGGCTTTATCGGGAGCAGCGATACGATCGCGACATCATCACCGTCATGATCTGGAACGAACTGGAAGACCAGGGCATCTTCTACAAGCAGGTTGACGATACCAGATATCTCAAAGCCAGCCGCACATCGGAGAAAAGTCCCTCTCCAATGAAATTTGATTTCACATCGGAAAAGGTCGCGCTCGGAAAGAGCGATACCGTGCTCGGCGAGACATGCGAATGGTTCGACCTTCTGCCGGATGTCTCCGATGCCAGCAAGAAACGATGCCTCACCCGCGACGGGCTCGTGCTGAAAGAAGAAAGCGGCAATATCTACACGGCAACGTCCATCTACCGTCGCCCCGTCGCGCTCTCAGAAATGCGCCTGCCGCCGGACGCCTTTTCCGCCGGGGAATGGGGACTGCCGTGATACGATGCGCGGGTACGGCCCCAGCCCGAAAAATCCCCACCTCACGAAATTTCGCCTTGCATCCTCCTGCCGGCGCGAAGACATAGAAAACCGACACATCGCCTGTCGCATTCGGCCCGTCGCTTTCGTCTTAAGGCAGAACCCCTTCTTTCAGACCTTGATGCAGGAACACCATGACCAGTGAACCCTTGATATCGGAGACCGAAGAACAGGCCGAATTGCCGGTAGAAGACCATAGCGCCCGCAACAGGCTGGTGATCGGCCTGCTGCTCGTCTCCGCTTTCGTCGTCATCCTCAACGAAACCATCATGGGCGTCGCGATCCCGCATCTGATGGCCGACCTCAAGATTGCGGCCAGTGCGGCGCAGTGGCTGACCTCGGCCTTCATGCTGACCATGGCCGTCGTCATTCCCGTCACCGGCTACCTGTTGCAGCGGCTGAACACGCGGCCGGTCTTCATGCTCGCCATGTCGCTCTTTTCCGCCGGCACGCTCGTCTGCGCGCTCGCGCCCGGCTTCCCCATGCTCGTCGTCGGCCGCATCGTCCAGGCATCCGGCACGGCAATCATGATGCCGCTCCTGATGACGACGATCATGAACCTCGTGCCGCCGCATTCGCGCGGCAAGACGATGGGCAATATCTCCATCGTCATCTCGGTCGCGCCCGCCATCGGTCCCACCATCTCGGGCCTCATCCTCTCCTCGCTCGACTGGCGCTGGCTCTTCCTGCTGGTGCTGCCGATCGCGCTTGGCGCGCTTGCTCTCGGTGCCTCGAAGATCGAGAACGTCACGGTGCCCTCCAAGGCCCCGCTCGATATCCTCTCCGTCTTCCTAGCGGCCATCGGCTTCGGCAGCTTCGTCTTCGGCGTCAGCGAACTCGGTTCGGCGGCCGGCACATCGCCGCTCGATCCTCGCCTGATGCTGGTGGCAGGCGCCGCCGTCATCGCCATTTTCGTCTGGCGCCAGATCAGCCTTCAGAAACAGGAAAAGGCACTGCTCGACCTGCGCACCCTGCAGACGAAGACCTTCACCATCGCCGCCGGCATGATGGCGATCCTGATGATGTCGATGTTCGGCGTCTTCATCCTGATCCCGATCTACATGCTGTCGGTGCTGCACCAGACGACGCTCCAGACCGGCCTGCTGCTCCTGCCGGGTGGCCTGATCATGGGCCTCTGCGCCCCCTTCGTCGGCCGCCTTTTCGATCGCTACGGCCCCGCCCGGCTCGTCATTCCCGGCGCCGTCCTCTTCAGCGCCGTCATGTGGGGCCTGACCTTCGTTCTCGGCATCACGACGCCGATCTGGATCGTTCTCGCCCTGCATGTCGGCATGAGCATCGGCCTCGCCCTGATGTTCACGCCGCTCTTCACCGTCAGCCTCGGCTCGCTGCCGCCGCACCTCTATTCGCACGGCAGCGCCTTCATCGGCACCACCCAGCAGGTCGCCGGCGCGGCCGGCACCACGCTCTATGTCGCCATCATGACCTGGCGGGCGGGCATCCTGACTCAAGGGGAAGCGGATGCCGCAGCGGCAACCGTTGCCGGCATGCAATCGGCCTTCTTCGTCGGCGCGCTGATTTCCCTTGCAGCGGTCGTCGCCTCCTTTTACGTCAGGCGCCCGCCGAACCCGCCCGAGGGGCAGCCGATCGGCCATTAAGGCCGGCTGCACAACTCAATGATAGGTGACGACGGGATCGAAAACCCGGTCCAGGAATCCGCGCATTGCCATCTGCGTGTATTCGCGGGGAATATTGTGCCCGCACTCGAAGACATGCAGCATGACGGGCACGCCGGCATCCGAAAGCGCGTCTGAGAACTGCTCCGCCTGCTCCACCGGCGCACGATCATCCAGCCTTCCGTGGAGGAGCAGCGTTTCCGCCCGGATCTTCGACGCATGAAACAGCGCCGAGCGGGCAAGGAACGCCTCCTCGGAAAGCCCCGCCTCCTGCGCGATCGTCATCTGCAGGCCTTTTGAACTGGCCGCATAGGCAGCCTTCAGATCATAGACGCCGCTGCGCAGGATGACGGCCCTGAGACCGGGAAGCTGGGCGGCGACCATCGCCGATGCGACCGCGCCCCGGCTGTTGCCGTAGAGAAGGATGCGGGCGGGATCGACGGCAGGCTGCTCGCCCAGAAAAGCAAGTGCCGCCATGATCGCCTTCTGCGTATCCGGCCCGCAGAAATCCGCAGGCCCGTCGGAGGCGCCGAAACCCGGCTGGGAGACGGCAGCGGCCGTCACATGCAGCCGCGAGGAGAAGCGCAAGAGCGCCCCGCTATCCACCGCCTCCTGCGCGCCGATGAGTTGTCCGCCCTGATTGCCGTGAACGAACAGGATGGCACCTTCAGGCGTTCCGCTCTCCGGCTGGGCCTGAAAAAGCTCCACCTTCGCCCCGTCACCCCGGTCGATCATATGTCGCGTCACATCAGGCATCCCACCCCCACATTCCACCGGCAAGGTGCAATGAAGCTCGCACGGCCAGCACGTGCCGTCTCCCATAAATTTCCGCAGTATCTGTCGGAATACTGCTCCACAATTCGTCCTAGAGGCAATTCCACCAAGAGGAGAACTCCATGAGAAAGATCATCGCCTCCACCTTCGTCAGCCTCGACGGCATCATGCAGGCACCCGGCGGCCCCGAGGAAGATCCCGTCAACGGCTTCAAATACGGCGGCTGGGTCTTCCACTATTGGGACGAGGAATCCGGCAAGGTGATCGACGCGCTTTTCGCCAAGCCCTTCGCGCTGCTTCTCGGCCGCAGGACCTACGATATCTTCGCCGCCTACTGGCCCTATCAGGATGACGCAATCGCCGGGGCCTTCAATCCCGCCACCAAATACGTCGCCACCCACCGGCCCGAGACGCTGACCTGGGAAAACAGCCAGGCGCTCGGCCCCGACATCGTGACAACACTCAGGAAGATCAAGCAGGAGGATGGTCCCGACCTGCTCATCCAGGGCTCCGGCAATCTCATCCAGACCCTTCTCGCCAATGACCTGATCGACGAAATGACAGTGCTGACCTTCCCGCTGTTGCTCGGCAAGGGCAAGCGCCTGTTCGAAGGTGGCGCAAATCCAGGCGCCCTCAAGCTCACCCGCTCGCTGATCTCCGGCAAGGGCGTCATCATCGCCACCTACGAGAAGAGCGGTGACGTGCCGACCGGCTCCTTTGCCGACGACAACCCGTCCGAGGCAGAACTCGAACGCCGCCGGAACTGGAAGTAACTGCACCGAAACAGACCCGGCCGGCCGAGTATCCGGCCGGGTCCATTATCAGGCGTCAGATCACCTGCCCGACGTCTATCCTGTTGCCGTCCGGATCTTCGAAGACGAAAGCGCGCAGGCCATAATCCTTGTTCTGCAGGCTCTTGATGATCCTCAGTCCACGCTCCTGGCAGAGCGCGTGCAGGGCATCGACATTGTCGACCATCATATGGGCAATGTTGAAATGGGCCGCCTTGTGCTCTTTCTGCAGGGTCAGATGCAGCTCGCCACTATCCCGCTTCAGGATCATGAAACCGACAGGATTGCCGTTTTCGAACACTTTCTGGAAACCGAGAGTGTTGGCGTAGAAGTCATAGGCCCTGTCCATGTCCTTGACGGGCAGCATGGCAGCAATTCGTCCGAAACGGACACCGTGATCAGCGATCTCTGTCATCGCGTCATCTCCGCTTGAGAAACTGCAGGCACAGTCCGGACGGTGCCGGGTCGATGTGCTCAGCTTCAGTTTTGCAGTTGGACGGACGGTGCCGACGAATGATGGTCTAGCCTGAAACGGCGCCGCAGGAAATAGGTGGGAAAACCCGGCCTCAGGCCGCGTTGCGCCCCGCATCCTGCCCGCCTCGATTGCCGCTCCAGTTCGACTTGACGGAAGAGCCATCTTCGCGCTGTACGGCGCGGCGGTTGAGCTTGAACAGGCTGACGAGCTGCGCCAGCGCATCGGCGCCGACAGCGAGCGTGCTGCTGATGACGGTGGTGCGCGCGCTCATGGCGGCATTGTCCTGCGTCATCCGGTCGAGCCGTGAGACCGCCTTGCTGATCTCGCCGAGCCCCGTCGTCTGCTCGTCGGCCGCCTTGGCGATCCTGTCCACGTTGCCGTCGATCTGGCGCACGAGCACGTCGATCTGCTTAAGCGCTTCGCCGGTCTCGCCGACGAGGCGAACGCCTTCGAGCACTTCCCGGCCGGAATTGTTGATGAGATCCTTGATCTCCTTGGCGGCATTGGCCGAGCGCTGCGCCAGCTCGCGCACTTCCTGCGCGACGACGGCAAAGCCCTTGCCGGCCTCGCCTGCACGCGCGGCTTCCACGCCGGCATTCAGCGCCAGCAGATTGGTTTGGAAGGCGATCTCGTCGATCACGCCGATGATCTTGCCGATTTCGCCCGAGGCCGCCTCGATGCGCTGCATGGCATTGACGGTCTGGCGAACCACCTCGGTCGAAGCCGCCGTCGAGCTACGGGCACTTTGCACCAGCTGTCGGGTCTCCTTGGTGTTTTCGGTCGAGGAGCGCACCGTCGCGGTGATCTCGTCGAGCGCCGCCGTCGTCTCATCAAGCGCGGCCGCCTGCTCGCGTGAGCGCTGGGCGAGATCTTCGGATGCCTCGCGCACTTCCTGGCTGCTCTTCGAGAGGTCGCCGGTCTGGCCAAGCACATTGACCAGCGTCTTCTGGAATTCGCCGATCGACTTGTTGAAGTCGCGCCGCAGCCGCTCGAACTCGCCGACGAAGGGCTTGTCCAGCGTGATGCGGATATTGCATTCGGAAAGCCGCTCGAGTGCCGCCCCCAGCTCTTCCACCGCATGCATGCGGTCGGTCACGTCGATCGCGAATTTGACGACCTTGAAGACCTGCCCCTTGTGATCGATGATCGGATTGTAGGAGGCCTGGATGAAGACGCGCTTACCATCCTTGCCGATCCGCATGAACTGCCCGGTCGTGAAGCGGCCGGCGCGAAGCTCTTCCCAGAAGGCGCGGTATTCGGAAGAGCGCGCATAATCGGGCTCGCAGAACATGGAATGATGCTTGCCGACGATCTCGTCCGCACTGTAGCCGAGCGCGCCGAGGAAATTCTCGTTGGCCCCGAGGATCTTGCCGTCGGGCGTGAATTCGATCACCGCCTGCGCCCGCGACAAAGCCGCAAGCTTGCCCTCGTCTTCGGCACTCTTGCGCTTGATCGCGGTAATGTCGGTGGCGATCTTCACCACCTTGTAGGGCTTGCCGAAACGGAAGACCGGATTGTAGGAGGCCTCGATCCAGATTTCCTGGCCGTTCTTGGCCCGGCGCCGATACTGGCACTGGTCATATTCGCCGCGCCCAAGCTTGGCCCAGAAGGCCTTGTATTCCTTGGAAGCCGCCTCTTCCGGCAGCACGAACATGGAGTGATGGCGCCCGATGATCTCCGAGGCGCGATAGCCGACTGCTTTGCAGAAATTCTCGTTGGCCGTCAGGATATTGCCGTTGAGATCGAACTCGATGATGGCCTGCGACCGGCTCAAAGCATCAAGCACGGCCGATGCATCGAGGCCGAGTTTCGGAAAGCGAGACATGCCTTTGGACTCCAAGAGATAGGATGCGGCACAGCCACCCAGAGAAATGGCTACGCCTCTGCCCAACACATTAATTCCGCACCCTTAATTAGCCATTAAGCATATCTGGAATTAGCATCTGGTTGTGCACCGAACGACAGATCCCGCCGCGACCTATCCTCAGGCATGATTGACCGCGTTTGGATGGGCCTTTTATCTGGCTGCGTTGTTCAGAAAAAAGAGATTTCAGATGGATCATTCAGAACCCCGCACGGCACTCACGGCAGGCGTCGATCATATCGGCCTGACGGTTGCCGACCTCAGTAAATCGCTCGCCTTCTTCATCGATTGCCTCGGCTGGACCAAGTTCGGCGAAAAGCCCGACTATCCCGCCGCCTTTGTGACCGATGGCACAACGAGGCTCACCCTCTGGCAGGTCAGCGACCCCTCCTCCTTCGCCGATTTCGACCGCCACAACAATGTCGGCCTGCACCACCTGGCGCTCAAGGCCCGCTCGCAGGAAGACCTCGACACGCTCTTTGCCCGCGTGCGCGAATGGCCTGATATCACGGTGGAATTCTCGCCTGAATTTTCCGGCCCCGGCCCCAAGGTCCACTGCATGATCCGCGAACCCGGCGGCTGCCGCGTGGAGTTCGCCTGGGATCCGCGCTGAAGCGCTTGGCCTCAGTTTTTCGCAGCTATCGAGTGCATGAAGGCGGAGGAGACGCCGCACGAACAGTCACGCAAATCGAGTTTTGAACTTTCGCTCTCCGCTCGCCAGGGCGGAGAGACATATCCATTTGATTCGTCTATAATTTCGTGAAATTCCCGCAAATGAAACCGTGTCGAGGCTAGCAAGATACAGCGTGCGGCGCAGCGGATCACCCCAAATATTGCAGCACGATGTGCTGCGGGAGCAACAGTTTTCGTTAAATCTGTGATTGCCGTATTTGTGATCGAACGTCACAATCATCCATCAACTGATTTTTAAGAATCGATATTTCGACGCGATAAATCGATGGGCATTTATTCGGGGCATTTCATGACGCGTTCTGTTTCTATGCGGCATACGGCTGGTCAATGGCTGGCGATACATATTCGTGCCTTATTGGCACTGGCGGCCGTGCTGTTTGTCTTCGCCGATACAACGGCAGCCCTTGCCGCATGCATACCTACGCCGGGCTTGATTACCTTCACGGCAACCGGGCAAACCTCCGGCTCGATTGATATCACGGGATGCGACCTCAACGGGGTCGGGCTATACAAGGTACAGAACGAGAATTCGGCCGACGACGCCGTTGGCGTTGACCGTCAGGGCGACACCTACAACACGTTTGACACGGGCAAGGCCAGATATCTTGCCGCCTGGGACAATCTCGCTGCTACCTATAGGTTCAAGCTCCTGTCGATCGACAGCGGCGTAACCTCCACAACGGATACGATCAGCCTTTGGACGCCGACAAACAGTCCGGCAGCAGACCTTGAGGTTCGCATTACGGTCACTTTGCCTCAATCTCTGCCCACCGTATCATCACTCAGCCCGACATCAGGCCCAACCAGCGGCGGCACGACGGTGACGATCACCGGTACCGGCTTTTCCACCGCACCCGGCACGGGTGCGGTCAAGTTCGGCGGGACCTCTGCCGACTACGACATAATCAGCGATACGCAGATCACCGCGACCGCACCTGCCGGGGCCGCCGGAACGGTTGATATCACCGTGACGACGCCGGGCGGCACCAGCACCACCACGGCTGGCGATCAGTTCACCTATGTAGCCCTACCAACTTTGTCAAGTGTCAGCCCGAACACGGGGCCGACGGCAGGCGGCACGTCGGTGACGCTGACGGGCACGAATTTCACCGGCGGCACGACCTCGGTCTCTTTCGGCGGAACCTCCGGAACGATAACAGCCAATACCGGAACCTCGCTCACCGTCACCGCACCTGCCCATGCGGCGGGAACGGTTGATATCACCGTAACGACGCCGGGCGGCACCAGCACCACATCGGCCAACGACCGCTACACCTATATCGCAGCACCGACCATCTCCGGCATCACCCCGAACACAGGCCCGACGGCGGGCGGAACGTCGGTGACGCTGACGGGCACCAACTTTACCAACACGACATCGGTCACCTTCGGCGGTACAGCTGCAACCGGGGTGACATTCAACAGCACGACCTCGCTCACCGTCATAGCGCCGGTCCATGCAGCAGGTGCCGTCGATGTCGTCGCCACCACGCCGGGCGGCACCGCGACGAGTTTGGGCGGCTTCACGTATGCCGCGCCTCCCGTTGCGTCTTCCTTCACGGCAACTGCAATAGCCTATGGATCAGGAGCGAGTTCTATTTCGCTGACCGGTCACGCCACGAATAGCCCGACCATCTACAACGTGGGATCGGCGACGACCGCACAGGGCGGCATGGTCAGCGTCAACAATTCCGGTGTCGCCAGTTACACGCCGCCGATCGGCTTTCGTGGCAATGACGCCTTCACGTTCACCGCAACCAATGCTGGCGGCACATCCTCACCCGCCACGGTGACGGTTCCGGTCTTGAATCCGGTCATTTCGATAACAACGACCCTGCCCCAGGGGACCGCTGTTCAAGCTTACAGCCAAAACTTGACTGCAAGTGGCGGGAAGGCGCCCTACACGTTTTCGACAACACTCGCGAGCGGCTCTTTGCCCGCGGGTCTCACGCTCGGCAGCAGCGGGGTAATATCAGGTACTCCGACCGCAGCCGGAGACTTCACTTTTACCGTCACCGGTACCGACAGTAGCACAGGGACCGGCCCGGCCACTTTCACCAGTTCAATCATCTCGCTGCACATCAACGCCCCGGGCATTTCAATCAGTCCGACAACGCTTCCGGCACCTGTTATCAACACGGCCTATACACCGGTAACCTTTTCGGCGACCGGCGGGAGCGGAGGTTACACGTTCAGCCTCGACTCCGGCACGTTGCCGGCCGGGATGACGCTTACCGGCGACACGCTGTCGGGTACGGCGACGGCGGCTGGCAACTTCAGCTTCACGATCAAGGCGGTGGACGGCCTTAGCTTCATCGGCACTCAGTCTTACAGCTTCACAGTTGATGCCTTGACCGCTCCCACAGCCAACCCGGTCTCTGCGACATTTGCCGCCAATTCCTCAGCCAATCCCGTAACGCTTGATATTACCGGCGCGGCAGCCGACACCGTTGCGGTCGATACGCAGGCCGTCCACGGAACCGCGACTGCTTCGGGCACATCGATCACTTACACACCGACGCCGGGTTATTCCGGCTCCGACAGTTTCACCTACACGGCGAACAATGGCGGCGGCACATCCACGCCGGCGACAGTCTCTGTCACTGTCTCTGCTCCGACACTGGCGCTGTCTCCGGTCTCGGGGTCGCTGACGGCAGGCGTCGTCGGCGTGGCCTATGCCACCCAGACCCTGACGGCCGCCGACGGCACCGCGCCCTATAGCTATGCCGTGACATCAGGCTCGCTTCCGGCCGGACTGACGCTTGATGCTGACGGAACTCTGTCGGGAACGCCGACCGCCAGCGGTCCGTCCTCCTTCACCGTCACCGCCACCGACGACCTCGGCGCGACCGGTTCGGCTAACTATACGCTTGCCGTGACGACATCCGCAGCCTTCGTGTTCACCCCATCGGGCGGCGCCTTGACCCAGGCCATGGTCGGCGAGGACTACAGCCAGTCGATCAGCGCCAGGGGCGGTAGCGGCGCACTGATCTACAGCCTTGCATCGGGAGCGCTGCCTGCGGGCATGACCCTCAACATCTCGACTGGTGAATTGACTGGCCCATTGGCGGACAATGCGGACGCGAGGGACTATGCCTTCTCGATCGAGGTCCGTGACGGCAATGGCTCCACGGGCACGGCAAGCTATACCCTGACCGTCAAGCCGCGTGCCGTGACCGTCACCGACAAGGTGATCAACATCACCCCCGGCTCGACCCCGGCCGATGTTTATCTGAACCGCGGCGCGACGGGCGGCCCGTTCGTTTCGGCCGAAACGACCTTTGTCGAGCCGGCCAATGCCGGGAAGGCCACGATCATTCAGGGTGAGCTCGCCCAATCCGGCCCGGTCACGACGCCGGTCGGCTGGTACCTCCACTTCACGCCCAATCCGCATTATTCCGGTCAGGCGCGTGTCGGCTTCCGGCTGACCAGCAGTCTTGGGATATCCAACACCGGCACGGTCACCTACGCCATGATCGCCGATGCCGCGCAGGTGGCTTCAGACGTCGATCAGCTGGTGCATGACTTCGTGCGCGCCCGCCAGAACCTGATCGCCTCGGCCATCAAGGTGCCCGGCCTGCTCGAGCGTCGCCAGATGCAGCAGGCGACCAGTGCGGTCACCGGCCGGATGATGCCGTCCGAAAACGGCATGACTGTCAATTTCTCCACCAGCCTTGCGCAGGTGGAATCCGCCAGAGACGGCGGTGGCGGTGCCTCCGGAGGTTACGCCTCGCCCTTCAATATCTGGATCGACGGCGCGTTACTTGCCCATAACGACAAAGACGTCAACGGCGGCAAGTGGGGCAGCTTCGCCATGGTCAACATGGGAGCGGACTATCTTCTCTCGGACAAGGCGTTGCTCGGCGTTTCCTTCCACTATGACCGTATGACCGATCCGACCGATACCGATGCCGAACTGACCGGCAACGGCTGGATGGCCGGCCCTTACGCATCCTTCGAGATCGGCAAGGGCGTGTTCTGGAACACAAGCCTGCTTTATGGCGGATCGAACAACAAGATCGACACCGATTTCTGGGACGGCTCTTTCGATACGACGCGCTGGATGGTCGATACGTCGATCGAAGGACAGTGGAACCTCGATCAGGACACAACCCTGTCTCCCAAGCTCAGAGCCCTCTATTTCTCGGAAAAGGTCGATGACTACGCCGTCAAGGACAGCTCCAACGACACGATCGCCATCGACGGTTTCGACGAGGAGCAATTCCGCGTCAGCCTCGGCGCAGAAATCGCGCGCTCCTTCACGCTCGAAAACGGCTCTCAGCTGACACCTAAGATCGGCGTCACAGCCGGCTATTCCGGCCTCGACGGCAACGGAATATTCGGCTCCATCACTGCCGGATTCTCGTTGCAGACAGCCAATCTCTGGATCTTCGACGCCGGCCTGCTCTTCGATATCGAAGAGGAAGGCCAGAAATCGGTCGGCGTAAAGGGTGGAGCGAGCCGGACGTTCTGATCCGGCTCATCTGTAGCTGCTCTAACTGGTCTTCTTAGCGTCGCGGAAGACCAGTTCCAGAAGGATACCGCCCGGCGTGCGCACGAAGAGACGGCGCTCGCCGAGTTCGGCAAGATCCATGGTGGAATAGGCGATCCCGTCACCGTCGAGCCTGTTACGGAAGGCCTCGTAGCCCTCCAGCCGGAAGCCGATATGGTCGATCACCTCTGCCTCCCGGCCGACGGCCCTGCCGCCGCCCGGGATGAGATGCACGACCGGCCCGTCGCCGTTGTAAAGCCAGTAGCCGGCAAAGCCGAAATCGGGTCGGTAGCCAACCGTCAGGCCCAGCAGATCCTCAAGGAACTGCCGCGTTCCCTCGATATCTGCGGTCCGCAACGTCACATGGTCGAGCTGCATGGCGATCACCCGATCGCCCCGCCGCCATCGACACGCACCGTCGAGCCTGTCGCAAACGGCGTCACCATCAGGAACAGCACGGCATTGGCGATATCGGAGGGCTGGCCGACCACCTTTGCCGGCAGCGAGCCAGCGACACGCTCGAACATGGCATTGCGATTGCCCTCTTCCATCTTCGACCAGAGCGGCGTGTTGATCAGCCCCGGCGAGACGGCATTGACCCTGACCGGTGACAATTCCAGCGCCAGGCCACGGGCCAAGGATTCCAACGCCGCGTTGATGGCGCCCTGCAGTACCGACGAGGCGGACGGCCGCTCGCTGAGGAACCCGGAGATAAAGGTCAGCGTGCCGCGCTCGGCAAACCGTGCGGCTCTGGCAACGCGGTAAGCGCCCCAGAACTTGCTGTCCATCGCCTTCGCCGCATCGTCGAGCGCCAGCTTACGCACTGGCCCGCTTGCCGTCTGGGCTGCAGAAATGACGATATGGTCCCATGCCTCGTGCGAGGCGAAGAAAGCTTCGACGCTGGCATTGTCGCCGGTATCCAGAACTGCCGTCTCCACCTTGCCGTCGATCGACTTCGCAGCCTCGCTGAGCTTGTCGGCCGAGCGCGAGGCGATCGTTACCTCGGCACCGGCTGCGGCTGCCTGCTGCGCAACGGCAAGGCCGATGCCCGAGCTTCCGCCGACGACGAGGACACGTTGCTTGTTCAGGGATGTCATTTTCTCTCTCCAGTGTGCGGCGATCCCGCCGGTTTTGATGGGCAGAAACTAGCGCGATCTATCTCTTGCCGGAATGGATGTTGTCGTAGACTGTCTCTTGCGATATCAGCAAGAATATGAGCGACAACTTTCTCGACATGCTCGTCTTCGTGCGCGTGGTTCAGGCCGGCAGCCTTTCGGGTGCCGCGCGCGAGCTGAACTTCTCGCTGACCGTCGTCAGCCGCAAGCTGTCGCGATTGGAGGAGCGGCTCGGCGTGCGCCTCGTCAACAGGACGACACGGTCGCTCTCACTCACGGAAGAAGGCGCGCGTTTCTACGAGCGCTGCACGAAGATCCTCACCGAGATCGACGATGCCGAAATCGAGGCGACAAGCGGCAGGGATACCGCAAGCGGTCTTCTGAAAGTCACAGCCACCTATGCCTTCGGCCGCCGCTGGCTCGCACCGCTGCTGCAGGAGTTTCAGGAGAGACATCCCGATCTCACCATCCATCTGGATACCGAAGACGGCGTGGTGAATATCGTCGAGGCCGGCTACGATATCGCCATCCGCTTCGGTGCGCTCTCGGATTCCAGCCTGATCGCAAGGCAGATCGCGCCGAACCGTCGCGTCATCTGCGCCTCGCCCGCGTATCTCGATCGCCGCGGCCGCCCCGCCGCGATCGACGATCTGCCCGCCCACGATGTCATTGCCTTCGGAGACCCGCCGAACACCCACTGGATTTTCGCGGACGGCCGCAGCGCCAATGTCACATCGAGGCTCACCACCAACAATGGCGAGCTTGCCCACCGCTGGGCGCTGTCTGGCGCCGGCCTCGTGCTGAAGTCCATCTGGGACGTGAAGGACGATGTCGACAGCGGCGCCCTTGAGATCGTCTTGCCGGATGCGAAACTCGCCGCCGCCCCGATCCACGTGGTCTTTCCCCACAGCCGGCTGGCCGCTGCCAAGGTGCGGCTCTGCATCGATTTCCTGTCACAAAGGCTGCGCAAGGCGTCACCTTCGGAAGTGTCGACGGATCACGGCTGATTTGTCGAAAAAGTGATTTCGTTCCAACAACTTCTGTCTTATGTGGGCTTGCCTAAATCAGTGAATGCCCATCTTCTGCCCGATTGTTGGTGCTTACTCAGCCAATGCCCCCACAACAGACTGCCCGCACGCGCTGGCCCCAAGACGGCGCGCACAGAGGCGGTATTTTCCATCAGGTTCCAAGGACACCCGAATGCCACTGAAAACATCTTCCCGCTGGATTGCACCGCTCGCCGGTCTGCTGGTGTTCTCGGGGAGTGCAATCGCCGTGCGCGCCGAGCCGCTGCCGGCTTCGCCGATTGCGCAGGCCCCCTCCGTGCAGGCTGCCCCCAAGGCCGGCTATACGGTTCCTGCCCGTCGCGCGGCTCATATCGTGCGCCAACAGGCCGATACGCTCTCGACCCTCTTCGATTCAGCCGGCGGCAATCAGGCCAAGGTGCTCAACGAAGTGGGCAACCTGCAGATCGCGATGAACAGCGACATCGCCGAAGCGCTGGAAGCCTATTACGGCCAGCCGAAGACGAAGCTGATCTGGGTGGATGGCAAGGGCGCAACGCAGAAGGCCGCGGCAGCGATCAGCCTGTTGAAACAGGCGGAAGACTGGGGCCTGAGTGCTGGCGACTATGCCGTCGATACCAGTTTCGAAAAGCTGCCGCAGAATTCGCCTGATCGCGCAAAGGCGCTCGCCGCCTTCGAACTCTCGCTGTCAGACAAGATGCTGATGTTCCTGCAGGACAATTTCCGCGGCCGCATCGATCCCAACAAGCTCTCCAACTATTACGATTTCAAGCGCAAGCCGGTCGATCTCAAAGCGACGATCGCCCAGCTCGCGAGCACGCCTGATCTGATGGTGGTTTTCGACCGCCTGCTGCCGAGCAATCCGAAATTCGCCCAGCTTGCCGCCGAACTGCACTACCTGCGCACCTCGGGCCAGGGTGGTGACAGCGCCGCCAATATCAGCAAGGTGATCGTGGCGATGGAGGAAATGCGCTGGCTGCCGCAGGAATTCCCGGAGCGCTACGTCTTCATCAACCAGCCGGCCTACATGGCCTATTATTATGAAAACAGCACGCTGACCCTGTCGATGAAGGCCGTGATCGGCCAGCAGGACCACCAGACGAATTTCTTCGACGCCTCGATCAAGACCGTCGAATTCAACCCCGACTGGGGCGTGCCGCAATCGATCATCCGTAACGAGATGCTGCCGCACCTGAAGCACGACCCCGCCTATCTCGACAAGGAAGGCTACGTCGTCTCCGTCAAGGGCAAGACCATGCCATCGGCCAAGGTGGACTGGTCGCAGCCGCTCGAAAATATCGGCGTTGTCCAGCCGCCCGGCCCGGACAATGCGCTGGGACAGTTGAAGATCCTCTTCCCGAATTCGCATGATATCTACATGCACGACACGCCGGCGCGCGGCAAATTCGCCTCGCAGGACCGCATGTTCAGCCACGGCTGCGTGCGCCTGGAAGATCCGAAGGCGATGGCCGCCGCGGTGCTCAAGACTTCGGTCGAATTCGTCGATCAGCAGATCGCCGATGGTGCCAAGAAGGACATGCCGGTACCGGAGGAAATCCCCGTCTACGTCTCCTATTTCACCGCCTGGCCGACCGATGACGGCGTCATCCACTATTTCGACGACATCTATGGCCGCGACGTCCAGACGATGAACGCCATTGCCGCGACGACGGCGAGCCGCACGCATCTCTAGACATATCGATAGCCTTCTGGGCCGCCGATGGCGGCTCAGAAATCCACCGCCGCCGCATCCGCGAATTTGCGCATCAGCCTGACGAGATCATCGATCTCCTCCGGCGCCCAGGACTGGAAGATCACCTGCCCCATGCGCTCGCGCGCCCGATCGACCAGATCGGTCATCGCCTTCCCCTCTGGCGTTATCACTGCCTGTTTCACCCGCCTGTCCGTCTTGCCGTCCTGCCGCGTCACGAGACCGAGGCTTTCGAGCTTGGCGACCTGGCGGCTGACGGTCGTATGGTCGCGCCCGGCGCGATCGGCGAGATCGACAATGCCGATCGGCCCGAGACGCTCGATGCCGACAAGCAGCGGAAACAGCGCCCGGTCGAGCGGAATCCCCGCCTCGCGGATCAGCATCTCATCGCGCTGCGGCCGGTTCATCATCGACACAATATCGATCAAGGCGGAATGCAGCTGGCGCAGCTGTTCGTTAATGCGTGTATTTTGCACGGAATTTATTGACGACATCGATCGCTCCTGATATGCGTGCATAATACACACATTGGAGCTGCCATGTCACAGAAAATCTCTGCCGACGTACTGATTTGCGGTGCCGGCGCCGCAGGATTGACGCTTGCGATCGAGCTTGCGCGACGCGCCATTCCCTTCCGCCTCATCGAGCAGATGCAGGAGCCTTTCCGGGGCTCGCGCGGCAAGGGCATCCAGCCGCGAACGCAGGAAATCTTCGAAGACCTCGGCGTCCTCGACAGGGTGGTGGCCGCAGGCGGCCTTTATCCGCCGCAATGCGAATATCGCGATGACGGCAGCGTCGCGGTCTCCGATGTGGTGGAAATTCGCCCTTCCACCCATGCAGAGCCCTACCAGATCCCCCTGCTCGTCCCGCAATTCCTGACCGAACGGGTGCTGCGCGAGCGCCTTTGCGAACTCGGCCATCAGGTCGAATATGGCGTGCAACTGATCGGCTTCGAACAGGACGAAACCGGTGTCACCGCCCGGATAACGGAAGCCGGTCAGGAAACCGTCGAACGCTTCCACTTTCTCGTGGGCGCCGATGGCGGCAGAAGCTTTGTCCGCCAGACGTTGGAAATCGGCTTCCCCGGAAAGACGCTCGGTGTCAGGGCGCTCGTGGCCGACGTCGAACTCGAAGGCTTCTCACGCAATTTCTGGCATCGTTTCGGCGAAGGCGACATGAGCCGCCAGATCGCGATCTGCCCGCTCGAAGGCACCGATATGTTCCAGATCCAGGGACCGGTTGCGCTTGAGGGCGACGTCGATCTCAGTGCCGAGGGCCTCACCACCACAATCCGGGACAGAAGCGGGCGGCCCAATGCCACCGTAACCTCGGTCTCCTGGGCCTCGGCATTCCACATGAACGCGCGGCTTGCGGACCGCTATCGCGTCGGCCGTGTCTTCCTCGCCGGCGACGCCGCCCACACACACCCGCCGACGGGCGGGCAAGGCCTCAATACCAGCGTGCAGGACGCCTATAATCTCGGCTGGAAACTCGCAGCCGTCCTGGCAGGTGCGCCGGACGCCCTTCTCGACAGCTATGAGGCGGAGCGCCGGCCGATCGCCGCACAGATGCTCGGCCTCGCAACCTCGCTTCTGGAAGCCGCCAAGGCCGGCTCCATGCGTCGCGGCCGCGAGGTCAATCAGCTCGATCTCGGCTATCCTACCTCCCCGCTCTCGATGGAAAACCCACCACGGCAAAATGGGGCACTCGCCGGCGACCGCGCGCCCGACGCGATCCTGCAAGGCGCCGCCGGCCAGCCGGTCCGGCTCTTCGATCTTATCAGGGGAGCGCACTGGACGCTGATCGGCCACGAGGTCGAAGCAGGCAGCGGCCCAGACCCCCGGCACAACCTGCATATGCACCGCACCGGCCCGCGCGGAGATCTCATCGATATCGGGGCCGAACTGAAGACTCATTACGGCCTGTACTCAGGCGAATGGGTGCTGGTGCGCCCCGATGGCTATATCGGCGCCATCGTGGCGGCCGGCGCGCTGCAATCTCTCGAACCCTATTTCGCCGCGATCGGCTTGGAGATGAGGAGTGACGGCAATGGCCGCTAGGATGAGCGTGCGCACATGGGCAACGCCGCTGACCATCGGCTCCTTCCTGCTGATGGCCGGCACCGGCGTCCTGATGTTCTTCGAATGGGAGCGCGGCTTGATGACCGTTGCTCACCAGTGGTTTTCCTGGTTCTTCGTCATCGGCGCCATCGGCCACATCGTCGCCAATATCAGGCCGTTCCAGTCTCATCTGAAGGCGCGATGGGGCCGCTACAGCATTGCCCTCTTTACTCTCCTCCTTGCAGCCTCCTTCTTCAGCTGGGGCCAGATCACCGGGCCGCAACTGGAGCGGCCGATCGAACAGGCGCTGGTCGATGCGCCGCTATCGGCCCTTGCCGATGTCACCGGCCAGTCACAGGCCGACCTGCTCGCGAAGCTGAGGCAGCAGGGCATCGAGGCGCAAGCCCATCAATCTCTAGGCGATCTCGCCCGCAGCCACGATGTCGATGAGAACAGGGTGCTCGCCATCATCTTCGGCGTCGAAGGCTAGGCCCGCCGCCTACCGCTAATTGCCGACAGCCCCTCACCTGTGCGCTGGCCGTGAACTGTGGCATAGTCCGGGAATGGCGATGCATGTCTTGGCAGTCCATCGTGACACTGTCGGGGCGGAAAAGGCGGCGGGCGGTTCGCTTGGCTCGGCCTATTCCGTCGGCGTCTTCTGCTGGCTGCTTTCGGCCGGCATCTATATCGCCGCCAAATGGGTTTCGGCCGAAATGCCGCCCTGGGCGCTCTGCTTCTGGCGCGTGCTCATCGCCTGCGCCATCCTGCTGCCGATCGTGCGTCACCACTATTCCGAAATGCTGGCACTGGTTCGGGCGCGCTGGCTGGAACTGCTGATCATCGGCGGCATGGGCCTCGCCATCTGCCAGGGCCTGATCTTCATCGGCCTGCAACATGCCGATGCCACCACCGCCGGCATCATCATCGCGCTGATACCGATCATCACCATGATCCTCGCCCGCCTGATGCTTTCGGAGCCGATGGGCGGCTGGCAGGTGATCGGCTCGATCCTCGCCTTCCTCGGCATTCTCTTCATCATCGCCAAGGGCAGCCCAGGGGCACTGCTGCGCCTCGATCTCAACCCCGGCGAACTCTGGATCGTCGCCGGCGCATTCTGCTTCAGCCTCTACACAGTGCTGCTCCGCCGTGCGAAATTCGACCTCAACCGCCTCGCCCTGCTCGTCCTCCTGCTCGGCGCCGCCGTGCTGGCAGCACTGCCCTTCTACCTCTACGAACTCGCCTCGGACGAACGCACCACACTCAACACAAGCGGCCTCATTGCCCTTGCCTATGTCGCAATTCCCGGCGGCGCGCTGATGTACTACCTCTTCAACCGCAGCATCGAAGCCCTGGGCGCTGCCCGCGCCGGCGTGCTCCTCTATGTCCAGACGATCTTTATCGCGGTGCTAGCCTATTTCATCCTCGGCGAGCGGCTGCAGCCCTACCACCTCGAGGGCGCGGCCCTCATCATCGCCGGGCTGCTGCTGATTATTCTGCTGAAACCGAAGGAAAAGGCGGCCGGAGCCTGAAGGCTCAGCCTCTCTCGCCCGCCCCATAACGCAGCCCATCCACCAGCAGCGCAATCATCCGCCGCGTCACGGCCGGATCATCCCCCTGCCCGAGGTTCGAAAGCTGTGCACCGGCCCGCAAAAGCTCACTCGCCACCACGTCGCCGCGCGCCGCCCCCGCTGTCACCGCCCTGTCCAGCAGCCCCTGCAAGGCCGGGATCATCCGCTGGTCGAAGTAAGCGGGCAGCGCCTGATAGGCGGGATCACCGGAATGAAGAGCTGCGGCAAGGCCGCGCTTGGCCATGATGAAATCGGCAAATCGCTGCATCCAGCGTGATAGCGCCTCGCCCGGCTCGTATTCCGCCGCAAGCGCGGCCGCCGCATCGGCGCAGGCATCCACCTCGTTGCGCATCACCGCCTTGATGAGATCGGAGCGCTGCGGGAAGTGGCGATAGACCGTGCCGACACCGACCCCGGCCTTCTCGGCAATTTCGCGCACCGGCGCATCGACGCCAGATGTCGCAAACACATCAAGCGCGGCTTTCAGAAGCGAATCCAGGTTGCGCCGCGCGTCCGCGCGCACCGGCTTTTCATGGCCATTCTCAGCCGCACGCGCCTCGCCCGGGCTGTCAAACCCATCCGTCACGATAACACCTCTTACAAAACGGAACATTGCTCCGTATAAACGGAACCGCGTTCCGGATGCGCCCTTATACCCTGTCATCAGGGACTTTGCCAGCGGCAAAGCCCTGCAAACAGGGCTTTAGCAGATTCAAGGCCTGCCCGCGAGGCAGCGTCGATTCAGAAGGAAAAGAAGATGCAATACCGTCCCCTTGGCCGCACCGGCATCAAGGTCAGCCCCTATTGCCTTGGCGCCATGATGTTCGGCGCCATCGGCAATGCCGACCACGACGACTCCATCCGCATCATCCACAAGGCACTCGATACCGGCATCAATTTCATCGACACCGCCGATATGTACAGCCACGGCGAATCCGAAGAGATCGTCGGCAAGGCGCTGAAGGGCCGGCGCGACAACGTCGTGCTCGCCACAAAATGCTTCATCCCGATGGGGCAGGATCCGAACCAGCAGGGCAGCTCGCGCCGCTGGATCTACCGCGCCGTCGAGGATTCGCTGCGCCGCCTGCAGACCGATCATATCGATCTCTTCCAGATGCACCGCCCGGCCCCCGATACCGATATCGAGGAAACGCTCTCGGCCCTGACCGACCTGATGCGCGAAGGAAAGATCCGCGCCATCGGCTCCTCCACCTTCCCCGTCTCGGATATCATCGAGGCGCAGTGGGTTTCCGAAAAGCGCGGCCTTGCCCGCTTCCGCACCGAGCAGCCGCCCTATTCGATCCTGCATCGCGGCATCGAGCGCGAAGTCCTGCCGGCTCTGGAACGTTACGGCATGGGCGCGCTGGTCTGGAGCCCGCTCGCCATGGGCATGCTGACCGGCCGCTATCGCCGCAATGCCGCCCAGCCGGAAAGCGCCCGCGTTGCCTATTTCCCGAAGCAGATGTCGAATGAAAACAGCCTCGCCGCCGTCGAGCAGCTGATCCCGCTGGCCGAGAGTGCCGGCCTCTCGCTCACCCACATGGCGCTCGCCTTCGTCATAGCCCATCCCGGCGTCACCTCGGCCATCCTCGGGCCGCGCACCATGGAACAGCTCGACGATCTCCTCGCTGGCGCGCAAGTACGCCTGAGCGACGAACTGCTCGACGCGATCGACGCCATCGTGCCACCCGGTACTGAAACCGGGCCGCTGGAAGCCGACTACAAGACCCCGGCGATCCAGACCGCAAGCCTGCGCCGCCGCCCGCCCGCAGAACGCGCCGCCGGCTGATCATCTCTCCACCGGCGCCGGCTCGCCTTTTCCGCGTCGCGCCGGTGGAGCTCTCCCCTTTCCGTTGCAAATATCCGCCCCACATCGCTCTTGAAGACATCCCACACAAGGGGCCTGACATGAGCGAAATCGGCCGTCTGCTCGGTTCCGGCAAGGAAGCCGAAGTCTATGAACATGGCACGCTGGCGCTGAAGCTCTATCGCCCCGGCCGCCCCAAGGCGCCGGCCTTCCGCGAGGCCGCCAATCTGGCGATTGCCGAAGCACTCGGCCTGCCCGTGCCGAAGATCCACGTCACCGGCGATTATCACGGGCGCTGGGGCCTGCTGATGGAGCGCGCGCCGGAAACCAGCCTTGCCGACGAGATGATGCCGGAACCGCTGCTCTCAGCCATCGAGCAGATGGCTGAGCTTCACCGGCGCCTGCACCACGAACCCGGCACCGGCCTTCCATCGCTGAAATCGAGGCTTTCAGCCCACATCCGCCGCGCCGAACACCTGCCCCACGTTTTGCGCGACCGGTTGCTCGCCGATCTCGCCCACCTGCCGGAGGGCGACCGCCTCTGCCATTTCGATTTCCACCCCTGGAACATTCTCGGCACCACCGGCAATCTGATGGTCATCGACTGGCTGGACGCCTGCAGTGGCAACCCGGCTGCCGATGTCTGCCGCACCTACCTGCTCCTGCGCCGAGCCCTGCCATCGATGGCCGAAGCCTATGTCGTCACCTACGCCAAGGTCAGCGAGATAACCCCAAAGAAAATCTTCGCCTGGCTGCCGGTCATCGCCGCCGCCCGTCTGGCCGAGGGCGTGCCGGAGGAAGAGGAGGAACTCTTGCATCTCTCGGCTTTGGCGCCGGCAAACGGATAAAATAAACACCTCGCCTGCCCGCCCGCAGCGCTCTATTCTCCGTCGCGTCCGCCCCGAGCGACCCCTGATCTGATGAGGATGACCGATGTCTGACGTAGCCAGCCGCGTTATGGCCATGCGCCAATATGTCGATGACGGCATTGCCAGCGCGATGGCGCATCTGATCGAGAATGCCCCGGATTTCGCCCTGAACCGGGTCAATCCGCTGGCCTTTGCGCGGACAAACGGACTGAGCGAACAGGAGAGTGTCGCGGCCTTCCTGCATGCGACCCAGCTCGGGCTCTTCGAGCTCTCCTGGAATGTCGTCTGCGAAAGCTGCGGCGGCGTGCTCTATCAGGCGGAATCGCTGCAGGGCATCGACCAGCACCATTACAATTGCGCCTTCTGTTCGCTCGATTGCGAACCGATGCTCGACGAGACGGTGGAAATCACCTTCACCGTCGCTCCGCGCATTCGCCACATTGCCGCCCACGATCCCGACAGTCTGTCGCTCTGGGATTATACGCGGCAGATCTACTGGTCATCCGGCAGCGATCTTCCCGAGGATCTGGCGCCTGCCGTCAGCGACACCGTCATCGACGCATTCGAGATCGCGCCCGGCGCCCGTATGGCCCGGCAGGTTCAGTTGAACGAGGGCCTTGTCATCCTCTTCGATCCGGTAACGCACAGTTCGCGTTTCCTCGAAGTGACCGGCGAAGCCGATAACACCAGGCGCCTGCCGATCGAAATCGATGATGCGCATCAGGCCGGCGAAACATTGCGCCTCGCCCCGGGCCTGCTGACGCTCGATATCGAAAACAGGACGAACCGGCGGATCATGCCGATCCTGTGGGTTGCCGGCGATGAGCTGAATGACATTCTCGCACGGCGCGTGCCGGTACTGACGGCCAAGCGGCTACTGACCCACCAGACCTTCCGCGATATCTACCGGACCAACGTTCTCGACGTGAACCAGCGCTTCAGGATCACTAGCCTGACCTTCCTGTTCACCGACCTCAAAGGCTCGACCGAGCTCTACGACCAGATCGGCGATCTCGCCGCCTTCGATCTGGTGCGCTCGCATTTCCAGCTCATGTATCAGGTCGTGTCGGGCCACGGCGGCGCGGTGGTCAAGACGATCGGCGATGCCATCATGGCAACCTTTCCGACGCCCGCGCAGGGCGTTGCCGCCGCACTCGATATCCGCCGGGTGATCGACGAGCTCAACCGGCGCGACAGCCGCGACGACCTGTTCCTGAAAGTCGGCCTGCATAGCGGCCCCTGCCTTGCCGTGCTGATGAACGAGCGGCAGGATTATTTCGGCCAGACGGTCAATATCGCCTCACGTCTGCAGAACATCGCCACCTCAGATCTGATCCTTGCGACATCCGCCGTCATCGAGGACGAGGAAGCGCATGCGCTGATTGCCGAGCGCGGCCGCACCCTGCAGGCCACCACCGCCCTGCTGCGCGGCTTGAGCGGCGAGATCCCGGTCTACGGCATTCCTGCCTGACGCACCCGGTGGCTCCAAAGCCGTCATAAACTCTAGCGACCCGGCTGCTCCTTGCCGAGCTGCTTCAGCCTGTTGAGGAAATAGGCAAGCGTCGGCGAAGAATTCGACCTGTTGTAACCGACAGCGAGATCGATCTTCGGCGGCTCGCCTTTCAGCGGCCGGCTTGTCACCGACCAGGGAAGAAAGTTTTCCGCATAGGCGGGCAGCAGCGCGACACCCCGCGTCGAGGCGATCAGCGACATGGCCATGGTGAGATTGTGGACACGATGCGCCGGCTCGATATTGAGACCGCTTGCGCTGAGATAATCCTCGATCGCGCGCTTCATCGGCCCGGCAATATCGGAACCGCCGATGAAGGTTTCCTTGGCAAGTTCGCGCACATCGATCTGCTTCTCCAGGGCAAGGCGATGGTCGCTCGGCATCAGCACGACGAAATGCTCGGTCGCCACGGTGACATAATCGAGCTCTGGATGATTGGGCTCATGCCGCAAAAAAGGCGACATCGAGACGACCGCTGGAAAGACCATCCGCAAGCTCCGGCGAATTCTCGCTCGAGACCGTCATCTCGATATTGCGCAATTCGGGGCCTAGGAGCCGCGTCGTCTCCGTCAGCCAGTTGACCTCCTGCCCGCTCAGAAAGCCGACGGCAAAACCGGGTTTCACCGGCCGCGC
Source organism: Hyphomicrobiales bacterium (assembly GCA_900471925.1). GTDB lineage: Bacteria > Pseudomonadota > Alphaproteobacteria > Rhizobiales > Rhizobiaceae > Rhizobium. The sequence continues at coordinate 220,634 of UCGV01000026.1, forward strand.
CGCCCGCCTGGCCGCCTCGCGCCCTGCTTCCACCTGGGCGATGGCGAGCCGTGCATGATCGAGAAATACCTTGCCCGCCTCCGTCAGCTCCACGCCGCGGGCGCTGCGCATCAAGAGCGCCACGCCGATCTCCTGTTCGAGATCGCGGATCTGCCGGCTGAGCGAAGGCTGCGCCGTATGCAGCCGCCGTTCGGCCGCAACCGTCAGGCTGCCCTCTTCGGCGACGGCAATGAAATAGCGCAGATGTCGGAGTTCCATGAAGGCATCCCATACTTTTCAGGCATGGTACCACACTTACAAAGTCTTTTTCTTCCTCGCAAGCAGCGCCTAAATCATTGCTCAACGGAAGCGGACAACACCTTCGAAGAAGACTCCGGAGACGGAGAAAAAACCGAGGATCGCCCCGTAGAACAAGCAACGCCAGAGGATTATAGCCATGCCTGCAACAGCATACGCATCACAGCGACCAATGCCTCGGCAGGCTCGATCGTCATCCCATCATCGCCAGAGAAGGGCATAGGCATGCCGCCAAAGGCATGACCCAAGCCTAGCCTCAGCCAACCTATCAACCCGAAACGAGCGCAACGCGGCCAAGGCCGCGAACCCTGACCTGCGCCCGAAATTCAAACACAAGGAACCAGACAATGACCAAGCTCAACGGAAAGACCGCCCTCGTCACCGGCGCCTCGCGCGGCATCGGCGCCGGCATCGCAAAACGTCTTGCAGCTGACGGCGCCAGCGTCGCCATCACCTATACCAAGGGTGCGGACGCTGCCGCAGCTGTGGTGAAGGAGATCGAACAGGCCGGCGGCAAGGCCATCGCCATCCAGGCGGATGCCGCTGACGCCAAGGCCGCAGTGGCTGCGGTGGAAAAGACAGTCGCCGCCTTCGGCCGCCTCGATATCCTCGTCAACAATGCCGGCACGGCAATCCCGAAGCCTTTCGAGGAAACCACGCTCGAAGACATGAACCGCGTCATCGACATCAACCTGCGCGGCGTCTTCGTCACCACCCAGGCGGCACTGAAGCACCTGCCGGATGGCGGGCGCATCATCACCATCGGCTCCAGTGTCGGCGAACGTGTGATGACACCCGGTCTCGTCGCCTACTCGGCCACCAAGGGTGCGGTGAAGATGTTCTCGCAGGGCCTCGCCCGTGAGGTCGGCCCGCGCGGCATCACCGTCAATACCGTCCAGCCGGGCCCGATCGACACCGATCTGAACCCCGCCGCCGGAGATTGGGCAACGCCGCAGATCGCCACCACCTCGCTGAAGCGCTACGGCCGTGTCGATGACATCGCCGCCATGGTCGCCTTCGTTGCCGGTCCTGAAGCGAGCTACATCACCGGTGCCAACCTGACCGTCGATGGCGGCACCAATGCGTGAGGATGGCACGATGACCAACTGCAATGGAAAAACAGCACTGGTCACGGGTGCGTCGCGCGGCATAGGCCGCGCGGCAGCGCTCGCCCTCGCCAAGGCCGGCGCCCAGGTGCTCGTTCACTACTCGAGCGGCAAACAGGAGGCCGAAGTCGTCGTCGAGGATATCCGCCTTGCCGGCGGCCGCGCCGAAGCCGTCGGCGCCGATCTCTCGCTGCCTGAAGGGCCGCATAAGCTCGCCGCCCGCGTGCGCGAAATCGTCGGCGACCGGCTGGATATCCTGGTCGCCAATGCCGGCGTCTCGAAGTCGGCTCCGATCGAGGAAACGACGGTGGAGGATTTCGACCGGCTCTTCGCCGTCAATGTCCGCGCGCCCTTCTTCCTCGTACAGCAGTTGTTGCCGATCCTGCATGAGGGCAGCAGCATCGTGCTCGTCTCCTCGCTCGCCGCCCGCGCCTCGGTCGGCACGATCTATGCCTACGCATCGACCAAGGGCGCGATCGAAACGCTGACCAAGCACTTCGCCGCAGCCCTCGGTCCGCGCGGCATCCGCGTCAATGCGGTCGCCCCCGGCGTGGTGCAGACGGATATGTCGAACTTCACCAAGTCGGATGCCGGTCGCGATTTCGCTCTCGGCATGCAGTCCCTCAAACGCCTCGCCGTGCCGGAGGATATCGGCGACGTCATCGCCTTCCTCGCCTCCGATCAGGCCCGCTGGATCACCGGCGACATCGTCCATGTCGACGGCGGATCGAAACTCTAGGATTCAAAAAGGAAAAAACCCATGAAACTCTATCACGCCAGCGGCTCGCCCAATTCCCGGCGCGTGCGTATGCTGATCGCTGAGAAAGGCGTCGACGTAGAACTTGTCCCCGTCGATCTCGGCACCAGGGAACAGCTCTCCGACGCCTACCGGGAGATCAATCCGCGCGCCGTCGTTCCCGCTCTCCTGCTTGACGACGGCACGGTCATCGCCGAAGCGCCCGTCATCATGCGCTATCTCGACGATACCTTCCCCGATGTGCCGCTCTTCGGCACGACACCGAAGGAAAAAGCCGTCACCGCCATGTGGGAGCGTCGTGCCGAGCTCGAAGGCTTCGCCGCCATCATGGAGGGCGTGCGCAACGCGGCGGCCGGCCTCAAGGGCCGCGCCATTTCAGGCCCGCACGGCTACGAACAGATCCCCGATCTCGTGGAGCGCAGCAAACAGCGGGTCGCGAATTTCTACGGCGATCTCGAAGCAAGGCTGAAGGCAGTGGAGTTTGTCGCCGGAGACCGCTTCTCGGCGGCCGATATCACCGCGCTCGTGGCGATCGACTTCGCGACACGGGCGTTCAACATGCCGGTGCCGGAAGGTGCCGCCGCCACCACGCGATGGTACACGGCGGTCTCCGCTCGCCCCAGCGTCAGCGCCTGACACAAGACTCCGGGCGGAGAGACACTATCTCCGTCCGGCTCCTCACAGCCGGCTTGGCGTCAAGCCGGCAAGAAAGCTCTCGAAATCATCCGCCACATGGCCGACATGATCCCATCCGTAACCTCGATCGCCGAAGGTCTTCGCCTTGATGGTGATATGGAGAATGCGGCCATGGCTCTCCGTGTTGAGATCCAGCAGGCAATGACCGTAGCCGGAATCGAAAGTGAGCGGATAAAGCCCCGCCGGCAGCCGCGGCCCGGAATTATTGTAGAGCGGGTCCATATAGCGCTGCCGCGCCTCGCGCATCGTGCGCGGATCGGCGATCACGCCGACATCCACCCTCTTTCTCTTGCCGTTTGGAAACAACGCCTTCGTCTGGAAGGTGAAGATGCTCTTGCTGTTGAACTGCCGTCCGCCATAGCGCTGCCAATAGCGTTTGAGCGCATCCGGCAGAACCACTCCCTCGGAATGTTCGAACTCTTCGACCTCTCCCGCCGCGATCGGCTCCTCCGGCCGGCCCCATTCGTCCGGCTCTTCCAGAAACCGGTAGATTGCTGCATTGGCGACATCCATTCCGCGTCTGTCCTCCTGACGTTGCGGAAGGGGAGATAAGGCGGCATCACGCGTTGCAAAGCCCCTGCCCCGGCAAAGGCTCGGTCATCAGCCGCATCATGCAGGCGCCAGCGTGCGACTGTCGAAGACTGTACCGAAATGCTTCAATTTCTGTTGCGAATAGTTCTCAATTATGTTCTGCTAATGCGAGTGATTAGCAGTTGCAGTCTTCACTCGGATTCTGGGGTGGTCGTTGGGGGCGGTCGTGTCTGAGACCAAGGGGATCGACGAAATGACGAGGGATGAGATCGAAGCATTGCTGAAGAAACTCAGCGACAAGCTTCCCCTCTCCCAGAAGACTGCCCGCCAGCAAGGCGAAGATGACCTTACACGTGCAATCAATGACCTTCGCGACCTGCTGAAGGATTACGAAACGATGTCGGCCGATGCCGGAGAACTCGCAAACCGGATCAATGATGCGATCAGTATGATCGAACAGCTCGATCGCAGCCAACCAGACGCCGGCACAGTCCATTGATCTTGGGCTCATATGCCGGGATACCCGCCTTCGATTAGGCGGCATAGCTCAAGCCCTCATTCAGGCCGCGCAGGCCTCGCAGGTGCCGCGAATTTCGATCGTCGTCTTCGCCGGCTTGAATTTCTGGCTGCGCACCCAGCCCATCAGCCGATGATCCACCTCATGGTCGTGGAATTCCATCACCTGGCCGCAGCTTTCGCAGATCGCGAAGGCAACGATGCCGTGGCTGTGGCAGTTCTCGCCGGGATGGGCGCAGGCGACGAAGGAATTGATACTCTCAAGACGGTGCACGACACCATATTCGAGCAGCTTTTCGAGCGCCCGGTAGACCTGCAGCGGCGCGCGAAAACCCTGGTCGCGCAGCTTGTCGAGGATCGTATAGGCGCTGAGCGGTCCCTCGGCCTTTTCGAGCACGTCGAAGACGAGCGCCTGGTTGCGGGTCATTTGCGGTGCGTTCATGAGCCTTGTCCTTGCAGTGCCCTGCGCCCGCGCCAGGCGGGAAGCAGGCTCAGAATGAAGAGAATGAGAGCGGCGACCACGATCGACGGGCCCGAAGGCGTGTCATAGGTCAGCGAGCCAAAGAGACCGCCGACGACGGCGACAGCGCCGATCACCGACGCGAGAATGGCCATCAGCTCCGGTGTCGAGGAGAAACGCCGCGCCGTTGCGGCGGGAATGATGAGCAGCGAGGTGATGAGCATGATGCCGACGATCTTCATGGCAATGGCGATGACGACCGCCATCAGCAGCATGAAGAACAGCCGCGCCCGCTCGGGCCGCAGCCCCTCGGCCTCAGCAAGTTCCGGATTGACGGTGGCCGCCAGAAGCGGCCGCCACAGCCAGGCGATGGCCGCCAGCACGAAGATGCCGCCGCCCCAGATCAACGCGATGTCGGTGGTGGAAACCGCCAGAATATCGCCGAACAGGAAGGCGATGAGATCGATACGCACCCAGGTCATGAAGGCGACCATGACAAGGCCGATCGCAAGCGTGGCATGGGAGAGGATGCCAAGCAGCGCATCGGCCGAGAGCGCCTGACGCTTCTGCAGGAAGAGCAGCAGGATCGAGACGGCAGCGGCGACCACGAAGACGGCCAGCGTCAGATTGAGTTCGAAGAGCAGCGAGAGCGCCACGCCGAGCAGCGCCGAATGCGCGATCGTATCGCCGAAATAGGCCATGCGCCGCCAGATGATGAAGCAGCCGAGCGGCCCCGTCGTCAGTGCCAGACCCACACCGGCAAGGATGGCGCGCACGAAGAAATCGTCAAGCATGACGGTTCTCCCCGCTCTTGGCTTCGCTCTGCGAATGGGTATGCGCGTGGGCATGAGCCTCCGCATGGGCATGGGCATGGCCGTGATGGTCATCGTCCCCTGCATGCGCATGAGCGTGGGCCTCCGCATGACCGTGCGCATGGGCGTGCCCATGATCATGATCGTGATGATGCCCATCCTCCGGATGGCAATGATCCGTCACCGAGCCGTCCTCATGCAGCACGCGGCCATCGGGCAGATGCGTATGGTCGTGATGATGGCTGTAGACGGCCAGCGTCTGCGCCGCACGGCTGCCGAACAGGCGCACATATTCCGGGCTCTGGCTGACGGCCTGCGGCGTGCCGCGGCAGCAGACATGGCCGTTCAGGCAGATCACCGTATCTGTTTCCGCCATGACGACATGCAGGTCGTGCGAGATCAGCAGGATGCCGCAACCGGTCCTGTTGCGGATCGATTTGATGAGGTCGTAAAGCGCGATCTCGCCGGCGAAATCCACCCCCTGCACCGGTTCGTCGAGCACCAGAAGATCGGGCTTGCGGGCAATGGCACGCGCCATCAGCGCCCGCTGGAATTCACCGCCGGAGAGGTGCTGCACCTGCGCATCCAGCATATGCGCCATGCCGGAGGCTTGTAGGGCGGCCATGATTTCGGCCTCGGGCAGCGGCCCGGTCAGCGTCATCAGCCGGCGCACGGAAAGCGGCAGCGTCCAGTCGATCGCGAGCTTCTGCGGCACATAGCCGACCTTCAGCCCCGCAATGCGGCTCACCCTGCCCTCATCCGGCTTCAGAACGCCGATTGCAGCCTTGGCACTCGTCGATTTGCCGGAACCGTTCGGCCCGATCAGCGTGACGATCTCGCCGCGCGACACGGAAAAATCCACACCGCGCACCAGCCAGCGGCCGCCGCGGCGAATACCGACATTCTCAAGCGAAACCAGCGGTTCGGCCCGGATGCCGGCGGAAGGGCCATCGGGGGTATTTGCGGGAGAGAGCATCAAATTTTCCGAAAGTGCTGTTGCGTCCTGCTATTGCACACGTTATAGCATAACGCAATTGATGTAATAACATAACAATTACAATTCAAGCGGAGCATGCAGATGAAACTGGCGATGGGCCTTACCCTCGCAATCCCGGCTTTCCTTTTTGCCGGGTCATCCCTCCAGGCCGCCGATGCGCCTGTCGTCGTCACCTCCATCAAGCCGGTCCACTCGCTGGTCTCGGCCATCATGCAGGGCGTCGGCAAGCCGGAACTGATCGTCGATGGCGCCGCTTCTCCGCATACCTATAACCTGAAACCCTCCAATGCCCGCGCATTGCAGGATGCCAAGGTCATCTTCTGGGTTGGCCCCGGTCTCGAAGCCTTCCTGGAAAAGCCGCTGGAATCGCTCGGCTCCGATTCCATCGTCGCAAGGCTTGACGATGCGCCGGGCCTGGTGAGATTGCCCTTCCGCGAAGGCGGCGCCTTCGAGGCTCACGACGACGGCGACGAACATGCCGATGCCGGCAATGACCCTGCCGCCGACGATCACGACCATGATGAAGACGACCACCACGGCTTCGATACCCATCTCTGGCTCGACCCCATGAATGCCAAGGCGATGGCCGCCGAGATCACCACCACGCTGGTCGCCGCCGATCCCGCCAACGCGCTGACCTACGAGGCCAATGCCAAGGCGCTTGATGACAAGCTGGATGCGCTGGACAAGGAAATCGCCGCCACCGTGTCATCGGTGAAGGACAAGCCCTTCATCGTCTTCCACGATGCCTATCAATATTTCGAGCACCGCTACCATATCCGCGTCGCCGGCTCGATCACCGTCAGCCCCGAGACCATTCCGGGTGCCGAGCGTGTCTCGGAAATCCACCAGAAGGTCGCCGATCTCGGCGCCACCTGCGTCTTCGCCGAGCCGCAGTTCGAACCGCGTCTCGTCAATGTCGTCATCGAAGGCACCAAGGCGAAATCAGGCGTGCTCGACCCCGAAGCCGCCACCCTGCCCGCCGGTCCCGACCTCTATTTCACCCTCATGCGCGGCATTGCCGAGAGCATGAAGAGCTGCCTCGCCAGCGCCTGACGTTTGAGCGGGACAAATCCTCGAAGGCAACATCAGCCTGATCCGGGACCCGCCTGCGGCACATTGAAAGCAACTGGGCGCCTCGCGCGTCCTCACGGACTTGCAGCCTCCCCGCGAGCGCTGCGGCGAAAGAAGGCGGAGACACCCCCGTTCCGCCTTTTTTTGTTGGATAGCAATGTTACGTTATAACAATACAGGATGATATCATGGACAAGAGACTTCCCGTCACCGTACTGTCCGGCTTTCTCGGCGCCGGCAAGACGACGCTGCTCAATCATGTCCTTTCCAATCGCGAGGGCATGCGCGTTGCCGTCATCGTCAACGACATGAGCGAAGTGAATATCGATGCCGCCCTGGTGCGTGATGGCGGCGCCAATCTTTCCCGCACGGAAGAGCAGCTGGTGGAAATGACCAATGGCTGCATCTGCTGCACGCTGCGCGACGATCTGCTGAAAGAGGTGCGCCAGCTCGCCGAACAGGGCCGCTTCGATTACCTGCTGATCGAATCCACCGGTATTGCCGAGCCCCTGCCCGTCGCCACCACTTTCGAGTTCCGCGACGAGAATGGCGCCAGCCTCTCCGATATCGCCCGCCTCGATACGATGGTCACCGTCGTCGATGCCGCCAACCTGCTTGCCGACTACGCCTCAGCCGATTTCCTCGCCGATCGCGGCGAAACCGCTGGCGACGGCGATAACAGGACGATCATCGACCTGCTCGTCGAGCAGATCGAATTTGCCGATATCGTCGTGCTGAACAAGATCGGCACCGCGACCGAAGAGCAGCGCGACGCGGCCCGCAAGATCATCACCGGCCTGAACCCGGATGCCCGCATCATCGAGACGGATTTCGGCAAGGTCGCGCTGAAGGACGTCCTCGGCACCAACAGATTCGACATCGACAAGGCCGAGACGCATCCGCTCTGGTACAAGGAACTGCACGGTTTCAAGCATCATGTGCCGGAAACCGAGGAATACGGCATCCGCTCCTTCGTCTACCGCGAAAAACGACCCTTCCATCCCGGTAAATTGCAGGCCTTTCTCGACAGGAGCTGGCCGGGCGTCGTGCGCGCCAAGGGCTTCTTCTGGCTCGCTACCCGCCCGCACTATGTCGGCGAAATCAGCCAGGCCGGCGCCATCATCCGCACCGGCAAGATGGGCCTCTGGTGGGCCGCCGTGCCGCGCGAGCAATGGCCCCAGGAGCCGGCATTCATGCGCGCAATCGACCCCTATCTCGACCCCATCTGGGGCGACCGCCGCCAGGAAATCGTCTTCATCGGCGCCGACCCGATGGATGAGGCCTGGATCAGGCGCGAGCTCGATGCCTGCCTGGTGAAAGCCGATACCTTCACGCCGAAACGCTGGCGCAACTTGGCCGACCCCTTCGTCAGCTGGAGCCGGCAAGCAGCATGAAACCGGCAACGATCAAACCCTACCGCTGCGTCTGCATCGAATGCGAACCGCTCGCGCCGATCGAGGGGCTGCATCCGCTGACCTATGGGGATGGGGAGAGTGATGCGCCCAAACGAAAGGGGCTTCTTGGGATCATTGCCGAAAGGGTAATGCCATTGCGGAAGCAGGATTAAACCCAAGTTCCACTCGGCAAGCAAAGCCCGTATTTGGGCAGCGCGGTTGGGGTAACGCCATGCGCAAAAACTCCCGCTCACAACAAAAAAAGGGCGGCCGAAGCCGCCCCGTTTCAGGTTCACATCTGATCTCAACGGCCAGCAGCAATGATGCTGGAGATCAGGCCAGTGGCGACGCCGACGAGCAGGTAGCTGTTGTCAGCCTTGACCCAGTGGTAGCCGCGCGGCGGCGGTGCCAGGCGGTAGCGGCGGTAGTCGCGAACTTCCGAATAGCGGCCACGCTCGGCAGCCGACATGCGGTAACCCTTGGACCAGTGCGGACGACCGGGATTTTTCTGGACGACGACGACCTTCTTCTGAACAACGACCTTCTTCTGGACAACGACCGGCGGGCGGCGATGATCGGCGGCACTCGCTTCCGATGCGACGATCGGCGAGAGCAGGAAAGAGGCGGAAAGAAGAGCTGCAAAAATCTTTTTCATTGGGGCTTCCTCGTGTTGAACACACCCCGAAATTACGTCTTCGAAAATGAACGAATTCTGAAAATTAAATTAAAGATCTGTAATGGAATCGGACACTTATGCGCGATTCCTAATATCCTAATTTCAAGATAATGGGCAGTGGCGAGATCATGTTGCCTGTCATCACGACTGCGTAATCGGGCGTGATGGAATGGTGTTCTGAATGGGTGGTTTTCTTTCATTACCGTTGGGGAAAAGTGGGGCTGGACGCCCCGCTCACACCTGCCGAAAAGTCAGCGCCATGTTGATCACATCGGTATATTCGCCATCCACACAGAACGCATCCCGGCTCACCCCTTCGCGCACGAACCCCACTCTCTCATAGAGCTGGATCGCTCGCGGATTGTCCGCATGCACGCCCAGTTCGATACGCACCATGCCGGCGGTTCTGGCGCCCTCGATCGCCGCCTCGATCAGCCTCTTCCCAAGCCCCTGCTCTCGCCAGGAGGGCAGCAACCCCATGCCGAGCGAGGCGCAATGGGCCTGCGAGGGAAAGAAGTGCCGGCGGATGTCGCACCAGCCGACCACCTCGCCGCCATCGAGGGCGACGAGATGCACATTGCCTCGGCCGATCGAAGACAGCGCGAATTTGCGCGTGTCCTCCAGCGGCGGAGCTTCGAGAAGGGTGAGATATTTCCGCTCGCGCGCCACGATGTCGAGAGCCCGATAAAAGCCCTCGACATGCGCTTCCGTCATCCGCTCGATGCGGATATCACCCGCCATGACTGCCCTCACAGTTCCTCGTAATTGAACCAGTCGAAATCGGCCGTCTTTGCTCGACCCGACGTATCGAAGGCGAAAACGCCGGCAAAGGCGCCGGTGAAGGAACCGTGCTCGCCACGCCCGCCCTCATCCGAAATGACGCCGGCGTCGAGCACCGGGCCGATCGGCTGCCAGGCCCCCTTGCCTTCAGTCTGCCAGAAGAACTGCAGGTCGTTGTCGCGGATTTCCATGGAGAGCTGCACGCGCCCCTCGGCCGGGATCGCGACACCGGCCTCGGCCGGGAAGCTCATGCGGCCATGCGGATAATCGCCGTCGCAGGAGAAGATCGTGACACAGCGGCCGAGCTTTTCATGCAGGGTTACGACCACGGCATGGAACTTGTGGCGGTTATAATAGTGCGTGAGACCCGCCACCTGCTGATAGGTATCCGGCGCAAATTCCACCACCGTCTCGGCGCGGAAACTGTGATGCTCCTGACGGCGGGCGACAAGCGCCTGTTCGAACCAGGAGCCGATGCTTTCGCGGCCCGTCAGCCGCAGATGGCCGGGACGTTCCGTCAGATTCAAGATGCGCTCCGGCTGCGGCGTACGCAGCCACTGGAAATCATCCGGCAGCTTGCCGCCGTCGAAGGCATATTCGGTGCGAACAGGCTTTTCCTTGCGGTTGGCGCCACCAAGGCTCGGCACCTCGACATCAGGAACGGTCGTTCCGTTCTCGAGATAGAGCCAGCCATCCTCGCGCCAGACGCATTTCTGCAGCGCCGTTTCGCGCCCCAGCGTACAGCGGCGCTTCGGCGGCAGCGGCCGGCCACAGAGATGCGTGTGATAGACCTGCCCGTCAGGCGTCTCCACATATTGCCCATGCCCTGCCCGCTGCAGCACCGCTTCCGGATTGTCCTTGGAGGTGATCAGGTGCCGGTTCGGATGCAGCTCATACGGCCCGTCGATCGTGCGCGAGCGCGCCATCGTCACAGCATGATCGTAGCCCGTGCCGCCTTCGGCCGTGGTTAGGTAATACCAGCCGTTCTTGCGGAAGAGATGTGGCCCCTCGACGAGACCAAGCGGGCTGCCGGCGAAGATGTTCTTGATCGGTCCCTTCAGCGACTTCGTTTCGGCATCCCATTCCTGCAGCAGGATACCGTCGAAAGCCGGCGATTTCGGCGAGCCGCCATAGCTCTCCGTGCGGTGGTTCCACTGCATGTTGATGAACCACTTGCGGCCATCCTCGTCATGGAAGAGCGAGGGGTCGAAGCCCGACGAATTGACATAGACGGGCTCGGACCATTCGCCCTCGATCGTGGGCGAGGTCACGATGTAATTATGCGCATCCTTGAAGTTGCCGTCGAAGCGCTTCACGTCCGTATAGACGAGCCAGAACTGCCCGTCCGCATAGGAAAGGCACGGCGCCCAGATGCCGCAACTATCGGGATTGCCGCGCATATCGAGCTGCGAGGCCCGCTCCAGCGGCCGGCGCACCAGCGTCCAATTTACCAGATCGCGCGAGTGGTGGATCTGCACCCCCGGATACCATTCGAAGGTGGATGTGGCGATGTAGTAATCGTCGCCGACACGGCAGATGGACGGGTCGGGATTGAATCCGGGCAGGATGGGGTTGCGGATCATGGCGGCTCCTCCAAGGGGATGAATTGCGGTACGTACGTCAGATGATGGCGGCGTAAACCTTCACCGCCCTCATCTCTGTGCCTCACAGAGATCCAGCCAGCCCAAGTCCTTGGGCTGAAAGGACTCCTTTCGCCGCGCCGACGCGCGGCGGCTGGATTCCTGTGACATCCCTCGTGCTGGCACGAGGCGACAGGAATGAGGGACGTTGGGGCGATCATCCTGCCCCAATCTCCAAGTTTGCGCTCTACTCTATTCCAGTTCAGCCGACTTGGCCCAAAGATTGATGTCGGCCTCCTTGGCGTAGACATCGATCTGCTTCAGTTCCTCGGCAGTAAATTCCAGATTGCCGAGTGCGGCAACGCAATCGACGATCTGCGAGGAACGGCTGGCGCCGATCAGCGCCGAGGTCACGCGGTCGCCGCGCAGCACCCAGGCGATGGCCATCTGCGCCAGCGTCTGGCCGCGCTTTTCGGCGATCTCGTTGAGCTTCTTGATATTGTCGATGATCGACGGGCGGATGAAGTCCTTCTTGAGGAAGTGGTTCTGCGCCGCGCGGCTGTCGGAAGGAATGCCGCCGAGATATTTCGTCGTCAGCATGCCCTGGGCAAGCGGCGAGAAAACGATCGAGCCCATGCCGACTTCGTCGAGCGTATCGAGCAGCTTGTCGTCCTCGACCCAGCGGTTGAGCATGGAATAGCTCGGCTGGTGGATGAGGCAAGGCGTGCCCAAATCCCTAAGGATCGCTGCGGCCTCGCGGGTGCGCTGCGAATTGTAGGAGGAAATGCCGACATAGAGCGCGCGGCCGGAGCGCACGATATAGTCGAGCGCGCCGCAGGTCTCTTCCAGAGGCGTCTCCGGGTCGAAACGGTGCGAGTAGAAAATATCGACATAGTCGAGGCCCATGCGCTCAAGGCTCTGGTCGCAGGAAGCGACGAGATACTTGCGGCTGCCCCACTCGCCATAGGGACCCGGCCACATGTCGTAGCCAGCCTTGGAGGAGATGATCAGTTCATCGCGAAGACCCGCAAAATCGGTGCGCAGGATTTCGCCGAATGCGGTTTCGGCGCTGCCGGGAGGCGGGCCGTAATTGTTGGCGAGATCGAAATGGGTGATGCCGAGATCGAAGGCGGTGCGGCACATATCGACCTTGCGGTCATGCGGAGTATCGCCGCCGAAATTATGCCACAGGCCGAGCGAAACGGCCGGCAACTTCAGGCCGGAACGGCCCGTGCGGTTATACTTCATCTTCGAATAGCGGTCTTCGGCCGGTTGCCAGCTCATCTGAGGTCTCCTCAACCTGTAAAAGTGCTTCTCTTTCGTGGCCGCAGGGAGCGCGGTCGAAAGCTGAAAACGTCGCCGCCCTCACGTTGGGCAAGGCGCGACGGCACTATTGGATCAAGCATGCCGATACGGCAAGCGCGTGGCGCGTGTTCTCGACAACTTCACATACTGACATTGCTTTGAGGCGTACCACACCCGCGGATGCCGTCATGCTCGGGCTTGTCCCGAGCATCTGCTGAGCCCTCGGCAGATCCTCGGCACAAGGCCGAGGATGACGACGCGAATGTGGTGCCCTGACGGCAATCCGGAGCCGACCGTGCCAACCCCGGAAAGCCCCCTCACCTTACTTCAACAGCGCCTGCGCCTCTTCGATACCGAGAGCCGCCGGCTGCGTGCAGGTGGTCGTGAGGTCCACGAACCGGCCTTCTGCACCCGACTTCAGGATCGACGTCATGATGTCCACCCCGTGCAGCGTGCGGTCGAGCGAGCAGCGAGCATCGCGGCCCTCGATCAGCGCCATGGCCATGTCGGCAAGGCCGGCCGTGCGGTAATTGGCGCGCGGGCCGTTCGGGCTTTCCTGGTTGAACTTGCCGAAAGGATGATCCCAGGCGCCGAGCGCCTTGATGTCCTTGTCGCGGCCACTCGCTTCCACGGTGCCGCCGAAGAAGTTCGGGTCCGGCACGTAGAGCGAGCCGTCGGTGCCGTAGAGTTCCATATTGGCATGGCGGTGCGACCACACATCCCAGCTCGCCGTCAGCGTCACGGTCGCGCCCGAGACGAATTCGAGCAGCGCCTGGATCGTCGTCGGCGTCTTCACCGGGATGATCTCGCCATTGCGCGGCTGGCTGGTGATGGTGCGGGTTTCCGACGCCATCGAGGTCAGGCCGGCGACACGCTTTACCGGTCCGATCAGGTTGATGAGGTTCGCGATATAATACGGCCCCATGTCGAGGATCGGGCCGCCACCCGGCAGGAAGAAGAAGTCCGGGTTTGGATGCCACATTTCCATGCCCGGGCCCATGACGTAGCAGGCTCCCGAGGTGATGCGGCCGATACCGCCGTCATCGACGAACTTGCGGGCAAGCTGATGTGCGCCGCCGAGGAAGGTATCGGGCGCGCAGCCGACGGAAAGCCCCTTTTCCTTGGCGATGCGACGAAGCTCTTCGCCCTGCTCCAGCGAGAGAACGAGCGGCTTTTCCGAATAGACATGCTTGCCGGCTTCGAGTGCTGCCTTGGATACCGGATAATGCGCATCCGGGATCGTCAGGTTGACGACGACGTCGATCTCGTCATTGGCGAGAAGTTCGTCGATCGTCTGTGCCTTCACGCCATATTCTTCGGCGCGCTGCTTTGCAGCCTGCACGTTGATATCGGCGCAGGCGAGCACCTTCAGCCCTTTGAAGAGCGGTGAAAGCGAAAAGTAGGTGGTGGAGATGTTGCCGCATCCGATGATGCCGACGCCAAGTTCCTTGGTCATGGTCTGCCTCAGTAGCTCTTGAAGGAAGCGATCGAGCGCGTGATGTTGCGGTCGATATCATTGGGATTGTCGTGCTCGACGACGAAGTGCTTGGCCTTGGTCTTGGCCTTGACGACCGGAAGCAGCTTTGCCCAGCCGATCGTGCCGTGGCCGACATCGGCCCAGCCGCCTTCGTCAGCGGCTTCGCCAGCCGGTGCGAGGTCCTTGACGTGAACGGCGCTGATGCGCGAGCCCAGCTTCTCGACCCAGGCGTAAGGGTCCGCACCGCCGCGAACGACCCAGGCAATATCCGCTTCCCAGCTGATGTCGGGTGCGCCTTCGAAAATGCGCTCGATCGGCAGCGAGCCGTCGGAAAGCTTCACGAATTCGAAGTCGTGATTGTGCCAGCCGAATTCATAGCCAGCATCCTTGTAGGGCTTGCTCATTTCCTGCAGGCGCTTGCCGAAGGCGAGCCAGCCGGCAGCATCCGTCGGGCGCTGGTCGGGCATCAGATGCGGCGCATAGATCGAATCCATTCCCAGGATCTTGGCGATCTGCAGCGACTTTTCGACGTTGCCGTCGAGGAAATCGGGGCTGAAATGGCCCGTCGCCATTACCAGGCCGTTCTTGTCGAGATCGGCGCGCAGGCTCTTGAGGCCGGCTTCGTCGAGTTCCGCATAGATGCCGCCGAAGCCTTCGACTTCGCCATAGCCGGCCTTGCCGAGCTTTTCGAAGATCGCCGAAAGCGGCGGGAAATTGCGGGCGCTATAAAGCTGATAGCTAAGCTTGGTCATGTCATCCTCCTCGGGCCTCGTGCCCGTTCTCACGTAAGATCAATCTGCCGACTGGCAGGAATGCAGGTCGTAGAAGCGGAATTCCGGAAGCTTGCCCTCATCGAGCGGCTTGGCCGGGGTAAAGGTGATGCGGCGGCTTTCGCCGGCTGCAAGGTCGAAGGCATTGTCGGAATATTTGCCGTCCACGTCAGTTTCGATCATCACGAAGAGCGCCAATCCCTTGGCGGTGACATCGATATCGATGGAGCCGTTCTCCTCGACGAACTCGCGGATGACGGAAAGGCCCGCCGGTTCCAGTTCCAGCGCCTTGTAGGTGCCGTTGACATAATGCCCCTCGCCGCCCATGCCGTTCGAGGCCGTGAAGTGCCAAGCAAGCAGCGTGCCCGCAGGAATCTCGGACATATCGAGCGTCGCGGCCGTGCAGGCTGCATCCGGCGCGCACATGGCCTGCAAGTTCTTCAAATGCTTGCGCTCGCCCTTCATCGTCAGGATCGAGATCGAGAGATCGACGCTGACATCGGCAAGCGTGTCGTTGACCAGCGAGAAGCGGATCGACTTGCCGTCGTCGGACGGGATTGCGGCCACAGCCACCGGCTGGAAGAAGCGCTTGACCAGATAATGCATCGCCTTCCAGCGGCCGCCGTAATCGAGGCTCGACCAGGATGCGACCGGCCAGGTGTCGTTGAGCTGCCAGTAGATCGTGCCCATGCAATGCGGCTTCAGCGAGCGCCAATATTCCACCGCCGTCTTGATCGCGAGACCCTGCTGGATCTGCGAGAGATAGACGAAATTCGGGAAATCCTTGGGGAAGCGGAAATAGCGGAACATCGTGCCGGCGATGCGCTCGTTGCCGCCAGCATTCTTCTGGTGCAGCTCCATCACCGGCGAAGCGACGTTCATATCCTTCGCATCCGCATAGGTCTTGATAACAGGCAGCGACGTATAGGACTGGAAGCCGAATTCCGAGCAGAAGCGCGGGCGCACCGAGCGGTAATTGTCGAACGACTTGTTTTCGTGCCAGACCGACCAGTAATGCATGTCGCCGGAGCCGTCGGCATGCCAGGCATCACCGAAATCGAGATAGCCGGAGGCCGGGCTCGACGGCCACCAGATAGCACCCGGCATCGCCTTCTTCACAGACTGTTCGATCGTGCGGTTCAGGCGGTCGTAGGAGACGAGATAGCGGTCGCGATCCTTCTTCGATTCATCGAACCAGGTGAGCGCACCAACCAGCTCGTTATCGCCGCACCAGAGCGCGATCGAGGCATGCGAGGAGAGCCGGCGAACCTGGTAATCGACTTCGACGGCGACGTTCTCAAGGAAGTCCTCGGTCGAGGGATAGAGGTTGCAGGCAAACATGAAGTCCTGCCAGACCATCAGGCCGAGCCGGTCGCAGATATCGTAGAACCAGTCGTGTTCGTAAAAGCCGCCGCCCCAGACACGGATCATGTTCATGTTGGCAGCCTTGGCTGACTGCAGCAGATCTTCCGTCTTCTCCTCAGACGAGAGCGAGAAGAGCGCATCCGCAGGAATCCAGTTGGCGCCGCGGCAGAAGATTTCGTGCCCGTTGACCTTGAAGGCGAAACGGCTGCCGGCCGCGTCAGGCGTCGTGATCAGCTCGATTGTCCGCAACCCGATCTGCTTCGTCACGCTGTCGGAGCCAAGCTCGACGGTCAGCGCATAAAGCGCCTGCTCGCCGCTGCCGGATGGCCACCAGAGGCGCGGATTGTCGATCTGGAAGACGTGGTTGATGTCAGCCTCACCGGGGTTGACGCCGACATCGAGGCGCACACGCTCGCCGTCGAGATCGAAATAGAGCTGGGCGATACCGGCATTCTTGGCGAAGATCGTGGCGGTGACCTGCAGCTCCACCGAACCATCGGCATTATGCGTCTGGCGCGTCAGCACATGCTCGATGCGTGCAGTCTCCAGCTTTTTCAGCGCAATCGTGCCGTAAAGGCCGAGCGGAGCGATGGCGATGTTCCAGTCCCAGCCGAAATGGCACTGCGGCTTGCGCAGCATGTTGCCGTTGGCGATCGGCGAATTGCCCGGATGGTAGGGAATGTAAAAAGGCTGCTTCTTCTGCCGCTCGTCGCCCTCGGCAATGCTCGAATGCAGGATGATGCGGATCTTGTTCTCACCCGCCTTCAACATGCTGGAGACGTCTGGCCGATAGCGGCGGAACACGTTGTCGGCGGTCAGCGCCAGGAAATCGTTCAGGTAGATCTCGGCGACCGTGTCGAGATAGTCGATATCGAGATACCAGTCTCCATCGGTCTCCGGCAGTGTAAAACTGCGCTCGACCACCCAGTCGCGATGCGCCACCCACTGCACCACTTCCTCATTGCGCCCGAAATAGGGATCGGGAATGAGCTTGGCCCTGGTGAGCGCCGTATGTACGTCGCCCGGAAGCGCAATCTCGCTTCTGACTTCGCCGTCGCTTGAAGAGAGTTGCCAGGAGCCGGACAGGTCGATGGAGGTCGTGGTCTGGGTCATTGCTTGATCTCGATCTTGAACGAGGGACACACCCTCTTCTGGATTGAGCCGGAACGGAGGATGCCCCGGCAGGCACCGGGCGCTGCCCCGCACCTTGCCCCTCCTCGCCGGCCGGGAAAGGCCAGCGGGGAAAGGACGGACTTTTGATATGCGCGTGCCGCCGCATCCGGCAGCACGGAATGGACTCGGACGAAGGTGGCGACCACCCTCGCCTTCTGTCCTGTCAGGTCAAGGTCTCAAAGGCGGTTTTCCGTCGTCGCGTCGAAAAGTGAAGCGAGCGTCATATCGAAGCTGAGCTTGACGGGCGTGCCTGGCTTGAAGCGGCGCGCGCCATTGATGCGGACCGACATCACGTGACCGGCATGTTTCAGCCAGAGCAGATTGTCGGCACCCATCGGTTCTTCGATATCGACGACGGCATCGTGCTGTTCAGGCCCCAGGTCTTCGTTGACCTTGATATGCTCGGGGCGAACGCCGAGGATGACCTTGCGGCCGGCCTCCAGCTTTTCGAGGGCCTCATAGCCGTTGAGGCTGAAATTGACGCCATTGGCCGTGAAGAACAGCTTGTCGCCGGATTTCGTCAGTTCGCCATGCAGGAAGTTCATCGACGGCGAGCCAATGAAGCCTGCGACGAAGAGATTGCGCGGCTGGTTGTAGATCGTCGTCGGGTCGGAGAGCTGCTGGATGACCCCGTTCTTCATGATGGCGATACGGTCCGCCAGCGTCAGCGCCTCGATCTGGTCGTGCGTGACGTAGATCATCGTGTTCTTCAGCGACTGGTGCAGGCGCTTGATTTCCACGCGCAGCTCCGAGCGCAGTTTGGCGTCGAGGTTCGACAGCGGCTCATCGAAGAGGAACACGTCGACATCGCGCACCAGAGCGCGGCCGATGGCGACGCGCTGGCGCTGACCGCCCGAAAGCTCGGCCGGGCGGCGCTTCAGGAGCGGCTGGATCTGCAGGATCTCGGACGCACGCGCCACGCGCTTGTCGATCTCGGCCTGCGGAACCTTGGCGACCTTCAGGCCGAAGGAGAGGTTCTTCTCCACGCTCATCTGCGGATAGAGCGCGTAGGACTGGAACACCATGCCGATGCCGCGGTCCTTGGGCTCTTCCCAGGTAACGTTCTTGCCCTTGATGTGGATCTGCCCGGCAGAGACGTCGAGCAGGCCGGCAATGCAGTTGAGCAGCGTGGACTTGCCGCAGCCCGAAGAGCCGAGCAGGACAAGAAATTCGCCGTCGTTGATCTCGAGGTTCAGGTCTTTCAGGACGCTGACCGCGCCGAAGTTCAAGGAAACGTCCTTGATGGAAACACTGGTGGTCATAGGGTTCAACCTTTCACTGCGCCAGCGGCAATACCCCGGACGAAGAGACGTCCAGACAGGAAGTAGACGATGAGCGGCACCGCGCCAGTCAGCAGCGTGGCGGCCATGTTGACGTTATATTCCTTCACGCCCTGCACCGAGTTGACGATATTGTTCAGCTGAACCGTCATCGGATAGATATCGGGCTTGGTGTAGACGACGCCGAAAAGGAAGTCGTTCCAGATACCGGTAACCTGGATGATCATCGCCACCACGAAGATCGGCAGCGACATCGGCAGCATGATGCGGAAATAGATGCCCCAGAAGCCCGCTCCATCCACACGCGCCGCCTTGAACAGCTCTTCCGGCAGGCCCGAAAAGTAGTTGCGAAACAGCAGCGTGTTGATCGGCATGCCGAAGATCGTGTGTACGATGACGAGGCCGGTCAGCGTGCCGTAGATGCCCAGTTCACGCAGGATGATGACGATCGGATAGATCATCACCTGATACGGAATGAAGGCGCCCACGAGCAGGATGGTGAAGAACAGGTTGGCGCCCTTGAAACGCCAGTTCGCCAGCATGTAGCCGTTCACCGAGGCAATCGCGATCGACAGGATCACCGACGGCACCGCAATGCGCACCGAGTTCCAGAAGCCGCGCGAAAGACCGTCGCAGTTCAGGCCTGTGCAGGCCGTCGCCCAGGCTTTCACCCAGGGCTCGAAGGTGATTTCCACGGGCGGTGCGAAGATGTTGCCCATGCGGATCTCGGGCATGCCCTTCAGCGAGGTCACGACCATCACATAGAGTGGCAGCAGATAGTAGATCGAGACGACGAAGAGCGCGCCGTAAACGATGATGTTGCGAGGCGAGATTACGTGGCGCGGCTTGGGGCCGCTCGGTTCGCCGGCAATGGTGTTCGCGCGAAGAGTAGCTGTGTTGTCCATTGTCTTACCTCTTGCTGCGGCCGAATTCGAGATAGGCCCACGGCACGATGACGATGACCACGGTCACGAGCATCATGGTCGAGGCGGCAAAGCCCTGGCCGAGGTTCTGTGCGCGGAACATGTATTCATAGACGTACTTTGCCGGCACTTCGGACGAGATGCCCGGACCGCCCGATGTCTGCGCCACGACGAGGTCGTAAACCTTGACGATACCGGAAGCGATGATGACGACGGTGGTGATGAGAACAGGGCGCATCATCGGAATGACGATGAAGATGTAGGTGCGCCATGTCGGAATGCCGTCGATGCGCGCGGCCTTCCAGATGTCCTCGTCGATACCGCGCAGGCCTGCCAGCATCAGGCACATGACGAGCCCTGTCCCCTGCCAGAGGCCGGCGATCAGCACGCCGTAGATGACGATTTCGGAATTGTAGAGCGGATCGAAGGTGAAGCTTTCCCAGCCGAGCGCGCGCACCACGTGCTGCACGCCGAGATCGGGATTGAGAATCCACTGCCACACAAGACCTGTCACGATGAAGGACAGCGCAAAAGGATAGAGCAGGATCGTGCGGAACGCGTCCTCGAAGCGGATCTTCTGGTCGAGCAACACTGCGAGCAAGAAGCCGATCGTCAGCTGGAAGACCAGCGACAGCGCCCCGTAGACCGCGAGGTTTTCGACCGCCACGAGCCAGCGCGGCGTCGCCCACAGGCGTTCATATTGCTCCAGGCCGACGAAATTCAGCCGCGGCAGCAATTTGGAATCGGTGAAGGAATAGAGAACAGTCCATAAAGTCCCGCCGACGAAGACGACGAGCGCCGTCAGGATGAGCGGGATTGCCGCGATCTTCGCATTGAGATTGCGGAATAGCTGGTTCGGCCGTCCGACCGCTTGTTCAGTCATGATGTTGCCTCCGGAGAATGGGTCCGGTTACGGGGTGGCGCGGGGCGCGTGTGAAATACCCCCTCGCCCCGATCCAAACATCCCGGCGACCGGAGGACCGGCGCCGGGATCTTGTAGCCGCAGTCGGATCAGTTGGCCGAAGCGATGATGTCGACGAAGCGCTTCTGTGCGTCTTCCGGCTTCATCGTCGGCGTGGCGAAGAACTCGGCAAACAGATCGTTGATCTGCGTGTTGGTGTCTTCGGTCATCAGCTGGTTGGTTTCCGGAATGGTGTCGCCCTTGGCAAGGATGTCGAGACCCTTCTTCATGCAGTCGTTGGCGGCTGCGAGGTCGACGTCACCACGAACCGGCACCGAGCCCTTCTTCAGGTTGAAGGCAACCTGGGTGGCCGGCGACAGCATGACGGAAGCGAGAACTTCCTGTGCCTTGCTCTTTTCCGGGTCCGACAGCTTCGGGAAGTAGAAGGAGTCACCGCCCGTGGAGATCAGCGCGTTGACGCCGAGACCCGGAAGGCAGGTGTAATCCTTGCCGGCAACCTGCTTGGCAACCTGGAATTCGCCCTGTGCCCAGTCACCCATGATCTGGCCGCCGGCCTGACCCGTGATGACGAGGTTCGTTGCCTGGTTCCAGTCCTGAACGTTGGACTTGGCAGACATCTTGCGGGCGTCGTCGGCAGCCTTGAAGACCTTGGCAACGTCGGGGCCAGCGGCAACCGTCGTGTCGCGGTCCTTGTAGACCTTGAGGTAGAGATCCTTGCCGATGATGGCAGGCATCAGGACGTTGAAGACACCGGCAGTCTGCCAGGACTGCTTGCCGACGGCGAGCGGCGTGATGCCGGCCTTTTCGAGAGCAGGAGCAGCAGCGACGAACTCATCCCAGTTCTTCGGAACGGCGACGCCAGCCTTTTCGAAGGCGGCGTTCGACAGCCACAACCACTGCCAGGAGTGGATGTTCACAGGCACGCAATAGACCTTGCCGTCGACTTCGCATTCCTTGAGCAGGCTTGCCGGGCGGATGACTTCTGCCCACTTTTCCTTGGTGGCCAGATCCGTCAGGTCGCGCATCAGGCCGGCCTGGACGAGTTCTTCAGCCTGACGGCCGTGGTTGAACTGTGTAGCGCCCATCGGGTCGCCGCCGGTGATGCGGCTGATCATGATCGGGCGGGCGGTATCGCCGGCGCCAGCGATGGCGCCGTCAACCCAATGATTGCCGGTGGCGTCGAAAGCCTTGGCGAATTCGGCAACAGCTGCTGCTTCACCGCCCGAGGTCCACCAATGGGTGACTTCGAGATCGGTTGCGTTAGCGGCGCCAAACGGAATGGCTACGGAAGCGGCAAGAATAGCCGCCATCAAACGAGAGTTCATGAGTTCTCCTCCCTCACTGAAACGTTGCCGGAAAAACTTAGAACAATCGATTTATCCGCGCAACCGCTCGCTCGCAAAATTTTATGTGAAAGCCATTATTACATCCTATGGATGCAATCTCCGCTCATTGTCTTTCTGTATGAGTGATGCGTAAGCAAGCGATTTCGCAATTGCAGTATCGGCATAATCATCTGTTTTTACGGATTAATTTATAATTAATCTGACAATTTCAACACTTTCCCGTTTCGCAGGCGCAAAAAAACGGATGCTGGAAGCACGATTCAACCAGAGAGGACCACTCTGCAACGTTGATCAGAAAAAGGTCTCGACATTTCTACTGTATCGTTACAGATTGTTGCGCTCAGGGAGGAGAGCTTTTTGAGCGCCGGCGTACTTACAGCGCGAAGAAAAGCCTCTATAAGGCGAAGCAAATCGCGCGAAGGCGGGCCTAGAGGGATGGAAAATAACGGAAATTTCGGCGGAGCGGCTTCCGGCTCCATTCCGCGTGAGCGCCCGACACTGAAGACGATCGCCTTCATGACCGGCCTTGGCGTGACCACCGTATCGCGCGCACTGAAAGATGCGCCCGACATCGGTGCCGAAACCAAGGAACGTGTGCGCATGGTCGCTCGCCAGCTCGGCTACCAGCCGAACAGGGCCGGCGTGCGCCTGAGAACCGGCAAGACCAATGTCATCGCCCTCGTCCTCAGCATCGACGAGGAGATCATGGGCTTTTCCAGCCAGATGGTCTTCGGCATTTCCGAGGTTCTGACCGGCACGCCCTACCATATTGTCGTCACTCCGCATTCCCACAGCAGGGACCCGATGCTGCCGGTGCGCTACATCATCGAAACGGGTTCTGCCGACGGCGTCATCATTTCCCGCGTCGAGCCTGACGATCCGCGCGTGCGGCTGCTCGCCGAAAGCGGTATGCCCTTCACCACCCACGGCCGCACCGATGCCGGCCTCGTCCATCCCTTCCATGATTTCGACAACGAGGCTTACGCCCATCAGGCAGTCGAAAAGCTGGTGAAGCGCGGCCGCAAGCGCATCGCCCTGCTGCAGCCGCCGAGCAAGCTCACCTATTACACCCATACCCGCATCGGCTTTCAGACCGGCCTGCACGATTACGGCGCCGAGGAAGTGCCGCTGCGCGTCAATATCGACGCCCCGCTCGCCGAAATCCGTGACGCGGTCGAGCACATGATGCGCTCCCCCGGCGCGCCCGACGGCATCGTCTCCTCGGCCGGCAGCGCCACCATCGCCGTCAACGCCGGCATCGAAGCCGCCGGCAAAAACCTCGGCCACGACGTCGATCTCGTCTCCAAACAATCCGCCCCGATCCTCAACTGGATCAGGCCGGAAATTATCACAGCTTATGAAGATGTCCGCCACGCCGGCCGCGAGATGGCGAAACAGGTGATTGCGCGCATCGACGGGGTGGACGCGGAATTGTTGCAGAGCATCAGCAAGCCGGAATGGCCTGCGGGGGTATAAGGCTTAGGGCAACCAGCGAAACGCCAGCTGCGCGACCGTAACCACCCCACCTCGCCTCAAGGGCCTACGTTGCCTAAGGCACTGACGCCCCCAATCTTCTCATTCCCGTGCCTGTCAAAGGAAACCACCGTTCGCAAATCCTTGGGCAGGACGCGCGGGCTGTCTCTCGTGAAAGGACGCGGAGTTGACAGAGACGTGCTGGCGCCGGCCAACGTTTCTCCCGCCCTAGGCAAGACGCAGATCCACGCTGTATTTCTCACCATGCGCCGGGCCATGCTCCTCCAATAGCTCCACGAGATCATCAAATATTGTGGGCCCAGTGCGCCTGTGAGCCATCCTTATTCTTTTAAGAATGCCGTTTATTGAGGTTGGGTGACATTTTTTCTTCCGAGCCTCCAGGACGCGTATAGTTTCCTTATATCCAAGACTTACGCGTGACGACCGATGATTCTCCCAGATCAATACGCATCCATTTTCAGGAGTTCCAAACCCGCCGCCGAGCACATCATTGAGAGCATCAAGATTACACCGCAGATCATGGACGCCCGGAAAAAGCTGCTGCGAAAGCTCACGAAAAAAATCTTCTAAAGTCTTTATTTTCTCACCATCGATGCAAAATTTTATTTTATGTTCCATTCTAAAATCTCTATTCGTCAAATGAATGCAATGTCTTGGATGATTGGGCAAAAGAGTCTGGCTGAGTAGACCTCACCCACCGGGTTTACGGCACCTGGTTTATTCACGCCGCCTGATTGGATGCCACCTCAAACCGATACCCGTCGGTATCGATGCTGCCGGAGCCTCGGACCACGGCTATCAACCCCACCATTAGCGAATGCTCTAACTCTGTGGCCGTTGGCGCAAATCAAGTCAGGTCGGCCCAAAATGCTTCAAATCCGTTCAACCACTAGATTTCAAGGGGATGCGGCAACGTTTGGCGCCCGCCTCTGCTGCAAAACATAAACCCAATATTAGTTAGTTGCGTTGACTCTAATATACCACCTGATGTTCTATGCGCAGTCTCTAACGGAGGAGCGCAAGATGTCTGTCACGTTAAATTCTCCTATATCATGGAAAAATGCAGCGCCTGACGATGTCAAGATGCTGGATAATCTACAGCCCAATATCGTCAAACCGCATGTTCGTGAGTTTTTGACTCTCCTTTTTCTACAGTTCAACCAACCAGTGGGCGCGAAGAACTTCCTTAAAACGCTGTCGACATCGATGATGAAGTCGGCAAAACAGCATCTCAAGGAAATTGAAGCATTCAAGGCAAAGCCTGCCAAACCTGGAACACCCTATATTGGCCTTGGGCTCACAAAGGCGGGCTACAATATCCTCGGGATCACGAAGACGCCCGCTGATGGTCTTTTCGACAAGGGCATGCAGAAATCGTCATTGAACGATCCGGCGGTAATCACCTGGGATCCGTATTTCCAGCATCCTATCCATGCGGTCCTTCTGGTCGGAGACATGCTCAACGACAAGAAGGCGGCCGCCCTCGACAAAGTCATGAGCCTGATCAAGAAATCAAAGGGCGTGACGATTGTCGGAGCCCAGGACGGTGCGGGCCTCCACAATGACAACAAGGAGGGTATCGAGCATTTCGGCTATGTCGACGGGCGAAGCCAACCCCTCTTCCTGCAGGAAGATATCGACGCGGAGGAAAATGGGACGGATGGAACCGCAAACTGGGATCCGGGCTTTCCGCTGAAGCAGGTCATCGTTCCCGATCCGGCAGCACCCGATCCGAAAGTCCATTTCGGCAGTTACTTCGTCTATCGAAAGCTCGAACAGAACGTCCGGCTCTTCAAGGCCCAGGAACAGAAGCTTGCAGACCGCTTGTTCGGCAAAGACGAAGAAATAGCCGGCGCCCTTGTGGTCGGTCGTTTCGAGGACGGAACGCCCGTCACGATGCAGTTCGAAGACGGTGTCGAATCGCCCGTGCCGAACAACTTCAACTATTTCAGCGACAAGAGCGGCGCGAAGTGTCCCTTCTCCGGGCACATCAGGAAAACCAATCCGCGCGGCTCGGGCGGGTTCGAGGATCATGCCGGCGAGCGCACGCACCTGATGGCCCGGCGGGGCCAGACCTATGGTGTCAGGACAGACAATCCAAATGACGGAAAAATCGCCAACAAACCCGAGAAATATGTCGGGCTCCTGTTCATGGCTTTCAACAGCGACATCGGCAACCAGTTCGAATTCACGCAGAAGAACTGGGCGAACAACCCCGGCTTCCCCGCCGTCCCCCCAGGGTTTCCGGCTCCTGGCGTCGATCCAGTGATCGGCCAAACGCCCAATGATGCTGCCCGAACCAAGATGGAGGCGGCCACCCAATGGGGCAATCCCAAGTCCCTCAAGAAGGTTGCCACCGTCCCCCGTGCAGTGACGATGAAGGGTGGAGAATATTTCTTCATGCCGTCACTGGCGTTCCTGAGGTCGCTTTGACGGTCAAGATAGAGCCTCGATCAGACGTGCGGAACCCCTGATCCAGGCAAGGCGACGAAAAAGGCCCGGTTTGTCTCCGGGCCTTTGGGTCATTCGCTATTCCGCCTGATTGAAAACCGCCTCGATCCGATATCCATCGGGATCGATGACGAAGGCCGCAAAATAGGTTGGCCCATAATGCTCTCTGAGCCCCGGACCACCATTGTCGACACCGCCATTGGCAAGTGCTGCCGCATGAAAGTCGATCACCGCCTGTCGGTTCGGCGCGGCGAAGGCCAGATGAAAGCCCGCACCGGGTGCCGCCTGCCCCGCCTCGACCGATTTGATCGCCAGCTTGTCGCCGCCGCCGGGCAATCCATAGCCGACGGCCTGTCCGGCCTCACCCGGCCGCAGGTCCTCCCAGACCCTGATATAGCCGAGCGCGCCAAAGGCAGCGTCGTAGAACCGTGCCGCCCGCTCGATATCGGCCACCCCGAATGATGCATGATGAAGCATGTCGAAAACCTTCCGATCGCCATTGGCTCTATAACAAAAAGCCCGGCACGACGGCCGGGCTTTTCATCTCTATTCTATCTGCACGAACCTCAGAAGGTCGATGCACCGCTGCCCCAGGGGCCGTGGTGGAAGTCCTTGCCGTCGAGGCGGTCGAAGCCGTGGGCGCCGAAGAAGTCGCGCTGCGCCTGGATCAGGTTGGCAGTGCCGCGGCCCTGGCGGTAGGCGTCGAAATAGCTGAGCGCCGAGGTCAGCGCCGGAACCGGCAGGCCGGCGGCGAGAGCGGCGGTCACGACACGGCGCAGTGCCGGGATCGATTCCTTGACCATGGCCGAGAAGGCCGGTGTGACGATGAGGTTCGCCGCGTCAGGCGCATCGGTGAAGGCCTTGGTGATCTCGTCGAGGAACTGCGAGCGGATGATGCAGCCGGCACGCCAGATACGGGCGATCGTCGGCATCGGCAGCGACCAGTTGAACTCCTTGGAGGCTTCGGCCATGACGGCAAAGCCCTGCGCATAGGCGCCGATCTTGCCAGCAAAAAGCGCCAGTTCCAGATCCTTGTTGAACTCGGGACCGTAAGCGATCGGGAAGGCAGCGCCGAGATCGCCGAAGATCTTTTCGGCGGCGACGCGCTGATCCTTCATCGAGGACAGGCTGCGGGCGGCAACGGCGGCTTCGATGCCGGTTGCCGGAATGCCCATGTTCTGCGCTTCGATAGCAGACCACTTGCCGGTGCCCTTCTGGCCGGCCTTGTCGAGGATCATGTCGACCATCGGCGTCTTGGAGATCGGATCGGTGGCGGCCAGAACCTTCTCGGAAATTTCGATCAGGTAGGAATTCAGGCGGCCCTTGTTCCACTCTCCGAAAATGCTGGAGATTTCCGAAGCGCTCTTGCCGAGGCCGTCACGCAGGATGCCGTAGATTTCGGCGATCATCTGCATGTCGGCATATTCGATGCCGTTATGGATCGTCTTGACGAAATGGCCGGCGCCGTCATTGCCGAGCCATGCGACGCAGGGGTCGCCATCATACTTGGCGGCGATCGAGGTCAGAACCTTTTCGACGCGCTTCCAGGACTCTTCCTTGCCGCCGACCATGATCGACGGGCCGTGACGCGCACCTTCTTCGCCGCCCGAGACACCCATGCCGATGAAGGTCAGGCCGGTATCCTTGAGGCGATCGAAGCGGGCGACGGTGTCGCGGAAGTTGGCGTTGCCGGCATCGATCATGATGTCGTTCTTTTCCAGATGCGGGCGCAGCGCCTCCATCTGCTGGTCTACCGGCTCACCGGCCTTGATCATGATGATGATCGGGCGCGGCGGGCGGATCGCCTCGACGAACTCCTCGATCGTCTTGCAGGGAATGATCTGCTTCTTGAGATCGCCGGCGCTCTCGTAGAATTCGTCTGTTTTTTCAGGCGTGCGGTTGAAAACCGCGATCTTGTTGCCCTTTTCAGCAATGTTGAGCGCCAGGTTGGAACCCATGACGGCAAGGCCGATCAGTCCGATTTCTGCCTTTTCCACGACAAACCTCCGATGAGTGAAATGGTGCGATGTTGTGGCACTCTCTCGGTCAAACGGCAAGGTCGCATTACTCGTTTCGCGGCGAAAAAAGGCAGTCGGAACAGGCTTTTCGAATGGCCTGCGAAGCACCATATGATTTGGTTTGGGAGGCCGGGATGACAGTCAGCACTGCCATATCAGGAGATAGCGCACCGCTTCTTGCGGCACGCGCCGGGCGCTATCGCGAATACGCGCCCTCGCCGGCCCTCGCTCCGCATTTCACCTGCCTCTGGTCGCATGAACTGAAGACATCGGGACCGCTCGCCATCGTGCCGGACGGCTATTGCGACCTGCTTTTTGCCGGTGGCCGCCTCTTCGTCGCAGGCCCCGATCGGACCGCCGCCTTTCCGCCTGTCGTGCCCGGCACGCGCGTCCTCGGTGCCCGTTTTACGCCGGGTGCCGGTGCCGCATGGCTGAGGACACCGCTCTGCGATATCACCGGCCGCTCGATTCCCCTGAGCGATCTCGCACCCCAAAAGGCTGCCTTCCTCGAATCCCGCCTGTCGGACTGCCCTGACACGACCGCCCTCTCCCTCTTCGCCACGCTGCTCGGCGAACTCTCGGGCGACGAGGCGGAACCCGACCCCGAGGCGAGGCTGATCTTCGCCGCCGCCAACCGAGGAGCGGGCCACATCCAGGGCCTGCAGCGGAGGCTCGATATCGGCGAAAGGCAGCTGCGCCGCCGTGCCCACCATCACTTCGGTTACGGCATCAAGACGCTGGAGCGCGTGCGCCGTCTGCAGCGCTTCATGGCGCTCTGCGGCACGCATGAAAACCTGTCGCTTGCGGAGCTCGCCCTGGGAGCCGGTTTTGCCGACCAGGCCCATATGACCCGCGAGGTCGGCGACCTCACGACGCTGACACCCTCCGCCATGCACGATCAAATCGCTGGCCGCTGACCGTTTCGTTCAAGACGGCGTATGCTGGTCTGCTAGTCTGGCGCAAACAAAGGACAGACCGATGACCACCATGCCCGCCCGCATCGTCCATCTCTCGATCAGAAGGGACTGGCGCGATGTCTATGACTTCGCCGGCAGGCCGGAAAACATGCCTCTCTGGGCATCCGGCCTGGCAAGCGGCCTGGAACCCGATGGCGACGACTGGATTGCCCACGGCCCGCTCGGCAGCGTCAAGGTCAGCTTCGTGCCGCCGAACGAATTCGGCGTCATCGACCATACCGTCACCATCGAATCCGGCCTGCGGGTCTATAACGCGCTGCGCATCGTGCCGAATGGCGATGGCTGCGAGGTGATGTTCACGCTGCTGCGCTTGCCCGGCATGACCGACGACCAGTTTGCCGCCGATGCTGCCCATGTGCAGAAGGATCTGGCATCGCTGAAATCACTGATGGAGAAATGAGATGGCCGAGAACGACGCTTCGAACGACCGCCGCATCGACTATGTCGAATTCAACGTTGCCGATATCGGCGCGGCCAAGGCCTTCTACGGCTCTGCCTTCGGCTGGCGCTTCACCGATTACGGCGACAATTACTGCGAGTTCGACGATGGCAGGCTGAAAGGCGGCTTCACCAATCTGGCCCCCGTCCGCTCCAGCGGAGGCCCGCTCGTCATCCTCTACGCCGAGAAGCTGGAAGCCGTGCAGACAAGCGTCGAGAAGGCCGGAGGCAGGATTACCAAACCGATCACTCCCTTTCCCGGCGGCCGACGCTTCCATTTTCAGGATCGGGACGGTTACGAACTCGCAGTCTGGAGCAAGGACTAGAAACCATCCATGTTCTGGATGGTGATCAGCGCGCCCATCACCTTCTTGCCAGCATCGTGCAGCGGCACCATGCGACAGCGCTTGCGGCTACCCTTGCGCTCGTACAAATAATCGATCGTCTCGCCTGCAAAGCAGGCATCAAGCCTGTCCTTTGCCTCGTTGGCAAAACGCTCCTCGCCGATGAATTCCATGACATGGCGGCCGATCAGCTGCATCGGCTTTCTGGAAAGATGGGCGCAATTGGCGGGGTTCGAATAGAGGTAGCGATAGTCCCTGGTCAGCACCGCCACCCGGTCCGGCAGCGATTGCAGGATCGCCGCGTTGAGGAACTGTCCGTTATCCGTATCGGGAACATAGGCCGGCGGCTGCCGGATTCTGAGCTCGGCCACCGGCGGCACCCGCCATTCCGGCGCATGTGCCCCGAAATAGCGATCGAGCAGATAGGACAGCACGGCCGCATATTGGGTGACGAAAGTACCATCATCGGCGTCTTCGGCGATGAGGTAGCTTACAAACTGAAGTTGCATATAGACTTCGACGAGCGTGGAGGCCCTGCAAGCAAGGATTGCCTCGACCAGCGGCTGTATATCGCGGTCCAGCGCGGCAACGCGCTCATCATCCCCTAGCCTTATTGCTTCCTCGATCTGCGCGCATCGCAAGGAAAAGGCCTTAAAAAGCTCAAGCAAGACACCCCCACTTATCCATTTCCTGAGAAATGTCCGATCCCGGTCGAGGCTTGTGCTTTGTTTAAAGATTGCGCCTTACGGTAGGCGCATTGCGCGCCTTAGTAGCGACCGGTAACATGAACTGTACTCGGTTTCAATTGAAACGAACCTGTCGCTTTTCATCGGCAAGAAATCAGGAGCCAGATTTTACAAGTCAATTTACAAGTTGACGGACCGCTTGATATCCCAGCGGTCGTGATACCAGAGCCATTGGGCCGGATATTCACGCACCCAACTCTCCACCTTGTCGTTCATCATCTGTGCAGTGGCCGGCAGATCGAGATTGCCCTTTTCGTCGCGCGGCATCTCAAGCTTCGGCTCGATTTCCAGGCGGTAGCGGCCGCCGGGCAGGCGTATGCAGCGGGCCGGATAGACCTCGCAATTGAACTGGCGCACCAGTTTCGGCAGCAGCGGATTGGTCTTCGTCTCCAGGCCGAAAAACTTGGTCTTCAGCCCACGGCTGAATTTCTGGTCGACAAGCACACCGACGCCCTGCCCCGCTTCCAGCTGGCGGGCCAGCGCGAAGGACGAACCGGCATGCGAAGGCACCAGCTTGCCCATGCGCCCGCTTCGAAAATCGAACACCTTCTTGGCAACATAAGGGTTATTCGGCGGACGGAAGAGCACGGTGACGCTGAGGCCGAAAGCATTGCCAGCCACCGGCAGCAGCTCGAAATTGCCGGTATGGCCTGTGAAGACGATGAAGGGGCGCGGATTGTCGCGCAATTCCAGGAAGATCGGAATACCCGACACTTCCACCCTGCCCGGCTCGGCGCTGTCAGGATCGAAATCGAAGAGCTGGTCGAGGAACACATATTCGGCCGCCAGCCGGCCCATATTGCCCCAGCTTTCGAGCGCGATCTCCTCCAGTTCAGCATCGCTCTTTTCCGGAAAGGCGCGGCGCAGATTATAAAGCATCAGCTTGTGGCGCTTCAGCCGCTTGCCGACCTGGCGCGTCAGCCAGTCGGCGAAGCGCATGGCGCCCTCAGCCGGAAAAAGCTTCAGGAAATTCAGGAAACCGAACATCAGCTGCGCCACCAGCCATTGCTGGAAGTGCCGCAGCGCCAGAACGATCCGGGTGATGAAAAGCTTCACTCGGTCAGTCCATCTTCAGGATGATCTTGCCGAAGATCTGGCGGCCTTCCATGCGCTCCAAGGCGCGGTCGATATCGTCGAAGCTGACTTCCGTGTCGATGACCGGATGCACCAGGCCGCGGCCCATCTTCTGCATGGCGTCGGCCATGTTTTCCATGCGGCAGCCGAAGGAGCCGAGGAGCTTCAGCTGCTGCTGGAAGAGCATCATCAGGTTCATCTCGGTCGATACACCCGAGGTCGAGCCGCAGGTGACGAGACGGCCGCCACGCTTCATGCAGAGCATGGAGCCTGCCCAGGTATCCTTGCCCACATGTTCGAAGACGACGTCGACGCCCTTCTTCTTGGTGAGCTTGCGCACCACACCCTCGAAACGGTCGGTGCGGTAATTGATGACGTGATCGGCGCCGAGCGCCTTCGCCTTCTCGATCTTGTCATCGGAACCGACAGTCGTGATGACGGTGCAGCCGATCTTCTTGGCAAGCTGGATCGCGGCCGTGCCGATGCCGGAGCCGCCGGCATGAACGAGGATCGTCTCGCCGGGCTCGAGCTTGGCATTGTCGAACAGCATATGCTCGACCGTGCCGAAGGTAACAG
The DNA here is from genome assembly GCA_900471925.1 of Hyphomicrobiales bacterium. Taxonomy (GTDB): domain Bacteria; phylum Pseudomonadota; class Alphaproteobacteria; order Rhizobiales; family Rhizobiaceae; genus Rhizobium. The sequence continues at coordinate 252,989 of UCGV01000026.1, forward strand.
GCGCAAGGGCCGCACCGATGGCATCGACACCGGGAGGAGCCGGAACAAGCAGACGCGCCGGCAGGTTCACCTTCTCCTGCGCGAAACCATCGAGATGGAAGCCATGTACGCCGGAGACGTGTTCGCAAAGATTGTCGCGGCCTTCACGGCACGGACGGCAGAGGCCGCAGGTGCGCGCGCCGTAGATCGATACGAGCTGACCGGGCAGGACGTTCGCCACGCCGGGACCGATCGCCTCGACGACACCGGAGGCTTCCGCACCGATGACGAGCGGCATCTTGCGTTTGGCGAAAGCCATGCCGCGCCAGCCCCAGACATCGATATGGTTCAGCGCAACCGCCTTGACGCGCAGCGTCACTTCGCCGGCGGAGGGAGCTTCCGGTTCCGGCAGGTCGGTGATCTCAAGCTTGCGGTCATCGATCAGTTGCAAAGCGCGCATGATGTATAGTTCTTTCTTCCACGCGGATCGTCGTCATGCTCGGGCCTGTCCCGAGCATCTGCCAGCGGTCATTGAGTGACGTAAGCAGATCCTCGGGACAAGCCCGAGGATGACGTCAAAAACCACTTAATCCTAAAATCAAGGAGGGTCTCTAAGCCGGTTCGAGCGCCATGACAAGGCTTGCGTTCTGCCCGCCGAAGCCGAAGGAGTTGGAAAGCACGGCCGAAACCTGGGCTTCCCGCTTCTTGTTCGGCACCACATCGAGAACGATCGACGGATCCGGGTTGTTGTAGTTGATCGTCGGCGGCAGCGTGCCTGATAGCATCGTCTGCAGCGAGAAGACCGCCTCGACCGCACCGGCCGCCGTCAGCGTATGGCCGATCATCGACTTGTTCGAAGACGTCGGAATAGCGGCCAGCTTGTCGCCGAAGACGGCGGACATGGAGCCATATTCCATCTTGTCATTCTCGGGCGTCGATGTGCCATGCGCATTGATATAGCCGATATCGTTCTCGCTCATGCCGGCGTCGGCAAGGGCTGCGCGCATCGTCGCAATCGCCGGGCCGCCATCGGGCGAGGAACGCGTGCGGTGGAAGCTGTCGGCCTTGTCGCCGGCACCCTTCATGATGCCGAGCACCTTGGCACCGCGTGCAATGGCTGATTCCAGCGATTCCAGCACCAGCGTCGCAGCACCCTCGGCGATGACGAAACCGTCGCGGTCTTTGCTGAACGGCTTGGACGCCTTGGTCGGCGGGTCGTTCTGCGTGGAAAGAGCAGAGAGAAGCGAGAAGCGGATCAGCGCTTCCGCACTCAGCGAACCATCGGTCGCAACCGTTAGTGCCCTTTCGGCGCGGCCCTGGCGGATCGCCTCGATGCCGAGCTGGATCGCGGTCACACCCGATGCACAGGCCGTCGACAGCGTGATCGGCAGGCCGCGCGTGCCGAACCGGTCGGACAGGCGCTCGGAGATCGCGCCGAAGAGAGCGGCCTCATGGAAAGCCGGATCAGGACGCTGACGCATGGCGGCTAAAAACCGCTCATAGGCATCGCCCGGATGATCGGCGGCCGGCGAACGGTCGGCAAGCTCGAAACGAGCACTCCATTCCGGCTCGATCGGCGGCGCGGCGAGAAACAGCGGGCCGTTGAAATCGCCGGAAAGATCGGCATCGGCAAGCGCCTCGATCGTCGTCTCGCGCGCAAAGGCATAGGAGCGCTCGACGGCGTTCGGCCGGGGAATGTCGATGAAATCGACCGTGCCGGCGATGCGCGTCGAAAGACCGTCGGTGGGGAACCGGGTGATTTCGTGGATGCCCGAGGTGCCGGAGGAAAGGGCCGACCAATTGTCCTTCAGGCCCTGGCCGAGCGAGGTAATGATGCCCATGCCGGTAACCGCAACGATCGGACGGCCGAGATGATCCCTGTAAGCGGACGCTGTCATTTCAGTCACTCCTCACGCTTCTGCGGAAAGAACGGCGACACCTTCGCCGCGCTGATGTCCAACTGTGGTCACGACGGCAGCCTTCGTGCCCGATTTCATCGGTGCTTCGTGCGCGGCATCGAAAGCGGGAACCTTTGCCTTGGCATCGAGGGCAAGCGCCGCAAGCGCAAGGCCGAGCGTGAACTGTGCCTCGAGCGTATGACCGGAAACGCCGCCGAAGCCGCGGATCGCAGCACCCGGAAGCTGATGCTCCAGCACCGCCTTTTCGCGGGCGGCAAGTTCATGCATGCCGGTGGAGCCGGAGAAGACAGCCGTGCTCTCGGCCGGCAGGCCGGCGGCGGGCTTCAAAAGCCGCTCCAGGCGTATTTCGAAATTGCCGGCGGCGCGATTGCCGCGGTCGCCTTCGACAGCGCCGATCGTCGCATAGATATGCGCGCCGCGCGCTTCGGCATGCTTGCGCGATTCCAGCACCAGGAAGGCACCGGCCGAACCGGGGATCATGCCGCCGCCCTCAAGGCCGGAGCGCGACCAGAGCGGCGCCCATTCACCGCGCGTATTGGCGCCGATCGCTTCTGTCAGCAGGATCATGTCCTGCCGCTCGGCAGCAAAGGCGCCGCCGACGAGCGCGTGGGTGGATTCGCCCGACTTGATGCGCCAGAAAGCCGTCTCGACGGCGGAAACGCCCGATGCCTCTTCGCCCATGAAAGTGCGCGAGGAGCCGGTGACCTTGTGAACGATGGAAATATTGCCGGCAAGCAGGTTGGAAAGCTGCGCCAAGAACAGCGTCGGACGCAGTTCCGTCGTCAGCTTCTCGTTCAAAAGCAGCTCGCGGTCATTGCGCTTCAGGCCCTCGTCGACGATCAGCGTATCGACATTGATGTCGCGCTCGCCGCCGCCGGCCGCCACGATCATGTCCATCGTGCCGCAGGCTTCCATGTCGTCCTTGAAGCCGGCATCGTCGAGCGCCAGACCCGCGGTGAAGACACCGATGCGCTGCCAGTTTTCCATCTGGCGCTGGTCGCCGCGCTTGGCGATCTGCTGCGACCAGTCGATCTCCGGCAGCGGATGCACCGGATAGGGCTTGAACTTCTCGGTCTCGATAATGGTCGCGGGCGCGGCATCGGCGGTCAGAAGCGCGATATGCGCATTCTTGCCGACACCCTGACAGGTTACGATGCCGACACCGGTGATGACGACATCATTGGCGGCCTTGCTCATCTATTCACTCCCCTGGGCTTTCGCCCCCTGCGCAGCGATGGCATCCATCAGGCCCACCTCTTGCGCACGTTTCTTGACGATATCGCCGAGCGGAATTTCGCTGAACGGCATGGTGCGCAGCTTGAGCTGCGCATCGCAGACCTTCTTGCCGCCGCTGGTGATCTTTGCCTTGGTGACGGCAAAACCGGAGCCGTCATGTTCGAGGAAGGCCTCGATATCGAGCACCGCTTCCGGCTCGACGAAGGTGCGCATCTTGGCGCCATCGACGGACATCAGGAAGGGCATGGAGGAAAAATCGGTGGCGGCCAGCACCAGCATGCCCGAAGCCTGCGCCATGGTTTCGATCAGAAGCACGCCGGGAACGAGCGGCATGCCCGGAAAATGCCCCTCGAAAACGGGGCTTTTGGCCGGCACGACCGAGCGCGCAACGAGCGTGCGCTTCTCAAGGTCCACCGCCTCGACGCGGTCAATCATCTGGAAATATTCCAGCAGCATCAGTCTTCTCCGGCGCAACGCGCAAAAAGCCCGTCGGAAGGCCTACTTAGGAACAAAATCGCCCGGCCGCCATATCAACGGCGGCAGGGCGTGAAAAAAAGATGATGATGTTGCTTCAAGCCTTGGCGGCGCGCAGCTCGTCGATCTTGGCACAGAGGTTCTTCAGCACGAAGTATTCCTCGGTGGAAACCTTGCCTTCGTTGACTTCCTGCGTCCACTTTTCGAGCGGAATCTTGATGCCGAATTCCTTGTCGATGGCGAAAACGATATCGAGGAAGTCGAGGCTGTCGATACCGAGGTCGTCGATCGTGTGGCTTTCCGGCGTGATCGTTGCCCGGTCGATCTCGCTGGTTTCAGCAATGATGTCGGCAACTTTATCGAATGTAGCGGTCACTCGCTCTACCTCTTGGGAAATGAAGATTCTCCTCCTCATAGGCAAATCCATTTCAAAAGCCAATGCTTTCGTCCCGGTTGTGCGCCAATTTGGCAAAGAGGTGTTGCCTAAACAGCAATGGAATGGCGCCCTTTGGCCTGTGCGAGGTAGCTATCGAACCACGAGGCGACCACCCGGCTAAAGGTTTTTCCGGTTTCCGTGATGCAGAAAACATCCGGTTCGACAGCGCAGAGACCATCCTGATCCAGCGCCGCGATGCGCCTCGCTTCCGCAATCAGCGGCTCGGCCGCAACCCCGAATTTCGCCCTGAGATCACCGAAGGAAAAGCGGAAGTCGCACATCAGCCGCTCGATCACATGGCCGCGCAGCCGGTCCTCGTCCGAAAGCGCAAAACCGCGCACCACGGCAAGCCCGCCGGCATCGGCCATACGCTGATATTCGCCCGTCGCCGGCATGTTCTGCACATAGCCCTGCGGCAACCGCCCGATGGAAGACGCGCCTAGCCCGATCAAGACCGGCGCCTCATCCTCCGTATAGCCCTGGAAATTGCGATGCAGGCGCCCTTCCCTTGCGGCCACCGCCAGCCCATCATCCGCCTTGGCGAAATGGTCTATGCCGACAGGCTGGTAACCGGCGGATCGCAGCATGGCGGCGGCATGTCGCATCTGCCGCAAGCGCGCGGCCGCATCCGGCAAGATCTCCTCCGGAATCATCGTCTGGTGCTTCTTCATCCACGGCACATGCGCATAGCCGAAAAGCGCAATGCGATCGGGATCGAGCGTCAGAATATCGGAAACGGTGCGCTCAAGGCTTGCAAGCGTCTGGTGCGGCAGCCCGTACAGCAGGTCGCAATTGACCGAGCGCACGCCCCGCGCTCTGACGGCATCGACGACGCCCTTCGTCTGCTCGAATGTCTGCAGCCTGTTGATCGCTTGCTGCACGACGGGATCGAAATCCTGCACGCCGAGGCTTGCCCGTGTCAGCCCGATTTCGGCAAGCGCCTCATAACGTGCTTCATCGAGATCGTTCGGGTCCATTTCCACGCTGATAGAGGCATCCGCCGCGAAACGGAAACGAGCTTTCAGATGACTGACGAGGCCGATCATGTCTTCCGGCTTGAGCATGGTGGGCGAACCGCCGCCGAGATGCAGCGCTGATATGCGCGCCTCAGGGATCAGTTGCGCCACCATGTCGATCTCGTTTTTCAGCGACTTGAGATAGGCGGCGATCGGCTCATAGCGCAGTGTCTGCTTGGTATGACAGGCGCAGAACCAGCAGAGCCGGTCGCAGTATGGAATATGGACGTACAGCGAAACGGCAGCACCGGGCGCGATTTCGTCCAGCCACAGCGCATATTCGCCGGCACCTATACTTGCGTTCAATTGCGGCGCTGTCGGATAGCTCGTATAGCGCGGCACGGGGCCGGAATATTTCTTCAGCAGGTCGGTTTTCAAGGCAGGGATTCCCCTTACGGAATGTCCCCTCTCAAATAAACCTGCCGAGACAGGAAACTTTGACCTGGATCAAATCGGAATCGGGTCGGAATTGATAAAGATCAAGACGTAACCGCAAGAAATCGGGATAGATGACCAGGGGGCCGAGGCGTAACACTTACGCAAGGCCAGGTGGTCGGATCGGGGCATCGACATGGATATCGCGCGCAGTGAAGATCCTGACTTGAGTATTCCTGCAGCGTGTCGCGTCTGCGAGGCACGTCACGGCGTCGTCTGCGGCGCGCTGACGGCCGCACAGCTTCGGGAACTCTGCAAACACTCGATGCGCCGCAAGATCGATGCCGGCTGCGAGATCGTTGCCCAGGGCGAGGAAGTTTCGTCCTACTCCAACATCATGAATGGCGTGGTAAAGCTCTGCAAGGTGATGCCCGACGGCCGCCAGCAGATCGTCGGCCTGCAATTCGCCCCCGATTTCATCGGCCGCCCCTTCGTGCCGGAAAGCACGCTCTCTGCCGAAGCGGCCACGCCAACGGAAATCTGCGTCTTCCCGCGCCGCCTGCTCGACCGCATGATCACGGATACACCGGAACTGCAGCACAATCTGCATGCGCAGGCGCTGAAGGAACTGGATGCCGCACGGGAATGGATGCTGACACTCGGCCGCCGCACGGCCCAGGAAAAGGTCGCAAGCCTTCTCTATCTCGTCGCCACGCATGCCGAGCCGGAAACGACCAGCAGCGCCGCCTTCGACCTGCCGCTATCGCGCAGCGAGATCGCCGATTTCCTGGGGCTGACGATCGAAACCGTCAGCCGCCAGATGACCAAGCTGCGCAAGCAGGGCGTCATCCAGATCGAAAACAGCCGTCACATCACGGTGCCCGACATGGATGAACTGGAGCGCCTTGTTACGGCGTGATCTGCTTACTGCGTGATGACCACGCGCGTATTGGAAAGACCGTTTTCCTGCGTCATCGAGAAGAACTCGGCAGCATTGGCGGGGTCGAGGCGCACGCAGCCATGCGAGGCCGGCGTGCCCAGCCGCTTCTTTTCGAACGTGGCGTGTACGGCATAACCGCCATTGAAGAACACGGCGAAGGGCATCGGTGCATTGTCGTATTTCTTCGAGCGGTGATCGCGAGACAGCCACTTGGCGCTCCAGGAACCGGTCGGCGTGGTATAGCCCTTGCGTGCCGTCGAAACCTTCCAGCGATATTTCACCCAACCATTCTCGGTCACGGTCATCGTCTGCTTGCTGATGCTGATATTGGCAACAAGCGTGGCGGCCTCAGCTGCAACCGGAGAAAAATGCAATAAGATTACCGCGGTCGCCGCCGCTAAAAACGTCTTCATGGTCGTCCCTCTATCGAACCTTTAAAGGCTTATTTCTGCCCAACGAGAGAAGAGACTACGGCAATACTTGTTATTTTGCTTTAAGACGAATGGTAATCACATTTTTAACAGGGATGGCTATTTGAGGGCAGGCCACGTCACTCCGCAAACCCGGCCTTGCGGTAGCCCTCCACGAAATGCGCGAGCGTCGCCGCATCGCGAAACGGCTCCGTCTCAGCCCAATGGCTGATCGAAAACTGCGGATTGGCGACGAGGAACAGTTCAGCCTCGCTGCGAGCCTCCTCGAGCCGGCCGAGTTGCGCAAGGCTCGCCGCCAGAAAACGCCGCGAACTGGTGCGATAGGTTTCCTTGCGCCGCAGCGTCTCGACGGCACCACCATAGTCGCCCGCCGCATATTGCGCCTGACCGAGCACGAGATAGTACCAGCTGGCCGGAAACGGGTTCAGCCGAAACGCCTTGCGGATATGCTGAAGCCCTTCGTCGATCCGCCCGGCGAGCACGGCGATATCGGACAGCGCCGCCCAGGTATCGGCTTCGTTGGGATCGAGCGCGATCGCCTTTTCGAATTCCGCATCGGCTTCCGCAAATTTGCGCTCATAGGCGAGCAGATAGGCCAGCACCCAGCGGCAGCCCGCATCATTGGCATCGAGTGCCACCGCCTTGCGCGCCAACTCCAGCGCGACACTGCGATCAGCGTCATTAGGACCGCCGTCATGCACCCGGCCCATCCAGTGGTTCAGCGCCAGCCAGCGATGCGCCTCGGCATAAGCGGGATCGAGCGTAATTGCCCGCGTCAGCATCAGCTGCGTCTCCCGCGCATTTTGCGGCGCATCGTCCATCAATGCGCGCGCCCGCACGCAGAGATCATAGGCTTCGAGGTTTTGCGGCCGGTTTCTCGGCGGCAGCGGCCGCAGCCGCCCGAGCAACGCCTCGACGATCTTGCCGGTCACCTCGTCCTGAACGGCGAAAATATCCTCCAGGTTGCGGTCGAAACGCTCCGCCCAGAGATGGTCGCCGCTCTCGGCATCGACCAGCCGCGCATTGATGCGCACCTGCCCCGCCGCGCGCCTTGCGCTGCCTTCAAGCAGATAGCGCACGCCGAGTTCGCCTGCGATATCGGCTGCATCCATCGCCTTGCCCTTATAGGCAAAGCTCGAATTGCGCGCGATGACGAAGAGATCGGGTATTCGGGAAAGATCGGTAATAAGGTCTTCGGTCAGCCCATCGGCAAAACCCGCCTGCCCGGCATCACCGCTGACGGTCACGAACGGCAACACCGCAATCGACGGCCTGTCCGGCAACGGCAGACCCTTCCGCTTCGCGTGGCCAAGCGCCCGGACCGGCCCGGCGAACCTATAGCCGATGCGCGGAACCGTCACGATCCACTCGCCGCCACCTTCGGCAGGCCCGAGCAGCTTGCGAAGCTGGGCGACCTGCACAGTGAGATTGCCCTCCTCGACCGCCATGCCGGGCCAGGCCGCATCCATCAACTCGGCCTTCGCGAGAATGTCGCCGGGCCGCCCGACGAGTGCGGCGAGCAGCCTGACACCGCGATGGCCGATGGCAACAGGTTCGTCATCCCGAGTGAGCACGCCCGCCTCCGGATCAAGCACGAACGGACCAAAGGCAAAGCGCGCTCCCTGCATAGGGCTCATCTATAGTCGTTTTGCCGGTCCTTGAGAACTTTTTGGATGCATTTAAGGACGTCGCCGCCCCTCTTCTGCAGAATCCGGCACCGTTGATAGTGCGCCTCCGCGCTCCGTCACACCGATCCGAAAAGGAGAGCGGCATGACCATCGAAAGCACCATAAGTGAACGCAGGGATCACCTCCCATGGGCCGCGATGGCCGGCATCATCGCCACGGTTACGGTCTTCGCCATGGTACAGGGGCTGACCTATCCGCTTCTGAGCTTCATTCTGGAACGGCAGGGAACACCATCCGGCCTGATCGGCCTGTCGGCGGCGATGACACCGCTCGGCTTCATCCTCTCCTCCCCCTTCATTCCCATGCTCTCGCGCCGCATCGGCGCCGGCAGGCTTGCGATCGCCTGCGCGATCCTCGCAGCGGCGAGCCTGATCGGCATCGGTTTGATACAGCAGGTCTGGGCCTGGATGCCGCTGCGCTTCTTGCTCGGTGTTTTCGCCAATCCGCTCTATGTCATCAGCGAAACCTGGCTGCTCGCCCTCACGCCCGCTGCCCGCCGCGGTCGCATCATGGGCCTTTATTCCTCCGTCGTCTCAGGCGGCTTCGCCCTCGGCCCGCTCACGCTCGGTCTTGCCGGCACTGAGGGCTGGCCGCCCTTCCTGATCGGCATTGCGGCCTTCCTCCTCTGCGGCCTGATCGTGCTTGGTGTTGCAAGTCGCCTGCCGGACATGCCTCGGGAGGGTGACGCCATATCGGTCGGCACCTTCTTCACGCTGGCGCCGTTGCTGCTCTTTTCCGTTTTCGTGGCAGCCGGTTTCGAGCAGATCCTGCTTGCCCTCTTCGCTGTCTATGGCGCAGCCCTCGGCAGTCCCGAACCCCGCATTGCCGCACTCATCACCTGTTTCATCGCCGGCAATGCCACGCTGCAGATCGTGCTCGGCCGCCTCGCCGAAAAGCGCGGCTCCCGCCCCACGCTGCTCTTCTGCGTGCTCGCCTCGCTGGCCGGCTGCATGCTCCTGCCCATCACCTTCGACACCTGGCTCATCTGGCCGCTGTTCTTCGCCTGGGGCGGCGTCTCCTTCGGCATCTACACCCTGTCGCTGATCCAGCTCGGCGAGCGCTTCACCGGCCAGCCCCTCATCGCCGGCAACGCCGCCTTCGCCCTCGTCTGGGGTCTCGGCGGCATAGCAGGCTCGCCCGCGACCGGCATGGCGATGCAGGTCATCGGCCATCAGGGCCTGCCGCTCTCGCTCGGCCTGCTGAGTGCTGTGCTGGTTATTTTGCTGATGATGCGGAGACGAGCCTAAAGCAGGCAGACGAAGAACACGAAGGCAAGCAGCGTCAGCGACATGCAGCTTGCCTGGAAGACCGAGATACCGGCCTCCACATCGCCCGAGGTTGCCACATCGCGGCCCGTGCCGTTGATCATCGGTTCGCGCACGACGACGCCGGAATAGACGCGCGGGCCGGCAAGCTGCAGGTCGAGTGCGCCGGCCATGGCCGCTTCCGGGCGCCCGGAATTCGGCGAGCGATGCAACTTGCCGTCCCGGATGCCCACCTTGAAGGCGTCGCGGAAGGCTGTCGTGCCGCGGCGCACGCCGGCACCGACGGCGATCAGCACGATCGAAAGACGCGCAGCCGGCCAGTTGGCGATATCGTCGAGCCGCGCCGAAGCCCAGCCGAAATCGACATATTTTTCCGAGCGGTGACCGATCATCGAATCCGCCGTGTTGAGCATCTTATAGAAGAACAGGCCCGGCAGACCGAAGATCGCATACCAGAGTGCTGGCGCCACCACGCCATCGGAGAAGTTTTCCGCGAGGCTTTCGATTGCCGCACGGCAAACGCCGGGCTCATCCAGCGTTTCCGGATCGCGCCCGACAATGCGCGACACCGCCTTGCGCCCGCCGACGAGGCCTTCGTCCTTCAGCGCCGTCGCAACCGCCGCGACATGATCCGACAGGCTCTTCTGCGCCAGGAAGATCGCCACGCAGAAGACTTCGAGCAGGATGCCGACAGGGCCGAGGAGCATGAAGAACCAGTGCAGCACCAGACCGGTAACGACAGCGAGCGCAGACAACACGAGAATTGCCACCACGCCATTCTGCCGGCGCTGCGCCTTGCTCAGGATTTCGCGGTTGAAATGCTGGTCGAAATAGCCGATCGCCCGACCGAAGATCGCGACCGGATGCGGCACGCGCGCCCACAGCCATTGCGGATCGCCGATGATGCGGTCGAGCAGGAGCGCCAGAACCAGCACGAGGGAATGTTCGTCAAAATTCATCGGTCAAAGCTCCGAAGGGCCGCGGCAAGTCTTGCATCATCAGAAGCGTCGGGCGCAAGGCCGAAGCGCAGCCAGTTCGGCGCATAGTCGAACCGGCGCACGAGAATATGATGGCGGCAGAGTTCCGTGTAAATGTCGCCGGCTCTGGCGTCGGCAACGAGTGTGAAAAGCGGCGTGCCGCCGGCAATGGTCAGGCCCGCCCCGGCCAGCACCGCATGGAGACCTGCCCGCCGTTCGGCAATCGCACCGGCGATACCGGACATATCCGTGTTGAGCAGCGAAGCGGCGATGGAAAGCGCCGGCCCCGATACGGCCCAGGGGCCGAGCCAGTCCTCGAAACGCTCGAGAATATCGCCGCGTGCGATGGCAAAGCCGAGCCTCAGCCCCGCAAGCCCGAAGAACTTGCCGAAAGAGCGGAAGATGACGAGGTTGGGAAGATCCGATGCCCGCGGCGCAAGGCTCGCCTCCGGGCTCGTATCTCCGAAAGCCTCGTCGACAACCAGAATGCCGCCAGTGGCCTTCACCAGCTCATGCAGCGCTTCCAGCGTGTCGGCCGCGTGGATCCGCCCATCCGGATTGTTCGGATTGACGACGACGACAAGCCCGTGCTGAGCGCCGATCTCGTCGAACCTGTCGACCGTATCGACAACAAAGCCCGCGACCCCGAAGGCCCGCGCATATTCCCCATAGGTCGGCGACAGGATCGCCACGCGCTTTCCCGGCTGAACCAGCCGCGGCAGAAGCTGGATGGCCGACTGCGTGCCGGGCACCGGCAGCGGCAGGATTGCGCCGCTGTGATAATGATCCCGCGCCGCGTGCCGCGCCGTCTCCACGAGATGCCGGTCCGGCAGCCGGTGCCAGGCCCTGACAGGAACGTCCGGCAGTGACACCGGATTCGGGTTGATGCCGGTCGAAAGATCGAGCCAGTCCTCCAACCGGCCACCGAAAGCAGCCGCAGCAGCGGTAATGCCGCCGCCATGCACGATCGGCGGATTCATGCGGCGGCTCCCGTAACATCGATCAGATGCATGTAGGAGCCGGCCACCTGCCCACGCCGCAAGCCGGCCAGGCCGAGATCGTTGCCGAGCGCATCCTGCGTGGCAAACATCCGGTCGGCCTCCCCTTCGGAAACGAGGGTGGAATAGTGGAATTCATGCGCCGTCAGCGGTCTGTCGAAAAAGGCGCCGTCGAGCGGTGTGACGCGACGATAGCCGAGATGCCGCTTGCGCGTCTCGTAGCTGGTGACCAGAGGCAGCAGGCCGAGCATTTCATGACGCTCGCCCTTCTCGTCGATCAGCCCGTCGCCGAGCACCATGTAGCCTCCGCATTCGCCATAGATGCGCACATCGCGATCAGCCGCAGCTTTCATGCCAGCGATAAAATTTGCCGATGCCGCCAGCTTGCCGGCGTGAAGCTCCGGGTAACCGCCGGGAAGATAGATCGCATCGGCCGTCTCGGCCGGCGCCTCGTCGGCAAGCGGCGAGAAGAAGGAAATCTCCGCCCCGCGCCGCCGCCAGCCGAGCAGCATATGCTCGTAGCAGAAGGCAAAGGCGATATCGCGGGCAACGGCAATGCGCCGACCGAACGGCATCAGCCGGGGGATATTGGCGGCCGAGGGACGGTTCAGCCCCTGGCGAGCGATGCGCAGCAGGAATTCGAAATTGCACTCTTCGGAAACTGCGTCGGCCGCATAGTCGATGAACTCTTCGAGCGCCCCATGCTCTCCCGCCTGCACCAGTCCGAGATGCCGCTCCGGCAGCGCCAGCATCGCATCCTTGCGGATGACGGCAACGACGGGCATGCGGATCGCCTCAAGCGCCTGTCGCAGCATCATCTCATGCCGGTCGCTGCCAACCTTGTTGAGGATGACGCCGGCAATGCGCACATCGGCGCGGAACCCGGCAAAGCCGCTGACGAGCGGCGCCACCGATTGCGACAGCCTGGAGGCATCGACGACGAGCACGACGGAAAGCCCGAGCTGGGCCGCGAGATCGGCCGCGGTACCCCGGCCATCAGCAGCACCATCGAACAGGCCCATCATCGCTTCGATGAGCAGGATACGGTCGCCGGAACGATGCAGCGTCGCATTGGCCGCAATCAGCTCCGGCCGCATGCCCCAGGGATCGAAATTCAGGCAGGTCGTGCCGCTTGCCGCCGCATGGAAGGCGGGGTCGATATAGTCCGGCCCTGCCTTGCCGGGCGCCATCGCCACGCCGCGCCGGCGCAGTGCTCTCAGCAGCCCCAGCGTCACCGTGGTCTTGCCGGAACCGGAAGATGGTGCCGCAATCAGCAATCCGCTCATGCCGTCTCCCTTCCCCGGCCGTTCTGCCGGAAAGGATCGGGCTGCAGGCGCCGCCCGCCGAGCGCGCCAAGCCAGTCGAGCGAAGCGCGCAGCCGCACCACCTCGCCGACGACGACGATGGCCGGAGGCTCCAGCCCGGAGGCGGCAACGGCCTCGGTCGCTTCACCAAGCGTCGTTTCCAGCACCTGCTGGTCACCGGTCGCGGCATTGCAGACGAAGGCGACGGGCTCGGCCGGCGAACGCCCCGAGGCAATGAGATTGGCGCTGATCTGGGCGATATGTTTCATCGCCATATACATGACGATGACGGGTGAACCCTTGCCGATCGCTTCCCAATTGATCGCATCAGGCACGATGCCGGAGGAATCATGGCCGGTGAGGAAGGTCACCGCATGGTTGATTTCGCGATGCGTCACCGGAATGCCGGCATAGGCGAGACCACCGATACCGGCGGTAATGCCCGGCACGATGCGGAAGGGGATATTGTGCTCGACCAGCGTCAGCGCCTCTTCCCCGCCACGCCCGAACACGAAGGGATCGCCGCCCTTCAGCCGCAGCACACGCTTGCCGGCCCGCGCCAGCTCCACCAGCCGCAGCGAAATATCCCGTTGCTTGGCTGAGGGCTTGCCGCCGCGTTTTCCTGCATATTCGAGTTCCGCCCCGGAATGGGCGAGCTTCAGGCAATCCTCGTTGACCAGCGCGTCGTGCACGATCACATCCGCCTCGGAAAGGCCCTTGGCGGCAAGCAATGTCAGCAGGCCCGGATCGCCCGGACCGGCACCAACGAGCCAGACGCTGCCCGGCTCCAGCGCCGGCAGATGTGAGAATGCGCTATTTGTCATTTCGATGATCTAGGCCCGCCGGATGGCGAGGTCAACGCTCTCGCTTGCCGCACACCGCAAGTTGACAAAACGGCGCTGAATCAACTCCGCAACAAGCGGAATCATATTCACAGAAAATGCGTTCAACGGATTGATTGGATTCCGGAATAGGAAACGGGCCGGCATCTGGTTGCGTCACCGGCCCGTCCGATAAAATCAGGCGCGGAGCAGCGTCTCGCGGATCAGCGAGAGCACCTTGTCCGACTCGATGCCTGTAGCAACGATTTGGCTCGGCAACCCATCCCAGTCGCCCGGCGGGAAGCGGCGGCCATCCGGCTTGATCACCGTCTGCCCGTCGGCAATGCCGCCGCAGACGACGCGCACGCCACCCGTGATCGTCGTAAACAGTTCCGGCGCCACGACATAGACGGCAGCGCAGCTGTCATGCACCATCATGCCGTCTTCGACCGCATGCTTGTAGAAATCGATATAGAACTGCGAGAGTTCGTCGAGCTGCTTGACCGCCTTGTCGCCCTTCTCCGCCATGTCGCGCATATAGGACCGGCTCATCGTGGTGATCGCGGTGACATCGAGCCCGATGACGACGACCTTCCACGGAGCGGTCATGACGATATCGGCCGCTTCCGGATCGCCGTGAATATTGGCTTCCGCCACCGGCGAGACATTGCCCGGCACATAGAAATTGCCACCCATGATGACGACCGCCTTCACGAGGCCGGCAATCTCGGGATCTTCCTGCAGCGCCAGCGCCAGGTTCGTCATGCGGCCGACGGCAACCAGCGTCACCTCGCCCGGATTGGCGCGAACGGTCTCGATGATGAAGCGATGCGCCGGACGCGGATCGACCGGCAGGTCGATCTTGTCGGGAACACCAGGCATGTTGCCGAGGCCATTGTCGCCATGCACAAAGGTCGGCCACGGACGCTCGTGGCGCGAGGGGTCGATGGTGACATTGGCACCCTTGGCGACAGGTGCCGCGATATTCCATTCCTGCTTCAGAAACAGCGCGTTGCGCGTCGTCGTCTCGATCGAGGCATTGCCGAAAATCGTGGTGATGCCGATCAGGTCGATCTCGGGATGGCGGTGCAGGAAAAGCAGCGCCATTGCATCATCGACGCCCGGATCCGTGTCATAAATGACCTTGTGCATGTGTATCCTCTAGAGCATTTCCAGCAAAATTGCGGAGCGGTTCTGCATCCGCATTCGCGTTGAAACAAGATATGAATCGCCGGCGGCCGGACGGCGCCGCGAGAGGCGTCACCATAACGCCCGTCAGCCTTTGTGCAACCCGATGCGGGCGACGGCCGCTGTCGCATGTCGAGATTTGATCTTGCCGAGGACCAGCTCCGCCTCCGGCCCAAGCGCCGCAAGGGCCGCCGCCTCCGCCACGCCGTGGCAGCCGACGCGGGCAAAGACGATCTCCGACGGATTTTTCAGCCGCGGCGTCTCCTCTTCCAGCCGCGCAGCATCGAAGAACACGGCGGGCACGGAAAAATGCGCGGCAACCGCAAGGATTGCCGCCTCTTCGCGGCGGCTGTCGATCGAAGCAATGGCGGCAAGCTGCGCCTCGGTGATCCCGGCCACATCCAGCGCCTGAACAGCCAGCGCCATCACCTCGTCCTCAGGCGTCCCGCGCTCGCAGCCAAGCCCCAGCGCATACCGCCTTGTCTCGTCGATGATGATGCCGCTCATGCCCGTCAGCCGATTGCGCCCTGCTGTGTCCGCCGAGCCATTGCAGCTTGAGGCCGGAAATGCAACAAGGCCGCCCGAAAGCCCCCGCCCCCGAATGCCCCTCCCGGAATAACATCTTGCCTGACATTGCCATCCATTTGCTTCTGCTGCTCTGCGCGGCTGCCTTTTTTGCCGGTTTCGTCGATTCCATCGCCGGCGGCGGCGGCCTGATCACCGTTCCCGCCATGCTGATCGCAGGCATTCCGCCGCTGCAGACGCTCGGCACCAACAAGGTGCAATCTCTCTTCGGCGCGGCCTCGGCAACCATCGCCTATGCCCGCAAGGGCCATGTGAAGCTTTCGGAACAATTGCCGATGGCGCTGATGGCCGTCATGGGCGGCGCGCTGGGCGCGGCCCTTGCGACGCTGGTGCCCGGTCAGGTTCTGCAGGCCGTCATGCCGGTGCTCTTGGTCGCCATCGCCATCTTCTTCGCCGTCAAGCCGAACCTCAACGATTCCGACACCCACCGCCGGATGACGCCCTTCCTGTTCGGACTGACGTTCGTTCCCGTCATCGGCTTCTATGACGGTGTCTTCGGCCCCGGCACCGGCTCCTTCTACATGCTGGCCTTCGTCACGCTTGCCGGCTTCGGCATGCTGAAGGCAACCGCCCACACCAAGCTTCTCAATCTTGGCTCGAATTTCGGGGCGCTGGTCGTCTTCGCAAGCTTCGGCGCCACGCTCTGGAAGATCGGGCTTTTGATGGGTGTGTGCCAATTCCTCGGCGCCCAGCTCGGCTCGCGGCTCGCCATGCGCATCGGCGCAAAGCTCATCAAGCCGCTGCTCGTCATCGTCTGCATCGCTTTCGCGGTAAAGCTTCTGTCCGACCCCTTAAACCCGCTGCGTGTCTGGCTCGGCGTTTGAGATGGCAACCGGATAGCCGGCCTGCTCTTCTGTTGAACCGCGCTATGAATTGCCTGAACTGAAAACAGTCCCGCCACTGGGGCGAAATTCGAGCCAGCCGAAAGACGAGCTGCCATCCCTAGCGGTTTCCACCTGACTTGAAGTAACGGAGGCGGATTCCTGGAGGATCCGCAGGGCGTCCCATGCCTTCGGCTGCGGCATCGCAAACTGCGCGGCCTCGCTGGCGCGGTGTTTCTCCCGCTCTAGCGCAGCGATATAATCCTGATCGCTCAGCGCCAGCATCTCGCTGAGCGTCATGCCCTGCGGCACGATCGTCCTCGCGGCCGCGTCACTCGTGTCGACCTCTTCGCTATCGCTCTCCGGCTCCGTATCCCCGGCGAGCAAGCCATCCGTCAACTCTTCGCCCGAATTCGAACCCGCGTCTTTCTCCTGTCCATTCGAGGAAGTCTCGAACGTCGCACCCATGCCCGAGAAAAATTTCATCACCTGCGACATGCGAAAGTCGGCCAGTTCGTCTGGGGCCAAGCCCCCCTCGATACCGTCGCTATATTGGCCGATCTTGATGGCCGTAGGGTCGAAGCCGTTGGAGACGATGGTGCCGCCGCCCTCGTAGACGCGGGCCACGATCTTGTCGCCGATCCTGACCTCGAGTTTCACCGGCAACGGATTGCCGTTCTCGTCGCCCATCCAGTAATCTTCATCAATCCCTTCGATACCGGCGGCAGAACCTGCGCTCATCCGCACCGTAGCAGACGTTCGCCCCGAGGCGTCATAGGTGTGATCGTCATCGTCTTCATCCGAGCCTGATGACAACAGGGCAACGAGAGGGTTGGAATCACCGGCAGCAGCATCTCCGCCTTTGGCTTCGTCCCTCGGCTTGCCGGTCAGAATATTCGTGGCCGCGGACTGGCCCACAGTCCTGCTAAAGATCTCGGTACTGATCGATGACACGTCATGCTCCCCAAAATCCAAGGATGAACACCGTGTCGAAATTTCCGACCCGGGCTGGACGGTCGCTCACACCATATCCAGCACAGGAGCCAATATCTGCGGTTGCTTGTTCAGGGCTGACCATTTGCAAGCATCGATTGCAGAATTACGGATCGTTGCTCAGTCACGCCATGATCGCAAGACCGCGAGACGGCCTTGCGCAGCAGGCGTCAACCACCGAACTTGATATCGTCGATATCGGTCAGCACCGTCTTGGCAGAAACACCCGGCGCATTGGCGAAATGCCAGGCGACATATTGCTCGGCGTAAGGATCGGTCGAAGACATGCCATCGACAGGCAGGATGACATTCATGCCCTTCAGCGCCGCATAGGCCGCCGTGTTCAGCACCGCGCCCTCGGCAGCCGTGCCGGTCACGATCACGGTCTTGATATGCCTGTCGGACAGGATCTTTTCGAGATCGGTATTGATGAACTTGTTGGCGCCTGACTGTACGATCGGATCGTCCGCCTTGGGCGCCAGTATATCGGCAACATCGCCTTTCGCCGCACCACCGGTTATGCTGTAGATCACGGGCACGCGGCTCTTGCGCGCCTCATCCATCAGCTTGGCCACCTTCGGCAGCGATGCGATGCAGCGCGGCTTGTTCTTCGTATTGCACGGCCCTTTGGACGGGTCCTGCGCGCCGTTGAAATCGAGCAGCAGCAGTGCGGTGTCGGACGTATCGACGCTGACCGGCTTCAGCGCGGGAGCGGCGGGCGCCTTGATCGTATTCCAGTCATCGATGATGGTCGCATCGGCGGCGGATGCGCCTGACAGCGCGATGGCGAATGCGGCTAAGGCTTTGGGGAAGCGGGCTTTCATGGCATATCTCCTTCGGGGCAAAAGGGTCGCCGCAAATCTCCGGGCTCGCTCCTTCCCTGTCAAATCACCAAGCCGCGACCTGAATTTGATCTTGAGCCAATCCGGCTTCCATTACCTCTGGCGTAATTGATAGGCTGCACCGCTTTGGCCGATGATCGCTCTGCCTGGAGATGACAGGCGATCAAAAGGAGATGACCCGATGACCGACGCCCTGACGAATGCGAACACCAGCGCCGAGCGCTACCTCGCCATCTGGAACGAAACGGATGCCACCCGCCGCCGCGCACTCATCGCCGCGAGCTGGACGGAGGCCGCAACCTATATCGACCCTCTGATGCGCGGCAAAGGCCACGAGCAGATCAATTCGCTGGTCGAGGCCGTGCAGAACCGTTTCCCCGGCTTCCGCTTCGAACTGATCGGCACGGCCGATGGCTATGGAAACAACCTGCGCTTCTCCTGGGGTCTCGGCCCTGAAAATGGCGAGGCGCTGATCAAGGGCACGGATTTTGCCGAACTCGAAGACGGCAAGCTGAAATCCGTGCGCGGCTTCATCGATCAGTTGCCGGAAGCCGCCTGATGACCCCGACCGCCCGCTCTCTCGGAGATCACCTGCGCGAATGGCGCCAGCGCCGCCGCATGAGCCAGCTGGACCTCGCGCTCGAAGCCGATATTTCCCAGCGGCACCTGAGCTTCATCGAGAGCGGGCGCTCGACCCCGAGCCGCGAAATGCTGCTGCATCTCGCCGAACGCCTCGGCGTGCCCCTGCGCGACCGCAACCCGCTGCTTCTGGCGGCGGGTTTCGCCCCCGTCTTCGCCGAACGCAAGCTGGACGATCCGGCCCTTGCCCCCGCCCGCCGCGCCATC
Organism: Hyphomicrobiales bacterium; assembly: GCA_900471925.1. Taxonomy (GTDB): domain Bacteria; phylum Pseudomonadota; class Alphaproteobacteria; order Rhizobiales; family Rhizobiaceae; genus Rhizobium. The sequence goes on from UCGV01000026.1 coordinate 272,123, forward strand.
GATCGCGTGCTGAAAGGCCACGAGCCCTACCCCGCCATCGCCATCGACCGCCACTGGACACTCATCGCCGCCAACGCTGCCCTGGCGCCGCTGCTGGAAACCATCGCCGATCCCAGCCTGCTGGAGCCGCCCGTCAACGTCCTGCGCCTCAGCCTGCATCCGCAGGGCCTGGCACCACACATCCTCAATCTCTCGGAATGGCGCGCTCATCTGCTTGACCGGCTGCGCCAGCAGATCTCGGTCTCCGGCGATCCAGCGCTCGAAAAGCTCTTGAAAGAACTGCTCTCCTACCCCGCACCCGAGGAGGCGGCCGAGCCCCACACCGATCTCGCCAGCATCGCCGTGCCACTGCAGCTTTCCACCAAGGCCGGCCCGCTCTCCTTCATCTCGACCACGACAGTCTTCGGCACGCCTATCGATATCACCCTGTCGGAACTCGCGATCGAAACGCTCTTCCCGGCGGATGAAGAAACGGCCGCAATCCTGCGCGGCCATTTGGCGAACTAGAATTCAACACCCGGCTGCCCCTTGATACCGGAGCGGAAGGGATGCTTGATCAGCTCCATCTCGGTGACGAGATCGGCAATCTCGATCAGCTCGTCCTTGGCGTTGCGTCCTGTCAGCACGACATGCGTCATGTACGGCTTCTCGTTCTTCAGGAATTCGACCACCTCGTTGATATCGAGATAGTCGTAGCGCAGCGCGATATTGATCTCGTCGAGCAGAACCATGGAATTGCGCTCGTCGCGGATCAATTCCTTGGCTTTTTCCCAGGCCGCCCTCGCTGCCGCCACATCGCGCGCCCGGTCCTGCGTCTCCCAGGTAAAGCCCTCGCCCATCGTGTGGAACTGGCAGATGTCGGAGAAATGCTTCTCGATCAGATCGCGCTCGCCGGTCCACATTGCGCCCTTGATGAACTGCACGACCGCCGACGGCTTGCCGTGAGCGATGTGGCGGAAGATCATGCCGAAGGCGGAGGAGGATTTGCCCTTGCCCTTTCCCGTATGGACGATGATCAGCCCTTTCTCATCGGTCTTGGTCGCCATGATCTTGTCGCGGGCGGCCTTCTTCTTCGCCATCTTCTCGTTGTGACGGGCATCGTCCTTTTCGGCTGGTACGACTGGCTCTTCGCTCATGGCTGGCTGCCTGCTCTTTTCTTGGTTTCGTTGATGTCTGTGAGATCGAATTGCGCCGAGTTGCTGCGCGGCGTCCAGAGCCTGCGCTCGATTGCCTCCAACAGGCGCTCCTTCATTTCGGAGAGCGCCGCCGGGTTCTTCTCTTCCATGAAGTCACGCACCTTGGGATCGGCGACAAAGGCCTGATAGACCGCCTCGAAATGATGGTTTCCAACCGCCCCGGTCGTCGCCGCGAAGGCAAAGAGATAATCGACTGTCGCCGCAATCTCGAAGGCACCCTTGTAGCCGTGGCGCATGACGCCCTCGATCCATTTCGGATTGACGACGCGCCCGCGCACCACCCGCCCGATCTCCTCTTCGAGCGAGCGGATCACAGGCTTTTCCGGCCGTGAATGATCGTTGTGATAGATCGCCGGTCGCACACCGCCAATCGCCTCGGCCGCCGCCGCCATGCCGCCTTCGAACTGGTAGTAGTCGTCGCTGTCGAGCAGGTCGTGCTCGCGATTGTCCTGGTTCTGCACGACGGCCTGAATGGAGCGCAGCCGCTCTTCGAAGACCCCGCGCTCGGCCCGGCCCTCTTCACCCGCGCCATAGGCATAACTGCCCCAGACAAGATAGGCCTCGGCAAGATCGGCCCGCCGCTCCCACCCCTTCTCGTCGATCAGCGCCTGCAAGCCTGCCCCATAGGCGCCGGGCTTCGAGCCAAAGATGCGATAGCCCGCCCGCTTTGCCGCCGCCTTCTCATCGAGCCCGGCAGCGGCAAGCCGCGCCGCCTCGCCGCGCATGCGCCCGGCAATCGGATTGTCCGTCGCATCCTCATCCAGCGCGCCCACGGCGCGGATCGCCTTGTCGAACAGAGCAATCTGCTCCGGGAAGGCATCGCGGAAAAAGCCCGATATCCGCAGCGTCACATCCACACGCGGCCGCCGCAGCATGGCCGGCGGAATGATCTCGTAGCCGGTGACACGCCGCGAGGCCATGTCCCACACCGGCTTGACGCCGATCAGCGCCAGGGCCTGAGCGATATCATCGCCGCCGGTGCGCATGTTGGACGTACCCCAGGCCGTCAGCCCGAAGGAGACGGGCCATTCGCCGTGATCCTGCACATAGCGGCGGATCAGCAGTTCCGCCGATTTCTTGCCGAGTTCATAGGCTGCCGGTGTCGGCACCGCGCGGCTGTCCACCGAGTAGAAATTCCGCCCCGTCGGCAAGACATCCGGCCGCCCGCGCGTCGGTGCGCCCGATGGACCGGGAGCGACGAAACGCCCGTCGAGGCCACGCAGCAGGCTGGCGATTTCGGCCGGGCCGCAGGCGAGGATAGAGGGCTTGAGGCGGGATACGATTTCGTCGAGCACGGCCCCGGTTTGGGGCCAGAGGGTTGGACAAACGAGTTCGCCGGAGACGAGCCTGGCTGCGAGCAGTTCGATGCGCTCGACCGTGTCGCCATTTGTGCGCCAGGGGGCGTCAGTGATTTCGGCGAGAACGGCCGGGCGCGAGCCGATCCAGGGGGCGGCCATATCGCAATCGAGAGGATCGAAGGGGGGTGTTGCAAGCACAGCGCCCAACTCAAGATCCCCAGCAATCGCCCGCTGCAGGCTCGCATCCCCACCCTCGCCCAGCCCACGCGGCACCCGCGCCAGCGCCACGGTGAGATCCGTCAGCAACCGCCCTTCCGGCGAAACCCCGAACACATGCAGCCCATCGCGGATCTGCATTTCCTTGAGATCGCAGAGATAGGCATCGAGCTTCTTCAGCGCCTCGCCTTCGCTCTCCCCCTTGGCAATGCCCGCATCGCGGTCCAGCCCGATATCGGCAACAAGCTCGAGGATCTGCCGCGACAAAAGCCTGATACGCCTGGGATCGCCACCCGACGCCTCGTAATATTCATCGACCAGCGCTTCCAGATCCTTGAGCGGCCCGTAGCTTTCGGCCCGCGTCAACGGCGGCGTCAGATGATCAATGATAACGGCGGCGGTGCGGCGCTTGGCCTGTGTGCCCTCACCGGGATCGTTGACGATGAAGGGATAGAGATGCGGCAGCGGCCCGAGGATTGCCTCGGGATAACAGGCTTCCGACAGCGCCAGCGCCTTGCCCGGCAGCCATTCCAGATTGCCGTGCTTGCCCATGTGAATGACGGCATCGGCGCCGAACTCTTCGCGGAGAAAGGCATAGAAGGCGAAATAGCCGTGCGGCGGCACGAGATCCGGCGAGTGATAGCTTTCCTTGGGATCGATATTGTAGCCGCGCGCCGGCTGGATGCCGATCAGCAACTCACCGAAACGCGCGAAAGGCAGAGCGAACGCGCCATTACGCAGATAAGGATCAGCTTCTGGATCGCCCCACCGCGCCGTCACTTCATCCTGAATCAGAGCGGGAAGAGAGGCAAAGAAGCTCTTGTATCGACTCAAGGAAAGCGTCTCACGGACCGCCTTGCCGTCGAAGCCGGAATTGGTCGGCCCGGCCATCAGATGCCGTATCAGCGCGTCACCATCGGCGGGAATATCGGCAACCGAATAACCGGTCTCACCCATCGCCCGCATCACCTCGATAGTACCGGCAGGCGTGTCGAGACCGACGCCATTGCCGAGCCGTCCATCCCGGTTCGGATAGTTCGCCATAACGAGCGCGATGCGCCGCTCCGCTACCGGCCGCTGCCGCAACCGTGCCCAGTTGGCGGCAAGCCGCGCCACATAGGCCATGCGCCCGGTATCCGGCTCGCTGGAAACGATATTGGCCTCAACCGCAGCGTCGTAGCGCGCGGCCGCCTTGAAGGAGACGGCACGTGAGAGCACGCGGCCATCCACCTCCGGCAGCGCGACATTCATGCCGAGATCGCGCGCCGAAAGCCCTTGCGACGAGGAAGCCCACGCCTCCCGCGACGAGGCAGAAAGGATCGCCTGCAGCACGACCGCATCATTGACCTCCAGCACCGTCGGCTCACGATCGGCGCCGGGGGCAGAGACGGCAAAGCCCGTCGTATTGATGACGACGTCGGGTTTGAGGTCGGTGAAGATGGTTTCGAGGATGCCCTTGGAAACGGCGTCCTTGAGGCTGTAGGCAAAAACCGGCAGCGGGCGCAGGCCCTGTGCCAGCAGGACTTCGATGAGGGATTCGACGGGGCGGGTTTCACCGCTCTGCACAAGGGCGCGGTAGAACGCGATGGCGACGGTGGGGCGGGCAGCCTTATTTTGCGCCGTCGAGTCAACAGCAGCAGAAGAGACAAGCTCCTTCCACGCCTCGACCCCAACCAGCCCCCGCTCCGGCCACCAGATCCCCGCCTTCATCAGCGGCGCAGCCGGCGCCGGCTTCTCCTCACCCGAAAGCATCGCCGCCGCATAGATCAGAAAGCCGCGCGCATTGGCATCCCCGCCCTCGATCAGGTAACCCCAGAGCGCATTCAGATCATCCAGCGCCACATTCGAAAACGGCGTCAGCCCCGCATCCGGCTTGCTGTCCCCCGGCAGCACCGCAATCAGCATGCCATTGCGCGCCGCCACGGCATGCAGCGCCTCCAGCGCATAATGAAAATAGCTCGCCCCGCCGAGCGCCCGCACGATGATGAGCTTCGCATGCCGCGCCGTCCGCTCCACATAGGTATCGACCGACATCGGATGCTTCAGGCTCATCAGGCTCGCAAGCCGCAGCGAATAACCCGCCGCCCCGCCGGCATGAGCCGCGGCAATCGCCGCAAGCTCGGTATCGGCAGCCGACAGGAACAGGATATCGCCCGGCGACTGACCGAGGTTGATCGCCTCGTCCCCGTCACTGATCGTTCCCTGCTGGGCGAGAAGCAGATGCATTTTCTATCCTCAGACGAGCGCTTCGATCGCCTTGCGCACCGCGCCCTGGTCCATCTCGTGCAGGCCGATGACGACAAGGCGCGTGCTGCGGGCTTCACCCGGCGCCCAGGCACGGTCGAAATACTGGTCGATGCGGGCACCCACGGCCTGCAGCTGCAGGCGCATCGGCTTGCCGGAGACATCGATGAAGCCCTTCAGGCGCAGCACATCATGCTCGGCGATGATGCCCTTCAGCTTCTCGGTAAAGCCGGCCGGATCAGCAACAGCGCCGAGTTCTACGACGAAACTGTCGAATTCGTCATGGTCGTGCGGCTCGCCATCTTCATGCTCCAGCTCGTGGTGGGACTTGCGGTTGCCGATATCGTCTTCCGTGCCGATGCCGAGGCCGAGCAGCACGCTTGCCGGCACTTCGCCGTTCTTCGCCTCGATCATCACGGGCTTGCGGGCGATGCGCGAGGCAACTTCGCTCTTCACGCGGCCGAGGCCCTCGGCGTCGATGAGATCGGTCTTGTTGAGCACGATCAGGTCGGCACAGGTCAGCTGGTCCTCGAACAGTTCCTCGATCGGGCTTTCGTGATCGAGCGATTCATCCTCGGCGCGGCGCGCATCGACAGCGTCGTGATCATCGGCAAAACGCCCGGCCGCGACAGCAGCGCTATCGACCACGGTGATGACGCCATCGACGGTCACTTCACTTCTGATGTCGGGCCAGTTGAAGGCGGCGACGAGCGGCTGCGGCAGGGCAAGACCCGAGGTTTCGATGACGATATGGTCGGGGCGCTGCTCGCGCTCCAGAAGCTTGGTCATGGTCGGAATGAAATCGTCGGCCACCGTGCAGCAGATGCAGCCATTGGTCAGCTCGATGATATCGTCCTCGGTGCAGTTTTCCGCCCCGCAGCCCTTCAGCACATCGCCATCGACGCCGAGATCGCCGAACTCGTTGATGATCAGCGCGATCTTCTTGCCGCCGGCATTGGTGAGCAGGTTGCGGATCATCGTCGTCTTGCCGGCGCCGAGGAAGCCGGTGATGACGGTTGCGGGAATTTTCTGCTGCATGGTTCTAACCCTTCATTTTCAGCGGCAGACCCGCCGCGATAAAATACACGTCGTCGGCGGATGCCGCGATCATCTGGTGCAGCCGGCCGGCATGGTCGCGAAATTCCCGCGCCATACGGTTCTCGGGCACAATGCCGAGGCCGACTTCATTGGAAACGATGACGAGCCGCGCCTTCGATTGCGGAACCCAGGCAGCAAGCGCGGCGGACTGGGCGGCGATATCGCGCCCCTCCATCATCAGGTTGGTGACCCATAATGTCAGGCAATCGACAAGGATCGCCCTGCCCGCGGCATCGATGGCGGCTAGGCGTTCGGTCAGATCAAGCGGCTCCTCATGCGTGGTCCAGGAAGGGCCGCGATCGGCTTTGTGCTGGTCGATGCGCGCCCGCATCTCGTCGTCCCACGCGCGGCCGGTGGCGATGTAGTGGCGGTCGGGGCCCGATGTGGTGATGAGGTTTTCGGCGAAGCGGGATTTGCCCGAACGGGCGCCGCCGAGAATGAGGGTGGCGGTCATGATAACGTCGCCTGCCGGAGATGGGCACGGCCCTCTCTACTTCCCTCATTCCTGTGCTTGTCACAGGAATCCAGCGTGCCCAAGTCCTTGGGCACGAGAGACTCATTCGACGATGGCGCAGGTTCATTCACGGCGCAGACGCGCCGTGGCTGGATTCCTGTGACAAGCACAGGAATGAGGGAGGAGAAAAAGACATGCGTCCCCCTCCCATAACCGAGGGGCGTCGGAACACCACCTCCAAATCGCACCACCAGAGGCAGCGCTGAATCACATCCTTCAGCCAAGACAACCTCCGTGCTGGCAGCGGGCAAAACACCCAGATTGGGCATTATGCCCCGGCACGGATGGCAGGTCTCCTGGCTCGCAGTTATCGGCCCCGACCGGGGCGACCTTTGCGGTCGCCCCTGATCGTGCCAGCGGATCTGCCTCGCCTTCCCGGCTGCATCTCGTGAAAAGGCGGACGATTCGTAGAATAAGAGGCGTCCTGCCCCGGCTGATCACGATGCATTTCCAGTGGCTTTTCCGGCACTTGTCCCGCTTTGCCCGCTTGCAGAATGCAAAACAGTCGGCGCGGCAGTCGAAATGTCGGATGGAAGACCCTGACCGCTCTACAGTCGCGGGGTCGGCTGTGATGAAGACGCCCGGCTTGGGTCCGTCCCGTCACATTCCCTTTTCATCCGGAAGGCGTGAGCCGATCCGGAACCATCCATTATGTCGGTTCATGGTTAGGCGCGCGCACCAGTCCTGTCAATTGCCGCCCGCAGCCGGCCGCGTTAACACGACTTAGACCACCAAGATTATCGAGTTTAATCAAAGATTTACGTCATAAAAACTTTACGACACAGCCGGTATTTTGCCGCAATTGGCTCGCATGCGGATGCCGCCAGCCACCCTTGACCCTCACACCATCAGCCTAATTTCCCTATGATGCTCTCCCGAATGGATATCCGCCGCTTCCGGCCACTCACCACCATTTTCGACTTGGGGCGTCTGCGTGCGCTCGCGCGACAGAGCGAAATGGGCCTGGTCTTTGCCGGCGCGCTCGTCGGCCTCGCGGCGGGGCTTGCAGTGAGCGCCATGAGCTTCATCTCCGAGGAGATGCACAAGCTGATCTTCGGCATAGACGGCACCACGCGCCTCAGCGCCTCTGAGATCGACGACAAGTTCCTGCTGATGACAGCGCCCGTCGCCGGCGGCGCCCTTCTCGGCCTCTTGATCTTCATCCTCGCCAAATGGCGCAAGAAGCCGATGGTCGACCCGATCGAGGCCAATGCGCTGCATGGCGGCCGCCTGTCGCTGACCGACAGCATTCTCGTCGCCATCCAGAACCTTGTCTCGAACGGCTTCGGCGCTTCCGTCGGGCTGGAGGCAGGCTACACGCAGCTTGCCGCCGGTATCGCCTCGAAATTCGGCCTGAAGCTGCAGTTGCGCCGCGCCGATCTTCGCGTGCTCGTCGGCTGCGGTGCAGCCGGCGCCATCGCCGCCGCCTTCAACGCGCCGCTGACCGGCGCTTTCTACGCTTTCGAGCTGATCGTCGGCACCTACACCATCGTCTCCCTGACGCCGGTCGTCGTCGCGGCCCTCGTTGCGAACCTTGTCGCTCGCCTGCTTGCCGGCAGCGATTTCATCATCGATGTCGGCAGCTTCGGGGCGGTGCAGCCGGCCGATTACGTGCCGGCGATCGCGCTCGGTGCCTTCTGCGCCGGCATCGGCATCCTGCTCATGCAGGGCGTCTCCTTCGTCGAGGAACTGGCGCGCAAAAGCTCGATTGCGCTCCCCTTCCGCCCGGCGCTCGGCGGCATCGTCGTCGGCCTGCTGGCACTTATCTCACCGCAGGTACTCGCCGCCGGCCACGGCGCGTTGCACCTGAACCTCGCCCATGAGATCACCATTCCCGCGCTGATCGGCCTCTTTCTTCTGAAGTCGGTGGCCTCGGCCGTCTCCATCGGCTCCGGCTTCAGGGGCGGCCTCTTCTTTGCGTCACTCTTCATGGGCGCGCTTCTCGGCAAGCTGTTCGCCTATTCGGCCCCCTATTTCGCCGATGCGACGTTGACACCCGTCATCTATGCCGTCGTCGGCATGAGTTCGCTCGCGGTTGCCATCATCGGCGGGCCGCTGACCATGACCTTCCTGGCGCTGGAAATCACCGGCGACTTTCCGATCACCGTTCTGGTGCTCGCCGCCGTCATCACCTCGTCGCTCGTGGTGCGCACCACCTTCGGCTACTCCTTCGCCACATGGCGCTTCCACCTGCGCGGCGAAAGCATTCGCAGCGCCCACGACGTCGGCTGGATCCGCAACCTGACCGTCGACAAGCTGATGCGCTCGGACGTGAAGAAGGCCAGGCTCGGCATCACCCTGGATGAATTCAAGCAGGCCTTCCCGATCGGCTCGACGCAGCGCGTCATCCTCACGGAAGACAATGATAAATATGCCGGCCTCGTGCTGGTGCCCGAAGTCTACGCCAACCCGACGAGCGCGCAGGACGAAGCCCAGACACTCCAGGACTTCATCCGCTACAGGAACGACTTCCTGCAGCCGCAGATGAACGCGAAACAGGCCGCCGCGATCTTCGACAAGACCGAGAGCGAAGCGCTCGCCGTCGTCAACAATCTGATCGAACGGAAAGTGATCGGCCAGCTCAGCGAAAGCCACACGCTACGCCGCTACAGCGAAGAACTGGACCGCCGCCGCCGCGAGGTCTCGGGAGAGATCTAGCCACTGGCCGGCCTCACAGGAACGCCGGCCAGCGCATATCGCAGGCGTCAGTGCCGTGCCGTCTCCGGCCCGATCATCGTCTGGACTTCCGTCACGCGGTCAGCCGGAAAACCGCCTTTTCTCGCGTGTTCATAGATCGCGTCGGCGCTGTCGGCCTCGTGAATGCAATACATCTTGTCGCCGGTCACATAGCTGGTGACCCACTTATAGGGCACCCCGAGAGAAGCGACGACGGCATTGGATTTGGCCGAGATGTCGCTCAGCGCTTTTGCGTCCATCTGCCCGAGACCGGGAATATTTCGTTCGACGACAAATTGCGGCATTTCTCTATCCTTTCGTGATGCCCTGAACAGTGCTCGGGATCATCATCAGCCGGGCACGGTTCAACGGCTGGCTACAGGCTTTATGCCGGCGAACGGTCCCCGCAGACCAGCCTTCAAGGCAGCCATGGGAGATGGCATGCACATGAAGGTGAGAGTCGGCTGTCGATATTTGCGGGGCCCCTCGTCACTGGCCATTTTACGCCAAGCGGCAGGGTTTTGCCATGTCCATCGCGTCACCGAGACAAGTCTCAGCCAAGCAACTCCGAAAGCCAGCGAGCATCGAGCGTTCGCGCGAGGTCCTCAGCCACCTCGTCCAGCGCATGATCGACGCTCTCGCGATAATTCTGCCGCTCGCCAGCAAGGCCGAAGCTTTCAAGCAGTCGTGCCCGATAGGCATCCGAACCGAAGAGGCCGTGCAGATAGGTGCCCATGATGCGCCCGTCCGCCGACACCGCACCGTCAGGCGCACCGTCGACAATCGCCGCCGGCCGCGCGCAATCGCCCCCACGCGTCACACCGAGATGGATCTGATAGCCGGACAAGGGCACATCATATTCGGCAGACTGCGCGGCACTGTTGCGCACCGTCTTTTCCGGCGCCATCTCGGTTTCCACGTCAAGCAGGCCAAGACCGTCGATCTCCGTCGTCGCACCCTCGATGCCGAGCGGGTCGTAGACCCTGCGACCGAGCATCTGGTAGCCGCCGCAAATGCCGATGATGCGGCCGCCTCGCCTGACGTGAGCGGCAAGATCGCGGTCCCAGCCCTCAGCCCTCAGATCGGCCAGATCGGAGATGGTCGATTTCGAGCCCGGCAGCACGACAAGTCCGGCATCGACCGGCAGCCGTTCGCCCGAGCGCACGAAGACAAGTTCCACATCGGGCTCTACCATGAGCGGATCGAGATCGTCGAAATTGGCAATGCGCGGCAGCACCGGCACGGCGACCTTGAGCGCTCCGCGCCCACCTTTTGCCAGCCGCTCCAGCACGACGGAATCTTCCGCCGGCAGCCGCCCCGCCGCCTTCAGCCACGGCACGAGGCCGAAACACGGCCAGCCGGTGAATTGCCCAATCGAGCGGATGCCATCGTCGAACAGGCTCACATCACCTCGGAACTTGTTGATGATATAGCCGGAGATCATCGCGCGATCCTCTTCGGAAAGGATTGCATGCGTGCCGACGAGCGAGGCGATCACCCCGCCGCGATCGATATCGCCGACGAGCACGACAGGCACCTCGGCCCGTGTCGCAAAACCCATATTGGCGATATCGCCGGCCCTGAGATTAATCTCGGCCGGGGAGCCGGCGCCTTCGACGATGACGAGATCGGCCCCTTCGGAGACCTTGGCAAAGCTTTCCAGCACGGAGGAAAGAAGCTGCGGCTTCAGCCGCTGGTAGTCGCGCCCCTTCGCCTGCCCGAACACCTTGCCCTGCACGATGATCTGGCTGCCGTTTTCCGACTGCGGCTTCAGCAGAACCGGGTTCATATGCACTGACGATGGCGTGCGTGCGGCGAGCGACTGCAGCCACTGCGCCCGGCCGATCTCGCCGCCATCATCGGAAACCGCGGCATTGTTCGACATGTTTTGCGGCTTGAACGGCCTGACTTTCAGCCCGCGATTGGCCGCCAGCCGGCACAGCCCCGCCACCAGCACCGTCTTGCCGACATCCGAGCCGGTACCCTGCAGCATGATGGCTATGGTCATGAGGCCCTATCCGTGACGCTTTTCCGGCAGGCCTACAATGTCGGCAGATGTCAGGTCAACAGAAGCCCGGAAATGCGAAAACCGCGATCAGGCCATAAGCCCTACGCGGTTTGCCGTAAATACGCTGGCGCCTTCACCCTTACACGATGAAGCTCGCTTTCTCCGGGACGCACTACCTGATCCGGAGAAGCAGCGGTTGTCCCCCGCCACGTCACAACTGATAACGACACATTCTTACCGGATGGTTAGTGAACGGGCACATCGGCACGAAATTCGACTTTTTTTGAACTTTTCCGAATTTTTTCCGGTTGGAACCGCTTTCAGCCCTCGCTGCAAGCGCAGATTGACGCTCCTCCCGTGTCGTTCGCGTTGCTCGAAAGCCTGTCATAAATTCTTAGGATTCAATTATTTAGTTCGGATCGGAATAACAAAAGAGAGTTGATTTCCTGACGTAAACCCGTAGGTTTGCTTATCATAAGCCATCGCAAGAAATGGCCAGCGACGAGCCGCCGGAGAACCAGACGAACGGCGCCGCAGACAGGAAAGCCCGGCACAACCATAAATTTGGTCGGGAGATTGGCACCTGACGCGGCGAAGAGATTTGTCGGCTAATATTTTCGGCGCATGCGCGTTTGATCACATAACAATTCGGGGAAAGTATAATGAAGACATTTTTCACGTCGTTGATCCTGTGCGTCTGTCTTTATGCCGGAACTGCCTTTGCCGAAGCCGGATGCGGCAAGGTCTCGATTGCTGAAATGCGATGGGGATCAGCCGGCATTGCAGCAAGCTTCGACAAGTTCATTCTGGAAAAAGGCTATGGTTGCTCCGTCACCATCGTCGATGGCGATACGCTGCCGACCTTCGCCTCCATGAACGGCTCCGGCACGCCCGATATCGCCTCGGAATTCTGGATAAAGGCGGTCAAGCCGCAGCTCGACAGCGCCATCAGCCAGGGCCGGCTGGTCAAGGGTGCCGAGATCCTGGCCGACGGCGCCGTGGAAGGCTGGTACATCCCGAAATTCATCGCCGACGCCAATCCCGATATCGGTTCCGTGCAGGATGCGCTGAAGCACCCGGAGCTCTTTCCCGATACCTACAATCCCAAGCGCGCCGCCATCTATAATTGCCCTGAGGCCTGGGCCTGCGAAATCTCCACCACCAATCTTTTCAAGGCTGTTGGTGCCGACAAGTTGGGTTTCGAGCTGATCGGCAGCAGAACGCCCGAGGATTTCGACGATTCGATCGCCCGCGCCTTCGACAGCAAGGTCGGCTGGCTCGGTTACTACTGGTCGCCGACGGCTGTCATCGGCAAATACGACATGAAGCTCCTGGATTTCGGCGTGCCGCACGATCCGGCCGAATGGGATGCCTGCACCTCGGTTCGCGGCTGCGCCAATCCCAAGGTCAATGCCTATCCGGTATCGCAGGCCTTCACGCTCATGACCCGCGCCTTCGCCGACCGCGCCGGCCCGGTCCTGCGCTATCTGCAGTCCCGCAGCTGGGATAACGAAACCATCAGCCAGGTGCTCGCCTGGCAGGATGAAAACGGCGAGGACAATGCGAATGCGGCCCTCTATTTCCTGCAGAATTATGAAGAACTCTGGAGCCGCTGGGTTCCGGCCGATGTAGCCGAGAAGGTCAAGGCCAGTCTATAAGCTTCGCCGACAACAACGACTGGACGATTCGAAATGACTGGCACAGTGCCCTTCCCCGATCGCGATACTGTCGCAGAAAAGCTCGCGGCGCTGTCGGAAGCCGACAAATCCTATCTGTCGCTGCTGATGGAAAACCCGGTTCAGGACGAGAACCTGCTCGAAGGGCTCTTCCGGCATCTCGATATCGCTTCGGCCTCTCGCATGCTCAATTCGCTGAAGCTCGAAACGCTCGGCAAGTGGATTGGCGAAGCAGCCCCCGACCGTCTGCAGATCAAGCTCATGGAAGCCGCACGCTCCAGCCAGCATCCGGCCTATGCAGCGTTCCGGACCGGGCTGACCCGATCCGGCGGCCTCGAAAAAGCCTATCCGACTTCGAAACTTTGAGCTCGATTATCTCTTTGCGGCGCGATCGACGGTGCGGCCTGCATCCTGCGTCGCATTGACGGCGTTGGCTGTATCCCTGCCCACGCCTTTGATCGTATTGGCGCAGGAAGAGAGAGCAAGAAGAACCATTACGGCGGCTGCGATTTTACCCGTGGTCGTCATGTGCGAAACCTTTTTTTGAAATCATCCCCGAACGGCTGCTGCCGTCCGCGCGGATAACGCAGACGTGAGCGAAAAGTTCACCGGCTAAATGATTTCAGGCAGCCGCCGCTTTCGACTTCTCCGCGAAGGATGCGCGAATGCTGTCGGCCACCGTCTCCATCGGCCCCGTCATCTGCGACGCAGTCAGAAGCTGGATGTCGAAGGAACCGAGTTCCGGCAGCCCTTCCTGAATGCCGAGGATCGCCATGTCGTCGCTGACATAGGAGAGCGGCAGCGGCGCGATGGCCAGATCGGATACCACGGCGGCGCGCTGGGCCATCGTATGGGCACTGAGATAGGCGACGCGGTAAGGCCGTTTGTTGCGCTCCAGCTGGGCAATCGCCTCCTGCCGCCAGATGCAGCCGTCTTCCCAGATCGAGATCGGCAGCGGATCGCGCCGGTGTGCCGAGCCGCACTTGGCTCCAGCCCAGACCAGCCGTTCGCGATAGACGACTTCGCCATTGGTGGGGAAAGGTCGCGTGGCGCAATTGATGAGCGCGAGGTCGAGACGCTGTTCCTCCATCCGCTTTTTCAGGCAGATGCTCATGTCGATCGTCACGTCGACCATGATGCCCGGATAGATCTCGGCGAAGCTCTTCAGTATCCGCGGCAGCAGACGCTCGCCGATATCCTCGGGAGCCCCGAGCCGAACAACGCCGCTGAGTTCGGGCATGATGAAGCGCGATACCGCCTCGTTGGAAAGCGCCAGGATGTTGCGCGCATAGGAAAGCAACATTTCGCCATGACGCGTCAGCGTCACCGAACGGGCGTCGCGATGAAACAGCGTGACGCCGAGCTGCTCTTCCAGCTTCTTGATCTGCATGGAAACCGCCGACGGCGTGCGGAAGACGGCTTCGGCCGCGGTAGAAAAATTACCGGTCTCCGCAATGGCGACAAAGGTGCGCAGCACGTCATTGTCGAGCAGAGGAATGGGACGGCGAAACGGTAGGGTCATCGTCACATCTTTCAATTTTTCTGAATGATGAGCCATTATCATTCTGTTTGATTGAAAGTCAATCAATCCAACCCGGCGGGCGATCCTCTGCAAAGTTTACTTCCGAGTGAACTGTAAACGAAGGTGGCTTGATTGGCTCATTTCAAGTGACATCGTTAGCTAAATTTTAGGCTGAAGAGAGATATATTGCTCTCCTAATGCGTGCACAACACAATCAGGTGTAGAAGGTAGTTTTAATGGACGAATTCCTAACGTGGGAAGAGAAGGAATATTTTCTCGACTCGTTTTGCTCCGAAATCTCCAGCCTTTTTCCAATTGAGGCAATTTACATATTCGGGTCTCGGCGTTTTAAGACGGGTAGTTTGCGATCCGATATCGACATTTTTTTGGAAACGGATGCAGCTTTGAAGCCTTCCAAACTACGCGATTTCATTGATGCAAATTGCAAAGCTCTTGATCTATTCGTACTCTCTCGTGGCCTTGCAACGAGCGCGGTCAACGAGAGCTTTATCAAAGGAGAGAGCAACGATGACATTATCACGCAATGCCGGGCGGTGAAACTCTGGTCATCCGAAGAGGGCCTACTCAAGGGTTATGCTGAACATTCGAAGCAAATCTTCGCTAGTCACATAGATTTCGAAAAAACCGTCCTCCCGAATGTAAAGATAAAGATGTCATTAGACGGCCTAAAACGCCGACTAGAAGCTGACAATTTACCGATTGATCCAATACTTGGGGAGAACGAACTCGAAGTGGCCGAACGACTGATAAAGGTAGCGGAGTTGTTACCCACATACCAAATGGCCGACTTTCCTGGAAAGGGAGCAGCGAGAGAGAGCTTCGTCCTAAATCCCGCGAGTGAGTACGACTTTCAGGATCTCTTTTGGCTCTCCGTCAAGCCTTGGATTTCGACTATCATCCGTCGCGAGGGTCCAGAGACTACATTCGACGGCCAGAAAAAGATTTCAGATTTCAGCATTGGCTATTCGCGTTTCATTATTGAAATGAAGCTCGCAAAAGACAAGGATGATAAGAGAGAAATCGTGAAAACCCTCGATGGGCTTGCAAGATTCTACAGCGATAATGCCAACGTCAAATTTTTGCTGTTCATTGTGTACGCAAGCAAACAGGCCGATATCGATAAACGTGATTGGGAAGCTCGCTTCTCTAGGACAACTAGCCAGCCCCGCATCACCCTCAAGGTCATCTACATCGATTAGCACCCACAGAAAATCTGCTCCTTCTATTAAATTAATTAGAAGGCCCGCCACACATTAGGCCTTGAAGAAGTGCGTAGGACGTGGCGGCATCTGCATTGGATGGCGCAGGCTTTTGTTAGCCGCTTTGGCAAACGGCGTCATCCATCTACTTAGTATATCTTGTTCATTCTCAGAGTCGATTGTCATCGAACAGTGGGCACACGCTACATGCCTATGACGTTAGAAAGGGTGATGTTGAAGTCGCTGTCGTGGAACTCAATGCATAGGGGTGGAGGAACTGTCAGAGTTGAACGACCCAAAAGATGCTTCTCCGTGGTAATTCCTATGATTTAAGGGCTGACGGGGTCGTCCCAACGGCTCGACGCTATACCCGCCGATATTTCCCGGTAATTGATGTAGCAATATGGTAGCGATATTCGCGCCCTCTCAGCCTTCAGTGCCGAAACGGCTGGTCTTGAAGCTCTTTGCAGCCGCATCGGCCGCAACCGTGCGGCCCTCGCCTTGACGCTTCGGAGTGCTGGTGCCGATCATGGCCGGAGCCTTCAGCTCGATCGTTGCTTCCGGAGACCGCACGGCCCAGGCGATCAGCGCCCGCGTGGAGATTTCCCCGACGCCGCCGGAAACATGACCGGATGCGGAAACCGGCAGCACGGCAATCTCGTCCACACGAGGTGCCGGATGGGTCAGCCGGTCGGCGACGATGGAGGCGTTGGCAGGTTTCCGGCCAACGACGAAGCGCGTGAAATCGGCTGGCGTGGGCTGGACGGATGCCAGGACGGGCGGAGGAGATGCGGGAGTTGGTGCTGGCGCAGCAAGTGTTTCAGGCGCAAGCGCGGGAACCGGCACCTCTTCGCCTTCCACCGGACGCAGCATCGGCAGGGGAACGGTGAGCGAGGCGAGATCGGCAAAGGCCTGATCGGCAATCGCCTTGTCCTCGGGCGTTGCAAGCCGCAGAGCCAGCCCGAGATCGGCCCGCTTCTGCGGCACCGGCAGCATGGCGGTGACGAGGCTTCCGGTCACGACCGGATCGGGCGTCTTTTCGGGCACAACCGCACGGGCTGCCACCTGCACTGGTGCGGCCGCCTTGCGCGATGCGGGCGCATCGTCTTCGTCGTCCTCGACGCTCGCAATCTCGATCGGCGCTGAGCGAATACCCTTCTTGCGTTCGGCAAGTGCCACCTGATAGCCGGGCAGCGGCCGTCCATCCGCAGGCAGGTGGATCGTGCGTCCATCCGGGAAGAGCCGTGCCAGTTCCTGGCGCGACATGCGCGGCCAGGCACGCACATTGCCGACATCGAGATGCACGAAGGGCGAGCCCGAGGTCGGATAATAGCCGACGCCGCCGATCTGCATCTTCATGGCAAGGCCACGCAGCGTCGCAAGCTTGACGCCCGGAATATAGAAGTCCATCGCCTTGCCGAGCATGTGCTGGCTGCGCTTTGCGACACCGGTATTGCGCGAGCGGTTGCGCAGCATGTTGTTGGTGGCAGGTGAGCGATAGGCGGAGACGACATGGATCGCCTCCTTAGCCCCGCTCTGGCGATAGACGTCCCAGACGAGATCGAGCAGGCGCGGGTCCATCTTGGCAGGCTCGTTGCGCCGCCAGTCGCGCAGGAATCGATTGATCTGGTTGAGGCCGCGCTGGTCGAACTTGCCGTTGCGCTTGAAGACGATTGTCGCGCGTTCACCCGTATGCGTGAAATAGAGCTTCAGCGCCCGGTCTTCGGCGGCGGCTTCGCCGGCCCCCGCAATCATCGCAAGCAGGAAGGCCGCGGCGATCGCAAAACGATGGGCCACAAGCGATAGAACCCACGCAAACGCGGTCGTCGGAATGGCGGCGATGGCATGATGCAGGGACACGAGCTCTAGTCCTTGATACGAGATACGGGACACCGGTGATGCCTATCCGGGGCATCGTTAAGCTCTTATTATGGTCAATAGATTCTTAAGAGGCGGTTTATGAGATCAAGATTATGAATGACACGTAGTTTCACTACACTGTTCTTCGAGATGAACCCTCGCAATGCGGGACGAGTTCGAATAGTTTCGACGCATCGATACCAGAACAACAGGCCGAAGTTTGTATACCGAAATAGCCATCGTCATCCTGCTCACCATTCTCAATGGCGTCCTAGCAATGTCGGAGCTCGCAATCGTCTCCGCCCGCCCGGCACGTCTCAAGGTTCTGGCGGACCAGGGAAGCAGCGGCGCGCGGCAGGCTCTGCGGCTTGCCGAAAATCCCGGCCGCTTCCTCTCGACGGTGCAGATCGGCATCACCCTCGTCGGCGTTCTCTCGGGTGCCTTCTCGGGCGCAACGCTCGGCGCGCGATTCTCCGCCTGGCTTCTGGCTCAGGGCCTGCCTGATGCCTGGGCCGATGGGCTCGGCGTCGGCACGGTGGTCGTGGCGATCACCTATCTCTCCCTCATCATCGGCGAACTGGTGCCCAAGCAGATGGCGCTGCGCGCGCCGGAAGCCGTCGCCGCCCGCGTCGCGCCGACCATGACCTATCTGTCGAAGGCGGCCCTGCCCCTCGTCTGGTTGCTTGACGGTTCCGGCAAGCTCGTTCTTGCCATGCTCGGCCAGTCCGGCAGGAACATGGATGGCGTCACCGACGAGGAGATCAAGACGGTGCTGGCAGAAGCCCAGAGCGCCGGCGTCATCGAGAGCGGCGAATCCGCCATGCTGAGCGGCGTCATGCGCCTTGCCGACCGCCAGGCGCGCGCCCTGATGACGCCGCGGCGCGACGTCGAGCTCATCGACATCGAAGATACCGCCGAAGAAATCCGCAAGACCATCCACTCGACGACGCGCACGCGCCTTCCGGTGCGCAAGGGCAGCTCCGACGAGGTTCTCGGCGTTCTCGCCGTGAAGGATTATTACGATGCGCCGGCGGCCACGCGCTCGGGCGACTTCATGACGCTGGTGCAGGAAGTGCCGATCATCTCGGACTTTGCCCCTGCCTCCTCGGTCATCGAAGCGATCCGCAAGTCGTCGCAGCACATGGTGCTGGTCTTCGACGAATACGGCCATTTCGAAGGCGTGATCACCTCCGGCGACATTCTGGAATCGATCATGGGCGTCTTCGGCGACAGCGTCGAAGGCGAGGAACAGGCGATCAAGCGGCGTGACGACGGCTCCTATCTCGTATCGGGATGGACACCGATCGACGAGTTCTGCGATTTCATGAACTTCCCGCTCGATGACGATGTCGAATACCAGACCGTTGCCGGTCTCGTTCTGGAAGAGCTGAAGCACCTGCCCGAGCTCGGCGAATCCTTCGTCAAGAACGACTGGAAGTTCGAAGTGATCGACCTCGACGGACGGCGTGTCGACAAGGTTCTCGTCAGCGCGCTGGCAAAGAACGAGGCGCGCGCGGAGACCTGACCGGCGGCTTCGGTCTCGCATATGCCCCCTGTGCGAGAGATCCGCTGTCTATGCGATCAAGCGTGCCATTCTCATGGTTCTGCACCATATCTTTATTCCGGTAGCCATCAGCCCGGCGCCATCAGGGGGAAATTCCATGTCCGCCACGACCACTGACGATGCAGAGCGATCTCATCACGGCCAGCAGAAATTTGCCACCCTCCTGCTGGGCGCGGTCGGCGTGGTCTATGGCGATATCGGCACGAGCCCGCTCTACGCCTTCCGCGAGGCGTTGCGCCCCTTCTCCCATGACGGCGTCACGCCGCATGAGGTGATCGGCCTGATCTCACTGATGATCTGGACGCTGACGATCATCGTCACCTTCAAATATGTCCTGTTTCTCCTGCGGGCTGACAATGAAGGCGAAGGCGGAACACTCTCCCTGCTCGCGCTCCTGATGAAAAAGACCAGTCGGCACGCGACGATCTTCTTCTTTGCCGGCATCATCGGCGCCGCCCTCTTCATCGGCGACGCGATGATCACCCCTGCCCTTTCAGTGCTCTCCGCGCTCGAGGGCCTGAAGCTCGTGACCCCGGTCTTCACGCCCTATATCCTGCCGGTCGCCATCGTCATCATGCTGCTGCTCTTCCTGGTGCAGTCAGTCGGCACCGCTTCCGTATCGAAACTCTTCGGGCCGATAACGCTTGTCTGGTTCATCGTGATGGGTCTCGGCGGCCTCATCCATCTCGCCGACGATCCGGCGATCTTTGCCGCGTTGAACCCGCTCTACGCTTTCGATTTCATCACCCATGCCGGCCTTGTCGGCCTCGTGGTGCTCGGCGCCGTCTTCCTGACGGTCACAGGCGCCGAGGCGCTCTATGCCGATCTCGGCCATTTCGGCCGCAAACCGATCCAGGCGGCATGGTTTGCCGTCGTCTTTCCCTCGCTCGCGCTCAACTATCTCGGCCAGGGCGGACTGGTGCTTGCCAATCCGGCGGCGATCTCGGACCCATTCTTCCTGATGTTTCCGGAATGGGCGCTGCTCCCGGTCGTCATTCTCGCGACAGCTGCCACCATCATCGCCAGCCAGGCTGTCATCACAGGCGCCTTCTCGCTGGCGCGTCAGGCAATCCATCTCGGCTTCCTGCCACGGCTGGAAATCAGCTTCACCTCGGCTTCCAATACCGGCCAGATCTATGTGCCGGCCGTCAATATGGCCCTGCTCCTCGGCGTGCTCGCTCTGATCTTCACCTTCGGCTCGTCAGAAGCGCTTGCCACCGCCTACGGCATCTCCGTCACCGGAGCGATGGTCGTCACCACGATCCTCTCCTTCCAGTTCCTGCGCGTCGTCTGGGGCTGGAACGTGCTGACAGCCGCCGCCGTTCTCCTGCCGCTCTTCATCCTCGAAAGCGTCTTCCTCGGCGCCAATCTCCTGAAAATCCACGATGGCGGCTACGTGCCCGTGCTGATCGCCGGCGTGCTGATGATCATGATGTGGACCTGGAAGAAGGGAACCAACCTGGTCCGCCAGAAAGCCGCCGGCAGCGAAATACCACTGCTGCCCTTCATCGCCTCGATCGAACGCAAGTCGGATCACGCGCCAGTCCAGGTGCCGGGCACCGCGATCTTCCTGTCGAGCCTTACCGACGTGACGCCGGGCGTGCTGCTTCACAATCTCAAGCACAACCGCGTCCTGCACGCCCGCAACGTCATCCTCAGCATCAAGACCGCGCCGCGCCCCTATGTGCCGGACAGCGACCGGGTGACCATCGAAAGGCTCTCGGATCGCTTCAGCAGGATCGAACTGCTCTTCGGCTTCATGGAGGATCAGAACGTGACGAAGGCGCTGCCACTGTGCCGCAAGGCGGGCTTCGATTTCGAGATCATGTCCACCTCCTTCTATCTCGGCCGCCGCAAGCTCGTCGGCGACCCGAATACCGGCCTGCCTGCCTGGCAGGACCGCCTCTTCATCGCCATGGCCAGCTTCGCTATCGACCCCTCGGACTATTTCCAGCTACCGAGCAATCGCGTGGTGGAGCTGGGCGAACAGATGGTGATCTGAGGGAGGCCGTTCCTCTTTCCCCTCCGGGGCCACTACAACGCGCTGAGCGCGATCCCGCTTTCATGCTAAATTAGCTCTCCTGACGCCAATCACTGCGGGCGAAAGAGCTATGGCAGCAGGAAGCAAATCCTCCCAAACGGGGTGCCACTGAGACGTCGCCACAAATTCAATCCGAAGCGAGATCCCAAGCCATAGGTGCTCGCCCAAGCCAATCGCATGGACGTCCTTTCGAACGGGCGTGCCGGGCGTCACGCCGGACCGATAGGCGTCCGACGCAGCCCATTCCTTATAGCACCACAATCACGCCGCAGCGGCTGTTGCTATCTTGGCTTTCACGGCCGGAACGACCTCCTGCCCATACAGCGTGATGCTCCGCTTGAGGGATTCATGCGGCATGGTGCCAATGCTGTATTTTAGCTGAAAGCGCTGAATACCGAGCGTCCCGATAACAGGAGCAAGCTTTGCGGCCACGGTATCAGGCGCGCCCACGTAGAGCGAACCCTGGTCGATCTCCGCTTCGTATTCCCTCTCCGTAACGGCCCCCCAACCGCGTTCACGACCGATGCGATCGCGCATGGCCCGATAATGGGGCCAGAACTCGGCCTTTGCCTCGGCATCAGTTTGCCCGATATAGCCCGGCGAATGAACGCCAACAGGAAGCGTCGATTGGTTCAGCTTTTCCAGCGCCTGACGATACAGATCGACATAGGGTGCAAAGCGATAGGGACTTCCGCCGATGATCGCCAACATCAATGGAAAACCGTATTGCGCCGCCCGGATCACGGAGTTCGGACTGCCTCCTACGCCAAGCCATGTCTTCAACGGCCCCTTCTCCACGAGCGGAAAGACCCGTTGTCCGGTCAAGGGCGCCCTGGTCGTGCCGGACCAGCTTACAGGCTGCTGCTCGAGAAGCCGGGCAAATAGCTCGACCTTCTCCTCGAAAAGCGTCTCATAGTCGTCGAGTGAATATCCGAACAGCGGGAAGGATTCTGTGAAGGAGCCCCTCCCCAGGATGACTTCTGCGCGGCCGTTTGAGGCAGCATCTACTGTTGCGAACCGCTGAAACACCCTGACAGGATCATCGGAACTCAACACTGTCACGGCCGAGCCGAGTTTGATCCGATCCGTCACCGTTGCGATTGCGGCCAGGACGGTTTCAGGAGTGGAGACGGCAAAATCTTCGCGGTGATGTTCACCGATGCCAAAGAAATCGATACCGACCTCATCAGCAAGGACGGCCTCCTTGATGACGTTACGAATGACCTGGGCGTAGCTTTCAGGTTTGCCGTTTGAATCGTGCGTCACGTCACCAAACGTGTCTAATCCGAATTCGACATTGGAATTTGTCATGATCATTTTTCCTCGGGCCGGATCGGACAAATTTGCCGACGCCCTCTCACTTGGATTCGGCAATTAAGTGATATGTCGAGCCTGGAAATGAAATGGCGAAAAAATCGATCATGACGATCGAAACCGTCGAAGAGTGCGCGGTGTTAACGCTCCGCCCTTTCCATCCCATTTGTCGCAGCATGCCCAAACCAAAGACGAAAAAGAAAGAAAGCGACGATCGCGAGCTGATCTCACCCTCATCATGCCGGACGCGCTCGCTGAGGAAACAAAGGGAATCCGGGCGACCTGAGCAGAGCGCTGGCAAAGTCTTGCCAAAATTAAGCGGATGCGAGGAGTTCGGCAGCGATGGCCTGCTGCGCTAGGATTTGAACATTCGCAGCGAAACCAACCTACGGCTTGGGTTTAAAGAATCTATCGGCTTCGTTCATGGCATTTCGCGCGGAACCGTACAATTTGCCTATCGCATCGCGCATTTCGGAAAACGCCTGCACAGTTCGCGGTGAGATGTAGTCGCCTCTGGCTTCGGCGTTGAGCCGTAGTGCTCTCTCGCAGTCGGCAGCAATTTGATCGAGCTCCGGTGAAACCTTATAGAGCCGTCCCAAAATGGCGTCGATGTCACCCTTGGCGTGTTCGGACATTCGTTCTGACATCAAACCTCACCGCTCCGTTGCGCATCGCTCCTACAGCAGCATCCCCCGCCCGCCTTCGTCAACCATGGCACCATCCAATTCGCCGCAAAGGCAATGCCCCGTGGCCGCGCTGAAATGAAGACCGATCCATGAGCCGCAGAGCAGCCTGACGCACCTTCCAACGCGACCCCGCACCGGCCCTATCTTTCAATTTTCCTGAACCTGAGAGCCAGTTCATTTCATTTGTTTGAACCAGCCATCATCCCTATATTTTAGCTTGTGACGATGAGGCTGAAGAAAAAGGAGGCCGACCATGTCGCAAATAGCAGGCTACAATTTCCTGCAGCTTTTCTTCGCATACCGGGCGCGCCTGTTTCGGGTGGCCGTACGGGAGAGGATCAGGCAGGAAATGAAGCAATATCCGCCGCATCTTGCGGCCGATATTTCCGCCCTGCCGGCTCTCGATGAGCAGCAGCGATAGTTCAACGCCGCTTATGGTACTCATAAAATCTATTCGTTTGAATGATGAGTGTCGCAAGCGCATAATCTAATTTAGAGGATACGCCAATCCCGTATCCCGCAAGGAAAGGAAACGGAAATGACCTCGATAACCTTCAGAGATGGCGGCAAGAGCCATTCATCCTATGGCAGCCATTCCTCCCTCGGCTCCTTTGCCGACAAGATCGTTCGCGCCTATCGCCGCTGGCAGACGGAACGGCAGATTGAATCCATGCCGATGGACGTCCGCAAGGATATCGGCTGGCCGAGCGCCGACGAAAACCGCAGAACCACGGCTCGATAAAGACAGGGCCTGTTGATGCAATCACATGCAATGAATGCGACATACCTCCCAGGATGAAGGCGGTGACTGCCCCAAGCAGTACCGCCTTTTTCTTTTCCGCCGCCTGCCGTTTCCCCCTTGAAATTCATGGTTCTACCGCGCTGCAGCGACATCCTGTGGCCCGCTCACGCCGCAAATCACTGACGATGTCGCATATTTGCTCTTCCTAGCCGCATTTATCCATGCCAGTGTCGCTTTTGGAACATCGGAACGACGCATTCCAAGCGACCAATAGGCTGTCGCCCTCGAGCATGGATTTTTCAATGAACAAGATGCAGCTCAAGAAACGTTCCGTAGTCTTTTTCATGGTTCCGCAATTCACCATGCTGCCCTTTTCGGCCGCGGTGGATACGCTGCGGATTGCAAACCGCATGCTCGGCTATCCGGCCTATACCTGGCGGCTGAGCTCGGTCGATGGCGAAAAGGTCTATTCTTCCTGCGGCATCGGCGTGGAGGCCAATTCCTCGCTCGCCGAAGAACGCCGACATCTGGCCGGTGAAAACCGCCCGGGTATGGTGCTCGTCTGTTCCGGCATCGATGTCGAGGAGTTCAACAACAAGTCGGTCAATGCCTGGCTGCGCGAATCCTATAATCGCGGCGTCGCCGTCGGTTCGCTCTGTACGGGCGCCCATGTGCTGGCCCAGGCCGGCCTCTTGAACGGCAAGCGCTGCGCGATCCACTGGGAGAACCTGCCGGGCTTTTCCGAAGCCTTCCCGCAGGCCGAGGTCTATGCCGATCTCTACGAGGTCGACAATAATCTCTATACCTGTGCCGGCGGAACGGCCTCGCTCGACATGATGCTGAACCTTGTCGGCGAAGATTTCGGCGAAAGCCTCGTCAACCGCATCTGCGAGCAGCATCTGACCGACCGCGTGCGCAACCCGCATGATCGCCAGCGCCTGCCGCTGCGCGCCCGTCTCGGCGTCCAGAACGCCAAGGTGCTCTCGATCATCGAGCTGATGGAAGGCAATCTCGCCGAGCCGCTGTCGCTGCTGGAGATCGCCGAGGGTGCGGGCCTGTCGCGCCGCCAGATCGAACGCCTCTTCCGCCAGGAAATGGGCCGCTCTCCTGCCCGCTACTATCTCGAAATCCGCCTCGACCGCGCCCGCCACCTGCTCGTCCAGTCCTCGATGCCGGTGGTCGAAGTGGCTGTCGCCTGCGGCTTCGTCTCCGCCTCGCACTTCTCCAAGTGTTATCGCGAACTCTACCACCGCTCGCCCCAGCAGGAGCGCGCCGAGCGCAAGATGACGGTGACGGCTGGTCGCCAGCAGGCGGTAGCTGCTTGAGGCAGCAAGGTGCATCAGGGAAGATCAAGGGCGGCTCACTGGGCCGCCTTTTTCTTTGGGCCATCTCTTTGATTTGCGAGGGCGCCACCCCTTTTCCGTCATGCTCGGGCCTGTCCCGAGCATCTGCTGCCCTCTCGACTTCTGGAACCTAGCAGATCCTCGGGACAAGCCCGAGGATGACGCCAGACAATGGATGTATGTCGCGAATGATGAGAGGAGGACAGCGCCCTACTGCGCCGCCTCTTCCGTCATCTTGGCATCCGAAAACACCTGGTTGCGCCCCTTGTGCTTCGCCATGTAGAGAAACTGATCCGCCGCATTCAGATAGTTCTCGAACGTCTCATAACCGGCGATTTCGGCCACGCCGATCGAGACCGTCACCGACAGATCCTCGTCGTCGGCCGTCACCGTGAGGCGGGAAATATCCGAGCGGATTTCGTCGCAGAGCTTGGTTGCCGCCGTCGAATCCATCTGCGGAAATAGAATGGCGAATTCCTCGCCGCCGAGGCGCGAGAGAAGATTGTCGCTGCCTTCAAATATCGTCTGCAGCCTGTTTGCGACAGCCCTCAGCACCCTGTCGCCGATCTCGTGGCCATAGGTGTCGTTGAGGCGCTTGAAATGGTCGATATCGAGAATGGCAACCGCGCTCGCCATTTTCAGCCGCAGGCAATCGTTCACCAGCTTCGGGCCGTTGTCGTAGAAGTAGCGCCTGTTGTAGAGGCCCGTGAGATAATCACAGGCTGCCGCCGCCCGCAGTTGCTTCATCTGCGTCAGCGTCTCGACATTATTGGCAATGCGGCACTGCAATTCTTCGGCAACGAAGGGCCGATAGACGAAATCGCTGGCGCCCGCCTTCAGGAAACTTGCCGAGAGCATCCGGTCGTTGGATGAGGAAACGCCGATGACGCGCATCCTGTCGGAGCCGAACCGGTGGCGGATGCGCCGCGTCAGTTCGTAGCCGCTCATGTCGGGCATATGATGGTCTGTAACGACAAGTTCGATATCGCCGAAGGTTTCGAGCGCGGCAAGCGCCTCCACGCCGGACCCCGCCTCCACCACCATATATTGCTGGGCCTTCAAGAGATCGACCAGCACCTGGCGCGCGGAAGGTACGTCATCGACGACGAGCACCCGCGTCTTGCGGTTGGAGATCGCCCTCCGCACGGTCGAGACCAGATTGTCGAGGGCGAATTCATTGTCCTTGAGCACATAATCGATGACATTGCGCTCCAGAATGCGGGCGCGCGTGGCGAGATCGAAGGTCGCTGTGAATACGATGGTCGGAATATCATGCTCGATCATGCAGTCGAGCGTTTCCCCGTAGGGCGCGTCCGGAAGATTCAGGTCGATGACGGCCATGCTGTAGCCGTGGTTTTCCTGCGCGAGCGCCTCGTGCAACGCCTTCAGCGAGGAACAGCACACAACACTGAGGTTGAGTTCGGTCTGGAACCGATGCCGGAGAACTGCCGAAAACATCCGGGAATCCTCAACCAGAAGTATCCGCGTCCCTCCAAGCCGAGGACCGGAACCATCTCGCTGAAATTCCCCCTGGAATGCCACGATAGTCTATCTCCCCACGCGCCAGAAGGGCTCGACTCGCCCTCTTTCATAGCGCGCCGGACGATAACCGAGAGCCCCCTTCACGTGAAGGGGACAAATACCGGTAGAGACACCTGCGATTGCAAAAACATGCATCAGCGTTGCAGAGAACAGGTGCAGGCCGCTCATCAAGCCGCCTGCCACCCACCGGTTGCTGAAGCTCGATCAGGCAACCGCGCGCTCTCTGCGCATTGTCTGGATCTGCAGCAGCGTATCCAGGTTCTGGTTGACGCGGCAGTAGAATTCCTCGTCGATGAACGGACGCAGCATGAAGTCGTTGCCGCCGGCCTTCAGGAAGCGTGCCGAAAGCAGGCGGTTCGAAGAGGAGGAAACGCCGATGATGCGCAACTCGTGCGAGCCGATCGAGGCGCGGATGCGGCGCGTCAGCTCGAAACCGTCGATGTCGGGCATGTTGTAGTCGGTGACCATCAGGCCGATATCGCGGTTGGCCTTGAGGATCTCCAGCGCCTTGGCGCCGTTCTCGGCGGTGCTGACGCGGAAATTATAGCGCTTCAGGCGGCTGGACAGCAGCGCACGGGCCGTGGCGCTGTCATCGACGATAAGCACGTGATGACGATGATTGGTCAGGAAGCGGCAGATCGATTCCGCCAGCAGGTCGACGGCAAAGACATTGTCCTTGAGAATATAGTCGACGATATCCTTGGCGAGCAGCTTGTCGCGCATGCCCTCATGGAAGGTGCCGGTGAAGACGATCGTCGGGATCGACAAATCGACCAGATATTCCAGCGCCTCGCCGTTTTCTGCCCCCGGCAGGTTGATGTTGGAAATTGCGAGCGTGATCGGATCGGAAGACTTATCGTAGGAAAGCTGCAGCTCTTCGAAGCTGCGGCAGATTTCCACCTCGATACCGAAGAGCTCCATGAGCCGCTTTCCGATCATCGAAGTGAAGACGTTGGAATCTTCAGCGAGGATAATACGTGCGCCGGCAAACATTTCTCCGGAATATTGCATTCCCGAAATACCTAGAAACGCCATGACAAACCTTTAAATGTAAAATGTGTCCCCAAACGAGACGGTTACATGGATTCGTTTGAGTAATTGTTAATCGGGATGTCGCAGCCGGCTACGAAAAAGGCGGCCGATGCTACGGCCGCCCTTTTCTTCTTCATATACTTAAGAAAACATAGAACCTATGCATGGCCCCGCGCTAGGCGCGCAGTGCGGCATTCTCCGCATCGAACGGGCTCTCGCCGACAACGGTCGCATTATAGGTCGTGCCGAGGATCTTGATCTTCAGCTTCGTGCCTTCCTTGGCGTAGTCGGGCCGTAGCATGGCAAGCGCCAGCGAGCGGTTGATGCGGAAGCCGAAGGTGCCGTTGGTGGCACGGCCGACAAGCTCGCCCGCCTCGTTGTAGATCGCCTCGGAGCCCCGCGCATCGACATCATTGCCGGTCTCGACCACCAGCGTCGCAAAATTCCACTTCAGGCCCTTTTCCTTGTAGGAGAGCAGGCCCTCGCGGCCGAGGAATTCCTTCTCCGGCTTGATGAAGCGGTCGAGGCCGGATTCATAGGCATTGTATTCGATCGACATTTCGCGCGGGATCAGGCGGTAGGATTTTTCCACCGACATGGAGAGCATGGCACGGATGCCGAAGGGCTTGATGCCGAATTCGGCGCCGGCTTCCATCAGCTTGTCGAAGATGTAGTTCTGCATCTCGATCGGGTGATGCAGCTCCCAGCCGAGCTCGCCGACGAAATTGACGCGCAGCGCATGGGCGCTGGCCGCGCCGACTGAGATCTCCTTGCCCGAGAGCCAGGGGAAATCCTTGTTGTCGAGGCTGGTGCGCGTCAGCTTCTTCAGCACATCGCGGGACTTCGGGCCGGCAAGCACCAGCACGCCCCAGGCCTGCGTGATCGGCGTGAACTTGACGCTGCCGTCTGCCGGCAGGAGCTTGCGCATGTAGTCGTGGTCATGCGCCTCATAGGCGCCGGCCGAGACGAGGTAGAAGGTGCCGGGCGCGCTTTCATAGACGGTGAATTCCGCGCGCACGCCGCCTTCTTTGGTCAGCATGTGGCAGAGGGCGATACGGCCGCGCTTCTTCGGGATCGCATTGGCGAAGATCGATTCCAGCCATGCACGCGCACCAGGCCCGGTGACCAGCGCCTTGGCGAAGGCCGACATATCGAGCACGCCGACATTCTTGTTGACGTTCGCCACTTCGTTGCCGACATGCTCGAAATAGTTCGAGCGGCGGAACGACCATTTTTCCAGGATACGGCCGTCTTCGGTCGGTTCCGAATGATTGTGGTTGGTCAGCACATCGGCGCCGACGCCGATCTGGTCCTTCGGCAGGTCATAGCCCTCAGGCGCAAACCAGTTGGCACGCTCCCAGCCGTAGACGGAGCCGAACACGGCGCCGAGCGACTTCAGACGATCATAGACCGGCGTCGTCTTCAAAGGACGGGCGGCGGCGCGCTCTTCGTCCGGATAGTGCATGGTGAAGACATTGGCATAGGCTTCCTCGTTCTTGGCGATGAGGTAGCCTTCCTTGGCATAGGGGCCGAAACGGCGCGGATCGACGCCCATCATGTCGACGGTCGGCTCGCCATCGACGATCCATTCGGCAAGCTGCCAGCCGGCGCCGCCGGCGGCGGTAATGCCGAAGGAATGGCCTTCGTTCAGCCAGAAGTTCTTCAGCCCCGGGGCAGGACCGACGATCGGATTGCCATCGGGCGTATAGGCGATGGCGCCGTTATAGACCTTCTTGATGCCGACTTCACCGAAAGCCGGCACGCGGGCGATCGCCGTTTCGATATGCGGCATCAGGCGATCCAGCTCTTCCTGGAACAGCTCGTATTCGCTGTCGTCGGAGGGGCCGTTGACATAACAGACCGGCGCACCCTGCTCGTAAGGTCCAAGCAGCAACCCGCCATTTTCCTCGCGCATGTACCAGGCACTGTCGGCCTCACGCAGCACACCCATTTCCGGCAGCCCCTTGGCCTTGCGGGCCAGGATATCGGGATGCGGCTCTGTGACGATATACTGGTGCTCGACCGGGATGACCGGAATGTTGATGCCGACCATCTCGCCAGTCTTGCGGGCAAAGTTGCCGGTGCAGGAGATGATATGTTCGGCGGTGATCTCACCCTTGTCCGTCGTCACCTTCCAGAGCCCGTCTGCCTGCTGCTCGATCGCGGTCACCGTCGTGTTGCGGTAGATCGTGGCACCGCGGTCGCGCGCACCCTTGGCAAGCGCCTGTGTGAGGTCGGCCGGCTGGATATAGCCGTCGTCGGGATGCTGGATGGCGCCGAGCAGGCCATCGGTCTCACAGAGCGGCCAGATTTCCTTCACCTGCTCGGGCGTCAGGATATTGACCTTCACGCCGATAGTCTCGGCAATGCCGGCATAATACATGAACTCGTCCCAGCGGTCTTTGGTGCGGGCGAGACGGATGTTGGAGACCTGGCTGAAACCGACATTCATGCCGGTCTCTTCCTGAAGCTCCTGATAGAAGCGGACGGAGTATTTATGGATCTGGCCGACCGAATAGCTCATGTTGAAGAGCGGCAGCAGGCCCGCCGCATGCCAGGTCGAGCCTGACGTCAGCTCCTTGCGCTCGATGAGCACGCTGTCGCCCCATCCCTTCTTCGCAAGGTGATAGAGCGTCGAGAC
This sequence comes from Hyphomicrobiales bacterium, assembly GCA_900471925.1. GTDB lineage: Bacteria > Pseudomonadota > Alphaproteobacteria > Rhizobiales > Rhizobiaceae > Rhizobium. The sequence continues at coordinate 302,556 of UCGV01000026.1, forward strand.
GCCGACCACGCCGCCGCCGATGACCACTGCCCGCGCATGTGACTTCATGGAGAAAATACCCTCTTTTATCGAATGCCCGGCAGCCCATACCGAACGCACTATTGTCGCGAACTATGCCGCGAGGCATGCGCCATCAGAGGCCTGTTTACGACATGGGAAAAGCTTGCCGCGACGAGGCGCAAATAGACAAGCGTCAATCGACGTGAGGCTCAAAATTTCATGAAAATCGGCTGCGGCGGGTCCGTTGCCGTCATCACTTGATGACGGCGGAACCCTTGACAATCTCGATCGTCTCGTCGCCGGAAAGGCCGATACGGTCGCCGTCAGGCGTCGTCATGAAGCAGCCGGATGGGCAGAATTTTTCCGATGCGCCGGCATCGACGACGACTTCCACGCGGTTGCCGCTCTCGGTGACCGAGAGCACGACCGGGACCGCGTCCTTGTTGGTGACGGAGGCTGCCTGCACCAAGGGTGCAGCGGAAAGGAGAAGAAGGAATGCGACTGCAGAACGTGCCACACCGTGCGACATAGGCTTTACGCCCTCCCCTGGAGCGCTCGTCGCTGCGCCTGCAGCGATCGATTGCCCAAGGTTATAGCGCAGGATCCGTGAATGAGCGCTGAATGCCCCGTTCAGCCTTTGATCTTGCCATCAGCCGTCTTGCCGCGCAGCTGCCGTACCGGCTGCTCTTCTTCGATTGCCTCGTCGATTTCCTCGACCTCGGCAGGCTCCGGCTTTACCGGCTTCTGGACGAGCACCTTCTCCGCCTCGGCATTGGCCTGGCGGTGGATGGTCAGATCGCTCTGCGGCAGCGGGATCTCGATGCCTTCGGCGCGGAAACGATTGAGGATCTCGATCCTCAGATTGTTGCGCACCGTCAACCCGTCGCCCATGTCGGCCAGGAAGAAGCGCAGTTCGAAATCCAGCGAGTAAGGGCCGAAGCGCAGGAATTCCACATGCGGCTCGGGATTGCGCAGGATCAGCGGCACGGCGGCCGTCAGTTCCAGCAGGATATCCATCACCTTGCGCGGATCGGCCTCGTAGCTGACGGAAACCGGGATTTCCGAGCGGCCGAGCTTGTTGCGATGCGTCCAGTTGCCGACGAGCCCGTTGATGAGATCGGAATTCGGCACGATGATCGACTGCTTGCGGAAGGTCTCAATTTCGGTGGCGCGCACAGAGATGCGCTTGACGATACCTTCGGCCGTACCGGAAACGACGTGGTCGCCCACCTTGAACGGGCGCTCGACCAGCAGGATGAGGCCGGAGACGAAGTTCGACACGATATTCTGCAGGCCGAAACCGATACCGACCGACAGTGCCGAAGCAACGAGCGCCAGGTTCGACAGGTCGATACCCGCCGCCGACACGCCGAAGATCGCTGCCACGCCGACGCCGAGATAGCCGATGCCGGTCTTGACGGAATTGCGCACGCCGAGATCGACATGGCTGCGCGCCATGACATTGCTATCAAGCCATTTCTGCACCCAGCGGGTCGCGAGATAACCGCCGGCAAAGAGCAGGATGCCGGTGAAGATGCCGAGCAGCGAAATGCTGATGCCGCCAAGCCGCACTTCCGTAAACAGCCGGTAGGCGAGCAGCTGCAGATCCTGCACATGGAAGCCCCAGAGAAGCAGGATCAGCGGAATGCCGGTCAGAAGCGCCACCGCATAGATCAGCAGGCCAACGACCAGCCCCACCTGATCGATCGCGACATCGCCGAGCTTGAAGCGGGTCTGCAGGAAACGGCCGAGGAACGTATCGGCGAAATTGTCCTGCCGCGAGATCGCCTTGCCGAGCAGCAAGCCGATATAGGTCGTCACCATGATGGCGCTGGTGATGATGAGCTGCGTGGCGATGAAGCGCGCCAGCCCCACATAGCCTGACAGCGCCGTCAGGATCAGCCCCGCACCGAAGATGCGAAGAAGGATCGCCATGCCGCGCGGCCAGCGGCGGCCCGGTGCATCGGGATCGCCGCTCTTTGCCAGCATCGGCTTGCCGAAGGAAACGGCGATCAGGATCAGGCCGATGATGAGCGCCGCAAACAGGCTGCGCACCACGGTAACGACGAGCGGCGAACCCATCGCCTCGCTGACCGTGCCGAAGAGATAATCGAGCGCATTGACGACAGCCATGGCGACCAGGCAATAGCCGACCGAACGCGCGCCGAGGTTCGACAGATGAACCAGTCGCCAGGATGGCTCATTCGGCGCGAAGATCGCATTGACGAAGCGGCCGACGAAATAGACGAGACCGATCGAGCCGAACAGTGCCGCGATCACGGGCGTGATGTCGGGCCGTAGCACGTTGAAGCCGTCGAGGAAGATGAAGCATGTGACGAGCAGCACGCTGAGCGCCGCCGTACGGATCAGGGTCGACCAGAAGGCGAAGGCGAGACGGCTGATATAGGACGGCTGTTCGACGCTTTCGTTGCGCCTGAGATACTGGCCGAACACCCGGTAGCTGCCGGAGAGCAGGATCAGCGCCGTTCCGAGCGACAGGAAGATCGCGGCAAACAGCGGGAAGCGCTTGAACTTCCACACGAAGGTGATCCAGCTCGACAGGGCCTGCGAAAACTCGCCCACCTCATGCACGAAGGCGCTGCCCGCGTCGTCGAGAACCGAGATGGAAATATCGGTGCGCCGCAGCAGCGTTGCCGCGAAGAGCTGGCGGCGGGTGGCCGTGATCTCGTTGGAAACCTTGGTGATGGCGATCGACAGGTTTTCCGCGTCACCCGTCACGGCATTGATCTGCGAGCGCTCCGTCGTCAGCGCGTTGCGCTCGTCGGTAACGATCTGCGCTTCCGGCGGCTGCCCGTCCTTCGGTGGTTCGCCAAGCTCGGCAAGACGGTTCTTGATCTGGTCAAAACGCGGACGCAGGCTGACGGATGTGGCGATGACCGAGCGGCCGAGTTCGTCGGCCTTGCTCGCAAGCCCGACCAGCGCGTCATCATCATCGGCACTCTGCTTGACGCTGGCCTGAAGTCCGGCAAGGTCGCTCTTGGCTTTCTCGATATCCTTCAGCGCCTGATCGAGCGTGCCATTGGCAAGCGGCGCTTCGGCAGCGGCCGGAGCCTGTGGCTGGGCGGCGGGCGTCTGTGCCTGAGTTTGCGTCTGGGCCTGGGGCGCCTGTGCAAAGGCGGCACCGCCATCGAGATGCAGGCCGGCAGCAGCCAGCGACAGCAGAAGAACGGTGCGAAGCAGCCAGTGTGTCAAGCGCAAGAAGTCCCCGCGTGGATTCGTCTGAAGATTAAGATGACCGCTTTTATAGGAAAGAAAGGCGACAGAAAGGCGGAAACGCCGCCAAAATGCTCAGAAACCGGAACCGGGGCGCGCGAGATAGGCAAGTTCCGCCTCGCTCGACGGCCGGCCGACGATGGCATTGCGGTGCGGGAAGCGCCCATAGGTGGCAATAACCTCGCGGTGGCGGATCGCGTAATCATGGTATTCCTCGTCGCCCAGCGCCGCAAACAACGCCACCGAACGATCCTGCTCCGCCAGATCCTCCGCATGTTCGAACGGCATGTAGAAGAAGGTTCGCTTGACGCCCTCCACGGCCTGATCGGCGCCTGCGGCGAGCGCGAGCTTCGCCTCGCGCAGCGCCAGTCCGTCGGTCGCAAAGGCAAGTGGGGTGGCCCGGTAGATGTTGCGCGGAAACTGGTCGAGTACGATGACGGCGGCAAGCCGGTGCTCCGGGCTCGCGCGCCATTCCTCGGTCGCCTCGAGGGCAAGCGCGAGATGCGTTGCGGCAAAGCGCGTCCGGATTTCCTGGTCCAGCTCGACATTCTTGCTGAACCACTCCTTCCGGCCGCAACGAACGAACCAGAAATCGTAGACTTCATCGGGCGTGCAGACGCCGTCCCTGTTCATCATGCTCCCCCAAGCTTTTGTATTTGAAATGTCTCAGCTGACCGAAAAGACGAGGATCGCGCGCGTGCCGCGATGCTCCGGATCATAGGCCAGCTCGGATTTCAGGCTGCCGGCCATCGCAGTCAATATCTTCGTGCCGAGCCCTGTTCCCTTCGCCGGACCTGACGGATCGAAGCCCTGCCCCGCATCCTCGACGGTGACCCGCAGGATATCGCTCTCCTGCTCGACGATGACGTTGATCTCGCCGGCGCTACCGTCAGGATAGGCATATTTGAAGGCGTTGGTGACGAGTTCGCTGACGATCAGGCCAAGCGTGATCACCTTGTCGGTCGCAAGATTGACCGGGTGCGCCGTCAGCACCACGCGATGCGGGCGCTTGTCGTCGCGCATCGAGGCTTCGAGTTCGGTCAGAAGGCTGCTCAGATATTCATCCACCTGCACCGTGCCGACTTGCCGGTTGGTGTAGAGGCGGCGATGGACGCTGGCGATGGCATTGATGCGCATCTGCGTTTCCTGCAGCGCATCGATCGCCACCTGGTCCTTGGTGACGGAGGATTGCATGCGGATCAACGCACCGACGAGGCCGAGACTGTTGGCAATGCGGTGATTGACTTCGGCAAGCAGCATTTCCGCATGGTCGCGCTGCTGGCGGATCACCTCCTGCGCCTGCGCCGTATCGCGGCGGAAGCGCGCCCGCTCCAGCCCCTGTTCGAGCGCTGCGGCCAGAAGATCGAAATAATCGGGCGAGATGCCCTTCAGCACGTAATCGTCGGCACCGGCCTTCAGCGCCGCGACCGCAATGCTCGTATCGCCGGAGCCCGTGGCATAGATGACGGGCGGATGATCGGGCGTTTCCATGATGCGCGGCAGGATGTCGAGCCCGGTTTCGGCCTTGAGGAAATGATCGAGCACGACGGCCTCAATATCGCCTTCGGCAAGCCGCGCAAGACCGCTCGCGCCATCGCTTGCCCATTCCAGCGAAAAGCCGCGGCGGCCGAGATTCTTCTGCATCAGCAGCGCCAGCGCCTCGTCGTCGTCGATATAGAGGATACGGATCGGATCGCCCGCGCCGCTGGACTCGCTCATTCTGCCTCCGGGCATCTTCCCGCAGCAATACCGGCCGTAGCGCCGCCGAGTCTGTCTGCCTGAGACTGTCGTATTGCATTGGCAGGCGCGCGTAAACAGCACCTAGTCTTTGGTATGAGACGGCGCCTGCGATGCGGCGGATCCAAGGAGAATGCCATCGATAATGTCGACCCCTGCCCGGCTGCGGCCAGACGCTTGCAAGAACGAAATACTGAAAATCAGTGCCCTTAACGCAGGGGAAGGCAAATGGTTCCGCAGGCTCTCAGCTTTTTTGAAACCGGCGATGGTGCGAGACTTCGGCGCCCGCATCGGCTGACAATTTCAGGAAACGCAGGCAGGACAGGAGGCCGATCACGCCGACAACGATGAAGGCCCAGCGGAAATCCACGAGCGCAGGATCGACCGCCCCTCGCAGCCCCGATGAGATGTTGAGCACGGCAGCCGCCACAGCGACGCCCAGCAGCAGCGAAATCTGTTGCAGCATGCTCGAAAGCGTCGAGGCCGAACTTCTTTGCGCCGGGCCGATATCGGCAAAGGAGAGCGTATTGAGCGCCGTGAACTCCATCGAACGCGAGAGCCCGGCGATCATCAACAGCGCCGAGATGACGATCTCCGGCGTCTCCGGCGTCAGGAAACCGCAGGCAACGATCGAGGCCGCCGCGATAATACCGTTGAAGACCAGCACATTGCGGAAGCCGAAAATCTTGAGCAGCGGCGTCGTCACCACCTTCATGCCGAGATTGCCGAGGAAATAGACCAGCAGATAGGTGCCAGCCGCAATCGAACTCAGGCCGAAACCAAGCTGGAAGAGCAGCGGCAGCAGGAAAGGCGTGGCATTGATCGCCACCCGGCAGGCCGTGCCCGCCGATAATGTCGTCATCGAAAACGTGTGTACCTTGAAGGCAGAGAGATCGAGCAGCGGATTGTCGGTGCGCATGAAATGCCGCGTCGCCATGACCGAAAGCACGATGCCGGCGGCAAGCAGCACGACGAGCGGCAGATAACCGCCTTCCGCTTTCACCGACAGTTCGAGTGCGGCCAGCAGTAGCGTCAGCCCGGCAGCACTGAGGAAAAAGCCCTTGAGATCGAGCGGCCCGACCCGCTCCTCCCGCTGCTCCGGCACGAAGCGCAGCACCAGCGCAATGCCGATGATGCCGATCGGAATATTGATCAGGAAGTTCCAGTGCCAGCTGGCATAGGTGGTGATGAAACTGCCGAGCACCGGGCCGACGACCGGTGCCGTCAGCGCCGGCCATGTAATGAGCGCGATTGCCTGCACCAGTTCCGACTTGCGGGCATTCTTGAGCACGATGATCCGCCCGACCGGCGTCATCAGCGCACTGCCGACACCCTGCACGGCACGTGCGATGACGAATTCCGTCAGGCTTCCCGACAGGCCGCAGAACAGCGAAGCCAGGGTGAAAACCGCGATCGATATCAGGAAGATGCGCCGCGCCCCGAAACGATCGCCGAGCCAGCCCGAGAGCGGGATGAAGGCCGACGTGGTGAGCATATAGACGGTGATGCCGATGCTCATGGCGACCGGCTGCACCCCGAAGCTCGCCGCCATCTGCGGCAGCGACGTGGTGACGATCGTGCCGTCGAGGATCTGCATGAAGAAGGAAACCGCAACGACCAGCGCAACGATCTTCGCCTGACGGGCGCTTGCCGCCTCATCGATATTTTCACTCGTAGGGACTGCAGTCATCGGTGTGCCAATGCGAATTTCGGATGCGCGGCAAAAGGCGGGAGGACCGACAGGCAGACCGCGCGGAGGGATATCCAGCCTGCATACGCCCCTTATGCCGGATCGGAAAGGTCAAATGCCGCCAAGGCGGGATTTTTTGTCAACAAATTCGGCAACAATCCGCAATCAGCGATGAGCCCTTGTCTCGGCCGGTTTCACCGCCGAAAGCCTGCCGAGTTCGGAGCGGCGGCTTGCCGTATCGAGTTCGGAAAAATCGTCCGACAGTTCGGAGGTCACCTCGCCCTGCACGACGCAGTCGATCATGAACATCGGCCGTCGCTTGTGCTCCTGTACCAGCCGCCCGACATATTCGCCGAGCGTACCGAGCGCGATCAGCTGGATGGCGCTGAGCGCCGAGATCGCCGCCATGATGCTCGACCAGCCGGTGATGACATTGCCGTCGAACCATTGCACCAGCGTATAGATCAGCAGGCCGACGGCGAAGACCGCCGAGATCAGGCCCATCCAGGCGCTGATGCGCAGCGGAATGATCGAGAAACTGGTGATCGCATCGATCGCGAAGCGGATCATCTTCTTCAGCGGATATTTCGTCGAGCCGGCATAGCGGGCATCACGCGTGTAGCGCAGCGCCACCTGCCTGCCGCCGATCCAGCTCACCATGCCCCGAATGAAACGATGCCGCTCCGGCATGTTGAGGAGGATATGCACGATACGCGCCTTCATGAGCCGGAAATCGCCCGTATCCTGCGGGATGGAGATGGAGGCAAGCCGCGTCAGCAGCCGGTAGAAGACGGACGCCGTGATGAGCTTGAACTTCGTCTCGCCCTTGCGCTCGCTGCGCTGCCCGTAAACGACATCGGCGCCGCGATCCATGATCGCCATCATCTCGGTCAGCAGTTCCGGCGGATCCTGCAGATCGGCATCGATCAGCAGCACGCGCTCGCCACGCGCCACCGCAAGGCCCGAGGTCGCCGCGAGCTGGTGACCGTGATTGCGCAGAAGCTTGACGCCGAGCACCTGCGGAATATCGGCCGCAAGCCGCGATATCACACCCCAGGTATCGTCGCTCGACCCGTCATCGACCAGAATGATCTCGAAGGCATCGCCGGCAGCGGCTTCCGCAGCCGCCCTCGCCCGCCGGCAGAATTCGCTCAAGCCCTCCGCTTCGTTATAGCAGGGCGCGACGATGGAAAGCCTGATCCGCGCGTCACCACCATCAACGAAACCATCCATCGACACCGAATCTCCCAATCCCCGGAGGGAAGCATGACCAATCGCCCGATGGCGCACAAGGCAGGGCAATGCCGCTCCGAAACAGGAACCTGCGCCTGCGGCTAGGGATTTGATATCATGAAGCTGCTTTGCACTTCCTAAAGGCAGAGCCGCAAAATCATATCAGGAGCATGATCCCAGGGAGGCGCCATGCCGGAGAAAGCACCCGATCTCGGCCGCCGTGCTGCTGCCGCCAATGCCAAATTCTTCATCGCCCTTGCCGTGATCATCTTCGTTGCGGCGGGTACACCTGCCTATTGGCAGGGCTGGCTCTTCCTCGCCAATTTTATCTTCTGGTGCACCGGCGTCACGGCCTATGTCTATTGGCACGACCCCGCGCTTCTCGAAAAGCGCATGCGCGCCGGCCCGGCCGCCGAAACCGAGCCCCTGCAGAAGCGCATCCAGTTGTTCACCAGCATCGTCATGACCGCCCTTATCATCCTCTCGGCGCTCGACTACCGCTTCGGCTGGTCGTCCGTTCCGGCATGGGTCGTCATCCTCGGCAACCTGCTGATTGCAGCAGGCTTCCTCCTCGTCGCTATCGTCCTCCGGGAAAACAGCTTCGCCTCGGCAACGATCCAGGTCTCCCCGGACCAGACAGTCGTCTCCACCGGCCCCTACGCCCTCGTACGCCACCCGATGTATGCCGCCGTCCTGCCGCTCGCCACCGGCATGCCGCTCGCACTCGCCTCTTTCTGGGGCCCCCTCATCGTGCCGCTGATCATGGCCGGCATCATCCTGCGCCTCATCGACGAGGAGCGCCATCTGAGCCGCGACCTGCCGGGTTATGAGGATTATCGCCGCAAGGTCAGATACCGGCTTGTCCCCGGCCTGTGGTGACGATCAAGGCTCGTAGCGACTGATCTCCAGCCCCGACCCCACCGGCAAGAGCACGCTTGATATTCCCGGCTTGGCGCGGATCGCCGTCGCATAGATCTTCACGTCCTCGGTCGCGGGATAGATCATGTTGTCGGCAACGACGATCGCCCCCGTATTGAGCTTCGGATAGAAAGCTTCGAGGCAGGGCAGATAAAGATCCTTCCAGAGATCGACGAGCACGAAATCCACCTTGCCCCGCAATTCGCGGATCATGGTGACCGCATCGCCCACCCGGAAATCGATATGTTCGGAAAGCCCGGCTTTTTCCGCCATGGCCTGTGCATAGGCGGATTTATAGCCATGCACTTCCATGGTGATCAATTTGCCGCCGGTGGCACGTGCCGCTTCCGCAAGCCAGATACCGGAATAGCCGAAGGACGTGCCGAGTTCGAGAATCGTCGGCGCGGTCAGGCTGCGAACGAGAATGTTGAGAAAACGCCCCGTCTGCGGGCCGACAGCCCGCATCCGCTGGTCCTGCCCGCCATCGCGCCCGCCAGGCGCCTCCTGGCGCGGCGTGGCCCGCTCCTGGTCGATCCGCTGGTGATAGGTGCCGAGCACATTGAGCACCTTGTCGTCCAGCCGGTGCTCGCCGGTCAGGGCGGCGTGATCCTGCTTGTTGTCGCTCATCGGCATTCCCTCCTGGGCCTGGCCCGCCGTGGCAGACACCGCGGCAAAAGCTCCGGCTTGGAGTTAAGCCCCGCGGGAGATTTCGGGCAAGCGGAGAATGATCGGGAAATGGCGGCCATCGGTTCGCGCCAGAGGAAGAGCCGGATTCAAAAACGCAGAAAAAGCCGACAAGCCTTTGATATCAAAGGTCTTGTCTGCGGCTTCTTTTCTCTTGGAAGGAGAAGTGGTGGGTGATGTAGGGCTCGAACCTACGACCCGCTGATTAAGAGTCAGCTGCTCTACCAACTGAGCTAATCACCCGTACCGAGCTTGGCTGCCCGGTGTGAAGGGGCATATAAATAGGATCGTTTGGCTTGTCTAGCGCCCTGTCGAATTTTCTTTGGTTAATTGCGAAGTTTTTTTGTCAGACGCCGGAAATCCAATGAAATCAAAGGTCGAGAGAGCCGGTCGCAATCCGCACCGCCTGGCCGCCGATCCGGGCATTGGAAATGCCACCGCCTTCGATATCCATATGCAGGTGAATGAAGGACGGACGGCCCATCTCCACGCCCTGTTCGATAAGGATCGGATAGTGCCCGTCCGTCAGCCGGTCGAAATGGTTGATGGCGCCCGAAAGTGCCGCCGCCGCCGAGCCGGTGGCCGGATCCTCGGTAATGCCCATGCCGCTCGCAAACATGCGGGTATGGAACTTGGCGACATGGTTCACCCCGCCGCGGCAATAGATATAGGCGGATGCCAGCGCGCCATCGACGAAGGGCACCGTCTTTTCCCAGAGCTGCGGATCGAACTCCATGCGCTGGCAGGCGCCGACATCGTGGACCGGCACCATCAGGAACGGCACGCCGGCGCTCCAGAGCGACGGCACGTGATTCTCGAAACCGATCTCGGTCACCTTCAGGGAGAGCGCGTCAGCGATGCCGAGCCTGTCGAGCGACAGCTGGATCTGCTGGGATTTGCGCGGCAGGTCGAATTCGGCAAAGCTCGCCTCGCCTTGCCGCAGCCGCACGGCGCAACGCACCGGCCCGACATTTTCTTCGAGCACCGACACGAGATCCAGCGTAGCAGCCCCATGCGCCTTCTCAGCGAGCGCGATCGCCGTACCGACGGTCGGATGACCAGCGAAAGGCAATTCGCGTCCTGGCGTGAATATGCGGATGCGCGCCGTATAGGCGGGATTGTCTGAGACTTGCACGAAGACGGTTTCGGAGAGGTTGGTTTCGCGGGCAATCGCCTGCATCGCCTCATCCGAGAGCCCGCCGCCGTCGAAGATAACGGCCAGCGGATTGCCGGCAAGCTTGGTGTCGGTGAACACGTCGTAGACGCTGTAGCTTAACGCCACATCGGCCTCCCTGAATCGGTCATCGAAGCGCCAACCTGCCCGACGAGACGCCGGAGTGCAAGCTTACCTGTTGAAATACCAATCGATGACCGAAAGCATCGCAACGTTGTAGGGTTGCGCGGTAGGATCTGCCGAGCGGATCGCAACCGCACCGGCAATTTCCTTGTCCTCGGCAACCAGCATATGCGCGGTAATGAAATCGACCATCTCGTCGGCCGTCATGTCGAAACGGTAGACCTTGAACAGCGATACGGAATCCCGCACATGGGCGGCGTAAAGCCCCTCGCCCTCGACAGCGTTGGAAAGATCGAGACCCGTCTCCTCCATCACCTCGCGGCGCATGTTGCTGTCGATATCGCAACGTCCGTCAACGACATCCTCAGGCTCCAGCGAACCGGCAGCGAAATAGACCTGGCCGGGATTGGCCGTATGCGCGCCCATGCGGATCGCGACCAGTGCGCCGTCTGACGATTCGAGCACCGGATAGGAGAAGAGATGGATCGCGCCTCTGCGGTCCGGCTGCCGGCGCCACCACATGAAGGCCGAGAACGGAACGACATAGGCCTCGCCCGCCATGCCCGCTTCAGACAGTTTCAGCCTGTGCTGCAACACCAGCCGGCCATCGAACAGGGCCGGATTGGCCGCGACTTCCCGCTCCCAGTTCTCGCGGATCGCAGGCCCGTTGGCGACGACGATCGGGTGATCACCCTCGAGGACGCGAAGGTCGGTGCCGGCAAGGGGAAATACCACGCGTTCCGGGGGAAAGGCGGAAAGATCGTCTGAAAAAGTCTCGGAAAAACGAAGTGTCATGAGAGATCCAGTGTGATGACAACGGGGCAATGGTCTGATGCCTTAGGCCTGTCCCAGCCTGTACGCGGATAGCGTTCCACCTCCTGCCCCGGCGGGAAGACGGTGCGGTAGGGCTGTCCGTGGCGGATGATTTCGGGAATGCGCGCGGCGTTCGCAGCGGCAAGCGCCGGCGATAGCCAGAGGTAGTCGAGCTGGCAGAGCCATTGCTCCTCCGGCCCGCGCGCATGATAGAGCGTCCAGCGGTCGAGCGGATCACGCCGGCGCACCACATTTTCGGCAAAGCCGTCATGGCTGAATACGTCGAGCGCGCTTTCGGCCTCGTCCTGATGCTCGAAACGATAGCCGATGGCGCGCCGCCCGATCACATCGACACGCTCCTGATAATCGTTCATGTCGCCGCAGATGACGAAATTCTTTCTGGCGGCATGCCCTGCGCCAAACCGGGTCTCGATAATGCGGCGCACGGCGCGCGCTTCTGCCCGGCGAATCGGCAGGGTCGATTGCCGCCCGTCCAGTCCGTCGCGAGGGCTGCCCATCGATTTGAAATGCACGACATAAAGCGTCAGCGGCACCCCGCCTATGACCAGATCCAGTTCCAGGCAGTCGCGCTTGAAGATCTTGTCGTCGAGATGATTTGTCTTGGCGATCTCGTCATCGAACAGACCGAACTCACGATAGGTGGCCATCGCATGGCTCTTTATGTCTCGTAGCTCGATCTTCTGCCCGTCGCGCGTTTCCTCGCGCATCAGCACGGCCACATCGATGCCCCGGCTGTCATTGCCCTCAACCAGATATTTCTGCCGGTAGCCATTGCCGACCATGCGGTAGAGATAGCCATATTCGAAGGCCTGCAGCGCGGCCATATTGTCGATTTCCTGCAGGCAGAGGATATCGGCATCCGCGTCGGCAATGGCAAGCGCCGTCATCTGCCGCGTATCATCGGTCGACGCAATCACCCGCGCCTGCTCCAACTGCTGGTAGACGCCCTCGTTGTGAACCTCGAAGAGCTTGATGACGCGGTCCTGCCGGAGTTGGTTGCGATAGCCTGTGAAATCGAAACGGGTGAGCAGGTTCTCGACATTGAATGTGGCAAGGCGAAGCGACATCAGGCATTCCCGGTTGGTGTCAGGACCATAACTAGAGCAAATCCAGCAAAAGTATGGAATGGTTTTGCATCTGCAGTCGCATCAAAGCCCGGCAAGACAAGGATCAAACTGTAAGACCACCGTGTCTAAAGCCGCCAACCCGAACGGATAACGACACGCACCGCCTCGCCCGGCACCACGGCCACGCGGCTGAAGGCGCGCAGCACCTGGCCATTGCCGAGCCGCAGCTTCACCGCATAGCGTTCCCCTTCGAAAAGCACGGATTCGACACTCGCAGCCGCCCCCTCGGTGCCCAGAACCACATCCTCAGGCCGCACCAGAATATCGGCGCCATCGGTATTGGCAGCGTGAAGCGCATCTTCCAGTTCGTCCCAATCCAGATCGCGCTCCTTGCTCATGATCGGCAGCGTGATGATCGCGCCACGGCCGATCAGCCCGCCGACCATGCGCCCTTCCGGCCGCGCATAGATTTCCGCCGGTGGTGCGACCTGCAACAAGCGTCCCTCGGACATCACGGCAACGTCGGTCGCAAGCGCCATCGCCTCGCTCTGGTCATGCGTCACATAGATCATCGTCGCCCCGGAGCGCTGGTGGAACTCGCGAAAAGTCTCTTCCATCTCCTGCTTCAGATGCCGGTCGAGATTGGCAAGCGGCTCGTCGAGCAGCACGACATCGGGTGACGTGACAAGGCAGCGGGCAAGGGCCACGCGCTGCCGCTGACCGCCGGAGAGATCGGCTGGCCGCCGGTCGGCATAATCGACGAGACGTACGGTCGACAGCGCCTCGCGCACTTTCGCCTTGTAGGCTTCGCCCGAAATGCCGCGCACCTTGAGCGGATAGCCGACATTGTCGGCGACACTCATATGCGGCCAGAGCGCGTAGGACTGGAACACCATCGCCATATTGCGCTTTTCCGGCGGCAACGATTGCGAGGCATCGGCAAGCAGCCGCTCGCCGAGATGGATCGATCCGTCTGTCGGCGTCTCGAAACCGGCGATCATGCGCAGCACCGTCGTCTTGCCGCAGCCGGAGGGGCCGAGAAGCGCCAGGAAACCGCCCTCGCGCACATCAAGCGAAAAGCCGCTGACGGCTGCCCTGCCCGTGCCGAAATCCTTGGCCACCTGATTGAGGATCAGCTTCGCCACGGTACCACTCCCTTGGGCAGATGTTTCGCCAGAAGCTCCAGAAGCAGCATCATGGCGACGACCATGAAGACGACAAGCACTGACAGGGCCGAGGCAAGATCGGAACTGCCGCTGTCATCGAGATTGTAGATGGCGACACCCAGCGTCTGCGTGCCCGCCGACCAGAGCAGCGCTGAAATCGTCAGCTCGTTGCAGGCAATCAGGAAGACGAGGATGACAGAGGCACCCGCCGCCGGCGCGATCAGCGGCACGATGATATCCTTGAGTCGCCGGAAAAAGCCCGCCCCGGACAGTCGCGCCGCCTCTTCCAGCGCCGGATCGAGCTGGTGGAAGGCACTGACCACAGGCTTCAGGCTGACGGCGAAGAAGGAGGAGAAATAGGCGACTAGGATGATCCAGACCGTGCCGTAAAGCGTCACGTTCAACACCGGGATGGGTGCTGCAAAGACGAGGATGAAGCACACCGCCATGACGATGCCCGGCAGTGAATAGGGAATTTCGACAAGGCTGGAAACGATCCGCGAGAACGTGTCCCGACGCCGCGTCAGCGCATAGGCCGCCAGCACCGTAACAAACAGCAGGCCGACAGCCGCACCGCTCGCAAGCGACAGCGAATTGATAAAGGCCGTGCGCGTTACCGCCTGCCGGAACAGCATTTCCTCGAAGGCATGAAAGGTCATGGTCTTGAAGGTGAGCGGCACGCCATAGGCTGGCACCAAGGCACCTGCGACCAGAGCGAAGAAAGGAGCTGCCAGCATGAAGAACAGGATGATCCAGAGCAGCGGCGTGAAGACATGCTTCCATCCGCCAAGCTCGAAGGCAGCCGTCGCGCCCGAAAGGCCTATGACGCGATAATCGCGCCCGCGCAGCGCCCGATCCTGGATCGCCAGACCCGCGACCGAGATCAGCGCGATGATGGCCGAGAGCAGCGCCACATCGCCGAAGGTGCGGCCGGTAAAGGCGGTGAATTTCGAGAAGATCAGCGTCGGCAGCGTGAAGATAGAGGCCGGAATGCCGAGGATCGCCGGAATGCCGAAATTGCCGGTGCAGGAGACGAAGGAGATCGCCGCCCCTGCAATCACACCCGGCAGAGACAGCGGCAGGATGATATCGCGAAAGACGCGCAGGCTCGAAGCGCCCGATAGACGCGCCGCCTCGACGCCATCGCGCGGCAGCGTCATCAGCCCTGCCCTCAGCGCCAGATAGACGAGCGGCGCATGCTGCACCCCATAGAGCAGCGCAATGCCGCCAATGGAATAAAGCGGCTGCGGCGAGCCGAGCGGCGGTGCGATATGCAACGCCTTCAGAAGCGGGCTCGACGGCCCCGACATCTGCACCCAGGCGAGTGCCGTCACCTGCGGCGGGATCATCATCGGCAGTACGAAGAAAAAGCTGAGTGGCCCCCTGGCCGGAATATCGGTCAGCGTCAGCAGATAGGCGAAGGCACAGCCGATCACGAGCGAGATGATGGTGCCGAGAACCGCCGTGACGATGGTGTAATAGACCGCCGACCAGACCATCGGGTCCGACAGCACCACCATGACGCCGCCATTGGCGAAAGCGGAAATGCCGACGATCGCGAGCCGCGCCAGGGGCAGCACGCTCAGAAAAAGCACCACAGAAACGATAAAAGGAAACAGCCAGACGGGCTGGCTGTTTCCCGGACGTACATAGCCCCGCATGGGTCTATTATTTCGAACCGAAGAGATCCGTAAAGGTCTTCAGATCCTTGTCGGTATTCTTGAGAGCTTCGGCGGCATTGACCGGCAGAACCTTGATCGTGTCGCGAGTCGGGAAACCATCGGGCAGCTTCATGCCGTTACGGGCCGGGATATAGCCGAGCTTCAGGAAGCCTTCCTGGCCCTTTTCCGAGAGAACGTAGTCGACGAACTTCTTGGCGGCATCGACATTCTTGGCGCTGGCGAGAATGCCGACCGGTTCGGTGACGGCCGAAACGCCTTCGCTCGGGAATACGAACTCGACCGGAGCGCCCTTGGCCTTTTCGCGGATCGGCAGGTAATCGACGACCATGCCGTAAGCCTTTTCGCCCGAAGCGACGGACTTCAGCACGACGCCGTTGCCGCCGGAAGCGACAGCAGCATTGTCAGCGAGCGACTTGTAATAATCCCAGCCAAGGCCCGAAACGGCAGCGAGCGTCTGGGCGTGGATGAGAGCAGCACCCGAAGCGAGCGGGCTCGGCATGGTCACGAGACCCTTGGCTTCCGGCTTGGCAAGATCCTTCCAGCTCGTCGGCTTCATGGCAGCCGAGGTGTTGTACATGATGCCGGTGGTGATCAGCTTCGTGGAATAGTAATAGCCGTCTGCGTCGTAGAGAGCCGCATCATACTGCGCAGCTTCCGGCGACTTGTAGGCGAGCAGCTTGCCGTCTTCCTTGAGGCGTTCCAGCGTCACAACGTCAGCAATCAGCAGAACGTCGGCAACCGGGTTGCCAGCCTGGATTTCAGCCTGCAGCTTCGCCATGATCTTCGGCGTGCCGTCGCGTACCCAATCGACCTTGATATCCGGATTGGCGGCCATGAAGCCGTCAACGGTCGCCTGCGCATCTTCGTTCGGCTGGCTGGTGTAGAGAACGAGGTTGGCAGCGGAAGCCGGGATAGCGAGAAGGCTCGCGGCAAGAAGTGCTGCGGCAGAAACAAGAGTTTTCATGGAAGGTATCCTCGGATGATGATGCCCCTCAATATTCGGGGCGTTTGACAGCGGTGTGACAGGCCGCCGCAGGGGCCGAGCCCGATCCAGAACCTTCCTTGGTGTCATAGCGGCACGCGCTCCAAAGCCAGTTGATCGTGTCAGGAATTTCTGGAATCGCCTTGTCGCACCGGCGCTCGCCGGCCGATTCGAGGGGATCCGAAAGATGAAATCGACGCCCTGGCGTGCGCGCCTGCGCTACCAGTTCGACAAGAGCATGGCCGCCGGCCCGATCGCGCTGATCGGCTGGCTCGCAGTCATATCGCTTGTGGTCATCGTCATTGCCGGCCTGGTGCTGGCCGTGACCGGCATCGCGCCCGATGGCGGCGAGCATATGAGCTTCGTCGAAGGCGCCTGGGAATCCCTGATGCGCACCATGGATGCCGGCACGATGGGCGGTGACATGGGCTGGCCCTTCCGCGGCGTCTCGCTTGTCGTCACCATCTCCGGCATCTTCGTCTTCTCGGCCCTGATCGGTGTGCTCAGTTCCGGTCTCGAAGAAAAGCTCGACGACCTGCGCAAGGGCCGCTCGCATGTGCTGGAGCATGACCACACTGTTATCTTCAACTGGTCGCCCTCGATCTTCGACGTGATTTCCGAACTCGTCATCGCCAATGCCAGCCGCCGCAGGCCGCGCATCGTCATCATGGCCGCCAAGGACAAGGTGGAGATGGAAGACGAGTTGGCCGCCAAGATCGGCGATCTCAAGAATACCCGCATCATCTGCCGCAGCGGCGATCCGACCGATCTCTACGATATCAACATCGTCAATCCGCAGACCTCGCGCTCCATCATCGTGCTGTCGCCCGAAGGCGATCACGCTGATTCCGAGGTCATCAAGACGGTGCTTGCGCTCGTCAATGATCCCTCGCGCCGTGCCGCGCCCTACCAGATCGCAGCAGAAATCCGCGATGCCAAGAATGCCGAAGTCGCCAGCATCGTCGGCGGCAAGGAATTGCAGCTGGTGCTGGCCGACGACCTGATCTCGCGCATCGTCGCCCATTCCAGCCGTCAGGCGGGCTTGAGCGGCGTCTATTCCGAACTGCTCGATTTCGACGGCTGCGAGATCTACACGATCGACCAGCCGGAGCTCTCGGGCAAGAGCTTCGGCGCCGCCGTGATGATGTACGAGGCTTCGACGCTGATCGGCTTCTGCGACACGGACGGCAAGGTAAACCTCAACCCGCCGCCAAGCCGCATCTTCCTGCCCGGTGAACGCGCCATCATCATTGCCGAGGACGATGCGGCGATCAAAAGCGGCACGGCCGAAATACGCATCGACCGTGACAGCATCGTCGCGCCACCGACCCATGTGGCGAAACCCGAGAGCACATTGATGCTCGGCTGGAACCGCCGTGGCCCGATGATATCAAGCGAGTTGTCACGCTATGTCGCGCCCGGCTCGACCCTGACGGTCGCCGCCGATACGCCCGGCCTGGAGGAAGAGATCGCCGGCCTCACGCTCCCCGCCGCCAACATGACCGTTTCCTGCAAGGTGACGGACACAAGCAGCCGCACCGAACTCGATGCGCTCGACATCCCCTCCTTCGACCATGTTCTGGTCCTCGGCTATTCCGACCATATGGCCGCCCAGCCTGCCGATACGCGCACGCTGGTCACCCTCCTGCAACTGCGCAAGATCGCCGAAAAGGCCGGCCGCCATATCGGCATCGTCAGCGAGATGATCGATGTCAGGAACCGCGAGCTTGCCGCCGTCACCCGCGCCGACGATTTCGTCGTCAGCAACAAGCTTGTCAGCCTGATGCTGGCGCAAGCCTCCGAGAACGCTCAGATGGCGGAGATCTTCGCAGAACTGCTCAATGAGGACGGCTCAGAGATCTACATGCGCCCGGTCACCGATTACGTCTCGATCGACAAGCCGCTCACCTTCTACACGATTTGCCTGGCGGCGCTGCGTCGTGGCGAAGTGGCGATCGGTTATCGCCGGGCCGGCAGTGGGGAAGGCGATCGCCGCAATCTTGGCGGCGTCACCGTCAACCCGAAGAAATCCGATCTGCTCGCCTTTGCCGAAACGGACCGGCTGATTATTCTCGCGCGGGAGTAACGGCAGGCGTAAGCTCACGCAGGCGTGAACGCCTCCGAGCTTGCCTCGGCAGCGCGTTGCGGTACGTCAATCAGGCCATTTTCATGAGGAGGAATTTCAATGGAATATCGTTTGCTCGGCCGCTCCGGCCTTAAAGTTTCCACCGTGACCATGGGCACGATGACCTTCGGCGGCGTCGGCTGGGCGAAGACCGTCGGCGATCTCGGTGTGCAGGAAGCCCGCAAGATGGTCGATATCTGCGTCGATGCCGGCGTCAACCTGATCGACACCGCCAACGTCTATTCCAATGGCGAATCCGAGCGCATCATTGGCGAAGTGCTCGGCGGCAAGCGCCCCAACGGCGTCCTGCTCGCCACCAAGGCGCGCTTCGGCATGGGCGATGGCCCGAACGACCGCGGCCTGTCGCGCTACCACCTGATCCGCGAATGCGAGGCAAGCCTGCAGCGCATGAAGACCGACGTCATCGACCTCTACCAGGTCCACGAATGGGACGGCCAGACGCCGCTCGAAGAAACGATGGAAGCGCTCGATACCCTGATCAAGCAGGGCAAGGTGCGTTACGTCGGCTGCTCGAACTATTCCGGCTGGCACATCATGAAGGCGCTCGGTGTCGCCAATGAAAACAAGTACCAGCGCTTCGTCAGCCAGCAGATCCACTATACGCTGGAAGCCCGCGACGCCGAATACGAGCTGCTGCCGATCTCGATCGACCAGGGCCTCGGCGTGCTCGTCTGGAGCCCGCTCGCCGGCGGCCTTCTCTCCGGCAAGCACCGCCGCAATGCCGCAGCCCCCGAGGGCACCCGCCAGTTCGCCGGCTGGACCGAACCGCCGATCCGCGACGAAAACCGCCTCTGGAACATCGTCGAAACGCTGGTCGCGATCGGTCAGGAACGCGGCGTTTCCGCAGCCCAGGTGGCGCTGGCCTGGCTGATCGGCCGCAAGGCGGTCACATCAGTCATCATCGGCGGCCGCACCGAAGCCCAGTTCAAGGACAACCTCGCCGCCGCCGACCTGAAACTGTCGGCCGAGGAGCGCAAGCGCCTCGACGACGTCAGCGTGCCGCCGGTCATCTACCCCTACTGGCACCAGCTCAACACCGCCAATGAACGCCTGAGCGAAGCCGACATGGAACTCTTCGGCCCGCATGTGAAGAAGTAAGTTCTCCAAAGCGTTGCATGGCGGAAAGCCGGCGTCACAAAAGATGCATTTCCGCCATGCTATCCTGAACCCCTGCCCCCACCATGAGGTTCACCATGCTGCGCAATTACAAGGTGCTGAAGGGTACGGCTTCGGCGCTCGCCCTTGACGACGACAACGATCCCCATATCGAAATCCGCATCGAGGCCGATGGCGTCAGCTATCGCATCGCCATGAACGTGCGCTCGAGCGAATCCCCGCACGACCTGCTCTACGCCAATGTCATGAACTTCCAGCATCCGGAACTGACGGCGGAACTCGAGGCTTTGCCGATGGGCCTCACCGATATCAGGGGCGGCCGGCCGGATCTGGCGATCGACTATGTGCGCGGCGGCATGATCGAGCGCGAGGACATGGATGTCGCGCCCTTCCAGCTGGACGGACCGAAGAACGATCTGCGCGATTTCATCGAGCCCATCGTACAAGAAGGCATTGCCGACAAGTCCATCCATTTCTACGCTTTCGGCGAAGCCTGGGGGCCGGAAAATAACAAGCCGGACGAATATTTCGGCTTCGAGCCCGGAAACGGCATCCACGACATCCACATGAACCAGGGCGATAGCGGCAGCTTCCGCGCCACCAATGGCCCCAATCAGGACGGGGTATTGCTGATCCACTTTGCCGATGACGACCATTGGGTGGCGATCTTCCTCGGTTTCCAGTCGCAGAACTGGAATACGGACGCCAATACGGGCCATCCGCTCGGCGACAACAGGGGTGGGCAAGGCCGCGGCGAAGGCACTCGTCGCCCGCAGCCGATCGTCGCCTCGTCGCTGCGCATCGTCGCGGCGATGATCAATCCGGTGAACCATCCCGATGGCACCGAGGATGAGACGGTGACGCTGGTCAACCGCTCCGATGTCGCCATGTCGATCGAAGGCTGGACGCTGGAGGATGGCGAAGGCCGCCGCCAGAAGCTTATCGGTTCACTGGCCGCGGGCGAATTCCGCACCATCGTGCTCGATCCGGAAAACGGCGGCCCGCAGCTTGCCAACAAGGGCGGCGATATCATTCTCATCAACGCCGATGGCGCGGTGGCCGACCGTGTCGGCTACGGCAAGAGCGAAACGGCAAACGAAGGCTGGACGACGATCTTCTGATCGCCGCCCATGCCCAAGTCCAATATTAGCCGATCTCGCTGGCGATTAGTCTGCCGAGACGGCTGATACCCTCCTCGATCATCGTCTCGTTGGCGCAGGAGAAGCTGACGCGGAACGTGTTGGCGCCCGAGCCATCGGCAAAGAAGGCCTGGCCGGGCACGAAGGCCACCTTAGCGGTCTCCAGCGACTTCGCCAGCAGCTTTGCGCCATCCATGCCCTCGGGCAGCGTGACCCAGATAAACATGCCGCCTTCAGGCTTCGTCCAGCTCGTACCGTCAGGCATGTACTTTTCGAGCGCCGCCAGCATGCAGTTGCGGCGATGGCTGTAGGCGGCCCTGATCTTGGCGACCTGCGCATCGAAGCCGCGCTCGGCCACTTCCGAAATCGCCATCTGGTTAATGGTGGAGGAATGCAGGTCTGCCGCCTGCTT
Organism: Hyphomicrobiales bacterium; assembly: GCA_900471925.1. Classification (GTDB taxonomy): domain Bacteria; phylum Pseudomonadota; class Alphaproteobacteria; order Rhizobiales; family Rhizobiaceae; genus Rhizobium. The sequence continues at coordinate 323,893 of UCGV01000026.1, forward strand.
CATCAGCACCAGCTTGCGGATGACGGGCGCATTGGCGACGATGAAACCGACACGAAGGCCAGGCGCCAGCGTCTTGGAAAAGCTGCCGCAATAGATCGTGCGCGTATCGTTGATATGGCCCTTGCGCGCAATTTCGAGCGCCAGGATCGGCGGGATCGGATCGCCGTCATAACGCAGCGACTGATAGGCCGCATCCTCGATGACGGCGATGTCGAGCTCGTCGGCGAGATCGAGCAGCTTTTCGCGGCCCTCGCGGTCCACCGTCTCGCCGGTGGGGTTGGAGAATTCGGCCGAGAGATAGGCAAACTTCACCTTGCCGCCCTTCTGCGTCGCGGCCTCGCGATAGGAAGCCGGCGTGCGGTTGCCGCCTGGCGTCAATTGGTCGTAGGCGGGCTCATAGGCGTTGAAGGCCTGCAGCGCACCGAGATAGGTCGGCCAAGTCACGAGCGCCGTATCATTGGGCGAGAGGAAGAGCTTGCCGAGATAATCGAGCCCCTGCTGCGAACCGGAAACGATGAAGACATTGTCGAGCTCGCAGGGAATGCCAAGACCCGCCATCTGCCTGACCAGCCATTCGCGCAGCGGCTTGTAGCCTTCCGAGACCGAATATTGCAGGGCGGAATTGACCGCCGAACTGTCGAAAATATCCGCATAGGCCTTCTTGAACTCCTGATCCGGAAACAGCGCCGGGTCGGGAATACCGCCGGCAAAGGAGATGATCTCCGGCCGGTCGAGAAGTTTCAGAAGCTCGCGGATTTCTGAAGCGCGCATCCGGGAAGAGCGCGTTGCAAACATTGCATCCCAGTTCAGCATGGGGGTTTCCTCATTTTCTTCTAATATCAGCAGCTGATCACGCAACGAAATTTATGTCAACAATGCTGACCTATTTTCTTGTCCCCGTGACAAGTTTCGAAAGCGCGGCGTCGAAGACACCAGAGAATTCAGGACGCGCGATGAGATCGCCTGCCCTTTCCGCGAGACTTCGCCGCATCGCGCGATTATTCCTCGGATCAAAGGCCAAAATCGGCTAATTCAGACCTTTCCAAAACCGGCCCGCCAGCAGTAGTGTGCGCGCCACCATTCAATGGACTATCAAGGTGCCTGCAATGACCGCGACGTCGACCTCTCCTGAAATCACTATCGAATTCCACAAGTCCCCCGTCTCCGACGCCGACCGCATCCAGGCACTGGAAACACCCGGCTTCGGCAAGATCTTCACCGATCACATGGTCCTGGCGAAATGGACCGCCGACAAGGGCTGGCACGATGCGAAGGTGACACCGCGTCGCCCGCTGGAACTCGATCCGGCAAGCGCCGTGTTGCATTACGCCCAGGAAATCTTCGAAGGCATGAAGGCCTACAAGGCTGATGACGGCCGCATCCTGCTCTTCCGTCCGGAAGAAAATGCCCGCCGCTTCGCGCAGTCGGCAGCCCGCATGGCAATGCCCGCAGTACCCGAAGAACTGTTCCTGAAGGCGGTCGAAGAACTCGTCCGTGTCGACAAGAACTGGATCCCCTCCGGCGACGCCAGCCTCTATCTGCGCCCCTTCATGTTCGCCAATGAGGCATTCCTCGGCGTTCGCCCGGCCCAGGAATATATCTTCTGCATCATCGCCTCCCCGGTCGGCGCCTATTTCAAGGGCGGCGCCAAAGCCGTCTCCCTCTGGGTCGAGACCGCCTACACCCGCGCAGCCGCCGGCGGCACCGGCGCTGCCAAGTGCGGCGGCAACTATGCGGCAAGCCTCGTTGCACAGGCCGAAGCAGCCAAGAAGGAATGCGATCAGGTCGTCTTCCTTGATGCGGCAGAGCATCGCTGGGTCGAAGAACTCGGCGGCATGAACGTCTTCTTCGTGATGAACGACGGAACGGTCGTCACCCCGCCGCTCGGTGGCACGATCCTGCCGGGCATAACCCGCGCCTCGGTCATCGTGCTGGCTGAAGAAAAGGGCCTGCGCGTCGAACAGCGCCCCTACTCGTTCGAGGAATGGCAGGCTGATGCGGCAAGCGGCAAGCTCGTCGAAGCCTTCGCCTGCGGCACCGCCGCCGTTCTCGCCGGCATCGGCCTCGTCCGCCACGCCGGCGGCGAGTTCAAGGTCGGCGACGGCCAGACCGGCAAGCTGACCACAGACCTGCGCCAGCAGCTCGTCAGCCTGCAGAAGGGCGTCACCAACGACGAGCGCGGCTGGACGCGCCGCGTTCTGTAATTTGACCTTCGGATTGCTACAAGATCGAAACCGGGCGCATCGCCCGGTTTTTTCATGCCCGAGCCAATCGCCTGGCGTCGAGAATGGTTCGCCATTGACCGGTGCGACATGAATTCTTACTATCCATAAATCGATAGAGGAAAGGTAAGAATGGCAAGAGCGACCCTCTCCGCAAAATTCCAGATCTCCATTCCCAAAGAAGTGCGCGAACAGCAGCACTGGTCCGCCGGACAGGAATTCGTCTTCATACCTAAGGGAAAAGGCGTACTCCTCATCCCTGTCCCTGAACTAACAGATCTCAAAGGCATGGCCAAAGGCGCGGACCCAAGCAACTACCGCGACCGGAAAGACCGGCTTTAATGCGTGTCGTCGATAGCTCAGCCTGGATCGAGTGGCTGACCCAAGGCCCTGCTGCCGAACGCCTGCAAGGCGAGATGCCCGACCGAGCCAACTGCATCGTCCCCACAATCGTCCAGCTCGAACTCGCCAAGTGGCTGGAACGCGAACGCGGCGAAGAAGCTGTCGATTCCTTCTTCGCCTATACCACCACCTGCGTCGTAGTCCCTCTCGACACGACGCTTGCCCGCCGCGCCGCCGAAGTCTCCGCGAAGCGTAAACTCGCCCTAGCGGACGCCATCATCTATGCGACCTCCGAACTCCACGATGCCGACGTGCTGACACTCGACGCGCATTTCAAAGGTCTGGAGCGCGTGGTCTATCTCGAGAAAAATTCATGACGTCCTCTTTCTACGACGACAACGCCGAGACCTACGCCACCCGCGACCGGAAGCCACCGGCGGCAAGACTGGACGCTTTCCTCACCGCCCTCCCCGAACAGGCTCGCATTCTCGAACTCGGCTGCGGTGGTGGGCAGGACTGCGCCTACATGCTCTTCAAGGGCTTCGACGTGACGCCGACAGATGGCTCGTCGGAGCTTGCCAAGCAGGCCGAGAAGCTGATCGGCAGGCCGGTGAAGGTCATGCGTTTCGAAGAGCTTGCCGCACGCGCAGAATTCGATGGCGTCTGGGCCGAAGCGAGCCTGCTGCATGTGCCGCGCATCGATCTCCCCGCGATACTCGCCCTCATTCGTAACGCCTTGAAGGAAGACGGCGTCTTTCACGCGAGCTTCAAGGCCGGCACAGCCGAAGGCCATGACAGTTTCGGGCGTTACTACAACTACCCTTCAAGGGAATGGCTGCAGGAATTGCTTGTTGCCGCCGGCTGGAAAGATGTCGCCATCAGCGAAGCGGATGGTGGCGGTTACGACGGCAAGCCCACCCGCTGGCTGCACCTTGCCGCTCGCAAATGAAAAGGCCGGAGCTTTCGCCCCGGCCTCTCGTAATCACAGTCTCAGAACGGCTTAGTTGACGGACTTGTCGA
>UCGV01000027.1 GCA_900471925.1 Hyphomicrobiales bacterium
ATTTTTGTAACAGGTTGATTCGACAGGGCATTTTCTCCCGAAAACTTATCCACAACCCGCCTTGCATAGCGATGTTCCTGAAAAATCTTTTACCAGGCGATAAAAACCGCCCGAAACTGGTCTCAGAAATGCGGAAAGAACTCGAAAAACCAGCGGCTTGACCAAATTTATGGTTAACGCCTGATAAATGAAACCGATATCCCAACTGTCAAACTACCGTCATATCGGATTATCGGTGAAAGCGCGGAACCTAACGCGCTTTCCAGTGTTTTCTCCCCCATCAAAGGAAAGGAGACAGACATGGCCGCCAACACCGATGATCTCAGAACATCCGTCAGCAAAGATATCGCCGCCCTGCAGCAGGAAGTGTCCCGCCTGCAGAAGATGATTTCCGCACAGGGCGCCGAAGCCTATTACGAAGTACGCGACCGCGCCGGCAAGGCTTACGAAGATGCCCTTCCCCGTGCGAAAAGCGCAGTTGCGCAGATCAAGGCGGAGGGCGCTGCCGTCGCCGGCACAGCCAGGGAGCATCCGGCCGCCACCACGACGGCCCTCCTCGTCGCCGGAGCGATCGGATTCCTCGCGGGCTATATCCTCTCCGGATCATCGCAGCCCGAACCGCGCCATTGGTGGCGCTGAACACCGATACGTCCTCTCGATAAATTTTATCGCATCCTGCAAATCCAATTTTTGCAGGATGCGTAAATACTTATGTCTTAGAAAAACCAATTTTTAATGCCAGCGATGGGAACATAAAAATGAAGGGAGGACATCATGGACAACAAAAGAGAGAAGCTGATCGTTGAAGTCAGCGTCGATGGCGGCGAAGGACGCCGTGCCGTTGGCATCATGAATATGCGTCAGGCCCTTGATCTGCCCGAAATGCCGAGCCTGGCCTATACGCATCCGGACCCGGCCAAGGCCGCAGCCGGCATTGTGATGAACCGCCAGGAGCTTGCCGGCTTCATGGGCTGCGCTTGAGCGCATGACATAAGTTCTTTCCCGTCTGCTGCGTTTCATCTGAAGCGCAAATACGTTCCGATGGCATTTGCATAATCCGCTCCCCAAAATATGAGCTTCCATTGCTGGCATCCTTGCGCCGTTCATGCCAAGAACGGCTTCGCAATCGCGCATTGGGGATGGCGAAGTGAAAGGCCGGCGAGCACCGCAAAAAACACGCGAACGGAATAGACCCGAGGCCGAACCGGCCGGCAAGCGGGTCACGCTTCCTCGTGCCCTCTCAAAACTCGGATATTGCTCCCGCACCCAAGCTGAACGCCTGATAGCGGATGGCCGCGTCGCGGTCGGCGATCGCATCGTCACCGATATCTCGGCATGGGTCGATCTTTCCACCGCCCTTATCAAGGTCGATGGCCGGGAAATCGCCGCGGAGACCAGGATCTATCTGATGCTTAACAAGCCCCGCGGGCTCGTGACGACCCGTCACGACCCCGAGGGTCGGCCGACGGTCTATGACTGCCTCGTCGAATTCGATGTTCCGCACCTCTCCCCCGTCGGCCGTCTCGACAAAGCAAGCGAGGGGCTTTTGCTCTTCACCAACGATACCGAATTCGCCCAGTCGCTCCTCGACCCGATTACCCATGTCTCGAAATCCTATCATGTCCAGATCGACCGGATCGCCGACGATGACATGCTCGCGGCCATGACGTCGGGTCTTCGCCACGACGGCGAGCTGCTGCGTGCCACAGCTGCGCGTAAACTGCGCGAAGGCGACCGCAACTCCTGGATCGAGGTGGAACTGCAGGAGGGCCGCAACCGGCAAATCCGCCGGATGCTGGAAGCGCTCGATATTTCCTGCCTGAGGCTCGTACGCGTCGCGATCGGCGGACTGGAACTCGGGGACCTGCCAAAGGGATCCGTCCGAGCATTGACGGACTCCGAACTGAAAGATTTGCGCCGCAAGGTCGCCGGCAAGGCGATACGGGATTGAGAATGAACCAGATGATGCCGCATGATTTCTGGCAGGAGATCCACCCGCCAGGCAGTTTCGAGACGAACGGCGATTTCACCTCCTTCTTCGTTGCGGAACTCGAAGACGGAAGACAGCTGCGGCTGCCGATCCGGGTGCTTTCCGACGGCGACCATGCGCTGGCCTCACTGATCGTCAATCAGGCAAGCTTCGCAGTTCTGGATGCCCTGGCTGAAAATCTGGCGGCAAAAATAGAAGCATCGGGCATCGACGTGATCGCCGGCCTGCCGACGCTCGGTCTGACGCTTGCCGCTGCCGTCGCTCAGAAGCTCGGTCATCGCCGTTATGTGCCGCTCGGCACATCCCGCAAATTCTGGTATCGCGACGACCTGTCGGTCCCCCTCTCCTCCATCACCACGCCCGGACAACAGAAACGGCTCTATGTCGATCCCCGCATGCTGCCGCTCCTCGAAGGACGCCGCGTCGCACTGATCGATGACGTCATATCAAGCGGAACCTCCATCGTCGCGGGGCTAGACCTGCTCGCGGGCTGCGGCATAGAACCTGTCGTCGTCGGCGCGGCCATGCTGCAATCCGATCGCTGGCGTGCGAAACTGGATGCCGCAGGACCGCAGTGGCGAGCGCGCACGAAGAGCGTTTTCACAACACCCATCCTGGAGCGGACGGCCGAAGGAAAATGGCGCCGACCCGCCTGACCGGCAGCGTGTCCGCACGCAGGAACCAACATATTCTTTCGTCTGAGCGGACTGTACAGGGCCGGACGAAAAGCTACAGTCGGCGGGTGATCGAATACGGGAACCACCGATGACGCTCGAGCAAGCAGCCCTCCTGATCCTGCTGGTCGCGATGCTCTTCCTGTTCTCCCTCGACCGCCTGCGCATGGAAGTCATCTCGATCGGCGGATTGCTTGCTGGCTACGTGCTCGGCCTTTATCCCTCCGATGCGATCTTTTCCGGTTTCGCCAGCCCCGTCGTCATCACAGTCGTCGAAATCCTGCTGGTCGTTCAGGTACTGGCACGCACCAGGCTGTTTGACCGTCTGGCAGAGCGCTTCGTTGCGTCGGGGCGGCCGCATTTGCAGGTCATACTGGGCGTTTCCGCCCTGACCGGCTTCATTTCCATTTTCATGAACAATATTGGCGCTTTCGCCATCACACTACCGCTGGCCTTGCGTCTGAGCACGCTGATGAACATCCCACGCCGGCAACTGGTGATGCCGATCTCTTTCGCCGCTCTCCTCGGCGGCCTCGTCTCATTGATCGGCACTCCCGCCAATCTTCTCGTGAGCGATGCGCTGGAAAAGGCCACAGGCACAGGTTTCCGCTTCTTCGATTTCGCCTATGTCGGCCTACCCGTCGCCATAACGGGTATTCTGCTGATCGCGCTGATCGTCCGGCGCCTGTTTTCCGAGCCGGACGAGATCGCGGAAGCCCCCGCCCCTGCCATTCGCCGCATCGTGGTGGAGCGCAGCATTCCGGAGCATTCGCCGCTCGTCGGCGTCACGCTTACCCAATGTCCCGAGCGTTTCGGTATCCAGCCCTATGCGTTGATCCGCCAGAAAGCCTTCGTCTTCGGCCCGCTGGAGCAATCGGTCATCGAGCCCGGCGACATCCTGCTGGCACAAGGCGCGGATTCGATCTTCGCCGATCTCAGCGCCTCGCAGGCCTTGGTACAGGAAACCCATCCGCACGGACTGCAGCCGGATTTTACCAGCATCGAAGCCGTCGTCATGCCGGAGAGCACGATCGTCGGCTCACGCATCGCATCGCTTGAAGTCTTCCGCAATCGGGCCGTCACGGTATCGGCACTGTCGATGCGCTCTCCTCGTATCGAGGGGCGTTTTGCCGACCTGCAGCTTTCGATTGGAGACATACTGGTACTGGAAGGCCCGAAGACAGCGATAATGGAAGCACTGGAAGAATGCGAGTGCCTGCCGCTTGCTTCTGCAGCCCCTTCCTCCTCCTCATCGGCCTCATGGCAGCCGTTTGCGATCCTTGCCTGCGGCGTCGCAGCTTCCGCCTTCGGTCTGCGTCCCGATATCGCCCTTGCCTTCGTGGTGCTAGCGCTCGCGCTGCCCGGCTATCTCAACATCCGCCACGCGATGGCGGATCTCAACTGGCCGATCATCATCATGCTGGCGGCGATGATCCCGATCGGACAGGCAGTCGCAACGACGGGGACGGCCGAAACCATCGCCATATGGCTAAGCCTCGTCATTCCTGTCAGCCAGCCCTTGTGGGGCATCGCGCTGGTGCTGTTTCTTGCCATCGCGCTGACGCCCTTCGTCAACAACGCAACCGTCGCGATCGTGCTTGCCCCAATCGCCCTGGAATTTGCCAAAGCCGGCCAGCATCCGCCGCAAGCCTATATGATCGCCGTCGCCGCAGGCGCCTCGCTGGATTTCCTCACTCCCTTCGGGCATCACAACAATACGCTGTCAATGAGCATCGGCAGCTACCGCTTCGGCGATTTCCTGCGCGCCGGCTGGCCGCTGACGCTCGCCGGTTATATATTGGCGCTCATTCTCATTGCTCTCTTCTGGCTTTGAATGAGCCTTTGCTTGACTTCCCCGGCAATGAAACTAGAGCAGGGATATCTCAGCCGATAGAAGGATAGCCAAGCGCCGTGCGTATTCTCACCGAAGCTCATTTCCCGGAACTGCCGAACTACTACCGTGGCAAGGTGCGCGAGAATTACGATCTTCCGGATGGACGGCGCATCATCATCAGCACGGACCGGCTGAGCGCCTTCGACCGCATCCTCACCTGCATTCCCTACAAGGGACAGGTGCTGACGCAGACGGCCCGCTATTGGTTCGAGGCAACGAAAGACATCTGCCCCAATCACGTTCTCGACTATCCCGACCCGAATGTGGTTATCGGCAAGCGGCTCGATATTCTTCCGGTCGAAATCGTGGTGCGCGGTTATCTCGCCGGCACGACGGGCACCTCGATCCTGACGCTCTATAAGAAGGGCGAGCGGGAAATGTACGGCATGCGCCTGCCGGACGGCATGCGCGACAACCAGATCCTTCCCGAACCGGTCATCACGCCGACAAGCAAGGAATTCGACGGCGGCCACGACGAACCGCTGACACCGGCTGAAATCGTCAGCCGTGGTCTGCTGACCGAAGAACAGTGGGAGACACTTTCCCGGTATGCGCTGGCGCTCTTCGCCCGCGGCCAGCAAATGGCGGCAAAGCGCGGGCTGATCCTCGTCGATACCAAATACGAATTTGGCACGGACAAGGATGGCAACATCATTCTCGCCGACGAGATCCATACGCCCGACAGCAGCCGTTACTGGGTGGCCGAGAGCTATCCTGCCGCCTTTGAAGCCGGCAAGCGCCCGGAAAGCTTCGACAAGGATTTCGTCCGCGCCTGGGTGGCCGAACGTTGCGATCCCTATAAGGATGAAATTCCGGAAATTCCGGCCGAGCTGATCGAGCAGACTTCCGCCGTCTATATCAAGGCCTATGAATGGATCACCGGCGAACGTTTCGCGCCCGACGACCGCGGCGAAACGCCTGTGGCGCGTGTCCGCGCAAATCTGGCGCCCTATTTCCCCTGAGCCGATGAAACCGGTGCTGCGAGCCTGCTTGCAGGTTTCCAGCCGATCGCGCTAGCATAAAGAAAAAGGGGTGCCGGGCCCGGCCCGGCGGGGGACATATGGCACGCAGGCCAAGACGCAAGGCCGAAGAGACCCGAGAGGATATTCTCTCGATGGCAGAGACACTGTTTCGCCAGCGTGGCTTTGTCGCCGTTTCCATCGCCGACATCGCTTCATCGCTGCATATGTCCCCAGCCAACGTCTTCAAGCATTTCCACTCGAAGGCTGCGCTCGTCGACGCGATTACCGAGCGGCACCTGGGCAATGCCACGGACCGTTTCGCCGCCGTCGATTCCAATCTACCACCGAAGGAACAGCTGCTGAGCTTCGTGCTGCGCCTGCTGGACAGCCATCTCCAGGATATAAGAGAGAACCCCTACATCTTCGAAATGGTCATAGCGACCATCGAGTCCAAGCTCGAAGCCGGCCAGCGTTATCGCGAACGTATCGAGCAGACCCTTGGCGGAATCATCCGCGATGGCGTGGCCGGCGGCCGCTACCATTGCGACAATACCGATGCCGCCGCCAGCACGGTTGCGGACGTTCTGTCCTGTGTCCTTCATCCGATCCTCATCGCCAAGGATGACAAGAACGCGCTCATCCACCGCGCGGAAAAAATCGTGTGTTTTGTCGATGCCGCACTGCAAAATAACGCTTGCTAAGTGACGATTGGTGACTTACGTCACTTCATAAAGCTTTTCTTAATATCGGATAACGGCATCTGTATCCGGATCAATCACCATGCTTATAAGAATGGCGCCCGTATGGGCCGTGGATTGAAACGCTACTGCCAACCGCACAGGGAATTCAGAATGATCCGGCGTGCCCTTCTCGTCTCCTCGGCCCTCGCGCTCGTGGTGGGCCTTGCGGCCTGTAACGACAGCAGCAGCAAGCCCGCCGCCAAGGCGGGTGCGGGCGCTGCGCAGCAGGCCGCACCGGTCGGCGTGGTGACACTGAAGAAGGACACCTATCCAATCACCACGATCCTTCCCGGTCGTGCCGAAGCCTTCCAGGTGGCCGATATCAGGCCGCAGGTAAATGGCATCATCCGCGAAATTGCCTTCAAGGAGGGCGGCGAGGTTAAGAAGGGCGACATGCTCTACCAGATCGACGATGCGGCCTATCGCGCCACTGTCGAGCAGGCGCAGGCAGCCATCTCCAAGGCCCAGGCCAGCGTGCCGAGCGCGCAGAGCAATTTCGACCGCTATCAGCGGCTGGTTGGCAGTGGCGCAACGCAGATCGAGTTCGAGAACGCCCGCACCGCGCTCGCCCAGGCAAATGCCGAGGTTGAGGCCGCGAAAGCCGCCCTGACCGCTGCCCAGATCGACCTCGACCATACGAAGATTACCGCTCCCTTCGACGGCGTGATCGACCAGACGGCCTATAATATCGGCAACGTCGTCGCCGCGAACCAGTCGACGGCTTTGACCACCATCCGTCAGCTCGACCCGATCTACATTTCGCTGACGGAATCGAGCACCAACCTGCTGAAGCTGCGCGATGCGATTGCCGATGGGCAGGTCAAGGGCGGGAACACGAATGTCGCCTTCCGCCTGATCCTTGAGGATGGCCGTGAATACAATCAGAAGGGCAAGCTCGACATGTCGAAGCAAGTCGTCAGCGAAACGACCGGCACCTTCATCATTCGCGTAGTGTTCCCCAATCCGGATCGCGTCGTCCTGCCGGGCATGTATGTGCGCGCCACCGTCGAACTCGGTTCCGAACCCGGATATGCGCTGCCGCAACTCGCCACGACCCGTGACGCCAACGGCCGTCTGGTGGCGCAATTCGTTTCAGCCGAAGGCAAGGTCGAGAGCCGCGTGTTCGAAAATGCCACGCCTTCCAACAATTCCTGGCTGGTGACACAGGACGTGAAGGATGGCGATCAGCTCATCGTCAGCGGCCTGCAGTCGATTGTAGCAGGCATGCCGGTAAAGCCGGTTCCGATGAAGATCAACGATAGCGGCGTGGTTGTCCCTGCCGATCAGCCCGCGGCCGGAGGCGAACAGAAGCCCGCAGCAAATTGATGCGCGGGCTTTTCCACATCGTCACCGTACCAGCCGCACAGGAATAACCGATGGCCAAGTTTTTCATCCGACGACCGATCTTTGCATGGGTCATTGCGATCACCATCATGCTGGCAGGTCTGCTTGGCATCTTCACGCTGTCGATCTCGCAATATCCCGATATCGCGCCTACCACGGTGCGCATCAATGCCACCTACCGTGGCGCCAGCGCCGAGACGGTCGAAAAATCGGTGACCACCATCATCGAAGATGGCATGACCGGCATCGATGACCTGACCTATATGACGTCGACCTCGTCGACGGGCTCGGCCAGCATCTCGCTGACGTTCGGCACCAGCATCGATCCCGATATCGCGCAGGTGCAGGTGCAGAACAAGCTGCAGCTCGTCCAGTCGCAATTGCCCGGTGACGTTATCGATGCCGGCATCAGCGTCACGCGCTCCACCTCGAGCATTCTTCTCGTCGGCTCGCTGATCTCGACCGACGGCAAGCGCACCTCCGTCGACCTCGGCAACCTCATGTCGACATCGATCGAGGACCAGATCCAGCGTCTGGAAGGTGTCGGCAGCATCAATACCTTCGGTTCCGGCTACGCGATGCGCGTCTGGCTGGACCCGTTCAAACTGCTGAAATTTCAGCTTACCCCTGGCGACGTAACGTCGGCCATCCAGGCACAGAACACACAGGTCTCCGTCGGTTCGCTCGGCGCCCAGCCCGCCGTTGCCGGCCAGCAGATCAACGTCACCATCACCGCCCAAAGCCAGCTGACCACCGTCGCGGATTTCGAGCACATCATCCTGAAGGTCGAAAAGGACGGTTCGACCGTTCGCCTCAGCGATGTCGCCCGCGTCGAGATCGGGCAGGAAAGCTATGGCGGCAATTCGCGCTACAACGGCATGCCCTCCTCGGGCTTCGCGGTGAACCTCGCGATCGGCGCGAACGCCATCGATACGGCCGCCCGCGTGCGCACCGCGCTCGAAACAATCGGCCGTGGCCTCCCGGAAGGCGTCGAGATCACCTATCCCTATGACACGACACCCTTCGTCGAACTGTCGATCGAAAAGGTCGTCCATACGCTGATCGAGGCGATCGTTCTCGTCTTCGTGGTTCTCTTGATCTTCCTGCAGAACCTGCGCGCGACGCTGATCCCGACCATCGCCGTTCCTGTCGTGCTTCTCGGCACCTTCGGCATCCTCGCGGCGACGGGCTATTCGATCAATACGCTGACCATGTTCGCCATGGTGCTGGCAATCGGCCTTCTCGTCGACGATGCCATCGTCGTCGTGGAAAACGTCGAACGCATCATGTCGGAAGAAAAGCTCTCGCCGCTTGAGGCGACCGAGAAATCGATGGGCGAAATCACCGGCGCCATTGTCGGTATCGCCCTCGTGCTGACCGCCGTCTTCATCCCGATGGCCTTCTTCGGCGGCTCGACCGGCATCATCTATCGCCAGTTCTCGATCACCATCGTTTCGGCGATGCTTCTGTCGGCGCTCGTCGCCATCGTGCTGACGCCTGCGCTTTGCGCCACGATGCTGAAGCCGGTCAACGAGCACAAGAAACATCGCGTCGGTGATTGGTTCAACCGCAACTTCACGCGTTCGACCAACGGCTATGTCCGCACCATTGGCTATCTCTTGAAGCGGCCGATCCGCGTGATGCTGGTATTCCTGCTGGTCGGCGTCGGCTGCGCCTATCTCTTTACCCGCCTGCCGAGCTCGTTCCTGCCGCAGGAAGATCAGGGCGTATTGCTCACCATCGTCACCACACCTCCGGGTTCGACGACGCAGCAGACCCAGGCCGTCGTCGAAAAGGTCGAGAAATATTTCCGCGAGAACGAGAAGGATGCGGTGGATTCCGTCTTCGGCGCCCTCGGCTTCGGCTTTAACGGCTCCGGCCAGAACAGCGCCATCGTCTTCACCAAGCTCAAGGACTTCTCGCTGCGCACCAATCCCAATCTCAGCGCGCAGTCTGTCGTCAACCGGGCTCTGAAAAACTTCTTTGCGATCCGCGAGGCGCAGGTCTTTGCCCTGCTGCCGCCCGCCATCCAGGGTCTCGGTGTATCGAGCGGCTTCTCGATGTATCTGGTCGATACTGGCGGTCACGGCAACGAGGCTCTGACGGCTGCCTCCAAGCGGCTGATCCAGATGGCTGGCGCCACCGGCAAGGTCGTGGCGCTGCGCTCCAACAACAAGGAAGTCGAGCCGCAGATGAAGATCCTGATCGATCAGGAAAAGATCGGCGCCATGGGTGTCGATCTCGCCTCGGTCAACTCCATGCTGTCGATCATCTTCACCGGCCGCGACGTCAACGACTTCACGCTGAATGGCGAAATCAAGCCGGTCTATGTGCAGGGCGACGGTCCCTTCCGCATGCAGCCGACCGATCTGAACCATTGGTATGCCCGCAACAATGCCGGCGAGATGGTGCCCTTCTCCGCCTTCACCACAACCCAGTGGGTCGAAGGTGCGCCATCGCTCGCCCGCTTCAACGCCGTCAGCGCCATCCCGCTGGACGGTGGCGCGGCACCGGGTGTCTCCTCGGGTGAAGCCATGAACGAGATGGAAGCCCTGACCGAACAGCTCGGTGGCGGCTATACGGTCGCCTGGCAAGGCATCTCCTATCAGGAGCGCCTCTCCGGCTCGCAGGCGCCGATCCTCTATGCGATATCCATCCTCGTCGTCTTCCTTTGCCTCGCAGCGCTCTACGAAAGCTGGTCGATCCCGTTCTCGGTCATCATGGCCGTACCGGTCGGCGTGCTCGGCGCGCTTGCGGCGGCAACGCTCTTCGGGCAGGCGAACGACGTCTATTTTAAGGTGGGTCTGCTGACGACCATAGGTCTTGCGGCGAAGAACGCGATCCTGATCGTGGAATTCGCAAAAGACCGGATGGAGACCGGATTGGGCATCTTCGAAGCGACGCTGGAAGCGGCGAGACTGCGCCTGCGACCGATCGTCATGACATCTCTGGCCTTCATTCTCGGCGTCGTGCCTTTGGCTATCGCGACGGGCGCGGGTTCCGCCGCCCAGAACGCCATCGGTATCGGTGTGCTTGGGGGTATGCTTTCTGCGACAATGCTCGGCATTTTCTTCGTGCCGTCCTTCTTCGTCGTCATCCGCCGCATCTTTGCCGCACGGCAAAAAAATGAGGCGGGAGTGTGATAAAAATGCACTGTGAGAAAGCTTTTCAGATTGCTACATTGCGCACGGACTGCTTCGGCATGATGTTTTGCGTAGAGAACGAGGCGCGTTAGCCGATAGTGAAGCATGACGCTTCGGACAAGAATTGACTTGCTCGAGTTACAGGATGAAATGCATGGTACCCCTTCGTTATGCCACACCGGCGCTATTGTTATTGCTGTCGGGCTGTGTATTAGGCCCAGACCACGTCCCTCCGGAGATGTCGCTTCCCGGAAAATTCAGTGAAGGCGGCCCGAAGAGCAACGGCGATGTTGCCACCACTGCCTGGTGGACCGCATATAACGACAAGAAGCTCAACAGTCTCATCCAGACCGGCCTCGACCAGAACCTGACGATTCAGCAGGCCCTCGAGCGCATCAATTCCGCATCGGCCAACGTCACCATCGCCGGCGCAGGCGCCCTGCCCGCCCTCGATGTCGGCGCCTCCCACACCATCAGTGGTCAGAGCGGCGAATTGCGCACCCAGTTCGATCCCCGCAACACAAGCGCCGGCCAGCTTTCGCTGTCCTGGCTGCTCGATATGTTCGGCCTCTACAAGCGCAACAAGGAAAGCGCGCTTGCTTCGCTTGACTCGGCTTATGCTGCCGCCGATGTCGCCAAGCTGTCTTACATCCAGGATCTGGTTTCGAGCTACATCGACCTGCGCTACTACCAGCAGCGCCTGGCACTCTCCAGGGCTGACGTGAAGTCTCGCCAGGAAACCTTCAACCTGACCAAGTTCCAGCTCGATGCCGGCGCGGCTTCCCGCCTCGACGTTGTCCAGGCCGAAGGTCTGGTTCAGTCGACGCTTGCTGAAATCCCCGGCCTTGAAACCAATATCCGCGTTTCGGCCCATCATATCGCAACCCTCCTTGGCCAGCCGGCCGGCTCGATGGTCAACGAGTTGATCCAGGGCGGAGGCCAGCCTACGTTCCGCGGCGGCATCAATTCCGGCATTCCGGCCGACCTGATCCGCAACCGTCCGGACATTCGCCAGGCCGAGCGTGACCTCGCCGCTGCCACCGCGCAGATCGGCGTCGCCGAAGCTCAGCTCTATCCGTCGATCACGTTGTCTGGCTCGATCTCGCCGAGCTACATCAACCAGCGCGGCATTCACGGCGGCCTGTCGGCATGGTCCTTCGGCCCGAGCCTGAACCTGCCGATCCTCGATGGTGGCCGCCTGCGCGCCAACGTCAATGTCGCCAAGTCTGACGCCGCCGCTTCCTACCTAGCCTGGAAGCAGACTGTTCTCACTGCAGTCCAGCAGGTCGAAGACGCTCTGTCGGCCGTCCGTCGTGACGCCCAGACGGTCGACGCTCTCCGCGCCCAGGTCAAGACAACCCAGGAAACCCTCGAACTCTCGACGGCGTCCTACAAGGATGGTGCATCATCGCTGCTCGACGTTCTCGATGCGCAGCGTCAGGTTTCCACCGCCCAGGCAAGCCTTGCCGCAGCCGTCCAGCAGATGGCAAAGGATTACGCCGCACTCAACATCGCAACCGGCGGCGGTTTCGCTCCGGGCGGAAAGGCGACGGCTCCGGTCAAGGTCGCCAAGGGCAGCTAATAGCGCCTGCTCTCGATACGGTCATTCAAGCCCCGCGGCTTTCCGCGGGGCTTTTTATTTGCGCTAAGCAATAGCCGAGCCAGATATTATCCGAGCAGGCTGAATTTGGATTCGACAAGCCAGATCGGCTGCGATATGGATGCTTAAACGATTAAGCGCGACCCACCGACATCATGGTTTCACAACGCCCGGGACCCAATCTCAGCAGGATAGCAACGTCTCTCGGCGTCTCTGTCGCGACGGTCTCGAATGCACTTTCCGGCAAAGGAAGGGTGTCGGAAGCGTTGATCGAAAAGATTCGCAGCCATGCTGCCGAGCTCGGTTATGTGCCGAGCCAGGCCGGGCGAGCGCTTCGCACAGGCCGCAGCGGCGTACTCGGCCTCGTTCTGCCTGATATCGCCAATCCACTCTTTCCGAAAATTGCCCAGGCCATCGAATTCGCCGCATCTGCCGCCGGCTACGGCGTGCTGATCGCCGACTCTCGTGGCGATATTTCGGCACAGACGGAAGCGATCAATCGACTGGTGGAGCGCGGTGTCGATGGCATGGTGATCGTGCCTCGTCGCGCCACGCGCATTTCTGCGGCAAGTTGCCCGGTCGCGGTCATCGATACCGCCTCCACGCCCGGCAATACGGTTGCCGCCGACCACTGGCAGGGTGGAAGGGAAATCGCCGCTCATCTCGCCGGCCTCGGCCACAAGCAGATCCTGATCATCGGCAACAATCACGAATCCAACGTTCAGAACGACAGGGCCGGCGGCATCAGGGCCGGCCTGCAGCCCGGCATGCGCTCTGAAACACTCTGGGTCGAGCGGCTGGAAAACGAGACCGGCGCCGGCTGCCGATTGGGCCTTGCGGAAAAGGCGCGACAGGGCTTCACCGCCTTCGCTGCCCTTTCCGACCTGCAGGCGCTGCGTGCCCTGACAGAACTGCAGCAGGAAGGCATCAGTGTTCCCGCCGATGTCAGCGTCACCGGCTTCGATGATCTCATCTGGTCGCCCGTCGTCACCCCATCACTGACGACGGTCAGGATGGACATGGACACGATCGCCGAAATTGCCGTTTCGGCACTGGTCGACAGAATAAACGAAAACGGCACTCGGGAGGGCGTGATGGTCACGGCGGAGACCGAACGTGTGCCCATGCAGCTCATCATCCGCCAGTCATCCGGTCCTGCGAAGCCGGCGCAAAAAACCTCAGAGATGGAGAACCTGTAGAATGAAAAAAGCCCTTATTGCATCGGTGGCGCTGGCCGCACTTTTCCCGCTCGGCGCAGCAGCGCAGCAGCGGACATTGACCATTTCCGTCTATGCCTTCGCGCAGGATGACTACAAGACGATCGTCTACGACCCCTTCGAAGCCAAGTGCGGCTGCAAGCTCGTCGTCGAGACCGGCAACAGCGTCGAGCGACTGGCCAAAATGGAGGCCAACAAGGCCAATCCGGTCGTTGATCTCGCTGCCGTCTCCATGGCTGACGGCCTTGCCGCCTCCCGTGCCGGCCTGATCGACAAGGTCGATACGTCCAAGCTCGAAAACTTCTCCAAGCTCTATGATGTCGCCAAGGATCCGAACGGCGACGGCACGACAGTCGGCTACACCTTCTACGCCACCTCGATCGCCTATCGCTCCGACAAGATGAAGATCGAGTCCTGGGCCGATCTCCTGAAGCCGGAATATGTCGGCCACGTCGCTTTCCCGAATGTCACGACCAACCAGGGCCCGCCGGCGCTTTATATGCTCGGCCTTGCGCTCGGCAAGGACACGCCGGATCTCAAGGCGCCGATCGAAGCGCTCGGCGAAAAGAAGGACGAGATCGTCACCTTCTACGAAAAGTCTTCGCAGCTCGTACAGCTGATGCAGCAGGAAGAAATCTGGGCAGCTCCGATCGGCCGCTTCTCCTGGGCAGGCTTTACCAAGCTCGACGTTCCCGTTGCCTGGGCCACCCCGAAGGAAGGCCAGACCGGCGGAATGAACGTGCTGGTTCTGACCAAGGGTTCGAAGAACCAGGATCTCGCGCTGCAGTTCATGGATTTCTGGCTGTCGACCGAAGTCCAGACCAAGCTCGCCGAAAAGCTGATCGACAGCCCGGCGAACAAGGACGTCAAGGTCTCCGAGGACGTCGCCAACAACATCACCTATGGCGAAGAAACCGCCAAGAGCCTGAAGCTCATCCCGTCCGCTGCCGCCCTCGACAACCGCGATGGCTGGCTGAAGGAATGGAACGAAAAGGTCGGTCAGTAAGCCGTCGCCGAAGTCGGTCCCGGCATCTGCCGGGACCAGCTTTTCCTCTGCTTGAAAGGCGTCTCATGTTTCAGAAACGCGCAGAAGCCCTGGCGCTTGCCCTGCCGGCAGCGATCTTCGCCGCCGTGGTCTTCCTGCTGCCCGTCGCGATCCTGCTTTCGGAAGGCTTCCGCAGCGGCGGTGTGTGGACGCTTGCCGCCTATGCGGACTTCTTCTCGCAGACGCTGAACCGTACCGTCTTCTTCCGGACGTTCCGGCTTGGCCTTGAGGTGACGGCGGTTTCAGCCATCATCGGCTATGCCGCCGCCTTTGCGATCGTCAACCTGCCGCCGAAGGGCAAGGGCCGCATGATCGGTCTCATCACCCTGCCGCTGATGATCTCGCCGGTTGCCCGTACCTATGCCTGGATCGTTATTCTCGGCCGCACCGGTATCGTCAATGAAGCGATCACCGGGCTTGGCCTCAGCGCGGAGCCGCTGCGGCTGCTCTTCACCGAAACCGCCGTGTTCATCGGTCTGCTGCAGCTCTTCCTGCCGTTGATGATCCTGTCGCTCATCAGCGCGCTGGAGAATATGCCGAAGGATGCCATTCCCGCCGCCCGCGTGCTCGGTGCCAACTGGTTCCAGGTTTTCTGGAAAGTCATCCTGCCGCTGACCAAGGAAGGCCTCGTCATCGGCGGCACGCTGGTCTTCACCGGCTCGCTGACGGCCTATATCACGCCCGCCATTCTTGGCGGCTCCAAGGTGCTGATGCTGGAAACGTTGATGTACCAGCAGGTTTCCGTCGCCAACAATTTCGTCTCGGCGAGCGTTATCGCCTTCATTCTGATCATCATGAGCTTTGCTGCCAATATCTTGCTGAAGCGCCTTGCCACCGCGAGGAACCGCCGATGAGCATTCGTCTCTTTTCGCCCGTCGTGCTATTCCTGCTGCTGGTCTTCCTGATCGGCCCGTTCCTGATCATCATCGCCGCCTCGCTTTCGGCCGGTGACACGCTGGCTTTCCCGCCGCAGGGTCTGTCGCTGCGCTGGGTCGCAAAGGTGTTCACCATCGACAGTTTCCGTGAGAGCTTCGCGATGTCGATGTTCCTTGCTGTTTTCGGAACGCTCGCAGCGCTCATCCTCGGCATTCCCGCCGCCTATGCGTTGTCGCGCTACAGGCTGCCGGGCGCCGAAACGGTCAGAACCATCGTCTCGCTGCCGATCATTGTGCCCGGCATCATCGTCGGTCTGGCGCTGCTGCGTTATCTGGTCGTGCCTTTCGGCTTCAACATCACATTGGCGCTGTTCTTCGCCCATACCGCGCTGGTGCTGCCCTATGCCGTGCGCGTGGTGTCCGCCAGCCTCGGCAATCTTCGCTCCGATATCGAGGAAGCCGCCGTCCTGCTCGGCTCATCACGAACAGGCGCCTTCTTCCGTGTCGTCATGCCGAATATCCGCGGCGGCATTCTCGCAGCCTTCATCCTCGGCTTCGTCACCAGCTTCAATCAGGTGCCGGTCTCGCTCTTCCTCTCCGGTCCCGGCATACGCACGCTGCCGATCGATATGCTGGGCTATATGGAGACCACCTACGACCCGTCCGTTGCCGCGCTCTCGGCGCTGCTCGCCTTCCTTTCGATCGGCATCGTCTTCATCGCCGAACGCTTCCTGGGATTCTCTCGCTATGTCTGATGCCTACCTTCAACTCGACAAGCTGACGCTCGCTTACGGCGATACGGTCGCGGTGAAGGACCTCGACCTGTCGATCGCCAGGGGCGAACTGGTGGCGCTTCTCGGCCCTTCCGGCTGCGGCAAGACGACAACCATGCGCGCCATCGCCGGCCTGCTCAATCCCGCCTCCGGCCGGATCAATCTCGACGGTGCCGACATTACCCGCGTTTCGGCCAACAAGCGCGCCGTCGGCCTCGTCTTCCAGTCCTATGCACTTTTCCCGCATCTGACGGTCTATGAAAACGTCGCCTTCGGACTGCGGCTGAAGGGCCTCCGCGGCGAGGATCTGGATGCCAAGGTCAATGCAGGCATCAAATCCGTTGGCCTTGCAAAATTTGCGAGCCGCAAACCGGGTGAACTTTCGGGCGGCCAGCAGCAGCGCGTGGCTCTCGCCCGCTCCATGGTCATGGAGCCGAAGGTGCTGCTGCTCGATGAGCCGCTTTCCAATCTCGACGCGCGCCTGCGCCTTGAGATGCGTGCAGAGCTGCAGCGCGTGCAGAAGGAAACCGGTGTGACGATGATCTTCGTCACACACGACCAGGCGGAGGCGCTGGCCCTTGCCGACCGCATCATCGTCATGCTGAACGGCAGCATCGAACAGATCGGTACGCCCGAAGATATCTACAACAGGCCTGTTTCTTCCTTCGTCGCCGACTTCGTCGGCTTCGAAAACGTATTTGCGCTGAAGGACGGAAAGCTCGCGACGCCCAATGGCGCCGTCGCTCTTTCCGCCGCAGCGCCTGACGATGCGGCGGGCCTGGCCTGGCGGCCGCGCGCGGTGATCCTTGGTTCTGGTCCTTTCCAGGGCACCGTGCGCGGCACATCCTTTGCCGGAAACAGTCGCGAATATCTGCTGGACAGCACGCTCGGCCCGATCAAGGCCGAAGTCGATGCCGCGCTGCCGCAATACGAACTCGGCAGCGCCATCGCCTTCGACCTGCCGGTCGCGGCCTCCGCAAGCCTCAAGCGTTTCGGGTGACATGATGGGCGTATGGATCGACACGGATATGGGCTTCGACGACATCGCCGCCATCATGGTGGTGACGAATGCCGAACTCGACATCGACGGCGTCTCCCTGGTCTTCGGCAATGCGCCACTGCCGCAGGTGCGTACCAATGCGGCGGGAGCGGCCAAGGCATTCGGCTGGAAGTTCCCGATCCACACCGGCCGCGACACGCCCGTCCTCGGCAAGCTGGAGACGGCACAGGCCGTGCTCGGCGAGAGCGGCATCCCGACAACGGGCAAGCATCTGCCGCCGGCCTCGATCCTGCCTGATAGCGACGCCTTTATGGCCCTTTGCCGCTGGCTGGAACTGGAAGGCCCGCATCGCATCCTGGCGCTCGGACCGCTGACGAATATCGCCGCACTGGCGCTCGCGCGGCCCGATCTTGCCGCCCGAATCACCGAACTCGTCTGGATGGGCGGCGGCGTCACCGCGGGCAATCACACGGCCTCGGCCGAGTTCAACGCGCTGGCAGATCCCGAGGCGCTGGCAATCGTGATTGCCCACAAGCTGCCTCTGCGCATGGTCGATCTCGACCTTTGCCGCAAGGTACTGGCCAAACCCGAGGATGCCGATCCGGTCCGTGCTGCAGGTGGGATCAATGCCGATCTGATCGCCGATATGTTTGCCGGGTACATCCGCATCGGCACCAGTCGCGGCCGCCCCGCCATGGCAATCTACGATCCCTCCGCCGCCGTCGCCTTCGTCGCACCGCAGGTGGTGAGCTTCCGCCCCGCGCGCATCGACGTGGAACTGCAGGGCCAGCACACACGCGGGCGTACCGTCGTCGAAACCCGCGCCACCCACGCAACGTTCAATGCCCAGTTCGCCGCCGATATCGATGCCGATATGGCGCGTGTCATCATTCTCGCCGCCCTGGTCAACGAGGCCCGCAAATGACCGCAACGCCGCCGCGCCAGGAACCCGCCGATCTCAACGAACCGGCCTTACGTGCACGTGCCGTCGCCGCCGCCCGTGGCGACAGACCTTTCGATGTACTCGTCACCGGCGGCCGCATCCTTGATGCGGTTACCGGCCTGATCCGCGAGGCCGATATTGGCCTCGTCGGGGCGATGATCGCCAGCGTTCACGCGCCGGCAAGCCGCACCGATGCTACGACAGTGATCGATGCAACGGGCAGCATCGTTTCCCCTGGTCTCATCGATACGCATATGCATATCGAGAGCTCGATGGTCACGCCGGCGGAATATGCCGAAGCCGTGCTGCCGCGCGGTGTCACGACCATCGTCTGGGACCCGCATGAATTCGGCAATGTCCACGGTCTTGATGGCGTGCGCTGGGCGATCGAAGCCTCTCGCAATCTGCCGCTACGCATGATCCTGCTCGCCCCATCCTGCGTGCCCTCGGCACCCGGCCTTGAACTCGCAGGCGCCGATTTCGATGCCGGCATCATCGCCGAACTGCTGCGCTCGCCGGCAATCGGCGGCGTGGCTGAAGTGATGAACATGCGTGGTGTCATTGATGGCGATCCGCGCATGACCGCGATCGTCAATGCCGGGCTTTCCTCCGGCAAACTGGTCTGCGGCCATGCCCGCGGTCTGGAAGGTGCCGACCTCAACGCTTTCATGGCCGCCGGCATAAGCTCCGACCACGAGCTGACCTCGGGCGCCGACCTGCTGCAGAAGCTCGCAGCCGGGATCACGATCGAGCTGCGCGGCTCGCACGATCACCTGCTGAAGGAATTCGTCGATGCGCTCGATGGCATTGGCCATCTTCCGCCAACCATCACGCTCTGCACCGATGATGTCTTCCCGGACGAACTCTACCAGAATGGCGGCCTCGATGATGTCGTGCGCCGTCTCGTGCGTTACGGCATGCGACCGGAATGGGCATTGCGCGCGGCCACATTCAACGCCGCACAGCGTCTGAAGCGTTCCGATCTCGGGCTCATCGCGCCCGGCCGCCGCGCCGATCTTGTACTTTTAGAAAACCTGACCGATTTCGAGGCCCGCGCCGTCATTGCCAATGGCCGCCTGGTTGCCGAGAATGGCGCGGTCAACGATCCGGTTCAGCCACTCGATGCCAGCCCGCTCATGCACTCGGTCAAGCTCGCACCGCTTACCGACGACGATTTCCGCATCCCTGCCAATGGCACCAGGGTGCGCCTTGCGACCATCGATCGCCCACGATTTACCCAGTGGGGCGAGGCAATGGCGGATGTCAAAGATGGTTTCGTCGTACCGCCCGCCGGCAGCGCCATGATTGCCGTCGCGCACCGTCATGGACTGGCGGACGGCAAGCCGCGCGTCGGCTTCCTGACCGGCTGGGGCGAATGGCGCGGCGCCTTCTGTACTACTGTGTCGCATGACAGCCACAATCTCACGGTCTTCGGCGGAAACGCGCGGGACATGGCGCTGGCAGCAAATGCCGTCATCGAAGTTGGCGGCGGCATGGCCGTGGCCAAAGATGGGCAAGTCGAAGTTCTTTTGCCCCTGCCGCTCTCCGGCCTCGTGACCGATGCCTCCTTGCAGGAAACCGCCAATGGATTTTCCGGCATCCGTGCCGCGATGGAAAAGATTGTTGACTGGAAGCCGCCCTATCTGGTCTTCAAGGCCTGTTTCGGTGCCACCCTCGCTTGCAACACCGGTCCGCACCAGACCGACCGCGGCATTGCCGATGTGATCACCGGCAAGGTGCTGGAAAGCCCGATACTGGAAATATTCTGAGGCGGCCTACGCTTCGGCTTTCAGTTCCCGCTCCACCAGCGACACCCAATAGGCAGCGCCATAGCCCAGGGCTTCATCGTTGAAATCGTAGGCGGTGTTGTGATGCAGCGCGCCGTCGACCGCCGGGCCATTGCCGAGCCAGACGTAGCAGCCGGGCGCGTTCTGCCCGAAGAAGGCGAAATCATCGCCGGCGGTCGAAGGCGGAAAGCTCGTTCGCACCTTATCGCCGAAGACGGCCTGTGCAGCGCCGAACGCGCGAGACGTCGCATCCGCATTATTGACCACGGGCGGAATACGACGTTCGAATTCATAGTCCACCGAAATGCCGTACATGGCAGCCGTGCCCTGCGCCAGGCGGCCGATTTCCGCTTCAAGCTGGTCACGCACCTCGGGCGAGTAGGCCCGCGCCGTTCCTCCGATCTCGACAATATCGGGAATGACGTTCAATGCCTTGGGATTGCCGGCCTGCACCGAGCAGGCGCTGACGACTGCCGGCTGAAGCGGATCGACGACGCGCCCGACGATCGTCTGCAGTGACGACAGGAAAGTGCCGGCAGCCGTAATCGGATCACGGCCGAGATGCGGCTTGGCGCCATGCGTCCCGGTGCCTCTGAAAGTAATCCGCCAGCTATCCGACGAGGCAAGCTGCGGCCCCTCGACGACGGCGATCTCATCGACCGCGAGCCCCGGCATATTGTGCAGTCCATAGACGGCATCGCAGGGAAACTCTTTGAACAGCCCCTCTTCCACCATACGCCTTGCGCCGCCACGACCTTCCTCGGCCGGCTGGAAGATGAAATGCACCGTGCCGGAAAAGCCGCGTGTTTCGGCGAGATACCGTGCCGCTGCAAGCAGCATCGTCGTGTGCCCATCATGACCACAGGCATGCATCTTGCCGGGGACCGTCGACTTGTAGGGACGATCCGCCGTCTCCGGCATGGCGAGCGCGTCCATATCCGCTCTCAGCCCGATCGCGCGCGTGCCATTGCCGATCTGCAACGTGCCGACGACACCGGTAGCGCCGAGGCCGCGATGCACCGTGATGCCGGCCTCTTCCAGAAGCTTGGCGACGATGGCGCTCGTACGCTCCTCCTCGAAGCCGAGTTCGGGATGGGCGTGCAGGTCGCGGCGCAGTGTGGTGAGAAAAGGCAGATCGTTGCTGATCCGGGCGGGAATGCTCATGAGCCTGGATATCCTGTAAAACGAAAACGGGCGCCCGACGGCGCCCGCATCAGATCGTTCTTTCTTCAACAAACGGGCCTTGAGTGCAAGCCCTTACGCCTCCTCGACGAAGACCTCCTCGCGCTTGCGCTTGACGCTTGGCAGGAAGACGACGATCAGCACCGCCACGGCGATCGTCAGCAGTATGGCGCTGATCGGCCGCGTGACGAAGGTCGTCGCATCGCCGCGCGACAGGATCATGGCGCGCCGCAAATTCTCCTCCAGCAGCGGCCCGAGCACGAATCCGAGCAGCAGTGGTGCCGGTTCGCAGCGAAGTTTCGCCAGCACGTAGCCGATGAGACCGAAGAAGGCGACGGCATATAGGTCATAGACGTTGGAATTGACGCTGTAGACCCCGATCGAGCAGAAGGCCATGATGACGGGGAAGAGCACGTAATAAGGCACCGTCAGCAGCTTCACCCACAGGCCGATCAGCGGCAAATTGAGGATGACGAGCATCAGATTGCCGATCCACATGGAGGCGATGATGCCCCAGAACAGCGCCGGCTGCTCGGTCGCCACGTTCGGTCCCGGCACGATGCCCTGGATGATCATCGCGCCGACCATCAGCGCCATGACAGGATTTGCCGGAATGCCGAGCGTCAGGAGCGGAATGAACGAGGTCTGCGCCCCGGCATTGTTGGCCGATTCCGGCCCGGCGACGCCGGCGACCGCCCCGTGGCCGAATTCCTCCGGCTTCTTGGAGACGCGCTTTTCCACCGTATAGGAGGCGAAGGACGCAAGGATCGCCCCGCCGCCCGGCAGGATGCCGAGCGCCGAACCGATGATCGTGCCGCGAATGACCGGCGCGATCATTTCCTTGAATTCTTCCTTCGAGGGCAGCAGCCCCGAAACCTTCGCCATCAGCACGGTGCGAGTTTTCTCGCCTTCCAGATTGCGCAGGATCTCGGCAATGCCGAAAACACCGACGGCAAGTGCCACGAAATTCAACCCGTCGGCATATTCGCGAATGCCGAGAGTGAAGCGTGGTGTGCCGGTATAAATATCGGTCCCCACCAGCCCAAGCAGCAGCCCGAGCGCCACCATCGCCAGTGCCTTGACGACCGAGCCATGAGCCAGCGCGATGGAAGAAACGAGGCCGACGATCATTAGTGAGAAATATTCCGCCGAGCCGAACTGCAGCGCAATCGCCGTCAGCGGTGGTGCGAACACTGCCACAAGGAAGGTCGAGACCGAACCGGCGAAGAAGGAGCCCAGTGCGGCAATGGCAAGCGCCGCACCCGCCCTGCCCTTCCGCGCCATCTGATAGCCGTCGATGGCGGTAACGGCGGAAGAGGATTCGCCCGGCATATTGATAAGGATCGCCGTCGTCGAACCACCGTACTGGGCGCCGTAGTAGATG
Organism: Hyphomicrobiales bacterium; assembly: GCA_900471925.1. GTDB lineage: Bacteria > Pseudomonadota > Alphaproteobacteria > Rhizobiales > Rhizobiaceae > Rhizobium. Next base: position 22,554 of record UCGV01000027.1, read on the forward strand.
CCGGCGAGCATGATGAGCGAGGAAACCGGCTCAAGCTGAAAGGTGATCGGCAGAAGCATGGCGATCGTTGCGGTCGCGCCGATACCGGGCAATACGCCGATCAAGGTGCCGAGCAGCACGCCGATCAGGCAGAAGAACAGGTTTTCCGGGCTTGCCGCCGTGTAGAAACCGAGTGCGAGATTGCTGAATAGTTCCATCACCGCCTCCTAGAACCGAACCCAGGGGCCAAAGCGTTCGAACGGCAGCCCGAGCCCATAACTGAAGACGGCAACTGAAAAGACCGTCAGCACCAGCGAAAGGGCGAGCGCCAGAAGCACGCTCATGCGGGAGGATGCAAAGCAGGCGATGAAGGCGGTCAGGAAGATCGCCGGCGCAAAACCGAGCCCGCGCACAGTCAATCCGAAAAAAACCGGTGCCGGCAGGATGAAGAGCATACCGCGCCAAGCGAAGGGATCGATCGGCTCACCCTGAACCCGCACCGCCTGCACGAGAATGATGAGGCCGAGCAGGACGAGAATGGCCGAGAGGACAAGCGGGAAATAGCCGGGTCCCATGCGCAGCGCCGTACCGAGATCGAGATCCAGCGACTGATAGGCGAAGAAGGCACCGGTTGCGGCAAGAAGGGCGCCGCAAATGACATTGGTGGTGTCGAAGCTGAGAGATTTCATGATGTCTCCTGGGGTTGGAGATGAGGCGTCACCGCGGACATCGAGCTGTGCAAACACCCTCCTCCCGGCCGGGAAGAGGGTGCGCATGCGACGGTCAGATTCAGTCTGCGTATTCGCCGGCCGCTTCGATAACGGGCTTCCAGCGGGCGATTTCGCTCTCAAGCTTCGTCTTCAGCGCAGCAGGGGTCGCATCGGCATCCGAAGACGGAACCGTGCCGAGTTCGGCAAAGCGGGCGGCGACGTTCTGATCCTTCAGCGCAATCTGCAGCGACTTAGACAGGCGCTCGTTGATATCGGCAGGCGTCCCTTTCGGCGTATAGATGCCGTGCCAGATACCGACTTCAAAACCTGGCAGTCCTGCTTCGACGGCAGTCGGAATGTCCTTGAGAACATCGAGACGGGCCGGCGAGGTCACGGCATAGGCCTTGATCGTGCCGCCCTGGATCTGCTTGGTCGTATTGGTGGTCTGGTCGCACATGATATCGACCTGCCCGCCGAGAAGGTCGGTCATGGCAGGGCCGGTGCCCTTGTAGGGAACGGTCGTGAGCGGGGTCTGGATGGCGCTCATGAACATCATGCCGCAGAGATGCGAGGCCGCGCCGATACCGGCATTGGCGACGGTAACCTTATCCTTGTTGGCCTTTACATACTCGACCAAACCTTTGAGATCCGTCGGCTCGAAATCCTTGCGGGCGACGATCGTCATCGGAACATCGGTGACGAGACCGACATATTCGAAGGCGTTGAGCGTGTCATAGGCGAGCTTGCGATAGAGCGTGGCGCTGGTCGCCATGCCGATATGGTGGAGCAGGATCGTGTAGCCATCCGGATCGGCATCCGCCACTCGGCCGGCGCCGAGCGTGCCGCCAGCGCCGCCGACATTTTCGACGACGATCTGCTGGCCGAGATCCTTCGACATGGATTCGGCAACGAGGCGCGCGACGGTATCGGTTGGGCCGCCCGCAGCGAAGGGCACGACCATGGTGATGGTGCGTTCGGGATAGGTCTGCGCCGAAGCGGCATACGAAAGAAGCGAAACGGCAGCTGCGGCGGTCGCGCCGAGCATGGCCTTCAGGATTTTCATCGTTTTCCTCCCTGATGAAAATAGGTCGTCCCGCCGGCGCTTCCTCTGCGCCGGCTCGGATGGTCCATTTGCAGGCCGGGAATGGGTGCCTGCAATCGCGGCACTCAGGAAGGAATGACGATTTTGCGACGGTGCGCCGCAGCATGGGTTGATTTGGAAACAAATGGTTAAAGCGATGGGTGGAAATCCACCCATCGCCTGTATTTCAACGATTGGGCGGCAGAACGACTTCGCCGGTTTCGAGCAGAGACTTGAGGTTGGAGAGGATCTGCGGCCAGCCGCCGGAGACCGCACCGATGAACTTCGAACCCTCGATCGGGATCGAATGCGTCAGCGTCAACTTGACGGCTTCGCCAACCGGCTCGAGCTCAATGACGCATTGAGAAAAACCCTCGGCCTTTAGCTCCGGCCTGAACTGGTTCTGCCACTTGAGAACGAGCCGCTTGGGTGGATCGAATTCGAGGATTTCGCCGGTATCGGTGACGGTGCCGTCGGAATAGCGCATCTGCCAGGCAGAGCCGGCTTTCCAATCGGTCTCGAACTGTACGCCCAACCAGAATTTCTTCATGAATTCCGTCGTCGTCAGCGCCGACCAGAGCTGTTCCGGCGTGGTGCGGATATAGGTGACGTAGTTGAATGCGCTGCCTGCCATGATGATACTCCCTTTTGGCCAAGGCTTGGGTCACATCCTCGCCGGCAGGCTGGACGACTCATTCGTCCTTGCTGCCTTCGAGGCTCTTCTTGAGATCGGAAAGCGCCTCCAATGCGCGGCGCTCGAACTTGCTGATCCAGCGATCCGCGATTTCATTGATCGGAACCGGGTTGATGTAATGCAGTTTCTCGCGGCCTTGCCGGCGCGAGGAGACCAGGTTCGCCTCTTCGAGAATGCCGAGATGTTTCGTCACCGCCTGACGCGTCATCGCCAGCCCCTCGCACAAATCGCCGAGCGTCTGACCATTGCGTGCGTGCAGACGATCCAGCAGCCGTCGCCGGCTGCCATCCGCCAAAGCTCGAAAAACCGCGTCTTCATTCATACGAAATACGGAACCGTTTGGTTGCCTTTTTCGATTTTATAGGCAACTAAATGGTTGCCTGTCAAGATGTGAATCGACGACCGCCGGAAAGCAGCCGATCACGAGGCACATAGCGGAGGGATCAGAGCTCGCGGCGCATCTCGCCGGCCATGTCAGTGGCGAGCAGCTTCTTGTCGAGCCCGTATTTCTGCATCTTCTCGTAAAGAGTCTTGCGCGAGATGCCGAGCGATTCATAGACCGGTTTCAGGCTGCCGCCATGGGCAACAAGCGCGCTGGCGATAACCCCGCGCTCGAATTCCGCCACCCGCTCGGCAAGCCCGGCGGCCTCCGCCTGCCTGCCGCCGCCATCGAGACCGAGCACAAAACGGTCTGCGGCATTGCGCAATTCGCGAACATTGCCCGGCCAGTCACGCTGGGCGATATCGGAAATCACATCCGGCGGCACCTCCATCTCATCCTTGCCGTAGCGGGCAGCCGCCTCCCGAACAAGCTGCAGGAAGAGCAACGGGACATCGGCCCGGCGCTGCGATAGCGACGGCACATGAAGCGTCGCGACATTCAGCCGGTAGAAAAGATCGGCGCGAAATCGACCAACCGCAACTTCCGCCTCCAGATCGACCTTGCTGGTGGCAATGAAGCGCACATCGAGCGGCACGATCTCATTCGAGCCGAGGCGAGAAATCATCCGCTCCTGCAGTACCCGCAGGAATTTTGCCTGCAGATCGACAGGCATGGAGCTGATCTCGTCGAGCAGGATCGTGCCGCCACGCCCGTGCTCGAACTTGCCGTATCGCGGCCGGACCGCACCTGGAAACGCGCCGGCCTCGTGGCCGAAAAGCTCGCTCTCGATCAGGTTTGCCGGCAACGCGGCACAGTTGATGGCGATGAAGGGGCGGCTCGCCCGCGCGCTGATATCGTGCATCGCCCGCGCCACCACTTCCTTGCCCGCACCGGTGTCACCGACGATAAGCGTATCGGCATCGCTCGCGCCGATCGCGCGGATCCGGTAGCGCAGATCGACCATGATCTGCGTGCGCCCCGGCAGACGCGCCTCGATATCGTCGCGCTTGCCGGCAACGGCCTTCAAGAGCCGGTTCTCCAGGACAAGGCTGCGCCGCTCCATCGCGCGGCGGATGACGCCGGCCAGCATCTGCGGCGTGAACGGTTTCTCGATGAAGTCATAGGCGCCCTCGCGCATCGCCTTGACGGCAAGCTGCACATCGCCATGGCCCGTCACGAGAATGACCGGCACTTCCGTATCGAGTTCGCGGATCTTCTGCATCAGCGTCATGCCATCCATGCCCGGCATGCGGATATCGCTGACGACGACACCGGGAAAACTGTAGCCGATCAGCTCCAGCACGTGGTCGGCATTGGAAAAGGTTTCCACGCTGAAACCGGAGAGTTCCAGCGCCTGCGCTGTCGAGCGGCGCAGTTCTTCCTCATCATCGACGAGCAATATTTTCTGGTCGTTCATTCCGCCGCCTCCGGCATCATGCCCGCCGCGGCCGAAAGCTCGATGCGGAACACGGCCCCGCCCTCCGGATGGTTTGAGACGGTCAGGCTGCCGCCGAAATCCTTGATGATGTTGTAAGAGATGGAAAGGCCCAGGCCGAGCCCTTTGCCCACGCCCTTGGTGGTGAAGAAAGGATCGAAAATACGCTCGCCGATCGCCGCCGGCACGCCCGGCCCATGATCGCGTACGGTCAGCACCACTCTGCCCGCCTCCTCTGAGGCCGAAACCTCGATGCGCCGGTCCTCAAGCCCCTCGACGGCATCGGCCGCATTCGAGATGACATTGACCAGCACCTGCTGCAGGCGCACCGAGCCGGCCTTGACCACGGGTGGCCGTACTCCGAGATGCAACCTGAGGTCGGCATCTGCCGCTTTCAGCCGCCAGGCGATGATCTCCAGCGTATCGCGTATCGCCTCGTCGAGCGGCACGGGGCCGAGTTTTTCGTTCGGCTTGCGGGCAAAATTGCGCAGGTGCCGGCTGATCGAGGCCATGCGGTCGATCAACCCGCCGATACGCTGGATATTGTCCTGCGCCTCGTCGGTGCGGCCGCGCTCGAGCAGGACGGCGGCGCTGTCCGTATAGGTCTTGGCCGCGGCCAGCGGCTGATTGAACTCATGCGAAAGGGCAGCCGACATCTGCCCGAGCCCGGCGAGCTTCCCGGCCTGGATGAGATCGGCCTGTGTCTGGCGAAGCTGCTGCTCGGTCAGTCGCCGTTCGGCGATTTCCTCCTCGATGCGGCTGTTGACACGTGCAAGGTCGGCCGTGCGCTCTTCGACACGCCGCTCCAGCTGGTTCTGCGCTTCGGCCTGCAAATGCAACCGTTCGGCAAGCCGCATCCGCCGCTGCCGCAGCACGGCAAATGTCAGGCCCGCTATGCAGAGAACGAGAAAGATGACGACCAGCGCAGTCCGCGCCTGCGTGCGAATGGAGCTTGTGTCCATCAGCACATTCACCGTCCAGTCTTCGGCCGGCATGTAGTGCGAAAGAACGAGATATTCGCTCTGCCCCCGCTCTGCGGTCAGCGTCATCAGGTCGTGATCCTCGAAGCGATGACGCATGACAGGCAATTCGACGAGTTTGGCATTGGCATAACGGCGCGATGCCTCGGTGCGCGCCATCCGGTCCGAGCTGAGCGGCAGGATCGCCCCGTAGAGCCAGTCCGGACTGTCGGACATGAAGATGATGCCCTCGGGGTCGGAGACGAAGATGCGATATTCGCCGCCACTCCAGGAGGACTCGATCACGTCGATATCCACCTTGAAGACGATGACGCCACGGATTTCCCCATCCACCCGGATCGGTGAGGAGAAATAATAACCGCGCTTCAGTGAGGTCGTGCCGAGCGCATAGAAACGCGCGTGATGGCCAGCAATCGCCTCCTGGAAATAGGGCCGGTAGCTGAAGTTCTCGCCGACGAAACTGCCCGCTCCGTCATAATTGCTGGCAGCGATCGTCTCGCCATCCGGCTGCACGACATAGATATCGGAGGACTTCAGCAGTCCGTTTATTTCCTTCAGATAAAGGTTGGCGCCGTCACGCAGCGAGCGATCGGCCGGCCGGCTTACGAGCTCCTTGATATCCTCGTGATCGGCAATCAGCGCCGGCAAGGCCTCATAGCGGCTGAGATGGCCGCTGAGCGCCGAGACCGCGAGCCGGAGCGCCGTACCGGCCTGAGCCGAAGCCTCGCCCATATAGGCACGTGTTGCGACCGCACTCCCGTAATAGAAGAAAGCGAAAATAAGCAGGGGTGCGACGCAAAGCACCGCAATGACACGATAGCGCGAAGACAGAGTCTCGCTCCTCCCTTTCCGCCTCCGCTCCCCGTGGAGGCATAACCCGACGGTGCCAAGTGTAATGAGCGCGATGGAGATTTCCAAGGGGTTCGGAAACTTGACACTTGCCAGGTGCGGATGTCTGATTGCTGCACCGCAAGGAGACCGCCATGAGCGACAACCAGATACCCGAAGACAGCAAGCTCACGACATCCAAGCGCCGCTGGGCGGCGGAAGGAAAGTTCCTGACCGGTCGCATCAGCCGCCCGGAAACCGAACGCCTGCCGCCGGGCCAGCATCTGGTGAAGAACTGGCCCGTGCTCGATCTCGGCCAGCAGCCGGTCATCGCTATCGACAGCTGGAAGCTGGAGGTCCGAGGCCTCGTCGAGACGGAACTCAATCTCAGCTGGACAGCTTTCCAGGCGCTGGAACAGAGCGATATGGTCAGCGATATCCACTGTGTCACGACATGGTCGCGCTACGATAACAAATGGAAGGGTGTTTCAACCCGAGACCTGCTCGACCTCGCCATGCCCAAGACAGAGGCGAGCTACGTCATGCTGACAAGCTATGACGGCTATACGACCAATCTGCCGCTTGCGGATTTCGCTGCTGAAGACGCAATCCTCGCGACTTCATGGGAGGGGCTACCGCTCACCCTCGATCACGGCGGACCAATGCGCCTCGTCGTGCCGCACCTCTATTTCTGGAAGAGCGCCAAATGGCTGCGCCGTATCGATCTGATATCGGCGGACAAGGCCGGCTTCTGGGAAAAGAACGGCTACCATATGTATGGCGATCCGTGGCGCGAGCAGCGCTATTCGGATGACTAAACCCGAAGAAATCGCCTGCCAGCAAAGAATCCCGCAGCAAGGATCGCCGCCAATGCTGTGAACAAGGCCATGCTTGCCGGATGCAAGGGGATCTCACCCCAGCGCGGGCGCACGACATCGGCCGTATTGAACCCCTCGCCGCTGAACCGGCAGGTCACCAGCGAAAGCCCCCGCCTGACCATATCGACATCGACAGCAGAGGCGATTTCCCCTGCCGCCACGGCCTCTCGCGGCATGTCGCGCATGGCGAGCAGCACGGCCTTGGTCGCAGCAAGATAGGCATGGGCACATTCATTGAACGGGCTTTGCTCGTCCGTCACACTGCCCGGCACACGCCCCCAGAGGCAATAGGAATACTGTATCTCGGCATAGTTCAGCACACGTCGGAAAGGCTCGTTCGTATCAACAGCGCTTGCGGCCAGGTCCATGACACGGTCGCGATAGTCGGCGATGACGGCCATTTCCCCGTGCGATATTTCAGGCACCGGCAAGCCGGCACGGCTGCCCTCTCCGCCGCCGCCATGCGCAGACGCGTTAGCTGCCAGCAGCAGGGCAAGGCCGAAACAAAGGAGATGCAAACCGTTTTTCATAAGACGTCCAAGGTCCAGACGCGGCCGCCCGCGAACCGACAGTCTTCGTGAGAAAGAGGGAGCGGTGAGCCCCCTCTCCACTCCTTATCGATAGGCCGGGCGCAGTCCGCTCTTCACGCCGAGCCGTTTCTCCGCCAGTGCGCCGAAAGCGAGACCCAATACAGACCAGAGAATTACATGCATGCCGAGCGAGGTCGTGCGGAAGCGCCACAGAACCATAGCCGAGAAATTCTCCGGCACTTCATTGATCGGCGGCAGCAGATATTCCACCAGACCGATGAAGCCGACGAAGAGGAGGCCGGCAATGATCGCTGCATTCCAGGCGCCATAATTCGCTGCCAATCGGCGGGCGACCGCGATGGCCGCGACGAGCGAAGCAATCGAAACGACGATCATCAGGAAGAACAGTTCGGTGCGCACGCCGATCGTATCCGGGTTGCCGACAGCCGGCGGATTGGCCGGATATTTGATCGCCGGCACGATGACGATGGCGACGAAAGCGGCGATCGCGATGACAGCCGAAGTGCTGCGTGCCGAAAGGCTGCTGAAACGGCCATGCACGAAGGCAAATACCAGCGCAAACAGCCCACCGACGGCGACGCTATAGGCCATGATGCCGGTAAAGAGCCCAAGCCCCGCCTGGGTTGCGCGGCTGACGATCTCAGGTTCAGCGGCCTCGCCGGCAGCCTGCGCCGTCGCCTCTTCGAAGGCGATGGCCGCGTCGACGAGCGGCTCGCCGAAATAGCGCGCGAAAGCAAAAACCAGGATGCCAGCAATCACGCCCGCGATCATGCCGCGAAGCAGAAGATTTCCAACCATGTGAGGTACTCCCCTAAAGCATGTCACGCAAAGGCGCCCAGCGACCTTGCGATGACGACATGCACAAAAACAAAAATCTAGAACGTATCGAACGGATCTGAAAGATCGCGATGCGCTTTAGTGGCAGGGGAAGCCGAGGAGGTGGCGGCCGTCATGCACGAATTCATGCACATACATGCCGTTGAAGAGCGCCATCGCGCCTTCTTCGGTGCCGACGAAATAGATGGCGATCAGCATCAGCAGGCCGCCGAAGATCGCCCAGGGCAGGATGTCGCCAAGCGGAATCGGTGCGGGGGCTGCGACGGGCGCGAAAGTAGTATCAGACATGTATTCCTCCTGGAATGACGCGTTCAGTCGAAGATCTTGCGTGCGGCAGGGTCTGACTTCCAACGCGAAGAATTTCGACACGCTGGTCACAGTGGCGCGACCGCGCCGGACTTTCACCGGCTTCCAAACCCGCAACGTCACGGTTATATCTGCACGCGAAAGAGACTGTCAACGAAACTTCATAGGCGGGCGGCGTCCATCCCGCCCCATCTCCGCAAGGCGCGAAAGACGTGACTACCCGTCTCACATGGATCTGCCACGGCGCGACAGCAGCCAATCGCACCGCCTCCTTTCCGGTCGATGAACCATTGGAAGAAAAGGCGCTGGGCGAGGCCGCAAGACCGGCACCCGGACGTGCGGACAGGGTTTTCACCAGCCCGGCTCTGCGCGCCCGGCAGACTGCCGAAATGCTCGGCTTCGACGCGACCCTTGCCCCCTCGCTCAGGGACTGCGACTACGGACGATGGGCCGGCAGGCCGCTCATGAACCTTCACGCCGAAGAACCAGAAAATCTGGCGCTCTGGATGACCGATCCGGAGGCAACCCCACACGAGGGAGAAAGCCAGCAACAGCTTTGCAGGCGCATATCCGGCTGGATGAACGAGGAAATGCCGCTCGGCGGCCACATAGTCGCCGTGACCCATGCCGCCGTGATCCGTGCAGCGATAACGGATGTCCTGAAAGCGCCACCCGCTTCTTTCTGGACCATCGACGTCCAGCCGCTCGGCATGGTGCGCATGACGCATGACGGCCGCCGCTGGTCGCTGCGTTTCTGAGCATTCCGACAGCATCGGCCCGAAAGTCGTAGTCGATTTTCGGAAAGCCTGATGCGTAGATTCAAAGAGTAAAGAGCGTCGTGCGTCCGAATGGACGCACGACGCTCGGGCAAACGGTCCAGCCTTACACAAGCAAACGCAGTCACACATATTGCACCCGGATTCCCGGGTTATACGTTCTTCCCCGAGGAGACGAAACATGACCTATGACTGGAGTGGAGAGCGCACGCGGCGTATGCGTATGGTGCGTATCGCGACTGTTGTTGTCGTACTCGTCGGCGTCATGATCAGCTTGCCACTGCTGATCAATGTCGCCTGAGATGTCAGACTGCGTCAAAGGCGGGCGTGCTTCGGCCGCTCGCCTTTCTCTTTCCCGATTTATTGCGGAATCTGGATAACGGCGAAGAACAGGCCGAGCTGCCGGATCGCGTGCGCGAAATTTTCGTAATCGACCGGCTTGGTGATGTAGACGTTGGCACCGAGGTCATAGCAGCGCTGAATTTCGCGTTCATCGTCCGTCGTCGTGAGGATCACGACCGGTAGGCGCTTCGTATATTCGTTGCCCTTGATCTTCTCGAGAATATCGATGCCCGACATATCGGGCAGGTTGAGATCGAGCAGAACGAGAAGATACCGATCGCGGCTTACTTCACCGCTGCGGTCTGCACCGAGAATGAAGTCGAGAGCGCTGGTGCCATTGGTGAAAGGCACGATCTCGTTGTTGACGCCGGCACGGCGCACATTCTTCTCGATGAGGCGGGCATGCCCTTCATCGTCCTCGATCATGACGATGGTGACTTCCTTGCCGGTCGCTTTCATGTCTCTGCCTTTATGATCGTGCTGAGGTCTGCGGGCAGCACCAGCGTGAAGGTACTGCCGACGCCTTCGGTCGAATCGACCGTAACATCGCCTCCCAAATTTCGTATTAACGATCTTACATAGGCAAGGCCAATGCCTTCGCCAGGTTGATCCTGCTCACCAGCGCGTCGAAAAAGCTCGAATACGCGCTCCAGATCCGTCCTGCCGATACCGCGCCCATTGTCCTTGATATCGATCTGGACGCGGCCCTTGCCGGCAGGCATCGCCTTCAAGCGCATTTCGAGGGGTCGGTTCGGCGATCGGTATTTCACCGCATTGTCGAGCAGATTACCAAGAACCTGGTCGAGAGAGAAGCGGTCCGTCACGAGTGCCGGCACACGTACATCGATCTCCACCGTGCCCTCGGATGCAACGATCTGGTGCTGGACGTTTGCCACAGCCGTTTCGAGCACGGCCTTGAGGTCTATCCGTTCCGGAGCAAGCTTGCGCCGGCCGTCGCGCGAAATCTTCAGGATGGCGTTGATCAGTGAATCCATCTTGCGCGTGGAAGAACGGATAAAGCTCATGGCCTCCGGAAGATCTTCATGAACCGCCAGCCGCGCTTCCCTGATCTCCTCCTCGTTGAGTGGCCTGTTATCTGCCAGCACATAGGTGGTGACGGCTTTCAGGCTGGCCTCCAACTCGCTCAGGAAGCCCATGATGTTGACGAGCGGCGCGCGAAGATCATGCGTGACAATATAAGCGAAACGCTGGATCTCCTGATTGGCCTGCATCAGGTCTTCCGTTCGCTCGCTGACACGCTCCTCAAGGCCGACATTGAGCACTTCAAGTTCGCTCTGGGCCCGCGAAAGCTCCCGCACGTGCTGGAGGATGATGAGGATCGCGCCCCCCACGACGATAGCGATGGCAATTGCGCCGCCAACGGTGACCCATTGCAGATTGTCGGCTGCACTCAGTTGCTCTGTCACGATGACGCGCAGCCGGTCATCCGTCGTAGCAATGATGCCGACGAGCGTAGTGCGCGCCATCGACATCGCCGCATTGCCGGTATCGCCGCGAACGATCGCGAGGGCGTCCGCCGTCTGGCCTTGCGAAGCGAGCGTGATTGTCGAGGAAAGTTCATCGAGCTTAGTATCGATCGCCTTGTCCAACCGAGCCAGGCTTTCGCTGTATCGGGGAACGTCACTCGTTGCGTCGCGCAGCCGCTGGCGGCGCTGCGAAAGATTCTGGATCGCCGTATTGTAGGGGTCGAGATACTTGCGATCGAGTGTCAGCAGAAACCCGCGCTGGCCGGTCTCGGCATCCTGCAGCGTCGACAACAGGTCGGCGGCGGCACTGCGCACGCGTCGTATCTGCGCCACCTCGTCGGAATAGACGTTGTTTTCGCGCACAAGCCAGAGCGAAGCCCCGACGATACCTGTGAGGATCAACACGCCGAGCGCGAGCATGATCAATGCAGAACGCACAAAGGAGGTATTTGAGGGCGGCATGAAGGACGATCTCTGAGCGGGTTTGCGTAGCAGTGACCGAAAAATGCCCTGCGATCAAGCTGATGATCGCAGGGCGCCTTCGGGTCTGTCGACTATCAAAGGGTGAGTCAGTGCTTGCGGCCCTTCGGTATGGCCGTATTGGTGACCGAAACCGGATCACTGGCCGGAAATGTGCCTTCCAGTCCTTCATCCAGCTGCTCTTCCATCATGGCCTCGTTCCCTGCCGCCCGCGCACTGCGCATTGCAGGCGCGCTTTCGTCCGCATCGTCGCGGACCGGAGCGGTGGCAAAGCGGCTCATGATCTCCCGCGCTTTGTCGACCGCGTTCAGCCGGTTCAATCGCTGACCGCGTTCGCCCTTGATCTGTACGGAGACCACTTCACCGCCATCGCCTACGAACTCGACCGTGAAGCCGCCTTTGCCGCCGTAAGCCGGGATGACCTGGGTACCGACAAGTTGCATGAGATCGTCCTCTCTCTTGTATAGTCCCTGACAACGGCCTGGGCACCGCATTGGTTCCACTCAGGACGGCCTGATATAGTCCACCTTCAGCTCCAGCCGCAGGCGTACGATCGGCGAACGGTCACCGTTCTGCACCTCGATGCCGAGCGTCCCGCCCGGCCATTGGGGCAGGCCATCGAGCGCCATTTCGGCAAGCACATGCTTTGCCTCCTCAACGGCGGCAAAGAGATCGGGAAATTCGAACGGCAGGTCGCCGGGGGCCGTGCCGTCATTGTCTATGGTCTTGAAATAGAAGCGAGACATCTGGCTGCATCCGTTGCCAAAGCATAAAGCGGCAGTCGGCCAAAGGTTTCAGATCACCCACGAGATTCCGCGTTTTTCCTTCGCAAAGCGCCATTGCCCACGTGTCAGATCTCCAACAATTCGCCTTCAGGTTTCAATAAACATTTCAGAATTTCGTGATATTCCCGCCGCAGGATGGAGATGGAGAAACGGATGCCGGAATTCTTCAGGAGCAGGGCGGGACGGCAGTGTCTGTCGATCATGACACTCGGTGCGGCGTTGTGGCTGTCCGGTGCGCTGCTGGATATCGATAACTGGCTCGTCAACTTCATGAGCAGCTTCGAAGACTACGGCGCCGACAAATTTGTGCTGGCCCTCGGTATCGCCGGCGCCATGAGCTTCATCTATTCCGTCCTGCGCATTGCCGATCTTCGCAAGGAAATGCAGCTTCGCGACGCGGCCCAGGCTCGCGCTGACTGGACGGCAACCCATGACCATCTGACCAAGCTTCCGAACCGATACGCCTTCGAACGCAAGATCCTGCCGAAACCATCCGACAAGCAGGGCAACATCCCCGAGGAGGCGAGAAGCAACGTGACGATCTTCTCCGTCGATCTCGACGGCTTCAAGAAGGTCAACGACCTCGTCGGCCACAAGGGTGGCGACGTGCTCCTCGTGGAAGTATCCAAACGCATCTGCGCGCTTGGCAACGCCGATTGCGTCTATCGTTTCGGCGGCGATGAATTCATCATCATCGCTCTCGGCCTCACACCGGCACGTGAAGAATGGTTCGCCAAAGTGCTGATCCAGGCAGTAACCCGCCCGATCATGATCGACGGCTTTGCCGTCGAGGTCGGTGCCAGCGTGGGCTATGCCCGCTGGAGCGAGGGCGCCGAGCCACTGGAAGATGCCGCCCATCGCGCCGACCTTGCCATGTACGAGGCGAAATCGCGGGGCCCCAATCATCAGCTGATCTTCGAACCCTCGATGCAGGATAAGGTGACGGAACGCGCGTCATTGGAGACAAAGCTGCGCGGCGCCATTCAGAGCAAAGCCATCAAGACCTATTATCAGCCGCTGATCGATCTCAGGAGCGGCATGCTTTGCGGCTTCGAAGCACTTGCGCGATGGACCGACGAGGACGGCATCAGCATCCCTCCCCCGGTCTTCATCGGCATCGCCGAGGAGACGGGCATGATCACCGAACTCTTCGAAAACCTCCTCAGCCAGGCTTGCAATGACGCCCTGGCATGGCCGGAAGATATCCGCCTGTCCTTCAACGTGTCGCCGGTGCAGATGGAGGACAAGCTGCTTGCCTCCCGCATTCTCAAGGTTCTCGCAGCAAGCCGCCTGCCTGTCGGACGGCTGGAGGTGGAGATTACCGAAAACGCGCTGATCCAGGATCCGGCGATTGCCGCTCATATTCTCGATGAGCTGCATGAGGCCGGTGTACAGATCGCGCTCGACGATTTCGGCACAGGCTATTCGAGCCTTGCCCAGCTCGCCCGCTACCGTTTCGACAAGATCAAGATCGACAAGAGCTTCATCGCCACCTGCCGCGAGGATGAAAAGCAGGAAAAGATCGTCCGCGCCATGCTCGGCCTCGGTAGAAGCCTCAACATCAAGACGACGGCGGAAGGCATCGAGGAACATGCCCAGCTCGCCTATCTGCTGCAGCTCGGCTGCGACGTCGGCCAGGGCTACCTCTTCGGCAAGGCGATGCCCGCCACGGAAGCGGGCACCTTCGTCGAAAGTCAGAACCAGAATGCCAGTCTGGCCTCCACGGCCTGACAAGGGCAATTCCAGCAAAACTGTGAAGCGGTTTTGCGTCCGGAATTGCGTAAACCAAGGGGATAAGCATTCCCGTGTTTCGAAGAAAAACGGGAATGCTTCGAATTAGAAGATCTGGCGCAGGATCACGAACAGCACGAAGGCGATCGCGATCGATGCCGGCAGCGTCAGCACCCAGGCCATGATCATGTTACGCACGGTGGACCATTGCAGGCCCGAACCGTTTGCCGCCATCGTGCCCGCGACGCCCGACGACAGGACGTGCGTGGTGGAAACTGGAAGTCCGAGATGGTCAGCCGAGGCGATCGTCACCATGGCGACGACCTCCGCGGCAGCGCCCTGGCCATAGGTCAGGTGCGTCTTGCCGATCTTCTCACCGACGGTAACGACGATACGCTTCCAGCCGACCATGGTGCCCAGGCCAAGCGCCAGTGCGACGGCAACCTTGACCCAAAGCGGAATGAACTTCGTCGCGTTGTCGACCGAGGCGTGGTAGGCGGTGACGGCCTTGAGATCATTGGCATCCATCGGCAGCAGCTTCTGCTTGTCGATGAGCTTCAGCGCCTCGCCGATCAGGTAGATGTCGTTGCGGAGATTGCCGACGAGATTGGTCGGAACCGCTTCCACAGTCGGGAAGGCGGCGACTTCCACACTCGTCTGATGGATGTACTGCTGCAGAGCCGGCGTGGTCGCATCCGTCCAGACCTTGTTCTTGACGGCATTGCTGATTTCGGCCTTGTAGTCGCCGACGGTCACGCCTGGCTTCACATATTTGCCGAGTGCCGTCTCCACCTGTGCCGAAGCCGCCTTGTAGGCTTCGAGATAGTTGACATCTGGCGTACGGTTGAGCGCGAAGGCGGTCGGCACGAGACCGATCAGGATGAGCATGATGAGACCCATGCCCTTCTGACCATCATTCGAACCGTGGGCAAAGCTGACACCGGTGCAGGTGAAGATCAGGATGGCGCGGATCCATAACGGCGGCGGCTGATTGCCCTTCGGCTCCTGATAAAGTTCGGGCTTGCGCACCAGGAACTTCAGCACGACCAGCAGGATGGCGGAAAGGCCGAAACCAATGATCGGCGAGACCAGCAGCGACAGGCCGATGCTGGTGGCCTGCGACCAGTCCACACCGCTCGTCGCTGTGCCCGCAGGCGCCAGGAACTGGTTGGCAAGACCGACACCGATGATTGAACCGACCAGCGTATGAGAACTCGAAGACGGCAGGCCGAGATACCAGGTGCCGAGGTTCCAGACGATCGCCGCGATCAACAGGGCGAAGACCATGGCAAGGCCCGAACCGGAACCGACCTGCAGGATCAGTTCGACCGGCAACAGAGCAAGGATGCCGAAGGCGACGGCGCCTGTCGATGTCAGAACGCCGAGGAAGTTGAAGAAACCCGACCAGATGACAGCAAATTCCGCCGGCATGGAGCGGGTGTAAATGACGGTTGCGACGGCATTGGCCGTATCGTGGAAACCGTTGACGAATTCGAAGCCGAGCGCGATCAGCAGTGCGAGGCCGAGAAGCAACCAGGGAACGGCAACTGCGGCAGTCAGATCACGGGCGAGGGCATAGGCGACATATCCGAGACCGCAGACCACAACGAGCCCGAACACCGGCAGAAACCACTTGCCGGAGGAATTCGAGTGATGCAGCGGATGGGAAGCGTCGCTATGGCTGGGGGCAATATCGGCCATGGCATAGTTCCTTGTTCCATTTGCAAATTTGCCATTTGTTAATAAATCCGCAGCGTGAACCTCTCATGACGCAGATCGACAACCAAAAATTGCTTGGCGGCCTGCAAAAGGCTTCCCACCCGGCGCAATGACGCTAAGTTCGCCCAACGTCACGCTTGCCGGGGAGCATCAAGCAACATGCCGTCGACCGACCTTCTCCTGACCTTCAATGCCGGCTCCTCGACTGTGAAGATCGGCATTTTCGCCATCGAGGATGCGAAGGTGCTGCGGATCGGCAAAGGGGTGATCGACTTTCGCTCCGAACCGCTGGCCTTCAGCCTCACGGCAGGCCCCAAGACCTTCGAGAACCCCTTGAAGGCCGTGCTGACCGACGATCTGCACGGCGTGATTGACGAGACATTCGAACTGCTGGCGGATCATTTCGATATCGGCGCTGTGCGCGCGGCGGGCCACCGCGTCGTTCACGGCGGCGACCGTTTTACCGAGGCAATAGTGCTCGACGATGCCGCCATCGAAGCAATTGATGCACTGACGCCGCTTGCCCCCCTCCACCAGCCGCAAGCGCTGCGTTTCATCCGTGCGCTACAGCACCTGAAGCCGCATCTGGCCCAGACAGCCTCCTTCGATACGGCCTTTCATGCCACGCAGGACGATCTCGTCCGCCGCTTCGCCATTCCCCGTGTCCTGCATGACGAAGGCATCAAGCGCTACGGCTTTCACGGCCTGTCCTACAAATTCATTGCCGGCGAGGTGAGCCGCAGGCTGTCGAACAAGCTGAAGATCGTTGCAGCTCATCTCGGCAGCGGCGCCAGCCTCTGCGCCCTGGAGAAAGGTCTCAGCCGCGATTGCAGCATGGGGTTTTCCACGCTCGACGGAATTCCGATGGCGACGCGGCCCGGCTGGCTCGATCCCGGCGTGATGCTCTATCTCCTGCAGCAGAAAAAACTCTCTGCAGATCAGGTGGAGGATATGCTCTATCATCGCGCCGGATTGCTCGGTGTTTCCGACATCAACGCCGATACACGCGATCTCCTAGAGGACGACCGCCAGGAGGCGCACGAGGCAATCGACCTCTTCACGCTGCGCATCGCGGGCGAAATCGGCCGCATGTCCATGACGCTCGGCGGGCTCGACGCCATCGTCTTCACGGCCGGCATCGGTGAGCATCAGCCGCAGATCCGGGCTGCGGTCGTCCAGCGCCTGTCGTGGCTCGGCCTTGCCATCGACGACAAGGCGAATACGGCCAACGGCTTCACGATCACGACACCCGCAAGCCGTATAACGGCGCATGTCATTGCGACCGACGAAGAACAGATCATCGCGCAGGAGGCGCTCGCAATAGTTCGCTCCTGATGATCCAGATCAAGGGCATGCCGGCGCCGGCAGCTAGAATTGACGTTGAACAAGTTTAAACGGGAGAAATCCATGGAAAAGCATGTCTCGACCCCAACAGTTCTTTCCGATGCCGAACTCGCACTCATCGATCGCTACTGGCGCGCCGCCAATTATCTCTCTGTCGGGCAGATCTATCTTCTGTCCAACCCCCTCCTGCGCCAGCCGTTGAAACCCGAGCACATCAAGCCTCGCCTGCTCGGCCACTGGGGCACGACACCAGGTCTCAACTTCATCTATGCACATCTGAACCGCATCATCCGCGCCCGCGATCTCGACATCATCTACATGTGCGGCCCCGGCCACGGCGGGCCCGGCATGGTCGCCAATACCTATCTCGAGGGTATCTACAGCGAAATTTACCCCGATATCGCCGAAACCGAGGACGGCCTGCGCAAGCTCTTTCGCCAGTTCTCCTTCCCTGGCGGCATTCCGAGCCATGCGGCACCGGAAACGCCCGGCTCGATCCATGAGGGCGGCGAACTCGGCTACGCGCTCGTCCATGCCTATGGCGCAGCCTTCGACAATCCCGACCTGATCGTCGCCTGCGTTATCGGCGATGGCGAAGCCGAGACCGGCCCGCTGGCGGCAAGCTGGCATTCCAACAAGTTCCTGAACCCTGCCCGCGATGGCGCCGTCCTGCCGATCCTGCACCTGAACGGTTACAAGATCGCCAATCCGACCATTCTCGGCCGCGCCAGTGACGAGGATCTGACCCATCTTTTTGAAGGCTATGGTTATGAGCCCTTCTTTGTCGAGGGCCACGAGCCGGCGAAGATGCACCAGCAGATGGCCGCGACCTACGAGAAGGTCTTCGACCGTATCCGCGCCATCCAGAAACAGGCGCGTGAAGGCAAGGCGCCGCAGGCATGCCCGCGCTGGCCGATGATCGTGCTGCGCAGCCCCAAGGGCTGGACCGGGCCTAAGGAAGTGGACGGCAAGAAGGTCGAGGGTTTCTGGCGTGCCCATCAGGTACCGGTTTCCAATTGCCGCGATGACGACGGGCACCGCAAGATCCTCGAAGACTGGATGCGCGGCTACGATCCCGAAGACCTGTTCGATAGCGCCGGCAGGCTGAAACCGGAACTGAAGGCGCTGGCTCCGACGGGCCAACGCCGTATGGGCGCCAATCCGCACGCCAATGGCGGCATTCTGCGCAAGGAACTGATCGCCCCCGATATCCGCGCCTATGAGGTGAAGGTCGAAAAACGTGGTGATGCCATGGTGCAGTCCACCGAAATCCTCGGCCACTACCTGCGCGACACGCTGAAACTCAATGCGGCCAATGCCAATTTCCGCATCTTCGGCCCCGATGAAACAGAATCGAACCGCCTCGGCAGCGTCTTCGAAGTCACCGATCGCATCTGGATGGAAAAGATCGAACCCTACGACGTGAACCTTTCAGATGACGGCCGCGTCATGGAGGTCCTGAGTGAACATCTCTGCCAGGGCTGGCTGGAAGGCTATCTGCTGACGGGCCGGCACGGACTGTTCTCCTGCTACGAGGCCTTCATCCACATCATCGATTCCATGTTCAACCAGCACGCCAAATGGCTGAAGGTCACCCGCGAGCTGGAATGGCGAAAGCCGATCTCCTCGCTCAACTATCTCCTGACCTCGCATGTCTGGCGGCAGGATCATAATGGCTTCTCGCATCAGGATCCTGGCTTCGTCGATCTCGTCGCCAACAAGAAGGCCGATATCGTGCGCATCTACCTGCCACCGGACGCCAACACCCTGCTCTGGGTCGGCGATCATTGCCTGCAGACTTATGACCGCATCAACGTCATCGTCGCCGGCAAGCAGCCGGAGCCACAGTGGCTGACAATGGACGAAGCCATAAAGCACTGCGAGACCGGCATCGGCATCTGGGATTGGGCAAGCCATGAGGATGATACGGTGGCGCCCGACGTCGTCATGGCCTGCGCCGGCGACGTTCCGACGATGGAGACGCTCGCCGCCGTCGATCTACTGCACCAGCATATTCCGGAACTGAAGATCCGCACGGTCAATGTGGTCGACCTGCTTGCGCTGCAATCGAAGGATCAGCATCCACATGGCCTGACGGACGAAGTCTTCGATGCGATCTTCACGCCAGACAGGCCGGTGATCTTTGCCTATCACGGCTACCCCTACCTCATTCACCGGCTGACCTATAAGCGCACCAACCATGGCAATATCCATGTCCGCGGCTTCATCGAGGAGGGAACGACGACGACTCCTTTCGACATGACCGTGCTGAACGAACTGGATCGTTTCCACCTCGCCATCGAGGCGATCGGGCGCGTTCCGGGGCTGAAGGAAAAGGTGCCAGAGGTGCTGGAAAGCTTGAAAGCCAAACTTGTCGAACATCATGCCTATGTCCGCGAATATGGCGAGGACATGCCTGACGTGCGCAACTGGAAATGGCCGGCGGCCTGAACGAAACAGGCATGAAAGGGGCCGCACGGAAACCGCGCGGCCCTTCCCCAGCCGTGATCTGGAATTACACGAAGATAAATACGTCGTGATCTCCGTCCTTCAAGGAAGGACGGAGATCACGATATTATTGAGCGTTCGGTGTACCGCTCGGCGCAGGTGCGTCCGTCGATGGATTGGTGCCGCCCACCGGTGCCGGGCTGCTAGGCGCAGGGCTGTTGCCCGTTGCTTCCGGCGGTTTGATGGAACCGGTAGCCGTACTGTTGTCGAGAGGTGCGGCACCCGGAGCCTGATCGTTCATCGCAGGGGTCGTCGATGCGGTCGAGGCCGGCTGGTTCGTCGCACCCGGCCAGATAGCGAAGCTCGCCGCCGCAATCAGAATGACCAGGATACCGGCCGCAAGCACACCCCAGAGCGAAACGCTACGCCGTTCATCGGCAAGCACCTTCTCCTCTTCGTAAGATGCCTGCCCGAGCGGCATGCCAGTATTCTCGTCGACGATGCGGTTATTCCTGTCGTCACCATATTGGGCCATCGCTTGATCCTCCAATCTGTGACGGAGAAACCAAATAGAAGGAAAGATGTTCCATCGAACGGTTCTTCAAGATGCACTCGCACGGCAATCGGCCGCCGGTCTTCTTGACCTGGTTGCACTTCCTCAACATGATCCATGACATCAACTCAGGAGTGACCCATGGCATTCGACGGCCGCCTGCTTTCAGGTGTCAGCACACTTGCCGCAGTGGTCGAAAGCGGCAGCTTCGTCAAGGCGGCCGATGCACTCGGCCTTTCGGCATCAGGTGTCAGCCGCGCAATATCACGGCTGGAGGCACGTGTCGGCGTGCGCCTGCTCGACCGCACCACCCGCTCCGTACGGCTGACCGACGAAGGCGCCCGCTTCTATGAACAGGTCGCCCCGCATCTCGATGGCATCGAAGAAGCCGCAACCCGTGCCTCGGGTGCCTCGCTGACGGTGCGGGGCCGCTTGCGCGTCGATGTTGACCCGATCTTTTCCCGTATGGTGCTCGCCCCGCACCTGAAGCACTTCATGATCCGCTACCCGGCGCTTGAGCTCGAATTGATAACCCGTGACCTGATGAGCGATCTCGTCGCCGATGGCATCGATATCGCCATCCGCTTCGGTCAGCAGCCGAATTCATCGCGCATTGCCCGCAAACTGATGGAAACCCGCGTCCTGACGGTCGCAACCCCCGCTTATCTCGTCGAGCACGGTACCCCGAAGACGCCTGCCGATATTGTAAAGCACTCCTGCATTCAGTTCCGCGATCCCTTGACCGGACAGACCTTCGAGTGGGAATTGCATAGAGGCAAGAAGATCGTGCCGCTCGGTGCACACGGCCCGCTTTTGATGAGCGACCCCGGCACAATGCTGGACGCCTGCCTTGCCGGCGCCGGCATCGCCCAGGTTCTTGCCCTCAGCGTCAAGGATCTGCTTGCCGAGGGACGACTCGTCGAGCTCTATCCGGATTGGCCGGGAGAAACCTTTCCTCTCTACGCGGTCCATCCCTCCCGGCATCACGTACCGGCCAAGGTCAATGCCTTCATTGAATTCTGCCTGGAACTCATTACGCACTAGATGCCGACCTTCGAAAGTTGGTGACAACCTTCAGGCCCATGTTCCGGACCGACCGAAACGTGGGCTATGAAATTGCCGAACCGGAAACACTGCCCGAGGAAAGCCATGAAGGGTTTCGCCGCCAACCTCACCGCCTCCCGCCTGGAGGAGATGCTTTCTCTCTACATGACACCGGAAAGCGGCAGCCACCACGAAGCCGATGACATCCGTCGGGAACGTAGTGCATCATCTGCGAGGACGGCCGAGCACACCGCTGAGCGCGCTGCACGCACTCGCGCGCTGACGGAAAACTGAGCTTCTACTTTACGACGAGCACCGGGATGCCAGCCTCGGAAAGAACTTCTGACGTCTGGCTGCCGAGCATGAGCCGGGAGATCCCGCGGCGGCCATGCGAAGAAATGACGATCAGGCCGCAACCCTGCTCCGCCGCAGTCTCCAGAATGGCGACCGCGGGCGACAGATGTACCTTGCTGACGAACTCGGCAACAACGCCGGCACTCTTGGCCTTTGCGCCAATAATCTTCTCCAGATCCTCGATCTCCTGACGGCGGCCCTCACTGTAGCTGTCCATCGCCTCGGCCTGCACGATCCCCTGCATGGCAAAACCGGTCAGCGGTACGATAACGCTGACAACGGTCACGGGAACGTTGAGCGCCTTGGCAAGCGCAAGACCATGATCGACGCCCCGGGCGGCAAGCTCCGAACCGTCAGTGGGCAACAATATGCGATTATACATGGGAGATCCGTTCTGCTGGCTGAATTCAGGTAGACAAGCAATTCACCAGCAATGGTAGTCCCGCGCCTTGACGCAGGTCAACGCCGCAACCGTTTCAAGGCCGCGACACCATCAATTCCAGAGGAAATCTTCGCTCGTGATGCGAGTCGCAAGCTTGAGCGTACCGTCGGGCTGCACGACGTAGCGTTCGAATTCCCGATAGCCGAATTCGCCAAGGAAAGTATGTTTGACCACGGTGCCTGGCTTGTAAGGCGAATGGATAACCTTGCCGCCGTAGGTGAGGCTGCCGGGTATCGGCTTGTCTTCGCTCGTCGTGCTGCAACCGGCGACCAGAAGAAGAATTGCGACACAAGCATATTTCATTGGAATCCCCGGAAACGACATGCCGTCACGACGCAACTATAGCGTTGCGGCAATTCACACGCACCGACTGTTTTTCATTTGGGGAAAAATGGTAGCGGGGGGCGGAATTGAACCGCCGACCTCAGGGTTATGAATCCTGCGCTCTCACCAACTGAGCTACCCAGCCACTATTCAAACGAGCCATTCGCGAAGCGCTCTGCCCGTCGGATGAGCGGCTTATTAAGAGCGTAGCGTCTTTGTGTCAAGCATATGATGGAGAAAAAGGCCGTGCCGCCGCATCGCCTTTCCCAGGAATTTTACGCGGCCACCGGCTGGCTCAAAAGCGCCTTCAGGGAGGCTTCGGTTGCGGGTTCGCGCTCGGAGCGCTCGATGAAACCGCCGCCATAAACACGGGCGTCGTCGCCCGGCGCCGAGTAGAGTGCACAGGCCTGTCCGGGCGCAATACCGGCTTCACCGATCGTCAGATCGACATAAATGCCGCTCGCATCCCTATGCAGCACGGCCGGTGCCGGTGCCCGCGTGGAGCGGACCTTTGCATAGCAGGCAAAGCCTTCTCCAGATGCTGCGGCCTCAAGTGCTTCATCACCCAGCCAGTTGACGTCGCGCAGATAGACGCGGTGTGTTTCCAGCGCTTCCTTGGGACCAACGATGACGCGGCGCGAGCGGGCATCAAGATAGACGACGTAAAGCGGCTCGCCCGTGGCGACGCCGATACCGCGACGCTGGCCGATCGTATAATGCAGGATACCCTCGTGCTGGCCGAGGATGCGGCCGTCGAGATGGACGATATCACCTGCCAGCGCCGAATTCGGCTTCAGCTTGGTGATGATGTCGGAATATTTGCCCTGCGGGACAAAGCAGATGTCCTGGCTGTCGGCCTTCTTGGCAACGACGAGGCCCATCTCTTCGGCAAGCCGTCGGGTCTCGGCCTTCGGCAGACCACCAAGGGGAAAACGCAGATAGTCGATCTGCTCCTGCGTCGTCGCGAACAGGAAATAGCTCTGGTCGCGGTCGGCATCAGCCGGGCGGTAGAGCGCGCGGCGGCCGGGATTGCAGGAGGACGGGTTCGGACGCGAGCGGATGTAATGGCCGGTCGCCAGCGCATCGGCGCCGAGTTCCTTGGCGGTCGCCAGGAGATCGGCAAACTTGACAGTCTGGTTGCAGGCGACACAGGGGATCGGCGTCTCGCCCGCGACATAGCTTTCAGCAAAGGGATTGATAACCGTTTCGCGGAAGCGCTTCTCGTAGTCGAGCACGTAATGCGGAATGCCGAGCGTTTCGCAGACGCGACGCGCATCGTCTATATCTTGCCCCGCGCAGCAGGAGCCCGCGCGATGGACCGCCGCGCCATGATCATAGAGCTGCAGCGTAATACCCAGCACATCATAGCCCTGGCGTTTGAGAAGCCCGGCCACGACGGAGCTGTCAACGCCGCCCGACATGGCAACGACGACACGGGTGTCTTCCGGCTTCTTGTCAAAATCCAGTGTGTTCACGGGGTACTGCCAAATTCTGTGCTGTTTCGATCCGCCTGTTCTTAACGTTGAATGTGGCGGATTTCCTGTATCTCCGGCGGGATCGGCCGCCAGCCTGCATGGGCGACGGATATAGAAACTATTACGCGCATACGCAAGGGCCGGGTTTTTCCGGCAGGTCCGCAGCGTCATGCGCGAGTCACGCATTGCAGCTATTCGCAATCGACCTTTGATAGGCCGCATTTCATCACATAGATGAAATGACCCACCTTTTAGAAGATTCGGATAAATGACAGCCGCCTCCACCACGCTTCGTGGCGTCCTCGTCGCATTTGCGGCCTATGCCGTCTTTGCCTTCAGCGATGCATCCATCAAGGCCCTGCACGGCACGGTTCCCTCCTTCCAGGTCGCCTTCACGGGCGCCGTCCTCAGCATTGCCGCCCTGCCCTTCATAAAAGGACCAGGCGATTCATGGCTGGATATTTTCAGGACCACGAACCGTCCGCTCTGGATGGTGCGCTTTGCCGCCGGCGCAATCGGTGCGATCGCCTCCATCATCACCTTCACCAAGCTGCCGATGGCCGAAGCCTTCTGCCTTCTCTTCCTGCTTCCGTCCTTTGTCACCATTCTCTCGGTGGTCTTCCTGAAGGAGGACGTCCGCTGGCAGCGCTGGGCCGCTGTCATCGTCGGTTTTCTGGGCGTGCTCGTGGTTCTCAGGCCCGGCTTCCGTGAATTGTCGGTCGGCCATCTGGCGGCGACGATCGGCGCTATCAGCGCTGCCATCGCAATTGTCATCCTGCGCAAGCTCGGCCCTGCCGAAAAGCGCCTGTCGCTCTACGGTGCATCGCTGCTCGGCACACTCATCGTCAGCGGCCTGCTCATGCTATCGCAGGTGGTTGTGCCGACGCCGCAGCAATGGTTATTCCTGACAAGCTATGGCCTGCTTGGCGCTGCCGGCAACGTCATGCTGATGACGGCGGCCCGGCTCGCACCGGCAACGCTGGTCGCCACACCGCAATATAGCCAGATGATCTGGGCGATTGCCTTCGGTTACCTGTTCTTCAACGACAGCGTCGATCTGCCGATGGCTTTGGGCATCGTGCTCATCATCTGCTCAGGCCTGCTGACGCTGATCCGCGAGCGTAAACGCCATGTGCCCCTGCCCGCGGCCGTCGCTTCGGGCGACGCGCAGTCCCCGATCGCCACGACACCGGTCGAAGGCGAGGCGGAAGGGCCGAAGCGGTAGACCTGTTCCGCCGCTTCAAGCCGCTTCCGAGCCGGCAGCTTGCTCATGACAGCCCGCAAGCGCGGAAGTGCTGCCGGAATTCGATGAGAGAAGGCGTTTAAAAAAGACGCAGCCGAAGCTGCGCCTTCATTGAAGAGGTTGGTGCTGCCGGCTCAGGTGCCGATCAGTTTGTTGCAGGCAAGTGCGATGCCCGGATTGGCGATGATGGCGGTCACGATCGCCAGACCGATCATCGAAAGTGTGTAGCGTTTCATGTGCATCCTCCTTTCCAGCCCCTTGTGGAGTATGCAATGCTGACTGGCATTCTCAAAATAACGAATGATTGAGGCCGCCGTGTATGCCGTAGGCCATCAGCGTTCCAAGCTCGGATCGACGAAGAGCGAACCATTATAGGCGCCGCAGCTCGTGCGGATGGCAACCACGATCCAGATTGCGGCAAGGGCCGCGACCAAAGCCTCCCCGAGACCGGCAAGCAACGGCAGCGGAAAGATACTCGAAAGCCGCAGTGTCGCGACGGCATAAACTCCGATCGGGAAGGTATAACCCCACCAGCCGAGATTGAATGGCAGGCCCTGCCGCAGGTGATTGATGGTGATAGCCACTGCAAGACCGAGCCACCAGAGACCATACCCCCATAGCAGTACTGCACCGAGCAAAGCCGCGCCGCAGACGGCCGGAGCGATTGCGCCAAGGCCGCTTGCAGCCAGAGCCGAACCGCCGTTGACGGAAAACAGCGTCAGGCCGAGCGCTCCGGTGCCGACAGGACCAAGCGCCAGGAAGCTCGTTGCCGCCATGCCGGCAGGCGGCAGTTTGTGCAAGGCCATGCGAAGGAAGAGGATCACGAGAATGCCGAGCGCCAGCGGCACCGAGCAGGACCACAACATGAAGCTCGCAAACAGCACCTGAAGCTGCTCACCGGCGGTAAGATGCGGCACGAGCAGCCCGCCGCTGGCAGCAGCGACCTCCGAGGCGACGACCGGCAATAGCCAGACGGCGCTCATCTGCTCGATTGCGTGCTCCTGCCGCGTGAACATGACCAGTGGGATGGCAAGCCCCGCGAGAATTGCCAGCGCCGCATCAAACCACCACAGATACGCCGCGATCGCGACTGCGGCGCCGCCGAAAAGCGATGGCCCGAAGATCAGGAAGCCGTTGACGATGGTCGCAAGCCCCATGGGAATGCAGCCGAAAAACATCGAGACAACAGGATGGTCAAATGCCCGGAGCGCCGCGCGCGGATGCAGCAGCCACTTGCCGGCATAGAGACAGGTGAGCATGACAAACAGGCCGATATTCGCCAGCCACAAGGCTTTGCCCGCCGCAAGCACTGACGGCGTACCGGGAAACTGGCCGAGACAGACGGCGAGAATTCCTGTTCCCATCGTCGTTGCAAACCAGTTCGGCGTAAAATGGCGCAGAATGTGTGCCCGCGCACGAACAGTTGGAACAGAGGACGAAAATTGCAGGGCGGTCATGACGAATTCCTTTCGTTGACCACTTTCATACCGGCATCAAATAATCGCTTCCAACGATTTATCTTTGTCATTTTATTCGATAATATCGAACGCTCGAGGAGCCGAAATGACGCTGGAACAGCTTAGAATATTCGTGGAAGTGGCAGCACGCCAGCACATCACCAAGGCCGCCGCGCATCTGAACATGACCCAGTCCGCTGTCAGTGCCGCGATCACCGC
The DNA here is from genome assembly GCA_900471925.1 of Hyphomicrobiales bacterium. GTDB lineage: Bacteria > Pseudomonadota > Alphaproteobacteria > Rhizobiales > Rhizobiaceae > Rhizobium. Next base: position 49,438 of record UCGV01000027.1, read on the forward strand.
ACTGGAGACGCGTCATGCCGTGACCCTCTTCGACCGCGTTGGCCGCTCCATCGTGCTGAACCGGACCGGCCAGCTGTTCCTCAAGGAGGCGCAGGCCGTGCTCGCCAGCGCCAAGGCGGCGGAAGCCGCGCTCATGGATCTCTCCGGCCTGATGCATGGAGAGCTCACGATCATGGCAAGCCAGACGATCGGCGGCTATTGGCTCTCGCCGCGGCTAGCTGCGTTCCGCCGAGATTATCCGGGCATCGATCTCGCGATCCGCATCGGCAATACCGCCGAAGTGTCGGACGCGGTGGCGCATGGCGAGGTGGAGGTGGGCCTGATCGAATGGCCGAGCGACAGGCGCGGCATATCGGCAAGACAGGTCGCTTTGGACGAAATGATCGTGGTCGTTGCCCCAAACCATCCCTGGGCGGACGGCAGATTACGCGGCGCCGCCGATTTTTCGGAGACACAATGGGTGTTGCGTGAACAGGGATCTGGCACCCGCCTTGCCTTCGAAAGCCTTCTGCAGACAGCAGGCCTCGATATCGGGTCCCTTGATGTGGCAATGGTGTTGCCGGAAAACGAACCGCTTGTCGGACTCGTCGAAGCCGGCCTTGGCGCGACACTGATGTCACGCAGCGTCGTAGCGATGAAGCTGGAAAACGGGCTGCTCACCGAGGTGAATATGCCACCCCTGCCCCGCCCCTTCTTCCTGCTGCGCCACAAGGAGCGCTATCGCAGCAAGGCGGCGGATGCTTTCGATGCGATGATCTCAGGCTGAAGCCTGCCTGAGCTGCCGACAGTAGATCAACGCCTCGGCCTCGTGCTGCGGCATGGGCCTGCCGAGAAGATAGCCCTGCACTTCGCTGAAGCCCTCGGCCCGCAGTTTCTGGAGCTGTTCCTCGGTCTCGATACCCTCGGCCAGCGTAACGGCGTTGAAGCCGGAGCCTATGCCGGCAACGGCCCGCACGATGGCAAGATTGCCCGGATCGGTCTCGATGCCGGATACGAAGCTCCGATCGAGCTTGATCTTGTCGAAGGTGAACGCGCGCAGATAACTGAGCGATGAATAGCCCGTCCCGAAATCGTCGATTGCGATACGCACACCGAGCTCCTTCAGCGCCCGCAGCAGCGGCAGGCTCTGGACCACATCCGCAAGAAATACGGATTCGGTGATCTCGATCTCCAGCCGTTCCGGGCGCAGGCCAGCTTCATCGAGCGCGCCGACGACGCTGGAGAGCAGGCTTGCGTGACGAAACTGGCTGACGGAAAGATTGACGGCGATTTTCAGATGTTTCGGCCAGGCCGCCGCAGCGCGGCACGCCTCCCGCAGCACCCAGTCTCCGATCGGAACGATAAGCCCCGTCTCCTCCGCCAGTGGAATGAATTCCATCGGTGCCACCAGGCCACGCACCGGATGACGCCAGCGGATCAGCGCTTCGAAACCGCCGATACCGTCATTTTCCAGCTGGACGATGGGCTGGTAGTAAAGCTCGAATTGTCCGTGTTCGAGCGCATCACGCAATTCGCCGGTCAAATGGTGCCGACGTTCGGCCTCCAGCCGCATCGCCGGCTCATAGAAACGATAGGTCGAGCGGCCGCTTTCCTTTGCGGCATAGAGCGCGAGGTCGGCATGGCGCATCAGCACGTCGGCTTCGCCCGCATCGACAGGGGCGAGAGCAATACCGATGCTGCAAGTGACATGTTCGCGCGTACCGTCGAGATCAAAAGCCCGGGCGAGCGACTTGAGAAGCAGATCGGCAAAACGCTCAGCCCTGTCAGCCTCGACGAGCTGCAGCACCACAGCGAATTCGTCGCCGCCGAGACGCGCCACGAGGTCGCCCTCATTGGCAAGCGCCAGCAGACGCTCGGCCACCTGGCAGAGAAGCGCATCGCCGGCGGCATGGCCCTTGCTGTCGTTGATGGTCTTGAAGTGGTCCACGTCGATGTAGAGTAGCGCCACCGGCTTTTCGATGGAGGCAGTAATCGCCTGCTTGCGGATATGCTTGGAAAAGGCCGCGCGGTTCGGCAGGCTCGTCAGCGAGTCATGCATGGCAAGATGCGCGAGCTTGGCTTCGACCGCACGTTCTTCCGTCACATCATGCGAAATGCCGAGCAGGTAACGTGGTTCCTTTCCTTCGGGCGCCGGCAGGGCGCGCTTGACGGTGCGAAGAATCCGCTTGCCACCGTCGGCCCGTGCCATCGTCTCCTCGAAACTGATCGTTGCCCCGGCAACGAATGCCTCACGGTCCTGCTCACGGAAGATCGTGGTCTGTTCGGCGGGGAAAAAGTCCCGATCCACCCGTCCGACCACGTCGCCGGCATGGAAACCCATGATTTCGCCGCAGGCTTCGTTGAGCAGGATATAGCGGCCGTCCTCTTCCATGTCTTTCACGAAGACACCGACCGGCAGGTTATCGACAATGCTGTCCAGCAGCGAACGCGTATCGGTGATCTGGCGCTGGGCGGCATTCACTTCCGTGCGGTCCTGCACGATCGCCAGGATCGCAGCCTTCCCCTCGAAATGCACTTCCCGGCCGTAAGTCAGAACCTCGATGGCCTCACCATCGGCCTTCAGATGCGTCCAGCGCTCGGCCTTCTCCATATCCGTGCGGTCATGAACGGCGCTGAGCATCCGCTCCCGCTCCACGGCAGGGCGGATATCGAGCACGGTCATGCGCTGATAGTCTTCAGCGCTATAGCCGTAGAGCATGAGCGCCGCGTCATTGACGCTCAGGAAACGCAGCGTGTCCGGATCATAGACCCACATGGGAGACGGATGCGTCGCAAACAGCGAGCGAAAATCATCATTCAGAGCTTCGGAATGTCCGGACATCTTCTGAAAGGAGGCCATCGAGAGAATTCACGCGAAATTGGGACCAGCAATCCTATTGGTATAACCGGGAAAGCTAAATAAAATCAGAATCATAGATGGCCTAAACTTTAGGCGAACGCCCGCAAAATAAGCAGTAAAAGTTTTCAAATCGTCATCGGCGCGGCATGGTTGAGAATACTTTTGGTAAGGCCTGGCTCGCTACCCGGACATGCCCCAAACAGCCGGATGGAACCAATTGATCGCCAGAGAGTTATGTGTGCTTGAAAATACCACACGTCGACAGGGAGGCGATGATGGACGCATCTGTTCTGAAAGATCATGACAAGATCCGCGAATGGATCGAGGCTCGCGGCGGTCATCCGGCGCGGATGAAAAGTGGCACGGTCGGTGTCGACTTTGGCAGGCCCATGAGCCCCCTCGAAAACATTTCCTGGGACGAGTTCTTCAAAGTCATTGATGAAAGCAGGGAAACATTCCTGCATCACGACAGCAAGTCGAGCCGTCACTGAACGCAACGGCTGCGCACAGGCCTGCGACCATATAAAAAACCGGCGCGGAGGACCGCGCCGGTTTTTCATGTCTTTCCCTGGGAGGAAAACTCAGTCGACGTTGAAGGTGAGCGGCTTTGCCTGGCGGATCGCCGTATTGGCCGTCAGCTTGCCGAGAACGACATCATCAACCGCAGCGTCCACATAGAGCAGAGCGATAGCGTCGCCGCCCTGTTTGTCGCGGCCGAGCTGGAAGTTGGCGATGTTGACGCCAGCAGCACCGAGCGTCGTGCCGATGAAGCCGATCATGCCGGGAACGTCGGTATTGGTGATGTAGATCATGTGGCTGCCCACGTCGGCATCGAGGTTGATACCCTTGATCTGGATGAAGCGCGGCTTGCCATCGGAGAAGACCGTACCGGCAACCGAACGCGTCATCGATTCCGTCGTGACCGTCAGCTTGATGTAGCCGTCGAAGACGCCTGACTTGTCGCGCTTGACCTCGGAAAGGATGACACCTTTTTCCTTGATCATGATCGGCGCCGAAACCATGTTCACATCGGCGACCTGCGAACGGATCAGGCCGGCGAGAACGGCCGAGGTCAGCGCCCTCGTGTTCATGCTGGCGGTGACACCGTCATAAAGGATTTCGATTTCCTTGATCGGCTCTTCCGTGACCTGACCGACAAAGGCGCCGAGAACGTCGGCGAGCTTGATGAACGGCTTCAGGATCGGTGCTTCTTCAGCGGTGATCGACGGCATGTTGATGGCGTTCGAAACAGCACCCTTGACGAGGTAATCGGCCATCTGCTCGGCAACCTGCAGAGCGACGTTTTCCTGCGCTTCCGTGGTCGATGCACCAAGATGCGGCGTGCAGACAACATTCGGCAAACCGAAAAGCGGGCTTTCCTTGGCAGGCTCGACTTCGAAGACGTCGAAGGCGGCACCGGCGACATGGCCGGACTTGATGGCATCGGCAAGGGCTGCCTCATCGACGAGACCGCCGCGGGCGCAGTTGATAATACGAACGCCGGGCTTCGTCTTGGCAAGTGCTTCCTTATTCAGAATGCCACGCGTCTTGTCCGTCATCGGCACGTGCAGCGTGATGAAATCGGCCTGGGCGAGCAGTTCGTCGAGCTCGACCTTGGTGACGCCCATTTCCTCGGCGCGCTCCTTGGAGAGGAACGGGTCATAGGCGACGACATGCATCTTCAGGCCGATGGCGCGAGCGCAGACGATGGAGCCGATATTGCCGGCGCCGATGACCCCGAGCGTCTTGCCGGTGATTTCGACGCCCATGAACTTCGACTTTTCCCACTTCCCGGCCTGCGTGGACGTGTCGGCAGCCGGAAGCTGGCGGGCAACGGCAAACATCAGGGCGATCGCATGTTCGGCCGTTGTGATCGAGTTACCGAAAGGCGTATTCATGACGATGATGCCGCGGCGCGATGCAGCCGGGATATCGACATTGTCGACGCCGATACCGGCGCGGCCGACGACCTTGAGGTTCTTGGCAGCTTCGATGATCTTCTCGGTCACCTTGGTGGCGGAGCGGATCGCAAGGCCATCATAATTGCCGATGATTTCGAACAGCTTGTCCTTGTCCTTGCCGAGCTGCGGCTGGAAATCGACTTCGACGCCGCGATCGCGAAAAATCTGGACGGCGGTTTCCGACAGTTCGTCGGATACGAGAACGCGAGGTGCCATTGGGGCCTCCTTCAAAGAGTTCAGCGATAGACTTGAATTGGGAATGCTGGGCTCCGCCATAGGGCGGAGCCGGATGCGATCACATCAGGCAGCGGCCTGGGAAAGCGCAGCCTTCTGCGTTTCGAAGGCCCAGGACAGCCAAGGCATCAGCTTCTGCATGTCGGAAGTTTCAATCGTGGCACCCGCCCAGATGCGCAGTCCCGACGGAGCGTCGCGGTAAGCGCCGATGTCATAGGCGACGCCTTCCTTCTCGAGGAGAGCGACGAGACCCTTGGCGAAGTTCGCCTGGCCATCGGCATCGAGAGCAGCAATGTCCTTGTCCACGATCTTCAGGCAGATCGAGGTGTTGGATTCGATCTCCGGCTTGACGGCGAGGTTGGCGATCCACTCGTTGGCGTCAACGAAATCGGCAACCGTCTTGGCATTGGCGTCGGCGCGGGCGATCAGGCCCTTGAGACCGCCGAGTTGCTTGGCCCAGAGAAGCGCATCGATATAGTCTTCGACGCAAAGCATCGAAGGCGTGTTGATCGTCTCACCCTGGAAGATGCCTTCGATCAGCTTGCCGCCCGAGGTCAGGCGGAAGATCTTCGGCAACGGCCATGCCGGCTGGTAGGAAACCAGACGCTCGGCAGCACGTGGCGACAGGATGAGAATGCCATGCGCACCCTCGCCGCCGAGAACCTTCTGCCAGGAGAAGGTGACGACATCGAGCTTGGCGAAATCGAGGTTCTGCGCGAAAGCGGCAGACGTCGCATCGCAGATCGTCAGGCCCTTTCGATCGGCCGGAATGAAATCGGCGTTGGGAACGCGTACACCCGAGGTCGTGCCGTTCCAGGTGAAGACCACGTCACGGTCGAAATCGACGGTGGAAAGGTCCGGAAGTTCGCCGTAACCGGCTTCGATCTTGCGAACGTCCTTCAGCTTCAGCTGCTTCACGACGTCAGTGACCCAGCCGGCACCGAAGCTTTCCCAGGCGACCATATCGACGCCGCGCTCACCGAGCAGCGACCAGAGCGCCATCTCGACGGCGCCGGTGTCGGAAGCCGGTACGATGCCGATGCGATAGTCCGCAGGCACTTCCAGAATTTCCCGGGTGAGATCGATCGCCTGCTTCAGCTTGGTCTTGCCGACTTTCGCACGGTGCGAACGGCCGAGAGCCGCATCGGAAAGAGCTTCGAGCGTCCAACCAGGACGTTTCGCGCAGGGGCCAGAAGAAAAATGAGTGTTTTGCGGACGCACGTCCGGCTTTGCGGTATTTGCCATATTGCTACCCTTCCAGATAGATGGCTCCTCGTTGGGGAGGAGTGTCCCGCCGCCGTGTTTATGGGTGAAGCCCGTCATAGTCAAGCGGCAGATGTCGTTTCTGGAGGCTGTTTTGCCGCAGCCGACATTAGGGTTCGACTTTAAAAGCGATCGGACAAAACGAAAAAAGCCGCCCGATTGGGCGGCTTTCGATCAGGCCTGAGCTCAGGCCTATTTATAGACCGGCTGCTGCAGCGGAATTTCCGGCGGCTCGTAAGCGACGGGCTGCGCGCAGCCGTCGAAGAGGTAACGGGCACCGACGCGAGCTTCGTGGACGTTGACGCCACGGTCGCGGCCCGGACCGCCGTTTTCGTTGTAACCGAACATGTTGCCGCCATCGATATGCAGGTAGCGGTAACCGACATCGGCCTTGACGTTGCAGGTCACGTCGATCGAAGCACCGGCCATGAGCGCGTAGCTGAAGCGCCAGCCGCCACGGCCACCATGGGTAACCTCATCATCGCAACCGCTGCCATCGTCGGCGCAGGCGACGTTGTGGAGATCCTTCCACTTGACGTAGGAGCCACCAATACCGGCGCCGACGTACGGCGTGAAGTAGGCATAGGTGCCGAGATCAACGTAAGCATTGGCGAGCAGCGTGTAGGCCGTCATCGATGATACGTCGGTCGAGGTGCACGAGTCGACGCAGGCGCCGAAGGCAGCGCCACCACCGACTGTCGAACCGCGGAAATCAGACTTGGTAAGATAATCGAAGGTCAGATCGGTGCGCAGATAGCTGTTGATCTGGTAGCCGACACCGCCGCCGATGGTCCAGGCATCATCGAGATCGGCACGGTCGAAACTGGCTTCGAGATCGTTGCTGCCCTGGAAGAACTTCGCGCCGCGCAGATCGGTGAAGGCATAGCCCACATCACCGCGCAGATACCAGCCGCTCGAGGCGCTGACGGCAACTTCTGGCGGCTGTTCAGGAATGGGTTCGGCAGGAGCAAGATCGGCAGAATAGGCATTCGACGCGATCAACAGCGCGGCGAAGATACCGGATAAGGTTCTTTTCATGGATTCACTCCAGTCGGTTGCGTCGGCGCGCTGCAGGCCGCCAAAACGGATACGCTTTTTATGGATAATGAATCGGAAACGTTAAAAGCTGCTTAACCATAAGAAGTAATTTGAATATTCGCGCCCGACCACGTTCCCGAAGACTAAACATGTCTCATTCGCCCGTTCGACTTGCCGAATAGCAGATGAAGCAACGCCTGGACTGTCATGTTGGCGGCAGCGGTGTCGAACGGCATGTCCTTTCGGTATCGAAGCGCTTATGACGTCAATGGATTTTCCGATCGGGGATGAGCGCATGCAGAACAGCAACAGACAGGCCGCCGACAATATAGCCGATCTCTACGAACGGCACGCCGCGGTCTGGGATACGAGCCGCGGCAAAACCCTTTTCGAACGGAGCTGGCTGGATCGCTTCACAGCCCTCCTCCCACAGGGAGGCACAATCCTCGACATCGGCTGCGGCTCAGGCGAACCACTGGCACGTCATTTTATTGAGAGCGGTTACGCGGTGACCGGCATCGATTCCTCGACCAGTCTGATCGCTATGTGCCGAACACGCTTTCCTAATTCGGACTGGCAGGTTGCGGATATGCGCAGCCTCTCGCTCGGCAAGCGCTTCGACGGGCTGATTGCCTGGGACAGCTTCTTCCATCTGACCTTTGAAGATCAGCGGCGCATGTTTGCCCTGTTTCAGGCCCAGGCCAGGCCGGGCACCGCTCTGATGTTCACCAGTGGCCCGGCACACGGCGAAGCCATGGGCGTCTTTGTCGGTGAACCGCTCTATCACAGCAGCCTCAGTCCCGATGAATATCGCGCGCTATTGCAGGAGCACGGTTTCGCGGTTATCGCCCACAAGGCAGAGGATCCTGCCTGCGGTAATCACACGGTCTGGCTCGCCCGGTACCAATAGATGATGCAATAAAAAAGCCGGCGCAAAGGCCGGCTTTCATCTTTTCTTACGGCGCCTTCAAGCGGCACTGCGTACGCTGGAAATCGTGCCGATCAGATCGTTGACGATGCGCTCGATCTGCGCGCGATCGTCCCCTTCCGCCATGACGCGGATCAGCGGTTCGGTGCCGGACGGACGGATCACGAGGCGACCGTTCTTGGAGAGTTCGGCCTCCGCATCGGCAATTGCCTTGACCACGTGCATATCTTCCAGCGGCTTGCCGCCGGTAATGCGCACATTACGCAGAAGCTGCGGTACCGGCTCGAAGCGGCGGCAGATTTCGCTCACCGTCTTGCCCGTGCGCTTCACAGCGGCCAGGATCTGCAGGGCGGCAACGAGGCCGTCGCCGGTCGTGCCATAGTCCGAAAGCACGATATGACCGGACTGCTCGCCGCCGACATTGTAGTTATGCTGGCGCATGTGCTCGACGACATAGCGGTCGCCGACCTTCGTGCGGGCAAGACCGAGGCCCTTGTCTTCGAGAAAACGCTCAAGACCGAGATTGGACATCACGGTGGCGACGATACCGTTGCCGCGCAGCTGCTGGCTCTCGGCCCAGCTTTCGGCAATCACCGCCATCAACTGGTCGCCATCGACGATCGAGCCGTTTTCATCGACGATGATGACGCGGTCTGCATCGCCATCGAGCGCGATGCCGATATCGGCCCGCACTTCGTCAACCTTCTTCTGCAACGCGACCGGGCTCGTGGATCCGCAATTGAGATTGATATTCGTGCCGTTCGGTTCGTTGCCGATCGTCACCACGTCGGCGCCGAGTTCCCAGAGAACGGCGGGCGCGACCTTGTAGGCGGCGCCATTGGCGCAATCGATGGCGATCCTCAGGCCCTGCAGGGTCACGTCGCGAGGCAGCGTGCGCTTGGCATGTTCGATATAACGGTCATGCACACCGTCGATACGCTTGGCGCGACCGATATCGTCGGACTTGGCAAGCTGCGAGTTGAGATCCCGCTCAAGCAGATCCTCGATCTCGCCTTCGATATCGTCCGACAGCTTGTATCCATCGGGGCCGAACAGCTTGATGCCATTGTCTTCGTAAGGATTATGCGACGCGGAGATCATGACGCCGATATCGCAACGAAGCGAGCGCGTCAGCATCGCGACAGCCGGTGTCGGGATCGGGCCGAGAACGAAAGCATCGATGCCCGCGGCCGTAAAACCCGCCACCATGGCATTCTCGAGCATGTAGCCGGAGAGGCGCGTATCCTTGCCGATGACGACCCGGTGGCGGTGATTGCCGCGCCGGAAGATCGTACCGACCGCAATGCCGACCCGCATTGCAAGGTCCGGCGTCATGGGGAAGATGTTGGATTGGCCTCGGATGCCGTCCGTCCCGAAATAGCGTCTTTTCATATGCACTCCTGCGCTGTCCGCGCGCCGTAGAAGCTTATGCATTCCTCAAGCAAGAATTCGGTTTCAAAAATGAAGGCTGCGCCCGAAACCTTGATTCAGACTTGTCATTAGTCAGCGGAATGCCACAAAACCGCAGAACCGGCACGTAAATTACCAAGAAAACCGATTATATCCTGTTACTAATATTAAAGGGGCCGGATTCCCTGTGGAAATCCGGCCCCTTAGGCAAACTTCAGCTTAAAATTCAGTGGGGCTGAGGCTCCAGTCCGCCTTCCGGCTCATCACCCTTGGAAGCGGGACGCGCACCAGCCTTCGGAACAGCCGAACCGCGGCTCGGCGGCGAATCATCTCCAAGGTCGCGTGCGGGCTTTTCGCCGCGGATCAGCGCCTTGATCTCTTCGCCTGTCAGCGTCTCGTATTCGAGCAGCCCTTCGGCGAGTGCGACGAACTCATCATGCTTTTCCGTCAGGATCGTACGGGCCTGTGTATAGGCTTCATCAATCAGGCGGCGCACTTCATTGTCGATCTTCTGCGCGGTCGCTTCCGAAACGTTCTTCGACTGCGAGACGGAATGTCCGAGGAAGACTTCCTGCTGGTTCTCGCCATAGGCAACCTGGCCGAGCTCGTCGGAGAAGCCCCACTGGGTCACCATCGCACGGGCAAGCTTGGTGGCTTGCTCGATGTCGGAGGAGGCACCGGACGTGATGTTCTCCTTGCCGAAAGTCAGTTCTTCGGCAACGCGGCCACCCATCATGATGCAGAGGCGCGAGACCATCCACTTGTAGCTCATCGAGTAGCGGTCGCCCTCGGGAAGCTGCATGACCATGCCGAGAGCACGGCCGCGCGGAATGATGGTTGCCTTGTGCAGCGGGTCGGCGACGGCAACGTTCAGTGCTGTGATGGCGTGACCAGCCTCGTGATAGGCGGTGAGCTTCTTTTCCGCCTCGGTCATGGCCGAAGAGCGGCGCTCGGCGCCCATCATGATCTTGTCCTTGGCGTCTTCGAATTCCTGCATGGTGACGACGCGCTTGTTACGGCGTGCAGCCATCAGGGCAGCTTCGTTGACGAGGTTCATGAGATCGGCGCCAGAGAAACCGGGCGTACCGCGAGCCAGAACCTTCAGATCGACATTCGGAGCCAGCGGAACGTTGCGGGCGTGAACCTTGAGGATACGCTCACGGCCGACGATGTCGGGATTCGGGACGACGACCTGACGGTCAAAACGGCCCGGACGCAGGAGTGCCGGATCGAGAACGTCGGGACGGTTGGTCGCGGCGATCAGGATGATACCTTCATTGGCTTCGAAACCGTCCATCTCCACGAGGAGCTGGTTCAGCGTCTGCTCGCGTTCGTCGTTACCACCGCCGAGACCGGCACCACGATGGCGACCGACGGCGTCGATTTCGTCAATGAAGATGATGCAAGGCGCATTCTTCTTGGCCTGCTCGAACATGTCGCGGACGCGGCTTGCGCCGACGCCGACGAACATTTCGACAAAGTCAGAACCGGAAATGGTGAAGAACGGCACATTGGCTTCGCCGGCGACCGAGCGGGCGAGCAGCGTCTTACCGGTACCCGGAGGGCCGACGAGCAGCACGCCGCGCGGGATCTTGCCACCAAGGCGCTGGAACTTCTGCGGGTCGCGCAGGAACTCGACGATTTCTTCCAGATCCTGCTTGGCTTCATCGACACCAGCAACATCGTCAAAGGTCACGCGGCCATGTGCTTCGGTCAGAAGCTTGGCCTTGGACTTGCCAAAGCCCATCGCGCCGCGCGAACCACCCTGCATCTGGCGCATGAAGAACAGCCAGACGCCGAGGATCAGGAGCATCGGCAGCAGCGTTCCGAGATAGCTCAGGAAGCCCGAGGAGCCATCGGTTTCCGGACGCGCGGTCACAGCGACGTTCTTGGCCTGCAGGCGATCAAGCAGATTGTCGTCAATGACGGGCGAATAGGTCTGGAACGTATTATTGTTTTCCAGATACGTACCGGTCAACCGGTTGCCGGTGACCACGACATCCTTCACGCGGCCCGCATCGACCTCACGCAGGAACTGCGAATAAGGAACTTCACGCGAACCCGTCTGCGCCGGCGCCGTTTGGAACATACTGAAAAGGGCAATCAGCAGCAGCGCTATGATCGCCCACAATGCGAAATTACGTAAGTTAGGGTTCATTGAACTCCCCAGCACAGGAACGGTCGCCTCATGGCGGCCGTCATATTTGGTCTCTAACATAGGGTTGCGCCAAGCCATTGCCAAGGCGATCCATTCTGTCAGATCGTTTTTCCGTCAATACTTCTTAAAGGCAGCTCCGCATAGGGCACCCTTGAGAAAACTGCTGAAAGCCTGTCGGCAAAGGTGAAATCAAATCGTGTCAAAAAGCGGTCGAAGGGTGCAAAATACGGCACGACATTGACCGATCGAGCGGATTCTGCCGATAACGGCCCCGCATCGGCCGATAAGATAGGCGCTGAAGCCGCCGCGCGCTTCCATGCCTCCCTGGGAAGCAAGACGGAACCGCCCTCGTCGTTCCCGATGCTGTGAGGAACGTCGACATCGACGACAGCTGCCGAGCTGTTGCCTACATAAAACCGCCCGTCCCAGACCCCAGCCTCCCCCGACTGTAGCGTCAACGGCAATATCCCTCGGCTCTCGCGTGCCAGATAAAGCCCGTCACGCCTGAGATCGAAGACTACTCTGCCGACAGTCATACGCGCTGGCTCGCCGCTGGCGGCAAAGGCAAGCAGCCGCTCCATCTGCGCCCTGCCCGGTACAAAGGGCTGCCCACCGAAGACAGCCGTCAGCCGGCCGAGCGCATAATCGAGAACCGCGGAACTCTGTTTCAGCCCGTCAGGTATCACCTGTCCAAGCAGGCCGCCATGAAGCTTGAAATAGTCCGGGAGCCATTCCGCTCCTCTGGACGAAAGAGCCAAGCGCCCTTCCCAGGCACCGCGGATATCCGCTCGCGTACCCAGATCCTGCGAATGCTGCCGGCGTGTCCGCACCCGCTCATACTTCATGTCCTCGTTGCTGGGATCGTCGATCCAGGGCACACCGCGCCTACAAAGGAAGTCGCGGATATCGGCCCTGCCTGAGAAAAGAAGCGGTCGCAGAACCCAAAACCGTCGATCGAAGAGCACTGCATCGGCAATGCCGGTCGAAAGCTGATCGGTTCGCTTGCCCCGCATCGCAAGCGTTTCGCGCTGATCGTCCAGCGTATGTCCTGTGACGATAATATTGGCGGCAAACGCTTCCGCCGCCTCGGCGAGCAGGCCGTAACGCGCCTCCCGCGCGGCCGCCATGATACCGCTCTTTGGCTTCTCGCCTCGCCAGATCATGGTCCGATGCGGAACCCCAAGGGACTCACAGAAGCCTGCGACGTCGCGCGCCTCATCTGCGGATCCGCTGCGCAATGCATGATCGACGGTCGCGGCACAAAGGGAAATGGAAGGATCGGACACAGCCTTCAACGCTTCGACGAGCAGAAGAAGCAGGCCGGTGGAATCGCTGCCGCCCGAAATCGCGATCAGAATGCGCGTGGGCGTCCTCAGCGAAGCGATGAAACGGCCGATTGCCGCCTCAGGGGTAACAAGGTCTTCCGGAGACAAGCCGAAAGACCTTAGCAGGCGAGACGCTTCTGCTCGCTCGCAACCTTGTTTATGACGGCGCGGGAAGCCTTCGGATAACGCTTGCTGACTTCGCGAAGTGTCGCACAGGCCGTGTCGGTATTGTCGAGCGCCGCAAGCGACATGCCGAGCTTCAACAGCATTTCGGGCGCCTTTTCGGAGGTGCCGTATTTCTGATGGGCGTTCAGGAAGGTCTTGGCCGATTCGTTGAACTTGCCCTGCGAATAAAGCGCTTCGCCGAGCCAGAAATTGGCGTCCGCGGCACGCGCGCTGTTCGGATAACGCGAAATATACTGTGTAAATTCCTGCTCAGCCGTGCCGTAGTCTCCGGAAAGGACATGCCCGTAGGCAGCCTTGTACTGATCGGCTTCGCTGCCGAGAGACGCGGTTTGTTGCGGCGATGTCGCATTCGGCAGCGGCGCCGAACCGATTGTCGCATTCTTGTTCACGCTATTGCCGACGGGATTGCCGTTCTGATCGAAATCCATGGAGCCGAGCTCTTGCGGCGGCTGACCGAGACCTTCATTGGCCGGCACGTCGGTAGAGGGAGCCGTTTCGGCTCCCTGCGGGGCTTGGATGACCTTGGCGATATCGTCGCCACCGCCGGATGCCGGCGGCGCAATATCGGCTTCGCTCTTCTTCACCGGCGTCTTGGCAGCACCACCGCCGCCACTTGCTCCGCCACCCGTCTTTTCGAGCTGCTGGAAGCGGAATTCGTTGTCTTCCTGCTGCTTGCGGATCGTTTCCTGCATCTGGAGAAGCTGATAGCTCATCTCCTCGATACGGCCGTTCAATTGCCGCATCTGGTCTTCCATTTGCTGGATGCGGATTTCCGCGTCGCCGCTCTGCACCTTGATAACGGGTGCTGCCGGCTGGCTCTGTTGCGCGGATTGGCCGCCGATGTGCAAGCCGAAGAACGAAGCGGAATAAGCCGCTCGCTCGCTCCCGGTCACGGCCGCAAGGCACAGCATGCCTGCCACGACTAGTTTCTTCATTTGTATCGTCCTGTGTCCCAGTGATTCTTCGCGCCCCGATGGCACGAACAGGAGATTTTTCCAATTGCTTTCAAAAAGCAACGGAGTCTGGCCAAAGTGTGGTCAAAAAGAAAGGCGGCCCGCAAGGGCCGCCTCGTCAGAATCCCGGTTTTGCCGGAAATTACATGCCTGCGCCGCCGAGAACGGTGACTGCACGACGGTTCTGCGACCAGCAGGAAATATCGTCGCAGACAGCGACCGGACGCTCCTTGCCGTAGGAGATCGTCTTCATGCGCTGAGCCGGAACGCCGCGCGAAGCGAGGTAATCCTTGGCGGCCGCAGCGCGGCGAGCACCGAGCGCAAGGTTATATTCGCGTGTACCGCGTTCGTCGGCATGGCCTTCGACGGTGATTGCATAGTTGGGATAGCGGCCGAGCCACTGTGCCTGACGGTCGAGCGTCTGGGCAGCGTCTGCACGGATCGACGTGGAGTCGGTGTCGAAGAAGATGCGGTCGCCGACATTGACCGTGAAGTCCTGGGCCGAGCCCGGCGTTGCCGCACCGGCACCAAGGCCGAGTTCGCCTGCGCTGTTCGGCACGTTCTTCTTGTTGGCGCAGCTCGCAAGAGCGAGACCGGCGACCAGCGCGATCATGACGGGGTTGCGGGCGAAATTCTGCATGCGGCTCATTGCCGGGGTGTGAATTCGGCTCATGGCCGGGTCTCCTTGCGACTTCAATCAGGGTTTCCGGACAGTAACCGCACTCGGTTAACCGGCCATCAAAGATTATGGTTAACGATTCGTTGATTTGTCCCTGCATTGCCCATTTTCAGGACTTTGCGGCGACATGAAGGCGAGTTCCAGCCTGTCCACTACTCGAGAAGTGGCGACCAAGCCGGATCGGAACCGTAGGAAGGCGTCTTGATTGCCTGCTCATTGTAACCGGTCAGATCGATCGAATAGAGCTGCGGACCACCGGCACCGGCCGCCTGGCGGAAGAACATGATGACGCGGCCATTCGGCGCCCAGGTCGGGCCTTCATTGTGGAAACCGGTCGTCAGAATGCGCTCTCCGGAACCGTCAGGCTTCATCACGCCGATCGAGAACTTGCCGCCCGACTGCTTGGTAAAGGCGATCAGATCGCCACGCGGCGACCAGACCGGTGTCGAATAGCGGCCATCACCGAAAGAGATGCGGGTCTGGCCCGAACCGTCGGCATTCATCACGTAGATCTGCGACTGTCCGCCGCGGTCGCTTTCGAAGGCGATGCGGTTGCCGTCAGGCGAATAGGAGGGCGACGTGTCGATTGCAGCCGTCGAGGTCAGGCGGGTCGTCGTGCGCGAACGCAGGTCCATCGTGTAGATATTCGAGTTGCCTTCCTGCTGCAGGCTCATGATGACCTTCTGGCCATCGGGAGAAAAGCGCGGCGAAAAGGTCATGCCGGGGAAGTTGCCGACAACTTCGCGCTGCCCGGTTTCGAGCTGCAGCAGATAGACGCGCGGCTGCTGGTTGGCGAAAGACATGTAGGTGACTTCCTGCCGGTTCGGCGAGAAGCGCGGCGTCAGGACGAGGTCGCTGCCATCGGTCAGCATGCGCACGTTGAAGCCGTCCTGGTCCATGATCGCGAGCTGGCGCTTGCGCTGCTGCTTGGGACCGGATTCGGACACGAAGACGACGCGGGTATCGAAATAACCCTCTTCGCCGGTGATCTGCTTGTAGATCGCGTCAGCAATGATGTGTGCGACACGGCGCCAGTTCTCGGGCTGCGTATAGAACTGCTGACCGGTCATCTGCTGACCGGCAAAGGTATCCCAGAGGCGGAATTCGGCCCGAAGGCGACCATCCGCTTCCTGGGTGACACGGCCGGTGACCAATGCCTGAGCATTGATGACCTTCCAGTCCTCGAAGCGCGGCGCTGCGTCCGGATTGGAGATCTTCTCGATGAAAGCCGTCTTGTTGACCGGCGCGAACAGACCGGAGCGTTGCAGGTCGGCTGCGATGACCTGCGAAACCTGCGCGCCCATGTCGCCCTGCAGGAAATCCGTCACGGCGATCGGCAGCGGCTGAACGTTGCCCTTGTTGATGTTGATCTCAACTAGCGCATTGGCCGGCGTCGCGAAGGCGGCAGCGGTCATCAGGCCGGCTGCGACCATGATGGCACGGAAGAAGGAACACTTTGTCATACCAAACAGCCTTTCAGCATCTATGGAGTCGGATCGCCGGATTCGAAGTGCAGGACGACTTCTTTCCAGGATTCGTAATTGTCTTTCGGAAGCATTGTGAACGGAGATGCGCGCACGACTGCACGCAGAGCCGCGGCGGACAAACCTTTTCGCTGGGCGTTGCTGCCACCATTGGCAGACACTTCAGGTGAACCGACGAGCGCACCGGCTCTGTCGAGCCTGACGTGTACGGTGACGAAAACTTTGCCGCCCTCCAGCAAATCCGGAGAAACGTTGAAATAGGTCGTGACGGCCTGGCGAATTTCGGCCGCCGGATCACCGAGTGTGCCGCTTTCTGCCGACTGCGCCACATCGCTGAAGGCACAGCCCACAAACGCGCCAAGCACAAGGACGACTGCAATGGGTGTGTTGCCGTGAGACAGGTCCGTCAGCATCTAGATTCCCAGATCGCTCGGATCGAAATTGACGACGACTTCGTTCCAGGCGTCGTATTTGTCTTTCGGCAGGCTCGAGAACGGCGCCGATTTCATGATGGCACGGTAGGCGCCGCCGGCCAGAGCCCGGCGAGTGGAATCATTATCGCCACCAGTCGCCTCGACTTCCGGCTCTCCGACGATATTGCCGTCCTGATCGAGCTTCATGTGCACCTTGATGCGCACGTCCGCCATGCCTTCCATGCCTGGGATGACCGACCAGTTGCCGGCGATCGCGCTCTTCAGCGCGTCCATTTCGCTCAGCGACAGCTTCGAAGCGCCGTTCGTGGCCTTCTTGGCGCCCAACGATGCTTCCTGCGTTGAACGCTTGGCGCCGCCGGCAGACGGATCGGTCTTGTTCAGCAGAGCCGAAATCTCATCCGCGTTGAAGTCGCTCTTCATCGACGAAGCCGATTTCGCCACTTCCTGCTTCTTGTCAGCCTTCTTCTTGTCCGTTGGCGTTTCGGCAGCCTTGGGCTGGTCGGGGGTCTTCTCCGGCGGCTTTTCGGCGGGCTTCTGTTCCGGCGGCTTCACCTGCGGCTTGACGACCGGCGTCGGCACCTTGTCCGGCAGCGCCTCGGCATCCGGCTTCGGCGGCTCTTCGGGCTTTGCTTGTTCTTCCGGCGGCTTTTCCTCAGGCTTCGGCGGCGGCGTTATTTCTGCCGGCTTGGTCTGGGGAATGGAAGCGACTTCCTTCGGTTGCTCGACCTCGGTCTCTTCCTTGTTGATTTCCTTGACGTCGTTCGGCTTGGGGTCGATCTGCGGCTGCGGCTTGTCGCTCGAATTGGCAGCAGCCGCTTCGCTGTTGCTGGGTTTCGCGTTCGGAACCGGCGGCGTCTTCAGATCGACATTGTTGTCGCCAGCATTCTCCGCCGGCTGCGGGATCGGCGGCCGTGTCGTCGGCACCGGAGCAGAAGTCTCCTTCATTGGAGCCTTCTTGTCCCCCTGCTGCATCTGCGTGATGGATTCAACCGGCACGAGATCGACCGGCATAGCCTCGAAATCCTCCACCTTGAAGGATTCCGGAGCGCTCAGCGACACCAGCGCCCAGGTAAGCACCAGCCCGTGCAGAACCGCAGATGTGACGACGCTGGTCTTCATCTTGAGCGTTACTGGTCCTTCTTCTGCTGCGTCACGAGGCCGATATTCTTGAAGCCTGCGCCCTGGATACGGGCCATGACGTCAGCAATCACGCCGTAAGGCGCAGTCGCATCGCCGCGCACGAAGATGCGCTCGTTGTAACCGGTGGTGGCGATCGCCTCGAGCTTCGCGGCAATTTCTTCGGCGGGGATCGGTGTTTCCTGCAGATAGACTTCGCCGCTGTTCTTGACCGAGATCGTGATCGGCTGCGTCTCGGAATTCAGCGCCTTGGCCTGCGTTTCCGGCAGATCGATCGGAACGCCGACCGTCATCATCGGTGCCGCCACCATGAAGATGATAAGCAGCACGAGCATGACGTCGACAAGCGGCGTCACGTTGATTTCGGAGATAACTCCCTTGTTGCGGCCACCGCGGCGGCGGCGTCCACCGCCCCCTCCGCTATTGCCGCCTACAGCCATACCCATGGTCGTCTACTCCGTCGGTTACTGCGCGGCCTGACGCGGCTGCAGCTTCTCGTCGATCTGGCGCGAAAGGATGGCGGAGAATTCATCCGCGAAACCTTCCATACGACCCGAGAGCTTGCCGGCGTCGGCGGAGAACTTGTTGTAGGCGATAACCGCCGGGATAGCGGCAACGAGGCCGATGGCGGTTGCCAGAAGCGCTTCCGCGATACCCGGAGCCACAACCGCAAGGTTGGTGGATTTCGAACCGGCGATGGCCTGGAACGAGGTCATGATACCGACGACCGTACCGAAAAGGCCGATGAACGGACCGGCCGAACCGATCGTCGCCAGCGAGCCGAGACGAGCCGAGAGAAATTCGGATTCACGGGCGAGCGTCACGTCCATGGCGCGGTCGATACGCATCTGAAGGCCGATCGGCGAACGCGCACCACGTTCGAAAGACTTCTTCCATTCGCGCATCGCCGCGACGAAGATCGCCGCAAGGCCGGTATTGTTGCGCTCCGAAAGCGTCCGGTAAAGCTCTTCCAGCGACTGGCCAGACCAGAAGACCTGTTCGAACTTGTCGAACTGGCGACGGGCACGGCCATAGGCCAGATATTTGTCAATGACTATAGCCCAGGTCCATACCGAAGCCGCGATAAGGCCGAGCATGACCAGCTTGACGACGATGCCGGCCTGCATGAATAGCGACCAGAGGCTGACGTCGGTCGTGGCTGCTGCCAATCCTACTTGTTCCATAGATCCAAAATCCCCGAATCCAAACGCCCGGTGCTTGACCGGGCGGCACAAAGTGATCTCGCAAGAATGTCTGGCGGCCGCCGCCCAAAGCCCTGGTCAAGCTTCCAAGCTCTTCTTCCGCCTTCTTGCCGTCAAATTTGGTCAAAGGAAGGCGTGCGTCGCACAAACTCCGACTCCGCGAGTAAGACACCATTATGGTTAATAGATCGTTAGTGCCAGACTATGACAGCGGGAATGTTGCGGGAGATTTTGGTCCTGGATAACTTGACCGGCGCATTGTCCGGTTGCTGAACACAGCGCTCATCTTGCAGCGCAGCAATTCCTTCACATGAAATTCAAGTTTTTACAAGCCCTCGATTCGGCCAGTTTGACGCAGAAGATCCAGGCATTATCCCGGTCGCCTTCAGCTCTCGGGAATGAGCATCTGCCGTGCCAGCGCCTCCGGCAGACGACGCGGCCGACCTCTCGCGTTGATGACGGCGATGATCACCTTGGCGGTGATCAGGAGGGTATCGTCGCGGCGGATTTCCTGGTTGAGCACCATCTTGGCGCCGCCGGCCTTTTCGGTATGGGTCACCACGGTCAGAATATCGTCCATGCGAGCCGGGCTCTTGAAATCGATCTCCATGCGGTGGACGACGAAAACCAGCCCCTCTTCATCGGCATTGACGAGTTCACGCTGTTCGACGCCGAGGCAGCGCAGATAGTCCGTGCGGCCGCGCTCGAGGAAATGCAGGTAGCGCGCGTGATAGACCAGACCGGAGAAATCCGTATCTTCGTAGTACACCCGCTGCACGAGCCGATGCCCCGCCTCGGTGAGTTCGCCGGAAATAGAAAAACCGTGTTCCGCCATAATTTTCTCCAAACTTTCCGGCCCTCTTTGACGCAACACTTCTCGACAGGCAAGCATTGAACAATTGTCATATTTCCTAATTATTCCCGTTAGGAAGCAACCCATGAGGAGCCAGTGGCATGAAGATTGCGGTGATGGGCGGAGACGGTTTCATCGGTTGGCCAACCTCGCTGCATCTCTCCGATGCCGGACATGACGTCCACATCCTCGACAATCTCTCACGCCGCTGGATCGATACCGAACTTGGCGTCCAATCGCTGACACCGATGGACTCCATTCAGGAGCGTACCCGCATCTGGCATGCCGAAACCGGCCGGCGCATCCATTTCAATCTGATCGACCTCTCCCGCGACTACGAGCTTCTGAAGAAATGGCTCGCGGAAAACCGGCCCGATGCGATCATTCATTTCGCCGAACAACGCGCCGCGCCCTATTCGATGAAGAGCGACCGGCACAAGAATTATACCGTCAACAACAATGTGAGCGCCACGCATAACCTGCTGAATGCATTGGTCGAGCTCCAGCTCGATGCCCACCTGGTGCATCTCGGCACCATGGGTGTCTACGGTTATTCGACGGTCGGTGCGGCAATCCCCGAGGGGTATCTGCCTGTCGGCATCGAAACCATGAACGGCGAGACGGCCTCGCAGGAAATTCTCTATCCGTCCAATCCAGGCTCGATCTACCACATGACCAAGTGCCTGGATCAGCTCCTGTTCCAGTTTTATGCCAAGAACGACGGGCTCAGAATCACCGATCTGCATCAGGGAATCGTCTGGGGCACGCATACCGAACAGACACGTCGCCATCAGCAGCTCATCAACCGCTTCGACTATGACGGCGACTACGGCACCGTGCTGAACCGTTTCCTCATCCAGGCGGCCATCGGCTATCCTCTGACCGTTCACGGCACCGGCGGCCAGACGCGCGCCTTCATTCACATCCAGGATTCCGTTCGCTGCATCGAACTGGCGTTGAAGAACCCGCCTGCCCGCGGCTCCCGCGTTGAGATCTTCAACCAGATGACGGAAACCCATCGCGTGCGGGACCTTGCCGAGATGATCGCAAAAATGAGTGGCTCCGAAATTGCCTGGCTGCCCAATCCGCGCAAGGAGGCTGCCGAAAACGATCTGGTCGTCAAGAACGACAAGTTCCTCGGCCTTGGTCTCAATCCCATTACACTGCAGGCCGGCCTGCTCGATGAAATCGTCGAAGTGGCGAAGAAGTTCGCCTATCGCGTCGATCGCTCCCGTGTCCCCGCCGTTTCCGCCTGGACCAAGGATATCGCCGCGACCATCAATCACGATCCGGAAGGCAAGCGGCTGAAGTCCGTATCATGAGCGTGCGGCGTCGATGACCCTCACCTCCAATTTCGCTTACGTGACCCTCGTCACCAACGCCGACTACGCCATGGGCGCGACTGCACTGGCAAACTCCCTTCGCCGCACCGGCACCGGAGCCGCCATCGTCGTGCTGCATACTGGCGGCGTAGATGCTGGCGCGCTGGCTCCGCTGGATGCCCTTGGTTGCCGCTTGATCGAAGTCGAGCACCTGCCGCAGTCGGATGCCTTCAACGCGCGTCACGCGCGCGGCAATCTTCATTCCGCAGCCCCCTTCACCAAGGGCCGCAAGCCGGCCTTCCATTCACCGCTCGACAATTTCTGCAAACTGCGCCTGTGGCAACTTGTCGAATACGAGCGCTGCGTTTTCATCGATGCCGATGCGATTGTCTTGAAGAACATCGACAAGCTCTTCGGCTACCCGGAATTTTCCGCAGCGCCGAATGTCTATGAAAGCCTCGTCGATTTCCGGCGCATGAATTCCGGCGTCTTCGTCGCACGCCCTTCGGAAGAGACATTCCGACACATGCTCGATGTGTTGGACCATCCGGATATTTTCTGGCGGCGCACTGACCAGAGCTTCCTCGAGACCTTCTTTCCAGATTGGCACGGCCTGCCCGTCTATTTCAACATGCTGCAATATGTCTGGTTCACGATGCCGGCCCTGTGGGATTGGAAGAGTATTTCGGTCTTGCACTATCAATATGAAAAACCTTGGGAAAAAGATCATCCGAAGGCGTCAAGGCTACAACCCTTGATCGATTTGTGGCATTGTTTCCACGCTGGTGACCACGTGCCTGAGATTGCATCTCTGGCCAACCCGGGTGAGGCGGCATGAAAGTACTGGTTTCAGGCGGAACGGGCCTCGTCGGACATTATATCGTCGAGGAACTGCTTTCCGCCGGATATCAGGTGATCGTCGGCGGGCGCCACGCTCCCCTGCCTCATTTCTTTTCCCGTCCTGTCGATTTCGCAAGGCTTTCGCTTGATCCCGACGAAAACGATATCTGCGCTTTTGACGACGCCTATTTCTTCGTGCATGCCGCCTTCAGCCATATCGAGGGAAAATACCGCGGCGGCGAAGGCGACGATCCCAAGACATTCCATCGCCTCAATCTGGATGGCACGGTAAAACTCTTCGAGGAGGCAAAACGTGCCGGCACCCGCCGCTGCATTTTCGTCTCCAGCCGCGCCGCCTATGGCGAACTTGCACCCGGTGCCGAACTTCTCGAAACCATGCCGTCGGCGCCGGAAACTCTCTATGGGCAGGTCAAGCTCGATGCCGAACGGGCGCTCACGCATCTTTCCGGCCCCGGCTTTGCCGGGGCAAGCCTGCGGGTGACAGGCGTTTACGGCGATCGCTTTCCAAACAAGTGGGAGGGGATGATCGATGACTATCTACGGGGCAAGCCAGTTTCTCCGCGCGCCGGAACCGAAGTGCATGGCCGCGATCTTGGCCGCGCCGTACGGCTGATGCTGGAAACGGAAAGCGCCCGGATCTCTGGCGAGATCTTCAACATTTCCGATATCGCCGTCGATACGCGCGACATTCTCTCCGAGATCCAACATCACACGCGATGTCCCTTCCCGCTGCCAGCGGTAGCGGACAAGGCGAACCTTCGAATTATGAATACTGCAAAGATCCGCGCGCTCGGCTGGAATCCGGGCGGCCCGCCTCTCTTTGCGCAGACCATGCGACGATTGGCCGAAGCACAACCGATAGCCGACCCAAGTTCCACGCAAGTCTGATCTGGCAGAGTGAACCCCAAATGTAATCGGGGGTATACTATGCAGCTCGCAACCGCTTCGGCGTCAAACATTCTGCGCGGCACCATGTCGGCACAGTCAGGCGTTTTGTCCTCCACCGAGCAGCCCGACACCGGCGTATTGAAACTACAGCGCCAGTCGCTGGCCCTGGAGCAGGCGCGCAATTCACTGGCAAGCTCTTCTGACGATGCAAAGAGCCGTGCTCAGCGCAAGCTGGAGGAAGCCAAGCAGGAACTGCAGGCTTTGAAGACCGCGGGCTTCCCTCCGGAAGTGATCGCCCGTCTTGCCGCCGAGCTTGCCCGAAAGGTGGGCGCCGCAGCATCCGAATTCGCCTCCGCAGTTGCCGCAGGCTCTTCGGGCGCAAGTGCGGCCACCGGAGCGGCAGCAGCCGCAGCCTCTGCGGCTTCGTCCGCGACGACAGCGACAAATGCTGACGCAGCCGCCGAAGTTGCCGCAAGCGACGCATCGGCCTCCCCCTCGGAGACCGAGAGCGCCGAAGCGACGCAGCAGCAGGACGGAGAGGACGGCAAGAATGCCACCGATACGGACGGCGCCGCCCAAGCCCGCAAGGCCTATCAAGAGACGGTCGAAGACGGTCCGAAATCCTCGACAATTTCCGCTACCGACCGCCAGACGATGGAAGAGTTCAAGTCCGTCGTCCGTGAACTCAAGCAGATTCTTGAAAAGGCGATGCGCGATCTGCGCGAGAAGAATCGCGATGCTGCCGACGGTGCAATCGGTGGTGCCCAGTCGGCGATGGCCGGCATGTCCGCGGCCATACCGACTGCGACCATTCCTTCCAGCATCGTCATCTGACGTTTCCAGCAAAACGACGCAGCGATTCCGCGTCCGGAATGACAAGAAAACAGGATAGGGCATTTCCGTGTTTCGATGGGAACCGGAAATGCCCTAAGCTTT
The DNA here is from genome assembly GCA_900471925.1 of Hyphomicrobiales bacterium. Classification (GTDB taxonomy): domain Bacteria; phylum Pseudomonadota; class Alphaproteobacteria; order Rhizobiales; family Rhizobiaceae; genus Rhizobium. The sequence continues at coordinate 73,529 of UCGV01000027.1, forward strand.
TTGCGCTGCCGTCTCGGGCAGCAGATGGATTGTCACCTGATTGACGATCAGCACCAGACAAGCAGCAAAGACGGTGGCAAAGAGCCTGTCCAGCAGCGCGGAGACAGGCAGGACATGATCGGCTGTGCCCATGGCCATCATCATCAATGGCGTCATCACGATGGAATAGGCAAGATAGTTCCTGGCCCGCAAAAATGGCCTGACGGCGCCGAGTACGGCAACGATGAACACATCGGCCCAGACCGGCAGAACAAGAAACGACAGCAATCCCGCACAGCACACACCGAAGAGCACGCCGATCACTCTCTGTGTCGTCCTGAGCGGCAAACGTTCCGGCCGCCGTTCGACCAAAAGCACAAGCGCCAGCGCCGCCCAGTGAACATCGTGATCGGGGAAGAAAAGATGGATGAGCGAAACCGTAGCCAGGCACGAAACCAGTCGGGCCGGATATTGCCAGCCCGCCGGCTCCATCAGCGATCGCCGTAGTCTGTCGAACTTCTGTCTTGCAGTCGGCTTCCGCTCATCTTCGACATTATGTGTCTTGTGACCCCGGATATGTTCGACGGCAGCGGCCATCGCCAGATGAAGGACAACAGCGAAGACAGCGCCGCCAATAACAACGGCAAAGATAAGCAAGGCGTTGGCCGTCGTGATCGAAACAATGCCGCCGATCATCACGAGATAGAAGATGAAGCGGATGGAGGCGGCGACAAAAGCACGATCGAAGCCGCCGACAACACCGGCAAGAGCGGCGATCGCCAGAAGGCCGATCTGCCAAATTTCGCCGAACCGCGCCAGCGCACAGGCAATCCCGGTCGCCAGAACCAGAACCAGCAGGGCGGCCCCGGCGCTCACGGCTTGCGTCCGCAGTCTGCCATGCGCTACCGTCCCGCTCATCGCCATGCCGCCGATCAGCCCCAGCCCGGTATGATGGCCCTTCGCCGCAAGCAGTGCTGGAACGGCCATGGCAAGCGCCGATACGGCGATTTCGATCGCCGTCACTTCCTTCTCAGTCGACCAGCGAAAGGCTCCGGCAACGTGATTGAGTGTCTTTTCCATCCGCCGCCTCTTACGCCATGGATTGGGTTTGAACAAAATAATACGCAGTGCGTACGATATGTCCAGTAGCAGCGACGCCCCTGCGACACTCATCCTTCGCTCCGTCCTGCTGCTCGGCCGCCGCCTGCGCGCTGCGCGATCCGAAGGTCCGCACAGCCTGTCGACCATCGCGATCCTCGCCACGCTTCATCGTTTGGGGCCAATGCCGGCATGGCGGCTCGCTCTTGAAGAGCATCTGCAGCCGCAATCCGTTACGCGCATCATCGCTGCCCTTGAGCGCGATGGACTGATCAGCCGCACACGCAGCGAGGCCGACCGCCGTGAGATCGAGCTGTCGATCACCCCTCACGGTCGAAATGTGCTCTCGCAAGACATTGGCGCTCGTCGTGCCTGGCTGGAAAAGGCGATGGATGATCGCCTGACGCCGGATGAACGCAAGACCTTGATGGAAGCTTCGGAGATCATGCTGAAGCTCGCCTATGCCCATATCGAGGATGAGGCGCAAACGGACGGGGAATAGGCCCTTTTTGCCTGTCGCGATCAGCCGCGAGCAGGTATGTTCGCGGGATAGGAAGACTGGATCCGAAATGACGCCCAAGGAATTGAAGGCTCAACTGCGCGCCGAAAGGCTGACCGCCCGGGATGCCATCCCGGCAGATCTGCGTGCCGCCAAAAGTCTCGAGATGGCGGCACATGCGGGCGATGCCATAGCTTTCGCACCCGGCACAATCGTTTCCGGCTTTCTGCCGATCCGCTCGGAAGCCGACCTGCAGCCACTGATGGCCCGCTGGCGCGGACGCGGCGCCCGGCTCTGCGTGCCCGCCATCATCAACAAGCAGACCATCGTCTTCCGCGAACTTGTTCACGGCGCGGCATTGATCAATACCGGCTTCGGCACCGTCGGACCCGGCGAGAATGCCGCAATTCTCGACCCGGAAATCATGCTCGTGCCGTTGTCGGCTTTCGATGCTCGCGGCCATCGCATCGGCTACGGTGCCGGCCATTATGACCGTGCAATCGACCGGATAAGGCAAAAAGGCCTCTCTCCGACGCTGATCGGCATTGCATTTGACTGCCAGGAAGTGGCAGAGGTACCCGCTGAGCCGCATGACATTCGCCTTGATGCCATCCTGACGGAAAGCGGCCTGCGCCATTTTACCTCACGGATTGGATAGGGAATGCGACTGCTATTTCTGGGTGACATGGTCGGTAAGACGGGACGCACGGCGGTCTGGGATCGCCTGCCCGGTCTGGTCTCCGACCTGAAACTCGACTTCGTCATCGTCAATGGTGAGAATGCCGCCGGCGGCTTCGGCATCACCGAAGACATCTTCCTGGAAACGATCAACGCCGGCGCCGACGTGGTGACGACCGGCAACCATGTCTGGGACCAGAAAGATGCAGTCGCCTTCGCAGGCCGCCACGACCAGTTCCTGCGGCCGGCTAACTATCCGCAAGGCACGCCCGGTCGCGGCTCCGGCCTCTTCTATGCCCGCAACGGCGCACGCGTGCTGGTGGCCAACATCATGGGGCGCGTCTTCATGCATCCCGAACTCGACGACCCCTTCAAGGCCGCCGAGACGATCCTTGCCGCCTGCCCCCTGAAAGAACAGGCCGACGCGATCATTTTCGATTTCCACGCGGAAGCGACGAGCGAGAAACAATGCTTCGGCCATTTCGTCGATGGTCGCGCCAGCTTCGTCGTCGGTACGCATACCCATGTGCCAACAGCCGATGCGCAGATCCTGAACGGCGGCACCGCCTATATGTCGGATGCCGGCATGTGCGGCGATTACGATTCCTCGCTCGGCATGGACAAGGAAGAACCGCTCAACCGCTTCATCTCCAAGATGCCGAAGGGCCGCATGGAAGCCGCCACAGGCCCCGCCACGATCTGCGGCGTCGGCGTCGAAATCTCCGACGCGACGGGACTGGCAGAAAAGATCGCCCCGCTGCGCCTCGGCCCGAGACTTGCCGAGACGATCCCCGAATTCTGGCGTTAACGCTGAGAGCGCCGTGCGTCCGTTCGGACGCACAAAGGACGCCCCAACTCTTTAAATCTACGCATCGGGCTTTCCGAAAATCGATTCCGATTTTCGGGCTGATACTGTAGCAACACGCAATTGTGAGCACCCTCCGGCTGGACCGCTGCGGCGCCATGTCGCATCCTCACGGCGTCGTGAAAGCGCCGGAGGGGTGGCATGAAGCCGCAATATCTTGTCCTCGCCATCACATGCCTTGCGGTTTTCACCGCCCCGAATCTTGGCTCCGCCCAGGAAAATCGCCGGCCTGTCAGCCAGTGCCAGGCCATTGCCCAGACTATTCCGAAGGCAACGTTTGCCAGCTTCTCGGACACGCTCCCCGTCATCCCGGCCGTCTCCGAGGACGAGGATGTCAGATTTACCTATCTCGGACATTCGACCTTCGAAATCGACACGCCCGGCGGCATCGTCATCGCTACAGATTATAATGGCTGGTACCGGCCTGCCGTGACGCCCGACGTCGTGACGATGAACAAGGCGCATACGACGCATTACACCCTGGCCCCGGATCCGGCGATCAAACACGTTCTGCATGGCTGGAGCGATGTTGCGGGTGAAAAGGCAAAGATCAACCTTGTTGTCGGAGATGCCTATATCCGCAACGTCACGACGGATATTCGCTTCAGCTACGGGCTCGGCGGCTCGCAGCTTGACGGCAATTCCATCTTCATCTTCGAGATCGCTGGGCTCTGTATCGGGCATCTCGGCCATCTGCATTATGAGCTGACCGATGCGCACTATACGGAAATCGGCCGCCTCGACGTGGTCATGGTGCCGGTCGATGGCGGCTTGACCATGGGCGCTGATAGCATGAGCCGCGTCATCAAACGGCTGCGTTCCTCCCTGATCCTGCCGATGCATCGCCGCGGCCCGCCTCTCAATGCCTTCGTCTCGATGTTCGGCAACGGCTTCGACGTCAACTATGCGCAGGACAACACCATCACCGTTTCCCTGCGTACGCTGCCGAAAAAGCCGCTGATCTATGTGATGAAGGACGTGCAGTAAAAAGGCCCTGACATGCAGGGCCTTTTCCTCATGCAAACTGCAGATGCCGCTTGATGCCGACGTCAGGCATCTTCTCCGCGTCGAAATTCGCCTTGGCGATTTCCCAGCCGAATTTCAGCGAGCTTCCGGTCGAGACCCAGATATCGGCGTCGTCGACATGCATGGAGAGCATGGTCAGCTTTGGATCCTTCTTGCCGCCCTCATACCAGGCAGCCACGACGGAGTTCCAGAATTCCTCGATCTTCGCCGGGTCGGGCCGCACCTCGATGACCCCGGAAAGGCAGGCATGATAATCGTGGTTCTTGCCGACGACGCAGAAATGCGCGCGACTGCCGGGCTTGATCATTTGCACGAGTTCGGCATCCGTCTTGGTATAGAACCAGATCGTATTGGTGGTCGGATCGACATTCGGGGCCATCGGCTGCATGTGCATGTCGATGCCTGAAAGGCCGAGCATGCCGGCATGGACGTCGTTGATCTGATCCCAGAGCTGACGTGCCGGTTGTTCACGGGCTTCGCTGAAGCTTGCCATAGCCGTTCCTTTCCTGCTGGTGTTGTCGGGTGAAAACGTCATCTCTGGCGCTTTGTTCCCGGTGCCGCCACACCGCGAGGGGTTGGAGCGAAAAGCTGCTTTTTCCTTGAATATCGCCCTTTCCGATCTTATAAGGCGGCCCATTCCGAACAATGAGACGTGAGCAGGGGTGCCATGGCTGGCCATTCACAGTTTAAAAACATCATGCACCGCAAGGGCCGTCAGGATTCCGTGCGCTCGAAAATGTTCTCCAAGCTCGCGCGCGAAATCACCGTTGCCGCCAAGGCCGGTCTGCCCGATCCGACGATGAATGCCCGCTTGCGCCTGGCAATCCAGAACGCCAAGGCCCAGTCGATGCCGAAGGACAATATCGACCGCGCCATCAAGAAGGCGTCCGGCGCAGATACGGAGAACTATGACGAAGTCCGCTACGAGGGCTACGGCCCGGGCGGCACCGCGATCATCGTCGAGGCCCTGACCGACAACCGCAACCGCACCGCTTCCAACGTCCGCTCGATCTTCACGAAGGCCGGCGGCGCGCTTGGCGAAACCGGCTCGGTTTCCTTCTCCTTCGACCATGTCGGCGAAATCACCTACAAGCTTTCTGCCGGCGATGCCGACAAGGTCATGGAAGCCGCCATCGAAGCCGGCGCTGACGATGTCGAAACCGACGAGGAAGGCCACTACATCACCACCGCGTTCGAAGCTCTCGGCGAAGTCGCCAAGGCCCTCGAAGCGTCCCTCGGTGAGGCGGAAACCGTAAAGGCCGTCTGGCGCGCCCAGAATAACGTGCCGGTCGATGAAGAAAGAGCCCAGTCGCTCCTGAAGATGATCGACTCGCTGGAAGACGACGACGACGTCCAGAACGTCTATTCGAATTTCGAAGTTTCGGAAGAAGTCCTCGCCAAGCTCTCTGCCTGACACCTTTCGGATACGGAATCAAAAAACCCGGCTGTTTGATGCAGCCGGGCTTTTCTTTGTCCTGATGTCAGCCGTTTACGCCGCAGCGCGCATGAAATTGCCGAGCCCGGCAAAAAGCTCCACCGATTTCAGCCTTGCCTCGATATCGTGGATAGGCATGGAGATGATGACCTCGTCGGCCTGCGTATCCTTGAGGAAATCGTTGAGCTGGGCCTCGGCAGTAGCAGGTGAACCGACGACCGCGTAGCGCAGCGTGTGCTCGACGTTCATCTTTTCCATCGGCGACCAGAAGGCATCCATATCCTTGACCGGTCGCGGGAACGGACCGCGCACATTACGCCGGAGATTGACGAACTGCTGCTGAGCCGAGGTGAAATGATACTGCGCCTCTTCGTCCGTTTCGGAAACGGCCCCCATGACGCCGACCATCACATAGGGCTTGTCGAGCTCCGCCGAAGGCTGGAAGCGGTCGCGATAGATCGAGATCGCATCGAGCAACATATCAGGCGCGAAATGCGAGGCGAAGGCGAAGGGAAGGCCGAGCATGGCGGCAAGCTGGGCGCTGTAAAGGCTGGAGCCGAGCAGCCAAATCGGCACATGCGAATTGTTGCCCGGCACGGCGAGGATCGCCTGGTTTTCGACGGGCGTAGCCAGAAGCTGCTGCAATTCGACGACATCGTTGGGGAAGCTGTTTGCGCCGGCATCAAGATTGCGCCGCAGCGCTTGGGCAGTACGCATATCCGTTCCCGGTGCGCGGCCGAGCCCGAGATCGACACGGCCTGGAAAGAGCGCTTCCAGCGTGCCGAACTGTTCGGCGATGACGAGTGGCGAATGGTTCGGCAGCATGATGCCGCCCGAGCCGATGCGGATGGTCTTCGTCACGGCACCGATCTGCCCGAGGATCACGGCTGTCGCCGCACTGGCAACACCGGGCATGCCGTGATGCTCCGCCATCCAGAAGCGCGTATAGCCGAATTCCTCCGCCTTCTGCGCCATGCGCTTCGATGCCGCGAAGGATTGGCCAACGGTCGTACCGTCGGCAACGGGGGAAAGATCAAGAATGGAAAAGGGAACCATGGAAACCTACCGCGCAAGATTGGGAGTGCGGTCTATGTAGGTTGGCGATGCACCTATTCCAAATCGCAGCGCAAACAAAAGCAGCCGTAAAGATCGGCGATCACGCGTCGAAGGCTGGAGAAAATTTCAGCGCACCCGAAGGCGGCGATCCCTTGAAGACGATGCGCTGAACATAGCGTGTATCGAGATCGCCGTAGGTCAGCTTTCCATCGCTCTCGAAACCGACGCCGCGATAAACGGCGGGATTGCCGATCAGCGCGCAACCCACCGCATCGCGCTCCTGAAGAAGCTCCAGACCTTTCAGGATAAGAGCGCGGCCGATGCCCTGCTTCTGCCGCTCCGGCTTTACCGAAATCGGCCCGAGTCCAAACCATCCACCCTTGATGCCGTCGATGGTTACAGGTGAGAAGGCAACATGGCCGACGATCTCTCCGCCCTCTTCGGCAACGAGCGACAGCGCAAGATCGCCCGAGGCACGAAGATTCCTGATGATGCGGGCCTCGCTATTGTCGCTGAAGTCCATGGGCTCGAATGCCGCCCATGTCAGGTCGTGGATCGCATCCGCATCGTCGGCCCTTTCAAAGCGGATCAGCATCGTCCGATCAGGCCCGCTTGCGCAAGAGATGCACGTCGCTGCCGCGTTGCTGATGGCCGTCAGCGAGCGTGAAATTGCCGAGCTGCCGATCCATCTCCACAGCTTCGGTGGCAAGGCGATGGATCGCGGCCGTCGTTTCTTCAACCATGGCAGCATTCTGCTGCGTCATGGAATCGAGTTCGGCGACCGAACTGTTGATCTGCCGCAGCGTGTCGGCCTCTTCGCGGGTGGATTCCATGATTTCATTGATCTGGCCGTTGATGGCTTCGACATGGCCGCCGATGCCGGTCAGCGCGACCCCAGCCTTTTCGACCAGGGCTACACCGCTTTCCACCTCATGCGTGGATTTCTGCAGCAGGCTTGAGATTTCCTTGGCGGCACTCGAAGAACGCTGTGCCAGTTCACGAACCTCCATGGCGACGACAGCGAAGCCCTTGCCGCTTTCGCCGGCACGCGCCGCCTCGACGCCGGCGTTCAGTGCCAACAGGTTCGTCTGGAAGGCGATATCGTCGATGACCGAGATGATGGTGTTGATCTGGCGCGATGATGCCTGGATTGCCTCCATCGCCGCAATCGTCTCCCGCATGATCTGCCCGGAACCGACCGTTTCCTTCTTGGCGTCACGGGCAATCCGCTCGGCCTGTTCAGCACGCTCGATCTGCACGCGCACCGACTGGGTGATGGCGCTGATGGCATTGGCCGTCTCGGTGATCGAGCTTGCCTGCCGCTCGGTACGGCCGGCCAGTTCGTCGGCACCGGTGCGCATTTCCTCGGAGCCTGCGCGCACAGCCATGGAGTTGCCGCCGATCGCCGTCATCGTTTCGCTGAGCGTCGCCAGCGCCTCGTTGAAATTCACCCGCAGGCTTTCGAGCTCGGTCGGGAACCGCGTTTCGATCTGATAGGCCAGATCGCCGCTCGCAAGATGATGAAGTCCTTCATCAATCGCGGCGACGACATCCTGCAGGCTGCGGGCCTCTGCCTCGCGTTGCGCGAGATTCTGCTGGCGCTCGCTTTCTGCCCGCGAACGCGTTTGCTCGCTCGCCGCCTCAAGCTCACGGCCCTCGATCAGCGACTGCTTGAAGCGCGCAAGCGCCTTCGCCATCGTGCCGATCTCGTCCTTGCGGCTCTGGCTGCCGATTTCGACACCCAGTTTGCCATCCGCCACATCACGGGTCACACCGGCGAGACGAGCGAGCGGCGAGAACAGGAAGTTCATGATGAGCCCCGTCGCCACAGCCATGACGACGAGGACGCCGATGCCGATCCAGGTCAGCAGCGTGGCAATCTCTATGGAACCGGCATTCAATTCGCTGAGAAGCACGCTTTCGACGACAAGGAAACGATCGCCGCGATAATCGACGCCGCGAACATAGGCGCGCGCCGTGCCATCTGCGCGATCGAAATCGGCAACCGTCATGGAAGAGTTCGCAAACGCTTGCCTGATGAAGGTGAAAGCGCCCGTATCGAGCGTTGCAAGCTGGCCTGCGGCATTCAGACCGACGGCCGTGCCGTCACCCGAAATGATCGCGGCCTGCGCCGTGCTGCCGGAAACGATACCTTTCGCCAGAATGCTGGTGACGATATCGTCGCGCACCTTGAACAGCATCAGGCCCTTCGCCTGGCCAAGCTTGACGATCGGCACGGCGTAAAAAATCGCCGACTTGCCGCTTCCGGCATCGACCCGAAGACCGGAAAAAGCCGTCGGCGCGGAATCATCGGTAGCCTTGGCGGTATTCTCGACCGCTTTGGCATAGGCGATGCCGGCACCCGTCGACTTCCAGCTATCGGATTTCAGGTTCTCAGCAAAATCATCGTTCTTCTTGTAGGAATAGAGCACGGTGCCGTCGAGGTCGACGATCAGCAGATCGCTGAAGGCGGTATCAGCAAGATCGCGCGCGACTTCACCCTGCGTCTTCTCATGGCTCGAATAGTAGAAACCGCTCGGACCCTCCGGCTTGATCAGCTTTTCACGCTGGTCGGCCGGGTTTGGGTTGTCGGTGATGAAGACCTTCTTCAGTTCGCCCCGCGCATCGCCGGAGCTTTTCTCCATGGTCTTCCAGCCGCTCTTGAGATTGGTGATCGACATCTGCAGCGCTTCGATGCGCGCTATCGACGTCGCCTGGTTTTCCAGCTGTTCGAGCTGATCCTGCAGCATGTCGCCGCGGAAGATCAGCACGCTCTCCTTAGCCTTCAGCGCCTGCTCGTCGGAAACCCGGCTGCTGGCGAAATAGGCAAGGATATTGATCACCGCGACCGACAGCGTGGTCAGCAGGATGAAAGTGGCAATCACCTTGAAGGACAGGGACTGAAATCTCTGAGCCATGAAAAACGAACCCTTCCGGAACGGCGCCACCGGCGAGTGAGACCATGAGAAATCACCCAGCGGTTGACCTGTAAACAGAACATCGAGAGCCTTAAGCTTTGCGCAAGCCGGCCCCTCTCACATTTGATGGATCAGAATTCGTGCATCCGGTTTAATTCGCGGTAAATGCGCAACCGCAAAACGCAGCATGTTTTCGCTTTGTTCACATATCCATGGCACTTATTTCACCTTCGCTATAGGGTGAGCCATGCAAAATACGATTCGCATTATCGGTATCGATCCCGGCCTCCGCCGCACTGGATGGGGTGTCATCGATACGCTTGGCAATTCGCTGCGCTTCGTCGCTTCGGGAACCGTCACATCGGACGGTGACATGGATCTTGCCTCTCGCCTTTGCCAACTGCATGACGGGCTTGCCGATGTCGTCCATTCCTACAAGCCGGATGAAGCAGCCGTCGAGCAGACCTTCGTCAACAAGGACGCAGTGGCGACCTTGAAGCTCGGTCAGGCGCGCGGCATCGCCATGCTGGTGCCGGCCCGCGCCGGTCTGCAGGTCTCAGAATATGCACCGAATGCCGTAAAGAAAAGCGTCATTGGTGTTGGCCATGGCGACAAGAAGCAGATTCACATGATGCTGAAGATCCTCATGCCGAAGGTCGAGTTCAAAGGCGATGACGCTGCCGACGCCTTGGCCATCGCCATCTGTCACGCTCACCACCGCGCCGGAAACAAGATGCGGCAGGCACTCGCCGGCTGATTTGTTCTTGACTTGTTCCGGGTCCGCCGCTAGGTATTACTTAAGAGGTATTACCATGCGTGTGACTGAAAAAGGCCAGGTGACCATCCCCAAGGAAATCCGCGACAGGCTTGGAATCGTTCCGGGCACTGAGGTGGAGTTCATCGCGAAAGACGATGCTGCCCTTTTGGTGAAGGTCAACGAAAGCGATAAACAGATCCGCAATTTCGAGGAATGGGCCGCCAGCGTCGAGGGACTGCTGGATCTCGATGGCATGACGACGGACGAATATATGGAATGGCTGAGGGGGCCGCGTGAAGATCTCGACCGTCATTGACACGAATATTCTCATCGACATTTTGGGGCCGCAAAACGCTTTTCGCCAATGGTCGCTCGATGCGCTCAAGCGCTGTGCGTCGGAGGGAGATCTCGTGCTGACCCCGGTCGTATGGGCTGAGCTCGGGGCCGCACCGCTGACGGAAGAGAAGCTTCTACTTGCCTTTGCCTGGCTTAATTTGGAGCGAGAGAATTTGCCTTTCGAGGCAGCCTTTCGCGCTGGGCAAGCGCATCGCCTCTATCGAGTTGCAGGGGGCCAGCGGGAACGAACTCTTCCGGACTTTCTCATCGGCGCCCATGCTGAATGGCACCGCCATCGTCTGCTGACCCGCGATGCGGTCCGCTATCGCTCCTACTTCCCTTCGCTCGATATCATTTCACCCGAAACCCATCCCTGACGGAACAAGATCATGATCGGCAAGCTGAAAGGCACCATAGACGAGATCGGCGACGACTACGTGCTCGTGGACGTGCATGGCGTCTGCTATGTCGCCTATTGCTCGGGGCGTACGCTCGCGAAACTCGGTTCCGTCGGAGAGGCCTGCGTGCTCTTCATCGAGACCTATGTGCGCGAGGACCAGCTGAAGCTCTTCGGCTTCCAGACCCAGCTGGAACGCGAATGGTTCAACCTTCTGCAGAGCGTCCAGGGTGTCGGCGCAAAGGTGGCGCTGGCCGTGCTCTCGACGCTGACACCGCCTGAGCTTGCCAATGCCATTGCGCTGCAGGACAAGACCGCCGTCTCGCGCGCCCAGGGCGTCGGCCCCAAGGTCGCGATCCGTATCGTCACCGAACTCAAGAACAAGGCGCCTGCCTTTGCCGGCGAGGCGATCAATATCGGCCTGAAGCAGGAGATCGGCGAAGGCGTGGCCGCAGCCCCCGTTGCCGACGCCGTTTCGGCCTTGACCAATCTCGGTTACTCCCGTGACCAGGCCGCCAACGCGGTGGCCGCTGCCATGAAGACCGCCGGCGAGGATGCCGACAGCGCCAAGCTGATCCGCCTCGGCCTGCGGGAACTCTCGCGTTGATGGCTCGGCAGGGTGTCAATGACACCAGCTTGGTGTATGGACTTGAGCAAGCTTTGAACGGAAATGCCTGATGACCGATGCCCGTCTGATAACGCCGGAAAAGCGTGGCGAAGACCTGGATACCACGCTGCGCCCGCAATCGCTGGACGAATTCACCGGCCAGGCCGAGGCGCGTGCCAATCTCAAGATCTTCATCGAAGCCGCCAAGAACCGCGGCGAGGCGCTGGACCACGTGCTCTTCGTCGGCCCGCCCGGCCTCGGCAAGACGACGCTAGCGCAGATCATGGCGAAGGAACTTGGCGTCAATTTTCGCTCGACCTCCGGGCCTGTCATCGCAAAAGCCGGTGATCTCGCTGCGCTTCTGACCAATCTCGAAGAGCGCGACGTTCTCTTCATCGACGAAATTCATCGCCTCAACCCGGCGGTCGAGGAAATCCTCTATCCGGCAATGGAGGATTTTCAGCTGGATCTCATCATCGGCGAAGGCCCTGCCGCCCGCTCGGTCAAGATCGACCTTTCGAAATTCACGCTTGTCGCAGCCACAACCCGCCTTGGCCTTCTGACTACGCCGCTGCGTGACCGTTTCGGCATTCCCGTCCGCCTCTCCTTCTATACGGTGGATGAGCTGGAACTCATCGTTCGCCGCGGCGCCCGCCTGATGGGCCTCGGCATGACCGATGACGGCGCCCGCGAGATTGCCCGCCGCGCTCGCGGCACGCCACGCATCGCCGGCCGCCTGCTGCGTCGCGTGCGCGATTTCGCCGAAGTGGCAAGAGCCGAAGCCGTAACTCGCGAGATCGCCGATGAGGCGCTGACTCGCCTCTTGGTCGATAATATGGGCCTCGATCAACTGGATAAGCGTTACCTCAACATGATCGCCGTCAATTTCGGCGGTGGCCCTGTCGGTATTGAAACCATCGCAGCCGGCCTCTCTGAACCGCGCGATGCGATCGAAGACATTATCGAGCCCTACATGATCCAGCAGGGCTTTATCCAGCGCACGCCGCGCGGCCGCGTTCTCACCGCAATCGCATGGAAACATCTTGGCATGCAGCCGCCGAAGGATATGGAGGCTGCACAGTTCGGGCTGTTCCGGGAGGACGATTGATTGATCAGCCGGCGCGGCTTTCCGAAACGAGTTGCCACTGTCGGGGCACACGAAAACTTTGGTCATATCGTCAAGAACGACCGTAGCGTCATCGTCTCAGGCGGGCTCGATAGCCTACCGGAAATTCTGATCACAGATCTCGGATAATACCATGCCAAAGCGAACCGTCGTTCGCCTCAATGCAGGCAGTCAACGTTTCAACTACCGTATCGCCGGGCTCGGCTTTCGTGACGGACATCTGCTCGTCCATCGCGCTGTTCATGAGCCCTTCTGGACGATCCCCGGCGGCCGGGCCGAAATCGGCGAGACTTCGGAGGAAACGCTGAAACGGGAAATGATGGAGGAACTGGGCGTCGAGGTCACTATCGACCGCCTGCTCTGGATCGTCGAAAATTTCTTCCACTACGAAGGCCGCGACTGGCACGAACTCGGCTTCTACTATCTGATGGAAATCCCGGAGGAATTCCCCTTCCGTACCCATGAGATCGTTCATCGCGTGGAAGACGGCGACAACCATCTGGAATTCAAATGGGTGCCCGCAACATTCCAGGCCCTGACCGCACTCGATATTCCGCCCTATTTCCTTGCCGGTGAGATTGAAAATCTGCCCGCCACACCCCGTCATCTGGTGTGGCGTGACGGCGATCTCGACGACAAGGACTAGCTCCATGGAGGAAACGCGATGCCGAGTTTCGACCCCTGCCGCATGTTCCGAAAGCTTGCCTATAACAATGCCCTGGCCAACAACCGCCTTCTTGCCGCTTGTGCCAATCTCAAGCCCGGCGAGTTTGAGGCCACCCGCACAAGTTTCTTCCCGTCGATTAAATCGACCTTGAACCATATCCTCACGGTAGACTGGTTCTACGTGGATGGCCTCGAAGGCGGCACGCTCGGCCTTCGTGCCTTCGATGTTGAAGAGCCCTTTGACGATTTACCATCGCTCGCGGATGAACAGGCAAATGTGGATCAGCGCCTTGTCGCCGTTTGCGAGGCGGTGACGCCGGAAAAGCTGGCCTCAACGGTCGAACTGCAGCGCGACGGACGCGTCCAGCGAGAGCGCATGGAAGACGTATTGAGCCACCTCTTCCAGCATCAGACGCACCATCGTGGCCAGGTCCATACCATGCTGGCCGGCAGCAGCGTCGCTCCGCCGCAACTCGACGAATTTATAGTCGATGACGATGCGCGCTTCAGGGGCGGCGAGATCACCGCCCTCGGCTGGAACGAACAGATGTTGATGCGTTAGCTCTTAAGGCGTTCCTTCAAGCCATCGATGATCGTCTTCGTCAGCAACTCGTAGTTTTCATCGAAATGATGGTCACCCGGCAGTTCGATGACTTCACCGCCGACATCCTTGACGGCTGGGCAAGCCACGTCGTCGTCATCATCGGCGCCGTAGATGCACTGGACGAGCTTCGTATCCGCGCCCTTCAGATCCTTGACCGGATCGCCCCCTGCTCCGTCCGTTTTCTGACCAAGCCAGCCCATGACGGAGATGACGTAATCGACCTCATGCGACAGCGACAATAGCGAAACCTGCGCCACGGTATCCTTTTCGGCGGGCTTCAGACGCTGGTAGGTAGCAGGCAAGATATCCGCGCCGAAAGAATAGCCGATCAGAAGAACGTGCTTCACCTTCCACTGTTTGCGGTAGAAGTCGATGATGCGGGACAGGTCGTCGGCGGTTTCCTGCGGCTTCCGCTCGGTCCAGAAATAGCGCAGCGAATCGATGCCGACGACGGGAATGCCTTCCTTCTGCAGCATCCCGCCGACTTCCTTGTCGATATCGCGCCAGCCGCCGTCGCCCGAATAGATCACCGCCATAGTGTCCAGGTTCGGCTTGGTATCGAGAACGGCAAGCGGCAGGCCAAGCGGATTGTCGAAGGCGCCCGAAGCCGTCACCAGATCGTCGAGCGTGTCGGCAAACACGGTCTGCGCATCGTCAGAGGATTCGCGGATCTCGATGGCATCATGCGCCTTCTTCAGATCTTCGACGTGGGCGCGGCCATCCTTGTCGGCCTTAGGCGTGAAGGTGGCGATGATGGGATCAGGCAGGGCACCATCGCTGAGCCCGTAAATGCTGCGATCACCGACCACCTGTCTTGTTGCCGGCGTGCAAAGCTCCTGGTTCAGCGGAATGCCGGCTGGCGGATCGACAGCGAATGTCTGACCGATAGTCGCATCCGGCGTCTGCGCGGCAATGGCGAGAGCCAGCGCGCCGCCCTCGCCGATGCCGGCGACAATCGGCAGGTGATACGGGCTGTTGCCGGCCGCACGCTGCACCTGCTGGCTCAGCGCTTCAATGTCGGAAACCGTATAGATGCAGCCATCGTTGAGGCTGACGTCATAGCGATTGAGCGCATTCATGTAGGAGGGAAAATCGACGCCGATGACGACAGAACCCTGCGAGACCAAGCGGTCGGCCTCGGTCTTTTCGTTGTCTCCCCAGCCGGCGGCATCCGAAATCAGAAAGACGGCGCCCTTCACTTCGCCCTGCGGCAGGAAGATGTGTGGTGAAGGAATAAGGCCGGTCTCGAAGCTCTGGGTGGTCTCTTCGGCAGCATAGGCAGGCGCAACCGCGAGCATGCTGACGCAGGCGGCTGCAAACAGGATCTTTTTCATCATTTTCTCACTACCCCTTTCAATCCGCCCCCGATCAGAAATGTCGCATCCATCAATGCGATCATCGGATTGCCCCCTCCGGAAACTGCAAGATAGCGCGGTTGCCAGTGCGGATGAAACTTGGATTTGAAGGCACGAAGCCCCTTGAAGTTGTAAAAGCGTTCGCCGTGTTCGAAGACAGTACCACCGATACGGTCCCAGACGGGCGCCACCTCGCGCTTCGACATGCCGGAGAGAGGCGCCATGCCGAGGTTGAAATGCGTAAAACCCTGGGCACGCAGATATTCCATGATCTGCACGAACAGGAAGTCCATCGACCCCTTCGGCGCCTCGGGCGAGAAACGCATCAAGTCGATCGTCCCCTCCTCCTTCGCCGCGGTGACGAGAATATTGGCGAAGGCGACGATCTTGCCGTCCTTCTTGAGCACGCCGACCGGCTGCGATGTCACGTAGTCAGGATCGAAGGCGCCAAGGGAGAAGCCCTTTTCCTTGGCATTGTGATGCTCGAGCCAGGCGTTGGAAACGGCTGCGAGATCCTCCAGGACGGCGGGCACATCGGCGGATTCTATAACGGCGAATTCCAGGCCGTCGCGCTGGGCGCGACTTGCCGTCTGACGCAGATTTGCCCATTTCCCGCCCTTCATTTCGAAGGCACCGAGATCAGCCACCGCCAGCTCGCCGAGTTTGAAGGCGCGCAATCCGGCATCGGCGCAATGCGAAAGCAGCGCCGGCGAGATCTGATAGAAGACCGCTCGGCAGCCGGCGGCGCGCGCCGCCTCCACGAAGCGCCAGACCAGTTCCTGTACGGCATGATGGTCGCCAATCGGGTCGAACAGCGCGATCCAGGAGCGACCCTGCCGGCCATACATGATGAAGGCGTCGCCCTTTTCCGAGAACATGATGGACTTGTCGCCCATGCGCACCAGGTTTGCGTCCGCGCTATCCTGCTTGTCGACGATTTCGACGGCACGGCGAACGGCATCTTCATCCGCCGGCTCCGGCCTGAAGGTTGCCGGCCGCAATAGGCTGAAGACGGAGATCGCCAGGGAAATGATGGTAATGCCGAGCACGGCGCGCAGGCCGCGCGGCGCCTCCGCCGCAAATTCGAACTGCCACCACAGTTCGTTGCTATATTCCACGTCGCGATAGACGAAGAGCAAGATGACGACGGCGCCAACGATGATCACCGCGATCGCCATCAGCCAGGATGCCGTCATCGCCTGGTTCAGCAGCGAGGCATGGCGGGTAAACAGCCGGCGGCTGACCAACAGCCCGAAGATCAGGAAAGCCAGAAAGGCCGCTTCGACAAGTGCGATCGCCTTTAGCAGCGAAAGCGTCAATGCGACAACAGCCGACAGCACGGCCACCCACCACGCGCCGTCGAGCCGCTGGCCGAGGCCACGGGCGGCAACGACCAGCGCAAGACCGAACAGGCTGGAAAGGAAATGCGCGCCTTCGACGATCGGCAGTGGCAGGTAGTCGGAGAGCAGTTCAAGGTTCTGGTCGGGCGTCGGCGTCACGCTCGAAAAGATCAGCATGACGCCCAGAAGCAGCGCCAGCGCCGAGAGAAGCTGCGGCATCAGCCGCCCGCCGATGCGTCTTACGCTGGAGGCAGCCGGATGGTCCACGAAGCGGCGCAGCTCGGTGGCCGACACCGCAAGGATGGCGATCAGCAACGGCAGGACGTGATAGATCAGGCGGTAGAGAACGAGCGAACCGAGAACGGCATCGATGTTCACCGCGCTGCCGAGCGAAGCGATGATGACGGTCTCGAAGACGCCGAGGCCTGCCGGGACGTGGCTCAGCACCCCAAGCCCGACGGCAATCGCATAGACGGCGAGGAAGACCGGCCAACCGATCGCTGTCTGCGGCAGGAGCACGTAAAGCACCGAAGCGGAAGCGGCGATATCGAAGGCAGTAACCAGAAACTGGCGCGACCAGGTGCGCGAATCCGGCAGGCGAAGCGCGATCGAGCCTATCCTGATGACGCGACCGTCGCGGCCGAGCACCATGAGAATGCCGAGGATAGCGAGGATCGCCCCGGCAATGACGCGGAGCCAGAAGCTGCTGAAGCTGATCAGCGGCGCAATTTCGTCAGCGATGACGAGCAGCGCGATCGCCGCTACCGCAGCAAGGCCGAGGCCGAAGGACAGTGTGACAAAGGCGATGACGCGGCCGATATCCTCGGGCGAAAGTCCAAGCCGCGTATAGGCGCGGTAGCGGATAGCACCACCCGACAAGGCGCCGAAGCCTGCTGTATTGCCCACCGCGTAGGCGCTGAACGCCGTAAGCGCGACATGCGGAAAAGGCAGCCGCTTGCCGATATAATCAATCGCGTTGAGATCGTAGAAGACGAGTGCCAGGAAACTCAGCGCCGTAAAGAAGAGGGCAAGCAGGATCGAACTCAGGCGGGTTTCCGCCAGTGCTTCTACCACATCGTCGTAACGGACCTCGTCCGTCAGCTGCATGATGGCATAACCGACGAGGCAGAAGATCAACAGCGTGGCGAGTGCCGTCAGCGGCGTGCGATAGCGTCGAAACAGCCCGCGCAGCGAAAAGCCTTCATCCGTCTCTGAGATTTCTTCCAACTTGCCGTTACCCGACATTTCCTACCTGCTGCAATTGCCAGTTTGGCGGGAACTTCTTTCGAAAGACGTAACATAAGCAACATGCAAGCTTTATGAATCATGTTGCGGCTACCCACATCCGCGCTTGCCGCCTCCTTCATCCTCAATTGGGGCAAATTTGCGCAGCGCACAGGCCGGATCGCATTGCAATTTCGTAAGGCTGCCATGCTGGTCAGGATCAGCGAGGGTCTGGATCAGGCCGGTGGTTCGCCCCCGCTATGGGCCTGAGCGGCATAGCGCGCCGCAGCCACACTTGCCTCGATTTCACGGTCGCCTGAAACCTGGACCGTCGGAACGGCGAATTCGATGCCATTTTCCTTGAAGGCATTGCGGATCATCGCCAGCGCGTTGCGGCGGATGACGAATTGCTCCCCAGGTTTGGTCATCATCGAGAGGCGGATTTCTATGGCGAATTCGCCAAACTGTTCCACGCCCTTCATCTTCAGCGTTTCGATGATGTTCGGACCCCATTCCGGGTTATCGAGCAGCTGCTGGCCGATCTGCTTGATGATCTTCTTCGTCTTCACGAGATCGGTGTCATAGGTGACGTTGAGGCTGATCTTGTCGATCGTCCAGTCGCGATTCAGGTTCTTGACCGCACCGAGCTCTCCGAACGGCACTGTCGTCAGCGGCCCGCGATGATGGCGAAGCTTGACGGAGCGCAGGCTGAAGGCTTCGACGACACCCTTGTGGCTGCCGCTTTCGATATATTCCCCGACGCGGAAAGCATCGTCCCAGAGATAGAACATCCCGCTGATGACATCCTTGACGATGGTTTGCGCGCCGAAACCGACGGCAACGCCAACGACACCGGCACCGGCAATCAGCGGCCCGATCTCGATCCCGAGACCAGAGAGCACCATCAGTGCGGCGATCACGACGATGACGACCGCGAGGATATTGCGGAAGATCGGCAGCAGCGTCTGCAGACGGGCGCGTTTGACCTTCTCGTCGTCGCTGACAATGCCATCGACAGGTGAAGCAAGCAGCTTGCCGTCGATATAGGCCCGCACGAGGTGCCACAGAAGATCGGCTGCAAGCAGAATGACGACGCCGCCGATGGTGCCGCGCGTGATACGGTCGACCATCGTTTCATTCGATGTCATCATCATAGCCGTTTCGACACCAAGCACGTGCCCGAGCCAGATTGCCGCAAGCGCGATGATAAGAGCCCGAACACCGCGGTCGAGCAGTACGGTCGCAATATGCCGCTGCGCGAGGAAACCCGCTTCGGCCTGGTGAAAGGATTTGACGGCAAGTGTCGAGACGGAAAGCACCTTCGGCAGCAACAACAGATAGATGCAGACCCAGAGCAGCCAGTCGAAGCTTAGAACCCAGATGCCCCAGAGCAGCAGGAAATAAAGGATCAGCAGCCAGTTGATCACATGGCGATGCCGCGTCTCATTTCCGGGCCGGGACCAGACTGCTTCCGTCGCGATCAGGAAAAGGCCGATACCGAGGATGTAGCCGACGAGATAACGCGCGGCCATGGAATAGCCGAGCGGCTCCATCGACTGGAGGATAACCCAGCCGAAGATGAAGTAGATCACGAAAAGCGCGCAACGACGAAACCAGAATTGCGCGACGGCCGCATCGACCGCCACCGTCTCGCCCTCGCCACGCGGGAGGGTGACGAGATCGACGATGACCCCGCCGATGGAAACGGCAAAACGCTGCACGACGAGAGCGATGGCAAGCGCAATCGCGATATTCTGGCTGATCGGCGGCCAGTTGAAGATAACGAGAGCGAGACCGGTCGCGAGAGCGAAGACAAATGCCGGAATGATGCGCGCTGCAAGCCGGGTGCCTGTCATTTGCGCGGCCCGTTCCCGCCTCTCGCGCACCGCCCTGCGCACCACTATCTCGACGATGAAGCCGGCAATGAGGAGCACTAGGAACTGCGCCGCCATGCGCAGAGGCCCGGCATCGTGCAATTCGCTCATGACAAGGGAGGACGCCTGCGCCACCTCGGAAGGCAGCGTCATCGCCGCGCCGGAGACCATGGCGATATGCCGGCGGGCATGTTCCAGCCGGCCTGACAGGACTGACATTTCCTCCTGGTCTGTGGTCTGGGCAGCCGGCGCCGCCATCTGCGTCGCCATCCACTGCTTCACCTCCGGCGTCTGCATCAGCTCCATCATCTGCCGTACCTGCGCAGGCGGTGGAATGGCATCGGCAGCAGGCGGCATTGTCTGTGCGTGAACGGCACTGAAAAGAGAGAGCAGCATCATGATGCCACAGATGCCGATCGCAGAAATTCGCCCCATGCCCGCCTCCGGTTTTGCGCGTCCGGCATTTATGCAAGTGCCACGGCGGAAAAGCCAGCCAAACAAACGGCCTAGCCGTCGCAGTCAGGCCAAAAGAAAACCGCCGACCTTTCGGTCGGCGGCTGATAGCAAGACAATGGTCTTCGCTTACTTGTGCGGCTTTTCGGCATGGCCGCCGAAGCCGGCGCGCATGGCCGAAAGGACCTTGTTGGCGAATTCGTCCTGGTCGCGCGAGGAGAAGCGGCCATGAAGGGCGGCGCTCAACACTGGGGTCGGCACGCTTTCGTCGATGGCGGCCATGATCGTCCAGCGGCCCTCGCCGGAATCCGAGACGCGGCCGGCATATTTGGTCAGCACCGGATCCTTGTGCAGCGCATCGGCGGTGAGGTCGAGCAGCCAGGAGGTGATGACGCTGCCGCGACGCCAGACTTCGGCGACCTCAGGCAGGTTGAAATCGTACTGATAGAATTCCGGATGAGCGAGCGGTGCCGTCTCGGCGTCTGCCTCATGCGTCAGCGCGCCGACATTGGCGTGCTTCAGAATGTTGAGACCTTCGGCATAGGCGGCCATCAGGCCATATTCGATACCGTTATGGACCATCTTGACGAAGTGGCCGGCACCGTGCGGACCGCAATGCAGGAAACCCTGCTCGGCGGTGCTGAGGGCCGCTGCTTCCGGCGTGCGGTTCGGCGAATTTTCCGTCGTGCCCGCGCCCGGCGCCAGCGTTGCGAAGATCGGCGACAGATGTTGCACGATACCCTTCTCGCCGCCGATCATCAGGCAGTAGCCGCGTTCGAGGCCGAAGACGCCGCCGCTGGTGCCGACGTCGACATAATGGATGCCCTTGGTGATGAGTTCCGCACCGCGACGGATGTCGTCGTGATAATAGGAATTACCGCCATCGATAAGGATATCGCCGTCGTGCAGCAGCGGAACGAGCGAAGCGATCACCTTGTCGGTGATGGCAGCCGGCAGCATCAGCCATACGGCGCGCGGACGTGCAAGCTTCGAGACGAATTCCTCGAGCGAGGCGCTGCCGTCTGCGCCGAGGCCGACAAGCTCGGTGACGCTTTCCGGCTTGGCGTCGTAGACCACGCATTCGTGGCCGCCCCGCATCAAGCGCTGGACCATGTAATTGCCCATACGGCCCAAACCTACCATGCCAAGCTGCATCTGAAATCTCCTGGGATTTAATCGATATGATTCCGGAAATTAACACCGGCATTGTGACAGGCAAGCGAAGTCTCTGTTACAAAGGCGAATGCGTCAAATGCGCCTTGCGCACGGCTCTATCTTCCGCGCTGAATACTCTGCCGTCTTTTGAATGAAATTCCAATCACCAACGCAGATGCGGCCGCCTCGTCGACGACCGCTTTAATGTTTGCTCGGGCCGACATGGGCGCCATCGCCCGCTCGTTCCCATTGCTGTAGCCGATGAAACTTCGACCTCAGCCTTCCTGCGCCGTGGCCTGCTCGCCCCGCATTTCGCTGAGAAACATGCCGTCGCGCAGATTGATGCCATATTCCACGAAGGCTTTCATGCAGCAGAACATCTGCGTCCAGCCCTCCATGTTCTGATAGGTCCCACGCCGTCCCGGCTCATCCTCCCGCCAACCGTCTTCGGCGATGGTCACCATCGTGCCGCCATCCTCGAGCGGTTTGAAATTCATCTCGACGAGGGTCTTGTACGGTTTCTTCTCTTCGTCTGTGGCGCCATCCCAGCGCAACACGATCTTGCTCTCCGGTACCAGTTCGATCACCTCGACCGGCACGTCCTTCCACCACGTCACCGTCGTGCCTTGCACCAGCGGCGCACTCGCGCCGCCAACCGTGGTGAAATAGCTCGACAGTTTCGTTGGATTGACCACCGCATCGAAGACATCGGCAACCGGGCGGCCGATGCGGCCCGAGACGCGAATATTGAGGGACATGCGACTTCCTCCTCTTCTCCGTTGTATCCGGCCAAATTATGTTATAAAAACATAACATGTCAAGCAAATCGGATGACGACCCAATTTTCAAGGCGCTGGCCCACCGACATCGCCGCGATATTCTCGACCTGCTGAAAGAAGAGCCGCGTACCACGGGTGCGCTCTGCGCGGCTTTCCCGAACATGGATCGTTGTACCGTGATGCAGCATCTGAAAGTGCTCGAGGATGCCGATCTCATCATCGCCAGGAAAGAAGGCCGGGAACGCTGGAATCATCTGAACAGTCTGCCGATCAAGCAGATCCACGACCGTTGGATCAGCGCCTACGCCGGCCACGCACTCTCGATTCTCGATCGGCTGAAGAGCGATCTCGACGGTTCCGCCCGATAATCTGCAGCGCAACAGGTAGCCGTCATCGGAATATCACGTTCGCCCCCTAGAGCATCGATTGGGGAGTGAGGGCGAAATCCGTGGCCTGTGCGTGCCATCAGGAGATCGAATCCGGAGCCGGGGTGTCATTTGAAGCAACGTCCAGCCTGCCGGCCGGTCGTCGTTTCGATAACGCTTTTCGACCGAGAGGATATTTCCATCATGACCGCTACTTCACTCGCAACGCGCCTGCTGACGGCCGCGCTGTTCGCCTCCGCAGCCCTTCCCACCGCAGCCTTTGCCGATGGTTCCGCCACGGTCGGCGGCACCACATTCGTCAACAAGGGCCTCGTTGGCATCGGCCGCATTCCGGCGAACCAGCGCGACAAGTTCGGCGAGACCTTCGGTTCCGGTTCGGGCATGGCAATCGACCCCGCCGCCTGGACGAAGGATGGCGCCGCCTACAAGGGCACGCTCTATCTGCTGCCGGACCGCGGCTATAACGCCGTCGGCACCACCGATTATCGCCCGCGCCTGAATACGATATCGATCGAATTCAAGCCGGTCGCTCCGGGCGCTACGCCCGAAGCCGGCAAGGAACAGTCCGGCGTCAAGGCGACGCTTGCCGATTCCATGATGCTGCTCGACGACAAGGGCAATGATACGACCGGTCTCGATCCGGAATCCGGCGTTCGCGCGCCCGCGGGCGATTTTCCGCCGCTGCCGGAAGCAACCAACGGCAAGGTCGCCCTCGACAATGAAGCGATCATCCGCATGGCCGATGGCAGCATGTTCATCAGCGACGAATACGGCCCTTATATTTACCACTTCTTGGCCGACGGTCACATGACGGGCGCAACCCAGCCGCCGAAGGCGCTGCTGCCGATGCGCAAAAACATGTTGAGCTTCGCCTCCAACAATCCCGGTCCCGGCGCGTCAGCACCCGATCCGAAGGATCCCGACACCGGCCGCCAGAACAACCAGGGCCTTGAAGGCATGGCCATGACGCCGGACGGCAAGTTCATCATCGCCGTGCTGCAATCGGCCGCCCGTCAGGACGGCGGTGATTCCGGCGCAACCCGCCAGAACACCCGTGCCATGGTTTACGATGCCGCCGATCCAGATCATCTGAAGCTGGTGCATGAATTCGTCGTCCCCCTTCCGGTCTTCAAGGACGCCAAGGACAAGACGACGATTGCCGCCCAGAGCGAAATCGTCGCCCTTTCCGATACGAGCTTCCTGATGCTTGCCCGCGACAGCGGCAACGGCCAGGGCCTGAAGGGTGACACCTCGCTCTACCGCGTCATCAGCATCGTCGATACGGCGGGCGCCACCGATATCGCCGGCACGGATTTCGATGCCGACAAGCCGATCGCCCCCAAGGGCGTCGTCGATGCCTCGATCACCCCGGCCAAGCTGACGCCCTTCATCGATATTAACGACAAGGCCGATCTTGCCCGCTTCGGCCTGCACAATGGCGCGCCGAATGACAAGAACGACTTGTCGGAAAAATGGGAAGCCATGGGTCTCGCCAGCGTTCTCGATCCGAACCTGCCCGACGATTATTTCCTCTTCATCGCCAACGACAACGACTTCTTCACCCAGGATGGCTTCCAGGTAGGTGCCGCCTATAAGGCTGACGGCGGCGCGGATGTCGATACGATGTTCCAGGTCTATCAGGTCACCCTGCCTGGCCTGAAGAAGTAAGGCCGCTCCAACGATCAAATCGCCATATGAAAACGGGCGCAGAAGCGCCCGTTTTCTCAAGTTCCGTTAGGCCATTTTGTCCCAGACCGGCGCCAGTCCTTCAGGGCTGACGATGCGGCCATCGGCCTTCGCCAGCGCATGGATAGCCGCCATCTCGTCCGGAGACAGTTCGAAATCGAAGATCGCCGCATTTTCCCGCGCACGATGTTCCGAAACTGTCTTGGAAAGTGCAATCACGCCCTGCTGCACGATCCAGCGCAGCACGATCTGCGCGATCGATTTTCCATGTGTGGCAGCAATCGCCTTCAGCACCGCATCGTCGAACACCTTGCCGTCGGCCATGGCGTAGTAGGCCGTCACCGACATATCGAGCTGGTTGGCGGCGCGCAGCACCGGCGTCTGGCCGATATAGGGATGGTACTCTACCTGGTTCGTGACGATCGGCAGGCTGCTCAGCGCCACGGACTGTTGCATCAGAACGGTGTTGAAGTTCGACACCCCGATATGGCGTACCTTGCCTGCCCTCGCGACCTCGTTCAGCGCGCCGATCTGCTCCGCAAGCGGCACGGCCTCGTTCGGCCAATGAAGCAGGAGAAGATCGACATAGTCGGTCTTCAACTTCCCCAGGCTTTCGTCGACCGAAGCGATGAAGGCCTCGTGCTTGTAGTTTGCGACCCAGACCTTGGTGGTCAGGAAGATATCGCTGCGCGCAATGCCGGAGCGGCGGATGCCCTCGCCGACCTCGGCTTCGTTGCCGTAGATCTGCGCCGTATCGATATGGCGATAACCGTTGGCAAGCACATGTGAGACCATGCGTTCGGCATCCGGTCCCGGCACGCGGAATGTGCCGAAACCGAGGGCGGGGATGGAGGCGTCGTTGGCGCTGACGAATGTCATGCTGTTTCCTTTCGAGAGTGAAAAATCAGGCGGCCGAGCCGGCAACGACTGCGGCCGGGACGGAACGGCGATCGAGCGCGCCACTCCGGATGGTGAGACCAAGAGCGACAGTGACGAGGATTGCGGCCACAAAGGGTGTCGCACCCAGTCCGAAGCGGGAGTCCACCACGAGACCGCCGATCCAGGCACCCAGGGCAATGCCAAGGTTGAAGGCGGCGATATTGAGCGCCGAGGCGACATCGACCGCATTCGGGCGGAGTTCACGTGCAAGCTGCACGACATAGAGCTGCAGGCCTGGCACATTGGCGAAGGATAGGAAACCGAGGACCGCCAGCGTCGGAATGGTCAACCAGGGCGAGACGGACGTGAAGCCGAAGACGACAAGCACAAGCGCCTGGGCGGCGAACAGGAATGTCAGCGCCCTGACGGGATCGCGATTGGAAATGCGGCCGCCGACGACATTGCCGATAGCAATCGCCACACCGTAGAGCATGAGGATCAGGCCCACGGCAGAAGAAGCAAAGCCGGTGATCTGCTCGAGGATCGGCGCCAGGAAGGTGAAGGCGACGAAGGTTCCGCCGTAACCGAGCGCCGTCATCGCATAGACGAGCAGCAGCCGGCCGGTGGCAAGCACGCGGATCTGTTCACCGATACTGGCTGGCGGAGCCTTCTTGAGATCAGATGGCAACAGCAAGGCGATACCCGCAAAGGCAATCGCGCCGAGACCGGCAACGGCAGCAAAGGTGGTGCGCCAGCCGAAGGTCTGGCCGATGAAGGTGCCGAGCGGGACGCCTGTAACGATCGCGACAGTCAGGCCCATGAACATCATGGCGATGGCAGAGGCCCGGCGGTTTTCCGGCACCAGATCGGCAGCGATGGTCGATCCGACCGAGAAGAAGACGCCGTGCGCGAAGGCCGAAACGACGCGGGCGATCAGCAACATTTCATAGCCGGTGCTGAGCGCTGCAATGATATGGCCGGTGATAAAGAGCGCCATGAGCCCGAGCATGAGCGGCTTTCGCTCGATCCGCCCGGTGAGCGCCGTCAGGATCGGTGCGCCGAAAGTGACGCCCAGCGCATAGACGCTGACGATGAGACCGGCGAGCGGCAACGTGATGTGAAGATCGCTGGCAACCGTCGGCAACAGGCCGACGATGACGAATTCCGTGGTGCCGATAGCATAAGCTGCGATCGTCAACGCAAAGAGAGCAAGTGGCATGAGAGTGACCCGATGGTTTGGTTCTTGTTCGGGTCGGAATATGGACGTGGCGCATCCTTGCGATAACTGCCTATAATATCTCAGCAGTTGTGAATTGAATTCAAAGCGAGAGGCAGATGGACAATCGCATCGGCGAAATGGATGTTTTCGTGCAGGTGGCCGAACTACAGGGTTTTTCCGCCGCCGGTCGCAAGCTCAGACTTTCCCCCTCCGCCGTCAGCAAACTCATCACGCGATTGGAAGACCGCCTCGGCACGCGCCTCCTTGTGCGCACCACGCGGGCCCTGCAACTGACACCTGAGGGGGAAATTTATCTAGAACGGGCCCGCCGTATCCTGGCCGACATCGAGGAAACGGAACGCGCCGTTTCAGCCGGCGGCACGACAGTGGCGCGCGGGCGCCTGCGCGTCAGCACCTCGGTCGCCTTCGGCGTGCGATATGTCGTGCCGCTAGTGCCGGACTTCCTTAAGCTCTATCCCGAGGTCGATCTCGATCTGGCGCTCAGCGACGGTATCATCGACATCGTCGGCGAACGCGCCGATATCGCCATCCGGTCAGGCGCCCTGCGCGATTCGTCACTGAAAGCGCGCAAGCTGCTCGAAAGCCGCCGCGTCATCGTCGCTTCGCCCGACTATCTGAAAAGAATGGGCACACCGGAGAGCCCCGAGAATCTTGAGCATCACAACTGCCTGACCTTCAGCTTCCGCGCCACTGCGGAGGAATGGCCGTTCCGCGATCCCCAAACCAGCGATCGTTTCTCACGTCCCGTCTTCGGCAACCTTGAAACCAACAACGGACCGACAGCCCGCAGCCTCTGCCTTGCCGGACTTGGCCTTGCCCGCGTCGGCCAGTTCCATGTGCAGCCGGATATAGACGCGGGTACACTGGTGCCCGTTCTGGAAACCTACAATCCCGAAGATATCGAACTCGTCCACGCCGTCTATCCTGGCCACGAACATCTCGCGGCCCGCATCCGCGCCTTCATCGATTTTCTGGTCAGAAACATCCGGTAGACCAGATATTCACCTTCATCGCCCTGTCACGGACGAACGATAGCGAGCGCTCCATGTCGATAGAAATTCTTCCGCCACGACACAGCTGGGGCGATGACTTCGCAGGCCTGAAGCAGGCACTCCTGCGCGCAGTACCTTCAGGCGCGGCGATCCACCATATCGGCTCCACCGCCGTTCCCGGTCTTGCCGCGAAGGACATCATCGATATCCAGGTGAGCGTCGACGCCCTCGATCGGATCGATATCAACGCTTTCGTGCGAGAGGGTTTCAATCACCGCCCATCGATCGCAACCGATCACAGTCCGCCGGGCCTCCATCTGACGGAAGCCGATCTGCGGAAACTGTTTTTCAAAAGTGCGGGCCGGCCGGCAAACATCCATATTCGTGAAAAGGGCCGCTTCAATCAGCGCTATCCGCTTCTCTGCCGGGATTTTTTGCGAGCCCATCCGGTAGCGACGGCTGCCTATGCGCTGATCAAGCAACGCCTCGCCGGCTTCTTCCCTGACAATGCCGATGCCTACTATGACATCAAGGATCCGGTCTTCGATATCATCATGGACGGCGCATACGACTGGGCGAAGCTGACCGGCTGGAACGAACCGCCGGGCGACTGACAGGAGCGTTTGTTGGGAGAAGAACCTGACCAGCCGGGAATGAACCAGCCGAAGAGAACTGAGTGCGATCCACACAACCGGTGGAAACTTTCGATCCTGGGCGCCTACTGAAGTAGGTGGGCGCCGTATGTCCAGACCCACGAGCCCGGACAGGGACAGCTCCCTAAGGATCGGGTATGGCCCCGAGGATTCATTGTTCCTGTCGAGAAGCACAGACCGCAATAGCAATATAGGGGTATTTACAGCACTGCACCAGTGGGGCGGCGGCCCTGTCCAAATTATAATTGAATCAGTTGAGTTCTGCCGGCGTGCGACCGTTCAGCTTGTCGGTAATGCCCTGAATGCGGCTCGTGACTTCCGAAAGGGCAGCCGCAATACCTTCTTCGGTACGGGCAGTGGCGGCCAGCACGGTATCCCGATTGCTGCGCAGTGTCTCAAGCTCGGATTCCAGCCCGGCGACACGCCGCGTCAGCTCGGAAATCTCGTCCATCACCATGATCCCGGCCATGACGGTGATCCTGAGATCGCCGATTTCACCGAACTGTCCCTTGAGATGGCCGACATAACGATCGAAACGGACTGCGAGGTCGGTCAGATGATCTTCCTGCCCTTCTTCGCAGGCCATGCGATAGGCCTTGCCGTCGATCGTAACCGTTACCTGCGCCATGTTACAAAGTCCTCTTAGCGGTCAAGAACCGCGCGGATCGTTTCCATCGCCGTCACCAGCCGGCGCGAAACCTCGCGATTGACCTCTTCCAGCCGGTTCGCGCGGAACTCCGCCTGATCCAGCTCCTGGGCAAGCCGCGAACGGTCGGCATGCACCCGGCGCACCTCACCCTCGATCTCGCCCTGCTCCCGCTGGCGCTCGATACGCATGTCGACAGCATTCTCGAGACCCGAGATTGCCTGTTTCAGCTCCGTAAGCGCAGCTTCGATGGTTATGCCGTTAGGCGTCATGTCTTTTCCGGTTCCCCGCACAAGACCCGCGAATCGGCTCCCGTCGCCGATCCAGTATTTTCAAGAGGATATGCAGCTAGGTTGGAGCGCGTCAATAAAGCCTGTTTGCCCGTCCCCGCCCTATTCTGTGGATGAGCGATTTACACAAGCCTGTCACACAAATTTCGTCTTTTGTAAAACTCGACGGTCAAATGTCAAAAATCGTCGCACCCACCCTCCAAACCGCTTCCATTTTATTGACTTGCCCGTTCCAACTGCTATGTCTCGACCGCTCTCATTGATGGTCTTGGCAGGCTCGAGGCCATCCCCAACCCGGAACCAGCGGAAAAGCCATGACCTCACTCGAACAAAACGACCGGATGGCGAATGCGATCCGATTCCTCTCGATGGACGCCGTCGAAAAGGCAAATTCCGGCCACCCGGGCATGCCGATGGGTATGGCGGATGTGGCAACGGTCCTCTTCACCAAATATCTGCGCTTCGATCCGCAGAAGCCGCATTGGCCGAACCGTGACCGCTTCGTGCTCTCCGCCGGTCACGGCTCGATGCTGCTCTACTCGCTGCTCTATTTGACCGGCTATCCGGACATGTCCGTCGAAGACCTGAAGCAGTTCCGCCAGCTCGGCTCCAAGACCGCCGGCCACCCGGAATACGGCCATGCCACAGGCATCGAAACCACCACCGGCCCGCTCGGCCAGGGCATTGCCAATGCCGTCGGCATGGCGATCGCCGAGCGCAAGCTGCGCGAGGAATTCGGTGCGGACCTGCAGGACCACTACACCTACGTCATCAATGGCGACGGCTGCCTGATGGAAGGCATCAGCCATGAGGCGATCGCGCTTGCCGGCCACCTGAAGCTGAACAAGCTGGTTCTCTTCTGGGACAACAACTCGATCACCATCGACGGCGCCGTATCGCTGTCTGACTCGACCGACCAGATCGCCCGTTTCAAGGCCGTTCACTGGAACACGATCGAGATCGACGGTCACGACCAGGCTGCCATCGCCGACGCGATCGAAGCCGCCCACAAGTCCGACCGCCCGACCTTCATCGCCTGCAAGACGATCATCGGCTTCGGCGCTCCGCACAAGCAGGGCACCCACAAGGTACACGGCAATCCGCTGGGTGCAGAGGAAATCGCCGCCACCCGCAAGGCGCTGAACTGGGAATACGAACCCTTCGTCATCCCATCCGACGTGCTCGACGCATGGCGCGCCGCCGGCACCCGCTCTGACAATATCGTTAAGGCATGGGAAGAAACGCTGGCGAACTCCCCGGCAAAGGCCGAGTTCACCCGCCGTTTTGCCGGCGACCTGCCGGAAGGTTTCGACAAGGCCATCGACGACTACAAGAAGAAGCTCGCCGAGACCAAGCCGACCGTTGCGACCCGTAAGGCATCCGAAGATGCGCTCGAAATCATCAACGGTTTTGTTCCGGAAACGCTTGGCGGCTCCGCCGACCTGACGCCGTCGAACAACACCAAGACCAGCCAGATGATCTCCATCACGCCGACGGATTTCTCCGGTCGCTACATGCACTGGGGCATCCGCGAGCACGGCATGGCCTCCGCCATGAACGGTATCTCGCTGCACGGCGGTCTGATCCCTTACGGCGGCGGCTTCATGATCTTCTCGGATTATTGCCGCCCGCCGATCCGCCTCGCCTCCCTGATGGGCATCCGTGTCATCCACGTCCTGACGCATGACTCGATCGGCGTCGGCGAAGACGGCCCGACCCATCAGCCGGTCGAGCAGATCGCCGGCCTGCGCGCCGTGCCGAACCTGCGTGTCTTCCGTCCGGCTGATGCGGTTGAAACCGCGGAATGCTGGCAGATCGCGATGAAGAGCAAGGATCATCCGTCTGCTCTGGCTCTGACCCGCCAGAACCTGACGACGGTTCGTACCGAGTACAACGAGAAGAATCTCTGCGAACTCGGCGCCTACACGCTCGCAGGCAATGCCGACGCCAAGGTAACGATCTTCGCGTCCGGTTCGGAAGTGGAACTCGCCGTTGCCGCCCGTGCAACGCTCGAAGGCAAGGGTGTCAGCACCCGCGTCGTTTCTGTTCCCTGCACCGAACTCTTCTTCGACCAGCCGGACGCTTACCGCAAGGAAGTCCTCGGCAACTCGCCGGTCAAGATCGCCGTCGAAGCGGCCGTTCGCGAAGGCTGGGATGCCTTCATCGGTCCGGAAGGCTCGTTCGTCGGCATGAAGGGCTTCGGCGCGTCCGGCCCGGCCAAGAAGGTGTTCGAACACTTTGGCATCACGGCTGACGCCGTCGTTGCCGCCGCGGAAGCCAAGCTCTAACAGGCCACGCATCAACGGAAGTGCTTTCGGGCACTTCCTTACCTACCAAGCCCCACCTCTAGGGAGTGAATGCACATGACAGTCAAGGTTGCCATCAACGGTTTCGGACGTATCGGCCGCAACGTTCTTCGCGCCATCGTCGAATCCGGCCGCACCGACATCGAAGTCGTCGCCATCAACGACCTCGGCCCGGTCGAGACCAACGCTCACCTGCTCCGTTACGACTCCATCCACGGCAAGTTCCCGGCCGAAGTGAAGGTCGAAGGCGACACGATCACCGTCGGCGGCGGCAAGCCGATCAAGGTTACCGCCATCAAGGATCCGGCGACCCTTCCCCACGGGGAACTCGGCGTCGATATCGCCATGGAATGCACGGGCATCTTCACCGCCCGCGACAAGGCTGCCGCGCATCTGACAGCCGGCGCCAAGCGCGTCATCGTCTCGGCTCCTGCCGATGGCGCTGACCTGACCGTCGTCTTCGGCGTGAACCATGACCAGCTCACCAAGGAGCATCTGGTCATCTCCAACGCTTCCTGCACCACCAACTGCCTGGTGCCGGTCGTGAAGGTTCTCGACGACGCTGTCGGCATCGACCACGGCTTCATGACGACGATCCACTCCTACACCGGCGACCAGCCGACGCTCGACACGATGCACAAGGATCTGTATCGCGCCCGCGCGGCCGCTCTCTCGATGATCCCGACCTCGACGGGCGCTGCCAAGGCTGTCGGCCTTGTTCTGCCGCACCTCAAGGGCAAGCTCGACGGCACCTCGATCCGCGTTCCGACCCCGAACGTCTCGGTCGTCGACTTCAAGTTCGTTGCCAAGAAGGCCACCACGGTCGGCGAAATCAACGAAGCGATCAAGGCTGCTGCGAACGGCAAGCTGAAGGGCATCCTCGGCTACACCGACGAGCCGCTCGTATCGCGCGACTTCAACCACGACAGCCACTCCTCGATCTTCGCAACCGACCAGACGAAGGTCATGGAAGGCAATTTCGTACGCGTCCTGTCCTGGTACGACAACGAGTGGGGCTTCTCCAGCCGCATGTCCGACACGGCTGTTGCCTTCGCCAAGCTCATCTGAGCGCCACGGCAAACCGATTGAAAAACGGCCCGGGAAACCGGGCCGTTTTGTTTTTGGAAACTGCATGGCAATCTCCGCAGAATCAAGTCGCAAGGACGGAACATTGTGCATCTGAATATTCGAAAGGCTGATCCAGGCGACGCCCGGGAACTCTCCGAAATTCTGAACGAGATTATCGCAATCGGCGGTACGACCGCCATCGAGACCCCTCTGTCGCCGGAGGAGTTTGACGATTGGTTCATATCGGGCGAATGGCCACTGACTTGCTATGTTGCCGAGACCAGTTCCGGTCTCGCCGGCTTTCAGTCCCTGAGCCTCTACGGAAACCCACCGGAGGGCTGGGCCGATATTGCGACCTTTGCCCGGCAGAACCCGAAGATATCGGGTGTCGGAACCGCACTTTTCCCGGCAACACTCTCCGCCGCCAAGGAGCGCAACATCGAATTCATCAACGCAACCATCCGCGCCGATAATACCGGTGGTCTCGCTTATTATGAGAAGATCGGCTTCCGTACCTATAATACGATCGAGAAAGTGCCGCTTATGGACGGCACGCTGGTGGACAAAATTCAGAAGCGGTATCGGGTGAAAACGCTCTGAGTACATCTCGAGAAAAAGTAGGGCGCGTTGCCGTCCTGCCCTGCTCCCGCCTGATTTGCCTATACATTCTTTATATAGACTTTTTCCCGTAACATTCTTCACTGACCCTCGCTCCAAGGGTCATCCAGCAGCATGAAGCAGCAATGCAGCCGAGGTTAAGCCGCAAGGCCTACCCTTCTGTCGCGTTTTGCCGTTTACTGACAGATCGCGCTGGACGCGGAGGGATAAAGGTCAGGCCGGGGCGGCCTTCGGGATGGCATGGTGAGGCGAAAGAGGTAGGCATGGAAGCGTTTTACATCGTGGTGCTGGTCGCAACGGCGCTCGTGCTTCTTGCAGCCTTTTCGAGCCTGCTTGCCTTCCGCTTCGGCGCTCCCTTGCTTCTGCTGTTCCTGATGATCGGGCTTGCCGCCGGCGTCGATGGCCTCGGCATCGAATTCAGCAACAATTACCTTGCCTATGTCCTCGGTTCCGTTGCCCTTGCGATCATCCTTTTCGATTCCGGATTCGGCACGCCGATGCACGCCTTTCGCATCGCGGCAATCCCCTCGTTGACGCTTGCCTCGGTCGGTGTCCTTTTGACGGCCGCGCTTTTTGCCTTCGCCGCCCGTTGGCTGCTCAATTTCACCTGGCTGGAAGGCATGCTGCTCGGCTCCATCGTCGCCTCCACGGATGCGGCCGCCGTCTTCTTCCTGCTGCGCATCGGCGGCATCAACATCCGCGACAAGGTGCGCTCCACGCTGGAAGTCGAATCCGGCACCAATGATCCGATGGCGATCTTCTTGACCATTGCGCTGGTCGAAGTTCTCGCCAGCGGCGAACGCTACGCCGGCATCAATATCGGCATGCTTGCCATGTTCGTTCAGCAGATGGGCCTCGGCGTCATCCTCGGTCTCCTCGGCGGCATGATGATCGTGCTGATCGCCGGCCGGCTGGAAACCGATCGCGGCCTGACCCCGATCTTCGTGCTGGCGCTCGCGCTCCTGGTATTTTCCGTCACCGGCGCCGTCGGCGGCAGCGGCTTCCTTGCTGTTTATGTCGCCGGCATCTATGCCGGTAACCGCAAGATGCAGGCGATCGGCACCATCAGGCGCTTTCAGGACGGCATGACCTGGCTTGCCCAGATCATCATGTTTCTCGTGCTCGGCCTGCTGGCGACACCATCGCAGTTTCCGGTCATCATCGTACCGGCGATCCTGCTTGCCTTGTTCCTGATCTTTATCGCCCGACCGCTGGCTGTCTGGCTGTCGCTGCTGCCATTCGATTATACGCAACGGGAAATCGGCTTCATCGCCTGGGTCGGTCTGCGCGGCGCCGTCTCCATCTTGCTGGCTATCATGCCGATCCTCGGCGGGCTGCAGCACAGCCAGATCTATTTCAACACGGCCTTCATCATCGTGCTCGTCTCACTGCTCGTGCAGGGCTGGACGATCAAGCCGGTCGCCAAACGCCTCGGCCTCATTATCCCGCCACGCATTGGCGCGGTCGACAAGGTGGAAGTCGATCTGCCAGGCGCCGCCAACCACGAACTCCTCTCCTATCGCGTCGTCAAGGACAGCCCGGTCCTGCGCGGTGAGCGCATCCCGCGCTGGGCAACACCATCGCTCGTGATCCGGGACGGCAAGTCGATGCGTTACCAGTATGCCGGCCGCCTCAGGGAAAACGACCTCGTCTACCTGTTCATCGTCCCCAGCTATTCGCGCCTGCTCGACCGGCTCTTTGCCAGTCGTGCCGCCGTTGATGAAGACGACGCGGAATTCTTCGGCGCCTTCGCGCTGGCACCGGCCCGCCCGGCTGCCGACCTCGATGCCGCCTATGGCCCTGGACTTCTCAATGAATCCGAGAAGGGGCTGACGATTGCAGAACTGATGAAACAGCGCCTCGGCGGCAAGGCTGATTATGCCGATCGCGTCCGTCTCGGCTCCCTGATCCTCATCGTCCGCGACCTCGACGACCAGGATCACATCACCTCTGTCGGCATGTCGCTGGAGGCCGTCGAACAGGGCGTGACCCTGCCGATTTTCATCAATTTGCGCGAGATCATCCAGCGCACGCGCGACCGCATGAAAGGCCGCCGCAAACCGGAAACCGCAGCAGCAAAAACGGCTGCAGGACGTGACGAAAACCCGCGTTAAAACGGGTCTCGACTGCCTTGCGTCTCCTTCGATCCTTGCTATGGTCGGCGCAACTTTCGCCAACCACGAACGGATCTTCCCATGGCAAATTTCAAGACCCTCGACGACCTCAACGACATCGCCGGCAAGCGCGTTCTCGTCCGCGTCGATCTCAACGTTCCGGTCAAGGACGGCAAGGTTACGGACACGACTCGCATCGAGCGCGTCGCGCCGACGATCCTTGAACTGTCGGAAAAGGGCGCCAAGGTCATCCTGCTCGCTCATTTCGGTCGCCCAAAGGACGGCCCTTCGGCGGAATTCTCGCTGTCGCTGGTCGCCCCCTCGGTTGAGGAAGTGCTTGACCATGCAGTACTGACCGCGTCCGATTGCATCGGCGAGGCAGCCGCCGCAGCCGTCGCCAAGATGAGCAACGGCGATATCCTGCTTCTGGAAAACACCCGTTTCCACAAGGGCGAAGAAAAGAACGATCCCGATTTCACCAAGGCGCTCGCCGCCAACGGCGATATTTACGTGAATGACGCCTTCTCAGCCGCCCACCGCGCCCATGCCTCGACCGAAGGTCTTGCCCATCATCTGCCGGCTTACGCAGGCCGTACGATGCAGGCCGAACTGGAAGCTCTGGAAAAGGGTCTCGGCAACCCGGTTCGCCCTGTTGTCGCCATCGTCGGCGGCGCCAAGGTCTCTTCCAAGATCGACCTCCTGATGAACCTCGTGAAGAAGGTCGATGCGCTCGTCATCGGTGGCGGCATGGCCAATACCTTCATCGCCGCCCGCGGCACCGATGTCGGCAAGTCGCTCTGCGAGCATGACCTTGCCGATACCGCCAAGCAGATCATGATCGAGGCCGCCACCGCCGGCTGCGCCATCGTGCTGCCGGAAGACGGCGTCGTCGCCCGCGAATTCAAGGCCGGGGCCGCCAACGAAACCGTATCCATCGAAGCCATCCCGGCAGATGCCATGGTCCTCGACGTTGGCCCGAAGTCGGTCGAAGCGGTCAAGGCCTGGATCGAGCGCGCCACCACCGTCGTCTGGAACGGCCCGCTCGGCGCCTTTGAAATCGAGCCCTTCGACACGGCAACGGTCGCAGCCGCCAAATATGCCGCCGAGCGTACCAAGGCCGGCAAGCTGACATCAGTTGCAGGCGGCGGTGACACGGTTTCGGCGCTCAACCATGCCGGCGTTGCCGAAGAATTCAGCTATGTTTCGACCGCCGGCGGCGCTTTCCTCGAATGGATGGAAGGTAAGGAGCTGCCGGGCGTAGCTGTTCTCTCCCGCTGACCCCTAAGCCGATTAAGCATATATTCCAGCATGATAGACCGCGGGAGCGCCAACGCTCCCGCGGTCTTTTGCCCAGAAGGAGAAAAAATTCCCAACTTTTCAAACGATTGAAACGATTTCAATCGTTTCAATGACTTAGCGCTCCATTTTTCTCGCTATAAACTTCTGTTATCCGGGTTCTATATTATCAATTTCTGCCGGGTTTTCATTGTGGAGAGAACGAGATGAGCGAACGACTGGAAGACATTGCAGTAAAGATGGTTGCTGGTGGTCGGGGCCTGCTTGCAGCCGATGAATCCACCTCCACCATCAAGAAGCGTTTCGATACGATCAATCTTGAATCGACAGAGACCAGCCGCCGCGACTATCGCGAGATGCTCTTCCGCTCCGACGAGGCGATGAAGAAGTATATTTCCGGCGTTATCCTCTACGAAGAAACCCTTTTCCAGAAGGCTGCCGACGGCACGTCTTTCGTCGATATCATCAAGGCCGCGGGCAGCATTCCCGGTATCAAAGTCGATATCGGCGCCAAGCCGATGGCCAAATTCCCGGGCGAAACCATCACTGAGGGCCTCGATGGCCTCGCAGACCGCCTCGCCCGATATTACGAGGCCGGCGCCCGTTTCGCCAAATGGCGCGGCGTCATCGCCATCTCGCAGACGCTGCCAACCCGCGGTTCGGTGCGCGCCAACGCCCAGGCGCTCGCCCGCTATGCAGCTCTTTGCCAGGAAGCCAAGATCGTGCCGATCGTCGAGCCGGAATGCCTGATGGACGGCAAGCCGGGCGATCACGATATCGACCGCTGCGCAGAAGTGACCGAATCCACCCTGCGCATCGTCTTCGAGGAACTGGCCGATGCCCGTGTCAGCCTTGAAGGCATGATCCTGAAGCCGAACATGGTCATCGACGGCAAGAACGCCCGCAAGGCTTCCGTCGCCGAGGTTGCGGAGCGTACGGTTCAGGTCTTGAAGCACACGGTTCCGTCAGCCGTTCCCGGCATCGCCTTCCTCTCTGGGGGCCAGACCACCGAAGAAGCGACCGCCCATCTCTCCGCGATCAACGGCTTCGACCTGCCCTGGCTCGTCACCTTCTCATACGGCCGCGCCCTGCAGGACAGCGCGCTGAAGGCGTGGAACGGCAAGCAGGAAAACGTCGCCGCCGGCCAACGTGAATTTACGCATCGGGCGGAGATGAACAGCCTTGCCGCCAAGGGCAACTGGAAGGCCGAGCTCGAAAAGGCCGCATGAGCCTTTGACGTTTGAGACGACGATGCAGGCGGCGAGCATTTCGCCGCCTGTTTTATTTTGCCTGTCGCGAAAGCGATTTGTCATGGCGACAAGATAGCCCTTCGCTGCAACTGTCGGCCCCTTTAATCATGGCATCTCAACCATTGGAGCTGCCATGAACACCCTCCCCTATGTCACGGTCGACGTTTTCACCTCCGCTCGTTTCGAGGGTAACCCGCTCGCCGTCATGAGCGATGCCAGAGGCCTCTCCGACACGGCGATGCAGAAGATCGCTACCGAATTCAATTATTCAGAGGTCACCTTCGTGTTGCCGCCGGAAAATCCAGACAACTCGGCGAGGGTCCGCATCTTCACGCCGACCATGGAGATTCCTTTCGCCGGCCATCCGAATGTCGGCACAGCCTATGTTCTCGGCCAGCAAAGTGAGATTTTCGGCAAACCTGTCGGCGATACATTGCGCTTCGAGGAAAAGGCAGGCCTCGTGGAAATTGCGCTGCGCCGGACCGAGGGCAAAGTCACGGCTGCTACCATCCGCCCACCGCAGCCGCTGAGCGTTGGCGACACCATCGCCGACGCGACTGTTGCCAATTGCATCTCGATCGATCCGACCCTGATCCGTACGGCCACACACAGCCCGACCTTCGTCTCGGTCGGCCTGAAATTTGCCGTTGCAGAACTCGAAAGCCTCGAAGCACTTGCTGCCGCAAGCCCCAACCTCAATGGTTTCCAGACAGTAGCCGCGGGCGGCACCGGCAATCATGACTTCTCGCTATTTCTCTATGTTCGCCCGGTCGCGACACCCTGGAAGATCCGTGCCCGCATGTTCGCTCCGCTCGATAATGTCATCGAAGATCCGGCAACCGGCAGCGCATCCGCAGCACTTTCCGCCTACCTCGTGTCGCTATTGCCGGATACCGATATCAGCCAGCACGTGACCATCGAACAGGGCGTGGAAATGGGCCGCCGCAGCGTCATCGAACTCGATGTCGTCAAGAAGGCGGGCATCGTCACCGACGTGACGATCTCGGGAAGCTGCGTGCCCGTTATGAAAGGCGAGATCGTCCTGCAGGATTGATGCTCTCTAAGGCACGAAGAAATCGCGTGTCAGCAGCGCTAGCGCCCAGATGCCGAAGGCAATGAGTGCGATCTTCCAGAAATCCATCCGGCGGCGCAGCCCCGGATAACCCAGCGGCTTGATGACCTGGATAGCCATGGCAAGGATGAGTAGCAACGCTATCAGCTTTGTCATGGCTTTATTTTTTCCATCTATCAGAATGTCACAGGACGGACATTTTTTCACGCGAACACAGGATATCTACACGCCGTAAAGGCATTCCGGGGCACAATCAACATTCTTATGGACTGGGCGGATGAAGGTCTCGCCTTAAGTCCTTTTTCAAAGCGAACACGCCGAGTCTGGGGATATGACAAGAAATCTGCTGTCCGTCGCTGCGCTGCTCTTTGGCACGCTCTTCCTTTTCATGGGCAACGGATTGCAGGGTATCCTGCTTCCCGTACGGGGAAATCTCGAAGGTTATGCCACGACGACGCTCGGTCTGCTCGGCACCTCCTGGGCGGCAGGCTTCGTGATCGGCTGCCTGGTCGCGCCGAAGATGGTGCGCCGTGTCGGCCATGTCCGCGCTTTCTCCGGCTTCATCGCGATCATCGCCATCATTGCGCTGGTCAGCGGCATCATCATCGATCCGGTCTGGTGGGTCATCCTGCGTGCCGTCACCGGCTTCTCGACCGCCGGCACTTCGATGATTATCGAAAGTTGGCTGAACGAACGGGCAAACAATGAGAGCCGTGGCGCGATCTTCTCGCTCTATATCGGCATCACCCTGCTTGGCGTCGTCGGTGGCCAGTTGATGATCCCGCTGGAAGACGTGCGCACGCCCGTGCTTTTCATGATCTGCGGCATCTTCTACTGCATCGCCATGCTGCCGACGACACTCTCGACTGCCGCCTCGCCGCAGCCGCTCAAGGCCGTGAAACTCGACCTGCCGGCGCTTTATCGCAACTCGCCGGTCTCCTGCCTCGGCATCCTGCTCGTCGGCATCGCCAACGGCGCCTATGGAACGCTCGGCGCCGTTTTCGGCGCGGGCGCCGGCCTCTCCGATACTGCGATTGCGGTGATGATGAGCGCCACCATCTTTGCCGGCGCCATCATGCAGCTTCCGGCCGGGCGTCTGTCGGACCGTATCGACCGTCGCTACGTGCTGGCCGCCATGTCAGCCGTCGCCGCGCTCGCTGGCCTGCTGATCTTCCTGCTGCATCCCTCATCGCCTGTCTTCCTGATTGGCCTCGTCATTCTCTACGGCGCGGTCGCCAACACGCTCTATCCGATCGCCGTCGCCCACGCGAACGACTTCGCCTCCTCGGAGGATTTCGTGAAGGTCTCCGGGGGGCTGCTGCTTCTCTATGGTATCGGCACGGTCATCGGCCCGACGATCGGCGGCCCCGTCATGTCGATCATAAGCCCGCATGCGCTCTTCCTGGTAACAGCGCTCGCCCATCTCCTGATCACCGCCTATGCCATCATCAGAAGCCGTATCCGCGCCGCCGTACCGGCAAGCGATCGCGACGCCTACACGACGATCCCGACGGCAACGGCTCCGACGCTGACGCCCGAAAGCATGTCACTTGCCAATCGCGGTACCGGCAAGTCTCCCGAAACCGGCGATCCTGCTGTAAAGTTCGGCTGACAAGCGGAAACATGTCGCATAACTCTGTGCAGCGTTTCCGTGACGAGGACACGCTTTAAAGGAGGAGCGACGATGAGTTTCGTGGACGACGACAGGCCGCAGAAGAAGACCGCACATGAGATTGGCGCCGACCTCTCCCTGCTTTCGGTGGACGAACTGAAAGCGCGCGTCGAACTCTTGAAGGCAGAGATCGCGCGGCTCGAAGCCGAGGCCGCCAAGAAGGCTTCCGGACGATTGGCTGCGGAAAATCTTTTTCGATCATAAGACTGTGAACGCGCCAATATTGCTTCGAAACTACTTTCGTTAAGTCTTAAATTGGTACGGTCTTAATACAAAATTAAGCTTTATAAGGCATTACTCATACCGCTCAGATCTTTCTGAACCTCAGACAGTTTTCCAAGCGGTGAATTGGTCTGATTTTTCTCCCTGTTTTACCTTGAGAGCCGCTTTTGCGGCTCTTCTTTTTTGCGCTGCCTCACTCCTTTCCACGAAACTGTGGAGATTAACCTTTTCTTAAGAAACGGCTTGCGCATTTAGGCTAAAGATACCATCTTAAAATCATAAAGACCGGGCTCGGAAACTTTTCTGCGGAAACCGGCGTTACCTGACAGTAGATGCGTGCAACAGGGATTCTTTAGATGTCGGAACTTGGATTGAATACGATCAGTTTTGCGGGCCGCGCTGCCGCATCCTCGCAGTTCAAGACGTTGTATGCCGAGGGCATGTCGCTGGTTGAAGAAACCGCATCTTACCTCGACGGCCAGGGCCGCGCAGCCGCCAAGGTTCTGCCGCGCATGGCTTCGGTGCTTTATGCTGCAGAATCGATGCGCCTGACCACCCGCCTGATGCAGATGGCTTCCTGGCTGCTCCTGCAGCGCGCCGTCAACAATGGCGAAATGTCCCGCGATCAGGTCTTGGCAGAGAAGAACAAGGTTCGCCTCGACGGTTTCAACGTCGACCGCAACGCTCCGGGCTGGGGCGACTTGCCGGAATCCTTCCGCGATCTCGTCGAACGCTCTTTGCGCCTGCAGAACCGTATCGCTCTGCTCGACCGCGAAATCTACCGTCCGGCTGAAGCAGAGATCGTTCCCGACAATCAGAACAGCGTCCAGGCCCAGCTTTCCCTGCTGCAGACGGCCTTCGGCAACAACTGATCTGAATGATAGAATTTGATGAAACCGGCTGCGGCAACGCGGCCGGTTTTTTGTTGCGTCGCCTTATTCAGGACCTGGATTCAAGAGACAAAAAAGCCCGGCACAAGGCCGGGCTTTTGAA
Organism: Hyphomicrobiales bacterium; assembly: GCA_900471925.1. Taxonomy (GTDB): domain Bacteria; phylum Pseudomonadota; class Alphaproteobacteria; order Rhizobiales; family Rhizobiaceae; genus Rhizobium. The sequence goes on from UCGV01000027.1 coordinate 115,139, forward strand.
TTGTCCGCAGAGCGGAAGCGAATTAGAGGCCGAGGCCGCCAAAACGCTTGTTGAACTTCGAAACGCGACCGCCGCGGTCCATGAGCTGCTGGTTGCCGCCCGTCCAAGCCGGATGGGACTTGGGGTCAATTTCGAGATTCATGACAGCGCCTTCCGAACCCCAGGTCGAGCGGGTTTCGTACTCGGTGCCATCGGTCATGACTACCTTGATGAGGTGGTAGTCGGGATGGATGCCTTCCTTCATGACAATCTTCCTGCGATGCCGGGGTTCAATTTGCCGCGGACTGTTGCGGCGAAAGAACCGATTGAATAAATGAAGCCGCAGTCGTGATGGCTACGGCTTCCCATTAGGATGCGGTGCCTATACATGAAGGGCGCCGGGATAACAAGGGCCAAGGAGCCGCAATACGCGGTCTTCCAAGGCGATCGGAGACGATTTGGCAGAGCAGGCAGAGCTTGGGGAGAAGAAGTCGCGATCGCTAAGGCCGCTCGGCAGGCTGACACCCTATGTGGCACGGTATCGCGGCATGGTCACCGGTGCATTGATCGCACTGGCGCTTGCCGCAGTCACCTCGCTTGCGATCCCGCTTGCCATCCGCCGCATGATAGACCATGGCTTCACCCAGGCCGACGGCACGTTTATCAACAGCTATTTTGCCATGCTCATGGCCATGGCTGTCGTGCTCGCGATTGCGAGCGCACTGCGCTACTATTTCGTCATCACCATCGGCGAGCGCATCGTTGCGGATCTGCGCCGTGATGTCTTTTCCCATGTCACTCGGCTGTCGCCCTCCTTCTTTGACGTCAACCAGTCCGGCGAGATCATCTCGCGACTGACGGCCGATACGACGCAGATCAAATCCGCCGTCGGTGCAACGGCATCGGTAGCCCTGCGCAACCTGATCCTCTGCATCGGCGCGCTCGGGATGATGATCGTGACGTCGCCGAAACTTTCGAGCCTCGTCATCGTCGCAATCCCTGTCATCGTCTTCCCGCTGGTCGCCGGCGGCCGTTCGGTGCGCAAGCGCTCCCGCGCCGCACAGGATACGCTGGCGCAAGCCTCCGCCTTCGCCAATGAGACGATTGCCGCAAGCCGCACCCTTCAGGCCTTCAACGCCGAGGATTTGGCAGCCGATCGCTACGGCTCGGCCGTCGAATCCGCCTATCAGGCGGCACGCTCCGCCATCTCCTCCCGCGCACTGCTGACCGGTATCGCCATCACCCTGATCTTCGGCAGCGTCGTCGCCGTTCTCTGGTTCGGTGCTCACAGCGTTCTCGCCGGCACGCTTTCGGCCGGCACGCTCGGCCAGTTCCTGCTCTACGCGGTGATCGCCGCCGGCTCACTCGGCGCCTTGTCGGAAGTCTGGGGCGAGCTTTCGCAGGCGGCCGGTGCCGCCGACCGGCTGACCGAACTTCTGGACGAAGTTTCGCCTATTGCGGCTCCCGCCCACCCGCAGCCACTTCCCTCCCCCGCCGAGGGGCGTGTGGAAT
>UCGV01000041.1 GCA_900471925.1 Hyphomicrobiales bacterium
CCTGCCCTCTTGCCCGCATCAATCAGCGCCATGGCGCGGCGGTCGATCTGGCGGCGGCCGCGTTCCAGCAACAGCTTGCCGAGCTTGGAGCCGTCGCGATGCGACTGTCCGATTGCCAGCCGGTTCAGCGCCAGCGACACGTCGCCGGCCAGAACCTCGAGCAGATCGCGGGCGAAGATGACGAGATGGTCGTGCAGGCTCGTATAGGTCAGCCGCTCGCCACTGCGCTCGAAGGTGCGCACCTTGCTCGCCTGGTAGGCGATCATGGCAGACAGCAGACCGTCACGGTCGCCGAACCATTTGTAGAGGCTTTCCTTGGAGCAGTTGGCAGCGCGCGCCACACCCGATGTCGTCAGCGCCTTCTCGCCGCCATCGACGAGAAGCTGCAGCGCCTGCTCCAGAACGGCGTTCTGGCGTGGCGAAAACGCACGGGGATGCGAGGGCACGGTCGGTGCGAGAAGGATAGTATTGCGATCGACCACCTGACACGATGCCCTGATTTATGCTGCAGGCGATCAACCAGATGCAGATGTCAGCAGTTTTGCAGTTTATCGAACAAAGGCCATCGAGCTGTTACAGATGAAACAGCGCCCACCGCAACTATGCTTGTGGCGATAGTCCACACGCAATCGCAGGACGACCGCATGGTCGTTTCGCCGCTGTCATCTAAGAACCGGAGCGACAAATACATAACCCTGTCCGCGGACGGTCTTGATCATGGCGCCGGAGGCGGAACCAGCTTCGATTTTCCGTCTCAACCGCAGGATCAGAACATCAACGCTTCGATCGACGACCTCTCGATCGTGAAGCCTTGTCTTGGCAATGATTTCTTCCCGCGAAAGAATGATCTGCGGATGGTCGAGAAAGGTCACGAGGACATTGAACTCAGCGGCACTCAACACCGCCTCAGCGCCGCAGTCTTTGCGCAGAATTCTCGATTTCGTATTGAGTGACCAGTCCGCGAAAGAATATGTCCGCATGCGCGTAGCGCGTTCGACAGGCTTCGATGGGCGCAGGCAAACCCGAAGCCGAGCAACAAACTCACGCTTGCCGAAGGGTTTCGCGATATAATCGTCGGCCCCGCATTCGAGCCCACGCACCCTGTCGGCCTCCGTGACCCGGCCATCGCCGATGATCACGACGGGAAAATCGAGGCCAAGGCGTTCGATGAGCTGAAGTCCGGATTCTACGCCGATATTGAGGTCGATGACCACCAGATCGACCGGGCAGGAATCCAAGAGGAAATCGATCTGCGCAATATCGCCTGTCGTGAGCGCACCAAAGCCGTGCTGCGATAGCAACGCGCTCATGCGTCCATGCTCTGACTTGTCGGCCGAAACAAGCAGGATACGCTTTTGAGATTTCAAGCTGCTGTTCGATGATGGAAACGGGATGGATGAAGAAGCATTGGTGCCGTTAAAAGCCATGATCGCAATAACCTTTATCTACCCACGCGAGCGTAGTGTACCGTCTGCTACGACACTGTGATGCGTTTTTCAAGCTGTTCGATGGCTTGCTGCTCTGATGTTATCGAGCAAAAACATGCCCAAGCTGCGGTGCGGATCTGGGAAAACGCGAAGGTGTCGGCGCCCCGTACGCCAGCAATCACTCTTCCTTCGGTTGCGATTGAAATCCAACGTCAGAAAAGTCGCATCTGACAGACATGTTCGAGCCCGACATTGCATTCACAGACTGACACCAAGCGGGAGCCAGACATGCGCATTCCAGTCGCAGCGACAGTTTTAGGCCTGACCACCAGTGCTTTTGCGGGATCTCCGGCAACTGTCGACGAAATCATTCACTCGTCGAAGACGATTGCCGACCAGCCGATCACATTGCCTCAGGGGCCGGTCGAGGTCTCGGCTTCGGTCTTCACAATCGAGCCGGGCGCTTCGCTGCCGGTTCATCGCCATGCATTCCCGCGTTATGGTTACGTGCTTGCTGGAAGTTTGAGTGTTCGAAATTTCGACACCGGGAAGACTCAGGAATTCCATGCGGGAGACTTCATCATCGAGTCTATCGCGAACTGGCACAGTGGTTCGAACAGCGGTGTGGAGCCGCTCAAACTGCTTGTGATCGATCAGGCTCCAGCCGGAGAGCAGACGACCGAAGTGAAGCGCTAGCCGCAGCCTTCGCGTTTTCTGGCAATGCACCGAGAGCATTCCTATATCAGCCCAAGCGCGCCACCATGCATTGCGACCCGACGTGACGGGTTTGTCCCGTGCTCCCCCGCGCTGTCGCCAACCCGGTTTGATCGATAGATGCAAAGACACATAGCCGTTGTCGATGATGATCCCTTCATCCGCCAGATGCTGGCGGAGTGCCTCGAAGAGGCTGGGTTTCAAGCGCATGCATGCGCGGGCGGGGCGGAGCTTGATTTGCTGATGGGCCGGCTGCCGATTGATCTCGTGGTTGTCGATCTCAATCTCGATGGCGAGGACGGACTGGATATCGTCAAGCGGATTGCTCAAAGGGAGACGATTCCGGTCATCATCATCACGGGCGAGCGCATAGAGAACGCGGACAAGGCGATCGGGCTGGAGTTTGGGGCAGACGATTATCTTGAGAAGCCGTTCGGCATCCAGGAGTTCGTCGCCAGAATCAGGGTCAGTCTGCGGCCGCCGATGATCGCGGTCGAAAGAGCGGTGGAGCAGACCTTTCGTTTTTCGGGCTGGTCGCTGAACATGCGCCAGCTCCGTTTGCATGATCCTGACGGAAGTCCCGTCGATCTCAGCCCGAATGAATTTCGTGTCCTTGCAGCGCTCGTGCGCTCGCCACAGACGGTTCTGTCGCGAGAGCAGTTACTTCGCTCGAAAGATCACGATTCCGGGGAGTTGGATTGTCGAGCGATCGACGTGGTCGTCAATCGCTTGCGGCGAAAGCTCGACCAGGGCTCACCCCAGCATTCGATGATCGAGACCGAGCGCGGCATCGGGTATATTTTCGTGCCCTCCGTCCAGCAGGTCGATATACGCGCTGAGCCACACAGGCTGCTAAGCGCGACCGACACCCAGCACAGCGGCGTTTCCGGTCAAACGGCACCGGGAGAACCTCCGTCGCGTTTGCAATGCGACAAGGTCCAACACTGAGGCCACCGGCTGCCAATTGCGGCCGGCTTCCTCGACCGGCCGTCCCCTCTGCCAAGCCTGAAAAAAGGAAAGACATGCACACGGAATTATCACCTGCGAGCCTGCCATCGACGATAGAACGTGTCGAACGCGATGCCTGGATGGATCTTTATGCAGCCGCCGCCGGTTCGACACATGAGCTCTTCGGGCTACAAGCCACTGTGCTTCAAACGATCCCCGTTCTTGCAGGCCCAGGAATACCCATCAGCGAATTCAATCGCGCCTTCATGCTCGACGATAGTGCGAGCGGAGATCTCGATGAGGCACTTCGATGGCTCAATCGTCATGCATCTCCCGATTTTGCACTACAGATCGCGGCGAATGGGACGACGCGCGACCTTCAAAACTGGGCAGTCGAACGAGGATATTCGCCGTCGGGAAACGGATGGTCGAAACTGGTCAAGGTTCTCGCGTCCAACGATAGCGCCCCAGAGATGGATGGCGCAGGAATCGACATCATCACCAATCCGGAAAGCGCCGACTATGGCGATCTCGTCGTCGATTCCTTCGGTCTGCCCGATGAGACCAGGCAGTGGTTTTCGGCGTTGGTCGGCCGGCCCGGCTGGACCGTCTTCGTCGCTCTGCTCAATGGGGCGCCCATCGGCTCCGCCGCGCTTTTCGTGAAGGGGCAATGGGCATGGTTCGGCATTGATGGGACGCTCGAGCATGCCAGGCGTCTTGGCGTCCAATCGATGCTGATCAAGGCGCGTATTCGGGCAGCACGCAGCCAAGGCGCCCGCTATCTGACCGCCGAGACCGGCCGTCCGGAGCAGGCCTACGAGAAGCATACGTCCCGGGACAATTATCTTCGCAACGGATTTTCAGAAGCCTATCACCGCTCCAATTTCAAACGGTCCTTCTGAGACAAATCAGTACCGTCCAGGGAGCTTTCCGCAAGCTTCCTCCAAATGAGTACCGCGAGCGCGCGCTGATCCGGCGCGCTTCCAACGGCATCATCTCCCGTCGCGCCAGCCTGTTCATTTTCGCCAATCGTCGCGACGGGTACCGCACCAAGCTCGCTCATGAGGCGACTGTGATCTTCAGGCGAGCAGGCTGCGTGATTGACAAGCAGAAGCGCAGGCGGCTCGACGTCACAAAACCGCTCCAGAACCTCGCTGACGCCATCCAATCCGACAGGCTCATATCCGCACGCCGCGACGCAATCTTCACATTGCGCGCGACGCTCTTGATCAGCGTCAACGATTGCAATCAGCTCTCCCTGACCATTCGGTATTGCGGGCTCCGGGAAAAATGCCTCCATCGGCAGCGGGCACGCGTCCACCAGTGGAAAATAGATATCAAAGCGAGTGCCGTGACCAGCAGATGTTCTGACATCGATCTGCGCCGCTAGCGCCGCCGCACTTCCATGCACAACCGCAAGACCGAGACCTGTTCCGCCAAGATGGCCCTTCGTTGTAAAAAAAGGCTCGAACAAGTGGGCAAGCAGATGAGCGGGAATGCCAGCGCCCCGGTCTTCGACCGACAGCTTTGCGTAGGCTCCGACCGCAAGCTCGCCATGTGACAGAGGAATGTGTGCATCAGCGCGATATCGCGCCAGCGTTAAGCCACATCGCTTGTCCGTCGGCATCGCCTCAAAGGCGTTCCTGCACAAGTTCATGACGATCTGCTGCACTTCGACCGGATGTCCCCTGATCACCAGACGCTCAGCCTGGGTCGTGAGAGAAAGTTCAAAATCTGGTGACAGCGATATGCGCAGGTTGGCGACGACGTCTTCAACCAACTCACTCAAATCGAAGGGACGACGATCCCTGTCGCGCCTTCGACTGAAGCTAAGGATCTGTTCGACCGTCACCATTGCACGATGGCAGATGCCGACGATCTCTCGCGCATAAGCATAGGTTTTGGATCGCCGGCGTATCGATTGGCGAAGCATTTCTCCGTAGCCGAGAAGCGCGCCAAGGCAATTGTTGAACTCGTGAGCGATCCCGCCGGCAAGTGTACCAATTGCTTCTAATCGCTTGGCATGCTCAAGCCGTTGCTCAAGGGCGCTCCTGTCCCGTCGCGTCCAGTTTAGCCGAATTGCATCGACCATGACGTCCATTGCCGCATGCAATTGCGCCTTCAGCGGTTTCGTGAGCTTTGGCGCCGCATGGTCATAGGTGAGGATGCAGCCTGCCATATGCGGCGCCCCTCCCGGCACCAAAGCAGAAATTGCAATCTGCCCACGACCGGCTGCATCCTCATCGATCACAAGAAAAGCTGGCAGTCCGACTTCGTCTCCGGCCGCCTGCCGTAAAAGCTGGAAGCTTCTTTCCCAGGCCGGCTGTGTTGGTCGATGACCGCCTTCAGGGTGATTGTGGACTTCCACCGGCTCGCCACTTTCCTTCTCGATGACCTGGAATGCGATACGTGCCTTGAAAAAAGCTGAAAAGGTTGCCAGCGCTGCCTGTAAGGCTTCATCAAAGCCGTCCGGCTCGGCATTGGCCAGCCCCACCTTCGCCAGGCCAGAGGCCGTTTCGAAGGCGAGTTGTTCGGCGAGCCGTTGCGAGCGGGTTCGCAATCGCGCGAGCAAGGCGGCAACCAGGCCGCACAAGGTGAACGCGATCATCGCCAAGACTATTTTTGCCTGATTGGCAAATTGATCAGCGCGAACGTAGGCATCAACATAGGTCTGCTCGATCTGTTGTATCAGCCGCGGCACGGGTGATTTCTGCACACTGGCGAGAGCTGCATCCACCATCGGGCGTGCCATCAGGACCATTTGGCCATGACGCGACAATGCCTGAGATCGCTCATCGTCGATCCGCATCAAAGCAGAGAATTTCAGCTTCAGGCGGGCGGCAAGCTCTGTACTCGGTTCGTCAGTGAACCGCATCATCAGGTTGCCCAATCCGTCCAGCCTGGTCTGAACCGCTTGCTTGACGCTCGCTTCGCCCCGGAGGTCTGTCGTGAGCAAGTGAACGAAAATCCTGTGCGAGTTGGCAAGCAACGCATTGCGTGTCTTGAACTCTTCCACCGATTGCTCTTCAGCATCGATGTTGGATCTCAGTTCGTTGATCTCTTTGCGCAGAGATTGCGCCGGATCAGTGCCAGCAACGTCAATGAGATGTTCCAATGCCTCTACATCGCGATGAAGACTGACGATCGAAGCGACAAGCGGGTCATAGTTCGTCAGCAGACCGGCTCGTATCTGCAGCATATCACGTTGCAGGGAGGCCTGATCGACGTGCAATTGCCAGAACGTCGTCATCACGGTCTGATGCTCTTTACCGTCCTGGCCGCGTCCAACCGCAATAACGCTTGCGATGATCGCCCCAACGAAGAACAGCATGATCAGGAGGAATTCAGTCGGCCGATTTGAGCGGTTGTCCATCGAAGGTTCCAGTCAGGCTTTTCAAAAAGGCGACAAGATCCTCCACGTCGTTCTCCGGTATCTCCTGTCCAAGCTGAACGCGGCCCATCAGAGCGACCGCCTCATTGAGCGAGGCGATGCTGCCATCGTGAAAGTAAGGCGCGGTCAATTCGACATTGCGCAAGCTCGGGACGCGAAAGACGCCGATATCGCCATCGTCATGGGTCACGGTCCAGCGACCGAGATCCCCGTTGCTCACACCTTTGTTGCCGTGCCGCTCAACAAAGATTCCGAACTTCTGAAAGACGTTGCCGCCGACATTGGATCCCTGATGGCACGACGCGCAGCCATACATCTTGAAGAGCCGGTAGCCGCGCTGCGCCTCATCCGACAGGGCCTGGAGGTCTCCGCGAAGGTATTTGTCGAACGGCGCATCGGGCGTCACAAGGGAGCGTTCGTAAGTGGCCAGCGCGTTCAGGACGTCGTCACGACGGATTGAGCGGCCATAGGCATTCTGGAACGCCGCCATGTAGTGCGGGGAAGACCGTAGTCGGGAAATCAGCACGGACCAGGAGACCGCCATCAGGTTTCGATCTAGCAAGACGGCTTCGTTCTGCTGTTCCAGCGAGGTGAAATTACCTCTCCATCCGAGGCGATAATTGCGCCCGACATTGAATATCGATGGCGCATTGAAACGGTGCAGGCGGCCGTTGTAACCGACGGTTTGCTTTGCCCGCACGGTACCGCCAGTCGAGAGATCGTGACACGACAGACATGAGAGCATGTTTTTCGAGGATAGCTGTTTGTCGGCAAACAGCATGGCGCCGAGCGCGACCCGGCTGGGGTCGAGGTCTGTTGCTGGCGCGACAGGCGCAATGGGTTCGCCGCGATCGGAAGGCCCCAGACCTTCGGCGAAAGTCAGGCGAAAGCAGCCGATGATTGCGAAGATGATGACGCAGGCACGAGCAATGCCACTCACGACCGATCTGGGAGCCGAGGTCACGAAGCCTCGCTTTGCTCGACGACATCGGCGTCGAACACATAGCCGGCGTTGCGCACCGTCTTGATCAAGGCGGGTCGCGCGGCACAATCCTCTATCTTCCTACGCAGCCGCAAAATGAGCACATCGATGCTCCGGTCGAACACGACCTCGCCATGCACCCGGCTCTCGTTCAAGAGATGTTCACGGGAAAGGGCCTGTTTTGGTGATCGCAGAAAGGCGACAAGAAGGTTGAGTTCGCCAGCCGAAAGCGGAATATCCCCGACCTTTTCTCGTCGAAGCTGCCGCTTATTCAGGCTCAGGCGAAAGTCGGCAAAAGCGTAGCAGGCCCGTCTGGTGCTCGTGCCTTTGTCGTGGCGGCGACGGAGCTTGGCGCGCACGCGGGCCAGGAACTCGCGCATGCCAAATGGTTTCGTTAGGTAGTCCACCGCACCGATCTCCAGGCCGACAACCTTGTCTGCTTCATCGACGCGATTGCCGGTGATGATGATCACCGAAATACCCTGGCTGGCGAGATCGCGCACGACGTGAAGGCCATCCTCACGGCCAAGATTGAGATCGACGATAGCGAGATCGATGGTGCTGCGTAAAACCAGCCGTCTTGCCTGGCCGCCGTCGCTGGCGGTGGTCACGTGATAGCCGTTCTTGCGCAGGCAATCAGACAGCATCTCCCGCATGTCGCGGTCGTCATCGACGATCAACACATGCTTATCCTGGACGCTCAGGCGTTGCACGCTCTTGATTTCATTCATAACACAACACTCGGATCGTTCAGGAAACGTCGTCAAAGCCGTTCCCGCTGGAACATTGGCAGAAGAGCGCCGATGCCCATCTGCCAATGTCATTTTCAGGATCGACGTTGTCAGCGATCGCCGCGGCTGCGATTGCGGGCGACGGCTTTCGCCGGCATCAACAGATTGACGACGACTGCAACGAGGATGTTCACCACCAGCGCCAAAAGGCCGATATAGATGGTGAAGGATGTCTCGCCGAAGTTGACAGGCTGCAGCGGCTTCAGGCCGTTGATCCAGACAAGGTAGGTACCGCCGAAGAAGCCGACGAACCAACCGGCAAGCAGGCCGGGCGCACGGAACCAGCCGGTATAGAGACCGAAAACGAGGGCCGGCAGCGTCTGCAGGATCCAGATGCCACCGAGAAGCTGCAGGTCGAGAGCAAACTGCGTCGGCAGAGAGAGGATGACGAGCAGTGCGCCGACCTTGACCACCAGCGAAGTAACCTTGGCGACTTTCGCCTCGCCGGCCGCAGACACGTCGGTATCGACATAGGCCTTCCAGAAATTGCGGGTGAAGAGATTGGCAGCGCCAATGCTCATGACAGCTGCCGGCACCAGCGCGCCGATCGCGATCGCCGCGAAGGCAAAGCCGGCAAACCAGCTTGGGAAGAGTGTGGCGAACAAGGTCGGAACGACGTCATTCGGGCTGTCGAGTTTCAGGTTGGCAGCGCGTCCCATATAGCCAAGAAGCGCGAGAAGCCCGAGCAGCAGCGTATAGGCCGGCAGCAGAACCGCATTCTTGCGGATCGTATTGCCGCTGTTGGAGGCGAAAACGCCGGTCAGCGTGTGCGGATACATGAAGGCGGCAAGCGCCGAACCGAGCGCCAGAGTGGCATAGGCGACGTATTGATTGCCGCCGAGAAGCAGGCTTCCCGAGCCCTTGGCCTGGAAAGCCGCGTCCGCTGCATTGAAGACATTGGCATAGCCGCCGAGCTTCGATGGGATGAGAGCCACCGCCGCAATCACCACGATATAGATCATGATGTCCTTGACGAAGGCGATCAGCGCCGGCGCGCGCAGGCCGGCGGAATAGGTGTAGAGCGCCAGCACGATGAAGGCGATGGCAAGCGGCAGTTCGCCATGCAGGCCAAGCGCCTTAAGCACCGCGGCCATGCCGACGAGCTGCAGGGCGATATAGGGCATGGTGGCGATGACGCCTGTCACCGCGACCGCCAGTTCCAGCCCGCGCGAGCCATACTGGCCATGGACGACATCGGCAGCCGTGACATAGCCGAAATCCTTTGCCCGCTTCCACAGAACCGGCATGACCATGAAAACGAAGGGGTAGACGACGATCGTGTAGGGCAGCGCGAATAAGCCGTAGGCGCCGACCGTGTAGACGAGCGCCGGCACGGCGATGACCGTATAGGCGGTGTAGAAATCGCCACCGACGAGAAACCAGGTAATCCAGGTGCCGAAGCTACGGCCGCCGAGACCCCATTCGTCGATATGGGCAAAAGTTTCAGGCTTGCGCCAGCGCGCGGCGACGAAGCCTATCACCGTCACCAGAATGAAGAAGAAGATGAAGATGGCGAGCGCCGTCATGTTGGTCTCAGTCGTCATGGCGCATGCTCCGGTAAGCGATCCAGGTGATGAGCGCCGTGATCGGCACCCAGAGCAGTTGATACCAATAGAAGAACGGGAAGCCGAGGATCACCGGATCGTGGACATTATAGAAGGGCACCCAGAGAAGCCCGATGTAGGGGATGAGGAGCAGCCAGCAGGCCGCCGTTCCAGATGGTCTGTTCATTGTTGAATGCCTTGAATGCGACCTGCGTGGTTTTGGTTAGGCTGCAGCAGAAGCGAAGTCGGAAGTCGGGACTTCAGAAATGGT
>UCGV01000022.1 GCA_900471925.1 Hyphomicrobiales bacterium
ACGCCCTTCCGCACGACCGCAATCACGACGGGAATATCGCAAATGTCGATGATTGCGGTGGCTCTGGCTGCTCCCTACATGATCCGTCGCTTTGGCCTCGGCGCCATCTTCCTCGTCGCGCTCTGTGCCCTGCCCGTTCGGGGCCTGATCGCCGGGACCTTCACGAGCTTTGCCGCAATATTCCCCGTCCAGGTCCTCGACGGGATCGGCGCCGGCCTGATCGGCATCGCGACGCCAATCGCAGCGGAAAGGATCCTGTCAGGTACCGGGCGCTTCAACGTCGGTCTTGCCGCCGTCATGACGGTACAGGGCATCGGCGCGTCTTTGAGCAACGTCGTCGCCGGCTGGCTGACGGATCTCGGCGGATACAGCCTTGCCTATTACGTCCATGGGGGTGTCGCCCTCCTTGCCGTTGCAATCTTCCTGTCTGCTTTTCATGCAATCGCACCCTCCGGACGGACAGAAATGGTAAGGCGCTAGAAGACCCTCGGGTTGATCTTGCCGCGGGGGGACGGTAGGTTGCGGCCTCGCTAATTAAACACGTGAGGATGTGATGCCGACTGGCAAGGTTAAGTTCTTCAACACGGAAAAGGGCTTCGGCTTCATAACGCCGGAAACGGGAGGGCCTGATGTGTTCGTCCACGTCAGCGCGCTTCAGTATGGTGATGCGCTGAAGGAAGGCCAGAGCGTCTCCTACGACCTCGGCCAGGATCGCAAGACGGGCAAGGCGAAAGCTGAAAACGTCAGGCCTCTCTGAACCGTAAGCAGCCTGAACTCGAAAGAGACGGTAGAATCCGGGGCGCCCACAGTGGCGCCCCATTTGTTTCAGGGCGTTGCGAGCGGCCGCTCGAAGCAAGCGCTCAGTGCTTGGTGAGATTTGCGACAATCTTTCCAGATTTCGGCGGCGGCGTTGTTGTCGGAACGCTTTGGGCGCCTCCCTTGGCTTTGGCAGCAGCCTTTGGCTTGGCCGCCTTGGCACTGCCCGGATCCTTCTTGGCCCGCGGCTTCCTGGCGGGTTGGCTGTCTGTGTCTGCGCCGGCGGCGATTTCCTGAAACGCCTGAAGCCAATGGCGCATATCCTCGCCCTGCGGCCGGCCTTCCTGCTCCCAGATTTCATAGGCACGTTGTCTGATGCGATCCTCATTTTCTGCCATCTTCGTCCTCCATCTGACCAAGCGTTCGCGTCAGACAGATGGCGCTAACATCGGTGAGGGCAACGGTAAGCCAGATTTTTCTCTATGGGCCAGCCATCACGAAATCGCGACAGGCACATATTGGTTTATGTTCGTCGTGCACTCCGCCTTTCTGTCGGCACTAGGTTCGATGATCGGTCCGTCTGAATAAGTTCCTCGCGACCGAGTCGGCTACCATACCCATCGGGGACGCCAGCGGGATGAACCGTCACGACAAGGCCTTCATTCTTCTGGCGCGCCCTCAAGCAGGCCATCGTAAACCTCAAGGAGGGCGTTGGTGATCGCCTGACCAAGCGCGTTTCCTGCCTGACGAACATCGTCCTCGCTGCCATCACGTGCCGCTCTTGCGAGTTCAAATCCTTGGTCGGAAACGATCTGTTTGGCCATCTCTATCGCCCAAAGGCCGAAATCGCCGCGGTTATCAATTTTGATTGCGTCGTCCATATGAAATTTTCCGTAATACGCGTCGCGGACCTACCAACCTGTTCCGCGAAAAACTAGTCCTAAGATGCCGGCGCAACGAGTGCTTAGCGGTGAGCCTAGAGACGATTTCGCATTGCCGATCAATGCCATCACGCGCCGGCCGATCACGGGCGGTATATCGCAAAACTCAATAGCGCGAGTGCTGAGATTCGCCTTCCGGTTTTAATGTCTCGTTCATCTGCCGGAACGACAATCGAATATTATCGATTCTGATCAATCAAATTTGATCACGTAAGCCAGCTATGAACAGCATTCTGACAAATTCATCGGCAGTCGCCGCCCTGGCAACTTTGCGGGCGATCAGTTCCGGTCTTGCGACAACACAATCGCAGGTCTCGAGTGGTTACCGAATTGGCAAGGCTTCGGACAATGCCGCGTATTGGTCGATCGCCACCACGATGCGCTCCGACGACAAAGCCCTGTCTGCCGTACAGGACGCAATCGGCATGGGTGCCGCCATAACAGATACGGCCTATACGGGAATGCAGTCGGCCATCGATATCGTTTCTGCAGTCAAGGCCAAGCTTGTGGCAGCAACAGAGGCCGGGGTGGACAAGCTGAAAATCAATGACGAACTGACGCAGCTCAAGGACCAGCTTCGCGCGACCGCCACCTCCTCCAGTTTCAATGGTCAGAATTGGCTCTATTACGGCAAGAACGACGACCCGGTCAAACTGGGCAACCCGCAGGTGCCAGGCTCCTTCGTGCGCGCCGCCGATGGCAGCGTTTCGGTTCAGATGGTCACGTTCAATCGACTGCACTTCCCGAGCTGGCAGCCATTTTCCTATACGCTTGTTGACGATTCATCCCTCACGCACGGTGAATTTGGGGTGCTGACCACAGACATGTACGCCTATAATCTGGGTCTTTCGAAGGGCTACATGCTTGTCAAGGGCAGTGGATCCGGATCGACCTATTCGGGTGCTCCGGTCCTGCCCCAGATTGAGATCGCCCTGTCCGCGACAACGACGACGAAGGATGTCACAGACATGGTTTCCGTCGTCGATGGCATGCTGCGCGATATGACAAGCTATGGCGCGGCGCTCGGAAGCCTCAGCAAACGCATCGCCCTCCAAGACGATTTTGTTAGCACGCTCCGGGATACCGTTCAGAGCGGCATCGGCCGGCTTGTAGATGCTGACATGGAAGAGGAATCCTCTCGCCTCAGTGCCCTGCAAACGCAACAACAACTGGGCATCCAGTCGCTCTCGATTGCCAACAGCGCATCGCAACGTATTCTCACGCTGTTCCAATAGCGGCCGGCTTGGTCGATCGGACCGGCGCTGACGAATAAAATTCCGTGCTGGCGCAATCCTGCGGTTGCCAAACGACAGGGTTTTCTTCCGAGCTTCCCGTGTCAACATATGATCCTCGCAAGCCATCGGATCGGCGCCTCTAGCGGTGGCGTTAAGACTGATGCTGGAAAAACCTGTTTTTGGCAGTCTCCCGCGGCAACTTGGCAAAGATCTCGCTTGGTGTCCGTCTCAGTGATCGGAGCCAGGCCGCTATGATAGGCGGACTGCTGCTCTTGCTCTTCACGGGCCGACTGAAAGCGACGAGAACGGCCCCTCCAGTACAGATGATGATGGATCGCCGATCTCGTTGACATGGCGCGATCGGGCGCGCTCCTCGCTTGTTCGACGGGTTTCGCTTGCGGAAAAGACGATGGATGAGCTCAAGACCACCAGTCGCGACCCGCCGCTAACGTCGGAGGACCAGGCTCTCTGCCAACCTCCGAGCCAGGGGACAACCAATTCGAAGGTGCAGTACAGTCAATGCGCCGCGACGAGCTTGAGGACGTGCATCTTGTGCATCTCGAGTGTTGGCAGCGTGTCTGCCGCGAACGTCTTGACGGCTGCATCATCCCCACTTTTCGCGTAGGTCGCAAAGAGCGTCACGGCTTCCAGGTGCGCTGCGGTCTGCATGTCGATGTAGAGTGCCTCGAAATCCTGGTCGGAAGATCCCTTGAGCGTGTTCAGCATGGCGGCATGTTTCGGGGAAAGCACCGGCGTCGCGTCATCGAGCTTTGCGACCTTCTTCAGCTCTTCTGCCGCCTTCGTGTGATCTGCGATCATCTGCTTTGCGAACTCCTTGACGTCGGCGTCCTTTGCCTTCTCCACGGCGAGCTTGCTCGACTCGATCTCGAAGGCGTTCGCACTGGAGACGACTTTTACGAAGGTCGCCTCGTCGACGTTCATCGGGGCTGACGCGGCGTCGGCACTCTTCGGCATTGCGGCCATTGTTGCAATAGGCGCAAGAAGAACCGTTGACACGAGCATTGCGAAAATCAGTCTGTTCATGTCGATGTCCTTACTTAGCGTTGTTGAAGGCGGCGGTCAGGTCGGAGACTGCAAGATCGAGTGCTTCCTTCGCTTGCGGCACGACCTTGCCCATGCCGAAGAATTCGTGGGTCACGCCATCGTAGGTCTTGAGATCGACCTTCACGCCTGCGTCCTTGAGCTTGGCGGCATAGGTTTCGCCATCCGAGCGCAGAGGATCGATCTGAGCCAGGATTACAGTTGCCGGGGCAACGCCCGCGAGGTCCGATCGGCCATTGAGGTTGATACGCGGATCGTTGATATCGTCCATGGATGTGACGGTGTTCTTGACGAACCATTCCATATCCGCCTTGCCGAGCGGCTTGGCGTCGGCATTTTCCTTGTAGGAGGGCGTGTTCATGTCGTTGCCGGCGACCGGATAGACGAGAACCTGGTAAACCGGTTGCCTCGTCTTCATCTCCTTGGCCATCAGCGCCACGTTTGCAGCAAGATTGCCGCCGGCGCTTTCACCCGCAACCGCGATCCTCCGGGCATTGCCGTTAAGTTGGTGGATGTTCTCGACGACCCATTTGTAAGCGGTCCAGGCATCGTCGTGTGCCGCCGGAAACTTGTGCTCCGGAGCATGTCGGTACTCCACCGAAACCACGATCGCATGTGCACCGAGCGACAGGGCCCGCGGTGCTGCGTCATACACGTTGAGGTCGGCCACAACCCAGCCGCCGCCGTGATAGTAGACGACGACGGGGAACGGACCCGCACCGCTTGGAATGTAGACGCGTGCGGGCAGACCGCCAGTCTTCGACGGGATGGCGATGTCCTTGGTCATCACCTGGGCTTCCGGGTTGGATGACACACGCTTGTCCCACTGGACCGCGTGCGCGGCGTCCGCGGGGCTGGCCTGTGTTCGCGCTTCGGGCACGGTCAAAGTTGTAAACGGCTTTGAGCCGAGCGCGGCGAGCTTGTCGAGCACTGCCTGCATTTCAGGAACTGGCTTGGGAGCGTCCTGTGCATAAAGCGGTGCTGCGGTCGTCATAAGCACGCTGGACAGCAGCGATGCTTTTAAAAAGTGCTTGAAGGTCATGGTCTGGTTCCAGTTATAAGACTAGCTGGCAAACCACGCGCGGCACTGCTTGTTCCGCTTCGATGATCATAAAGAACGGTTGAGATCGGGTGATCCGGTAGATCCATCTGATCGTACGGCCGTGGTCGTGTCCGCTTTCCAAGGCGTCAGGAGTGCAAGCCACCGCGACTTGATGATGACGCGCAGAATGAAGTAAATCGCAGGGCCCCGGACGTCTTTGAATGGAAAGCAAGCGGGAATGGCTTTCCGCCTTCGAGTTTGCGTCAGAGGCCCACTCTTCGAATTCTGTCGGCCAAGGGTCGATAGGCATCGCGTTCGATCAATCCGACATCGGACGACAAAAGGCCGTTTTCACAGGCGCGGCCATCGTCCCAGCCTGGATGGTTGACGATCGGATAGAGGCAGAGACCTTCTATTGGCACACCCGACTGCATGGCGGTGTCAACCTCATGGACGACATAGTCGAACCAGGGTGCCCGCGCGGCATCTTCGGTACCGGTTTCTGCAATCAGGATCGGTTTTCCGTAACGGGCATACGTTTCAACGAGGATTTTATTGAACGGCTTGTAGAGGGGATGACAGAAATCGATGGGCGGCCCGCCATGAAGCCACTGGTTCTTCGGATAATAGTTTACACCAATGATATCCAGATAACGCTCCGCCCCCCCGATCTGCGGCCACATACGTCCGGCGATCAGATCCCAGCCTTGAAACTGTGACTGGCGATGTCCTTCCGCGATGCCACGTTCCAAGGGCCGTGACGGATCTGCAATGACATTGATGACCGGATCGCAGTGAACAAAGCGGGCGCGGCTGTCGACCGCGAGGATCTCCTCCATCGCACCTATCGCCGCACGCGCGAGCTGCACCTTGAGCTCGAAGCCCCTCCCCTGAGCAAAAGGGTTGAGATAGGCCGCGTCTCCTCCCCCCCATGACAAGAAGGAGATTTCGTTGATGGGACAATAAAAGGGAACATCGTCGCTTTCCTCACGACAGAGCCTGGCACATGCGCCGGCAAAGCGGGAAAAGCGTTCGACGAATCTTGGCGACCAGATGTCGATATCGTCCGGCCAACCGTAGTGCAGCAAATCCCATATGACCTGGGTGCCGGAGCCTCGCGCGGCCTGCAACATTGGACGGATACTCGACCAGTTATAGCCGCCGGGCCCGTCGATCAGGTGCCACCTAAACCCGTCGCGAACGGTGCGGATGCCAAAGCTCGCCAGTTGCCGATAGTCCTGCATTGCCCGGCGATCGTGATCGATCGCAGCAATCATATCGAGGCGGTCGCCCACCGCCTCACCCGACTTTGGCCGAAGCCGATGTGTGGAGCATTCAAATCCTCCTTGCAGGAAAGACATGAACAGTCCCGTTGATCGCGCCGCCGGCTCACGCTCCTGCAAAACCTGGTTGAGCAGCTGCGTCCATTGGGCGACGACAATATCGACGGCGTAGGTCGTCTCGACTTTCCGCCGCAAGGCAGCGCCGAGCGCGTGCCGAATGCCTGGAGACGCTATCAGCTGGCATATCTGGTCGGCGACAGCGGCTGGCTCACCATAAGGCACCAGGACGCCGGAAACCTTGTCCTCAATCTGCTGCAGGACGCCGTTATCGGGCGTGGCAATGACAGGCAGGCGGGCCGCACCGGCTTCCGATACGACATGGGGCATCCCCTCGTCGCGAGAAAGCCAGACGAAGATGTCGAAAGCTGTCAGGAGGGATGGAACATCGTTGCGATCACCCAGGAACTGCATGACGTCGTCCAGATTGAGCCGCCTCGCCAATGCTTTCAGCTGCGCCGCATATTCCGGCATGAAGGCGTCCGGGCCTCCCACGATGACGAACCGTGCTCGATCGTCTTGATGCGCGACGATTGCTGCCGCTCCGATGAAATCCTCGACATTCTTCTTGCGATCGAGGCGGCCGACCCACCCGATCAGAAGATGATCATCGCAAATGCCAAGGCTTGCGCGGGTGGTTTCCCTTGACGGCCCGTCGAAGGCTGCAAGATCGACCATCGAAGGTATCTCGACGGCATGCCCGTCCCTGCCCGGCATTCTTGAGGCTGCGGCATCACGGATCGAGCTGCAGACGCCGACATACCGGCTTGTAAAATGTTTGGGGCCGGCCAAAGCTTCCGATACGAGGCCGCCGTGTTCTATGAGCAGGGGGCGAAGGTGCAGCCGCTCCAACGCGGGATAGATATCGGCGACATTTTGACAGGATATGACGACATCATAACGCGCAAGCTTGCCGGCCAGATAACCAATGGTGTCCTCGAATGACAGGCCATAGGGCGTTGTATCGACATCGATGCCAAGCAAGCGCAGCTGTTCATGCGTCTGTTCGGACATGCCGGGCTTGCGAAAACAGGCAATGACGTCGATGCGGTAGCGTTGACGGTCGAGATTTTCGGCAAGCAGCCGGACTTCCGTCTCCTCGCCGCCGACAACGAGCCAGGCGAAAACGAAGAGGATGCTGATCGGTGCGTCGTTGTCCCTCATTCGCCAACCTTGAAGACGATCTGCAAGAAGTCCGGCCGATTTTCGACGAGATCGGCAAGGAAGAGCGGAGCTTCGTCGATCGGAATGACATGGGTGAACAAATGTTCCCGGATGGCCTGACCTTCGGCTGCGAGAAGATCGATGGTTGCATGCGCAAGCCTCGAGCGATTCCAGAAGGGTGTTAGAACGCGGGGTACGCGGTTAATTTGTGCGCAACGGAGGCTCAGGCCATTGTGATGGAATTCTTCCCCCAGCCGCAGTGCTCCAGCACCCTGCTGGTAAAAGGCAAGATCAATGACCGTTCCTTGCGGTCGCAGCGCCTTGAACGCCGCATGAAGGCTGCCGGGGTCTGCACGCGTCTGGAAGACGAAGTCTGCGCCACGGCCCATCCCTCCATCGTGCCAGCGGGCTTTTGCATGCTGCCACGCCTGGTCCTCGGTCATGGCCGTCAGTCCCATTGCCTCCGCCTTGCCACGGCGGAAGCCGGAAGGGTCGGTAATGACCACCTCTGACGCTCCGCATGATCTGGCAAAGAGAGCCGTCATCATACCGACCATACCGGCACCGATGACGAGGATAGGGCGGCCATTTACGCCGGCGCCAAGGGTCGCAACATTTGTGCCGAAAGATTCGGCGTCGGCATGCAGAATACCGTTAGCGGCAATTGGGCCCATCTGGGCGACGAGCACCCCAAGCAGCGGATCGATTTGCGGCGGCAACGGGATCAGCACATCTTGAAACGGATCTGCGGTATGCCCTGTCTTGTGAGCGTAGGTCGTTGCAACAACCGCGCCGTCGGCGATGCCCTCAGCGCGGGACTGAGAGACGCGCGCGACTTCCATGTAGCCGAGAAAGGGCACGGGGTAATGAAGGTCGGGTTCGTTTTTGACAAATATGCCACGGCTTACGTCGAAACGAGAGCGAAAATAGGGGTTGGTGTTTTTCAGAAAGGTCATTTCGGTACCAGCCGAAAATCCGCTGTAGAGCGTATCGAGCCGGACCTGTCCGTCCGCCGGCGGCCCCTCCTCGTAATCGAAAAAATAGGCCCGGCCCGGTGCTTCGATGCCCAGGGAGCGGATTTTGCGATAACCCGGCGCGAGTTCGGCGCGGGTATTTGCAGCCTGTTGAACTTGGAGCGGTGCCGGGTCGCGCCGCTGAACACATGGTTGATCAAGATGCACGGGGTTGCCGAGCCGGGCAGAGGAAACGACCGCCAGCGAAACGCGATGGGTGGCAAGCGCCTCGCTATAGGGACAGCGAATGCGGTTTTCGCCTCCCCGAACGGCATCAATGAAATCGCGGTCCTCGCGCCAGACCGGGTCTCCATCGGCACTGCGCACCGGCCGACCTTTTCCGACATCTACCATGATCTCCCGGTCGGTCAGTTCGATCGCCAGGCGATCGGCAAAAATATGCAAGCCGACGCGATGGCTCCAGCCTAGTAGACAGGTCGAGGCGATGTTGGCGATGATGCCGTTGTCAAATGTCAGGTTGGCGGTGGTGGCGATTGGCACATCGAGACCGGGAAATTCCTGCCTGTCCATGTGCCTGACCCGACCATAGACATCGGTGACTTCGCCGATCAGAAAGCGGCAAAGGTCGATAAGATGGGTTGCCTGTTCAATCATCTGGCCGCCGGACTGGTCTTCCTTCCACCACCATTGCGGCGCTGGCGTCGCGTCCAGCCAGTACCCCGACAGGAGTTGGGCAGGGTTGTCGCGCAGCAAGGTTCGGGCTTCATCAACGATGTCCAGATAGCGCCAATGGTAACCGACAGCCGTCACGATTTTGCTCTGCGTGACGGCATCGGAAATCAACTCGGCGGTCGCAAGATCCAAGGATACCGGCTTTTCCACGAAGAATGGGATGGCACGCTCGATCAAGTCGCGTTCGGGCTCTCCGTGGGCGAACGGCGGAATGCAGACGTAGACGGCATCCGGCCGGACGGCATCCAGCATCGCGCGATGGTTCGAGAACGACCTCGCGCCGAAACACATCGCAGCCTTGTCGGCCCGCTCCAGGTCGGGGTCGGCAAAGCCGACAAGTTCGACGTCGTTGAAACCGGAAAGAATATCGAGATGCCGCTGCGCGATGCCCCCTGCCCCAATGAAGGCCAGACGTGTCTTTTGCATGGAATTGTCCTTCCGCACCTGCGGTGCTTTCTCAAAGATGACCCGGTCATAGATAGCAGCGGTGGCCGTCGCCATTGTGCTGGCGGAGAAGTGGTGTTGAAAACGGTCCCGACCGACGCTTGCAGCCTTGGACAATTGATCAGGCCCTGCGAGCGCCTTCACGATTATAGCCGCCAAGTCCTGAGGGTTGCCGGGTTCGGCGTAAAACGCGTGATCGTCGCCGAGCGCCTCCAAAGTCCCGCCGATCCGTGTCGCCGCAACGGGAAGGCCTGATGCCATGGCCTCCAAGATGACAAGCGGGAGGCCCTCAAAGAGAGAGGGAAGGACGAAGAGATCGGCAATGGCCATCAGGGTGGGGACATCGGGCCTCTGCCCGAGAAATCGCACCCGTTCAATGAGCCCAAGCCTGGCGGCAAGATGTTTGATATTTCCCTGTTCCTCCCCCGACCCGACCAGCAGGAGGGTCAAATCCGGGTGGGCCAACAGGATTGCCGGCATGGCGCGTATCAGCGTTGCGTGATCTTTCTGAGCCGTAAAACGAGCAACCGTGAGCAACACCTTTCCGGTGACGGCCAACTCTTGTTTCAGCCCATCGCCAAAGCCCGGGTTGTCGGGAGGAAAAATGCCGTTATGAACGACACTCAATCGTTCGGCAGGCAAATGCTTCAAGAAGCTTTGACGCGATGCCTCCGAGACGAGGATCAGGTGCGAAACCTGTCGTGTCTCATTTTGATAATGTGCCTGTTGTTCAGGCTCTGTCAGGAGATAGGGTAGATGTTCCGTCCGGATCGTCGGAATGCCTTTGGCGATGCCGGCGGCGGCGAGCTCATGGCCCTCCCAGCCAATGCCGGCGTGGATATGGAGGAGATCGACATCCGCGTCATCCAGCCAGCGGCGGAATTCGGCGTGACCTGCGGCAAGTTTCACGCCAAGCCCATAGCGAGCCGCGCGTCGCAGCATGCCCGCTTCGTCTTGTAACAACAGCGCCAGCGTAACATCGAAACGCTCGGAAAGTCCGCGTCCAAGAACAAGCATATGCTCTCCCAGTCCCGATGGGTCCTGGCTATCACTGGCCAATATGATCCGCGATTTCCTATTCAATCTCGGCACCCATCAGGGCACTATCAACGCCATGCCGATTTTTCAGGCGCCGGTAGATTGAAAGCGCCTGTGCGACGACCTGATCCATATTGTAATATTTGTAGGTTGCGAGGCGGCCGGCGAAGGTCACGTCATCGCGTTGGCGGGCCAGCACCTCGTACTGCCTGTAGAGCGCCTGATTTTCAGGACGCGGAATGGGATAATAAGGGTCTCCGGCCGCATGGGCATATTCGTAGCTGATGCTCGTCTTTGGATGGACCTGGCCGGTCAGATGCTTATATTCCGTGATCCGTGTGTATGGGACGTCTTCGGATGGAAAGTTGACGACACCGACAGGGAGCATGCGCCGCATCTCGTGCGTCTCATGACGGAACTCGAGGCTCCGATAGGGCAGTCGTCCAAAACGAAAATCGAAATATTCGTCGATCGGACCTGTGAAAATCGTGTGTGCGGCGCGGCAGTTGTGCCGGATCTCGGAAAAGTCGGCGCCGACCAGAACCACGATGTTGCTGTGATCCAGCATTCGCTCAAACATGCGGGTATAGCCCTCGCGCGGCATCGCCTGAAACGTGTCCAGGAAGTACCTGTCGTCCTCATTGACCCGGGTCGGCACGCGTGCGGTGACGGAACGATCGAGTTCTGCCGGATCCAGACCCCATTGCTTGCGGGTATAGCCCTCAAAAAAAGTCTGATAGAGGTCAGGACCAACCTGGGAAAGGACGACGTCACGGGATGTGACGACCGGGTCGCAGGACATGGCGCGGTCGGCCAGGAATTGCGCGACCGCCTCGTCGTTTTGAAGAGCGAGCCCGTAGAGGTTATTCAATGTGGTGCGATTGATCGGGATCGGCAGCCGCAAATTCCCGACCTGGGCAAGAACGCGATGTTCGTAAGGACGCCAGGCGGTGAAGCGCGAGAGATAGGCAAAAACATCTTCACTGTTTGTGTGGAAAATGTGCGGTCCATATTTATGGACCAGAATGCCGGCTTCGTCGTAATGATCATAGGCATTGCCGCCGATATGGGGCCGCCGGTCGCATATCAAAACACGTTTCTTTCCGTCTGCGGCGAGACGCTCCGCGAGAACAGAACCGGCAAATCCGGCTCCAACGATCAGATAGTCATAGGATCGATCAAGAACAGAACGGTCGGTGGGCGGACGTGCTGCCCGTCTGTGATCCGTCGGCATGTCCCTGGCCGCGACAACATCTGCGACGATGGCCGACATGCTCTGGAACGTGGCATCCCAGGACGACTGGGCAAGGATCTCGTCGACCGCATCTAGCCATTCCCCATTGGACCGGCCGAGTTCGATCGCGCCGTCGCAGGCCCGGGCAAAGTCCTCCGTCTCGTCCGCCAGGAACACTCCCGCGACGGCCGCATATGTTCGGACGACATCGACGATCTTCGTGCTGACGACGGGACGACCGGCAGCGAGATATTCCGGCGTTTTCGTCGGACTGATGAAGCGCGTCGCGTCGTTCATGGCGAAGGGCATCAGCGCCGCGTCCCAACCCGACAGATAGGCCGGCAGGTCGGCATAGGCCTTTTGACCAAGATAGTGGATGTTGGGCGCGCGCGGCAGGTCGTCGCTCGAGATCTTGACGACCGGCCCCAGGAACACAAACGACAGGTCTGGGCGCGCTTTGGCAAGCGAGCCGATCAATGCGAGGTCAAGCCTCTCGTCAATGACGCCATAATAGCCAAGTCGGGGACCCGGGATGCCGGTCTGGTCAGCTGGCTGCGGCAATGCCTTGCGTGCTGCGTGGAAATGCTCCTTGTCAACACCGGAGGGAAAGGCGAAAATATTGTCGTGGCGATCTTTCTTCGCCTCGTAGAGGCTGAGCCCGCCGGTAAAAACCGCGTCCGCAGCTGCGATCAGAGCCTGTTCGGCCCCCTTCAGCTGCGATGGCGCATTCTTGAAGTTCGAAAGCTCGTCCATGCAATCATAGATGACGGCTGCGGCATCGACGTGATTGGCGAACGCGTGCATCAGCGGTGTATAAAACCACAGAATCGGGCGTTTGCCGCCATGCAGCAACAGCAGCTCGTCCAGAAGTCGACGAAGCCCGGCCTCGCGCTCCTGCACATTCCACCCCTGCGGAATCCGTGGCCGGATCGCTTTGACGCTCGTCCCCTCGAAGGGGTGAATTTCCAGATACGGCAAATGGTGGTCGGTCGGTATGAATTCCTCAAAGAAGAAGACCTGTCGCGCGTTGGAGAAACGGCGCATGAGATGCTGTGGTCTCTGAAGTACGAAGTCCCACCTCAAGTGGGAAAAGCAGACAAGTGGACTGGGGTTCTCCTGGGACTTCACGGAAGGCTGGGGGAAAGAATGCAGCAGATTCATCGAAAAACCTCGTGACAACTGCGGCCCGAACCTTAAAGGACGTGACATGTTCCGGTGGCCGCACGTTTTAGTCAGGGCGGAGGCTTTTCATGATTGCCTCGAGCCGTTGCAGCGTATGTGGCCATGTCCATTCGGACTGCACGACCGCGCGCGGCGAGAAGCTGTGAAGGCGCCCGAGCATGGCGCGAATGCCAGTGTGAAAATCATGCGGAGGGGCAGCCAGCCCGGTCCGCGGCGTGATATATTGCAGCCCGCAACTGAGCTGATTATTTGCAAGAACGGGAATGCCCGCAAGCATGTATTCGGTCAGGATGGCCGGCGCGCCATCATCGATACCGCAGACGACGCCGATCCGCGCCAGGTTCATCAGCCGGTTCACCTCGCTGAACGAAACGCCGGGTGGCCCGATGAAATCGACGTTGAGCCCAAGCTCGTCAACCCTGCAGTGCAGGTCATCGATCGTCTCTCCATAGCCGCAGACGCAAAGTGTTCGGAGGGATCGCGGCAATCTCTTCAATGCTTCGAACAAAATGTCATGACGCTTGTAAGGTTGCGCCGCGGCGACATAAATCACGTCGTAAGCCTTCGGCAGGCCAAGCGGTTTGAATGTCACGTCGGAGGCGAATTCGGGACCAATCGGCATGATCACGGTCGCCATTTCGGGATGCCGTTGCCGTACCACGTCCGACTGCCACTCGGCGCCGGTGAGGACAAGATCGAAATGGCGGCTCACCTCGAAGGGAACGCGAAGGGCCGGTGCATCAATGGAGTTGTAGATCTTGAAACTGTGGCGACAGGCCTTCAAAACGTCCTCACAGATCCCAAGACCCCAGACACACAGGATCGAAGGAGGACCGAAGGCTTCGATATGTCCCAACATGTCGTTGGAAGCGAACGGTGCGGCTGGCCCGTTGAGTCGAAATCTGCGGCCCACCAGGGCCGGATGGCGTCCCTGGTCTGCGGGCGGCACGTCCCCCCTCCAATGGCTCCAGATTTCCGCACAATCAATACGGCCCGTTTTGACCATAGCCAGTGGGAGCCGCTCGAGATAGCCGCCCTCTACCTCGACCGTTTTCAAAGGCTGGGCCTTGGGGGGAGAGCCACGCGCGCCGGAGAGCCATTCGTCTCGGAAGGCAACCGGGCTTGGAAGGGGAGCATCGCTCCACTCTCCATCCAGGAAATCGCTGATGATCACAATACGGGAGGGGACCGACGAGGAAGTCTTTGACGTCATCAGATCTCCTTTGGCGCACCGTGCAGACAGAAAAGGCGTGGTCAGCGCGTGTTGTGTCCGGCAAGGCTCCCGCCTGTCGAAGCGACCGGTCAGGTGGCGGCCTAACCCTCCTGACCTTGATTTGTTCCTCTGCAACCGGACTCACGCCGTTCAACCAATCTTGCCGGAGAGGAGCCGTTGCTTTGGGCTGTCGTTATCTGGAGATCAGATGGAAGACGGCATGTCCAACGTCGTGCGCGGTGGAAGAGACAAAAATCAACAATGCGACAAACCCGAATACCTTTGGGCGCTCGGTTGAAAGTTAGGCACACCTCGCCGACGCGGCGGCGCAGGGCGCAGCGGGTCCGGCGGGAGAACCACCCGGCATCTATCGGCTCCAACCGATCGCGGCAGAGGATGATCGCAGCTGGGCGGATTGGCCCGGTCATGGTGGTCGTTGCGGTCAGAACGACGGGCGATGCGCGGATCGTTGCGGCGAGCCGTGAATTCGACTTCATGGAAATTGATGCGGCACCGGCAGAGGATGTGACGACGATCAAAGCGAGTGCCTTTCGCGACCAAAAATCTTTTCACAGTCATCGAAATCGACCGGACGGCACGGATGGGGTGCGGGGCATTCTTGAAGGTGACATTTCGGTGGATACGATCCGACCCGTGCAGCCAGATTGCGTGTCCGATTAAAGTGGCCAGGCCTGGTCAACGCGCTCATATCGTCGGACGAGGTCTGGGCTGGCGCTCTCCTTCTCAAACGACTGTTCAGCATCAAGCGACCACGGCGTGAGCGAATTTCAGGATGTAGAGCGCATCGCAATGCCGGACGTTTCTGCGGCGGGGACGTGAAGAATGCACCCAGTTACGCATTCGTGTCGGGGCCGGCCATAATGTCGATTTCCACAGTGACCCCGGTCTTTCTCCAATTGCGGCTGATGCTTCCTTGGAGTTGTTTTTCAACAAGTGCCGCAACGATCATCGTCCCAAAACCTCCGAGACGTGCATGCATGATTGTCCGCCCAGCCCGTTCTATCCAGGTCAAATGCAGTTTTCGCTGGTCCGACACTGGCTTCCAGTGGATGGAAAGCGTGCCTCCGCTTTCACGGGCAAGAGATCCATGCGTCAGCGCATTGACGGCCAGCTCGTGGACGATAAGCGACAGTGGCTGGACGGCGGCCGGAGCAACGAGAAACTCGGGTCCGGCGAGCGATATTTTTTCTTTCAGATATTTTGAAAGCTGCGCCTCGATGATCTTTCGCACATCGACTGCCTGCCATGAAGATTGTGAAAGAAGCGCATGCGCTTGTGCCAGAGATTGGATGCGCTGCTGGACCGCTGAGGCGTAGGCGGCTGCGTCCTCGGCTTTACTCAGACGGACAATGCTGTCGACAATGGCAAGGACATTTTTGACCCGATGATCGACTTCCATCAGAAGTCGATGCTCGGATGCCTCGAGCGCGTGAACTTTTCTATTTTCCGTGACATCAATCTGCGAGGCAAAGTAGTAGGCAACCTCGCCCTCCTCATCCAGGATCGGGCTGAGGTGGAGTTGATTCCAGAAGGGCGAGCCGTCCTTCTTGTAGTTCAGAAGCTCGACATTGGCGCCCCTGCCGGCTGTGATTGCAGAGCGCAATTCGGCAACGGCTGAGGGCGACGTACCCACTCCCTGCAGGAACCTGCAGTTTTTTCCCAGGATCTCTTCGGCGCCGTAGCCTGTCAGGTCGAGAAATGCCTGATTGGCAAGGACGATGGGATTGTCAGGCTGGCGAGCGTCGGTGAGGACGATGGGCATTCTGGTACGCTCGAACGCTGCCGCACTCAGTTCCTTGTGGTCTTTCCGCCCGATCGGGGACGAGACGGTTGGTTCATCGCCGTGAACGGGACTGCCGGACGCTGCCACACACGCACCTCATTTTATCTGTGACAAATTAACTCAGCGTGCGGGCAAAGGTTTCTTCGGTCGAATGGATTTCGGTTCAGCGGGTGAGCCAGCACGGCCGATTGAACAGGTCAGCCCCGAAAACGTTTTGCTTTCAGCCGACCAATCGACCGCGACGAAGCAATATATATCGTCGCCATTCGGGGACCGGCAGGCATAAGAGGGTTTTGCCAGAGACGGATATGGCCTGTCGGAAGGGGAGTATGAAAAGCTCTCAGTGGCCTGCTCAGAAAAAGCCCCCTGCACGTTTAAACTGAAGCGACGCTGCCGGTGCGGCGGTTGGCAGGGCGACAAACGGCATGGGGGCGCACGTTTCAGGGAGCATGCCGATCATGGAGCAAGTCTTACGAAACTGGGGGCAATCCCCTTGCCTTAGCACGCATCAGCGTTTAGCACGCCGGCCTCTCGAAAGGGCGAATGCGCAAACGCCCTCGATCCAGGAGAAGACCGAGGACGTTGGCATGCCGTCTGGACGTGGCGGTCGGGATCTCCGACATGCTCCGGAAGGGGTGAAGAGCTGCCATGCCCGGATGCGAACATCGACAGCGGGCGCTTGTTCCCACATCGTTCAACCAAAGCTCGTAAACGGCGCGGCCCTCGACATCGCCAGCTCATGCACCATGCTTGGCGACAAGGGTTTGCGGGCGTGCACCTGCTGCCGGGACTGCCTGATGCCATCATGACCGGCCTCGACATCGAAGGCAGCATGTGGGAATCGCATGCTCGACGTTTTCGCCTTGCCGACCACCACTGCATGTCTGCCGCGTAGAAACGCTGGCCTGTGGCGAACTAGACCTCGACCGTGCGCACGCTCGAGACCGGACCAAGATGCAGCCGAAAAAAATCGCACGGTATCGGACAACCCTTGCTTCGTCTGCCACTTACCGATCGGACTTGACGTTGATATTTCAGGCATCTCAGCGAGGCCGGTCCGTACGGTTTCGTACCGGGAACTCTGACCGATATCGTGCATTCTCCTTTTTTCACAGGAGCTTCGCATGACACAGGCATATTCGGCTCCCGCAGGGATCGAGCACGAAATCGTAATCCTCATCCCGGCTCTTCGGGCCTTCGCCTTCCGCTTTGTCCGATCCTGCACTGATGCCGATGATCTTGTCCAGGAAGTGCTCTCGCGAGCACTCGGCAGTTCTGACCAGTTTACGACAGGCACTTCCATCAAGTCCTGGCTATTTACGATCATGCGAAATACCTATTGCACGGCCTATAAGCGCAGTATCCGTGAAAGTTGCGGACAGTTCGATGATGCCGCTACTCTGGATGTTCCTGTGCTGGCCGACCAGGATTGGGCGATGCGCGCCATAGATGTCGATTCAGCGCTCCTGCGCCTCTCCGCAGGGGAAAGAACGGCGCTCATTCTCGTTGCGAGCGGCATTTCCTACGAGGAGGCCGCGACCAGCTGCGGATGCAAGATCGGAACCATTAAGAGCCGAGTTTGGCGCGCACGCCTGCATCTGGCAGAAATGCTGGGCGATGCCGACCCAGGCACGGCAATCTCAATCAACTAACACCATAGACAACGCAGCTACGATGATCGCTCATCAAACAGATGCCCTGGAACAAGAACGGGCTTATCGATAATACCGCGACCTGGAATGCTTGACACAAGAGCGTCGCTCATCTCGGTCAGAACGCCAGCCGTTGCATCTGGAAACACCCGTCATCGCCATTCGCTACAGCCGTCCGATCTCCGCCAATGTCGGGATTGGCAGCAAATTGCGCCCTCTGTGAGGGCGAGACTTGTGGTCGTTATATTCCTAGATCAATGTTGAGCGGCGGTTGCCGTCCAATGGCGCTGTGCCACGGCGATCTTCAATGGCAAACTGACGTCAGCTATACTGTTCGCCTGAACATCCGAGCGATGGCAATCAAGATGCAGGCCCCAATGAACCCGGCTATCAGATAGCCGAGCCATCCACCCAGGACAACGCCAAATAGAGAGAGTAGGGCATTGGCCACGATAGCGCCTACGATGCCCAGAATAATATTCATGAGAATACCCATGTTGCTCTTCATGAACATCTCTGCGAGCCAGCCCGCGATCCCGCCAATAATGATTGCGGCAATCCAGCCTATTCCGGCATTTTCCATCTGAATGCTCCAAAGTTTCGTCGCGCGCTACAATTTGCGCTTGAGGGTGAGATATGACTACGGCGGCTCGCTTTCAAAGACTGTGTCTCTGCGGGAAGCGTGGCGGATATCGGACGATGACGAGCAGCCGTTCAGCTAACGGCAAGGTAGGAAAATGGTTCCAGCGCCAAGGTTGAAGCCGTGCCCAGGCCAGCGCTGAACGAGAACTCGATCTCGTCCCCTGGCAGCCTCCTCGAGCGCCTGTCCCTTCGCGAAAAATCCAGGCATCTTTCAAGCCGGCACGACCCAAGCCGATCAACAACCGATCGAATTGCCAGGATCTCTGCTGAGCGCGCCCTGTACGCTCGCCATGACGCGCGCGCGTTCCACCAGTAAGGCCGATGGCAGCCCATGACCATGCCGCCTTTCATGGGGCCTCGCCAATCGCTATCCCACAATCGACACTCAACCGACACACTGGCTGGATCACATGCTTGAGAAACCTCCTCCATGGCGCGCCAGTTTCAATTCCCTAATGTTGCGTCGGATTTTCACGCCTGTCGGGGGTGCCGCGTCCTTCAACACCAGACTTCAGGCCTCCCTTTCGATCTGACCGAGGATGTGACCCGTTAATCGCTGATATTCTACCTCCGCTGGGCCGTAGGTGCTGCCGGCGAAGACGACGAGGGCCTTCCTGTCCCTGATGGTGATCTTTGAACGGGTGGCGCTGATCAGACCCTGTCCTTCGAGAATGTGGAGGGCGTCGGTCACACCCTGACGCCGCACGCCAAGCATGAGGGACAAAAACTCGTGCGTGATGGAAAACGAACTCGACACCATCCGGTCGTCCACCATCAAGAGCCACCGCGCCAATCGCGCATCGATATGGGTCTTGCCATTCGATAATGCGGTATAGGCGACCTGCGCAGTTGCTGACCGCGCATAGCGCGACAACGAACGCCTGAGCTGGGGCGACTGATATACAGCGGCGACAAGGAGCGGGGTCGCTACTCTGAGCCCCTGCCCCGACATCTGCATATAACATTCGAAGGGACTTTCCGTATCGTCGAACAGAAGCGAAGTGCCTGTCATGCCCTCTCGCCCAATCAGGCCAACTTCGATTGCCATGCCTCCGCTCGCAGCCACGACGGAGGCAAGGCCTCCTTCGAGAAAATAGGCAAAATCGATGGGGCGATGAGCTTCTTCCAGTGGAAATCTCACCGGCAAATCGACCTGTTCGATATGAGGAGCAAGAAGCCTGAAGGCACTTTCCGGCAGGCCTCTAAGGAGTTGATTGCGAGATGTATTGGCCATTTGCAAAGCGCTTTACCTCCAATGGGTGAAAGCACGAAATGCCTCGCAATCGAGGGCAAAATCTCCTACCTCCAGGCTCAGGTCAACGTCGTCGAGTCACTGCTGCAACCATCGGAGATCGCAAACAGTTTGCTCGTCTTGGCAAGCGCAGATGCCTTCCAACGCAAGAGGCAGATGCTGCTTATTCCGTCCCGAACCACGGCCACCGGAGATGGTTCCGCTGACCATCAATAAAAACAGCGTCCTGTCAGGATCGTCGCAGTCTCGCCCGGGCGTTATGAGAACATTTCTGGAGCGGGCTTAAGCGGTTGGCAGGCCATCACTATCGTCCAAAGTGCAAACGCAGGAAGGAGCTACGTCATGGCGCCGACGATCGCAGAGAATGTCGGGGTCGCCGCCGTCCGTCTCTGGCATGTCCATCCATCATCATGTCGATGACGCGTCATCGTCTCCACCTCCTGAGCGAGCTTCTGAGACTGGGTGCACGGAGGCGGCCTCTGCAAAGACTTGCGAGGCACGTAACGTAGACGACGCTCGCACCGGTAACCGCACGCGTTCGAGGGTCGGTTTGAGATCCCTCCACGAGCTTACACGAGATATGCAAGATATGCGTCGCGGCCCCAATGCGCGATTGTCAGCCTAATGAGCCGCAGCGTTGCCGACGCGGTTTCCCGCATTCTGCGTCGCGTTCACGGTATTGGCCGTGTCTTTTCCCATGCCGCGAATTGTGTTTCCACACCCCGAAAGTGTCAGCGCAAAAAGGGTGAGCGCGATTATCGAAGCATTCTTCATTGGGGTGTCCCTTGTTTGAGGCAGGTATCGATAAACAAACCGGATGGCAATCGGTTCCTTAGATTTGTTCGCCCCGCTCGCCTTGCCGTCCAGACCCGTCAAAGCAGGCGCAAACGAGACCTTTCGCAACCGCGAACCGCCTCATGCAATCCCGATCCAGCGCGCCGCAAATGACGGAGAAAGCCAGGGTGCTGCATTAGTCCCGTACTCATACCGATTGGCCCTTGCTCCCGCCGGCAGTCAAATGGATGGCGCGGTCAAAATAGCTGCAACCAGGCGCCAGTATCCATACCTCGCGAAAGGTGAAACCAACGCTAATGTTCGACGGGTGAGGTGATGACCCGGTGTGTGGGCGCCAACGACGGTGTCGCACGCCAATTGTTGGCGACGAGAAGGGCCAGCAGTATTAAAAACAGCCCGAGGCCCATTAACGTCCAGATGGAGATCCCTTGCAACTTAGACGAGGTGGGCTTCCTGCGCCCTGTGTAGGGTGTCTCCTCACGCTTGTGCTCGAATTCGGATGGCTCGCTCATCCTATTGCGCCGTGAAGAAGGTCAGCAGCACCTTTCCCTTGTCCCCTAGAAGGCAGACGAAACGATCTGGTTTACCGGTCTTGCCTTTGCGGGCAATATAGGCTTCGCCGAGGATGACGGTTTTAACCGCGACATCCTCTATCTTGGTGTCGGCCTTGCTGATCGCCAGGCTTTCCATGTCCATGACAAGATCTGAAATGTCGGGTGACTTTTCCTGAAGGGCCAAAAGCCCGGTCGACTTGCAGGCGCCGACCGCCGGGTCTTCCGCGGTCTGTGCGGCGGCTGTGGCGGCGGATAGGCATAGCGTTAGCACGGCGACGGCGATGGGCGTTCTCATGTTGGCTCCTTTGCCATGACGAAATCGAATAATGTTTTGCACGATCATCTTCACGGGGAGCGTGCTGCAGTCTTTCCTTAAGCTTGGTGGAGCAAAGCCCTCGCATTCTTTCTCGATCATCAAGACGGGATGCGAGAGTGGCCCTTCAATATGCACTTGAGCGTCTCCCCCGCTTGACCGATAGGCCATACCGGCGGCTGTATGCTGGGCTGGGAATTTTGCTGGCACCAGAAAACTCTTCTAGTCCGACAACTCCGCGGCACCCAACTCGTTCCGAGCGCGCGTTCGCCGCTTCAAGCGTCCTGGTAGCAGCAGTTCGTTCCGAGCAGGGATCGGCGGGTTAAGTTCAATTCAACGTTTCGCCGGAGGTGACTCGCTTCAACGAATGCCTGCCCCGGATTCCAATGTCATAATGACATGAGGTGTCGCGACGAAAGCGCGGAAGCGATTGAGACCTGATTTTGCCGGCCATTGAATAAGAGTTCGTCAGCGCGGAACTATTCGCATCCGCTTCTGTTAGGGAATGACCTGCCGACCGATCAGACCTTCGGCAGGCCGAGAGCGACGCTCTCTCTGAAAGAGGTCTGCGCTTTCCGTCCTTATCATCGCTTATCCCTGGGATCGGCGGGGACAGAAAGCATCACGCAAACCCAATTTCGCACTCCGTCGTCAGCACGCTGCATCGAGGCAGCGTCAACAAAAGGACTATGCGCATGCCCACTTCCCAGCCAACGATGGCCCAGCCATCGATCTCCCCGCCCCGCAGCAATGCTATAACGCCCGATGCTGGGGTTTTCGATCCGCCGCCTATCGGCGCCCTGAATAAAATCTCGTGGGGCGCGGTATTTGCCGGCGTCGTTCTCGCGCTTTCCGCCCAGTTTCTCCTGAATCTGCTCGGTGTCGGTATCGGTGCTGCGGTGCTTGATCCCATCTCCTCGGACAATCCGGCTGCCAGCACCTTTTCCATCGTCGGCGGCCTCTGGTTCGTCGTTGCCGGCATTGCGGCCGCATTTATCGGCGCCTATGTCGCCAGCCGCCTGTCGGGCCGTCCTGCCCCATCCACCGGCGGTTTTCACGGCATCACCTCTTGGGCCGTAACAACGCTCGTCATTCTCTATCTTCTGACGACCTCCGTCGGCGCGTTGGTGGGCGGTGCATTCAACGGCCTGTCGGGCATTGTCGGCGGCGTCGGCAGCAGTGCCGCAACGGCCGTAACCGCTGCGGCACCGGCAATCGCCTCGGCCACCGATCCGATGGGCGATATTGAACGCCAGATTCGCGATGCGAGCGGCGGCAACGATCCGCAGGCCCTCCAGACCGCCGCGGTCTCTGCTATGCGAGCCGTGGCAACTGGCAACCAGGCCGGCATCGACGATGCCAAGTCCCATGCCGCCGATGCTCTGGCCAAGGCTCAGAACATTCCCGTCGATCAGGCGCGCACGCGGGTCGATCAATATGAAGCCAACTACAAGGCCACGGTCGATTCTGCCCGCCAGCAGGCGCTCGCCGCAGCGCAGACCACGACCACAGCCGTGTCGAGAGGCGCACTTCTGGGCTTCCTGGCGCTCGTGCTCGGCGTCGTTGCGGCCTGGTTCGGCGGCGTTGCCGGCAGCAGACCTGCCGTCGTTGCCGAGGAATACACGCTCGGCAGAAATAGCTGATTCAACCCCTGAAGGGACAAGACCATGCCTAAAAATCTCAGCGATCTTTTCTATGAAACGCTCAAGGATATCTATTTCGCCGAAAAGCAGATCCTGACCGCTCTGCCGCGGTTGGCGGAAGCGGCGCAGGCAACCGACCTCAGGGAGGCTTTCCAGACCCATGCCACCCAGACGGCGACCCATGTGGCACGCCTGGAACAGATCTTCGACATTATCGACAAGCCTGCCGAGCAGAAGCCCTGCAAGGCAATTCTTGGCATCATCGAGGAAGGCAGAGAAGTGATGTCGCAATTTGAGGGTACGGATGCGCTCGATGCCGGCCTGCTTGCAGGCGCACAGGCCGTTGAACATTACGAGATCAGCCGCTACGGCACGATGCTCGCCTGGGCCGAACGTCTCCACCTCGATGACGTCGCAGCCCTGCTTGCCGAAACCCTCGACGAGGAGGAGGCGACTGACGAGCTGCTCTCCGAGATCGCCGAGATGACCGTCAATGCCGAAGCCGCCTAGCGCGCAAACCAGCGGCGGGATGCCTATTGACCCGCCGCCGTTCACCTCTTGCGGCCCCGTGTCGATCGTCAGGTCGGCCCGTATTCGTGGTAGACCGGCAAGCGCCGGGCGTAAGGGTCGCTCGGCTCAGATGAAATTTGCCATATAGGCGTACATCTTATTAGCCGTGTTTGCCTGTCCGTTTTGAGGATCGTCCGTAGGCGTCTGCTTCACATGCGGCTTTTGGAAGCGACACGCGTTGGTCCGTGCGCAGGATAAAGGACTGTCATGACCAAGCACAACGGATCGATCCTGGTCTGACAAGAAAGCCTCAAATGCGCGCGCGCCATCGCTCTCCCTGAGGTTTTTCACCTCCATATCCACCCTCGCCGGGACTACTGCGAGGACAAGGCCTCCCGTTCGGCACTCAATTTGCGATAAAGCGCATTGAGTTCGGCATGCTTCGTCTCCTTGATATTGGGCGATGCCATCTCAGCGTCGAGCTTCTTGAGCTGCTTGCCGATTTCCGCTGAGCGTTCGTCTTTGACGCTAACGCTAGCCTGTTCGAATTTGATCATTTCGGTATCCTCGGTGAGGATGCACAAGCTGCCCTTTTTACAGCATTAGCAAGGGGCTTTATTCGCCGCTCGCTCGTGCGGGGCGATGCAAGCGGCGCGGACCGCAAGGTTATCCATCCAATGGCGAGCGGATCGTCGCGATGACCATCCCTGGCTTGTCGAGGGCGCCGGGCGTGCCTGGTCGCGCGGCGATGCGCGTCGATCGTAGGCAGATGAGCGCGGCCCCTGCGCAACGGGTGAGATGGTGCGTTTTTTCCTCGAATCTGGCAACGGTTGAGGGGCAAAGGACGCAATTAGCGCACAGTTGCCGGTACGCGTTACGATTTCAGGCTGTAAGCGGAATTACACCCCGATAGCCCGGCAGGCGTGGGCCTGGCTGCTATCCGGGAGAGCATAGACGGGGCCTCGAAACCAGGAAAGTTCACCATGGGTTGGAAAACATCGAAAATCGAATATGTCAACGGCTATAAGATTGTTGAAGTCGAGGGGCCCGCCTTCAAGGTCTTTGACGGTGATCGTCAGCTCGGTGATGATTTCCCCTATCCCGGTGAGGCGGCTGCTTACGCGAACGCGCTACCGGTGCGGGCCGTTCCTCGAAGCTTACCAAGAGCCAACTGAGTTCTCTCCTGCCGGCCCAATGGATGGGAACACGCGGGCCGTACTGCGCTTGCGACGACATGCAATCGTATTTGACCCACGCTTAGGCCACTCCGGCGTACGCTGAGACAAAGGCGCAGCCATTCTTCTACCCCTACCAGGACAAGCGCGGGTGCCCGTCGTCCCAGCAATGTCGCCCATTTGGCTCTAACCCCCTGGCGACAGGCTTCATATCGCGGGAGATCGCACCATCGTCCCTGCAATTTTGGAAGTAAACTCCATTAAAGCAAGCATGATTGCGTGATCGTCCAGGCTTGTCCTGAGGCAAGCACAAATGAAATAATAAAAGTTGAGCGACGGGCGCGTAATGCGGACCGGACAGGCCCTTCCCCCCTTGTCGTGCCAACATCTGAATTCTTGCTTGTGTACGTTCCATGCTCCCACCCCATTGCTGGCGTCATCGGCCAGCACGACAGCTTCATCTCTTTACCGTGGGAGCGGTGGATCCGCCTTCATTTTCCCATGATGCGATATCGTTTTGATCGCGGTGTCGTCGAGTTCGCGGTGAAAGTGGATAATCTTCCGAGGATATCATGCCTTCCCTTATAAGCCGGATCAGGCTCGACTCCTGCGAGTGTTCGGATCCAGCTTCAGCCTTTAGATCCAATGTTGTATAGCGCCCCTTTTCGAGGACGCGGCGAAGGATCTTCTGCAGCGAAGACGGCCCTGCGCGGCGAATCACGACCATAACCATCCGCTCCCAACGATGTAGATGACGACGCAGATACTCACGCCGGCACAGAGTTTTGCCAAGCGATCGTCGTAATACCAGTATGCTGGATGTTTGATCTCGGAAGACATTTCATCCTCCTTTATTGGGGCCAGAGATACTCTGGATAGCAGCGCCCGTTTCGATGCGACCATCATAAGTTGATATGGGGTGCCAGTGGCTCAATTGCAAGTCGCTGCCAACAATTCCGGAATTTGGATCAGGTTTGCGGCGGTACGGACGGCTTATCAGTCGTGTCAAACCGAATATCGATCGAATGGAACAATTTCGGTCGCCGATGATTAGAGCACCGCCGCTGCGTGCCGTGGCGTTCGCACCACTTGGACAGACGGACCCGGGCACGTGGTTTGCCTCGCGCATGGACGGTCATCGCAAGCCAGTGCCTCTGTGCATTCGAATGACACAAAGGAGAATTAAGTTTTTGGGACGAACATGCCGACACCCCATCGATGCAATAATCGGTCAAAATCTCCTGCGGATCCGAAAAGCCAAAGGTTTCACTCAAACCGCTCTCGGCGCAGCCGTCGGCATCACTTTTCCGCAGGTTCAAAAGTACGAGACAGGCGTCAACCGCGTCAGCGCGAGCACGTTATATCGGCTCGCGCTCGTACTCGAGGTCCGAATAGAGGATCTCTTCACAGGCATCGATATCGCCTTCGATACACATAGGGGCGCGCACTCCACGCTCCCTGATCATCAAAATACGGAACTCGATCGAATTGATGATCCAAGCGTGCGCGATGCTGTGAGAAGCTTGGCGCGCAGCTTGTCGTCATGCCCAGCTCCGAACTTTGCCTGGTCCAATGGCGTTGCTCGCTCGAGATCCCTTAAGGGTCTTTCGCATCCGTCTGCTTGAATATGCCCGCAGCCCGGATAGCGTGATGATTAGGCTCAATTGGGGAACCCTGCCCGGTTCATGCTGGAGGCGGGAATATCGTCGACCGCACCTATTGCCAGATCCCGGGGCCTTGCCAACGACGCCGATGTCGCTATGGCCGAAGGCGCATACCGGCAGGCCCGGAGCACAGCGCGGCGCCATCAGGCATCGACGCTATTATCGAAGGCAATGGCATATGCAAAACCGGGCTTGGCTATCGATGCCGTAGATCGAGGCGTCGGCAATGTGATCAACGATGCGCTTCGAGCGGCCGGATTGATGCGGTAATCCAGCCGGCGTAGCGCACAAAAGATACGCGCTCGCCCCGGCTGAGGGGCAGCGGCCTCACCACAAGCCTTTAGGGGTCCGGATCCATGCCGATGCTCAAGATTCATCACCGAACGACCTACAGTTTTAGAGAGGACGTGTCGCTGTCTCCGCACCGGCTTATGCTCAGACCACGTGAGGGCCGCGACCTCAGGCTGCTGAGCCATCACCTGTCAACGTCCCCTCCGGCTGGGTTGAGCTGGTCGAATGACGTATTCGGCAACGCAATGGTTTTGGCGACGTTTTTTACCCGCTGCGACCGCCTCGTGGTCGACAGCTATGCAGCCGTCGATCTGACGGCGTCGACATGGCCCGTATTCGACATTGCGGCTTCCGCGATCAACTATCCCTTTCTCTACGGCGACAACGACTGGACTGATCTCGGAGCCCTGACGGTTCAACAGTATGACGATATCGAGCAGCGGCTCGCCACATGGGCGCGGGGCTTCGTCGCCCGCAGGCCAACGGATACACTGTCCCTTCTCAAAGACATCAGTCTGGGTATCGCATCCTCTATCTCCTACCAAAGCCGGGAAGAGGAAGGGACACAGGCTCCGCTGCATACCCTTGATCGGGGTTGGGGCTCCTGCAGGGACTTTGCCGTTTTGTTCGTGGAAACGGTGCGTAGCCTGGGCTTCGGTGCGCGCATCGTCTCAGGTTATCTCTTCAACCCCGACGCAATTGTCACCGGACCGAACGGGAATGGATCGACGCACGCCTGGGCTGATGTCTTCGTGCCGGGCGCAGGCTGGATTACTTTCGATCCGACGAACCGCACTATGGGCGGCGCCAATCTGATCCCCGTCGCTGTAACCCGCGACATCGCCCACGCCGTTCCCGTTTCCGGGAGCTTCACGGGCGCGACGGATGCCTTCCTGTCGATGAATGTGGCTGTCGAAGTCAAGGCGAGCGGGTGAATATCGCCCGCAGGCGACATGGTCGGTCAGATCGCGCTGCTCCGAAAAATCCGAGTAAACTATCGATCTCTACAGGAAAGTTTTGGAACGAACGATCTTGTCGGAGCAGCGACCTCGATGTCGATCCTGCTTTTGCATGGCAACGGAATTTCCATAGCCACCGCCAGCCGATGAGCGAGACTGTGTACGGCGGCATCCGAGATCAATACTCCAAGTGACCGGGCAGCCCTATGGCAAAAAGCCTCGCGTGAGCGAGGCCTTTTGTTTGTCATTACGCGCTCAGTTGTTATGAGCAGCGCAATTTTCGTCCTGCGGCGTGGCGTTGCTTGTCCCGCCCTGTGTCTGAAGCGAACCGTTGCCAGTGCTGCTTGCGGCGTCGTTGCCGCCACCGCACTTGCCCATATCCGATTTCATCATGGTTCCGCTTGTCGTCGATCCGGTCGTGTTCGTGTCGGGAGTCATGGGCTTCTTCATATCGCCATTCGCGCCACCGCCTGTATCGGTCGTGCTCTTATCCATCGTGGCGCCGGCAGGAGCAGGGTTGCTTTGAGCGAAAGCAGACGTGGCCATACCAGCAGCGAGCAGCGCGGCTGCGAAGATTTTCATACGCATAGATTTTTCCTCGTAAGATTTATTCACACTCACAAACAACCAGCGCATCACAATGTTCCAACAATTGGATGTCTCATCTGCCAAGCCGCCTCTATTCGGGACAGAACGCCGATCAGGTACAAAATGGCGCTGAACATCTTGCTGTATTCATGTCGTTTTCCGGACCTCAGTCTTCATGATATCGACCATCGTCCGCCTGTTGCACAGGCGAGAAGGGGAGGATCGCAGACTGTCACAATGGATGGATCGAACCTGAACTTTAGGCTCTGAGCGTTGTTGCAAGGCGCGGTAATTGGCCATTTTGACATCAAGACCATCAGAGAGATTCAATGACATCGAATGACAGCAATCTAAGCCTGTTCAACGCGTTTAGGCCGAGGGCGTTCGCTCGGTCATCGCGGATAGATCCTCAGCGCTGGCCTACCTTGCACGCACCACCCCCACTTTGTGGAATATTAAAACAGCCGCGGAAAGACGATGTCCGACATGATCAGGGTCGCAACGCTTGGTATCTCCCGGTTGTCAACTACGGGCGATCTTGAGCGAACGTGATCGGTGGCACTCGCGCCAAGCGATGACCGGCCGCTCATCTCCATTCAACTGCTTGGCCGCACCGGCGATGGTGCGATATCGATGGGCCGACACGGCTGTGGTCAAACCCGGCTCGCGCATCGCGCGGTCGAGCTAGTGCTGCCTGCAGGGTTCGGTTCCGCGTGGTCTCCCATAGCGACACGATCGCTGCTGCGTCGGTGTCCATCGGCGCGGCGGAGGGTTCAAACCGAGGCTGACATCTCCTGTTTTGCCCTTTGTGCCTGGCCGCGGATCGGAGCTCCCAGCCGGACCTCTAGGATTGCTCAAATGAAACATCCTGGCATGAAAGGGACGGGCAACCCAGAGGAGCGGACGTTTTCTTCCATCACTGAACCTTTTCGGTACCGCTCGGCGTCGTCACCTGGGTGGGCCCGCCACCATTTCCGCTGGGCGAAGGACTACGATCGGTGGCTTGCGGAGGTCGACTGCTCCCGTTGGCGGGATTGTTGTCAAAGGTGCCTTCGCCTTTCGGCTGCGCGTTGATCGGATCGGGCTTGGTCGAAGCGGTCGACTGACGATCCTTATCGAGGCTTTCGCCCCAGAATTCCGACACGCTCCAAGCGACCATCGTCAAGACTAGCGCACTTACCAGCACGATCAAAACGGGGCGACCGCGACCGCCCTGCCTCGCTTCGGCTGCGGTTTCCGTTACCTGCTCTGGCCCGGGTCTGCCATTATATTTCGTTGCCATGTCGTCTCCTGTTCTTGGGTGCCTTCCAAACCTCCCGATCCGCCACATGTTCCAAGTGATTTGTTGCCTGGCCGCTTGTCGCCAATGCTAATTTTTCAGAAACCTCATCGTCGCCACCGTTTTGAAACCTCTTGGTCCTTAGTGCCTCAATCTTCCTATGCCGAATGGCTAAGTTCCTCCAACAATCACCACGGTGGGCTTCGAGGCACTTTTTGCGCTCGACCTCCATCGCATTGCCCTTTTTCTTGCCCAGGTAACGCCTTCAAAATCGGATGGACGTTGCCATGACCGTTGGTTCAGGTCCCGGTGTTGCTCAAAGATTTTTTTGGCAGGCGTTCGGAACTGCTACCGGTGTCAGATGTTGGATGCCCATCGATCGGAAACGGAGGTACGCACATGACCGACAAAGTCCGCCGCCCGGCACCACCCTATCCCGAACAGCATCAGCCGCCGCCGGGCCAGACAGGCAGAATGCAACCGATACCGGATCATGGCGAGCAATCCTACCGGGGCAACGGCAGGCTCGCTGGAAAGGTGGCACTGATAACCGGGGCAGATTCGGGAATCGGGAAAGCAGTTGCTATAGCCTTCGCCCGCGAGGGAGCTGACGTCTTGATTTCCTATCTCAGCGAATGGGAAGATGCGGCTGACACGGCGAAGTGGGTCGAAAAGGCAGGCCAGAAAGCCGTCGTCGTACCTGGCGACATCAAGTCAGAAGACCACTGTAAAGACCTTGTCCGTCGCACTGTCGATGAATTGGGTCGGATCGACATATTGGTCAATAATGCTGCGTTTCAACGCACTTACGCAGACATTGCCGACATTCCTATGGAGGAATGGGATGAGACATTCCGGACCAATGTTTACGCGCCTTTCTTTCTGGCCAAAGCAGCTATACCCCACATGAAGGCCGGAGGCGCGATAATCAATACGACATCGATACAATCGCGCCAGCCCTCTTATCACCTTCTTGCCTACGCCTCGACGAAGGGGGCAATTTCAAACTTCACCGCAGGGTTGGCGGAAATGGTGGCCGACCGGGGCATTCGGGTAAACGCAGTCGCCCCTGGGCCGATCTGGACCCCTTTGATTCCCTCGACCATGTCGTCTGAAAAGGTCGCAAAATTTGGCCAGCAGACGCTCATCGGGCGAGCAGGCCAGCCGGCGGAACTGGCGGGAGCCTATGTCCTCCTCGCGTCTGATCTGGGGAGTTACATGACGGGTGCTGTGGTCCCCGTCACAGGGGGGGAGATCATGATTTAAAAAGGGGTTTGCCAGCTTCCTGACGCAATCGACGGCATCGCCGGTCGGTCGTAACCAGTTGGCACGCTCGCGGTCTCGGGGAGCGAATAGTGACGATCTAGTTGTTCCCGCGCTGACACGCAGCTTGCTGCCTGTCGCTGTCGCTGCGCTGCCCTCGGACGTCCGGGACAAGCTGTGGCGCCCCACCGGTTGCCGCCGAAAACTTACTCTGAAACGCGTAAGGTAATCGGCGCAATGGACATCGTAGACGCACCGGTCGGGCTGCAGTCTAATTCGTCACCTTCTTCAAGAACGTCACAGCCCGCTGCGCGCCTGGAGACGAAATCGTGTGCCCTACCCCCGGTTCGATTTTGAGTTCGACCTCGAAGCCTGCAGCGCCCAACTGTGCCGCCGCGAGGGTCGACGCCATGGAAGGGATCTTATTGTCGGCTGCTCCGTGGACAAGCAGAATGGGCGTGTGCTTGCTCTTAGCAGAGATCGGCTGCGGCGCGAGCAGGCCCGCGAAAGAGACCACGGCACCAACCTGCCATCGTCCGGACGCGACCGCATCCAATGCGACGATGGCACCTTGAGAAACGCCGACGAACGCGATTCGCTCGAGACCGTTTTTGAATCCTTCCTGCTCGACTGCCTCGCTCATGAGCCTGTCGAACGCGTTTCGGGCAGCGACGATCCTTGCTGGATCCAGCGGATTTCCCTGCACCTGGAACCACTGATGGCCATACGGGTGATGAAACGGGGCGTCGGGCGCGACAAAGCGAGTGTTCGGCAGCTTAGCCTTCCAGGAATTCGCCAATGGCGTGAGCTGGGCTCCGGAGGCACCGATGCCATGCAGAAAGACGATGAGGTAGCCGTATGATGTCATCAAGGCTCCCCTGGAAATTAAGGAATTTGTCGAGGGCGCTTCGGGTGCGGCGGTGAAGCGCCCTCTTCATCCAACGCGCACGCGAAGACAGGACCTCGCGGTCGGCTATGACGTTCGTCTGTCAGGATGATCGAACTTAAATGGGAGTGAAGGCGAGAATTTTCAATGGTTTCTGCTATCGGTCCACCGGGACATTCTCAAAAGCAAGAGCCGCCGGTCTTGCTCCCTGGGCTTGCAGTCGGGTCTCCCTCAACCGAGCAGCACTATCGTCATGCCGCTTCCACTCAACTTCGATTGTATTTGGCGCCGTCCCGTCGGTTGGAACTCCGGCGGCTTTTGTCTCTGCGGACGATGTCGGTGCACGTCTGCGAATGGCGTCAGTATCAGTCATGGAGGCTCGCTCGACCTTAAACGGGCCGGAACGGAGATCATCATTACTGATGCTAGCGAACGCTGAGGGCTTAGGGGAAAGATGCGTCGGCCGAAGAAAGCGCAA
Organism: Hyphomicrobiales bacterium; assembly: GCA_900471925.1. Taxonomy (GTDB): domain Bacteria; phylum Pseudomonadota; class Alphaproteobacteria; order Rhizobiales; family Rhizobiaceae; genus Rhizobium. The sequence continues at coordinate 32,106 of UCGV01000022.1, forward strand.
GGCGTCGTTTGAAAGCAGATTTTACGGTGGGCTTCAGTCCAGTCCACACTCGAATGCTTTCAAGGTCACTACGTTTTAGCGGTCGTCTCCATCCAGACGCGATGGCGCTGCTCGTCCTGATGCGCTTTCATGAAGAAGGCCTTCGATGCCGGGATCGCGTCCTCGTGGCGGATAGCCCTCTCAGACGCCGTGACCGTATCGTCCTCGCCAGGTGGTTCGATTCCAAGTTCCCGCGCCATCTCATTGAGTACGTGGAGATGCTGCAGGTGATCGCCTTTGAAGGTCGCAATCTGTGCGCTGAGGGCCGTGTCGTCGAGATGCTCGATGCAGGAATCATAAGCGGCGATGGTGTCATGCTCGAGGTAGATGGGGTTCTTCACGACATGGTTGATGTCACCTTCGTTGCCAACCATGGTAGCCATGTCCGTTCACCTTGTTCGTTGCCCAGGCACCCAAGAAATGACGGGGACGGTTCGTTGTTTCGACGCACCGACTGTCTGTTCGGCACCGTCCTCCTGCCCTATTTGTTTTCCGAGGCGAGTTTGCTCGGCGTGAAGTTTTCCGGTTGCAAGTTGCCCTAGGCGATCGCGTCAGACGTTGTCTCATCATCGCCTTCCGGAAGGTTTGCTCCGCTATGATAGGCGGGCGAAGACGGGAGCTCGCCCGTGGCCAATTTCCCTCTCGGCGTCGAACCAACGGTGTGCTCGCCCTCCAGAGGGCCTTTGGCTTCCTATTTCTCGTTGCGCGGCACCTATTCCAACCACTGCTGGACGGCCGCAGGCGCGCGTAGTGCTTCCTCGAAGAACAAATGAGGCTGTCGAGTATCAGAAAAATGCACCGATTGTGTTGCAATTGGCATTGTCTGGGCTTTTTGAGTTGGGTGCGATCTGGCGCCCGCAAAGATTTCTCTGCAGTTGAAGGTGCGTATCCGCGGCGGGAACATTACGCACTGCAAATTGTTGCGTTGCCACGAGCAATATCAAACAAAAAAGCCAGCAAGGCGATGATCAGAGACGTACTGATAACGATTGTCATCGCAACCATCGTGGCCGTCGCGTCCTTGGCTTTGTTCACGCCGGGAAAGGCTGAAATGGTTTGGCCGGTAATCCGAGGAAGTCCAATGAGATACTACGTATATGCCGTCCATATAGATGAGACCCGAAATCGACTGTTGAGCGTTTTCGATAACAGAAGTGAAGCCGGGGCGATGGAGCAAGAACTTCAAAGCAGTGCCAAGGGAAACGACACCTATTTTATCAGAATGTTTCCTGCGCAAAACGTCGAGGAAGCCCGGATTAAGGCCGACCAGATGCGGCCAATCCCCCTGATGTTCCACTAATGCAATGGCCGTCAGTCGGTTACGCCCGGACGCCGTTACGATCGCCGGCGAGTAATCTGCGATCAAAGGGATCGTTCAGTCTGTCGCCGGAACATTTATCATGGCCCTCGGTTAGTTTACTGGATCGCGCGGCGACGCTGTCTCCAACAGTGGCCCTCCTGGCCATCGCTGTGCGGTCCACCCATTTGTTTCACGCTAAATTTTTGGCGTCGAGGGCCTTCTTCGGGGCATTGCTGCGTTGACCGTTTGGAGGAATGGGCTCACCTGACTCCGCTGCCATGGTCAGCCTGACGAGGAGGAAGCGGGGTCAGCTCGCGGGTGACCCCCTGCCTGTCAGGTGATCGTGCGAAAGAGAGTGGAACTTTTCCTGACACTTCCGTTTAAACGTGATGGACCGCGAGAGCGATGTGAAGCACACCTGTCCCTTCAACGCCATCGGTCGTGTGGTCCCTCCTTGCCACGTCCCCCACTGCGCGCTTCGGTGGACTTCTTTTCCCCATCAGACGCCGCGCCTTTGATGTTCCTCTGTCGAACAGGAGGCAATGTCATGATCCGGTCTCCCAGTTTAGGTCAACCGCTCGCATGTCGACCAGCCGTACCCAAAGGCTTCCTCTCCATATCCCATAGCATTCATGTTCCGGTCCGGTATCTGACCGGAACAAAGTTCGGGCGGGTTGGTTAGCTGATCTCTGTGGCCACGGTGATCTCACTGTCGAACAGGAGAACCAAGGCCGGCAAGACAGCCACACCACAGGAGGACATGATGGCAATCAATTCTAATTCCACAAAAACGCTCGACGACCTTTTCCTTGATACCCTCAAGGACATCTATTTCGCCGAAAAGCAGATTCTGAAGGCTCTGCCGAAGATGGCGCGCGCCGCCCAGTCGGAAGAAGGCAAAGCAGGATTCCTGCAGCACCGGGACGAGACCCAGGGCCAGATCGAACGCCTGGAACAGGTCTTCGAGATTCTCGGCAAGCCGGCTCGTGGCAAGACCTGCGAAGCGATCCAGGGGATTCTCTCGGAAGGCGAGGAAATCATGGAAGAATTCAAGGGCTCACCTGCTCTGGACGCCGGTCTCATCTCTTCGGCACAGGCCGTCGAGCACTATGAGATCGCCCGCTACGGCACGCTGATCGCCTGGGCCAACCAGCTCGGCCTGACCGACGCCGTTCCGCTGCTGCGGGCAACCCTCGAAGAGGAAGAGGCGACCGATGCCAAGCTGACGCAGCTTGCCGAAGCTCAGGCGAACGCCAAGGGCAAGGGCACGAAGGCCGCCTGACGCCTCGGCAAAAAGCCTGATCAACCGCGGCACGGGCGTCAAAGGCGCGCGTGCCGCTTTTGCATTTTGAGAGGAGATTTCAAACATGATGAGCGGACCATTGAAAGCCCTGCTGGGCGTGCTCGCCGTCGCCGGCTATCAGAACCGGGACAAGATCGGTGAACTTCTTCGTGGGCTCCAGAACCCGCAGCGGGACGGTGCCCCTGCCCCTCAGGGCAATGCCAGCGGCCAGCAGCCCGGTGGGCTTGGTGGCATCTTCGGCGGCCCTGGCGGTTTCGGCGATTTGCTGGGCGGCCTCTCGACCGGCGGCATCCTCAGCGGCGGCCTCGGCGACCTCTTAAAGACCTTCCAGCAGAACG
>UCGV01000020.1 GCA_900471925.1 Hyphomicrobiales bacterium
GCGATATTGTCGGTCAGATCGTGCTCTTCGAGCTTTTCCGCAAAGTACCGCTCGCTGTAGGAGAGCTTCTGACGGGAGAACGAGATGATCTTCTCCGAGCGCAGATCCTCGAGGTCGATCTCGCTCTTCGGAGCCAGCGGGCTCTTCAAAAGTCACGCTCTTGCTTGATTGACCTCATGATCACCGCTTACGACAATGACAATCGTTCAGTGGCAACGATCGAGCGAATGATCGCGGACGGAACATCGTCAACCATCGTCAGCTCGGGTCGCCATTCGAGAAGAACGTCAGAGGGCTAAAAGCCGTCTGACGGGCGACCGTAGGCCTGATGGTGTATCAGGTGTCCGTGGTTGATCGCTTTTTAAACTCAGATGGGCTGCAACCTACCAGCTCCTGAAACTGCGAAGAGAGGTGAAAAGCCGAACTGAACCCCAGGAGACCGGCCACTTCCTTGATGGACTTATCGGTGTTGGCGAAAATATCCTGCGCCCGGCGTATCCTCAGTGACACAAGATGTTGTTTGGGCGAGACACCCGTCTTCTCGCGGAAGATGCGCCTGAAGTACGAATAGCTTACCCCCAGTTCCTCGGCGAGGGTCTCAACTGAGACTCGCTGCGCACAGCGCTCCATCAAGACCATGCGCGCTCTTTCCACCAGACGATCGGCGGGAGCGGCAGATGCCAGTTCCCTTTGCTGAGACAACATCGCCAGAAGCTGCAGGCCGAGCGTCGAAAGCAGTGGCTGATTGGCAAGACCTTCTTCGACTGCCAGGTCATGAATTTTCTCGAAGACGGCAGCAAAGTCCGGCGTCGCGGGCAGGACGGAGCGCACGGGGTCTATCAGGCCTGCCGTGCGGGCAAAATCAAAGGCTGTACTGCGGCACTCGATCCAGTTTTCGGTCCAGCCAAGAGCAGGATCCGGAGCGAACCGATGCCAGACCCCCGGAAACAGAAGGACGATCGAACCTGCCTCGACAAGTTGGCTCCTGCCGCGGCGGCCGAACTCGAAGAGCCCGCGCCCTTCGGCAATGAAGATCACCTGATAGGCCTGCAGGATGCGGCCCCTTCTCCAGTCGAAATGATGGTCATCGGGATGGCGGATTGGAGGATAGACGGAATGGGGCAGGATTTTCGTATGGCCGGTGGAGATCGCAGTGCAGCCCCAGGCAGAACATAGGCGATTATCGGGCAAATATAGAAAATAGTTCTGCGTCATATCACTTCGCAAAAGATCATTTTTTGTATGCTTCAGATCATTTTTGAAGAAAAGACCGTGATGTCAACTCCTATCTGCAGTGCTACGGTTTGCTCCAGAGGATGGACACGGCAGCGCATGTTGCCGGTTATGAAAATGGCCGTACGGCGTGCCGATTGGGGCTTTGGAGGAGACAAGACAGTGTTATCGTTGCTGAGTGTGGCCGGCGTTTGCCTGCCGCGTCGTCCTGAATGTTGCTCGCCAATGGCGGTGCGGGTATGACGGATCGAAAGCTGAAGGTCGGCATCTTTGGAATAGGCCTAGCAACCTATTGGCCACAATTCGAAGGACTTGAGGAAAGGCTTTCGGGCTACGTTGGCGACATGGCAAACAAGCTGGCTCGGGCCGATATCGACGTTGTCAACCTTGGCCTCATCGACACAACTGAAAAAGCACTTGATGCTGGCCATCGTTTTCGCGAGGCCGATGTCGATATCATTTTCCTGCATGTCACCACTTATGCGCTCTCTTCCACGGTCTTGCCAGTCGTCAGGCGTGCCCGCGTTCCTGTCGTCATCTTGAACCTGCAGCCGGAAGCGGCAATCGACTACGGCGCCTTTAATGCGATCGGCGACCGGACGAGGATGACGGGCGAATGGCTTGCCCATTGCGGCGCCTGCCCTGTCCCGGAGATCGCCAATGTCTTTCGCCGCTCTGGTGTCGCTTTCCACCAGATCACCGGCATGCTGCACGGCGACGAGCATGTCGACCGCGAGGTCGCGGACTGGATCGACGCGGCCCGCGTCGCCCATGTGATGGCGCATAACAGGATGGGCGTCATGGGCCGCTATTATAACGGCATGCTTGACATCTATTCCGATCTCACCGCCCACACGGCGGCTTTCGGGACGCATATCGAAATCGTCGAGATCGACGAATTGGCACGCCTGCGGCGAGAGGTAAGCGAAGAGGAGGTCAGAACCTCCCTTGCGGCGATCGAGGGCCAATTCGAGATCGATCCGGATTGCGATCCAGCCGAGCTGCAAAGGGCGGCTGCAACGGCCGTCGCCCTTCGCAAATTCGTCGATGAAAAGCAGCTCGGCTCGCTTGCCTATTATTACGAGTCCACACCCGGCCACGAATATGAAGATGTGATCACCTCGGTGATCGTCGGATGCTCGCTACTGACGGGGCAAGGCGTACCGGTGGCCGGCGAGTACGAGGTCAAGAACGTCCAGGCGATGAAGATCATGGACACATTTGGCGTCGGCGGATCCTTCACCGAATATTATGCGATGGATTTCAACGACGATGTCGTGCTCATGGGGCACGATGGACCCGGCCATATCAAGGTCGCCGAGGGCAAGACCAAGATCCGTCCCCTTAAAGTCTATCACGGCAAGGTCGGATCCGGTGTCAGCGTCGAAATGTCCGTCAGGCACGGCCCCGTTACTCTTCTTTCGGTAATCGAGCGCGCCGGGCGGATTGTTCTCCTTTGCGCGCAGGGCCAGTCTGTCCCCGGCCCGATCCTGGAGATCGGCAATACCAACAGCCGCTACAAATTCGAGATCGGCGCCCGCCGTTTCGTCGAGGGCTGGAATGCGCAAGGACCTGCCCACCACTGTGCCGTCGGTGTCGGACACATTGCAGACAAGATCGAAAAACTCGGCAAGCTTCTGGACCTCGAGGTGGTCCAGATCTGCTGAATACTCTCGTACATGGACCGCGGGCTTGGTGCTCCGGTCGAACAATCAACAGGTGAGGAGGACCTGACATGCCAATCGAAAATTCAAAAAGCCCGATCCGGAAAGCCGGCTTCGCCAGATTGCTCATTGCGGCTATACTGGCATTGGGAGGCCAGACGGCGAGTGCCGCCGAAATCCATCTTGATGCGCCAGCCCCAACCCCGCCGGCCGAGGTGGCGAAGTTTGTGCCGATCGAGCCTGGCAGTGCAAAGGGCCTGACAATCGGTTTCACACAGCTCATTCTGGGCGTGCCCTTCACCGACGCACTGCAGCGCGGCATGGAAAAGGCAGCTGAAACCGGCGGGTTCAAACTCGTGACCTGCGATTCGAAGATGGACGCGGCAACGGCACTGGCCTGTGTGCGCCAGTTCAAGACGCAGAATGTCGATGGGCTTGTTACCTTCCAGGCGGACGCGGCGGCTGCCGCCAATATTTGTGCCGAAGGCCCGCGGGTTCCGGTCATTGCGATCGATATTGAACAGAAGCCGTGCGAAACCGCTTTCGTTGGGGCGGCCAATTCCTATGCCGGTGAGATTGTGGGCCACGAACTCGGCATGTATTTTGCCAAGAATTTCAACTGCGAATATGATGCCTTCGTCTCGCTGGAATCAACCGCTGTGGGCGTCGTCAACGACCAGCGAATGGGCGGTATCCGCAAGGCTTTCGAGGCCGTCTGCGGACCGGTTCAGAACCTGCGCATCATCGATACCGGCGCCGGCGGCCAGGCCGATGCCGCCCAGCGCCAGTTTACCGATACGTTGACCGCGCTGCCCGGCGCCGGCAAAATCATCACCGTCGGCATCAATGAGGACGTCATCACCGCAGCGCTTGCCGCAGCCCGCACACAGGGAAGAAACCAGGACCTTTATCTTGGCGTCCAGAATTTCGATCCGGACAATTGCCAAATCTGGACCGCCCCGCATTTCATCGCGACTGCCGCCTATTTTCCGGAACGCTACGCAGATCTGATTGTGCCCAATCTGGTCAAGGCCATCAAAGGCGAGAAGATCAATACCCAGATCCTGGTACCGCACGAACTGATCACGCCTGACAACGTCACCAAGGTCTATCCGGAGTATGCCTGCAAATGACGAAGGACTTCCTCGCCGTCCGCGGCATCCGGAAATCGTTCGGCCCAGTCAAGGTCCTGCATGGCGTGAACCTTGATCTGGCGGCCGGAACGATCACCGCCCTTCTTGGGGAAAACGGTGCTGGCAAATCCACGTTCGTGCGCATTCTGGCCGGCGACCACCGGCCGGATCAAGGCTCGATTTCCGTGGACGGCGAGGCGATATCCTTTAATAGCGTCGGGGACGCACGCAAGGCTGGCATCAGACTGATCGCGCAGGAAATCGCCGATGCGCCGACCCTCACTGTCGCCGAGAACATCCTTCTCGGAGCCTGGCCAACCAGGAGCGGCCTTGTCGATCGTCACGCCATGCAGCGAATGGCGCGAGAGGCGCTCCAACTCCTTGGCGCCGATCTGCCGCTGGCAGCGAAAGTATCGAGCCTCCGGCTTGGCGAGCGACAGATCATCGAAATCGCACGGGCCACCATCGGCACGTCGAAATGCATCATCTTCGATGAGGCGACCGCGGCCTTGTCGGATGCTGAGGCTCGCAAGCTCTTCCAACTGATCAAGCGCCTGGCTGAACGCGGAGCGGCCATTCTCTATATCACTCACCGGCTGGACGAGGTCTTCACGCTGGCCGACCGGGTCTGCGTACTGCGTGACGGTCGCGTGGCGCTCGATTGCCCGACCGAGGAGGTCAGCCAGGAGCATGTGATCGAGGCGATGGTCGGGCGCGCCGTCGCTCATGCTCGCCATTCACTCGACCAGCCCTCTTCCATGGCAAAGCCCGTGCTCGAAGCCGAGCAACTTGGATCGGACTCCTTTTCCAATATTTCCTTCTCGCTTCGCCCCGGTGAGATTCTTGGCATGTACGGCAAGGTGGGTTCCGGGGTTCAGGAACTCTCGGCGTCACTGGTCGGTGCGCGAACATTCGATACCGGTCGCCTGCTCGTCGATGGCAAACTCACGCATTTCCGCCATCCTGCCGAGGCGATCGCCGCGTCGATCGGTCATTTGCCGGCTGACCGCGCCGCGGAAGGCTTGTTGCGCACCATGACGCTTGCCGAAAACCTCACCGCGCCAAGCTGGTCGCGCTTGGCACATTGCGGCATGCTAAAGGGCGAGAAACTGCGCTCGGCTTATGGTCGATGGCATCGCGAACTGCGTGTTAAGGCGCACCCGAGCGGCAACCAGACCATCACCGAATTGTCCGGGGGCAATCAGCAGAAGGTCCTGCTCGGCCGCTGGCTGGAAGCGGGTTCCAGAATCCTGGTGCTCACCGAGCCGACGCGCGGCGTCGATGTCGGCGCCCGCCAGGAAATCTATCGAGTGCTCACGGAATTGGCCGCGAAGGGCCATGCCATCATCATTGCGACCTCCGACTACGAGGATATCAACGCAGTCGCTAATCGCGTGCTGGTCCTGGTCCGTGGGCAGATGATTGCGGAGATCCCGCATGAGCGAATCTCAACGGAAACATTGACCGAAGCCGCGGGAGGCGGTGTCCATGCATGACAAGCTTCAATCCGAGCCCGGTGCGGCAATGACGGATATCGACGCAACCGGAGACAAGACCAGCGTCTGGCGCAAGACACCGGAATCGGCGGCGCTGTTGGCCTTCTTGCTGGCCGAAATCGTCTTCTTCTCCTTGAGCTCGCCATATTTTCTAACCTGGGGCAACTGGGTGAACGTCATCACCGCCTTGTCGATAACCGGTGTGCTTGCTGCGGGCGGTACGATGCTGCTTATTGCCGGCCAGTTCGACCTTTCGGTCGGCAGTGGTGTTGCCTTCGTCGCGCTACTGATGGCGCTGACCGTCAACAGCATCGGGATCATTCCGGCAAGCGCTCTCGCCCTGCTCGTCGGTATGGGCATCGGCGTGATCAACGGCTTTCTCGTGACCAAGATCGGCGTCAACGCCCTCATCACCACGCTTGGCACGCTCGCGATCTTCCGCGGGCTGACCCAATCACTTGGAGGCGGTAAAAACCTGCTGATCTCGAACTTCGACTGGGCGATCTGGCGTCCTTTACTCAACATTCCGCTTTCCGCCCTGGTATTCGTCTTCGTGGCGATCGTCGTCGGCATTGTCCTCAAACGCACAGTTTTCGGCCGATCGATCTACGCCATCGGCGCCAATGAGAATGCGGCCCGCCTTGTCGGCATCAAGACAAAGCGCGTGGTGTTTCAGAGCTTCCTGCTGTCGGGCGCCTTGATAGGCCTCGGTGGATTGATGAGCGCCTCGCAACTTGGCTCGACATCGGGCACGACTGGCCTCGGGCTGGAGCTCGCCGTCGTTACCGCCGTCATCCTGGGCGGAACGTCGCTGAAGGGTGGCACGGGCTCGATGCTCGGAACAGTGATCGGCCTCTTGATCGTCGGTGTGCTGAATAACGGCCTGACGCTGATGAACATCAATTCCTCCTGGCAGCAGGCGGCCACCGGCTTTCTTCTCATTCTTGCCGTCTCCTTTGATCAGTTGCGGCAGCGACTTGTCGGGAGGCGGTAACAAACGGCCATGACGAAACAGGCAACGTTCAGGCTGCTCGACAATGTCGATGTGGCAATGCGTGACGGCGTGGTCCTGAAGACCGATATCTGGCTTCCGGCAACGGCAGGCCCCTGCCCGGTCCTTCTGCAGCGCACGCCCTATCGCAAGGAAACGCCCTTCGGCTCGCAATATATTTCCACGCTCGAGTTTCAGACGGCGCTGCGTCGGGGCTATGCCGTCGCGGTCCAGGATACGCGCGGCCGCTACCAGTCGGACGGCGATTTCGTGCCCTTTGTATTCGAAGGGCGCGACAGTGCCGATACGATTGAATGGCTGAGGGGCCAGCCGTTTTGCAACGGAAAAGTGGCCATGTTCGGCGCGTCCTATGTTGGCGCCACGCAGGTGCTGGCGCTTTCGGAAAATCCTCAGGGACTGAAAGCGATCGCGCCACAACTGACGACGGCACGCCATGGCGAAACGTGGATGTATCGAGGCGGCGCTCTTGAGCTTGCATTCCTGCTGCTTTGGGTGATCGAGTCGCTCGCCGCCGATCATATTCATCATCGGCTGGCGGTCCTCGCCCCCGATGGGCGCGCGCGTATGCAAGCCGTGCTGGAAGCCTTGCAACAGGATCCCTTTGCCGCTTTTGCCCGGCTGCCAATTCTGGACGAAGCAATCACCGAACTTGCGCCCTATCTCCGCGACTGGCTCGATCCGCAGGCAATGAGCGGCAAGCTCGGCTCCGATGCCCTCGATTGGGTAGAGACGAACGAAGCCGCCATGCTGGTTGTCGCCGGATGGAATGATATTTTCCTCGAGGGATCCATCGAGCTTTTCGAAAAGGCCAAATCGCGCTGGGCGGGGCGGAGCCACATGCCTGACCGCCTCATCATCGGCCCGTGGTCACATGGCAATCCAAGCGACTGGCAGGGCTCAGAGTGGCTTGGCTATGCCGCATCCAGCGCTGACCTGCCGGAGGAGAACCTCGCCTTCTTCGACAGCGTGTTTGAAGACCGGCAGCCGGCGGCGCCTGTCGTGCGCTATTTCCGTTCAGGCTCGAACAGCTGGCACGCCGCAACGGATTGGCCCCTGCCGGATACGATCGACGTTCCGCATTTTCTCGATTGCAGCCGGGGCACGCTCGGTTCGACACCGGGTGGGAAAGCGACCAGCAGCTATGTTGCCGATCCATCGACGCCAGTGCCGACCGCCGGTGGCGCTACGTTCCTTCCGGGCCTTCTCCTCGGGCGCAACTCCGGCCCGGTCGACCAGGCGGCGATCGAAGCGCGCAGCGATGTGCTGGTTTTCACCGGCCAGCCCCTGCGCGACGATCTCGAGGTGACCGGGTTGGTGACGGCTTGCCTCTGGGTGATTTCCTCAGCTCGGACTTGCGATTGGACCGCGAAACTCTGCGAAGTGGACCCTGCCGGCAGAAGTGTCGGGATTGTCGATGGCGTCATGCGATGGGACAAGACGGTGACGAGTGACCAGCCCGTTGAGGTTACTGTTCGGCTGGGACACATCAGCCGTCTGTTCAAAAAAGGGTGCCGATTGCGGCTACAGGTCGCGTCGTCGAATTTTCCGCGTTTTGATCGCAATCCGCAATCAGGTGTGCCCTCTACCCTTGCCAAGGCATCAGACTTCGTTGTCGCCGAGCAGCAAGTGTTTTCGGGAGTGGGGTTTCCGAGCCGTTTAACGCTGCCAGTGGTAACGGTCGTGTCCCCGCGAGCAGCATCGTTGTCTGAATTACGCAAAGCTCGCGGGTCTGCACTCGATGGCCCGTAAGAGGGAAATCGGCGTTCTGGCAAGACGTCGTGTCATGCTCTTGAAGAGCCTCGAACCGACGTCCAGTAGGGCTTTTCGACCGAACGCGCCGACACGCCGGTCAGTTTGTTCAACCCGCGCGGCGCGCGTCTGCGACCGTCGCAGCGATTTCCTAGACCGGCCGGCTCAGGATCTTGCCGTCACGCATAGACGTACGCGATTCTGATTTCTCTGAGGAGTGGCGCCGCCCGGGAGAAGAGTTAGTCTTGCCGATGCTCTACCGCGTCTCCGACGATCTGCACCCAAGGCATTCTGCGCGACTCCCAAACGGATGTCGCAGGCGCTGGGATTTGCCCTGAAATCATTCCTACCGGTATTGCAAGAATGTCCGGCTCGTCGCTCTGCAAATAAAAGATGCCGTTTCCGCATACGGGACAAAAATACTGCGGCACCGAAACGCCACTATCGGCCGTGCGAACATATTGCCTTAGCTCGCCTTCGATCACGACATCCGCTCTGCGGAAGCGCGCCTGTGCGGAAAAGGCGCTGCCGCTGCGCTTCTGGCATTCGAAGCAATGACAAACAGATACGCGGACGGGATCTGCGCGAAGCCGCAGTCGAACCGAACCACATTGGCAATTAACTGTTCTTGAGCCACCCGACATTTCTACTTCATCCCTAAGCTTATGGATCCATTGGACAGGATCATGAGTGTGAAACCCGGGCGCGGATAGGCGGTCGTGTTGAAGCCTCGAACTGGACGTCACCGCACGAGGCCTTTTTCTGCACCTTTTTTCGTTTCGCGACCACAGCCTTTTCTCGCGCCGTTAGGTCTGGACTGTCTGTCGAATATTCATGAATTCCAGATATGCCGCTTGCGCCGCGTCATCCGTCGGAAACATGCATTCGAGCCGCGTTTCTTCGGTTGCGATTGTCTGCGGCGTTCCCACAGTGGTGATCAGCGAAAACATAGAGACGACCCTGCCGCCAGCCTGGAACTTCAGAGGGATCACCGGCATGTGCCCATTCTGCGGATGAGCCGACGTCTCAGTGAGACCGCCGCTCGGAGCAGCGTAGGCCGCAAGTTCGTCCAGAAGGGTGCGGCTTGCCGCGTCGAGGACCCCTCCAACGGCTTCGCGCTTGACCCGCCACAGAAGTGACCGGGCCGCCTCGTCGAAATTGACCAGAAACGGTCGCAGTCCCTCCGGATCGAAGACAAGATGGAGGAGGTTTCGCGGGCGCTGCCGGCTCTCGAGATCGACGAATTTTCCGAAAAACTTCGCAGACGCCTCATTCGAGCCGATGACGTTCCAGTGGCGGTCGAGGATAAGGGCAGGGAACGGCTCCTGCTGGGCCAGCATGCGCTGGACGGCCCGATCGATCTCCGGTGACAAGCCGCCAGCTTCCGGATAAGCGTAAAGGGGTGCGTAGCCGGCAGCGAGCATGATGTCGTTTCGATCGCGCAAGGGGACGCTCAGTGCGTCCGAAAGATCGATCACCATCTGACGACTGGGAGTCGATCGGCCGGTCTCGACAAAACTGACATGCTTTTGCGAAATCCCGGTATCGAGCGCCAGATCGAGCTGAGATTTGCCGCGTACAGTGCGCCAATGCCGCAAGAGATCACCCAATGCGGGTCTCAAAACAGAGATTGTCTGCGGGTCTGCGGTCATGGCTCCTGCTCCGAAGCGGGTTTTGCCCAAAGCTGATCGCGGCGGGCAACTGTTTCAACCTCTTGTCCACGTATGCCGATCGAACGGTGGCTCGAGCGGCGGGCGTGTGACATTGACAGTGTAATTGGTGATCGTCGAGGCGGCGATCACGGCAATGACCTCCAGCAAATGACGCTGGTCAAACCCGGCCTCTAGAAAGTTTCGGACGTCTTCCTCATCGAGGCGACCTCTTTGAGAGATCAGGGCCTGCGCGAGCCGTGAAAGCGCTGCGTCCCCTTGGGTGCTTGGACGCTTGCCGGTGCGAATGGCATCGACATCCGAAACCGAAACCCCTTGGCCCAAGGCCAGAAAGCTGTGAAAGCCAACAGCCCAGTCAGCGGCATTGGCGACCGCGTTGGTGAGGAGCAGGACCTGGATCTGGCGTTCAGAGAAACTGCCGTCATGCACGTTCTTGAAGAGTTGTGCCAGGCAGGTGAGCAGAACCGGAGAGCCCGCCATCGCGCCGGCAACATTCGGGATGAAACCGAAAGCCTCCTTTAAGTCGCTCAGGGCCGGCTTCGAGGCCTCGGGAGCATTTTCCAACGTATAGATCGTGAAGCTTCTCATATGCCTTCTCCTTGGGGGATTGTTCAGGCTCGCCTGAACGTGCAGCCCCAGAATGACGCGCTGCAGGCATGGTCTCAATTACATGCGAGGTAGTCGCGGGCGGAACGGTGCGATCGGCCTCCACCGCAATTGGTCTCACGTCTTCACGACCGGTATCTCGACGATAATCAGGGCGCCGGCGCAACGCCGGCGTCGATTGCCCTTCCACGTCGCCAGCATGCGCACTCTTTGCGACAACCGCGTTTTGATCCAAGGCCGCTTGCATTGACGAGAAGCAGCCTAGCCCCGAATGCGCCGAACATAGTGCATCTCGATGCCGGACAATGGAGCCCCCACCTGGTGCAGTGCGCCGGCTGCCAAAGGGCCGAGATCGATGGCCACGAGTCCGGTCGAATTGATCATATCAATAACTGTTGCTTTGGCTTGCCTGTCGTCCCCCGAAGTAAAAAGGACCGTCTTTGGCTTCTGCGGCGAAAAGTCTTGGATCCAGGCCATGGGAATATTGCTGATCGATTTGACCAACCGCGCGCCAGGGGCCATCTCGGCCACCAGCTCGCTCGACGTCTGGCCAGCTAACGCATCGCGGGAACGCCTGACGCCGTCGTCACTGACATCCGGTTTCACATCCATATGCGCATTGGTGCCATCGACAAGGATGCGCCCACGCCAGTCGATGCCGTTGAGCGCCTGCGGCACATTCACCCAGTTCGTGGCCAGGATGACAATCTCGCAATCTGCCGCCTCGTTGCGGTCGCCGGCACCCGCACCGGATCCGAGAGTGGACACGAGATCGGCCAGGATCTCGGGACCCCTTGAATTCGAAACGACGATCTGATGACCCGCGCAAAGCAGGTGGCGACCAAACGTCGTCGCCATCGTGCCTGCGCCTATGAAACCTATCTTCATACGAGCACCTTCCGATGACGCCATATGCACCAGAACGGCGCTGGCGTCCTGAAACAGACTGGATTGGAACGCACTAGAATAACGTGGGCGCTGTCGGCTCGCCGATCTTGTTGATGATACTCGACCCATAGGCTTCCCGCGAGGTAACCATAATGGCGTCATTCGCTGACGGACGAGCCAGCGACCTTGCCTCCTCCCACGGTGCACGCATCCAAACATCCACCTCTTCCTGCGTCTGCAACAGGACAGGCATTGCCTTTTGATGGATCGGCGCGACGATGTCATTCGGCGCGGTGGTGAGGAATGCATAGAGATCGTCGGTGGTCAGGCCGTCCTTGACCTTGCGCACGCTTTCCCACTGCGGAACGTGCACGCCGGCGAAGAACATCAGGGGCTTGCTCTCGTCTCGAGCAAACCAAGCGTTCGGCGTCGCTCCGCCCTCGACCTTGCTGGCCGGGTCCGGTTCCGCAAAGCTGGTCACCGGTACGATGCAACGGTTCTCGACGCCGAACCACTTCTTCCAGTGCGCGAGGTTGAGATTGCGAATGTTCGTCACGCCCTTATCCGGCTCCATGCGGATGAGCATGTCCATGTCTACCGGCTTCCCCTTTTGCCGAAGCTTCTCAGCCCTCGCCTCGGCGGCTTCTTTAATCACGAAGAACGGAGATGGCAGGCCCCACCGCGCATTGACCAGCTGCTTTCGACCGTCCGCCGTGTTGCGAACGATCGGCCCCATCTGGTCCGGGTTCATCTGGTAGGCGGGCATCAGGTTGACGAGGCTTTCGGCGTCCTGCGCCCACTTGTTCACCCAGTCCCTCGCATCTAAGCGGTAGAGATTACACATCGCTGGTTCGACCTCCCGTCGCCATTGCAGCAGACGCTAACAAAGTGGAGCGCATACCGCCAATCTTCAACGGCGCTGCAGTTGGTCCTCACGGACCAGCGATGGTGGCGTGCGATAGTGTCGAGAGGCACAAGGGGAAACAGTGGGCGAGCAACTCCGTATCAAGTTTCGGCTTTTGAATGATCGGGCCAGGCAGCGGGAATATCAAACCGCCGGGGCGGCTGGCGCGGATATCTTTGCTGGCTTGGACGGCCCGGACATCGATATCGCGCCGGGGGCTCTTCAGATCGTCGGCACGGGCATCGCGTTGGAAGTCCGCATCGGCTTTGAAGCGCAAATCCGTCCTCGATCCGCTTTGGCTGCAAGTCACGGGATCACGGTGTTGGAGTAGCCTTGTACGATTGACAGCGATTACCGCAGCGAACGCAAGGTCATCTTGGTCAACATTTCCGATGCAACTTTTACCGTTCGCTCGGGCGACCGCATCGCGCAGGTGATCTTCGCACCCATCCTGCGCGCGCAATTCGAGCCGGTCTGCGAACTATCGTCTTCGCGCCGCGGTGGGCCAGGCTCTGGAAGCGCCGGGGTTTAGCCACCAAGACAACGGGCGTTGACTCTCGTTCGGAACAAGAACATAATAAGAACATCAAAGGCGACAGAAGACGCCCATCTGAAAATGTGAGCGAGGAGAACGACGATGCAGAAGCATTCGAACGTCAGCGAAGCTGTGCGCAATGGGGTGCCCGTAGCGCCCATAGCCGAGATTTATTGGGGGCCCCTCACCTCTTTCAAGGCCGAAGACGCACATGACGAAATGGTGAAGGCGATCAACGGGCGGCCGGAAGTCAAACTTCTGACGGCCAATGTCCATAACAAGCTGACGGGAGCCCTGTCCGGTCGGTTCGATATCGCGATCGATTCGCGTTCGGGCGACGGCTGCGGAATGTACCGCTCCCTTATGTTTGTGAAGAGCACCGGCGAGATGCATGACATCGCGACACCTCCCCTCTGGTTTCAATTCAAGGAGCCGCAGGACGTCATCGCCAAGGTCTACAAATTCCTCACCGACATGAAGTTCTTCGAGAACCTCGATGCCTTCACAAATCATGCGGTCAGCCGCACCGAGGCTGAAACGCGCGGACAGGTCCATTGATCATTTGGGAGCGATCGCCAAGCCGAGCCTATCAGTGAAGGCCAAAATCGCGTTTCATTCTCCGCTTGAAAACAAGGGTGGATATCGGGACCGCGCACAGTGCTCGCCTAAACAGCAATGAATGTCCGAGACGCCGCTCGGTTCCGTGGCCTTTCGGCTGAGGCTGCAGTTGGTGCAATCACTCGCGTTCTTGCTTACAAGTACCCTTCGGTTTAAGGGTAAGCTTCTGGAAATTTCAAATCGTCGGAGAGTTTCGTGGCGAACGGCACAGTCAAGTTTTTCAATCAGGACAAGGGCTTCGGCTTTATTACCCCGGACAATGGCGGCCAGGACGTCTTCGTCCATATCTCTGCTGTTCAGGGCGGCTCACTGCGCGATGGCCAGGCTGTCAGCTATGAGCTGGGTCAGGATCGCAAGACCGGAAAGTCAAAGGCCGAGAACGTCCGCCCGGCCTGATCATACAACCGACGGTGGTGTTGACGCTAACTCCTCACCACACCGTCGGAGCGTCGCATCGAGCTTGAGGTGCCTTGCCTTGACTCAAGGACCCACTTGATTGCGCCGATTCCAAGATCGCAATTGGCTAGCTTCGCTGTCCCAGCGATCATATCCGCCCAGATTCATCGGTTCGGCTCATCAGTCCCTCTGTATAGGTTCATCGCTTCTTGCGTGTTGCTGCTTTCCCGTCACCGCTCTCACTCTCCTCTCCCCTCCGCCGAAGGCTCGTCATCACTGCCATCCGGTAGACGTTTTTCACTGTTGGCGGACATTCGATCCGACAGGATCGACCAGCAACGGAAGAAGCATATCGGAGCTTTCAGTATAGCGACGTGCCGACACGCGCGCGAAAGCGGGAATTCGCGTCATGCGAGAGCGCGAGGAAGGGCAGCCGCAGGAGCATCGGCTCCGCCGGCGCGGGACCGACTGCCCCGCGATCGACCGTTCCGCTCTCGGATGCATTCGTCGTCCGGCCCAAATACGGCGAGAGGGAGATCTACACGAGGCTGGCTGGCTATTGATCCGCTACCACCCGCAAGGTCTCTGGAAAAATTGACATATTTTCGAAAGTCCCGACATCGCAATAGACAGGCTCACCATCCCGAGATCATTCGAGAGCACTCGTAAACGCTCCCGAACGGGAGCACTTCTGTGGAACTCCACGACATTGGAGATCTCTGCTCCCGTTCGGGATCGTCGCCGGATCGCAGTTCCCGAGCGGGAGCGATTTCGTTTTCAAACTAGCTTCGCACGGCATATGTTCCCGAACGGGAGCAAAATCTATGAGCACAGACAGTAACGATCGCGACCGGCGGTTGGATCCTCTCGGTTCCAGGCGACACCGAGCCCGATCTTGAAATCGACGCCCCTCACCGTCTTCAGCTCAAATCCGCGGTTCTGCAGATCCTGCGTCCATTCCGGCACGAAGCCGATGCCAAGGCCGCCAGAGACCGGCGACATCAGAGAACGTGTCGTCGCAGGGAAGTGAGATTGTCGGTCAGATCGTGCTCTTCGAGCTTTTCCGCAAAGTACCGCTCGCTGTAGGAGAGCTTCTGACGGGAGAACGAGATGATCTTCTCCGAGCGCAGATCCTCGAGGTCGATCTCGACCTTCAGGGATAGCGGGCTCTCCTTGGCCCCCGCCAAGAGATACCGCTCATGGGCAATCGAGAAGAGCGCAACGAGCCGATATTCTCCTCCGGCCTTATGAAGCCGAGATTGATGCGGCCTGCCTCGATATGGCGGATGATGTCATCGGTGGTGCCGCTTTCGATATG
The DNA here is from genome assembly GCA_900471925.1 of Hyphomicrobiales bacterium. GTDB lineage: Bacteria > Pseudomonadota > Alphaproteobacteria > Rhizobiales > Rhizobiaceae > Rhizobium. The sequence continues at coordinate 15,223 of UCGV01000020.1, forward strand.
CATGCGGATATCGGGATATTAGCGGGCAATGCGCGACAGGAAAGGTCGGCAGCACGCCGATCTTGGTCGGATAGACCGTCCCTATGGAAATCTTCTTCGTCGCCTTGCTGGCGACCGAGCGGATGATCTCGGTCGAGAGCTTAGCTCGCTCAGGATCCGGATCGAGCGCTCGTTGGTGAACATCTATAACCAATGCGTTATAAGGTATTGGCAAAAACTTATAACGATACCATTGACAGGGCCAGATGGAGTTATAATGTTTTGGCGGGTACTTATAACGCAGGTTTGAGATGAGCGGCGAGGCATCCTTAAAAGGCCAAAGGCTCGCTTTGAAAGGTGGATATCCGCGTTCGCCACCAGTTGAGCGCCATCCAGAAGGAATGACGACCTATGTTGAAAGAGATCGACATCAGCTTCCGGACGATGTTCGCGGAATTAACGCAACGGACACTGGACGGGCAGTTTCTGGCGGACTTCCCGATGGAAGGATGGTTTGTGAAAGTGACCGTGAAAGGTCGGGATTACTGGTACTTCGACATCCCTACTCCAGAGGGAAAGTACAAGCGGACCTATGTGGGTCCGCAGAGCGATGAAGCGATCACGGCGCGGGTGAAAGCCCATAAGGAGATCAAGGATGACCTGCGGGAGCGGCGGCGAATGGTCAGCACGCTACGTCGTGCGGGTCTCCCCGGCCCTGATCGCTTCGCAGGCGACGTCACGAAAGCGCTCACGGATGCAGGCTTGTTCCGTCTACGTGCGGTCTTGATCGGGTCGGTGGCTTTCAGCACTTACGCAGGGATGCTCGGCGTTCGCCTGCCCTCGTCCGCTATGCAGACGGGAGACGCAGACTTCGCCCAAGATTTCGCGATTTCGGCCAGTGTCGAAGACAGCCTGCCCCCCGTGCTGGATGTCCTGCGGTCGATTGATCCGGACTTCCGTACTGTTTCCCACCAGGCGGACACAGCGAAGGTGGTCGCATTCCAAAATGCCAAGGGCTACCGCGTGGAATTCCTGACCAGTAACCGAGGATCGGACGAGTATGCGGGCAAGCCCTCCCCGATGCCCGCCCTCGGTGGCGCGTCCCCAGAAAATCTCAGGTTCCTCGACTTCCTGATTTACGAGCCCGTCCGCACGGTCCTTCTCTTCCGCGAGGGTGTGAACGTACTGGTTCCAGCTCCCGAGCGCTATGGGGTCCATAAGCTCATTGTGGCCTCCAGAAGGCGCACCGACACGCTGGGACGCGTGAAAGCCGACAAAGACCTCGCGCAGGCGTCCTTGCTCTTCCAAGCACTAGCAGAGACGCGACACGATTCCGAACTGTCAGACGTTTGGGCGGAAGCGTGGGATCACAGCGATTCATGGAGGAAAGGCATTTGTAGCGGTCTATCGAGGCTACCTGACAATGGTCTCGAAGCCCTCCGCAAGGTTCTGCGGTCCAAAATGCCCGATCTCGAGAAGCTGAAAGCGGAGGACCGTTCAATAAGGTAGCCCAGGTCGGGCGCGCGCTGTCAAAAAACGCGTCATCAGTGGATCCAACCAGTCTTCTCTGGTGTGATGAGGACATGGCAAATTCCCCCGCTCTCGGCCGTTTGTCGCCTTCGAGAAGATTAGACTGGCGCGGCGCTGATGCCGCGGCATTTCTTCTCACAGATGGTTTCGCAGCTTTTGCAACGAGCTGCGACGGATGGTGGCAGCGTGGTATCATTCGGGCCTTGCATATTTGCACGGACCTTTGAAAGTCCACAAATGGGCCGACAGCAGACTTCAGCCGTTTGTCGCCAGCTAGGAGCAACAATCAGGACTGCTGAAACGAGGCGGGAGCCAATCGCGATTCCAGCTCCGGTGCAGTGCCGATCTCGGCGCATCAGGAAGCCGCCGCCCGCTCGGCGATATCCTGACAGTCAAGTAGCGAGGTCGCCTGAGGCGGCCTCGTAGCGTGAGAGAGCCAGGGCTTGATTTACAGCTTGCTTCAGGGGCGAAGCAGTTAACCGGTTAGTGCTCGAAATAAGCACCATTCATCAGGCCGGCATAGTTGTTGCTATACTTTCCGCGCATTGACGCAGTAGGATCGAATTTCAGCTCTTGAAAGGGATCAGAACTGGTGACCCCCCTTTTTGACCACGCGATAACAACGATTGTCGGTCTTGCGCTCAGGTAATCTCGCCTCCGTCCAAACATCATTCGTTCAGACGATCAACCAAACGCTTCATGAGATCCATTCGTTCATGAAGAATCGCCACGATGAGGGCGGGCGCATCCTCTCGAGGCAGACAAAAGACGTAGTGGTGTTGGCATCGCGCCATTCGTAACGCCGGATAAAGCGCGCTCATATCCTTGAAAGGACCTTTGCCCTCGGCAAGGTTTGCGATACCTCGCTCCAAAGCCGAGACATAGCGGCGTACCTGGGCAGCACTCCATTGCGCACGTGTATAGCGGATTACCGAACGTAGATCCGATTCCGCCTCCGCGGTAAGAATGTAGGCCGTCAAGCACGACCCTCGGCAATCTCCTCGTCGAGGATCTCACCTACGGTTTTGGTCGACAGTCTTCCTGCGAGCCCCTCATTGACGCGCGTGTTCATCAACGTCTTCAACTCCTCCCAGGCTCGTTCTCCATCTATGTCACCTGGAAAGAGGCGCTCAAGTGCATACTGCTTGATTGTCTTGCCCTGCAAAGCGGCCAGCGCCTTTAGGCTTTGATGTTGTTGGTCTGTTATGTCGATCGTCAATCGGCTCATCTAACGTGCTCCTAAACTGAGAAAACCCACATTAACACATATGTGGGTATGTGGCCATCGCCGATACCTCTGATCCGATGCCGCTTGGAGGGATCTGCCTGTTCGCAGCCGCTTGGGTCGTGACAGTTGCACTTAAATTGAGATTCTCGGCCGACAGAATCTCAAATTGAGTGCCAAATGAAAAAACAAACCACCCCAATCTCACGGTTAACTGCCAAACGACACCATGGTAACTGCACGGTCGACCGCCTGCTGCAAAATGGCGTTTTCCATGACATCACCTCATTGCACGTGGGGATCGCGGTCGCGTCGCATGCGAGAGGCAGCAATCGCTGACGTTTCGGGAGCCATCAAATCATGCTTCGTCGCCGCAAATGCTTCGAAGAGGCCGCGCGCCGTTTCTGCTTCGATTTTTCCGTGAAGCGCCTGACCTTGCCCCCAAGTTTTATCCAATTTTGAGTTCGCTCCAGCGGTTTTTTGAAGTGCTCCCCGATTTTGGGCCAGCGGGAGCTGGAATTTTCCGGGGAACGGAACGGTCGTTTCCGGCTGATAGCCGATGCGGTCCATGAAATAGCCGGATCCATAAAATTTGCTGACGTCTAGGAAGTCACCGCGCGTTTCGAACAGGAAGGTCTGATGGGGTATGTTGCCGCCGACGCCGCCGGAGTTCGGGTTGGCGGGAGGTAGGAGGGCGGCACCGCCGAGCCCCGAATTGACATTGAACAGCGCGCCGCCGGCGGTCAGGCCGGAGAGCGCCGAAAGCGGGTCGCCAGGATTGCCTGCCGCCGCCACGCTGGCGCCGCCGGCCATCGAGCCGGCTGCAGACGTGTTGCTGACGTTGCCGAAATTGACAGAGAGGGCGCCGCCCGCCTTGATGTTGGCCGCGACACCGCCGATCGCCTCGACCGAGCTGACGATCGACGCGCCGTTAGCGATATTCTTCGAGGGATTGGCGTTGCTGTTGGCGTCATAGGCCGTGCAGGCGCCCTGCGCGCTGCAGGTCGTTGTCGTCGTGCGAAAGAGGGTGACACCGGTATTGGTGAGCGTCGAACCTTGCAGGTCAGCACTGCCGCCAGCCTCGATCGAGCTATAGGCATTGGTGAGATTGGTGGCGTCGATGGTGAGGTTGCGGCTCCGCGCGGATCGTCGCTTCCGGGCTGAGCGTGCCGACCAACCGGTCCTCGTAGACCGACTGGCTGAGATGGGACGACCAATCCCATGTATAGGTGGTGCTGGTGGCCGGATGCTTTGCTGTCCAATGCAAAGGCATTGGAAATTTATGCGGAACCTTAATAAGACGCGCCTAGCTGGATAATAAGAGAACCGTTCGCGACCTCAATCATCTTAAGGAGTTCAACGTTAACTTCTTCCCGGGTGACAGCTTTAAAGTGCCGCCACTTCTGTTTGTTGGCATTTGCGGGCACTGCCACGCCTTCACGCAAAAACAGCGTCAAGTCAGGTTCCTGATCAGATTTGTAGATGCAAATCCTCATCACTTGCCCCTTCTTCCTGCGTTGCAAAATATTGTGCGCCGCAAAATCAAGGATGGCAAATTTTCTTTCGCCGGATAAATGAAAAAACAGAAGTCATGCAGCCAATGAGTCTGGAGTTCACGGCGCAATATTCCTTTTGTCGTGCTGGACATTCGGGCATGCGCCGCGATGTCATTGCGGTCCCTTTTTCGCACGTCGACGCCCCTTTCATCGGAGCAACATGCTTGGAGCCTGCGACATCATGCCGAGAACGATTATGGATACGGATGAAACGGGGTGGGTTCAAGAATGAAGTGCGATTTGCTAGCCTCCATCCCTCGAGCGACCCGCCATATTCAAGATGTCTTCAGAGCGTCATTGGACATGACAGCCCGTGCATCAGCTGGCGCGCCGAGACGGGGTTTGCCGGGCCGGTAAAGGACATCTGAAGATAGGCGCGCGCGCTTGTTGCGCGCACGTCGATCAAGAAACGCTGGCCACCGTCGCGCGGCCTCAGGCGCGCATCGTCAAGGAACCGCAACAGGCCCCATGGCCCCGGTGCGCTCATCTTCTCGACCGAGCCGCTATTATCGAATGAGATTGCAAGGCCGAGCGCGGGCTGTGCGCCTGGCCAATATAATTTGGCCGATCCGCCTGATGTGGTCACCGGCGCATGTACTCCGCCAATCGAGACCGTTGCCGCGCCGCGCTGCGCAAGTGCCTCCAGCAACATCGGAATGTTTGGCGTCGGGCCCTGGCGAAAAAGTGCGTCACCAATTGCAGACGCCTTCTGAAGGAACATAGCACTTTCCGGTGTGTAACCGGAAAGTCGGGCTTCCGGTTTCCAGCGCCATGGGATCGCCGACATATCCATCAGAGAAGCCAGCTGCGCGCGCGAATAGGTTCCGATCAGACCGTTTGGCGCGAAGATGCGCGCGATTTCCGCCACATCTGCGTCCGGGCCGTCATAGAACGGATAGTGTCCAGCAAGTGCTGCCTGACAGGCCGCCGCAATCTCGCTCCATGCTCCTTCCGTCTTCCCTGCAGGAACCGGACCAGTAGATTTTTCGGGTGTCTTTGGAGAGGCAGTTTGGGAAATGACGTCCTCGACCATCTGCACGACAAGAAGCGGAGCTTGCTGGAGGGCGACGACGGAATTCGCGCGCTCTTGTGCATCCATCAGCGAGCGCTTTCCAATCTGCGCATTTCCGTCGAGGACCGCGAGCGCGACGTTCAAGGAAACGAAAAGGCGCGAGATTTCCGACATGCGGCCCTGCTCCACGAACTGGATGGCCGGCCCGAGCGTCGCGGCAACCCGAAGCTGGTTTGCGTGGCTGCGGCTGCGGTCGGTGCCGCCGGCTTGACGCCATACTTCACGGATCAGGGCTGAGAGTGGCGAGTTGCGCGCACTCAGCACCCCGCTGACGATCACTGCGCTCGGCTGGTCAGTGAACGGCCGCACACGGAGGTCGCCCAGGTATTGCGACCAGCTGTCTAGCGTTCGCTTCTGCAGCAGATCCATGACGGCGTCAGCGCTCGTCTTGTCTGAGGAAGTAAGAAGGTTCGTGCCTTCGGCAGTTGCTGTTCGGATCGCCTCGTCTGCAGCACCGGCGCGTGCATAGTCCCATCCTGTCTGGGTATAGAGGCCGGGGACACCCTGCTCGATCGGCGTTCCGGACCTGCGGATCAATATCCGCTCAAGGCCGGGGACAGCCCGCCCGAGCGACCAGGAAGGCAGGGCTGCAGTCTTTTCGGCACGGGCCAGCTCGAGCATGGCCCGCTCGGTTGCCGAGCCCTCGGAAGCAAACTGTCTTGCCTGGGCGATTGCTTCGGGATCGGGCTGCTCAAGGTCTGCCGGCGGCTTGGTCATGGCGGCGACATGCTGCGCCAAGCCTGCAAGCTCGGGAAATGTCTGCGCGCGATCGTCGATCCAGCAGGCAAGAAACTCGGCTTGCCAGTCGGAGGTACCGCTCAAAATAGACCAGGCTCGCAGGGAATCGTAAAGTGCGGTCGCCTCCCCTTCCGTGGCAAGAGCGGTCCCAAGGGCGTTGGCGAGCGGTCCGGCGACCAGAGCATCGACGGCCTCACCATAGCGTTTGCGCGCCGCTTGGGCGGGATCGAGCATCTCGACGCGATGAATGAGACCGAGGGGCGAATGCGGAGCATCCTGCTCAACGAGGTGAACTGCGGCCAGAAAAGCATCGAGCTGGGCTGCGCGCGATACAGGCGTTGCCGCACGCCCGGCGTCTATGACGCTTTTGACATCGGGGAGCTGCGACAAAAGCCGTTCGCGAAACTGCCATTCGGCCCATCCAGCCCAACTCGCCAGAATTGCCAGGAAGAACCCGATTGCCATGGCGGCAAGACCGCGATCAGATCGCGTCTTGTGTTGCGTGCCCGTCAGCAAGGCCGCGTGGACAGCGTCATTGCAATGACCGAGGAAGCGAGCGAGATCCCGGCGCGCTGGCCCCGCCTTTGCGGCCGCGGCCGCGCGTTCGGCGAGGCGGTCAGGTCCCATCACGCCGCCAATCGGGAGGGCGGCGGCAAACGCCCGGTCCCACTTTCGGATTGACAGCGCCGGATTGTTGCGGGCGCGGGCGTCAAGCAGGGCGATAAGGGCATCACGGGCATCAAGCAACCAGTCCTGCGGCACCTTCTGCCGTCGTGCCTCGGTCTCGAATGCGGCAACGAGACCGCGTGCGGTTGCTGCCAATCCCGATGGATCCGGATGCCGTTCGCTTTCTGCCCGCTTTGCGAGGTCGAGCAGAGGTGCAGCGAGTGCGGGAAGCACATCTGCTTGCATTGCGGCTGGACCCGGCGGCTCGCGATCGCCCTTCACAGCTTGCCCTCGGCCGCCCATTTTCGTAGCAGCGCCTCGCCGACCTCGAAGTGCATGGAATCCTCGCGACTATAGCCCGCACCCCAATACCAGCCGGCCTCATTGAAGAATTCGGCGAGCACCACGAGCCCGAACTGCGTGCTGTCGTCGCCCATTCTATCGAGGTTCTTCTTTAACGTCAGATCGACCGCGGCTCCCCATGCATGGGAGGATACCGACTTGGCCGATCCCCGTACGTAGCGCGCGCAGAGCGCACCTGCCGTTCCGATTGCAGCATAGATGTCGGGCTCTTCCTTCTGGAGGCGTGCCATGATCTGCTGCAGCGAGTCGAGCGCCGGTCTGATCATGGTCAGACGAAAATGACCGATGTCTCGACTTTCGAGTGACTTCAGCAGTTTCGGGTTGGTGACCGGTTCGCAGTTCGTGGAATAGGCGCTGCGCGGTTCACCGAGGATCTGACGCAGCACCGCCGGCGTCGGTCGTATGACATTCTCGTTGAAGCGCTTCTTGGCCAGTTGCATCGGCTCGGTCAGATTTTCCGTTTCCTCCTGCGGTGCCAGACCGCCGAACTGATCGGTGAACAGAGGGGCGAGATCTTGCTCTTGGCCCGTCGGCGGATTGACGGCAGGCGCTGCCTGGGCCGGGTCGGGATGCGGGGCTTGTTCCAACTGCGTCACCCTGCCGTCGATATCCGATACCTGTCCCTTCAGAGCGTTCAGCTCGGAACGCAGCCCTCGGATTTCGGTATCCTGCTGGGCAAGTTGCTGCACGAGACGATCGATTTTCCCGACATTCGGGTCGGGCCCCGTGTCTTGCAGGAGGTTTCCGACGAAGGCAAAGATGACCGCTGCGAGAATGATGCTCGCTCCGATGACAACGGCGGCGATAGCGTTCATTGGCCTCAAGAGAGTGCAGCTCCGTCGATCTGAATGACAATCACCGAGACGTTGTCAGGCGCACCATTGTCGAGAGCCGCACCGATCAAACGCTGGCATGCGGCCTCCGGCGTTGGATCAGCGCTCAGAAGTGCTGCGATCTCGGCGTCAGCCACGCAGTCGGTCAGACCATCCGAGCAGAGGATCAGAACGTCGCCCCGACGCAGCGAAACCTCCGCTGTGTCGACGACAAGACGATCGGAGGCTCCGATCGCACGCGTGACGATGTGCGCCTGCGGATGCTGCCAGGCTGCAGCGGGAGAAAGGCGTCCGTCATCAAGGAGTTCCTGCACGACCGAGTGATCGCGCGTGAGTTGTTTCAGTTGGCGTTCGCTCCAACAGTAGGCGCGGCTATCGCCCGCCCATGCAAGCGTGACATTTCCACCGTCGAAAAGTGCGGCCACAACCGTTGCACCCATCTGGGTCACGTCGGCGGCGGCGGCCCATCGCAGGATGGCGGAATTGGCGGCTTCGAGAGCAGCAACGAGATCGGCACTGGAGATCGGTTCATGGGGAAGCAGGGCGAGATGTTCGATCACGAGGTCTGCTGCAACATCGCCGTGACCATAGCCACCCATACCATCCGCAACAGCCCAAAGCGCGCCCGAGGGATCTGTCAGGATCGCGTCCTCGTTGCGCTTGCGGACATGACCAGCGTGGCTGAGCCCGGCCCCGTTCGGCCTGCCCGGCCAGCTCGGCACTCGCGTCGAGGGACTGTCGGGAGACCCGGGGGTCATGACCGGATGAACCTCATCATTCGCTCCGTCGTGAGGGCCGCCACCGGAGCGGTTGCACCCAAGATGATCCTATAGTAATTTTTTGACAACGCGAAACATTTTTGCCGAGAGGAACTGAAAATGAAGCGCCTGCTGACTTTGAAGATGCTGGTGTCTGTCGCGTTATTCTTCACGTTACACAGTGGTTTACGTGCGCAGGAGCTGAACGAGACCGCGCTAAAGGAACGTTTCCAAAAGCAGATGGAATTGTTCAAGGCGGCAAAGCTGGGGCAGTCCCGTGGCCTCGTGCTGACCAATTCGGGGCCTGCACCGGAGGCTGCGCCAATGCCCATGCCGATCGCACCAGTCGAGACCACGCCGGTCAAGGCAGGCTCTTCTCAAGCAGCCGGCACTGCGACCACGCAGACAAAGCCCGCCGCAGACACAAGTGTCGCGGCCACGCAGCCATCCGGACAGGCACCAGCTGAGACCCAGTCAACTGCGACGGCAACGATAACGACACCGCAAACATATTGGAAACTGCCCGACGACGATCAGATCAACTACCGCGTGCAATTTGCCTTCGATTCCTCTGCCATTGCTCCCAAGCAGAAGCCGATGCTGCAAAAGCTGTGCAGTGTTGTAAAGGATATGGATATCAAGCTCGTTCGCATCATTGGCCACACCGATGCTTCCGGCGGGGCAAGTTACAATCAAAACCTGTCCACGCTGCGGGCCAAGGAAGTGGCGCGTTTCTTCACCGAGGACTGCCACATTCCGCGTGAACGGCTCGAAGCGGTCGGCGTTGGCGAGCAGTTCCCGCTCAATCCGCAGAAGCCGAAGGCCGAAGATAACCGGCGCGTGGAATTCCAGGCGGTCAGCTAAAGGGGCCGAGCAGATTCCGGTCGGCGCGATCGCTATTCAAAATCGTAGGTAAAGCCTTCCGCGGACGCTCCGACCGTCGCCCTGGTCAAGCGTTTGCCGTCCAGCGCCCAGTTTAACACGCCATTGCTGAGCGCTGGCAGAAGCGTGTTGGTCAAGATTGCATCAATCATGCGGCCGCCCGACTCGACCTCGGTGCAGCGCGCCCGGATCAGGTCGATAACGCCCTCCCCTATGACCAACTCGGCGTCGTGGCTGGTGCGCAGGCGCTCGGCGATCTTTGCAAAATTTGCCCGCGTGATTGCTTCGATCATCGAGGCGGAGAGTGGATAATAGGGCACGACGATGACGCGTCCGAGGAAGGCAGCCGGGAACACCTTCAGCAAGGGTTCCCGCAACGCTGCCTCGAGCTCCTCGGTCGCAGTGCGCGTCAGCCCGTCACCGGTCAACTTCATGATGACATCCGACCCAACATTGGAAGTCAGCAATATGAGCGTGTTTCTGAAATCGATCCGTCGTCCCTCGCTGTCGTCCATCATGCCCTTGTCGAAGACCTGGAAGAAGATTTCATGGACGTCCGGATGGGCCTTTTCAACTTCGTCGAGCAGGATGACGCAATAGGGTCTGCGGCGCACGGCCTCGGTCAGTATGCCGCCCTTGCCATAGCCGACATAGCCCGGAGGCGCTCCCTTCAGCGTCGAGACCGTATGAGCCTCCTGAAATTCGGACATGTTGATGGAGATCAGGTTCTGTTCGCCGCCATAAAGGGCCTCGGCGAGGGCAAGGGCCGTTTCCGTCTTGCCGACGCCCGATGGTCCGCAAAGAAGGAAAACGCCAACCGGCTTTTCCGGCGACCCCAACCCCGCGCGGCTCGTCTGCACCCGCCGCGCGATCGCTTCCATGGCAAAATCCTGGCCGACCACCCGCTCGCCGAGAATGCCGGCGAGCTTGAGGGCCTTTTCGGTCTGTCCGGCGAGCATGCGCCCGACGGGAATACCTGTCCAGTCCTGCACCACCGAGGCCACGGCGTTGCGGTCGACCGAGAGCAGCATCAAAGGCGTTTCGCCCTGCATCTCTGCAAGTTCCTGTGTGAGCGTCTTCAATCGTTGAAGATCGGCATTGCTATCTGCCGGAGCCTTTTCTCCGTCCTGGCCCATCGAGGAATGTTGGTCCGTGCCTGTCGCAACGGGATCGACATCGTCGCCTTGGGCGAGCGCCTTATCGAGGCGAACGCCCTCTTCGCGCAGCCGCGAGCGCAAATCGAGGATTTCGGCCACCATTGATCGTTCGCTTTCCCAGCGCGCCTGCGCGGAGCCGAGGGCCGCCTCCGTTTCTTCAAGCGCCTTCTCGACCCTCGCCTGTCGCTCTGCGACCTCTATGCCGATCGCGCCTTCCCGGCTGATGATCCCCCGCTCGATCTCCAAAGATTGTTTCCTGCGCAGACGATCTTCCACCTCGGCCGGCGTGGCGTGCTGCGATACCGCCACGCGTGCGCAGGCGGTATCGAGCAGGCTGACGGCCTTGTCTGGCAGCTGACGGGCCGGGATATAGCGATGCGAAAGCCCGACTGCAGTTTCGATCGCCTCGTCGAGGATCTGAACCTGATGATGTTTTTCCAGGATGCCCGCCACGCCTCGAAGCATGAGGACAGCGCTTTCTTCGCTGGGCTCCTCGATTTTGACCACCTGAAAGCGCCGGGTCAGCGCCGGGTCCTTCTCGATATGCTGTTTATACTCGGCCCATGTCGTTGCGGCGATCGTGCGAAGCTCGCCGCGCGCCAATGCCGGCTTCAGAAGATTTGCAGCATCCCCCGTTCCTGCAGCCCCGCCCGCTCCAATCAGCGTATGGGCTTCGTCGATGAACAGGATGACCGGCGTTTCCGACGCCTGAACCTCGTCGATCACCGTCTTGAGGCGTTTTTCGAACTCACCCTTGACGCTCGCTCCAGCTTGCATGAGGCCGATATCCAGCATATGGAGCGCCACGCCTTTCAGCGGCGGCGGCACGTCTTCTGCAGCAAGTCGAAGCGCAAAGCCTTCAACGACGGCCGTCTTGCCGACGCCGGCTTCGCCCGTCAGGATCGGATTGTTCTGCCGTCGGCGCATGAGAATATCGACGATCTGGCGAATTTCCGGATCACGCCCGAGAACCGGATCGATTTTGCCGTCCCGGGCGCGTCTGGTCAGGTCGGTTGCGTATTTCGCCAGCGCGGAATCGCCGCCGGCCGGTCGCTCCTTGCGCACCGGTTCACCGGCATCCGCCTTGCCGCTGTTTTCGAGCGAGCCGGTGAGCACGTCATCGAGGCGCGCAAGGACATGGTCGGCCTCGATGCGGTCGAACTCGCTGCTGATCTTCAAGAGCAGGCCGTCGAGAACCGGAACCTTCCGACACGCCAGAAGGACATAGGCGCCTCGCACCTCGTCAGAGCCGAACTGCAGGCTTGCGAGGCTCCAGGCTTCCTGTACGGCGTGAAATATATGGTCCGAAAACTCTTCGATGGAGGTCGCGCCATAGGGCAGCTTGTCGATGGCCCGCGCCATGTCGGCGGCAAGGCGCCCGAGGTCAACGCCAGCGTCGACAAGCACAAGCTGGAAGTCGGCGCGGTCGACGAGCGTCAGTTGTTCGATCCAATGGACCAGTTCGACATAGGGATTGCCCCGAAGCTTGGCGGCATCCGCTGCCGCCTTGAATGCCCGAAGGCATATCGGATCAAGCTTGCCGATCAGTTCCTTGCGCTTGAAGCTTTGGGAAGACATGTTGTGCTGCATGTCGGTCGGGCTCCTGCCATCTGCTCTCGAATGAACAAGCCTCATCTTCAATGTCGATGGCAAACTGCCACATTATAGTATCCTTGACAAATATTCGAACCACATGTCTTTGATGAATAGTGTGACCGCGTGGTTTGGAGTTTCCAGATGATCGATCCGTTGCCCGGTGACATCTTTCGCAAAGGCCAGGTCCTCAACAATACCTATGAGATCGAAGGCGTCCTCGGCCGCGGCGGAACCGGCGAGGTCTATCGCGCAAGCAACAAGATAACCGGCCGTGTCGTGGCGTTGAAAGCCCTCAAGCGCGAGCTATCGGCCAATGCCGATTATCTGGAACTGATGAAGCGGGAAGAAGAGATGCGCGGCATCGCGCATGATGCCGTCGTGCGCTACACCGACTGCAGCCAGACGGCCGAGGGTCATGTCTATCTGGTCATGGACTACGTCGCCGGCACGTCGCTCAGCGCGTATCTCGATCACGGCGGGATTTCGCCGCGCGACCTGCTCGTTGTCGCCCAGAGAGTGGCCGAGGGCCTGGTCGCGACCCATGAGCGCAAAATCGTCCATCGCGATCTGTCGCCCGACAACATCATCTTGCGCAATGGGCGGCCAGAGGAGGCCGTCATCATCGATTTCGGCATTGCCAAGGACGGTAACACCGGCGCCCGCACCATCGTCGGCAACGAATTTGCCGGCAAATACGAATATGCCGCGCCCGAACAGCTGCATGGCAAGGCCGAGCCGCGTTCGGACCTTTATGCCCTTGGCGCATCCCTGCTTGCGACTTTTCGGAGAAAAATCCCGAATGTCGGAGCAAGTCCTGGCGAGGTCGTCCGCCATAAGGAGCGCCGGCTTGATACGGCAGGCGTTCCGGAACCGCTGAAAGCGTTGATCGACGATCTTACCCAGCCCGACCCGTCGCGGCGTCCGCCGGATGCTGCCGCCGTGGTCAAGCAGGTGGGCGCGGTGTTGCGGCCTGATCGGACCGGCCGGCATGAAGGCGGGCGTGGCGCCAGAAGGGGATCGCGACCATGGCTGGCGATCCTACCCATCGCCGCCTTGGCAGTGATTGCAGGTCTCTGGTCTGCCGGCCTTTTCGACGGCTTGTTCGTCAAGAGCCTACCGGTCGAAGCACCTTACACGCTTTCAGCCGGGCTTGATGCGCAGCACCAGGTGACGTTGACCGGCTTTGCACCGGACGCTGATCAACAACAGGCCATATCAGCCGGTTTTGCGCGCGCTTCTGGGCTGGCCGCGCCCAAGGACGGGCTCGCTCTTGCCAAGGGCGAACCGTCCGAGCGCTGGGCGCAGGATATTGATGGCTTTTTTGCAGCCGCCGCGGGGCTGGACGAGTGGAAGCTTGAGGTTGCCGATCGATCTGTTCGCTTGACCGGTCTGGCGCCGGACAAGGCCTCCAGGGATGCCGCTGTCAGCCGGTTCAACGAGGCAGGCAAGGCGGCGGGCTACCAGCCCGTCGTGCGGATTGCCGCGGGTCCGAGAACGCTGACGGCCGACCAGCTGCAATCCGCCATTGCTCCCTTGGAAACCTGCGGTCCGCTCGTCGTACAGTCGCCGGAGGGGACAAGCTTTGCCCTCGGCTCGACGGTCGCCATTCGGGGGAATGTCGCAACCGGCAGCGATCTTGACGCGCTCCGCCAGGCGCTCGCGCCCCGGCTTGGCGATCGCGACCTGCGATTGGACACGACATTGCTCAATGGCCAGCTCTGCGTCGTCCAGTCATTGTTACCGGATGCGCCGCAAGGCCCGATGACGATCGTGCTCGGCTACGGCGACAAACCCGAGCCGAACATGTCCGGGAAATATTCGGTCGGCGACAATCCTGTCATCGATGTACTCGCACCGGCCTCGATCAAGGACGGCTATCTGTGGGTGGCGATCGCCGATGTCACCGGCAATCTGTTCAATGTCCTTCCCAACATCAAGCGCCAAGACAATGCGCTTTCAAGCCTCGGAACGATCTCCGATGGCATGCGCACGATCCGCGTCGCCTACTCGACAGCCGATGGAGCGGCCGATCCTGCGAAGCTTTCGTTCGCAGTCGACAATACTTTCGGCAGAAGTCTCATCATCGCGCTGCAGACCGATCGCCCGCTCTTCTCGCAACTTCGCCCCACAACCGAATCCACCAAGTCCTTTGCTGAAGATTTACATGCGGTTATTGCCAGCGGACAGGTTTCGATCCTTTCGACTACGACGCGATTGATCGACACCCGGAATTAGTTGCTGTTCGTCAACACGTGGCATTAGTACAGACTGAAAAGTTATGCTAAGACAGGCTTGAGAGAACAATACTAGTCGGTAAAACGGGGGATCTGTTGTTCGACTCTGCTCTCTGGTTGAATCCGATTAACGGTGACAACCCGTCCGGCGAAAGCCTGCGGAATGACGGGCGATTCCATGAGCTCGAACGCCTCGTCCAGCCCCAGATCGAGATCAGCCGAGACGAGCGCAACAATCCCGTTTCACGAACCGAAGTGCCGGTCGACTGGTCGATCGTGCTTCGCAAATCCGAGGAGTTGCGCGCCCACGGGCGCGATCTTAGGCTGATCGTGATCGTTGCGCGCGCCCTTGCCAACGAGCAGGGGTTTGCCGGACTTGCCGATGGGCTGAACCTGATCGGCCAGACATTCGCCATGCACTGGCAGACGATGCATCCCGAACTTCGTGACGGATTGCCTCCCCGCGATGCCGCTCTTCGCCGGATCAATGCGCTGATCCAGCTCCAAAATGACAAGGATGGTCTGCTCGGCGATCTGCGCAAGATGACGTTCTTTGCGCCACGGGGCGCCGGTCAGGTGACCGGCCGCGATCTGGAGCGGGGAGCGATCGACAGCCGCACGGTTTTGAACGAGGCCGCGCCGGGCCTGAGCGCGGCCGAAAAGTCCGCGCTTGTCGCCGAACATGATCAGTTGCTCAATCGCGTGCGGATCGGCTGCGCCGCCTTTGCCGAACAGGCGCCGGACGAGGCAGCAGCGCTTGGTGCCAGCGCGCGCGCTGCGGCAAATGCCCTGGAGGCGGCGGAACAGGCTCTGAACCAGCAGATAGGGGGAGATCTGCGCGTCGGCCTGCCGGATCTGAGCCGATTTCTGCAGCGGGTGGTTTCGACGCTGGAGCATGGGAAATCCAACGTGCAACCGCAAACGGGCAAGGATGACGCGCTCGCCAGCGAACATATCCCCGTTGCCGGCAGCGCTGTCGCGGACCAGGCTTCGATCGGGCCGGCGAGCGCCTTTCCGCCGCGCCTCCAATCGCGAGACGAGGTCACGCGCTGCATCGACCTTATCATCGCCTTTTACGACCGTACCGAGCCCTCAAGCCCCATTCCCCATCTGGCGCGCAGGATCAAGCGCATGGTGCCGATGGATTTTCTGGAGCTGATGGAGGATCTGGCCCCCTCCGGGCTCAAAGAATTCCGGCTTCTGGCCGGCGTTTCGGAAAGCAAGAAATCTGCCCCTGGGACAAAAGGTGACCACCAATGAGCGAAACTAAGGCGAAGGTGATCGAACGCAACAGGGCGCCTCGCGTCCAGATCGCCTATGAAGTGGAAACATATGGCAGCCCGACCACGATCGAACTGCCCTTCGTGATGGGCGTGATGGCGGACCTTGCCGGCCAGTCGCAAACACCGGAAGCGTTGAAATCCGTACGCGACCGGACCTTCGTCGAGACTGACGCAAATCGGTTCGGGCGCTTCATGGAGGCGCTGAGCCCGCGCGTCAAGGCGCGGGTCAAGAACACGCTTCCCCAGCCGCCCGGTGAAGAAAGGGACGAAGAACTTGCCGTCGACCTGACGTTCACCAGCATGGGTGACTTCGCACCGGACCGCATTGCAGAACAGGTTCCGCAACTGGCCGAACTGCTGAAGATGCGTCGCCAACTGGAGGAACTGCTCGGCTTCATGGATGGACGCGTCGACGCGGAAAAACGTATCGCCCAGCTTTTGAACAACGAGCCCCTTTTAGCAAAGATCGCCGACCAGGCGATCGATGATGGCAGCAAGTCGGAGGGCTAAACCATGGCCGAACAGGAAAGAACTGCCGCTCTCGACGCCACGCAAGCCGAAGGCGTCGACCTTCAGGAATTCAGCGATCTTCTGGAGAAGGACTTCAAGGTCAAGAAGGATGACAGCGACAAGCTGCAAACGCTGGTCAAGAATCTGGCCCTTGCCGCGCGCGGCCGTTCGCAGTCGACGATCATTTCCTCCAATGCGATCAAGTCGATCAAGTCACTGATTTCAGGTGTCGACAAGCTCCTGACCGAACAGGTCAACGAGGTTCTTCATGCGCCCGAGGTGCTGGAGATGGAAGGAACCTGGCGCGGCCTGTGGTATCTCGTCAACAATACCGAGACGGATCAGAAACTGAAGATCCGGGTCATGAACATATCGAAGGAAGCGCTGGCTGACACGCTTGAAGACTATGAGGGCCAAATGTGGGACCAGAGTCCCATATTCAAGAAGGTCTACACGGATGAATATTCAATGCTCGGCGGCAGCCCGTACGGCTGCCTGATCGGTGCCTACGAGTTTTCCAATCATCCCAAGGACGTCGCCCTGCTTCGCAATATGTCCGGTATCTGCGCGTCGGCGCACACGCCCTTCATTGCGGCAGCCGCCCCTCGCCTCTTTCGCATGGAAAGCTGGCAGGAACTGCCGAACCCGCAGGACCTGCAACAGATCGTCTCCTCGCCCGCCTATGCGTCCTGGCAGTCGCTGCGCGAGAGCGAGGATTCGCGCTACATCGGGCTGACCATGCCCCGGGTCCTTGCGCGCCTGCCCTACGGGGCGGAAACCATCCCGGTAAAAGGCTTTGCTTTCGAGGAAGATGTCCAGGGCGACCATCATCGCTACGTGTGGATGAACGCGGCCTTCCCGATGGGGGTCAACATCAATCGAAGCCACAAGCTGTTTGGGTGGGGCACGCAGATCCGCGGCGTTGAAAACGGCGGGGCCGTGATCAATCTCCCTGTCCACAATTTCCCGACCGACGACGGCACGGTGGCGATGAAATGCCCGACAGAGGTCGCCATCGACGATCGCCGCGAGGCCGAGCTTGCCAAGCTCGGGTTGATGCCGATCCTGCATCGCAAGAACACGGACATTGCAGCCTTCATCGGTGCCCACTCGCTGCAGGATGACGAGACGCGTGCCGGGCGTCTGGTCGATCCGGACGCACAGGCCAACGAACGGTTGAGCGCAAATCTGCCCTATCTTTTCCCGGTTTCGCGTTTTGCCCATTACCTGAAGGCAATTGCCCGCGACAAGATCGGTTCGTTCAAGGAGCGGTCCGACATGCAGATCTGGCTGACGGAATGGATCAATCGCTACGTCCTGGCCAACCCTGCCTTTGCAGACGACAAGGCCCGCGCAAAGCGGCCGCTCGCGGCCGCCGAGGTCCAGGTCGACAGCGTCGAAGGCCGCCCGGGATGGTATAATGCCCGATTTTATCTGCGACCCCACTATCAGTTGGAAGGCATCAATGCGTCACTGCGTCTCGTATCGGAGCTGCCGTCGACGAAGACCTGAATTCACTCGAGAACTGGAGGTTATTCATGAAAATTGACGGCTTTCTCAAGGTGCCCGACATTACGGGACCGAGCGTACGCGACGGCCATGAAGACGAGATCGAAGTTCACGGCGTGGCTTTTACGATGGCTGCCCCCTATGACCCCAATTCGCTCTCGCGACGCGGCCGTGTCAGCCTCGGCATGGTCAACTTCACGAAGCACTATGACAAATCTTCGCCCTATCTGAAGAAGGCGCTGTTCGAAAACAAGCTCCTCGACGAGGTCAAGTTTTCGGCGCGCAGAACGATCGAAGGTGAAACGAGTGATTATCTGGTCGTCACCCTGAAGGACGCTTCGGTGATCGAGTACAAGATGTATCCAAGTGTGGAAGAGCCTGATCTCATCGAGGAACTCGTCGGCTTCGCCTACAAGAACATCACGTTCAACTATGACGACAAGGACGAGGTCGAAATGGATGTCTATGTCGGCAAATGACGGCTGGCGAAAAGGAATTGGAAAAGAAACGAGACCGCTTGGCGGGCAGCAGCGCGCAACCCGTGAGACGATCCAACCCTCGTTGTGGGATCGTCTTGTCAATGACTTGCCCGGGCTAGGCTCCGAGATCAAAGAGCTCCGGCAGATGCTTGAAAGCGACATAGAGGCAGAGCGGCTGGACACGATGGTGGCTGGCGGCGCGGCGGCCATCGAGCCTGCAACGGATCTCAGCATCGAGCAGAAAAAGCACATCCATCGTCTGCTGTCGCTGGAACGGCGCCGGACGGAACTGGAGAGTCGCGGCGTGGTCGTCTCGACGGATGTGCTTCGCGAAGCGGTGCGGCGCGACATCGAGGCGCTGTTCAACGTACAGCGTTTCGAATCGTCGCCGCTGCTCACCGATGCGGAGGCCGACCAGGCCGAGGACAATCCGCCATCGCTTGAGGATTTTCCGCTGGTGCGCCGCAGTGTCGTCAATTACGGCGTGCCACCGTTTTCCGGCCGTTCATCTCGCGACTTCGACCGGGAGGAGCTTGCCCGGGAAATCGCACGGGTGCTTGCGGCATTCGAGCCCCGCCTGAAAGAGAGCTCGACCAAGGTGACCGTCAGCCTCGGGGACAAGTCCGTCGGTCTCAGGATCGACATTGATGCGCTGCTCCTGACGACGCCGGCCCCCGAAAGGCTGCGGATCCGCACCATTCTCGATCTCGACAATGGCTCGGCAAGGACCGAGTTGAAGGACGCCTGATATGGATCGGGTCTTCCTGGAATATTACGAGGAGGAACTGAACCACATTCGCGCGCTTGCAGCCGAGTTTGCCGGCATGCATCCCTCGATCGCGCGCAATCTCTCACTGGATACGGTCCCGTGTCCCGACCCCTTCGTCGAACGGCTTCTCGACGGTGTCGCATTTCTGGCGGCGCGCACCCGCCAGAAGGTTGATGCGGAAAGCACACGCTATGTCCGCAGCGTGCTCGAGAACTTCTATCCGGATCTCGTTTCACCGGCGCCCGCAACGGCGATGGCATTGTTGAAACCCGGACAGCAGGTTCAGACAATGCTTGCCGGCCACCTCGTCAAACGCGGAACACGGCTCATCTCGGGCGTGCGGCCCGGGATTTCCACACGGTCCGTCTTTACCACAGTCCAGGACGTGACGCTCTGGCCGCTTGCAATCGCTTCCGTGACCTACATGCAGGACCGCAGTGCGCTTGCGGCCGCAGGGATCGGCGCCGTTGACGGGGTTGCCGGCACTTCGGGGCTGAGCATCACCATCAATCGGACCGGCAAGGGCATGCTTGCCGATCTGTCGCTTGATCGCCTGGATCTTTATTTCAGCGAAAAGAGCAGGGCGCCGATGCTCTTTGACACGTTGTTTGGCGCCAGCACCGGCGTTGGCGCACGCGCAGAGGGGCGAGAGAATCCCCTTAGCCCGGTGCCTATGCCGGAGATGGTTGGCATTTCGGACGATGAGGCGCTCATGCCCCGCACGCGCCAGACTTTTGAAGGTTACCGCCTCCTGCGAGAATATTTCATTGCACCAGAGCGGTTTCACTATGCGCGCGTGACGGGCTTGCGGCCAATCGTTCGGCGTTGCCGGGAGAAGGTGGAAATCGTCTTTCTGCTGCGCCGACCCGTCCCCGAGCTTGCAGGTCTCACCGCCAAGGATTTCGAGCTTTTTGCAACGCCGATCATCAATCTGTTCGAACGTTCCTGCAGTGTTATCGAACTCGATCCACGACGGACCCGCCACGTGCTGCATGCCGATCGCACGCGTCCGCGCGACTTTGAAATCTATCGCGCGGTTCGCGTTGAGGACGCGGATGGCGAGGGCTCCGACGCCGAGATACCGGCACTTTTCAGTCTTGGCCAGAACCGCGCAAGCGGCTGGGTCTATTTTACCGAGCGTCGCCCGCGGCGGCCGAGCGAAGACGAACTTCGTCAGGGACAGACCCGGACATCCTATGTCGGAGACGACGTCTTCATCACGCTGTCGCGCCCGGCACAGTCGAAGGCCGTCCGTCCGCTCAAACGGATCGAGGTGACGGCCCTGTGCACGAACCGGGACCTGTCGATCCTGGACGACACGCCGTCGCTGACGCTCGAGAGCGGCGATCCAGTCGAGGCCGTCCAGCTCCTCGGTGCGCTGCGCCAGCCCTGGCCCTCGATTCCGGCAACGCTGCCGGCAGGGGTCGTCGAGGATTCCAGAGCCGATGAGCTCGCCTGGCGCTTTATCGCACAATTGTCGCTGAACTTTCTCAGCCTGGCGGAGGAAGGCCGGGGCGTCGATCCGCTTCATGCGCTGCTCGACCTCTATGCCCAGCGGGGAGATCCCGGACTTGCTCGGCATGTGCAAGCCATCGCGCGCGTTGAAGCCAAACCTCTGATCGAGCGCCTGCCGATTGCCGGGCCGATGTGCTTTGCCCGCGGCAGTGATGTCACGCTCCATGTCGATCAATCCGTGCTTGCCGGCCATAGTGTCTTGTTGCTCACGGCGTTGCTTTCCAGGCTTTTCGCGCGATATGCGGCGATTAACGGGTTCGTGCGCACCAGAGCGCGAATCCAGCAGAAACAGGAGGATGTGCTATGGCCGATAACGCCGGGCAACCGCTTCCTGATCTGAAGAAGGACGGCATTCCATCTGCCGAGACGTTCGACTTTTTCGAGCTCCTGCGACGGCTTGAGGATGCCGACAGGATCTTCGGTCGGGCCGGGCCGCCGCAGCGCGAACCCGCCAGGCTGGGGCAACACATACGACTTGGTTTTGCCGTGCAAGACGTGGCGAGGCTCGAACCTGCAACCGAAAGCGCCCCCGCCCGGGTAACGGTCGCAACCATCGGCTTGCTCGGTCCGGAAGGACCGATGCCGCTCTATCTGACGCGTTGGGTGCTCGATCGCCTGTCGCAGCGCTGGTTTGCCGGTGCCGACATGCGCGAAGTCAGCGACACCACATTCGTCGATTTCGTCAACGTCCTTCAACATCGCATGATTGCGCTCTTCTATCGAGCCTGGGCGGATGCGCATCCGTCGGTTCAGATCGAGCGCGCCGAGGGCGGTCGCATTCGCGCCATGGCGGCGGCCATGGCCGGGATGGGGCTGCGAGGAAGGGCCGATCGCGAGCCTGCGGCAATCGACATGACGAAGCTTGCCCATGCGGCAGCACTTGCCCACCAGGTCGATGGACCTGAAAGGCTGACGCTGTTTCTATCGGATCATTTCCAGGTTCCGATCAGGCTGCGCGAGTTCGTCGGCGCCTGGATCGACATACCAAAAAGGCTCCAGTCCCGCCTCGCCGGCGCCTACGCGCAGCTCGGACGAAATGCGACGATCGGACCGAGGACCTTCCAGCGGCAGCAGAGGATTGAGCTTGCGGTCGGACCATTGACGCTTTCCGACTACACCGCGTTTCTTCCCAGCAGCGCCCGGCACAAGGCGCTGAAAAGGGCGATCCGCGATCTGGTCGGAGACGGGCTCGATGTCGACGTTCGGCTCGTGCTTGCAAAAAATGAGGTTCCGGCATCACAACTGGGGACGGCGCGGCTCGGACATATCGCCTGGCTTGCGCCCAGGCGCGATCGCGACGCGGCCGATCTGTGCATGCGCACGCTCGTCGGTCTCGGTTCCGGTCTTGCGGAGGCTTCGCCATGACCCTGATCCTGACGCTCGAACAGGCACCGCAGCAACAGGCCGTTCGCCAGATGCGGCTCGTTGAGGGTGAGCTTGTCATCGGTCGCAGCGCCGATGCCGATTGGCGGATCGACGACCCTGACATGTATATTTCGAGGGCCCATTGCACAATTGCCTGCGTTCATGGGCGCTATGAGGTGACGGACACATCAAGTGGCGGCCTCTTCATCGACGGCTCGCGCGTGCCGCTTGGGGCGGGAAACTCTGCCCCCCTGCATGACGGAGCGAGGCTTCAGCTTGGCAATTATGTCGTCCGGGTCGAGGTCCAGGGCGCGCAGGTCGAGCGCCTGCCAGAACGCCCAGCATCGCCCCCGCCGATCGGTTTCGAACGCGACACGTTTTTTTCGGCGCGAAGCGAACCGGTCGAGACGCCCCGTCGGCCGACCGGGCTGCCGGACCCGTTTGAACAACCCACCCCAGGCGCATCCGAGGCGGCAGAACGGCAACAGGCGATAAGGAACGCGCCCCTGTTTGACGACCCTTTCAGTCTCGATCCCCTGCCCGCTCAGGGCAAGGACGACAAGGGATGGGATCTTTTCCTCCCGGCTGGGCGGGCCGAGCAGACAGTTCCAGATCCCGCGGCAGGCGAGCAGAAGCCCCAGGCTCAGCTTCAGCCCGCCCAGGCTCAAATATACTCCCAGCCCCTGACTCAACCTCAAGCGCAGTCGGAGCCCCGGCGCGAGCCGTCGCAGCCGGTCGTGTCAGCCGACGTAGGCCTGCGGGACGCCTTTCTGCGCGGACTGGGTTTTGATGGCGAGGAATTTCCCGCCGCCAATCCGATCGCCCAGATGGAAAGTTTCGGGCGCGAATACCGGATGATGCTGGAGGGCCTGATTCATCTTCTACGCAAGCGGGCCGAGGAAAAGGGCGAGGCCCGGATCGCGCAGACCGTTGTCGGGGCATCGGACGTCAATCCGCTGAAATTCATGCCGACAGTCGACGATGTTATTGCCATGTTTCTGGCGCAGCGGACAGCGGGCTTTCTGCCGGCCGATGCCGCAATCAACGCTTCCATCCGCGACCTTGCCCATCATCACGTGCGCACCTGGCGCGGGGTCCAGGCCGCCCTTGCAAGAATGATCGACCGTTTCGATCCTTCCGCGCTGGAAAAGGAACTGAAGTCGCAATCGGCATGGGACGCGCTGCTTTCGGGCGGACGCCGCGCCAAGCTCTGGGAACTCTACGAGAAGCGCTATCGTGAAATTGCCGAGAACGCGTCGACGCGTTTCCTCGGCGAGATCGGTAGCGACTTCCGCGATGGCTACGAAGAAAGGGAGAGAGAATGATGCTTCACCGACGCGGCTTTCTGATGATGCTTGGCACGACTGCCCTGGTTTCCGGTTGTGTGGGCGGACCACCGAAATCGTCCACCGTGACGGTCATGGCGACCGGGCAGCCCGGCATGAACCTTGCGCCCGATGGCGGTGACCGGCCGGTGAGCCTGTCCATTTTGAGGCTCAAGGACGTCTCGAAATTCAACACGGCTGATGTTTTCGCCCTTCAGTCCGATCCCGCTTCGGCCCTTGGTGCCGATCTCGTCGGTGCCGATCAGCTGACGGTCTCGCCGGGCGGATCGGCCTCCAAGACGGTCGCCTTCCCGCCGGAGGCGACCTTCCTCGGGGTCGTTGCATTTTTCAGGACACCTGGCGGGCGCGTCTGGCGCAAGGCCGTTGCGATCAAGCCGGAATCCACGGTGACCGCAAATGTTGCCTTGAGTAGCGGCGGCATGACGCTCTCGCTCGCCTGAAAGGAGGGCGTTCCCGTATGACGGATACGAACAAAGTGCTCTGGTCCGAGGGGCTCTTCCTGCGGACACAGCATTTCCAGCAGCAGGATCGTTATACCGAGGCGCTGATGCGCGGCGCGCTCCAGGCCGGACGGTTGCAGACCTTCGGTTTCCGGTCCTTGACGCTCGATGCGGCACAGCTTGAAACCGGCCGCGTGGCCGTGTTGTCGGCGCGCGGTATTTTTCCGGACGGGACGCCCTTCTCCATTCCTGAAACCATGGACGCACCCGACCCTTTGACCATCACCCGCGAGATGGGCTCGGGAATGGTGCAGCTTGCCCTACCGCTCGAACCGCCGGGAGGCGTCAGCTTCGATGCCGCCCACGGCGAGCCGACCGGAGCGCGCTACAAGGGGCAGATCGAACGCATGCGCGATGCCGTCCATGGCGGCGCCGATCCCGAAGAAATCGAGATCGCGAGGCCTCAGGCCCTGCTTCTGTCGCCGGCGCAGATGACCGGCGGATATACCGCGATGCCGGTCGCGAGGGTCAACGGTCTGCTCGCCGACGGTAGCGTGGCGATGGGGGAGAACTTCCTGCCGCCCGCTCTTGTGACAGGCGCCGTGACCTTTTACGGCCAGCTCATGCAGGAGGTGATTACAGGGCTCGACCGCATCGCCGATGCGCATGGCAAGATGGTGCTCGGCGGCGCCGGCCGCAGTGTGGAAAATCTGCTGGTGCTCGATCTTGCCAACACCGCGCGTCCGCGCTTGGCCCATATCCTTCCCCAGGAAGTGTTTCACCCGGCCGAGCTCTTTCTGGAACTCAGCGGACTTGCAGGACGGATGGCGACCTATGGTTCAGGATCGCGACGCCTGACCGAACTGCCGACCTATGACCACATGAACCCGGGACCTGCCTATGCTGCGCTCGCCGACACCTTGCGTTCGCTGCTCCTCAGCCTTCGCTACGTGGAGCCAAAATCGCGGGCACTGCCCGTGCTCAAGCATGCGACCAACGTCTGGAAGGTCCGTGTCGACAATCCCGAATTGCTGACCGCCAGCCGCATCGTCGTGCGCGTCGGGTGCGACATGTCGGAGGACGCGCTGCGCAAGATCTTCGTCGATCAGGTCACTGTCGGTGCCGCCGACGAGTTCGAAGCCTTGTGGAAGTCGAGATTGCCCGGCATCCGCCTGAAGCCACTTCATTCGCAGCCGCGCGAAATTCCCTATGACGGGGACCGTCTTTGCCTGGAGCTCGATCAGCGCAGCGAGCATTGGGAATCGCTTCTACGCTCACCCGGCTTCGTGATCGGCGTGTCAGGCGTGTTGCCGAGCGAACCGCAGGTCGACTGCTATTCGGTAAACAGGTAACGCCATGGCAAGTGAGGATCCATTCGGTCTCTCGGGCGATCACGGTCGCACACGGATCCGGCCGCCGCCGTCGGCGGGCGCAAGGCAGGTTGTCGGCGGTGCCAATCTGGCACGGCGGGCGCGCTCGCATTCCAACTCATTGATCAACGCCTTTGCGAAGTTGCTCGAGTTTGCCCCCGAACTCGAAAGTGCCCTTCCTCCGAGCAATCCCGAAGTGCTGCGAACGAGGCTGATGGATGAGCTTGTAGCGGCGCGCGACGCAGCGATGGCGTCCGGTTCGGCGCTTCCGCGGGCCGATGCGGCTGCCTGGGCCGTCGCCTCGCTGCTCGACGATTTGGCGCTGAACACGCCCTGGGGCGGAGCAAGCGCCTGGCCTCGCCAGCCGCTGGTCGTCATGTTGCGCGGCGATGTCGATGCCGGCGCACAGTTCTTTGTCCGGCTGGAAGAGCTTGAGCGCCATCCCGGCCGCGATCAGGAATTGCTTGAACTCCAGTATTTCTGCCTGGCGCTGGGCTTTCGCGGAAAGTATCGCGTGCCGGGCCGTGCCGGCGATCGCTCGATCAGCGCGGTGCGCGCCGCGGCGGCGCGTTTCCTGAGGGATGCCGACGCCGAGGCCCTGCCGCTATCGCCTCGGTGGGAGGGTGTCGCTGCTGCCGACGAGCCATCCCGATTTGCCGTGCCGATCTGGGTCCTGGCCGTCATTGCCGCTGCGCTTTCGACCGCAATCTACGTGGCGTTGTCAATGCGCCTCGATACCAGGGCGGAGGGACTTGCCGTGCTCGTGCGGGCGTTGCCTCCCCCTGAGCGCGCCGAAATCTACCGTCCGGAAAAACGCACGCCGCCGCCCAACGCTCCCCCGGTTGAGCCTGTCATCATCGAGTTGCTGCCCGAGTTCCGCGCCGCCGCCCCTGCCGCGCTGCTGCCGGCTCTCAAGGGCAATGAAAACGCCTCCTCGGTTACGCTTCTTCTGCAATCGAGCACACCGGAGCTCTTCCAGTCCGCCAGACCCGAATTGACGAGAGACTTCGAACCCCTCGTTGCCTCGATTGCGACGGTCTTGAAACAGAATGCGGAATTGATCGGCGGCATTACGATTACCGGCCATACCGACAATGTTCCCCTCCAGACGTCCAACCCCCTGTCCACCAACCAGCGCCTCTCGGAGGCGCGCGCTGCAACGATTGCGGGTTTGCTGGCGTCTGCCGGCGTGCCGAGCGAGCGGTTGAAGTCGCAGGGACGGGCGGCAAGCCAGCCGCTCGCGGGTAACGACACGCGCGAGGGACGGGCGGCAAACCGCCGCATCGAAATCCTGATCGAAAAGAGGCTCTGAGATGGCGATCCTCCGGTTCCTCTGGGCCATTGTTACGTCCCGCTGGCTCTGGACCTTCATCGGGCTCATCCTCTTGTCCTTGATCGTCTGGATCTTCAGCCCGATCGTCAGCGTCGGCGACAGCGCGCCATTTGCGTCCGAGATCGTCAGGCTGGTCATCATCGGTATTTTGCTCCTCCTGTTCATCCTCTGGTGGATTGCGGCACGAAGGCGTGCGGTGCGCGCGAACCGGCTCTTCATTTCCGAAATTGCGCTCCAGCCCGAAGCCCCGCCGAGCCCTGCCGAAGAGGGCGTTGCCGCCGTCGGCGCAAAATTTCGTGACGTCATGGCCGATCTCAAGCGTCAGAAGGTCGGCGGCCGAAAGTTTCTCCGCGAGATGCCTTGGTACGTCATCATCGGCCCGCCCGCGACTGGCAAGACCACGGCCCTCAGGCAATCGGGATTGAGCTTTCCGATCGATCTGACCGACGATCTGCACGGCGTCGGCGGCACGCGCAATTGCGACTGGTTCTTCACCGAGGAAGCGGTGCTGATCGACACGGCAGGCCGCTATGTCCAGCAGGAGAGCCAGCCGGAGGTCGATGCCGCGGAGTGGCTGGGCTTCCTCGATCTTTTGAAGAAGCATAGAGGTCGTCGCGCCCTGAACGGGGTGATCGTAGCGCTTGGCATCGACACGCTGTCCGAGGACGATGCGGCGATCCGGATGCATGGACGTCAGATCCGCAAACGGCTGGCCGAGCTCCAGGAGCGCATCGGCATCCGCTTGCCTGTCTATCTCATGCTGACGAAGGCGGACCTGATCAAAGGGTTCGAGAAATTCTTCGGGTCGCTATCGACGGCGGATCGGGAACAAGTGTGGGGAGCAACCTTTCCTCCCGGGGCGCGCATCGACGGGGCCGACGTCACGCAGGAAATTTCCGCCCTTGCAGGCGTGCTCGAACGACGGCTCGTGCCGCGCCTTGAAGGCGAGGAAAATCTTGCGGACCGGGCGGAAATATTTCGCTTCCCGGCCCAGGTCGAAAGCCTTTCGGAACCCGTGCGCGTCCTGATCGAAACCGTCTTTGGAGAAAGCAAATACGCAGAAAGCGCCTGGTTGCGGGGGATCTATCTGACCTCGGCGACGCAAGAGGGTACGGCAATCGACAGGCTGACGGCGGCCTTGGCATCCTCGTTTGGACTGCCTGCGCAACCGGCCTCGCCGATGGTGCGGGCCGAAAAGCGCAGCTTCTTCCTCAAGAATCTGCTGACGAAGGTGATTTTCAGGGAAGCAGGCCTTGGCACGTTCGATCCCGCGGCAGAGGAGCGCAGGATCTGGATATGGCGCGGCGCGGTGGTGGCGGCCACCGCATTCGTGGTCATTTCTGCCCTGCTGTTTACCCTCTCCTACCGCAGGAACGCCGCCGCCCTGACCGCGCAGGCCGAACAGCTCGAGGCGCTGCAGCTACCCCTCACACCGGTTGCGGCACGCCAGGCGCCCGTCGACCCCCTCGACCTCGATCTTGCGCTCGAAGCGGCGACGGAAGTGGCAAATGCCCGCACCGACCCGCCTGGCGGGGTGGCAGAGCTGGTCGGTCCTTCGGCTGAAGCCGAGATCAGCCAGGCGCAGTCGGATGCCTATGATCGTACGTTGCGCAATATTCTGGAACCGCGCATGGTCGCCCTGCTCGAAGCAACAATGTGGCGGCAAATCCGGGATCCTGAATTCCAGCTCGGAGCGCTGAAGACCTATCGCATGATGACCGGCCTGTCGCCGATGGATCCGGACTTCGCCAAGCAATGGTGGTCCGAGAAGCTGCCTGCCGCGGCGCCGGTTCCCCCCTTCAAGACCGAAATGGCGTCGGATCACCAGCTTGCGGCGATCGACAACATGACGACGGAACAGGCCTTCGTCGCTCCCGACGAGGCGCTGGTCGGCGAAGCGCTGCGCACGATCTGCTCGATCCCGCTGCCGGTTCGCGCCTACAGCGCCCTGCTCTCGGATCCGGAGGTCGCGGCGCTGAAACAGTGGATCCCGGCCGATCATGTCGGCCCGAATGGCTTGAAGGTGCTGGCACGCCGCTCGGACAAGACACTGAGGGTGGGCATCAGCGGTGCCTTCACCTATGAGGGGTTCCACAATGTCATCCTGGCGCGCCTCGAAGACGTCGCAACCCAGGCGGCTCTCGACCGCTCCGTCTTTGCGGGTGGATGTTCCGAAAGCGCTAGCCCGTCGGTCGCAGCACTCTCGCAGGACATTCTCAAACTCTACTATGACGATTATATCGCCAAGTGGGACGGCTTCATGCGGGACGTCCGGCTTGCGCCTCTGACAGATCTGCAGACGGCCGGCGAAAATCTGAAGGATCTGTCGAGCGCGGATTCGTCGATGAAGCGGTTGCTGACCGCAATCGTGCGGGAGACGGAACTGACCCGCCCGGAGGACGACGGAGGTGGCCAGAACCCGCCGGCCGGAACCTCCAAACTCCTGTCGAAGCTTGGCAAGATCGGCAAGCTTGCCGCCAAGGGCGTGAAAATGATGCCTGCGGCCGGCGCGCAGGCGGATCTCGACCTTTCCGGATCGCTTGTTGCCGAGCATTTCAAGCCCATTAAGGCCGCCATCGTCGAGGTCGATGGCCAGCCTCCAGCACTCAATGATGCGGTCGCAGCCCTGACCGCGCTCTCGAACATGCTCCAGACTGTATCGGCGAGCCCCGATGCCCAGGATGCCATGAAGCGCCAAGGTGGCCTGGCCGAACTGACCGGAGCGGTCGCCAAACAGGCCGTGACCCTTCCCGACCCGCTGGACGACTGGCTGGCGGGACTGGCCGGAGACACGAGCGAACTTGCGACAGGCGCCGTCACGTCTGAGCTGAACGCGATCTGGCGTGCCGACGTGCTCCCCTTCTGCCAGGCAGCGTTGACCAATCGCTACCCTTTCGTTCCCGACAGTCCGATCGATGTCACGGTCGTCGATTTCCAGCGCGTCTTCGGTCCGGGCGGATTGATCGACAGTTTTACCAATAACAACTTGGTTAACTATATCGACACGACAACGCACCCCTGGAAATGGCGCGCCGACATCAAGCTCGATCCCGCCCCGCTCGCAGCCCTCGAGCAGGCCCGGCTGATCCGTGACAGCCTGTTTCCCGGCGGCGCCGGACCGATCCTGACCTTCACGCTCGAGCCGAAGGATCTTTCCTCGACGGTCAGCCGCGTGACGCTGAACGTCGATGGTCAGAGCCTGTCCTACTTCAACAACCCGACGCGTCCGCAACAGATGACCTGGCCGGGCAAGGACGGCACCGGCGTGATTACCCTGTCCTTCCAGCCGATCGACGGCTCACCCGAGGTCATGGCCAGCGAGACGGGAAGCTGGGCGTTTCTGCGAATGCTGCGTGCCGGGCGGCTGACCGGGACCAATCTCGCCGAACTTTTCAAACTGCGTCTCGCCGCCCAGAGCTATTATGCCGATTTCGAGCTGAGGGCCGCGAGTGTCGCAAATCCTTTCGATCTGAAGATGTTTGCGAGGTTCTCGTGCCCGACGCAGCTTTGATCTTGCCAGGATTTTTCGGGAAATTGCCGTCGATGGGGGATTTCGTCACCCGCCGCCTGCCCGCCTCTTTTGTCGCTCGCTGGGACCGCTGGATCAGCCGATATCTGGTTACCCGGTTTTCGCAGGGGCCGATGGAGAAGGTGCCGACCCTGCGATTTCTGTGGGGCGGGGAAACCTTCGGTGCAATGACCGGCGTGATCCTGGCAAGCGCCGACCGTGCGGGCCGTCGGTTTCCGCTAACCATCGCAGCGGCGCTTCCTCTTGCCACCATCGAGATTCCAAGCCTTGCAGCCGAATGGTTCGATCAGTTGGAAGCAGTGGGAACGTCGGCTAGAGACGATAGGATGGGCGCCGACACTCTCTCCAGCCTTCTTTCGACGCTGCCTTATCCGGCAGAAAAGGCACGCGACGGCGCGGTTCGGGGTATGATCTTCTGGACTCGGGACTGTGTGACGAGGGCGATCGACCTCGCCATGCCCGATGCCGCGCTTGGGCAGTTTTTCCCCCAAGACGAGAGCCGTGTCTGATGAAAATCTGGAACCAGACTGGCTACCCGACGGAATTCACGATGGGCATGGATAAGGAGGGTCGGGAATATATCGTCATTGTGGTCAAAGGGACTTTCGACTTTCCGAACGTCGCGGGCGGCCCTGCGCAGACGTCGCCCGAGCAAGCCCCGCTGGTCATGGCCGACATCTACACCGGCGAACCGGGCTACTCGGCGACCCTTTGGGAATCCGATTTCGCGTTCCGGAAAACGCGGTGCGACGTCATCGCCAATGGATGCGCCTATGCTCCGCAGGGCAGGCCAGCCGACCGCGTCACCGTCGGTATCAAGGTCGGAAGCTGGTCAAAGGTCTTCGAAGTCCTGGGGCAACGGGAATGGCGCGCCCGAGGACCGATCTTCGTCCCGACGGCCGCTGAGCCCTTCCTGCGCCAACCATTCTCCTACGACACGGCCTGGGGTGGCATCGATCGGCTAGATCCCAATGAGCAAATGCCCGCAAGCTACAAGCAGAACCCCTACGGAACCGGTTGGGCGCGCGCGAGCAATCAGCGCCTCATTCCCGGACTGCGGCTGCCGAACACGCAAGCGGTAGGCGAGGAAGTCAGGTCGCCCTTCGGTGACTATCGGCCGATGAGTTTCGGCCCCTATGGTCGCGGTTATCCGGGCAGGATCGAATTTGCGGGCACGTACGACCAGAACTGGATCGATAACATCTTCCCGTTCCTGCCACCTGATTTCGACGAGCGCTATTTTCAGATGGCACCGCCGGACCAGCAGATATCGCCTCCCGAGGGTGGTGAGCAGGTCGTGCTGGTCAACCTTACTCCTGAGGGAAAGACCTGGTTTTCACTGCCCGATACGGCCCTGCCGATAACGATTTTCCGGGACAATGAGATCGTGCTCGACAAGATCATTCGACCAGACACCCTGCTGATTGATATCGAGAGCAGTCGCCTATCGCTGGTCTGGCGGACGGAGGTGCGCATAAGGAGGGTTATCACCGAGTTCGAGGAGGCCTGGGTTGGTGCTCCAACCGCGACCATGAGAAGGGCTCGGGAAAAAGGCAAGCAATATATCCGGGACGTCGCAACGCAGAAGGAAATGGTCCATGACGACGAGGTAGGCGCGTGACGATGCGGGGGCTTGATATCCTCGCTTGCGGGATGGTGACCGCCGTTGGTCTTAATGCGCCGTCGGCCTGTGCTGCCATACGTTCGCACATTGATGGATTTCAAGAAACCCGCTTTCAGTCGGGCCCGGACGAGCCCCTTATCGGGGCCCCCGTCCCATTGATCCACGAACTTGTCGGCGAGCAGCGCATGGCCTACCTGGTCGCTGCCGCGATCCGAGAAAGTCTGGATGCCTTGCCAACATCGCCAACAAAGGCCACCCAGCTTATATTGTGCGTCCCCGAAGAAGGTCGTCCAGGCTCTCCGATCGAAGACAGTATGCGCCTCGTGCGCCGGATAGGCGAACTGCTTGGCAGTTCGGCCACCCGCGCCACGCGCCTTGTCACCGAGGGCCGGCCGTCAGGTCATGTCGCGTTTCGGACTGCGGCGCGATTGCTGGCCGATGCGGACACGGATCACGTCATTATCGCTGGCGTCGATAGTTATCTGACGTCCGGAACGGTCACGCATTATCTGTCGGAGGACCGATTGCTGACACAGGGCAATGCCAATGGTTTCATTCCTGGTGAAGCCGCCGGTGCGATCGTCTGCGGGCGCACCGGGCAAGGTAATTTCAGGCTTTCTGGCCTCGGCCTCGCTCGAGAGCAGGCGTTCATCTATAATGGCCTTGATGAGGACGGGATGCATCGACCATTGCGTGGCGACGGCATGACGGCTGCCTACAGGGAAGCCCTGGAGGAATGCGGGATCGAAATGTCCGGCCTTGGCTACAGGATCGCAGATCTCATCGGCGAGCAATATTGGTTCAGACAATCGGCGCTTGCGTCCATCCGCCTTGTTCGCGGCGCCCATGACTTCCAGGATATACGGTCTCCCGCCGAGTCGCTCGGCAATGTGGGAGCCGCCGTGGTGCCGATCATGGTTGGCATGGCGATGACGGCGGCCGCCAAGGGCTATTCGGGCGGCAGTCCCGTTCTCATCGAGGCTTCCAGCGACAGCGGCGCTTGCGGTGCTGCGATCTTTTCATCCAAGGTGGCGTGATGGGAAACGTCTTTGCGAACGGATTGGAGATTTCGGGCAAGGACACCGATGGAAAGACCATCGCAGCATTTCCCGACACCTGTTTCACCCCCCCTCAGACGCCTGCAACGCCACCGGGCGTGCCCGTGCCCTATCCGAGCTTCGGCATGTCTGGCGATACCGACAAAGGTACAAGCACCGTCAAGATTGGAGGCCAGACGGTCAACATCAAGAACCTATCCTATTTGTCGAAAACAACCGGGACCGAAGCCGGTTGCGCACCGAAGAAAAACCTCATCACCTCGAGGAACACCGGCAAGGAGTATTTCCATTCCTGGTCAAACGACGTGAAATTCGACGGCGAGCCGGTCATACGCTTCAGCGACATGGCGACCAACGACCATGCATCGCCGCAGGCCGGTACGCCGCCTTGGGTTCATGTTCTTTCGGAAAATGTTGGGGGTATTACCTGCGGTACGCTTCTGCAGAAGATGAACCTGCGGCTGCATCAGCACAATCAGAAGAAGTGTCCGCAGGGCTATCAATCAGAACACTATGTCGGAAATGAATACTTCCAGGCCGATCGAGAGCACAATATCTCGTACAATCAGTGGAAGAATTATAGTGTGCACAGGGCACCGTGCGTATGCATCCGTTCGATGAAGCACAAGAAGGGCGGCGGCTTCCAGCAGACGGGCAAAGGAAGCCGCAAAGACACGCCCCACGACACAAAAACGAAGGCGGTCAACGACTATAATGCAAAGCTGGAAGCTCAGACCGGTCGGTCGCCAAAGCTGCGGGGCGCCGTTGCCAAAGGCACGAAATCAATCTCCGAACAGCACAAGGAGTGCAAGAATTCGAGCCCTGCCACGCAAAAGAAGGTCGCGAAATGTCTGACCATGATATTTATGGCCTACATGCAGGAAGTGGTCGGTCCTCCGCCTCCCCGCAAGACGATTGAAGAGCTGAACGAGATGCGGACGATGCGCCATAGGACTGTGGCATGAACGAACGCAAAACAATCGACGATGTGCCCCCGCAGGATATCTATCTGGAGGCAATGCGCGCCTATCACCTCGGCGGTACGCTTTTTGGCGTGTCGGTTGAACTGAGCGATGAATACAGGGAGTGCGGACGTTCCTATCTGCTGTTGGTGGATTTCACCGGGCGGACCGCTCGTTTTCATGTTCTCCTGCAGCTGGAAAACCAAATGCTGTCGCATATCAGCAGCTCCCAGGACGATCATGTGTTCCTGGAGGTCGGCGGCCTCACCCATTTCCTGCGCGCCGGTTCGCACCACACCGTACGGGCACCCGAGCCGTTTTTTCATAAGCTGTTCCGGCTGCCCGGCGGGGCGCTCTATACCTATGGCGAGGATGGGTGCGTGTGCGAGTTTGACGGGGCCGCGTGGCAACCGATCAAACCCTTGGTGTCGTCATTCTTGAGAACCATGCACGGCCCGTCAAGTGCACTGCTTCATGTGGCGGGCAACAATGGTACTCTCCTTCACCTGCGCGAGAACGGATGGCGGCAGGTTCCCCTCGATTTCAACCGTTCGATCGAGGCGATCCATGTTTCGCAGAACGGAACCGTTAGCATTGGTTGCGAAGACGGCTTCTGCCTTGAGTACCACGATAATCTGCTCAAGGAGATTGAGGCGCCCGACAATGATTTCATGTCGATCTGTGATTTCAAGGGTGCGCGGTATTGGGGCGACAACGACTTCGGGGTTTTTGTCCAGGACAATTACGCCCTAAAGGAATTTCGCGCCTTGGGATTTGGCTATGCGATGCAGCCATCGCCCGACCTGCTCGTGATCACCGGGTGGAAGGAGATTTTCATATTTGATGGACATTCCTGGTCGGGGTTTGAATTTGGCTATGATGGACAGCTCTATATTCAGGTGATCGATATGGGCAGGCGTTATCTCTGACCGCCTGAGGCATTTACGGCCAAATATTCCCTGACCTTGTCCAGCTCCAGTTCTCTTATTGGGATCTGTCGTGTGACGCTCAGCATCCGTACCACGAACAGCTCTCCCGCCTCAGGAAACTCACCATATCGCTCCTTGGCGATCTCCTGTCCTGCCGTCCCCGCAACTCGCAACCCATCGAGATGGGCCTCGAGCCGCTCGATCAATCGGGCGAGACGCTCGTCGTCCATATCCGGATTCTCATCCGGATGAAGCAGGTGATGATCATAGACGGTCCAAAGAAAAGCCGCCATTTCAGCATGCTGGCGAACGATTTCGCGAAGTACGGGCGCATTTGCCATCAGTTGAGGTTTACCGACCCGCCGCGAACGCGATTGGCTGCACTCGCGTGGCTTGTAACATAGGTGCCACGGATGGTGATGTGGCCATCCTTTTCCATGATGATCGTCGCCTTGCCGCAACGGAGTTCGATCCGTTCTTGGGCAGTGATCTGCACAAGTTCGCCATCCCGGATGACAGTGGCTGTCGGCGATTTTCGCGCCGGGTCGACGATGCGTCCCACGATCAGCGGACGAGATGGGTCTCCGCCCTCAAAAAGGAGCGCCACCTCGGCCCCGACCATGGCGGAGGTCAGCTCTGCCAAGCTTCGAGCACGAAGTGCCGTCTCCAGGGGATTGCCGGGAAAGACGACCAACGGCACGCCTGCATCGAAACCGAGCAGATGCCCGATGACCACTCCTTCGATCCGCTCCAGTATGTCGGACATATGACCCGCCCTCAATTATGATTGATCTTGCTGCCCTTCCATGTAACTTCTCCCGAAGCCTTGCCATTGAATTTTCCGGACGCGTTGACCGAAATGTCCTTGCCTTCGATCGAGATCGTCCCGTCCTTCTTCATGGCGATGCTGGCTGAGCCGCATTTGATGACGACTGAGTCGCCGGCTTCAATGAGGAGATCTTTTCCGATCTTGATCGCTCCGTCTTCGCCGACCTCAAGAACGCTGCCCTTGGCGACTTTCACCGCCCGGCTGCCTCCAATCTCTGTCGAATCGTCGTCGCCGATCTTGGCGCCGCGCGCCTTGGCAATGCTGCTTGTCTGTCCGCCGCCGATCGACACGCTCTGGTCGGAACCGACATTCCAGCTGTCCGACGCACCGACGTCGTGGCTCTGAGCCGCACCGACGCTGACGGACCGGTCCGCGCCGATCGTGTTCGACTGCGTTGCACCTACGGATCTGGTTTCGGTCGCACCGACGGTATCGACGCGCGCCGCCCCGACCGTCACCGTCTGAACGATGGCAACGGTCTGGGTGTGACTGGCGCCGATTGTCTCCGTGGAATTTGCACCGATGCTGATCGTCTCGTTGGCACCCACGGTCAGCGATCGATTGGCCCCCACGCTTTCTGTATCGTTCGATCCTATGGTGATGGTGCGGTCGACACCCACCTTAGTCGTCTTGTTGTTGCCGACGTCCTCGTCGAGGTTGACACCGACAGAATGTTTGGCGTTGTTGTCGATGCGATCTGACTGGTCGTGCTGGACGAGCTTGCTGCGATCGTGCTTGACGAGGAGGTTGTGGTCTTTCTGCGCCTGGAAATAGACCTCCTCCGATCCGGCTTTGTCTTCGAAGCGCAACTCGTTCCAACCGCCACCGCCTGGGGAGGAATTCGTCTTCAAGCCCGATTGCGTGGCATTCGCCGGCAGCTCATAGGGCGGCATTTCCTTGCCGTTGTATACCCTGCCGGTGACAATAGGCCGGTCCGGATCGCCTTCGAGGAAATCGACGATCACTTCCTGACCGATACGGGGGATCTGGATGAAACCCCAGCCGGCGCCGCTCCACGTCTGCGAGACGCGCACGAAGCAGGAACTGTTCTGATCCTTCTTGCCGAGACGGTCCCAATGGAACTGGACCTTCACGCGTGCATATTTGTCGGTGAAGATTTCCTCGCCCGCAGGGCCGACCACGGTTGCAGTCTGAGGCCCGCGCATGATCGGCCGGACCGTGGTTCGGGGCGGCCGATAGTTGATGGAGGTCGGAGCGACCTGATAGGTCGCCCGGAAGGTTTCTTCGCCTGCGTCGGCAGCTGGCCTGTAGCCCGGGTCGAACAGACGATAGTCGGCACGAAGTACGACATGGTCCGTGTTCTGGTCCTTGCGCGGGAAGTTCTCAAGCTTGAACGTGCAACCCGAGGCAAGGCCACGCGTCGTGCCGGCAGCGGCAATTCGTTGATGGGCGGCTTGAATTTCCTCACGCCGCAGGACGGCGACGGTATCACCGCGGCCGACGGTGAGATGAGCTCCGGGATGGCGATAGTATTCGCCCTGAGCCTCCGCATGTGAGAAAGCTTGAGCAGACTGCGCCATGAGGTCGGCGCCAGGCTTGGTGAAGTCGAAGTCCGTATGGGCATAGGAGCCAGGCAGGACCGAGCTGGTTGAGACCCAGTCCGTCATATATTCCTCGTCCCGACGCATCGGATCGCCTTCCGCCCGAAACTTGACGTTCGCATAACCCGGCGCCGGTTTCAGCTTGCTCATGGCATCTGCAAGAACGAGCGTGTGTTCTCCCTCGGCATATTCGAAGAAATACATGATGCCTTCATGCTCGAGCAGCCGTTGCACGAAGTCGAGGTCGGTTTCATCATACTGGACGCAGTATTCGCGCGCCTCGTAGGACCCCTGCAAGCGCTTCTCGAACTTCGCAGCCTTGTATTTCGAAAAGATCTTCTCGACGATCTCGACGACACTCATATTCTGGAAGATCCGGCAATCGGTGCTATTGCCGAGCAACCAGAGCCAGGGCCTCACCATCGCTTCGTAATAGGCAAACCGCTCCTCGATGCGTGTCAGCCGAAAATCAGTGACGAGCCCGCTGAACCAGCGTGTCCTCTCTCCCCCTTCGCCTTCCACCGATAGCGGATTGCCGAGCAGCTTCAATGCATCGACATTCTCGTCGGAACTGATGAAGCCGACTGTGTAAGCAAAGCAGCGGCTGACCTCGTCAAAGCCGATGAGGTGCGTGAACGTCAGCACGTCGGATCCGAGCGGCGTCTTGACGGTTGTCTTGCGATCTTCAGCCATGCGGAGAATGCCCCTGCCTCGTGACGCCGGCGATCCTGGAGGACAAGCCTAGCACAAAGGCCCGTCGCCCCGGAAGTGACATCGCCTGCGCAGCAGACGGACGCTGATCGCTGCGGCGCAGTTCGTCAGACGCGCGCAATCGATCCTCCGAGCGCCCGATCGGTCCTGACGGAGAATACCAGTTCCTCGATTGCCAACGCCGCTTCGCGCGCGCCATTGCTGAACAGGATACGGCCTGCGCGCATGCGATGCTGTGAAAGAAAATCCTCCGACAAGGCCAGCTCGACCATCTCATAGGCGCGCTCGGCATCCACCGATCTCAGACGTAGCCCCAATCCAGAGCTTTGAGCATAGGCGGCTCGAATGGTCTGCTCGTCCATCTCGGGCGCCTCGTTCGGAACGAAGATTGCTGGAATGCCGCCATAGACGCATTCGTGGAAGCTGTTATAGCCGGCATTCGTAATCATCAGGTCCACGGCGTTGAAATATCTGGCGATCGGATAGATCGCCTTTTGAACGGTCTCGCCGACATGGTCCTCTCTCTTCGGCGCCAGCGGATTGACCGCATCGACGACCTGGACGCCGTGCCTGATCAATGCGGTCATGACGACCGGCCGCAGCCGGCTGACATCGAAATTGCGTTCGGATCCGAGTTGCACGACCGCGATGCGGCCGGCTGGATCGACGCCGAGGGCGGAAGCAGCTTCCTGACGTGAAAGCCTGTCGTCTTTGTCGAGCAGCAGGACGGGGGGAACGCCGATCACGCCGGCGCGCAATTGCGCGGTGATGCCGTGATCTTCGTCGGAGGCGAATTCTCCGGGCTCGATCACCATGTCGAAACGGTGCTGCATCGACGGGTCAAGACCGTGATTGGAAGCCCACATCCCGCGCCGGATCCAGATCCAGTTCAGATCGGGGCGCGCGCCCAGCACCTTCAGAAGACCGGGGAAGGGATGGTTGCTGTCGAAGACGACGCTGTTGACCGCAAAGGCTTCGACAGCAGCGAGCAATTCCTGTGCGAAGACCTCGTTCCAGCTGTCGTCCGTGACGCCGATCTTCGAGGCAGACGGAATGTAGTCGACGGGATGGCCGCGTGCTTCGATGATGGAGGAACCGGCCGACAGCGTCAGGAAGACAGGCTCGATATCAGGCGACATCCGCTCGGCGATCGCCATCAATCGGGTGATGTGACCAAGGCCTATGCCGTTTGTGGCGACGAACAGGACCCGTCGCCGTCCCGTCAACGACCGCTGCGATCTGCTCTGCCCGACAGGAAGCGGTGTGTGTGCTGGCGACGCCGAGAGAGGCGAAACATCGGCCCCCTTGCCGGCCGGGGCCAGTGCAACAGCTGCGGGAAGCCCGAGGGCGACGTAGAGCGCCCGCATCCTTTCTGGATAACGCCTCGTCGAAAACTTTCGCTCGACCAAAGCGCGCGAGGCTGCAGACTGGGCGCTGAAGTCTTCTGGAGAAGTGAGAAACCTCTCTAGTACGGCGCTGGTCTCCTCGGGTCGGCAATAGACTGCCCCGTCTTCGAAGAGGTCCTGGAACGAGGGATCGAGCACCGTCACGAGCCCGCTTGCCATTGCCTCGGCAATGCCGATGCCAAAGGCCTCGATCCATCGACGGCTATGAAAAAACACATAGAAATCAAGCTTGTTTAAAAACTGCGGCACGCCGCCATTCAAATAGGGCGAGACGTTCCAGTTCGATCCGACCAGGTGCATCAGCTCGTCCGGCACCCCGCCCATGATCTTGACCTGCACATTTGCAAGGTCGGGATAGGCAGCGCGCAGTTCAGCCTCGGTGTCCGGCCACTTCAGAAGATCGCGACGCGAATGTCTGCCGATGACCGCCCTCTCGCGCGGTGGAGCGGCGGTTCTGTACGACCACTCGTCGAGGTCGATGAGATTGAAGAGATCATGGGGCAAGAGGTCTGGTCTGCCGTCGATGATGTCTTCGAACTGGTTGCGCACCTTGGGGCCGACAGGTGCAAAGACGACGGGCGCCCCGAACATTCGCTCGAGGTTTCGCTTGACCACATCGATATTGTATTGGGCGTTTCCGGCGCCGTCGAACGGCGGATGCTGGACTGACAGGACAACGACCTTGGACCGGAGACGCAAGGGCCGTATCGGCATGTGCGCAAAGGAGAGCGGATTGTGGGCAAAGAGAATGTCACACTCGACTGCCTCGTCGCCGGTCAGCCAGGGTATCCCCCGGCGCTGGAGAACGTCGAGTAGGCGTGCCTCGAAACGCCTGGAGCGAATGTCGGAAACGCCGAGAAACGGAAGGAGCGCCGTCGAGAGGCCATATTGCTGGGCGGCCTGGATTTCGACCCGAACCGCCGACGACGCACCTCCGTAAAATCGAGGATCGGCCGCGTGGACAATATCAAAATGCATAGGAAAGCCGATTGGGATCTACAGTGCTAGAAGATTGAATGACCCGTCTTGCGGTCAGCCGGTTCAATAGCCGCTGCCGCTGCGGCCGAATGACGAACCACGCTCGGAACCGCCGAAATTCCTGACAGCGACAGGCGCGCGATTGACCGACTTGGTAAGCCGCGACGTGGCGGCTGGAACATAGGAACTGTCCGGATACTGGCTTATGAAATTGCGATAGGCCTGATCCGTGTTGCTTCGTTGCGCATTGCGCCAGGCCACGGTCTCGGCGCTGGTCGGCGCGCGATAGCCGCTGAACATCGACGCGAGCGTCATGTTCGAGCCTTGAGGCGTACATGACGCAAGTATCAGCGTTCCGAGAATAGAGATTCTCCTAAGCATATATCGCCCCTCGCAACTCGTTTTTAGTAAGCCGGTTCGATGGATGAAAGTCAATGCCATCAAGATGCAAGGCGTTATATTCTGGGTCGGTGATGAGACTTGGACAATTCCTCCGGATTCTGAGACACCAAATAGATGCATGTTTCAACTTTTAAGATTGAGCCGCGCTTTGTCTTGCGCGTGGCGCAATTCGTTCCCGGCGAGCTGTTGGATGAGAAATTCATCGAAACCAAGTCCGAGCGTAACCTCGCGCGCGATCGCCCATTTTCGCAATAGCAGGTCGTGGCGCCTGCGCACGTAGTCCTCATATTGCCCAGGTGAAAGCGACGGGAGGTGACGCACCTGTGGGATGAACTCGACCGGCGTCTCCGTCTGACTCATCAGTTCTTGATGAAAATCGGACAGAACGACGATTGGAAATTCGTTCCTGGCCGCGCAAATCCGTCGAACCGACTGGATGGCATCGACAAAGCCGTCTGGCCTTGACCCGAACCAGGTGATGAGCGTCCTGGATTTTGCGCCGTTCTGCGCGTCGGCAATGGCATAACTGAGCTCTTCGGGTATCGGCCGCCCGCGCCGA
The DNA here is from genome assembly GCA_900471925.1 of Hyphomicrobiales bacterium. Lineage (GTDB taxonomy): Bacteria > Pseudomonadota > Alphaproteobacteria > Rhizobiales > Rhizobiaceae > Rhizobium. The sequence continues at coordinate 56,280 of UCGV01000020.1, forward strand.
AGAAATGCAAGGACGTCGATGGCAAATCGCATTCGCAAGAAGCTACGCACGTGTGTCGGCAAAACCATCTGATGGGTCTCCGTGCAAAGGACCGGCTTGTTCGAGAGCCTGGCAATGTCTTTCGCTTGTCTTCTGGAACTCTCGATGAAGATCTCGGCATCGCACTGCCGATAGAACCCGGCTTTGAAGCCTGCATGCGCGTCTCGGCTCCTGCGTTCGGCTGCACTCGGCAGATCCAGCATGACGAGCTTGCCGTAGTCGATTGCATGCGTGCGTAGCCACGCCTCCGTCAACGATCGATACTTTTCAAGGCGGCTGGTGACGAGATACGCGATGAACCGCGTCGGCTTGTGAAGGGGACGTGCGGTCTGCAAGAAGGTCTCATAGGCTGGACCCTCGTCGTTCTCCGCATCCGTCGGATCGACGCAGAGAACCCCGTCGATATCGACGCATGCCTTCGACAACAGTCCGTGATGCATGAAGTTCCACTGGAACAGCCTTGGCTGTTCCACGACTTCGAAGATGATATCGACGCCGTCAACCTGGTCGCTCAGCCCGTAGACTGCCGCGAAGATGAATTGTGCCGGACTTGCGCAATGCGCCAGCTTGTCTTTGGCTTCCCGCATGGCGCCACCGGTGTTGATGCTGTCGTCGAGGACCAGCACCCTTCGCACATTGGAAGGGTTCTTGAAGGAAGCCGTGTTCTTCGTCGCGCCGAAGGAATACGCTCTCCCTTCGACAAAGCTGTCGAGATCTGCCATCGGCAGGTTGGCGACGAGGCCAAGCATGTTGGCCGCCAGCAGGCCGCTGCGCGGAATGCCGACGACCAGGTCGATATCCGGCGGCAACATGTGCAATCCGTTGACGATCGTCTGATGAAGATCCGATATCGAGCGGTACTGCATCCGGCTCTTGAGGCTCCTGCGTTCGCGTCAGTCGCAATCCATCACTTGCCGTTCTGTTCCAGGAACAGATCGACCTGCGCTTCCATCTTCTGCCGGGTCGCTGCGTCAAGCTTCTTGCCGATTGCAGCACGCGCCTCATCGGCCCGGTTGACACCAAGCTTTTCTGCGAGCACCCCATAGTAGTAGGCAAGCGGCACATCCGGCTTTCCGGAAAAGCTGCCTTTGTCATAACCGAAGGCAAGATCGAGATTGGCCAATTCGAGACCACGGTTGGATGACAGTTTGAACAGCGAAAGCGCTCGTACGCGGTCAGGGGCAAGCTTGTCGGCACCCTTCAGATACAGCCGCGCGGCGTAGTAAGGGGCATATTTGTTGCCCATTTCGGTGGCTTTCAGGAGCGTTTCGAGGCCGCGCGCAGGGTCCTTCTTGACACCTTCCCCGCTGATATAGGCCTGGCCGAGATTTGCCATCGCATCGATCTGGCCAGTATCGGAAGCGGCGACATAAAGCGAGACGGCCTGTGCTGCGTCCTGTTTGACGCCTGTGCCCAGTCTGTAGCAGTCACCAAGCGCGGTAATCGCGTTTGCCCAACCACTTGATGCGGCAAGGCGATACCAGAGGATCCCTTCCTCCGGTTGCTTGGAGACGCCCTGGCCCAGAATATAGGCCGTGCCGACATTCGTGCGTGCCCTCAGGTTTCCCATCGTCGCCGCCGCCATGTAGTAGGAGAGCGCCAGATTAAAATCGACCTTCCTGCCGATGCCCATGCGAGCCATGTAACCAAGATTGACGAGGGCAGCGCTATACTGATGCCCGCCCGCGACCTTGTAGAAATATTCCGCCCAGTCGTATCGTCCTGCAATTTCGAGGACGCGGCCAAGCTGATATTGCAGCCGCGGATTGTTCGGGTCGGCAGCGAGCGCAAAGGCACAGGCCCGTAAGGCATCGCGTACATTGACGAGACCGTTGCTGACGCCGGGCACCTGTCGCTGCGGATCATTCGGGTCCGCGCCATAGAGATCGCAGTCGGTAACAAGATTGCGCATCCCGCCCGCCGTCTCCGGCAGTATACTCGGCCAGATCCTGAAAGTTTCGCTCACTGCCCGTTCGCCCGATTGCTGGAAAACGAAATCCTTCGCCTCGGCATCACCGGCACTCGGCACTTGGCTGGCGATCGATGACGCCACCAGGCTTTCGCGGACATAAAGGCTGCGATTGGACAGCGCTGCAACCTGCACACGGCTCTTCTCGGTCGCCTCGGCGGTATGCGCGCTGTTGGGAAAAATCCGCGCGAAACGCTCGAAATCCCCGGGATCAGGACTGTCCTTGATGAAGGTCCATAGCACCTCGTCGATCTTAACCGGGCTTGAGGTTTCGGTTGACGGGACGACGGCTTCCGAAGTCAATTCGGCCGCCTGTGGCCGAAACACGAACCTCGTTTCAATCGACCCGGTGATCCACGGTATCTGCGCGTTGCCGGTTGCCTGCCTGACATCGCCGCGGACCGTTCTAAACGTGTCATAGACATCGAGGTTCGGTCTCTGCAGGGCATTGGCGAGCGCCGACGAGTATGGACTGTTCAGCCCGGTGCCGTCATAGGCAACGTCGCCGGCGCTGGTCGCATAGGCAACAAGGACTTGCCCGCTGCCAGCCTGAGTGTCTGCGAGGCCCTGATGAAGCCCTTCGAAATTTGCAGCCGGATTGTTGCGGCAGGCATCAAGAATGAAGAGCTTGAGGCCGACGGGATCGTTCTTGACAATGTCGATCAGATCGTTGAGGACGACTGCGTCGGCGATGACGCGCTGTGCCGAACTGGTTTCAACATCGACAGGCAGAAGCAGGTTGCGACCGTTGGCTTGCAGAGCGTGACCGGCATAGTAGAAAACGGCGATGTCGGCACCGGTCAAATGCGTCCGGATCGTCTCTTTCAGGTCTTTGACCGCATCTTTCTTGAGGTCGTAAAACAGCAAGACGTCGAAGTTCAGTTCGGTCAGCGTGTTGGCGATGAGCTTGGCGTCATTATGCGGATTGCTTAATGGCGCGAACGGATAGTCGCTGTTGCCGATGACGATCGCTGCACGCCTTTCTGCATGGGCAGATCCCGCAAAGGCTTGACACGTGATCAAAAGAAACAGGCAGATAAAAAAGCGTAGACCCCGTCCCTGCGCAAATGTGAAATTCATCACTGTCGCTCCCATGGGGAGACTATGCCCGAAACTATCAGCGCAAAGTCTCAACGTTGCATGCCTGCCCGCAACTTCTGCCATCGACAACTTGAAGTTTGTCGGTCTTCGATATTTCCAACCCGCCTTTATATTTACACACCAGACGATGCCCTTTCTGCAATAGACAAAAGCAGTCCGCAGGCTTGACCGGACTTGTCCGATCAGCGTGACCGGCTGAATTGTGGGATGTTCCGCAAGCGCTGCTCGGTGTTCTAGTCTTCGTGAGAATTCGATACCGCCGCGTCGCCTCGATCACTGGAATCCTGTGCACCGATCCACTTCGTCACATTGGCATCCGCTTTACCGTCCCCAACTTTGCGAAGCTCGGAGACGACGTTCGTAGCAAGCAGGTACTTCAAGATAGATCGACCTCGCGAGATGCGATTGCGGCTCTCGTTGGATCCAAATCGATCGCTGACAAACCAGGCATTGAAAAAGCCTCGGCGAGATTTCGGGGTTTGCCGATTAGGCGCTCGAATTCGCTATACGTCATCAGAACATGGGACGGCCTCCCGCGATCCGTGATAACTACGGGTCCTTTTTCGGCGGCCTTTTTCGCGTTGCTGACATCGTGGTTCAACTCTCGACTAGACAAACTGGTGATGCTCATCGAACGCCTCCGCGTAGGTACGTGCCTACATATAGGATATGGGTGATTGTGGAGCCACACCTCAAATGACGGCCTTGAAGGGATATGAACCACCGGCATGCTAATGCTTGAATGTATCTCACGACGCCATTGTAGAAATTGAGGATGCTGATCCCGACCGGTTACAGGAGTTTCGATGACGTCGGGATCGCCCATGGCGATGCGACCAGTCGCGCGCTCAACGAACCGTCCTGCTAGCTCTACGTCTGGCGCCAGAGAGGCGAAGCGGATCGGCATACGATCATCGAGGGCCTCTGCGTCAACGCCGAACCGGGTGGCATCACAGTTCGCAAGGTCTATGAGGACTTCCGCGACGAGATCCTTGCGGATCTCCAAAACTGTCTGCCCGTCGACGGCGTCATGCTGGCCTTGCACGGCGCCTTCGTCGCCGAAGGGTACGACGACACGGAAGGCGACCTGCTGTCCCGGGTGCGCGCGATCGTCGGCAAGGACGTGCCTGTTGGGCGATGGATAAGCGTTCAATCTATGCCGCGTTTCGGATGGCCGATCACATTTGCCCGAATGCTAAACGACAATCTCTTCTCGTGCTGCTTTCGCAAGGAACCTGCTTTGGTCGATCTTAAAATTACGTCTGGCCCATTTGTTTTTGGTGCACGCTTCGAAAGCCGAGATGCGCCGAAAACCTGCGCTGCCTTTGCGGCGAGGCTCCCCTTCGGGGGCAAAATTGTCCACGTCCGCTGGAGTGGCGAAGGCGTATGGATTCCCCTTGGAAACGAAGATTTCAATATCGGATTTGAAAACCACACGAGCCATCCGGCGCCCGATCAGATCCTGCTATATCCAGGAGGGCTCAGCGAGACAGAGATTTTGCTGGCCTATGGCGCGGTTCAATTCTCCTCCAAGGTGGGACAACTGGCTGGCAACCACTTCCTGACAATTACCGATGGGATTGAAAACCTCCACGAATTGGGAGTGCGCACGCTTTGGAGCGGAGCACAGGATATTCTCTTTGAGAGATACTGACTTTTACGGATGCTTTCCGCGCGATCCCGATCGGGGAAAGCGCCTGATCGCGGCGCGCTTCCCGCTATCGGAATATCTTCAACAAACTGGCAAAGAAACCAGTTGGGGCCCGTCCTTGCGGCGCGTTGGTACTCTGGTTCCCGACCGAAGGCTTTGGATCGGGTGGGAAATTCTCCAGCGAAGCCACCTCGGGCACAGGCTCAGGAAGCTCAACCCAGATTGGTCGAAGGTCTGGCCCGACGACCTCGTAGCGAATTGTCGGGGCGTGACGCATTGCCTCGCGCGCTTTCTCCACGGCGCTCTCGGCGTCTTCTGATTCGATGATCAGCGGATGGGGCGTTATCTTGAAATAGGGCATTCGTGTCTTCTTCGAGGATTTTTCGCCGGACCTCAGTTCCCCTAGATCCCTGTTCGCCTCATCTCACCCCGATGCCGGCCGTCAGGCCGCCATCGATGCGGTGATCGGATCCGGTAATAAAGGCGGCCTTTTCGGAAGCGAGAAAAGCCACCAGATCCGCCACTTCCTCCGGTTCACCGATACGCCCCAGAGGATGCGCAGCGCCAAAGCGGCTAAAGACGGCGTCTATATCTGCATCCTGTCCTTCGAAGGTGCGCGCGGCCAGCTCCAGGATCGGGGTGCGGACCGAACCGGGACTAACGCAGACAACCCTGATCCGGTCGGCCGCGAAATCCAACGCCATGGCGCGGGTCATGGAATGGATAGCGCCCTTTGAGGCGACATAGGCCGACACACCGCTTTGGCAGGCATGCCCCTGAACGCTCGACAGGTTGATGATGACACCACCACCGCGTTTGCGCATCTCGGGCACGCCGAACTGGGCGGTGAGGTGGATCGAACCGACGTTGACGGCCATGCATCGCATGAAGGCATCGAACGATGTCTCGGTGGCGTCGCCGTAGGGGTGAACGGCTGCGGCATTGACGATGATATCAATACCGCCTACCAGGCCTGCCGCCTTTTCGAAGGCTGTGCGCACTGCCTCGGGATTGGCTGCATCGGTATCGAGTACCAGCACCTCAAGCCCTTCGGATGTCGACAGTTCCTGCAATGCCTTGTTGGCCTTCACGTCAATCCCGAGCGCAAACACACGCGCACCGGATCGCGCAAGATTGAGTGTCACGGCCTTTCCGATACCCGTCGTGCCGGTGACGACCGCAATCTTGTCCTTGAATTCACCCACGATCCTGCATCCTCACTTGTTCCCGGACCCTGCTCTCCTCGCGGTGTTCGAGATGAACACCAAGCCGGCACTCAGATGCCGGTCCATATGATAGGCATAGGCGATCCTGTCATTGGCGCGGAGCGCCTCGACGATGGCCTGATGCTCGATGAAGACGCTTTTCAGTGTTGACCGTTTGGACTTGCCTGCCATCATCAGCCGCTGGATCACCGGCTTCAGCATGCCGTAAGTCTCCGTCAGCGTCCTGTTGCCGGCAGCCTCAACCAGAAGCATGTGGAACCTGAAGTCGAGTTCGGACGCTTCCTCGGGACCGCCGGCGCAAAGTATTGCGGCATTGACCGCTTCGATATCGGCCAACCTTTCTGCGGTAAGATGGCCGACCAACAGATCGAAGAGATTCATTTCCGTCAGTCGGCGATAGCCCTGAATGTCCTGAAAGGCATCGGCCGAAATATCCATCGCGAAGGCGAAAAGGTCTCGCATGGCGTTCTGGTGCTGGTCCGTCAGGACCGCCCCGAGCTTTTGTCGAGACTCGGCAATGCCATAGGCCTTGAGCGTACGGAAAGCTTCACGCACCGTGTTGCGGCTGGACGCAAACATATCGGCAAGCTCGATTTCGCTGGGCAGAACATCCCCAACACCAAGGCCACGTTCGCGGATCAACGCCCTTATCTGGGCGACGACCTCATCAACAGCGGAAGCCTTGTTGTCCTGATCGGGAAGCTTCATCCTATCCTCGTCATCAATCCCTAATTTCATATTATGTTGGTCTTATTTTTGCAAATCGATTTATGTGTTGCCAATATCTGCATTTGATGCGCCTATTGTCCAACATTAAGGATTGGGAGTAACTCCATGCTGGAAAGCTGGCGTTGGTTTGGCCACGGTGACCCCGTAACCCTGTCGCATGCCCGGCAAGCCGGCGCCCGCGGTATCGTCACGGCCCTGCATCATTTCTATGACGGCCGAACATGGACCGTCGACGATATCCTCGCTCATAAGGCAGCGATCGAGGACGCCGGCATGGTTTGGGCCGTGTGCGAATCCATCCCCGTCAATTCGGCAATCAAGCTGCGCAACGGGAAATGGCGCCAATATGTCGACAGCTGGAAAGACAGCTTGGCCAATCTCGGCCGGGCAGGCATTCCGGTCGTCTGCTATAATTTCATGCCGGTGGTCGACTGGACACGCACAAACCTGCGCTACCGGACGGATGCCGGCGGCCTGGCACTTCGGTTCGACATGGCCGATTTCGCCGCCTACGATCTTTTTGTCTTGCAGCGTCGTGACGCCGAGCGCAGCTATCCATCCGAACTGATCGAGACGGCGCGCCAACGGTTCGAGGCCATGTCTGCCGATGAGATCCTGACCCTCGAAACGAATATCATCGCCGGTCTTCCCGGAAAGGAGGATACGCATACACGCCAATCCATCCGTGGTCAGATCGAAAGCTTCGATGAGATCTCGTCAGACGACATGCGGGCCAATCTGGTAGAATTCCTCAAAGAAGTCGTGCCGGTGGCCGTGGAGTTCGGTGTGCGCCTCGCAATTCATCCCGACGATCCGCCCTTCTCGCTCTTCGGTCTGCCAAGGGTCGTCTCGCACTCGCAGGATATCGAAACCATCCTTGGTGCAGTCGACCACGAGGCGAACGGCATTACCCTGTGTGCCGGTTCTTATGGATCACGCGTCGGCAACGACCTGACCGAGATGGCGAACCGTTTCGCAAGTCGTATTCACTTTGCCCATCTTCGCAACGTCAAGAAGGAAGCGGACGGTTCATTCATCGAATCCGATCATCTCGACGGTGACGTCAACATGGTCTCCCTGATATCGGCGCTGCGCCGTGAGGAAGCGCGCCGGCAGGCGATCGGGAGGGCTGACAACACGATCCCCTTCAGGCCGGATCACGGCCATTTGCTGATCGATGACCAGAACAAGACGGTCAATCCCGGATATTCCTGCATCGGTCGATTGAAGGGCCTGGCCGAACTGCGCGGCGTCATTGCCGCCATCGACCAGCTGGAGCACGCCATCCGCACATAAACTCCGCCGGCGCAGATCGCCGCATCTTTCCGGTCGACACCAATGGTTCACTCATGCCCGAATGGAGACGGGGATGGTCCCCGCTCGTCTTGACGTGTCCACCAGCATGTCACGCATGACGCTGACGGCCTGGGACACGACGCGGTCCTTTTCATGAACCACGGAAAATACAGTGGTGATGCGAAGCGCCTCGGAGCCAGGCACAACGGTGAACTGTCGACGTGTACGCGTGCCCGCCACGAAATGATCAGGCAGGAAGCCCACGCATCGACCGGTATTGATCAGCGTCGCGACGGCTTCGAGGCCGATGGCTTCAGCCGTCCACGCCGCATCGATCTGGCGTGACATGCGCCCGGTTCCCTCGCCCACAAAGCGGCGATGCACAACTCCGTAGCCTCGTGAGCGCAGACGTTCCAGGTGTGGGGCCGTTTCATCGTCCTGCGGGCAACAATAGAGATGCGTCCGCTCGGTAAAGATCGGCTCGGCAATGAGATGTTCGCCGACCGTGTGGTCGGCTGAGACAATACCTAGGTGAATTTCTCGGTCGCGAATGGCCTGGAGCAGATGGTCGGCGGCAAAGATCGATGCCGAGAAACGCACGGCAGGTGCAACCTTGAAAAAGCGCTCGATGGAATCCGAAATCTTCGCATCGACATTCGTCAGGCAATTGTCGGTGATGCCGAGGCGCACCTCACCCTCGAAATTTCTGTGCGCGCCGTTGAGGTCGATGCGTGCCCTGTCAACGGAATCCTCGATGGCGGCCGCTGCGGCATAAACCTGGCGTCCATATTCCGTGAGCGCGAACCCCTTTGGTCCGCGAATGCACAATGATCCGTCAAGACGCTCTTCCAGCGCGCGAACCGCACGGCTGATTGCCGTTTTTTCGAGCCCAAAACGATCGACAGCAGCCGTAAAACCACCCGCATCCGCAACCTGTCGGAACAGCCTCATGTTGCGCAAATCGACGAAGGAAAGCGCGCCGATCTGTCTGTTTAGCGAATGAAGCCTCTTTCCCAACGCTCTCACCTCCAGCAATGCCACTCGGCCGTCGTCTGAGTAAAAGCAGGTTCCATGCCATGTCGGCCCGGCGATCGGGACAAAGTTGCAGAATCCGCAACCAAGGTGACTTTTTCGTCGTTTGTGAAGCCGTCCACACCTGAAAGGGTGGCCGCAGTTCTCTCGCACCGCACAATTTTCCGGATCGAAACGGCGTGCAGACGAGCGACAATCCATAAAGGAAGAAGGCCTCCCCATGAAGAAAATGCCGCTTACCGTTCCCGCCTCCACATCTCATGGAAGCTTCCTCTACTCGGAGGTTTCGACAGATCTCGACGCTCTCGAAGCAGACATCGCCTTCCTCGGCATCCCCTATGGCAGCGCCTACACACCGGACGCATTGTCCAACGATCAGATTTTTGCGCCCGACACGATCCGCAGGATGACGGATCGCGTTTCGCGCGGTCTCGAACGCTTCGACTTCGATGTTGGCGGCCCGATCTATGACGACCGCCCCGTCCGCGCCGTCGATGTCGGTAATGTGCCCTATGACCTGGAAGTGCCGGGCGGCGGTCACTTCGCCCGCGCCGAAGAGGCTGTCCGCAAGATCCTGCGGGCCGGAGCCATGCCAATCACGTTCGGCGGCGATCACGGCATCCCGATCCCGATCTTCCGCGCTCTTGCCGAACTCGGCGGCGATCCGATCACGCTCGTGCAAATCGATGCGCATATCGACTGGCGCGACCATGTCAACGGCGTCCACGACGGGCTTTCCAGCCCGATCAGGCGCGCTTCGGAGATGGCGCATATCGGCGAAATCTTCCAGATCGGCATTCGCGCGCAAGGCAGCGGCCGCGTCGAGGAATACGAAGCCGCCATGGCCTATGGCGCCAACATCATCACGGCCCACGAGGTTCACGACAAGGGCATCGAGGCCATCCTCGAGCGCATTCCGGAAGGCGGCCGCTACTACATCACCATCGACGCCGACGGCCTCGATCCGTCGGAGGCACCAGGTGTCGAAGGCCCGGCGCCGGGCGGCCTGCGCTTCCACCAGTGCCGCAAGATCATTCACGGCCTCGTCGCCAAGGGTCGCGTCGTCGGCATGGACATTGTCGAAATCACGCCGTCCCGTGACGTCAACAACATCACCTCGATCATCGCCGGCCGCCTCGCGGTCAACCTGATCGGCGCGGCCGTGCGCGCAGACTATTTCGAAAAGAAGTGATTCCTCCCTGCGGCAGGACGCCATGAAGGCGAGTGCCGCCAACTTCAACGCCGAACCCAGGAGTTTCATGATGCATATTACCAGACGTCACTTCGGACTGCTTGCCGGTGCGGCCAGCCTGACTGCGCTTACTCCCTTCTCGGCCTTCGCGGCCGGCACGCTGGACAAGATCAAGAAAAATGGTGTTGCCATCGTCGGCACCGAAGCGGCCTTCCCGCCGTTCGAATTCGTCGATGACAGCGGCAAGATCGTCGGCTACGGCAAGGACATCCTCGATGTGGTGATTTCCGACCTGGGAGTGAAGCTGAACCAGCTCGACACCCCCTGGCAGGGCATCCTTCCCGGTGTGCTGGCGGGCAATTTCGACTTCATTGCCACCACAGTCGCGATCAATGAGGAACGCGCCAAGAAATATGCCTATACCGCGCCGATCGCCAACGGCCAGCCATATTCGCTGGTACGCAAGGGCGATAGCCTGAAGACCGAGAAAGAACTTGCGGGCAAGGTCGTCGGTACCCAGCTCGCCTCCTCCACCGAACCGATCGCCAAGGAACTGGATGCCAAGCTCAAGGCCGACGGCGGCGGGTTCAAGGAACTGAAGCTCTACACCGCTTTCACCGATTGCTACACGGCGCTCGCCTCGGGCGAAATCGACGTGGTCATCCAGTCGCTGCCCTCGCTTGCCGTGCTCGTCAAGGAGCATCCCGATTCCTTCGAGCTCGCAGCTCCGATCGAGACGGGCGTGAAGTGGACTTATCTCGCCTGGGTTACGCGGCCGGAAGACAAGGACCTGCGCGATTTCATCTCCTCCGTCATCTACAAGATGCGCGACGACGGACGCCTCTACGAGTTGCAGCAAAAGTGGTTCGGTTTCCGCATGGACATTCCAAACGATGGCTACCTGCCGCCTGACGCGGTGTGATCTCGCCCGCGAGGCGGCGTTCGCGCCGCCTCCCTTCGAAATCCGGAAAGCAAGATGAAACTGGATCCCACCCTGATCGTGGCCGCATTTCCGCGTGTTCTCGATGCCGCGCTCATCAATATCCGCATTGCCGTCATCGCTCTCATTCTGGCGCTGATCGGCGGAACGCTCCTGACCGTGCTTCGCTCGCTCAAGATCGGGGCGATCAATCAATTGATTGCGCTGATGTTATCCTTCATTCGCGGCACGCCGTTGCTCGTCCAGATTTTTCTCGTCTACTACGGCCTGCCCGCCGCAACGGGGATCAAGTTGCCACCTGAAGTCGCCGGCATCATCACCATCGCCATCAATTCCAGCTTCTTTATCACCGAAATCATGCGTGGCTCCCTGCCGGAAATCGATGCCGGCCAGATCGAAGCCTCGACTGCGCTCGGCCTGCGTCCCCGCGTGATCTGGACGAAGATCGTCTTGCCACAGCTCTTTCGCCGCATCACGCCCATGCTGATCAACGAGGGAACGGTGGTCGTAAAAGGCACCGCGCTACTATCGGTCATCACTGTCGTCGAAGCGCTACGCGTTGCGCAGCAGATCGGAGCCGCTCGCTTTCGGCCATTTGAACCGATCATCGCCGCAGCAGCCGTTTTCCTTGCCGCCAATCTCTTGCTGACACTCGTCGGCTGGCTGGTCGAACGCAGGTTCGCAAGGGAGCAGCGCCGATGAGCTTCGATATCTCCGTCATCATCGACAACCTTCCGCTGTTTCTCGAAGGCGCCTGGCTGACCCTCCGCCTCGCACTGGTCGTCTTCCTGATCGGCACGGTCATCGCCACCATCGCCGCCATCGCCTCCTTCTCGGCATTCATACCGTTGCGCTGGCTGGTCAACGGCTATGTCGCCGTCATGCGTGGCATTCCCTTCATCGTGCTCCTGTTTCTGACACATTACGGCCTGCCGGCAGCCGGCATGCGAGTACCCGCACTTGTCACCGCAACGGCTGCGCTATCACTCTTTGCCGGCGCCTATTACACCGAGATCATCCGGGCCTGCGTCAAGGCCCTGCCGCGTGGCCAGTGGGAGGCGGCGCGAACCATAGGCATGTCACCCGCAAAAGCTGCCCTCCACGTTATCGTGCCGCAGATCGTCGCTCCCATGCTGCCGCCGCTCGTCAATTGCACCATGACCATGATCAAGGAAAGTTCCGTCATCTCCTCCATCACGGTTGCCGAATTGACGTTCCAGGGCCTTGTCGTCCAGGGCAACACATTTGCCCCATTCGAGGTCTTCGTCGCTGTAGCGCTTCTCTACTGGGCGATCACCTCCGTTTTTGCCCTGGCCGCGCGATTGCTCGAACGGCGCATGCGCAGGGGCAAATCAGCGCCGAGGATGACGCCGCTCGTCGGCCGCTACCTGCTTCTGGAGGGCAAGCCATGAGTGCCATTCCGGCCCTTCGCGCGTCCAACTTGCATCGACGCTTCGGCGATATTACCGCCCTGAGCGATATTTATTTCGACATACCCAAAGGCCAGGTCGTCAGCCTGGTTGGCCCCTCCGGCTGCGGCAAGTCGACGTTGCTGCGCGCGCTACTATGGCTCGATCCTCCCGACGAAGGCTTCGTCGAGGTCGGCGGCCGCTTTCTCGGCCGGGAACTCGTCGGTCAGGGCGTCGTCAGGCACCAGAGCGCTGCGCAGGTCGATCGCATTCGCCCCAAGATCGGCATGGTCTATCAACAGCTCAATCTCTGGCCGCATATGACCGTCGCCGAAAACGTCGTGCGACCACAGATGGTCGTCGCTGGCAAGCCGAAGACGCAAGCGCTTGAAACCGCAAACCGCCTTTTTGACCGTCTGAAGATTTCCGAACTCGCCGAGCGCCGACCGGCGGAAATCTCGGGCGGCCAGAAGCAGCGCGTTGCCATTGCCCGCGCCCTTGCCATGGAACCGGATATCATGCTGTTCGACGAACCGACATCGGCACTCGACCCTGAGCTCGTCGGCGACGTTCTGCAGCTGCTGCGCGATTTTGCCGAAAACGGCATGACCATGCTCGTCGTAACCCACGAACTCGCCTTCGCGCGCGATGTCGCCTCCAGACTTCTGTTCATGGACAAGGGGCGCATCATTGCCGACGGCAGCCCACGCGACGTCATTTCATCCAGGGCAAACAAACGGGTGAGCGACTTTTTCGACACCGTCTCGGCCTTCCACCCCAGTTTCCGAAAATCCGACCCACAGAAGGAGATCTCGACATGAGAGCGATCAACCGGCCCTATACCGGCATTCCCAGCTACCTGCGCCAGCGCATTGCGCTCAACCCCGCCGACTATGCGGGTGCGAAAATCGGCATTCTCGGCGTTCCCTTCGATGAAGGGTCTCCCTTCCTGCCGGGATCGCGCATGGGGCCGCGCGCCATTCGCGAGCATTCCCTGCGCTTCTCGAGCGAGGTACCACTTTATGATCCCGACAATGGCGAGGAATATCTCGCCGAGGAATTCAGGCGCAAGCTGATCGTCGACTGCGGCGATGTCGATATCCGTCCTGCCAATGCGGCGCGGACCTTCGAGGTCATTACCAAACGGGTCCGCGAAATGCTGGAGGCCGGTCTCTTCCCGGTGATCCTCGGTGGCGACCATTCGATTACCTATCCGGTGTTCGAAGCCTTCGACAAGCCGGTCCACGTCATCCAGTTCGACGCACACCAGGACTATTCACCAATCGACGAGGACCTCGATCGCACCAACAGCCACGCCTTCCGCCACATCCTCGGCATGGACACCTGCCTCTCGCTCACGCAGGTCGGCATTCGCGGTCTTCGCACGACGAAGGCAGATGTCGAAGCCGTGCGGGCCAAGGCCAGCAATGTGATCTGCATGACACAAGTCCGCAAGCTCGGCCCCAAAGGGATCAGCGAACTCCTGCCGGCGGGCTCGGAGGTCTATGTCACCATTGACGTCGATGCGCTCGATCTTTCGATCGTTCCGGGCTGCGTCTCCGGCGAACCGAATGGCCTGACCTTCATGGAGCTGATGGACAGCCTGAAGGCAATCGCCGAGCGCCATCGCGTCCGCGGCTTCGACTTCGTCGAGGTCAACCCGCCACTCGATGTCGGCACCGGCGCCACTGCTTATCTCGGCGCACTCGTCGTTACCGGCTTCCTCGGCTTCATCTGCAATCAGCCCTACTGGGCCGAATTCCGGAATGCGTGAGGAGGCAAGCATCATGAGAGAAGATCTTCTGATACCGGCTCGCCATGGCATGGCCGTCCGGCTCGCATACGGCGACACGGTCACCATCGTCAACGAGAGCGGCACGCAGGTCGTGGACACATGGGCCTTTTGCGCCGACGACCTCAGCCACGCCATGTCGATGGAACATAGTCGCGTCGAAAATGGCCGGTTATGCGCAAGGGAAGGCGGACAGTATGTCACGGATCGGCGCGAGCCGATCCTGTATGTCACGCAGGATGCTTCGCCTGGTGTTCATGACACGATCATGGCCGCCTGCGATCCTCAGCGCTACATCAACCTCGGCTGCAAGGAGCCGCATCGGAGCTGCTCCTGCAATCTGCACGAGGCGATGATCGCCATCGAATGCCCGATCGCAAAGACACCGCAGCCGCTGAACCTGTTCATGAACATCCCGATCGGCGAGGACATGACACTGATTCAGGGTTCGCCGCTCGGCAAGCCCGGCGATTTCGTCACGCTTCGCGCCCTGCGCGACTGCATTGTCGCCTTCTCCGCCTGCCCTCAGGACATTACCCCGATCAATGGTCACAGCCCGAGCGCAGTGCCGCTGATCATCGAACGCGGCAACGTCGGGGCTGGGGCGCATTGAACCGTCGAGACGGCGTGCTCCCGTCGCAACGGGATCACGTCGTCTCAAGCCTTACATTTGTGCCGATGCTGTCGCTACCAATAAAGCGGCTCGGGATGACGACGCGCAGTTCCCGTTTCTCATCCGCCTTTTCCACGCTCGCAATCAGGAATTCGATTGCGGTCTCACCAAGCGCCTCCATGGGCTGCTCGATCGTCGAGAACGGGGGCGCGCAATATTCGCAGACCGGCGAGCCGTCGAATGACACGATCGCGCTTTCCTGGCGGGGCACGGCGGGCACGACCCTGACCGTCATGGCCCTGACGCTGCGCGCCCACCGCCAACCGGCGGCTCCATAACGCTCATCCGCCGGGTCATCGACCACTCAGTCGTCTGCCGCCGATACGACCGCGGACAAAACCGATGCCCAGGCGAGGTCGGCGATGGTCAGTACCGTCTTTCATCTCGCCAGTGTCCACTGCTTGCTCAGCTCATAAATGGCATTGGCGGTGAAGCCAGCAACAGCGGTCTCAGTATCGTTGCCAGTTGGCACGGCTGGCCGTCGTCACCGCTTTGCCGGACAGCTTCTTGCCAGCCGTGATATCTGATCTCGCGCACCTGTGAGTTCAAAGCCTGTGCTGTATTCAACATCGGACTCGACCGAGAACATATTGGCGAAGTCAACGCCAGACGTAAGGGCTGCCAGCAGCTTCGGATGCTTTGAGAGAAGGGTTGTGCGCCGATCAGAACTGTTTCCGTCGAGCCGGATCGTCTCTTTATACTTCCCGATCTCGAAGCGCGCGGACCGTAGGCCCATGTCACCAAGCGTGGCGTCACCGATCTCGAAAATAAGGCCATCCTTGACGTCGCAGCGGACCATGTAGCAGGCCTCGTTGTCGGTCGGCTCATCGGTGGAACATGTCCCGACCGCTCCGGCATGCGGGCCGCCGAGCTTGCCCCATGGAGCCGGTGGCTCGGTTTCCTGTGCAAGCGCAGCCGGCATGACAAGACATACGAAGGTCAAACATGCTGCCACGTCGATCAAACCTCTATTTCCTCGCATCTTCCGCCCCATCCGGGTATCGCCATTGGCCAATGTCGTGCAGCCAATTGCGCTTGATCTTGGACGCGTCTATCAAGATCGGCAAAGTGGTTGTGTCCCCTGGCCTATATGCTGCTGAGCTAACCTGACAGGAAATGTCCGCAGGAGACGCTTCGCGCTCAAAGCAGACACTCCATTTCCGCCTTGAAATCATCACAGATCGTCCGGCCCGGGATTGGGAGATGGAGAGCGCAACAGGATAATGTCAGGCCGCCGTCTGCACTGTCGTGCGGCCAAGCAAGCCGATCAGCAAAGCGCCGCAGAGTGATACCACTGCGGCAAAAGCGAACACACCGGCCAGACCCTGTGCATCAACGATAAGGCCACCGATGGCTGCTCCACTCGAAATTGCCACCTGGAAAGTGGTCAGCATCAACGCGCCGGCACTTTCCGCTTCGTCGGATGCCGCCTGTGTCACGAAGCTCTGAACGCTCACAGGCAGTGCTCCAAAGGCAAAACCCCACAATGTGGTGGCGACGAACGCTACGTTTGCAAAACTGCCGGCAAGCGCGAGCGCCAACGTCGTCACAGCGATCCCGACAGCGGCGATGACAATCGACACCGCAGCGCTGCGTTCCGAGACGAAGCCGCCGAAAAGATTGCCCAGAAAACCGCCGATGCCAAACGCCAGCAGAACAGCAGAAACACCCTCGACGCCAAAATTTGGTGCCGTTTCAAGGAAGGGACGAATGAACGTGAAGCCTGCAAAATGGCCTGCGACCACCAGCAAGACGGTGAGCAGGCCAAGCCTGATCACGGGGCGACGCAAAACCGCAGCCATGGTGTTCAATCCGGCAGCACCCGAAGACGGCATCGCCGGCAGGGTCAGGACCTGCGCAAGGAGTGCCAGTCCGCCGACCGCAGCCGCGATTAGGAATGCGAAACGCCAGCCATAGGCTTCCCCGACCCAGGCGCCGACGGGCGCGGCGCAGACCGTGGCAACGGAAACGCCGGTCATGATGATCGCCATTGCCCGCGGCATCAATTGCTCGGGGACAAGCCGCATGGCGAGTGCCAGCGACAAAGCCCAGAAGCCGCCAAGCGCGACCCCGAGCAAAGCGCGCGCCACAAGAAGAGTGACGAGCCCCCCAGCGAAAGCCGCGATCAGACTGGAAATGATGAGGAGGCTCGTCAGTCCGAACAGCGTAAGGCGGCGGTCAAGCCGGCTGGTGCCGATCACCACGGCAGGTCCCGCAATCGCCCCGACAACGGCCGTCATCGTCACGGACTGACCAGCCGCGCCGATGCTGACATGGAGATCCTGCGAAATCGGCGTCAGGAGGCTGGCAGGCAGAAACTCGGCCGTCACGAGGCCGAAGACGCCGAGCGAGAGCGAGACCACGCCCGCCCAGGCGGGAACCGTCTCATTGTTACGCGTTTGAAAGCCGTTGGCTTCCGGATTGATATTCATATGCCGTCTCCAAATGTTGTGACGAGAAGGCTAGACGGCTTGCGTTGGCGTTTCTATGCTAGAAAATCTACAAGACATGATCATTCGTCCAAATAGCGAGGCCAGGATGAGCGATGCACTGACGGAGATGATGCGAGGGCTTCGTCTGGATGGCGTCGATTACGGCCGATGCCAGCCGTCAGCCCCATGGGCCACCGCATTTCCGATAAAGGATGAAGCCCAATTCCATTTTCTGGCTGCCGGAGAAGCATTTTTGCAGACGCCGGACGGCGAATGGATCGAGATGCACCCGGGTGACGCCGTGCTGCTGCCGCGAGGCGATGCCCATGTCCTGGCGAGCACGCCCGGTCTGGTACCGACACCTGTCGAAGCAATGCCGCGCCGACCGGTCTGCGATGGAATCGTCGATCTGCAATGTCCCTGCGCCGACAGCAAGAATCTCCTGTTTTTCGCGGTCATGCGTTTCAACGTCGATAAGCGGCATCCATTGTTGCAGCTCATGCCCAATGTCATGCGCGCAGGCGATCTGGCAGCCAGCGAACCCTCCATCCCTGCTTTGCTCGAGGCGATGATGCGCGAAGTCGATATGAACCGTGTCGGAGCCGGCGGCATCCTCGCCCGGCTCGCCGATGTCCTGACCGCAACGATCATTCGCGCCTGGGTAGAGCACGGCTGCGGCGATGCTTCAGGCTGGCTGACGGCCGTACGCAACCCCGAGGTCGGGCGGGTCCTGGCGGCCATTCACCTCGATCCGTCCCATGACTGGACGGTCGAAGAACTGGCACGCAAGATGGGCGCCTCCCGTTCAGGATTTGCAGAGCGCTTTGCCAAGGCGGTCGGAGAGACTCCGGCTCGTTACGTCGCCCGCATGCGCATGCACCAGGCGCATCAGTGGCTGCGCGAAGGGCAGCGGGTGGCGACGATTGCCGAACGGCTCGGCTATGAATCGGAGGCTTCGTTCAGCAGGGCTTTCAAACGCATCATCGGCGCCCCACCCATGGCTTTCCGCGGCCTGTCGCAGGAAGGCCGCGGTTCAAGGCCTGTAATGTCCCAACAAGGGTCATTGTCTTGAGGGTGGATTTCGAAAGAACGGTCGCGTGAGATGAGTTCGCAAGCCACGGGGGTGAAATCGATCGGGCCGATCAGCTGAAATAGGCGTTGCGCCAATCCTTCTCCGCGCCCACTGAACCGCCATTGCCATCGAACAGATGAACGAAGGCTTCCCGTATGATAACCGGGATACGGTCGCCAGATCGTGCCCTGCTGATCCCACGCAGGGCCATTGTGAAGCTGTTGCCCCTGGGTGTCGCGGCATGGAGGATCGTTTCGGCGCCGAGAACTTCGGTGCTGTCGACAATGATCTGCAGGCCGCCCTCGCCAATTTCGCAATGTTCCGGCCTTATGCCGAAATTGATTGGAGTGTCGTCAGCCAGATCGATTTGGCGACCCGAAAAGGCGATGTCTATGCCATCCTCCAGTCGAAC
>UCGV01000033.1 GCA_900471925.1 Hyphomicrobiales bacterium
TCCAACACGTTCTGAATGCACCCGCCGAATTGAATAGAACAAACCTCATTTCGGCCCTCGTGTTGAAATCAAAACCTGAACGGAAATCCAGTTGGGCACGGATGCGTCACGATCCTAGCGTTCTGCGGACATCTCGCCAGTGCAAACTCGATCTACCCCCGAAAGCAGTCGCCTAGTTCTCGGAGGGGAGAGGATTGCCGACTTGCGTGATGAAGGTTTCAAGATCCGCGCGGAGGGGAATAGAAGGATGTCGGGCGGGTTAAACGGTGTCCTTACGGCCCAACCTCAAGGACTGTTTCGATTTCAACAGGAATTCCCCCTGGCAGCGATCCGGCGCCCATGGCTGTGCGGGCGTGCATGCCGGCGTCGCCGAAGACGTCGAAGAAGAGATTCGAGCAACCATCGATCACGAAGGGGTGGCGTGTAAACTCGGGCGCGGCATTGACCATGCCGAAGACTTTGACGACCCGAGCCACTCGGTCGAGGCTGCCGAGGCTCGCCTTGGCAACGGCCAGCAGATTGATACCGACCAATCGTGCGAGGTGCTGGGCCTGCTCCGCACTGAAGTCGCGTCCGACGACACCTGTATAGGCTTTGCCGTTCTCATCGAGGGGTGCAAGCCCCGAGAGGAACAGCAAGCCGCCCGCCTGGACAGACGGAAGGAACCGGGCGACCGGAACTGGTGGTTGCGGCAGTTCGATGCCGAGGTCGCGAAGGCGGTCTGCGATGCTCATGGCTATTTCAGATCCGAAAAAGCGGTCGCGATGAAGAGTTCCGATTGCAGGTTGGTGAGCTTGCCGGAGCCGCCCGGCGGCGGCCAGATGCCTTCCTTGCCCGCCTGTATTCTTGCGATCATGCGGGATTCGATCGTCTGGTAGGGCCAGATATGCACCATCTTCTGCGGTCCTTCCTCGATCGAGGCCATATTGGTCAGGAGTGGCGATATTTCGTGGCGACGATCGATGATCTTTGCCCAGGCCGCCTGCGTTTCGGCGAGACCGTTGGGAGCAAGCGTATAGGTGCGGAACTCGTAGAACGGGCCATAGGCTCCCGGCACGATCGGCTTTGCGAAAGACAGCGGCTTGAAGGCGGTATTTGTGACAGCCGCTAGATGCGTGCCGATCCTGTATGGATCATCGGCAGTCATCAGCCGGGCGCGCTCCTCCATGAGTGCGTCGAGGTCGTCGTAGGCCGTCAGGAAAGCGAAGCGATTCAAGGTGCCAAACTCGCAGGCAAAAGCGCCCAGAGGTTTGCCGGTCGACGAAAAGCTCGCATAGGTGTCGGGTAATACAGGCATGACGGCGCCGAGCGTGTTGGGCAGCAGCGCCAGGATTGTCAAATCATAGATCATACTTAGTCTCGCTTTTCCCGAAATGTTGAAACGCTCTTCCAAATTCGCTTTTCGCTTGGTACACCAAAGGAATGCCAATTGCACGCCAAAAAATAAAACGGGCGATCGGCTTGAGCGAAAGCGCGAAAGGAGCCGGGCATATGACGGAACTGGTGTTAAGGGGGCGGGTAGTGACGCCGTCCGGTATCATCGACAATGGCTGGATAGCTGTCGCCGGAGGGACGATCTCGGCGGTCGGGAACGGCAACTCGCCGTCAGCCGCAGAAACACAGGATTTTGGTCCGGCGTGGCTTTTGCCGGGAGCGGTCGACGGCCAGACGCATGCCGGCAGCCAGATCGGCTTTCCCGGCATGGCACCGACAACAAAGGCGGCCGTCATCGGTGGTGTGACCACCATTGTCGATATGCCCTACGATCATCCGATCCCGGTGACCACGGCGCCGGTTCTGCGGGAAAAGGTCAGTGCCATCCACCAATATGCCGTCTGTGATGTTGCCCTTTATGGCACTGTACCGCCAAAGCCTGATCCGGCAGATATCCGCGCGTTGATCGATCTCGGCGTCTGCGCCTTCAAGATTTCGTCCTTCGAGGCGCATCCGGATCGCTTTCCCCGCATCGACAATGCCGCAACGCTAACTCTGCTGCAGGCCCTGGAAGGCACTGGACTACCGCTCGGCCTTCACAACGAGGACCAGGAAATCGTCGCGCATGCGACGAAGCTCCTGAAGGAGGCGGGCAAGTCAGGCGCCGAATTTCACAGCCAGAGCCGCCCACCGGTGGCCGAACTTGCCGCCACCAGCACCTTTCTGCAGCTTGCGGCATCGACCGAAGCGCATGCCCATATCGTTCATATCTCGATACCGGAGGGCTTCGAGATGGTGAAGGCCTATCGCGCACATGGTCGGCAAGCAACGGCGGAAATGTGCGTGCACTATCTGCTCTTCGACGCTGGTGCCGACATGCCGCGGCTGAAAGGACTGCTGAAGGTCAATCCTCCGATCCGTCCGGGGCAGAGGGAGGCGCTGTGGCAGGTGCTGGAAGACGGGCTCTGCAGCTTTGTTTCCTCGGACCACAGTGCCTGGCCCTTGGAGAGAAAGACCAGCGCATCGATCTTCGATGCGGCGGCCGGCATGCCGGGTCTGGAAACGATGCTGCCGGCCTTCTTCACCGCTGCGGCAAAGCGCAAGGGCGATGCCGATGCCGCCCTCATGACGGCCGACTATCTTTCCGATCGGCCGGCGCGTTTCTTCGGGCTCTCAGGAAAGGGGCGCATTGCACCTGCTTTCGATGCCGATATCGCCGTGCTTGCACCTGACCCTTACGTCTACGATGCCGGGGCCAACCCTGATGGCCCGGGCTGGAGCGCCTATGACGGCATGGCATTTTCCGTCCGTCCGTCCGCGACTTTCGTGCGTGGCCGAATGGTCTTCGACGGCATGGCCGTAACCGGAACACCGGGCTACGGCTGCTATGTCCCGCGCCACGGCTGAGGTCTGCCGACCGTCATTACCCTTGCGGCAGGATGGTGCGGTTGCCAGCTAGCGGGCGCCGCCCGCAAGCCTGTCGATGATGGCGAGCTTTACGCTCTCGATATGGTGGGCCATCGCCTTACGTGCCATCTCCTGATCGCCACTCGATATGGCGTCCAGCAGGGTGGCATTTTCCTCGACGCCGAACTTGTACTTCGACGGATTGCGATAGGCGTTGAATACATGGGTGCGGCGGCGCAGGTCGCGGATCATGCCGGCAAGCAGAGCATTGCCGGCGGCATCGGCGATTTCGCCATGCAGCATGTCATCGACTTCCCAGATTTCACTGAGTGAGGGCGCCGCCTTGCTGCCGAGCTCCTGCAGGGCGGCGCGGATCTCCTCGATGCGTGCAGCGGGAATGCGGCCGGCAGCAAGCCGGGCAGCCTCCGATTCCAGCAACTGGCGCACATGCAGCAATTCGACGAAGGCTTCCGTGGAGAACGGGCTGACGGTGACGCCGCGACCGGGCTGCTTGTAGACAAGGCCTTCGGCTTCAAGCCGGCCCAGAGCCTCGCGGATCGGGGTGCGCGAGGCATTCAACCGGTCCGCCATGCGCCGTTCCACGATGACATCGCCAGGCCGCAATTCGCCGCGGATCAAGATATCGATCAGCTGCTCGTAGACCTGCCCGGTCAAATTTGCACGTTCGGCCGAAAGTGCCTCCGCAAACTGCTCATGGTCAGATTCGGTCATGTTCACCCCCAATAATATCCCCCTATCCAGTAACCCAGCTTGTGCTCCACTGGAAGACGACAGGAATAATCTTGGTATTCCAAACCCCATGTTTCTGCATCAGATGCAACTGGCAATGCCCATCGTCGGAAAATCCGGTGCGAAACGGGCTTGGCAAACGCCTAAAGCGGCGCTAGAAGATTGGTATACCAATGGCGTGCAATGTGTCTGCCAAACAATGGAGATCGATATGCCTGTCAAACCCTGGCGCGCAACCAGCATTCAAATGCGCAGTGAGCGGGCCACGCAGGCGCCGGACAACGAAGCGGCGCGCGCCGTCATCGGACGTAATCTGGATCGCCTGACAGGTCTGATCGAGGCCGCCTGCCGCTCCGCCGAGAGGCCCGATCTGGTCGTCTTTCCGGAATTTGCATTGCAGGGGCCGCCGCTTGCCATGACGGTGGCACCATGGATCGAAAGAGCGTGTTCGACGATCCCCGGTCCCCTGACCGCCCCGCTCCAGGAGCTAGCAAGGCGTGAGAAGATCTATATCGCAGGCAACATGTTCGAGGCGCCGCCGGAATGGCCCGGACGCTACTTCAACTCCTCCTTCCTGATCGGGCCAAACGGCGAGATCGTTGTCAATTATCGGCGCGTCAACACGGCCGCCTTTCCTTCCGTGCATGATTTCATGTCCGATTATCTGGCCGCGACGCCGCAGGACCAGGTCTTTCCGATCGCCGATACCGAACTTGGAAGGCTGGCGCTGATCCCTTGCGGCGAGATCAATGTTCCGGAAGTGGCGCGCTGCTACATGATGCAGGGCGCTGAAGTCATCCTGCACCCGACCAACTCCAAATTTACGGCGGGCCAGGAGGCGGCCAAGGTCGCGCGTGCCGCAGAAAACATGTGCTACCTGATCAGTGCCAATGTCGCAGGCCCGATCGGCTTTTCTCCCGACAATTCCATCCTGGGCGGCCGCTCGCATATTCTCGATCATTTCGGCAGCACGATCGCCTTCGAGGAAGGTGCCGAAGAAGGGCTCGGCGTTTCCGGCATTATCGATATCGAAAAGCTCCGCCTCGACCGCCGCGCCGATACCGGAACCCACAACCCGCTGCTGCGTGCCCGTTTCGAAATGTACCGGCCCTACTATCAGCAGGCCGCTTTCTATCCGCCCGACCATTTTCGCGATGCACCCATGGCCGATGCTGCCGAGACCAAGGCGGCCATCGACATCTCGCGCGCCAATCTGGAACGCGTGCGCGTTCTCGAACCTCTTTCCAGCCGATGACATCAAGGAGACAAGCATGATTACTGCCGAGGAAAACGAACAGCTCTGCCGCGTCGGCAAGGGCACATTGATGGGCAATTTCTTCCGCCAGTTCTGGATACCGGTCTGCATGTCGTCGGAATTGAAGGCTGACGGCGATCCGGTTCGCCTGATGATCCTCGGCGAAAAACTGGTCGCCTTCCGCGATAGCGAGGGCAGGGTCGGTGTATTCGATCATCGCTGCCCGCACCGCTGTGCGTCGCTGTTTTTCGGCCGCAATGAAATGGGCGGCATTCGTTGCGCTTATCACGGCTGGAAATTCGACGTCACCGGCAAATGTCTCGATCAGCCGAACCTCGAAGATAAATCGAAATATCCGGCTGGCACGCCGGCGATTGCCTACCGTGTCAAGGAATCCGGCGGTCTCGTCTTTGCCTATATGGGCGAGGAGCAGGCCAACCCGCCCGAACTGCCGGAACTCGAAGCGATCATGGCCGAGGGTGATGACCGCAACATCGCCCTGACCCACCGTGACTGCAATTACATGCAGGCGCTGGAAGGTGATATCGATACATCGCACCTTGGCTTCCTGCATGTCGGTGGTATCGATGGCGAGAAGCTCGATCTCAGCGATCCGGAAGTCTTCACCGTTACGGAAAAAGCGCCGAAGATCAACGTCTCGGTCATGCCGTTCGGAACGATGTATTCGGCACAGCGAAATGCCTATGAAGGCACCGAACACCACCGGTTCGCCAGCTATGTATTCCCCTTCTGGGTCACCTATCCGGGCGGCGAGATCGAAGGCAATATCACAGCCAACGCCTGGGTTCCGATCGACGACACCTCGACGATGATCTTCAACATCGATCTTGGCCGCAAGGATGGTCGCAAGAAGAACCTGAAATACAAGGATGGGACGCCGGTCGGCGGTCTTGCCCGGCCCCTCGAATATCATCCCAACACCACCGATTGGAAAGGCCGCTGGCGTCCGGTCAAGGATCGCTCCAACGATTACGGGATCGACCGCGAGTGGCAGCGCAATGGCGACAGCTATACCGGCATCGTCGGTGTGCCGCTGCAGGACCAGGCCATCCAGGAATCCATGGGATATGTCGTCGATCGCGACATGGAACATCTCGCCGCGTCCGATCGCATGGTCATCCTGACGCGCCGCGTCATGCTCGATGCAGCCAAGGAGTACGCCGAAAGCGGCAAGCTTCCCGATATCGTCCGCCAGCCGGAACTGGCGCGTGATGCCCGCGGCGGCGATATCGTCGTGCCCTACGGCACCGATTGGCTCGAGGGCTATGAGGAGAAGATGGCTGTAATCAAGGGCTATCGACCGAAGCTGTCGGCCGCCGAATGATGGATGGCGGTTTCTCCCATGTGACCGGTGCGGCAAACGCACCGGTCACATCCATCCCGACAAGCGAGCCCGCTGAGGGGCAAAGGAGCGAAATGGCTGAACCCGCAGTTCTTCGCTTGCGGATCCTCGCGATCCGCTACGAGGCGGAAACGATCCGCTCCTTCGAACTCGTTTCGCCCGATGGCGGGCTGCTGCCTTCCTTTACTCCGGGCGCCCATATCGATCTTGCCTTGCCCGGTGATCTCTCCCGCAGCTATTCGCTGACAAGTGACGGTCTGCAGCCGAGAACCTATGTGATCGCCGTCAACCGTGATGCATCGAGCCGTGGTGGCTCGGCCTATCTCTGCGAGACCGCGAGGGTCGGCGATGTGGTCACGGTACAGCCACCACGCAATAATTTCGCGCTTGAAGAAGGCGCCGTTCAGACGGTGTTTTTTGCCGGCGGTATCGGCATAACGCCTGTTGTCTCGATGATCCGCCGCATGGAAGCGCTTTCGAAGGACTGGACCCTGGTCTATGCCGGTCGCAGCCGCGCCAGCGCGGCTTTCGTTGAAGAACTCGAGCGCCTGGAAGCAGACAAGCCCGGCCGCGTGCTGTTTCATTTCGATGACGAGAAGGGCGCGGTCCTGCCGATTGCGGATCTCGTTGCATCCTCCCCCGAGGCTGCGCATCTCTATTGTTGCGGCCCCGCCCCGATGATCGATGCCTTCAAGAATGCGGCGGCAGCACGTCGGGACGAGACTGTTCATGTCGAGCATTTTTCAGCTACGGTCGAGCAATCGGCGACGTCCTTCGTGGTCGTGCTGAAGCGCTCGGGCAAGGAATTTCTCGTCCCGGCGGGCAGGACGATCATGGACGTTCTGCAGGAGGCAGGCATCCGTGTCGCCTATTCCTGCCGAGAGGGCGTTTGCGGGACCTGCGAAACCCGTGTCGTGGAGGGCGTTCCCGACCACAAGGACAATGTTCTCTCCGCGCGTGAACAGGCTTCCAACAAACTCATCATGATCTGCTGCTCGGGTGCCAGGAGCGACCGGCTTGTTCTCGATCTCTGATAACAGCGCATTGTATTGACGACAAAGCCCGGCCATGAAGCCGGGCCTTGTCGTTTGGATGATTATCATTGACACACAAGAACGCCGCCTTGTCAGGCGGCGTTCTTGTTGCACCCGGCTTGGGAAAATATCAGCCTCTGTCGGCGACATCAGTGTTTGCCTTCCAGGGTATGGCGATCCGTTCGACCCGCTCCAGCACCGCGAAGAACACGACGCCGATAAGCGAGATAACCACGACGGAGGCGAACTGGCGCGCAATGTCGAAATTCGCCCCCGCAATCAGGATCAGGTAGCCGAGACCCTTATCGGCCCCGATGAATTCGGCGACGATGGCGCCGATGACTGACAGTGCTGTTGCCAGCTTCAGGCCGGCAAAAATGCTGGGAAGTGCCTGCGGCAGACGGAATTTCCAGAAGGTCTGCCAACCGTTCGCCCCCATGGAGCGTGACAGGTAGATCATCTCCCGCGAGGTGGACTTCAGCCCCATGACCGAATTGATGACGATCGGGAAGAAGGAGAGAAGGACGACGATCACGATCTTCGGGGTCATGCCGTAGCCGAACCAGGTCAGCATCAGCGGTGCAATCGCGACCTTAGGAATGGTCTGACTGGCGACGATCAGCGGATAGATCGCCTTCTCCATGAAGCGTGAGTAGACGATCATGACCGCCAGCGGCACGCCGACGGCGACGGAACACAGGAAACCGAGCAGAACTTCGCTCATCGTCACCAGTGCGTTTGGCGCCAGACGATGGGCGTTGCTGACGATTTCGTCGAATATTTCAGAGGGAGGCGGAAGAATGAAAGCGGGAACTTGCGCGATGCGGACGGAGAGCTCCCATATGATGAGGAGGCCGGCAAGTGCCCACAGCGCCGGAGGAACCGCGCCGAGAGCGCGTGAAACCAGGTTCTGCCGGTATTCGATATGGGTGTCGGTGATCGGTGCCATGATCAATACTCCTCGCGGAAAACGCCAAGCCCTTTGAAGATGGCCGTCAGTTCCCGCGTATAGGCGGAAAACTTCGGATCCTCGCGCATGGCAAGTCGCCGCGGCCGCGGCAGGTCGATATCGATGATCCGTTCGATCCGGCCCGGACGCGGCGACATCACGACCACCCGGTCGCTGAGGAAGATCGCTTCCTGGATCGAGTGGGTGATGAAGAAGACCGTCATCTCGTTGTCGGCGCACAGGCGCAGGAGATCGATCTGCAACTGGTCGCGGGTCATGGCGTCGAGTGCGCCGAACGGCTCGTCCATCAGGAGGAGCGGCGGCCGGTGCAGGAGCGCCCGACAGATCGAGACACGCTGGCGCATGCCGCCAGAGAGTTCCTTAGGATAGGCGTCCTCGAAGTCTTCGAGCGAAACCATCTTGAGCAACTGACGCGCTCTGTCTTTCGCCTCAGCCATGTCGGATTTGCGCACTTCTGCCTGCAGCAATACATTCTGCAGGGCGGTGCGCCACTCAAGCAGCACGTCTTGTTGAAAGACCACGCCTGCTTCTGCATTGGGACCATCTATATGCTTGTCGCCGACCATGATGCGGCCGAGCGAAACCGACGTCAGGCCTGCAAGCAGCATCATCAGCGTGCTCTTGCCGCAGCCGCTCGGACCGAGCACTGAGACGAACTCGCCCTTGCCGATCGACAGATTGATGTCCTGAAGCGCATGCACCGTACCTTTGCGGGTTTCGAAACTTTTCGAGACGCCCGAAATGGCGATGTGCTTCGATGTCACCTTGGGAATGCTGTGTTGTGCTGGAATGGCGTTCATCTCTGCATCTGGGTCTGACCCATCTCCTGTGAGGCCCTGTGGCCGAGAAAAATCCGTACGGGCGGAGAGCCCGTTCAGATCGAACGAATGGCGCCGCCATCGACGCGCAGCATGCTGCCGGTGACGTAGCTTGCCGGCACCCCAGCAAGAAATGCTGCGACGGCGCCAAATTCTTCCACCGTGCCGTAGCGTCCGGCCGGAATGGTCGCGGCTGATTCAGCGCTGATATCCTCGATCGGTCGGCCGCTGCGTTCGGCCTGGGCCGCGTCAAGCGATCGTGTCCTCGAGGTGGCGATCCGCCCCGGCAGCAGCATGTTGACGGTCACGCCGTCCTTTGCGACTTCGCCGGCAAGCGTCTTCATGAAGCCGACAAGAGTCGAGCGAAGCGCGTTGGAAATCGGCAGATGTGGAATGGGCTGGATGACGCCGCTCGACGCGATGGTGATGATCCGTCCCCATTTCTGTGCGCGCATCGCCTGGACGAGGTCGAGAGTCAGCGAAAGGACAGGACGAACCATTGCGTCAAATTGTGCGGAAACGATATCGACGTCGACCCCGGACGGCGGGCCAGGCGGCGGGCCGCCGGTATTGTTGACCAGGATATCGACCGTGCCATTGCTACGGGCTGTCTCGCTGATCTTGCGGCCAGCGTCGGGGTCGGAAAGATCCGCCGGAGCAAGGTAGCACCTGAGCTGTTGGTCTTCAGGAAGGCTCCGCCGCGCTGCTTCCAGGCGCTCGACCGAGCGTCCGCTGATCGTTACCGTCGCGCCTTCGCAGAGCAGCGCCCTGGCAACAGCAAGGCCGAGGCCCTGGCTGGCGCCGAGCACCAATGCATGTTTGTTGTTCAGTCCGAGATCCATGTAGAGGTCCGCGCCCCCGAGGGCATTTCTATGCGATGAGGGTGGCGGCGTGCGCCACCCGGTCACGCGTCAATTGGCCGGCAGGTAGGAGCCGTCGTAGATCTTGGCGGGTGTCAGGCCCGGAGCCATGCCGCTGTATTTTTCCAGGAGCGAGATCGTGAGCGTAATGTCCTGCTCGGCGACCCAGCCATAAGGCTTGCCCTCGGACGCAGCCGTATGTTCGTATTTCGGCATGTTCTTGATCTCGCCCTTGATGCCTTCTTCATTTGAATCGGGGCGGGCTTCCATCAGGATCTTCAGAGCTTCGTCGGGATTGGCTGCCGCTTCGGCCTTGCCCTTCTGCAGGGCTGCCAGGAAGTCGCGGACGGCGTCGCCGTGTTTTGCCAGATAGTCCTTGCGGACGATGACGCTCGAACCGAGAATATTCACACCGTAATCGGCAAACAGCATCGGAGGCTCGATGGCGGCCCGTTCGGCGACCTTGTCTCCGTCAGGATTGGCCCAGCCATTGATGAAGTCGAC
Source organism: Hyphomicrobiales bacterium (assembly GCA_900471925.1). Classification (GTDB taxonomy): domain Bacteria; phylum Pseudomonadota; class Alphaproteobacteria; order Rhizobiales; family Rhizobiaceae; genus Rhizobium. Next base: position 10,396 of record UCGV01000033.1, read on the forward strand.
ATCACCTTTCAAAAGCGCGACGCGGTCGCCGCCGCCATTGATCATGATGACCTTGACCTTGTTCATGTCGACGCCGTTGGCTTCGGCGAAGGCCTTGATCATGCCGTCCTCGAAGTTGCCTGCGTCTGTGCCGAGGCGCTTGCCCTCGATATCCTTCGGGCTGTTGATGCCGGAGCCCTTGAGGCTGATGATTGACGTCGGATCCTTCTGCAGGAGGCCTGCCACGGCAATGATCGTATCGGCGCCGGCTGCCTGCTGAGCCTGCGCCAGCGCGCCAAGTCCGGCAATGCCGATTTCGAAATCACCGCTTCCGACCGCCTGGATCGTGCCGGTGCTGCCATTGCCGTCGACGATGTTCACGTCGAGGCCTTTCTCGGCGAAGTAGCCCTTGGCGGCAGCAACAAACATCGGCGCATCCACGCCGCCGGCGACCCATGCCAGCCGGACATTGATCTTCTCATGTTCCTGTGCGAGGGCGCTGCCCGCAAAGGGCGCACAGAGCATCGTCAACCCGACGAGCGGCATCACAAGACGCTTCATTTTCTTCCTCATCTCGTTCCCCAATCTTTGTTGGCATTCAGATGGTATGCCAAGGGAATATCGCGTGTCAATGCGCCAGTGTTGCAATATTGAGCATCATCATTTTGTGATTATTTTATGTGCAAGGCAACGTCGGAAGGAGCGCAAATCGATCGAATTTGCACTCGCTTGAATATTCTTGTCAGTCTCTGAAGAAGAGAATGCCGAGCGCCTGTGCTCCTGCGAATTCCCGTAACCCGCATGGGCTTGCCGGGGGGCGCGGCCCGGAAAACTGGCCGCACCCTTTGTCGCTATCGTGATGTTCAGGCGTCGATATCGCGAATGATGCGCGCGGCCATCAGGTTGGCGATTGCCTGTTCGTGAACGGGCGAGAGCTCGGAATAATTTTCGAAAGCCTTTGTTGCCAATGCATCGACCGGATAGAACTCGGCGGTCGCAAAATAGTCGCGATACATTTCCCAGCGCGTGCGCAGCAGGGCATTGCCCATATTGGTGTCACGTCGGGCGGCTTGCAGTGCTGCGATGTCGATGACGGCCGTTGCCGTAACGCTCTCGGCATCGGATTTTTCGAAGGCCAGGTAGGTCCCGTTGAAATCGACAATCTGGGAATGGCCGCCACGTTCTTGATCCGAAAAGCCGATCTGGCCGGATACATTGGTGCTGATCAGGTAGCACATGTTTTCCGCCGCACGGCAGATCTTGGCGGCATCAGCCCTCGCGTTGGCGGGTTCATTGGAGGGATGCAGCAGGACTTCCGCACCGCGCATCATGAAGACGCGCGACAGTTCGGGTACACTGACCTCGCCGCAGGGAAAGATCGCCAGCCGGCCAAGTTCGGTATCGGCGACGGGAAAGATTCCGTCTTCGCCATAGGCGTCGCGATACTGGCTAAGAATATCGTGCGGCGACGTCCAACTTGCAGTGTTGATGCGCCGGTAGCGCAGGATGATCTCTCCTTTTGTGTCGAGCAGAAAAGAGGAGTTGAAGTAGCGATCTGGCCAGCGTGGATCGACCTCGAAATGATTGCCGGCAATGTAGATGTCGTACTGGCGCGCAACCATTGCCAGACGCTCTGTGATCGGACCGGGAATTGTGGTGCATGCGCGCTCGATCCATTCGCTGACCGGGGTAGCGCGCGGCGGGCCCTGAAACACGAATTCTGGCAGCACGACGAGTTTCGGCGGCACTTCGCTGCGGCAGGCGGTCTCGATCAGTTGCACGGCCACATCAAGATTGTCTTCGATGATCTGCCAGGCCTCCTCGCGTGTCGTCGCGTTGCTGGCGATCTTGCTGTTCATCTGGATACAGGTCGCTCTCCACGGCTGAACCGACATTGATATCTCCTTCGTTGATTTGGGTGTGCCAATGGAATACCATTGGCACACAATCGTCAATATGGTTCGTCGGGCACCGACCAAACGTCACCTGTGGAAATGGATTGCCTGATACGTGTGATTGGTATATCGCCGGTCCACCAGAAAAATGAGGTTCCGATGACATTTGCCGATCCGGATACGGCGGGACGCGTGTTACCGCTTGCCGCAGACAGCGAACTCAGCCTCAGTGAATTTGCCTATGCGCAGATTCTGGATCTCATCCTGTCCGGACGGCTGCAGGCGGGAGCCGTTCTGCAGGAGCGCAAGCTCGCCAATATGCTATCGATCTCACGCACACCCGTTCGCGAAGCCCTCGGTCGGCTTGAGACGGAATCGCTCGCCATGCGCCGGCAGGGTCGCATGCTCGTCGTTGCCGACGTCAGCATCGAAACCTACATGAACCTGCTCGATATGCGCCGTATCCTCGAGGTCGAGGCCGCCGCCCGCGCAACCGGCCAGCTCGCGGCCGAGAATGCGGAAAAGGTGCGGATCGCCATCCGCCGGCTGCTGCAGCTTCCCAAGATCACGCCGGCCGATCACTGGTCCGTCGACGATCTCGTACATGGCACCATTGCGGAAGCTGCTGGAAATCCGATGGTCGCCGCCGCGATCCGCGATCTTCGCCGGCGTACACATATCTTCAACACGGCGCGCATGCCCCACCGCCTGCAGCCGGGTGGTAGCGAGCATATGGCGCTGATAGATGCAGTTGCGGGCGACGACCCCGATCTGTCGAGGCGGCTGATGGGCAATCACCTCGACAATGTACGCGACGCCATTATCGACTTCATCCTCGGTCGGCGCAGAGGCTGACGGCGGCACTCAGCCGAGCTCGGCCAGGCGGCGTTCCTGCCGCAGGATCAAGCGTTCGATCTCCGCGACCGCAGTCTGCGAAATTGGCGCGGCGGGGCGTCTCTGCGCGGCACTGCGGATCGCGCCGCGTCGCGCAAGCACATATTTGCGGGCGCCGAGCCCGATGCCGGGCTGCTGTTCGTAGCGTACGAGCGGCAGGTAGGCGTCGAATATATCCTGTGCCCGTTCCATGTTTTTGGAGGCGAGCGCGCAGACCTCGACCATCATTTCGGGGTAGCCAAAGCCGGTCATGGCGCCATCCGCGCCGCGCGCCATCTCTTCGGGCAGGAAGATGCCGCCATTGCCGCAGAGAATCGATACCCGGCGGCGACCCTTGGCCTCTGCCTCGCGTAGCGCGGTGATCTTTGCAAGTCCCGGCCAGTCCTCATGCTTGACCATGACGATGCTGGGGCACACCTCGATGATGCGGCCGAGCGTATCGTTGCTGATCGCAACGCCGGTCGAGAGAGGGAAGTCCTGGAGCACCACCGGAACCTCGGCGCCAAGGGTTTCCACGACCTGCTGATAATAGCCGACGATCTGCTCATTGGTTTTCAGGTTGCCGGGTGGCGCCACCATGACGCCGGCAGCACCCTGATCCATAACCGCCTTCGTCAATTCGCTGATGGCAGCCAGTCCCGGCGCCGATACGCCGACGACCACAGGCTTGTCTGCCGCGCGAGAAAGCGTCTGTCTGGTCACCGCCAAGGCTTCGGCATGCGTAAGCTTCGGCGCCTCGCCCATCATGCCGAGAATGGTCAGCCCGTCGGCTCCAGCCTCAAGATAGAAGTCGGTGACGCTGTCGATGCTTGGAGCATCGATCGTGCCGTCTTCGGTAAATGGCGTGACAGCGATGACGTAAACGCCCTTGCTGCTGGTGTTGATCAGGGACATTGGATGATCCGTTCTGGCGAGTGGCGATCCATCTGACGACTTGTCAAAGCGGGTGCTGCGGTGGCCGCGTACCGCGTCGATTTAAAAATCGTCAGGGGTGGTTGCGTGATTCCTATTTTGGTATACCGTTGATATTCCAAATCGCATAAAGTGAAATCCAATGTCAACGATCCTTATTTCAGGCGCAAACCGCGGTATCGGCTTCGAACTGGCGCGCCAGTTTGGTGCAGACGGCTGGACGGTTCTCGGAACCGCCCGTGATCCCTCGACTGCCGGCGAACTCGAAGCGTTAACGGGGGCAACGGTGCTGCCGCTGGATGTCAACCGGAGCAACTCAATCGACGCACTTTGTGGCGCCCTTGATGGCCGGCCGATCGATGTGTTGATCGCCAATGCCGGCATTGCCTTCAACCTGGAGGCAAAGCCGGCCGAGGTAACGCGGGAGGACTTCCTCAAGGTGATCGAGACAAACACCTTTGCGCCGCTTGCACTAGCTGCCGCACTCAAGCCGAACTTGCTGGCAGGAAGGCTTAAGATCGCGACCGCCATGTCGAGCCTGATGAGTTCGATCGGCGCCAATGACTGGGGAACTCAATATACCTATCGTGCCTCCAAGACAGGTCTGAACGCCGTCTGGTCGACCCTGGCGAGAGAATGGAGGGCCGATGGGATCATCTGCACCCTGCTTCGGCCCGGTCTGGTCGCAACCCGGATGACGAATTTCAATGGTCTTGCGGTCGAGACAAGCGTGGCCGGCATGAAGAATGTCATTGCCAGACTGACGATCGCCGATTCCGGTCGCATCATTGGTTATGACGGCACCGATGTGCCTTGGTGAAGCAGGGGAGAGCGCGATATTGCCCACCATATTGATCACACAGGCGAGTGAAGCGCTCGGCATGAAGATCGCCATCCGCTACGCGATGGATGGATGGCATGTTATTGCCGCAAGTAACGCGCCGCTTGACGCGGGCCTCACAGCTAGGTTCGAAGGTCGGATTGAGGCTCGGTTTTACGACCCGTCTGTTGAAAACTCTGCCCGTGGCCTGGCAGAGGCGCTTGAGGGGCGTTCGATCGACATTGTCGTTCTCAACGAAGGTGTCAGCGATGTCGATGATTTGCCGCCCGAGCAGATCACGTCCGAACGCTGGCGACCGATCATGCTCGCCAACACTTATGCACCCCTTCATCTCGCGAGCTTGCTGGAGCCAAATCTCAGGCGAGGCGAGCGGAAGATCCTTGCCGCCATCTCAAGCCATGCGGCCTCATTGGGGTGTTTCGACGGAACACGTGGTTTCGCCTATCGCGCATCGAAAGCGGCGCTGAACCAGATGTGGCGCAACCTTTCAGTCGAATGGAAATCTTGGGGCTGTATTTGCCTTCTTCTTGAACCGTACGGCTCCGGTGATTTGGCCGCCGCTCAACAAGCAAGCCGGCGGGAAGAGGACATTGCCGCTGTTTTAAAATCGTTCCTCTTCGCTGCGACATCCGAGCAAAGCGGTAAGCACTGGACCCGCGACGGTTCATTGATCCCATGGTAGCTCTGGATCCATCGGATCGACCGGCGGGCGCCACGAATGCAGAACCCGGAGGCCGACGGCAATGACTGTCATATAGGCCGCCGTCAGTCGCAAATGAGAAGCGGCTGCGCAAATGAGACGAATTGTTTGCCGCTTTCAGGGCCATCGACGAAGGTGAGCACCACGAAACGTCCTGTTGTTTCAAGCGCAGTCACCAGATGATGCCATTTACCCCGCTTGTAGTTGATCCCTATAGCGCCGGGAACGCGAAAGGCGATAAGTCTCTCGCAATCCGGCCCGCCGTCGGGTTGGTTCGGAGCGACCAGCGAGCTAGCTCTCGCATTCGAGACCGGGACCGGCGCAGCACGCGCGACAAACTTGATCAATTCTCTCGTCCTGCAACTTATGTTCATCCCTCGTTCCCGCGGGAGAGGCGCTGCTGCGCCCGCAAAAGGGCGACGATTTCCCCGCTTTCGTTTCCGGCCCCGATGGCGGAAGCGATGGCTGACACGGTTCGCGGCGGAGAGAGGCATTTCTCGCTGGAGGTGCTGCTCAGTGATCGTCAACTGTATCGAAGAGCCGCGATCGTGCGTTGCGGCGCATCGAGGATTGCGGAGAGATGGGCCGCACGCGCAGGCGCCGGTCGTCGCTGCGCTGCAATTGCTTGGACGATGGCTTCCGGCACCGAGATGCCCATACCCAGTGGGAAGTCGGGATTGGTGCTGTGCCATGCATGCGGCACGACAATGTCTGCGGAAATGTCGGGGCGCGAATTCAAAGCGCCGAACCAGTCCCAAGCACCCATGACATCGATGACGTCCTTGAAGAGCGAGGGCATCCCGACCTTGGCGCTGATCGTGACGATGCGCGAGCGGGTGGCAATCACATCTGCAAGAGACGGCATCTCGCTTTCGATCGCATAGAGCGCTTCCGACAGAACGAGGTTGCCCTTGGAATGGCCGACGAGGAGACGCGGCGCAAACCGTTGATCCTCAAGGAGGGCTATGACCGTCTCGGTATCCTTGCTCGTGCGCGTCCAGATGTAGCCGCTTTGAAATTCCTCGCTTTTCGAAAACAGCTTCGTGAAACTGTCGAGCGGTTCGAAAGCGTGACGGATGCTATTCAGCGCCCCGAAGAAGAAAAAGCCGCCAAGCGCCTCGGTCAGGATGTCGGCAAGTCCATAACCCGAAACAACGGCGGCGACAGGCTCGCCAAGCGCATCGGCGATATTGCGCGCGAAGGCGGCAGCACCAAGGGCCGAACTTCCGACACCGGCAATGGCGAGTGCGCCGACGGGTGAAGCTCTTTCCAGATAGTCGTCAACAGTCAGAAAGACCTCGAGCGTTCCCGCGGCGGTCGGCGGCACAAAGATGATTGCCCCCTCGCGTGCCAGCCAGAAGGCGAGTTTCGGGGCCTCCCCAGCGGTTATGACATTGACATCATAGAAAACGGCGTCGAGCACGGCGTTGCGGCGCTGCAGGCCATCAAGCGTGATCGTGCGGAAGGCGTTGTCGGCCAGTTTTTCAGGTAGCGCCGCCGTGCGCTCCATTTGCACATTCGCAAGGACAGGCATCGGACGCATGGATCACCTTCATTTTGAGAGGGACACGCTGCAGCGCAGCATAACCGTTCTCGATCGGCGATGCAATTTACAGGCGCAAGAATACTGATCCTATTGCGCTTGAAGTCAGTGTCTCTCGACAAGCCGTACTCATCACGTCCGTTTCAGACTCCCACGCCGAGCAGCCCGCAGGCCAGAGATATCGACATTCGGCCGAGTATGAGACCCGACACAAGATCGAATGATGCGAGCAGTCGAGGCGCGCCCTGCAGACGCGATACCGCCACGCCGCCATACGCGTAGCCCAGGCAGCACAGCGCCGACATCGCAAGCAAGGCCGCGGCAAAGGCCATCCGGTCGAAGTCCCCGGTCATCGACTTCGCCAGGCTCAGGGGAATGAGGAACAGCTCCACGAAGGTGAGCGGATTGAGCCACGCGGTTCGAAGTACCGTGCCCAGACCGACCGCACCGCCTCCTTGCCGCGACCCTGCCTTTTTACGGAGCGGAATCCGTCGGCCAGCTATTTTGTCGTGCTCTTACAGCAATGGTTTGCGGGCTTTTGGCAAGGCGCCAGGGGTAGTCGTCCCGCCCCCAACGCAACGGTTGCCGCGCGACGGGCGGCGAATGCCAAATTGAAGCAGTGCGCGGGAACGCATTGAGTACACGAAAGTTTAGCCTCTGCCCAACAACCGGAGTTCAACGATGATCGACAATCTATCAGCCACGACTGGTGTGGACGAAGGCTCAAAGGTGCCGCAAGCGCGGCATGCGCAAGACGGGCACCTGCCGCATAAGCTCCTGCCGGGTTCGGGCAAGGCTGCTAAGCCTCAGATGTCCGACTTTACTCTTTTGATGCGTCAGGGCCTTGAGGGCCGCGCATAGATGGTCCGGCCAGACCACGCCAGCGCAGCGTCGGCGAGCCGGCGGAACCGGAGAGGACTGCGCTGGGGCGCGTCGTTTCGCACGTGTCTATCAAAGGCAATCGACCGGTTGGCGTTTCCATGACTTATCTCTCAGCGAATATACATGCACCGAGGTAGCGCGGCTGGCGTTTAAACCAGCGGACTGGGGCGGCCCGAACGATCGGCGTCGTTGAGCAACCCTGCTATGTCGCGTGCGTCGTTTTCCTCAAGGCCGGTGAGATCCTTGCCGTTGCTTGCAGCCGGCAGCCCCGTGTCGGTGTCGATGATGACCCAGCGGTCGTGTCCAACCTTCTCCGCCGCATAGCGATGGCCCGATCGATTTTCCGACATTCGAGACACCCTAGGCAATGCAGCGCCTGCCATCTTCGGTCACAACGAGCACTGGCGTGCCTGAGACGGTGATTTCGCGTACGAGTGTTTCGGCCTCCAGCTTGGCCATAAGGGAGGCCGAAAAACGCTTGTCGCCGATGATCCACCCCGAGCCGGTGCGTCGTTGCCGGCGATAGGTCACAATCGCACTCAATGCAGCGCGCTTGGTCTTAGACAGCGTTCTCGTTTGGTCCTGTGTCATCGCCGGTCGATCCCTGCATGTTTCACAAGAAAGATATGGTGAGCCGGCGCCGATTTTTCAGCAGTTCGTTAGGCGATACCGGTGGCGTGGGACGTGTCCGACTTCGCTTGAGACATGGACGGTCTGGGTTCGTTGGTGGACGTTTCCACAAATTGCCACTCGATTGCCGCCATCCCGACCGGCTTGACGAGGTCTGCTCTGGCTTCCAGGAGCCGCCGCGTCGGAACGAGCTGTGTCGAATTGCCAACCGCTGGCGGAACCGCAATGCCAGCCGTCGTGTAGTGCGCTTCCAGTTCGTTGCGAAACTGCCGGATGTGGAATGTGGTCATTCCCCTGCCTGCCCACTCGGTCAAGATGACGTCGCGAAGGATTTCGAGGGTCGGTTGCTGGCTGTCGCCGATCACTGTCATCCTGTGCGTGCTCCGAAATCCGGCTATCAAAGGCCGATTTCAAGAACGAAGGCGCGAACAGAATGTTCCCTGCTTGTCAGCTGCCGACCGCGCTTGGGATACTTGCGCGCGATCGCAGCAATAAGCGCGCTTCTGCTGGTCACGAACCGCAGACGACTTGCCGATCGTTCATGCCCCATCCGCCTCAATAATCTCGCCGGGTTTCCTGACGAAGGACGTGGGCTGACGCCCTGGAATGGGAAGAGGCGCTGTGAAGATGAACGGCAGATGAACAAAGCAGGGTCCAATGCGTTCTTCCTGCAAAGGAGTTTCTGCATGTTTGGAATTCAGTTTTCGGGTGTTTCACAACGTTCGACCACGTTCGCCGACCCTGCCGCCCTGATATCGATGGAAATTGCCTATGCGCCTGCGATGTCGAACGCGACGATAACTGTCACGGACGACGGCGGTATTCTCGTCTTGGAGGGGAGTGCCTCGCCGTCTGCCATCGTCCAGGCGATGGCCATCGCCGAGCGGTTCTTCGGCGGCCATGTCTGCAATCTAATTCGGGCAGATCAAAGTGCGGTCTGCTCGCTGTGATGGACAACGGAAATGTTTCGGCCAAATGGATTGATCGCCACCAATAGTCCCAATGCGGCGATCAGGATCGCCATCTTGATCGGAAACGCGTGTTTTTGCAGCATTGCCTCGGCTCTCTGTCGCAATTCCTATGAGAATAGCTGCGCGGCGATTTCGTTCCGTTACCTGATCATGAAATAACGTTGGAGCCACGCGTTGGACCGAAAACATCCCGATTTCCGCATGCATATCGAGAGCAACAGCAGCGATGACATCATCTTGACGGTCAAGGCAGGCGCATCACTCCAGGCTTCGTCCGGCTTGGGCGCGAAGTGCTTGAAGACGAGCGCCTCCTTCTAGAGGCAAAAAACGATCGGCTTTGCCAGATCCGCGAACGGGCGCAAGCACTAGGCTCCACGGCAAAAACCACCCCGGAAAGGGCAACGATCATGGTCGATGAGATGCTTACCCCCGAACTCTTCGAAAGCGCCTGGGAGGCTGGCATAGCCGCTGTTACAGACGAGCGTATCGACGCGCTGCGCCATCTGCTTGCCATGTCGGAGCCAACCATCGAACGGTACAGATCGACGGAAGGAGAGTTGCGTCAGGCGATGGAACAGGTTCTGGAAATCGGATTGTCGAAGTTGCAGAGGAGTGGCGAGGTTGCGCCCTGATCGGCACTACGCGCACCCTGTTGCCGAAGCAATCTCTCGGCTCCCCTTTGCGAGCATTGACCCATCATTGAAAGCAACCGAACCTCGTTCCCGGGCCGACAGCAGCCGAGCCGACCAAGCCCTAATCTCTGCCCCCAGCTCGATTGCCGCCAGAATGAAACGAGGATCGGTCGTGTGTCTTTCAATTGTCGGCTCCAACGCGAAGCGGCCTGCCACTTCATCGGCGGATGAAAGGCTGAAGGCGCCGTTTCAACATGTCGCACTGGCCCAGTCCGACGTGCGCACTAAGTCGTGATTGACCCATCGAGCCGCTGAGGAGGCGAAAATGACGGAAGCCGGAAAAGAAATTTCCGTACCCCGCGACCAGCACCTGCGTGACATGGCCGATTGTATTCGTTTCCTGTCGATGGATGCGGTTCAAAGGGCAAAGAGCGGTCATCCCGGCATGCCGATGGGCATGGCCGACATTGCCGTCGTGCTCTTTTCCGAATTCCTGAAATTCGATGCCGACGATCCCTACTGGTTCGATCGGGATCGCTTCCTGATTTCGAACGGCCACGGTTCGATGCTGCTTTATAGCCTGCTCTACCTGACCGGCTACCGGGACATGACCATCGACGAAATCAAGAATTTCCGGCAAATCGGCAGCAAGACGGCCGGCCATCCGGAATATCGGCATACCACCGGGATCGAGACGACGACGGGCCCGCTTGGACAGGGTATTGCGAATTCGGTTGGTTTTGCGCTGGCCGAACGCGTGATGAACGCGAAGTTCGGAGACGACCTGTCCAACCACCATACCTATGTGTTCCTCGGCGATGGTTGCCTGATGGAAGGCATCAGTCAGGAAGCAATATCGCTGGCCGGCCACTTGAAGCTTGGCAAGCTGATCGCCTTTTGGGACAACAATTCGATTTCCATCGACGGCGCGACGAGCCTTGCCGAATCCGACGATCAACCGGCACGGTTTCGTGCATCGAACTGGCATGTTCTGGAGATCGATGGCCATGACACGGACGCTATCCGTAATGCGATCATCGAAGCGCAGCGGGTCACCGACCGTCCAACATTGATCGCCTGCAAGACGATCATCGGCTTTGGCTTTCCAACGCGCGCCGGCACGCAGAAGGCTCATAGCGACGCGCCAGGCGAGGAAGAAATCGCCGGGGCGCGAAAGCTGCTGAACTGGAACGCACCGCCGTTCGAGATCCCATCCGGACTGTTGGAGGACTGGCGGACGATCGGCGCCAAGGGACGCAACGCTCGAATGGCATGGGCACTCCGTGTCCAGACGGCGAAAGAAGACATTCGCAAGGATTTCGAGCGTCGCATGAAGGGCGAATTGTCGCCCGGCTGGACCGGAGCCATCGAAGCCGCAAAGCGCGAGCTTCTTTCGAGCGACAAGGACCTCGCCACCAGACAGGCGAGCGGCGTGGTGCTCAACCATCTCGCGGACGCTCTGCCGGAGCTTATCGGCGGATCGGCGGACCTGACGCCGTCAAACAATACCAAGGCGAAATCCATGATCGAGATCGAGCCTGGCAAATATGACGGCTCCTACATTCACTATGGTGTGCGGGAACATGGGATGGCGGCTGCCATCAATGGGATCGCTCTTCATGGCGGCCTGATCCCCTATGGCGGAACCTTCCTCACCTTCTCCGACTATGGCCGTCCTTCCATTCGCCTGGCAGCGATGATGGCAGTGCGTTCGATCTTCGTCATGACGCATGATTCCATCGGTCTTGGGGAAGACGGGCCGACACATCAGCCCGTCGAACATTTGTCGGCCTTGCGCGCTATCCCCGGCCTTGCCGTTTTCAGGCCGGGCGATCCGATGGAGACGGCCGAATGCTGGCAGGCCATTCTCGAAGCACCGCGCCAGGCGGCTCTGATCGCACTGTCCAGACAGCCGATGCCGTTCCTGCGCAGGGAGGCGGGCGGCGAAAACCTCTCGGCAAAAGGCGGCTATGTTCTTCTTGAAGCGGAGGGGGGCGCCCGAGAGCTGACGATCATGTCGACAGGCTCCGAACTGCACCTTGCCGTGGAGGCACGGGCCAGACTACAGGCAGACGGTGTGCCGACGGCAGTCATCTCCATGCCCTGCCGATTGCTGTTTGAGGCACAGTCGCCAGAATACAAGCGTGGTGTACTTGGCGACAAGACCGCCCGCGTGGCAGTCGAGGCGGCGGTCCAGGACAGCTGGGATCGATATCTCGGGTTTGATGGACGGTTCATCGGCATGCACAGCTTCGGTGCATCCGGCAAGATCGATGACGTCTACAAGAGGTTCGCGATAACCACCGAGGCTGTCGTGACAGCTGCCAGAGAGGCCGTGGGCCTGCGAGCGCGTTGACTGCTGATCGCCATGTCGCCGCGCCATATGGGACTGCAATCTGGCTGGTTGAATTGGGCTGTCAAACAGCTCGCGGGACCAGGCTTCGTCGGTCCTCCCGGTTCGGCTGCGAGAGGATAGCTCGCCCCATCGTTATAGCGTGCGGTCGATCTTCTTGAGGTGACCGGGCTTTCAGCCGAATTTCCGGGGAGGCTGTACGAAAGCAGAAAAGGTTTCCTCTGAAATTCACCCGCCGCAAGCGACCGCGCAGGGCACCGTCGCGGCCGAAGCGACGGTCAGCGTCGCCGGCACAAGCTCGGTCTTTGGTGAATTTTCCCAGAATCTTGGACCGTGCCAGCTGCGACCGAACTTGGAATGTACCGCCAGAACGGGCTAGTGCTCGGAGCTGTCGCGCATGTCGACAGCAATATCGTGAAGCGCTTGCGTATCCTCCGGCTCGAACTCGGCCGACAGGATGACACTCAAGAAAGCGGCTTGCGCAATTTCCTTTTTCGAGGCGTCCGGGTGATGTTCTTTGACCGCGGCGATCAGCGCCTTCGGTTTCATTCCCGGAACCGCAAGTTTCTTGACCGTCTCTGCGATCTTCTGGAGATCGCGAAGTTTTTTTTCGCGCATTTGCATGGTCGCCGATTTTCAAGGAAAGAATGTCACGGCTGCATGAGTCTTTTATGACTTCTCATGCTGTTGCTATCCGCCACAAGAATGATGCCGGCGTTTGCGACCCGGACGGTGTCGCCAGCACGGCTTTCATGCTCTGGACCGCTCTTGTCGGGAAGGGTGGGCCCGTCGGATACGCAAAACTGGACGGGCCCAGACAATCACCCAGTGGAATGGGCAATTCGAGTAACTTGTCTTCAAGGAGTGAGTGGAAGACACATCGATTGTTACGATGTTTATTTAAGAAAAGACTAACAAACGATTTGATGCCGATTGCTGTTCATTATTAAAGCCCCGCACACGTGTTGCGGAACCACTCGGGCGAGGCGGAGTTTTCGTCAGCAACGAATATTTCTGGTCTTTGGAGACGAGTTATGACTGTGCGCAAGTTCGCGATAGCCGATGCCGAATTCGAACGCTCGCCGGGGCAGGAGGCGGAGATTTACGCGGGCAATCTGCTCGATGAGCGGCACGGAGGACCGGTAACGATCGGATTTGGCCGCTACGAACCCAACCAGAGCCTGGAAGTGACCATCGCCGTTCATGACACCATGATCGTCATCGAGGGGGAAGTTTCCGTTACAACCGGCGACGGCACGGTGACCGCGGGGGCGGGCGAAATCGTGAGCATGCAAACGGGTGACAAAGTCTTGATTCGGTCGCACAGCAAGGGCGCATTGACAGGCTACGTGACATACCCTCATTGGCGGACAGCGTCGTGAAGGCGTTCGGGCATTTGAATGCCGGCATCCAGACCGATATCTGACTGCACTGGACCTGACAGTGAACGCTTATTCGGCGGCCGGCCTGAAGGAGGAAACCTGTGGCGGTTCGACGGGTCCGAGGATGTCAAACTCCCCCGGCATGTAATGCTGATCGGTGCCGATCACTGCGAGCGTCCAGTAGTCCGGATCTTCGCCAAACACCGTTGAGATCTGCACGATCGTGGTCTTGCCGTCGAAATGCTTCGCGGATTTCGCCCAATAAAGGGCATCCGGCATCAAACGCGTTGCTGACATACGCCACTCCTACCCGACGCGGGCGACAATATCAGAATTTTCGAAAATGAACATCCTTCACATCAGGTCATAGCGCCGATCGACCTTGACCGACAGATTTTTTCTGCGAGCGAACCAGTGTCGGCCGCCGTACTCGCCGAGATATTTCGATATCAATATCTTTTGCGTATCTAACGTATTTTGAGCAAGCTTACCCGGCACGGACAAATGTAAATTTGGCTCTGTTCAATTACTTGGTCCGCTGATTTTCCAGCTCTCGCCTGACGGACATACCATTCCGTCGAAACGGGTGGTGGTTTCAAGCGTCTGTTTGCTCGTCACGAAGCGGCGGCAGCCCTCGGCGCCGTCGTTGCCCGCATCGATCCGCTCGATGACGCCGGCGCTGCCCGTACTCGGATTTGCCCAGGCCAAAGGATCAGAGCCGATCGATCCCCGTCCCACCGTCTCGGCTATGACGGCCTGATCGGTTACCGGGGTCTGTTTTGACGTGACCGGGACCGCAGCGACGAGCGGTTCATTGCGTGCGCATCCCACAAGCGTGAGCGCGATCATGCAGGAAAAAAGCGCGGCAGACAGTCGCAATTCCATAGGGACATCCGGTTGGTGCCTGCTCGTGCCACGCGAATGCGACAATATCCAGGCAATTATCGGCGGTGTTCCGGAGGGGCACGACGATGATGGCATCGGGTCGCCAAACTCATGGTGGATGCTTCGATCGCTGCGCATCGTAGACGGCGGCGAGGACCGTCGGTGCGCATTAAGTGCCCCGGACAAAGAGATCCCGCGATCCAGGACGACCTGATTTCGAATGTCAGGACCCTTGTCACTCCTGACCGCAAGGAACCACCAGGCCGGTGACTGGTTTGAGACGTGAGCCAACGCAATACAGGAGCTGTCATGTCCTTGAAGCTACTTTCCCTGAACGGCACGCTGAAATCCTCGAGTTCCCCCGAGGCTTCCTCCACCGGCAGACTGCTCGGCCTCATCGCCAAAGAGTTCAGGAAGCACGACGTCGACACCGAGACGCTCCGGCTTGCCGATCACAATATCAAGCCAGGGGTGACGTCCAATGAAGGCGAGGGCGATGACTGGCCGGAGATCCGCAAAAAGCTTCTGGACGCCGATATTCTGTTTGTCGGGACGCCGATATGGCTCGGGCAGCCGGCAAGCGTCTGCAAACGGGCACTGGAGCGCATGGACGCATTTCTCAACGAAACCGACAAGCAAGGCCGCATGGTCTCCTATGGAAAGGTCGCCGCGGTTGCCGTGGTCGGCATGAAGATGGCGCACACCACGTTTCGGCGGAGGTCTTTCAGGCCCTGAATGACGTCGGCTTCACGATCCCGGCCAATGCCGTGGCCTACTGGGTCGGTGAGGCGATGGGATCGACGAATTTCGTCGATCTGAAAAAGACCCCGCCGGCGGTCCAAACGATGATATCGATGCTGGCCCGCAACACGGCCCATTTGGCCAAGCTTCTGAAAAAATCCAAATATCCGGGTAAGGAAGAATAGCGGGCGAGCAATGGTGACAGCGACTGGCACCGACATATGCGCCTCCCCATGCGCAGGCAAGGCGCTTGGATGGACTGCACGAACAAGCCATTTCCTGCGAGCGCTGCGCGGACGATGAAGCCGGAACGGTTTCGTCCGCAAATGGCGCCTGCCGAACCTTTTCCATGTGCCGTGGACTTCACCCCTGGCTTTGCAATTCTTCGACGAAAGACTGCCTGATGAGCCGCAAGGACGCGATCTCGATCCTCGGACGGCTGGACGAGGCATTGGAGGTGACCGCGTCGGCCGAATTCGACATTGCGATCTTCGATTTGAAGCTCGGCGCCGACATGACCTTTCCGGTTGTCGATCGTCCGATCGAGATGGAGAAGGCCTTCATTTTTTTCGACCGGATTTGGAGAAGAAGGCGTGGACTTCTACAAGCGGCCCATACTCGAAAAACCCTATGACGAAGCGCGTCTGGTCGAACTGATTGCTGCAGTCACCCCCGTTTCAGCGGCCACCAGCCGCGGATGAACCCGGGCAGGCAGGAACATTCAGCGCCCTGTTTGATTACTCTTCCTCCAACAAAGGAGGAAGCGATCATGGATCACACCAACCACGTCCGACTGACCACCGCAGAGCGCACCCCGTCGATACTCGAGGGCGCGACAATCTATGGAGCCGACGATCACAAGGTCGGCAAGATTGACCACATCCATGGCTCGGGCGCCGGCGGCTCCGCGGTCATCGATGTCGGAGGGTTTCTGGGCATCGGAGCCAAGCCCGTCGCAATTCCGATTTCCGATCTCGACTTCATGCGAGATGAGGACGGCGATGTCCATGCGATCACACGCTGGACCAAGGACGAACTGAAAGACATGCCTGAACATCGCGACTGAAATGAACCGCGACTGACCGCGGCTTCAATATGCTTTCGTCCCTGCAGCCATTGTTGAACCGGCAGGGATGGGGCTGTGTCGCGTGCCCAAAACGGAAAGATGTGGAATTGTTCAGGCAATGGCGCGGTCAGTGCAGCCGCCGAACGCGACCGAGTGCGACCTCCGTTTTACAGGGAAACTGTGACGGTGCACCAGCCGGAAGACCTCCAACTCAAAACAGCGAGGCCCGAGCTGGCAACCTCAGCGCCCGGATCATGCGGTGCGGCGGACCTCTTCCCGAGGTGGCTGGGTTCTGTCGATCGAACCGAGAAGCCTGTCGAGTTCGTGCCGATTACAGCCGAAACTGGCGATCAGCCTTTCTGCTTCTCCGCGTTCGATTGCATACCGATCGTGCAGGGACACGATATTGTATTTTGCAGGGTCTATATCGCTCATGGTCAATAACGCTCCTTTGCAGGAGGAACGAAGGTGAACGGAGGCCCGTTCCTTCAAAGCTTCCTACATGGTGAAATCGAATTTGAGCTGAGCGCAGGGAACGCTGGTAAAAAGGCCTTGGGCCTCAGACCCTGCAGATGCGCAGGGAGAACCGGCTGCTCTTGCATCACCCTGGTGACCGGCAGGCTACGCGCACAGCACCAATGGCATAGCTGTCATCGGTCGGATCATAGGAACGATAGGTGCGGGCGCACCACTGAATATGTTTTATCTCAGCTGGCGACAGGATCGGCAGATCCTTCACCTCGGCGCCATTTTCCTCGGTTGCGAAAGCCGATACCGCCCCTGCCGCTTTGGACTGTGTCGCCGGTTCGGTCATCCTGAAGGCATGGGCAGGTGTCAGGGATACGGCAAGCAGGCTGCAACCCATCAGGATCATCAGGGTCGATTGTTTTGCGCTGCGCATGGTGGCCTCCAGGTCGATCGTCCCACAAGCAACGGCATATTGATGATTTTGTTCCCGAGCCGGGTCCGGCAGCGATTTGGCGCTGCAAAGGGGTTTGCTGTCTGTGTCTTTCGACATCGAAGTGGCCGGGCCGGCAAGACGCGAAGATTGCTTCATTTCCTTGCGGGCCAGGCACCGTGGCTTGGGTGATCGCCATCGGCGGGCGCCAGCGTCCGTCGCGGTTTTGATTAAATCTTAGCCTCGCTGCAACTTTTCTGAGCATGCGGCGTTCTAGCCGCCGGTGCAGGAGGCACCGCAGGATGAACATGACACTGAGGACCAGCGAGGTCCGTTGGCTTGCGCCCGTTTACGTGCGCATCGGATATGGCTTGCCAGAGGCTGTACGCAGTCCGAGACAGGCATTGGAAAAGCTTCTTTACAGATGGCCGCAATCACGCGGTGACGCCTATGAAAGAGCGATGTGTTCCTGCATGGCGAGCGCGGAACGGTCACAGGCCCGCGAGACTGCGCGCGAGGATTTTATCCAGGCCTGCATCGAAGCCCGTATCCTTGATTAGTCTCAGCGCAACGACACTGTCGCGCAGACACCGCTTTTGTCAGTCGATACCGATCAGATCGCAAAACCGGACAATGCTGAGGACGATGTGCTTGCGGTCGGCGATCTCGAAGGCGCGAAGATCGAGCCGCCCTTCGTGCAGGATGAGTTCGGCGACCATCTCTTGGTCCAGCCCGACGTGCCTCCGATACGGCGTCTTCGAGCGTCGGAAATTCGGTGCCATCGACATCTTCCTCGAAGCCGTCGTCCGATCCTACGTGGAAGAAAAACCGCGTTCCTCTGCCCTCGCTGATCGAAAAACGGTCGCGCTTCCAAGGCGTTCCTCTCCTTCTCATTCCACACAGCCGAAAGGCGAGGAAAAGTCGCGGCAACCGGGCGCGAGGGCTGTAGCGGAATTCCCTTTTTACACTTGATTAACCATGGCGACGAAGATCGTCGCTTATCCTGTATCGATTTGGGTCAACGTTGCGTTCAACCGCCATGGAAAACGGAGATCGGCAATGGCAAAGATCATGATCGTGGAAGACGAGACGCTGATCCGCTTCGCATTGGCGGACACCTTGGTTGACCAAGGTCAGATCGTCATCGAATGCGCCAATGTGCTGGAGGCTGTAGGAGCGCTCGGCAGGCATGACGATATCGATGCCGTCGTCACCGATGTCGATATGCCAGGCGGCCTCACGGGCATCGATCTTGCGCGGCTCCTGGAGCGGACGCGTGCATCCGTGCCCGTGTGGATCACGTCCGGCCGACATATCGATCTGTCGCTGCTGACCAATGTCGTTTCATTTCTCGAAAAACCCTATGATATGACCAGACTTGGATGCGACATTGTCGCCTATCTGGCGCGGCACGGCTCCCGTCGGAATTCGCGCTCTTTTTCGCGCCACACCTATCTCGGATGAAGCATCCGCTGCAGGGCCAAGGCACGGCGTGCGGACCATGCCGACCTCCTTTCGGACGGTTCGAAAAATCGGCTGTGTCCGCTTGTCCTGGTCGGTGAACGATGGAGGTCGTTGACACTGTCTCGCTAGCCAATCCAGCGCACGGGAAAGGCCGGTTGCGGTCGATGCGAAACGCCCGGCGTCATGCAGCCGGGCGTTCTGTCTTGAGTCCGAGGTCGCTTTCAGGCGGCCAGCCTATTGACCACCGGTTGCCGGCGGCGTTGCAGGCGTGGACGACCCGCTCTGGGGCGCAGGCGCGACTGGCGTTGCCGGGGCAGGGGTCGGTTGCACGTGCCCGGTCGTCGTCGAGGCAGTCGGTTGTGGATCGATGGCAGGCGCCTGGTAATTGTAATAGGCAAAACCTGCTGCTGCGAGGATCGCGATCGCAAGGATCACGCCCCATGACGAACGGCGCCGATCGACCGGTGTCGTTCTGAGGTCGGGATTGGGGCCCGGGCCGCCAAGGGGATCGTTGGGTGTAAAGACCATGTGCTTTTTCTCCTTTTGGTGAGAAGAAAAGCGTCCAGACGCTGATTTGTTCCGGGAGAGACGAGCGTGCCTCCGCCATCATGCGAAAACGATCGAAGTGGTGATGAGCGATCATGAAACCGCAGGCACCCGTGACGACCGGCGCCGGCCGTTTGTCGCGCCCTTCGTTGCCTATTCTTCGCGTTCGGCGGTCAGGATGATTCTGACCTTTTGCGCCAGGTCATCGATCGAAAACGGTTTGGTGATCATCTCCATTCCCGGTGCCAGAAAATCGGCTCTGGAGGCTGCCGTCGCCGCGTAACCGGTGATGAACAGTACTTTCAGGGAGGGGCGCGCCGCCATCGCGATCTCGGCAAGCTGCCGGCCATTCAATCCCGGCAGACCGACATCCGAAATCAGCATGTCGAGCCGCCCCTCGTCCTCGATGATCGGCAGTGCCCCGGTTCCATCGACGGCTTCGACGACACGATATCCGAGCTCCTGCAAGACATCGACGACCAGCATCCGCACGGACGCGTCGTCCTCGACGACCAGAACCGTTTCCCCATCGCCGCGCGGCGGCACGACGACCGGCTTTGCCGCCGCCTTTGACTGGTTCAGTTCTTCGTGGCTGCCGGGAAGATAGAGCTTGATCGTCGTCCCCAGCCCGACCTGGCTGTAAATGCGCACATGCCCTCCGGACTGTTGCGCAAATCCGTAGATCATCGACAGGCCAAGCCCCGTTCCCTGGCCGATCGGCTTTGTCGTGAAGAAGGGATCGAAGGCCTTCTCGATCGTTGCCTGCGACATGCCGATGCCGGTATCGCTGACTGCCAGCATCACATAGCTTCCCGGCTTCAGCGTCTCGCCATGCGCCAGATCCAGTTGAGACAGGACGACATTGCCAGTTTCGATGGTCAGCTTGCCGCCCTCGGGCATGGCGTCGCGCGCGTTGATGACCAGGTTGAGGATCGCACTTTCGAGCTGATTGGCGTCGGTGATTGCCTTCCACGTGTCAGGCGCGACATTGGTCGACAATTCGACTTGCTCGCCGAGCGTTCGCCGAAACATGTCTTCCATCGAACCGATAAGTTGTTCAACGTCGATCGGCTTGCGGTCGAGCGACTGCCGACGCGAAAAGGCCAAGAGCCTGTGTGTCAAGGCCGCTGCCCGGTGCGCGGACGAGGCGGCGGCATCGATGAATTTGTCGAGTTCGTCGTAGCGGCCGGCTGCGATCCTGCGCTTGATGATCGACAAGGCGCCGGTCACGCCCGTCAGCATGTTGTTGAAGTCGTGGGCAATGCCGCCGGTCAATTGCCCGACGGCTTCCATCTTCTGGGCTTGGCGCAGCTGGTCTTCCGTCTGCTCCAGAACCTGCTTCTGCTGACGCTCGACTGTCACGTCCCGACCAAAGGCATAGACGAGATTGTCTTCGCGGGATGTCATCCACGAGACGATGCGTGGTGATCCATCGATATGGGCAAGTCGCAGCTCAAGCTCGGCATGGGTATTGTCGATCGTTTTCCTGAGATCGGGCCGAACGCGGTCGCGGTCCTCTTGCCAGACGAAATCGAGCACATGCCTGCCGACCACGGCTTCGGGATCATGACCGAGAATGTCGAGCCAGGCCGGGCTGACGTCGCGAAAGATACCGTCAGCGCCGATCACCACCAGCAGGTCGCGCGAGTTCTTCCAGACGCGATTGCGTTCGCGCAGGCTGTCGCGGGCTATTTCGGCAAGCGCCTGATTGGCCTGTCTGAGGCTCTCCTGCGTCTGCTTGGCTTCGGTAATGTCAAAGACCACGCCCACATAGCGCCGGCCGCTGGATTCGATGTCATCGACATATTCGCCGCGACGCGCCAGCCAGCGCTCCTGGCCGTCATCGGCCCGCCTGACCCGAAACTCGATATTGCGCTCGTTCTGGAACCCGTCGGGATCCGTGAGATCGATGATCTGCTCGTCGTCGCCGTGAATGAGGTCGTTCAAAGTGCGCACCGGCAGAACCTTGGTCGGATGCAGACCGAACAAGTGGCAAAACTGTTCCGAAACGGTCATGGTCGCATAGCCGACGATATGTTCGAAGGTTCCGATGCCGCCGGCTGACTGGGCAATACGCAGCTGTTCGGTGATGCGCTTCTGCTCGGTAATATCGGCCAAGACGCCCACGAACTTGACCGGTTCGTCGGCACCATCGAGGATGGCGCGTCCGCGCGCATGAACCCAGCGATGGCCGCCATCATTGCGCAGCAGCCTGTATTCCTTTGAAAAGATTTCCGAGCCCGCAAGGATACCTGCGACCGCAAGCTTGACGCGTTTGAGATCCTCGGGATGGATTGATGTGAAGAAATGTTCGGGCGACACGCCCTCGGCAAGGGCGATCGGATCCTGGCCGGTGATCGCCGCAAATTTCGCGTCAGCGGTCAGGCGCTTTTTGGCGATATCCCACTCCCAGCTGCAGGTTTCGCCTGTGGCATCCAGGGTCAGCTGCAATCGCCGCTGCGCGGCTTCGAGGTCCGCCCCCGTGCGCACAAGATCCTCAGCGAGTTTGGCATCCTCAGTCATCGACGGCACCACCAATTGTCACGCTAAGGCTGGTCCGAGATCACGCGATTGATGAAATCGGCAATATATTGCTTGAGTTTTTCGAGCGACGGGAGGTCCATGATCATGGCCACGTATCCGCGAATATTGCGCTCATGCACGGAAAAATTGATATAGAGAAACAGCACGAAATTGTCGTCGTTGGCGGTGCCGAGTGATTCGAACAGAAGGTTGCTGTCGCCTCGCCGCACCGAAGGGATCGACATTTTCAGCGTATGTTGCAGAAGATTTGCCATCGAGCCCAGACAGCCGTTCAGGATGACGTTGCCGGTTTCGGCGAGCGCCTCGTCTTCCATTTCGACCACATCGGCTTCTTCCATCTCGTCGCCGACGATGGCGCGCACCAGTGACAGACCATTGCTCTCGGGGAAGATCAGGAGGGCGCGGCCGGAAAACGGGCCTTCGAACAGCTGCTGGACGGCAATCAGGGTTTCCCGTTCACGCTGGCCGATCAGCGATGCGGCCGATTTGCGGGTGACGATCTCGACTGCCGGCACCGAGAGGAGGACCTGTCGGTTGACCATTTTCCGAAGACTGGCAGCCGCACGGCTCACGCCGATATTGACGAGCTCTGTCAGCGCATCGCGTTCGAGTTCGTCAAGGGTAATCGATTGTCCGCTCATACGCCGGCCTTCCTCAGCCGCAGGGCGGCACCGGCAATAAATCCGCTCAGACCATCCTGCGTGACGGGTTTGGCGACGAATGTCGCGTTCAGCGCCCGTACCCGGGCGACGATCTCGTCCTGGACGTTGGCGGTGATGACGGCGATCGGCATGTTCGGATGGGCGTCGCGCAGGTCGGAGGCCAATTCAAGCCCGTCGCGATCGGGCATGTTGAAATCGAGGATCGCCACGTCGATCTGCTGTTGGCCGACGATCTGCAGCGCATCGGCTGCACTTCCCGCTTCGATCCGCGTCCAGTCGGGCTGCAAGGCTGCAATCGCCTTGCCGGCCACAATCCGTGCCAACTTGCTGTCGTCGACAACCAGGACTTTGACCGTCATTTCGTTCTCCGCATGCTGATTTTCTGACCGTCCGACGCGGACGGGTCTCTTACCCATATTGGGATGAAGGGTGTACCGCAAGCTAACATCTAGGCGCTCTCAGGCGGATGGAAAGCCCTCAACGCCTGAAACGCTCCGTCCATCGCCGACGTTGGAGCGGGGCCAGCCGAGATTGCGGGCTTAAAAACCATCAGCGTCTGCCACAGGGCCGTGTGCAGGCTGGTTGCGCCACTCAGATCGACGCTCAGCCCCGGTTGACCATCGAGATAGGTGACCAGGGTCTCGACATCTTCGACCCCACAGGGTCCGATCAGGCTGATAATGCCCTGATGAAGGTGGACGGTCATGGTAGAAGTTCCTCCAGGTCAAGCACAAGCAGGATCGTTCCGTCGCCCAGCAATGTCGTGCCGGAAATCCCGGCAAGACCTTCCAGAATGCCCGAAAGCGGGCGCGTCAGCGTGGCAACGCGCTCGGCGATCGCGTCAACGGCCAGTCCGACGTCATCCTGCCCCATGCGCACGATCAGGACCTTCAGGTTACCCGATGTGACGGGAGTGACCGGGATCTGCAAAAGATCCGAAAGGAACAGCAAGGGCATTGTCCTGTCTCGCAGGACAAAGGCGTGGCCCGCCCTGACCGACTGGATCCTGTCAGGCGACAGCCTGTGGGTTTCCAGGACATCCTCGATCGGAATGCCGTATCGCTCGTGACCGACCGAGACCACCATCAGCTGCGCCATCGACAGGCTCATCGGCAGTCGCAGTACAAAGGTGGTACCGGATCCCGCTACACTCTGCAATTCGATCGTCCCGCCGAGATCCTCGACGGATTGCCGCACGGCGTCGAGGCCGACGCCGCGGCCGGAAAGGTCGGAAACGGACGATGCCGTCGAAAAGCCCGGCGCAAAGATGAATTGCAACATCTCCCTGTCCGAAAGGCTTTCTGCCTGCTGTGCCGAGACGAGCGCGCGGCGGAGCGCGGTTGCCCTTACAAGGCCAGGGTCGATGCCTCGTCCATCGTCGATGATGCCGATCTCGACCTGGTCACCCTTCCTGCGCGCTTCCAGGCGCAACTGCCCCCTTGCAGGCTTTGCCGATTGCAATCGATCGGCGGCAAGTTCGATGCCATGATCGAGCCCATTGCGAACAAGGTGCAGCAGCGGCTCGAAGAGATTTTCGACGATCTCGCGGTCCGCTTCGACGCCGCCGCCCTCGATCACCAGATCGACAGTCTTGCCAAGCCTTGTCGATGTTTCGCGAACGAGCCGTGGAAAGCGTCGGAATGTCTGGTCGAGCGGTATCATGCGCGCCTGCGTGACTGCACCGTAGAGCGAGGCGACCAGCCGGTCGATCTCGTGGTGGCTGGCGGCAATCTCCCTTGCCAGCACGTCGTTGCCGCCACTTCGAGCCGCATTTGACAGTGGCGCGAGTGCGTTCTTCGCCATCACCAGTTCTCCAGCAATCTCTATCAGACGGTCGATCCGCGCCGGATCGACCCGCATGGTGGTCGGCTGCCGGTCGCTTTGTCGCTCGCGCGAAGCGTCTATGGGACCGGAAGCTGGAGCCGATCCCGCAAACGCGTGGAGCTGCACCTGATCCGGGATCAATCGAAACGGTGCCTCGACGTCGCCCAACGATCCGCCGGCGATCGCTTCGATGATCAGATTGCAGCGAAACGGATCATAATCTTGGCTGGAGCCCGGAGGCTCCCTCAGAAAAAACGACAGATGGCGCAGGTTGGGCAGGCGCGTCATGGTCGCGATCGGGTCGTCTCCGTTGAAGAAGCATTCCGGGTGGGGCACGTAGCGAATGGCGACGAACGGCACGGAGAGGTCGACCTCCGGCATACGCTGGCGCAGCGCCAGGGCCCATTGAGGAACAGCACTCGACACCTCGCTTGCGCCTTGCTCGCTTTCCGGGCCGGTCTTTTCGCCCTTCAGCAGGACGAGGACGCGATTGGCCTCGGTCGCCTGCGCCGTTGAAAGATGGCCAGTGCGAACGATGTCGTCGATACAGTCGTCCACCCAGGAGACGACAGCCAGCAGCAGATCAATCATCACGCGATCGATGCCGGTGCCGGCGTCGCGCTCGACAGAGAGAAGATTTTCCGCCTCGTGCAGCACCGCCTGCATCGGAGCGAGGTCGAACAGGGCGACCGATCCTTTCAGCGTATGAATGGCGCGAAAGGCACCTTCGAGCCGCTTTCGATCGGAGGGATCGGCTTCGAGCGCGAGCAGGTCTTCGGAGGCCTGCTGGACCAGTTCTTTCGCCTCGACGGAAAACTGTTCTCTCAGTTCATCCATTCATGCACCTCCCGCCTCTCGATAGACGATGGCATCAGGAAAGCGGACAGGTTCGAATGTCTCCGATATGCGCGACATGGATTCCGTGTGGCCAAGGCAGATATAGCCCCCATCATAGAGCAGGGCGTGAAGGTTGCGGGCGGCGGTCTCGCGTGCCGCGTCGTCGAAATAGATCAAAAGATTGCGGCAGAAGATCACGTCGAAGCGACCAAGGGGCGAGAGGCTGTTCTGATCGACGATATTGCCCTTTGCAAAATGGACGGATTCTCTGAGATCGGCGATCAGCCGGCGTTGACGATCCTGTTCCGGTTCGAAATAGCGCGCCAGGATATCGTTCGAAAGCCTTGAGAGCGAGCGTTCGCCGTAAGAGCCGTCGACGGCCTGGCGCAGGATCGCTGTGTCGATGTCGGAACCGACGATCTCGATATTATAGGCATCGACCAGGGGCCAGTTTTCAAGCAGCCAGATGGCGATCGAATAGGGCTCTTCGCCGCTCGAACAGGGCATCGACCAGATGCGGATGCGCTCGCCCGGGGCCTTGAAGCGGACGATATCAGGCAGGATCGAATTGCTGAGGCAGGCAAGCTGGTGCTGCTCGCGATAGAAATAGGTCTCGTTGACGGTGAAACTGTTGATCAGGAATTCGGACTCACGCAGATCGCTGCGCAGCAGCGAAATGTAGCCCTGCACCGAGCTTGCCTGGCGCTGAGCGATAAGGTCGGTCACGCGCCGTTCTATATAGTAACGTTTCGTCTCGCCGAAGACCATTCCACTGCGTTTGTAGATGATCGCGCAGATTTCGGCGAGATCGGCCTCCGACAGAGGCGGGGTAATCGGAGCCTGTGCGTTGACGGGAGGGATCGCCATCAGCCAACACGCTCCAAAAGCCGTAGCCCGATCTCATCAAGGCGTCGGATCTCGCTTGCTCCGTCACGGCGCACCATTTCGCCCGGCATTCCCCAGACCACCGCCGTCTCCTCGGATTCGGCAATCGTAAAGCCGCCGGCCGAGCGAAGATCGGCCATGGCGGCGGCACCGTCATTTCCCATCCCGGTCATCAGGATGCCGACCATATTTGTTGCTTGAACATGGTTCATGGCCGAGCGAACCATGCGATCGACGCTCGGATGCCAACGATGCGCCGGGTCGCTCGGGGCCGCCATGGCGACGAGGAAGCCGCCCCGCGACGATATGACGATATCCCCGTCACCCCTGGCAACATAGACATTGCCCGGCGCAAGCCGCGTCTGGCCAACGACCTCGCTGACGCAAAGGGCGCATATCCCGTCGAGGCGGCGGGCAAGCGGACCGGTGAAAGAGGCCGGCATGTGCTGGGCAACGACGATGGGCCACGCAAACTCTGCCGGCAGCGAGGCAAGAACAGCGTCGAGGGCCGGAGGTCCGCCCGTCGAGCACCCGATCAGCACGAGCCCTTGCGCGATGCCTTGCTTGTCCGGCTGCGGCGGTGTCTTGCGGTGGATAGTGCCAGGACGGGGCGGGCTCGACGTTTTGGCAAGACGGAGGCGCTCTGTAAGCCGCAGGCTTCGCCGGATACGAACCGATGCCGCCATGCGGACCTTCTCGACGAGACGGGGTCTGAGCTCGTCGATACTGAGCGAGATCGCCCCGCCTGGTTTGGCGATGAAATCGACGGCACCGATCTCCAGTGCTGCCAATGTCTCCTTTGCACCGTCCTCCGTCAGCGACGAGACCATCACCACCGGACAGGGATGTTCGAGCATGATGCGGTCGAGGCAGGTCAGACCGTCCATCGACGGCATGTGAATGTCGAGCGTGACGACGTCGGGGTGAAAATGCGCGATGATCTCAAGGGCTTCATCGCCATTGCGCGCATATTCGATCGTGAAGTCCGCCTCGGCGTTGAAGATCTGGCCGAGCAGTTTGCGCATGAGCGCGGAATCGTCGACAATCAGGAGCCGGATCACGGGGCAGCCCGTGAAGGCGTGCCCTTCGTCAGCGCAGCGACGACATCCTGCTCGGCCTTGCTCAACAGCGCCTGCGCATCGATGAGCAGGACCATGCGGCCATCGCTCTCGATGCGCGCGATGCGATCGAAGACCGATGTTTCCTCCGAGGAGAAGGCCGGCGCCTCAGACAAGGCGGCGGCTGCGATCGCTTTGACTTCCGAGACGCCGTCCACCACGAAGCCAGCCTGCAATTTGCCGAGCGTCACGATGATCGCGCGTTTGCGGTCACTATCCCTGGATTGCCCGGCCGCAAATCGGCTGCCTTGGTCGATCAGCACGACCGCATTGCCTCGCAGATTGATGACGCCGCGCACGAAATCGGGCGCGCCCGGCATGCGCGTCACCGCGCCCGGCACGCGGATGACCTCATCCACCGCCGCAATCGGCAGGCCGTAGATTTCCTCTCCGAGATGGAAAATCAGAAACTGCTCGACCGCTTCCTGCTTTGCCGGTGTCGTGTTCATTGGCCCTGCTCCTGCATTCCCGCTGACGGCCTGCGCCACCGCCTGGTGGCCGAAGAGCTTTTTCGGCGACAGGATCGATATCAGTTTCCCTTGCTGCGAAAGTCGCCCGATCGCCTCGATCTGCGCGTCACCGCGACCCTTCTGAAGCACGGCGGGCACCGGATCGATCGCATCTTCGGGCAGCCGGCGGATGGCGTCGATCTCATCGACGACGAGGCCGACGGCGTCACCCTCGTATGCGACGACGATGACATGGGCCATATCTGCACCTGCCTGGCCGGCATCAAGACCCAAAAGCGAAGCGGTTGAAATGAGCGGCAAGACCGCATCGCGCATTGCCATCAGTCCAACAACGGCCGGTGAGGCGCCCGCAGACGAAAATGCCTCCGCTTGGACCTTGATGACCTCTCGGACATCTTCGAGTGGCAGGCCGTAGAGTTGGCCGCAAATGCGGAACGACAAAAGCGCAATCAGCGAAGAACCTGTCTCGGTCGCAACCTCCTCGCGTCGAGACATCTGCTGCCGGGGGGAGGCTTGCCGGGTGTTCCGGAACGCTGCAGCTATGCGTTCGTCCATTCCTTGCAGGAGTACTGCCGCATCGTCCAACGTCAGGCGAAGCACGTCATCGACGAGCAGTCCGACCGGCCTACCATGGTCATAGACGATGATCTTGCCGAGGCGAGAGACAGACCTGTCTTCGGCATTGATGAAGGCGCGCATCGATAGTACCGGTATTGGCTGCCCCCGCAGGCCGGCAATGCCGGCAAGAGCTGGCGGGCCATTCGGAACGCGGGTCAGGATCGCGGCCTTGATGACCTCAAGCACCCTGCCGGCCTCGATCGCGTGGTGCATGTCACCAACCTTAAAGACCAGGCGTCGCTCATCGATAGCGGCTTTTGAGGCGGGCGCCATCATCGGGTCATGGTCCCGATATCTGAAGTTCGTCCGCGAGTGATGCGATTTCCTCAACCGCAGCCGCCAGATCCTCGGCGCCACGTGACTGCTGGCGTGCTGCCGTCGCCGCCTGCTGCGATGCGGCGCTTGCTTCCTGCGCCACAGCGGCAATCTGCTGCGTGCCGGCCTGAACCTGTTTCGTGGCGACAAGGATGGCCTGCGATGCCTCGAAGATCGAGGCGTTCGCGCCGACCATCAGGGCGACTTCGGTTTCGGCGGCAATCAGCCTCTCGCCGATCAGCCTGTTTTTGGCGGCTTCGGCCTCCGAGGCGGCGATGATGGTCTCCAACTCGCGCTCCACCCCGGCGATCTGCAGCTGGATGAGCCGAACGACATCCTTGACGCCATCGATGTTTTCGGCTGCGTCCTGGGCGAGCTTGCGGATGTCGGTGGAGACGATCGCAAAACCGCGGCCCGCATCGCCGGCGCGCGCAGCTTCGACCGAACCGCTGACGGCCAGCATGCTGGTCTGGACGGCAACGAGGACGATCCGTTCCACCGTCCGTTCGATATGAAAGCCGATCTCACCGAGTGAGCGAAGCTCGGCCAGTGCCTCGCGCGTTTCGACGAGCGCGTTGCCGATGCCCGCCGCAATCGCTGCAAGCGAATCCTTGTTCCTTGAAAGCAGCAGCTTGATCTCTTCGGACCGTTCACCGGCTCTGCCGGCGCTTTCCTTCGTCTGTGCTGCGTTTTTTTCGATCTGCACCATGGCGGCATTGGCCTGCTGGGTCGCGGCAGCCTGTGCTTCAGAGCCGCGGCTGATCTGGTCGATGGCAATCAGGATCTCGCCCGCCGCGCCGGAGAGTTCCTGCACGGTCGCCGACAATTCTTCGGCCGCCGAGCTCAGTTCTTCCGATCTCGATGTGCGCGCGTCGCCATCCATCAAGGCATCTGCAAGCCCCGCCAGCGCCTGGGCCGTTTTCTGGCTCTCTTCGAGCGCAGCGCTTTGCTGTTGAACGGCACGCTGGGCCTCGGACGTGGCGGCAGACTGTTCCTCTGCCGCCGATGCCACCGTCTCAGCTCCCTTTTGCGCCTCGCGCGTCGCCACTTCCGCCTCGATTGCGGCAATCAGGATCGTCTGGCTGTGTTCCGACAGATTCGCGAGTGACTGGCGGATCGTGTTCAGCTCGTCGGTAACGATGCGCCCGAGCGCAGTCTGTTCCTGAGCTTTGGCGGCTGCGGAGCGGATCCGCAGGGAAATTCCGCTGACGCCATCGACAATCGCCTTAGCCTGCTGGCTCACGTTGCGTGAGCTTCCCTCGGCGATCTCGGCAAGTGCACGCACTTCGTCGGCAACGACAGCAAAGCCGAGGCCGTCGTCGCCTGCGCGTGCCGCCTCAATCGCGGCATTGAGCGCCAGGAGGCTGGTTCGATCGGAAATATCGGCAACCGCGACCGTCGCGGAGCCAATGGTCTCGGCCTGGGTCTGAAGCTTGTCGATGATCGCAACAGATGCGATCTGGCGCGCCGCGTTGCCCTCGATGGCGGTGATCGAGGCATCGATCTGCGCCCCGGATTGCAGAAGCGAGGTCTGAAGCTCCTCGGTGCGCTTGCGCGAGGCCTCGGCCTCGGTGCGGGCATCGGAAAATCGTGAGGACAAATGCGCGGTCGCCGAAAGCGATTCCTGTGCGGCGCCGGCGGCTTCTTCGGCGCCACTTGCAATCTGCTCAAGCGAGCGGCGCAACTCTTCGGCTGCCGAGGCCGCCTCGCTTATGCCGGTTGCCAGCTCCTCTGTTGCCGCGCCGATCCGTTCCGCCGCTTTCTGCTGGCGCAGGCGGGAGCGATCCTGGGAGCGACGAGTTGCAGTGGTCTTGCTTTCGTCCGACGCCACCGAGGGGGGCGCCGGTGTCTTGTTCGAAGCCGGTTTCGTGCCCAGTTGCGTCGTCTTCACCAGTGCCATCGAGAGGTCCTTAAAATGCCTGGGCTGGAGGATGGCTGGTGCATCTTGCCAGGATGCAAGGCGGCCGCGTCATATGACAGATATGGATCAAAGGGCTCCGCAAAGCAATCTTTCCACCCCGTCAAGCAAACACACGTTCCCGGATATGGTTTACGACGTGATCGACATCATAGGGCTTTGAAAAAAAAGCCGTTTCGGGCGGCAGCTCGCTTTTGTCGATCTTCAGGTAGCCAGATGTGAGCAGGATCGCAATTTTGGGATGCGATTGGCGTGCCCGCTGCGTGAGGACCAAGCCGTCGATCGAGCCGGGCATGTCGATATCCGTAAACAGGGCTTCAATTTCGGGATGGGTCGACAATAGGCTCAGTGCCTCTTCGGCACCCGCCGCTTCATAAACGGCAAATCCCGCATCCTCGAGGTCCGCAACGAGGCTCAGGCGGATGAGTGCCTCGTCTTCAACGACAAGCACGGAGCGCGGCGCAGCTATCATGATGGGCATTTCCCGAATGTGACGAAATGTGAGCCGTTATAAACGCCGTTTCGGCCAAACGGTTCCGTCGGCTGCGGTTGAATGCGCAAGACCGTTTCCGCTCGGCGCTTCGCAGGCATGCCGGGCGAGCGCGCGGAACCTATTGTCCTCGCGTCCCTTTCTCCCGTCATGAACAGATGTTTGTCCGTCACGACGGTTTTCATTGTTTCCGTCTTCGCCACGCCGGCACTTGCCGAACCGTTAGCTGCGGCCGTCAACGGCGCGTCTTTATCCAGCCTCATGAATGTGCCTTTGACCGCGCCCGCAAAAGACGCGCACCCTGCCGCCGATCCCGCCATCGTGCGGCTGCAGGTCCTGCTTGATCGGGCGGGGGCATCACCTGGCGTGATCGACGGAATCGACGGAGACAACGTCAGAAAGGCTCTGGCCGGCTTTGAGACCATGAGCGGGCTCGTCTCGGACGGAAGGCTCGATGCGGCGACCATCGGGCAGCTCGAAGCCGGCGGACCGATCGTGGCCAGCTACACGGTGAGCGGCGAAGACGCCGGCGATCTCGTCGATCACATTCCTGACGATTACGGCGAGAAGGCACGCATGGCCAGCATGGGATACACCAGCGTTGCCGAAAAGCTTGCCGAGCGATTTCATATGGATATCGATCTGTTGAAGGCTCTCAATCCCACGGCAGCGTTCACGCCCGGCACGACGCTGCAGGTGGTGATGCCCGGCGCTTTTCGCGAAGCCAGGGTCGATCACATCAAGGCCGACAAGAAGAGAGGACAGGTTTTTGCCTATGCCAGGGACGGTGCGCTCCTTGCCGTTTATCCGGCGACCGTCGGCAGTGACGACAATCCCTCACCAAAGGGCGTCCATGAGGTCAAGGGTGTCGCGAGAATGCCGGTCTACCGCTATGACCCTGCAATCAACTTCAAGCAGGGGAGGAACAACAAGGTCCTTACCATACCGAAAGGCCCGAATGGTCCGGTTGGCAGCATCTGGATCGATCTCACCGAGCCAACCTATGGGATCCACGGCACGCCCGATCCCGAGCTCATCGGCAAGGTCGGGTCGCATGGCTGCGTCAGACTGACGAACTGGGACGCCGAGGAGCTGGCCGGCATGGTCAAGCCGGGCGTGGTGGTCACATTTGTCGACTGAGACCGCGATCCGCCGCTCCGGCGTCAGAAAGTCCGACTGTGTGCGTTTACAGGCAGACTGAGGCCCCTATGTTAGCCGTGCGACGAGGCTGGTATCCCTGGCTGGAGGAACTCTTGACGTGAGCAATTCAGCGGTTTTGCCCGCCGATCTCGATAGCTGTGCGATCGAACCCATTCATATACCCGGCGCCATCCAGCCGCATGGCGCGCTCGCAGTCCTTGACGCGACATCAGGCGCGGTGGTCCAGGTGAGCGCAAATTTCGCCGGTTTCACCGGCATCGATCTCGCCAGAGGCGAGACTTTCTTCTCTGCCTTTCCGAGCCTCGAAGCGCGATTGACTGAATGGATTGCCGGCCGTGATCCGACATTGCGCCATGGCCTTGAAGGTGAGCGGCGCAGCGTTATCGCTCACCGCTCGGGTTCCTCGATCATTGTCGAGTTCGAGGATCACGAACAGCAGACAATCGAAGACATTCTGCCTCGTCTCGGGGCATTGACGCATCGCATGTCTGCCGAGCCCGATATTGCCGGCAATCTCGACGCGGCCGCGCGCTTTGTCGCGGAGCTGACAGGCTTTGATCGCGTGCTCGTCTACAAGTTTGATCCCGACTGGAACGGACATGTCGTCGCAGAGGCCGGCAATGGTCGGCTGCCGACCTATCTCGATCTGCGCTTTCCAAGCGGTGACATACCGGCACAGGCGAGGCGGCTTTACACGATAAACCGGATTCGTGTCATTCCCGATGTTTCGTATCGGCCGGTTCCGATCGTTACGCTTGCAGGGGCATCGCCAGAGCCTGTCGATCTGTCCTTG
Source organism: Hyphomicrobiales bacterium (assembly GCA_900471925.1). Lineage (GTDB taxonomy): Bacteria > Pseudomonadota > Alphaproteobacteria > Rhizobiales > Rhizobiaceae > Rhizobium. Next base: position 43,245 of record UCGV01000033.1, read on the forward strand.
TCGCAGCTGCGCAGCGTCTCGCCGGTGCACATCGAATATATGCGCAACATGGGCACGGCCGCTTCCATGTCGATTTCGATCATTATCGACGGTGCGCTATGGGGGCTGCTGTCCTGCCACAGCGTGAAGCCCCATCCGGTCGCGCTGCCGGTACGGGATGCCTGCGAATTCGTCGTCCAGTCGCTTGCCATGCGCATCGGCGCGTTCGAACGCGGGCAATCAGCCGCAGAGCGGGCGGAACTCGCCCGGGTGCAATCGCGTCTGCTGGCAGTCATGAGCGAGGCGCCAGATTGGCCGCGACAATTGCTTGGGCAGAAGAACGACCTTCTCGACCTCGTCGGGGCGACAGGGGCTGCGATCGTTGCGGACGACGCATTGCAGGTGACGGGCTTCGTTCCACCTGCGGAGGAAATTTCTGCCATTGTCGACTGGCTGAAGGCCAATGCAGATGATCTATACCATTCGAATTGTCTGTCGCACGATCTGCCCGATAGCCGGGCCCATGCCGCCTCGGCAGCCGGGATCATGGCGATCAGCCTGTCGCAATTGCATTCCAACTGGCTGGTCTGGTTTCGTCCCGAGGTCGTTCGCACCGTAAAATGGGGCGGCGATCCGCATAAATTCGTGCGTGAAGAGGGCCGCATTCATCCGCGAAAATCCTTCGACATCTGGCGTGAACAGGTGCGCGACCAGGCTTCGCCATGGAGCGATAGCCAGATTGCTGCAGCCCGTGATCTGCGCGCTGCAATCGTCGGCATCGTATTGCGCAAGGCGGAAGAACTTGCGCAGCTCAGCGAAGAACTGCAACGCTCCAACAAGGAACTCGAGGCGTTTTCCTATTCGGTGTCTCACGACCTGCGGGCACCCTTCCGCCATATCGTCGGTTTTGCCGAATTGTTGCGCGAGCGCGAGAAAAACCTCGACGCGAAATCGCTGCACTATCTGCAGACGATTTCCGATTCCGCCATTGCGGCAGGCCGGCTTGTCGATGATCTCTTGAATTTTTCCCAGCTCGGGCGAACCGCGATCGCCAGGAAGAAAGTGGACATGAACAAGCTCGTTGCCGAAGTGCTGCGCAGCCTGAGAGCCGAGCAGGAAGGCCGTCGGATCACCCTTAGGATCGAAGACCTGCCGCCTGCTTTCGGTGATGCCACGCTGTTGCGCCAGGTCTGGTACAATCTTCTCGACAACGCGATCAAATATACGCGGCGAAGCGACAGTGCCGAAATCGGTGTGAGCGGGCGATCGGCGGATGGGCGGGCGAGCTATACGGTCAGCGACAATGGTGTCGGTTTCGACATGAAATATGTCGGCAAGGTGTTTGGCGTCTTCCAGAGGCTGCAGCGGGTCGAGGATTTCGAAGGGACAGGCATTGGCCTGGCACTGGTCAGACGCATCGTCGAGCGCCATGGGGGCACGGTTTCCGCCTTTGGAGAAGTAGACCAGGGAGCGTCCTTCTCCTTCGTCCTGCCGGTTGAAAACACAAGAGGAGACACGATTGCCTGAACTGCGCCCCATCCTGCTCGTCGAGGATAATCCCCGCGATCTGGAACTGACGCTTGCTGCGCTTGAAAAATGTCAGCTTGCCAATGAAATCATCGTCACGCGCGACGGCGCGGAAGCGGTCGATTATCTCTTTGCCACCGGTCCTTATGCCGGCCGGGACAGCGGGGATCCGACCGTCGTCCTGCTCGACCTCAAGCTTCCGAAAATCGATGGCCTGGAGGTTCTTGAAAAAGTGAAAAATGACGAGAGGTTACGCCACGTGCCCATTGTCATGCTGACATCGTCGCGCGAGGAACAGGATCTGGTCAAAAGCTACGAACTCGGCGTCAACGCCTTCGTCGTCAAACCGGTCGAATTCAATGAATTCTTCAAGGCCATCCAAGACCTCGGCGTTTTCTGGGCGCTGCTCAATGAACCGCCTCCTGGACATCGTGGAAATGGCTATAGCTGATCAGAACCCTGCCGCGCCTTGCATTCTTTTGCTTGAAGACAGCGCGCTCGACGCCGAGCTCGTCTCGGAACAGTTGAATGCAATTACGCCTAGGCCGGTGGTCCATCGCGTCGAGCGCAAGGACGACTATATTGCGGCAATTGCCGACGGCCGCTTCGACATCATCCTGTCGGATTTTTCGCTGCCTGACTTCGATGGCATGGCAGCGCTCGACATCGCCAGGAAAAGCTGCCCTGAAACACCCTTCATCTTCGTGTCCGGCGTGCTGGGCGAGGAAGCCGCCATCGAATCCTTTCGTCGCGGCGCCACCGACTATATCCTCAAACAGCGACTGATCCGATTGCCCGCTGCAGTCGAACGAGCGCTTGCGGAAGCCGATGAGAGGCGCGAGCGCCGGCGTGCCGAGGAACAAAGGGAAATCCTCGTGCGCGAACTCAGCCATCGCGTCAAGAACACGATGGCGATGGTGATGTCGATCGTGCGTCGGACGGCGCGCAGCAGTTCTTCGGTCGATGGCTATGCCGAGAGCCTGTTGCAGCGGCTTGACGCCATGGCCCAGGCCCACGCGCTTTTGTTTCAAAGCAACTGGGACCATGTGCGCCTTTCAGACCTGGTTGCGCGCATGGTCGAAGCTCATGATGGAGAACGGCGTTTTCTCATCGACGGCAGCGACAGCGTGCATCTGCGGCCGAAGAGTGCGCTGGCGCTCAGCATGGTTCTGAACGAGCTGATTGCCAATGCCGCCAAATACGGCGCGCTCTCCAACCAGGAAGGACAGATCTCCATTCGATGGCGACAACAGCCGCACGGTCCTGACGGCGCCGTTCTCGACATCGAATGGAAAGAACATGCCGGGCCGATCGTGGTTGCACCGCAATCGGGCGGCTTCGGCACGACTTTGATCGAACGCAGCATCGAATACGAACTCGATGGCGAGATCGACCTGCAATATCCCGCCGACGGATTGGGCTGCAGGATGCGCTTTCCGATCTAAAGACGAAGTGTTTCGCCAGGGCTGGTTGCCAGCATCTCATCGATCAGCTGGGCGAGCGGTTGCGGCGACCAGGGTTTGGCGACGAGGGGAATGCCGGCGAGCTTGGAGCGAAACTCCGGCAGCTCGGCATAGCCGCTACAGACGATCACAGGGGTGCGGGTTTCTCGTAGCGCATCAATCAGGGGAAAGGAGAGCTCCCCGGCGAGGTTGAGATCGACCACAGCGATGTCGGGCGTTTCTTCGGCGAGCGCCTGCAGTGCCTGGGAAAGCCTGCCGAAGGGTCCCACAACCTCGAAACCCTGATCGGATAGAAACTCTTCCATATCCATTGCCAGCAGCAGATCGTCCTCGACAAGGAGCGCACGCTGGGGCCTGGACGTCGATCGTTCGTTCATGCAAACCTCGATGATAGTACCCGACGTAACTGTTTTTCTCTTGACGAAAGTCAAGCTGGACGACGAACCGGGTGTGCGAGAGATCGGACTGCAGGGCCGAAGCTTTCCGCCCTGTCGATGCTGTCAGTTCAACGACCGCGAGATCGCCCGCTGGTAGGTTTCGGCAAGACCGACCCGTTCCTCGGCGGCCGCGCGCAGTGTTTGCTCCAGCCTTTGGGCAAGGCGCTTTGAAAGTATCGGCGCGGCGCGCCATCGACTGGTAGCGGGCGTGATCCGGATACGTGGGCCAAGGCCGGGGCGGTATTGCGCAAGCGTCATCCCCGCCTTGATGAGCAGGCTCTTGACGTCGGGGCGCTGCTCGGCGGCGATGACGATCGAGAACGCCCGGACCAGCAGGGATTTGGGGACCGGCAACTCGATCTCGTCAATGATGTCATTGCCGACATGGCTTTCCCTGACGAAGACCAGAAACTCATCGATGACCCGGTGCGCCCGGTCGAGATCACTTTCGCCGCCGCGCTCACCGGAAACGGGACCAATATCGGGTTCGATGATCAGACGCATGGCGATCTCCTTTTCCGCAAGTAACGCGGCTGGTGATGATTGGTTCGCACGCCGCCGAGCGATCCCAAAAATCGGTGTCCGTGCCGTTGCCGCCTGCCGCGAAACTTATTGCCGGCGTCGCCGTTAAGGGTGACCTGCCGAACCATTGCGAGAGGAAAGCTTGTCATGGCCGTCACCGCCCGTATCCGGGAGATTTTCAAGCCGGCGTTTCGCTTCGGGATGGGAGGTGTCCCGCTTGGAAACGAGTTCAGCAAGATTACCGACCGCGAGGGCGAAGCCGCGCTCGAGGCGGCCTGGGCGATCGGCGTGCGTTATTACGATGTCGCCCCATGGTACGGCCTTGGGCTTGCCGAGAGGCGCTTCGGCCATTTTCTGCACAATCAGCCGCGCTCCGACTATCTCCTGTCGTCGAAGGTCGGCAAGCTCTTGACGGCATCAAGGAGCAATCGTCATCGCGCCATGTTTCCGCTGTCGGATTCGCCCAACGATCTGATCATCGACTACACGGCCGACGGTGTGCGCCGCTCGATCGAGGATAGCCTGCAGCGCCTCGGTGTGGACAGGCTCGACATCGCGTTCGTCCATGACCTGTCGCCGGATTTCGCGTTTTTTCCGACGCCATGGGAGGAGCAGTACGAGATTGCCCGCAAAGGCGCGTTCCCGGCCCTCTCGAAGATGCGCGAGGAGGGTGTGATCCGGGCCTGGGGTGTTGGCGTGAACACGCCCTACGCGATCTTGAAGGTGATCGAGGATGCCGATCCCGACGTCTGCCTCTGTGCGCGGCAATATTCCCTGATCGATCACGACAATGCCGTCAGCGAGGTCTTTCCCGCCGTTCGCGCGCGCAATGTCTCGCTGGTCATCGGATCAAGTCTCAATGCCGGCTTCGTTGCCGGAAGCCCGCGCTTCAACTATGGCGCTGCCAACCACCAGATACCGCGTCCGGCCATCGAAAGACGCGACCGCCTTCGCGCCGTCGCCGCACGATACGGTGTCGATCTGCGAACGGCCGCATTGCAATTTTCTGCTGCCGCTGACGTTGCCGTCGCGCTGGTCGTCGGCGCAAGCAGCGACCAGCAGATCCGTGAGGACTGGAACTCGATGCAGGCGAAAATCCCCGAGGCCTTCTGGCAGGATCTCAAGGCGGAGGGACTGATCCATCCCGATGCGGCAATCCCTGGCTAGGCGATTTCCGACAGGACCCTCTCAAGATCGGCGAGCGCGACCGGCTTTGTCAGATGATGATCAAATCCGGCTTCGGAGGCCAAAAGCTTGTCGCGGCTCTGTCCCCAGCCCGACTGTGCGATGATTGGGATCTTGGCAAAACGCTGATCCTTGCGAAGAGCCCGGCAGACCTCATAGCCGTCCATGCCGGGTAGCCCGATATCGAGCAGGATGACGTCAGGGGAAAATGTCGCGGCGGCCGCAAGCGCCTCGCGCCCATCGTGGATCATCTCGAATTGGTGACCGATTTCCTCGAGCATCAAACCGAGCGTATAGGCGACAAGCGTGTTGTCATCGACGATCAGGACTTTCAATGCGTGCGCAGATGATGCAGGCAGGTCGTTGTCCGGCAAGGATGCTGCTTGCGCGGGCGCAGGTATGAGGGGCAGGCGCACACAAAAGGCGCTTCCCTTGCCGGGCCCGGCACTTGCGGCCTCGACCTCGCCGCCATGCAGGGCGACGAGCTGCCTGACGAGCGCCAGACCGATGCCAAGTCCGCCCTGGGCCAGGGCCTGATGATCGTCGATCTGGGTAAACATCTGGAAGACCTGCGACTGCATGCCTTCGGGAATGCCGATGCCGTTGTCTGCCACCGTGATCAGGCCGTCGTTGGCCTGCCTGCGCACCGAGACGTCGATTTCGCCCCCGGCGGGCGTGTATTTGGCGGCGTTGTTGAGGAGATTTGCAACGACCTGCGACAGTCGCGTCGGATCGGCGTGCGCCCATAAGGGTTCAGGGTCGATATCGACGCTCAACCGGTGGTGTCCCTGCTCCACCAGGGGACGGGAGGATTCGATTGCCGATTGCACGATACCGGCGAGTGTCACGGGCTCCCTGCGAAGCTCGATCTTGCCCTCGCTGACGCGGGAAACATCGAGCAGATCGTCGATCAGGCGCACCAGATGCACAAGCTGGCGATCCATCATTTCGCGGATATCGCCGGCGGCGTCTGCGTCCGGATTGCGGCGAAGCACGTCCAGCCCGTGGCGCAGGGGTGCCAGCGGATTGCGCAATTCATGCGCCAGAGTGGCCAAAAATTCGTCCTTGCGCCGGTCGGCTTCCTTCAGCGCTGCTGCCTGCAACTCCAGTTCGTCGCGTTGGGCGGCAATCTGCTGGCGTTGCCTGTAAAGTTCGAAGAAGACATCGGCCTTGCTGCGCAGAATATCCGGCTCGATCGGCTTTTGAATGAAATCGACGGCGCCGGCTTCGTAGCCCCTGAAGCGGCGTTGGTTGTCGGCACTGCCAGCGGTGACGAAAATGATGGGGACGCGGCGCGTGCGCTCGTTGCCGCGCATCAATTCGGCGAGCTCGAAACCGTTCAGACCCGGCATCTGCACATCGACGATCGCCAGCGCGACCTCGTGGCGCAAAAGCAGTTCCAGCGCCTCGTCTCCCGAGCGTGCCTTCAGCAGCGTGAGCCCCTCACGGCGCAGCAGCGCGTCCAGCGAAAGCAGATTTTCCTCGAGGTCGTCGACCAGCAGAAATGAAACGGGATCCATGATCAATCAAACCTCTTTAAATATTCCGCGATGGCCGAAAGCGGCATGACCTGCGCCTGCGGGCAGGCTGCGATTGCCGCCTGGGGCATTGCCGGGGCAAAGGCCTCCTGCGGGCTCTGGACGATCGCCGCGCCGCCGGCCCTGCAGACGGCGCTCAAGCCCCTGGCGCCATCCTCGTTTGCACCACTCAAGATGATGCCGATGAGGCCCGCGCCGTAGGCGTCGGCCGCGCTTTCGAACAGGACGTCGATCGACGGACGGGAAAACAGGACCGGCTCGTCGTTCGACAGTGACAACATACCGTTTGCCTCCACCAGCAGGTGGTAATCGGGTGGCGCGAAATAGATCGTGCCGGCTTCGATCGGTTCCTTGTCTTCTGCCTCCAGCACCTGGAGCCGGCACTTGGCGCGGAAAAGATCGGCAAGCACGCTGCGTTTGTCCGGCGGAATATGGACGACGATGATCAGCGGCAATGCAAATGTTTCAGGCAGGGAGGGCAGGATCACCGACAGTGCCTCCAATGCACCCGCCGAAGCACCAATGACGACGGCTTGCGCCAAGGGTCCGTTCATTGCGCGCACCTCTGGTAGATCTTTTCCTCTCGCGCGAAGTCATGGAATGAACCGGCGTGCTGCGAAAAGCGGAGGCTTTCCTTGGCCCCGAGCCCAAGAAATCCCTTGCGTGTCAGAGACTCCTTGAAGAGCCCGACCGCCCGGTCCTGCAGCGGCCGATCGAAATAGATGAGCACGTTTCGACAGGAGATTAAGTGCATTTCGCCGAAGACGGCATCCGTCACCAGGCTGTGATCGGAAAAGACGACCTGCTGGCGCAGCGTCCGGTCAAAGGAAGCGCGGCCATAGGCAGCACTATAATAGTCCGAGAGCGAAGACTTGCCGCCGGATTTGCGGTGGTTCTCGGTAAAGAGCTGGATGCGGTCCAGATCGTAGATGCCGGCCTCCGCCGCGCGCAGGGCGTCCTGGTTGATATCGGTGGCGTAAAACAGAGTGCGGCTCTCAAGCCCTTCTTCGCGAAACAGGATGACGAGTGAATAGAGCTCTTCGCCGGCGCTGCAGCCGGCGACCCAGACCTTGAGCGATGGATAGGTCTTCAGGTGCGGCACGACCTTTTCCCGGATCGCGCGGAAATAGCCGGGGTCGCGGAACATCTCGCTCACCTGCACGGTCAGATAGCCGAGAAGCCGCGGCAGCATGGCCGGCTCGTGCAGGACGCTTTCCTGCAGGGCCGAGAGGGTCGGGTATCCGAGTTGGTCGCGGGCCTGGCGCAGTCTTCGCTTGATCGAGGCCATCGCATAGTCGCGAAAATCATAATGGTAGCGGACGTAGAGCGCCTCGAGCAGAAGGCGGATTTCGATATCCTCGATGGTCTCGGGTGAGGAGAGATGCGTCATCTTGGCATCCAGACACGCACGAGAGACAGGAGCTTTTCGACATCGAGGGGCTTTGCCATATAGTCGTTGGCACCCGCCTCGATGCAGCGCTGCTGGTCGTCGGGCATCGCCTTGGCCGTCAGGGCGATGATCGGCAGCTTTTTCCACTGCGCAAGCTTGCGGATCTCGCGCGTCGCCGTCAGCCCGTCCATCACCGGCATCATCACATCCATCAGTACGAGGTCGATCTCCGCGCCCGCTATCTGTTTCGATTGTTCGAGCTTGTCGAGGGCTTCGCGGCCGTTCCTGGCAATCTCGATGACGGCGCCGCGCGGCTCGAAAATATTGGTCAGCGCGTAGACATTTCTGACATCGTCCTCGACAACGAGAATGCGGCGCCCCTCCAGAAGGGCGTCGCGGTTTTGGGCCTTGCGGATCATTTTCTGCTGCTCGTCGGGCAGGTCGGAGACCACCTGATGCAGGAAGAGCGTCACCTCGTCGAGCAGCCGCTCGGGCGATTTTGCGCCCTTGATGATGATCGACTTCGAATAGCGACGCAGCCGTTGCTCGTCGTCGGCCGACAGAACCCGGCCGGTATAGACGATGACCGGCGGGAAGGCATGATCGCCGTCCTGGCTGATCGTCTCCAGGAGCGAATAGCCGGACGCGTCGGGAAGAGACAGATCGAGGACCATGCAGTCGAATGTTTCCTGCTTGAGCAGCGCCAGACACTCGGCGGCCGTGCCGGCGCTGACGGTCTCCACGTCGTGCGATGTCAAAAGCTTGGTTACCGCCTCGCGCTGGATCTCGTTGTCCTCGACGATGAGGACGCGGTGGAGACGGCGCGAAAGCCGGGTCTTGAGCTTTTGCAGGACATCGACGAGCTCATCGCGCAGCACCGGCTTCAAGGCATAGCCGACTGCGCCGAGCGCCAGTGCGGTCTCGGCATGGTTGCCGGCCGACACGATATGGATCGGGATGTGGCGGGTGCGCACGTCCCGTTTCAGGCGGTCAAGAACCGACAGTCCGGACTGATCGGGAAGACCGACATCGAGCACGATCGCGCTGGGCAGGAAGCGTTGCGCAAGGCTCAGCGCCTCATGCGCGGTTGCCGCAACCAGCGTGCGGAAGCCTTTCTCGCGGGCGAGATCGCGCAGGATCGCGGCAAATGAGTCATCGTCCTCGATGACGAGCAGCAGGTGTCTGTCGTCCGATGGCAGCACACGGTCGTCCTCGACGACCGTGTGCCGGTCGGCAGCCGCCGGATAGGGGGCTGGTCCTGTCGCCTCTGGTAGGGCAGCGGCTGTCGGTGCACCTCCCGTCTCGCGCGGCAAGACCCGCGCGGGGTCGTAGGCCTCCGGGATCGTGACGGTGAATGTACTGCCCGCACCCAGGCGGCTCGACAGCGCGATCGACCCGCCGAGCAGACGCACGAGCTCCCTCGAAATCGACAGTCCAAGTCCGGTGCCGCCATATTTGCGGCTGATCGTGCTGTCGGCCTGGTGAAATGCGTCGAAAATGGTTTTCTGCTGTTCATCGGCAATGCCGATGCCGCTGTCGGCGACGGCGAGCGCGATCGCTCCGTCGCCGGTGCTGCGAATGGAGAGCTTGACGCTGCCGCTCTCCGTAAACTTGAAGGCATTGGAGAGAAGGTTCTTCATTACCTGTTCCAGCCGTTGCAGGTCAGTCTCGATCACGGATGGACAGGCGGGTGCGATCTCGATGTCAAAATCCAGCTGCTTTTGCTGGGCCACCGGCTCGAACAGCTGGCGCAGGGATGCGGCCAGACGCTCGAGCGCCACCGGTTCGGCGTGGATATCGACGTGTCCCGCCTCGATCTTTGACAGGTCGAGAATGTCGTTGATGAGGTTGAGGAGATCGTTTCCGGAGGATTGGATGGTCTGGGCGTATTTGACCTGTTCATCGGTCAGATTGTCCTGCGGGTTGTCGGCCAGAAGCTTTGCAAGGATCAGCGAGGAATTGAGCGGCGTCCTGAGCTCGTGTGACATATTGGCCAGGAAGTCCGACTTGTATCGGCTCGCCTGCTCGAGTTCGCGGGCCTTGAGCTGCACCGAGGCATTGGTCCGCTCCAGATCGTCGCGCTGGACCTCGAGCTGTTGGGCCTGTTCCTCCAGCTGTGAATTAGTCTGTTCGAGCTCGACCTGCTGCTGCTCGAGGCGGACCTGCGATTCCTTCAGCGCCCGGCTTTGCTCCTCCAGCTCTTCGTTGGAGACGCGCAGCTCCTCGCCCTGAACCTGCAGCTCCTCTGATTGCCTCTGCGTTTCCTCCAGAAGGTTCTGAAGTTCGGTGCGATAATGGGCCGATCGGACGGCAGTCGCGATCGACGCCGACGCCTGGTCGAGCAGTGCGAGCACGCTTTCACCGACCGGGCGCAGAAAACCGAGCTCGATCACTGCCTTGACGTCGCCGTCGATCATGCTCGGCGAGATGACGAGGTGGCGAGGCCTGTCGGAGCCGAGCGCCGATCCAAAGGCCAGATATCCCTCGGGAACCTCGTTGACGAGGAGCGGTCGTCCCGCCGCCGCGACCTGGCCGAGCAGGCCGTCACGAAGTCTGAAGTGTTCCGGCACGTCGGCCACGGTGGGCACGCCGTATGTCGCGGCACGTCGATAGGCCCCATCGCCATCGACGAAGATCGCGCCTGCAATCGCGCCCGCATAGCGCGCGAGGAAATCCAGAATGCTGTTGCCGAGCTGATCGACACGCTGATCTCCCATGACGGCTCCCGCGAGGCCGACATGGCCGGACTGCAGCCACTCGTCCCGGCGGCGCGCAAGCGTCGCCCTGCGGATGAGGACGCCGACCGTTACCGTCAACAGCACGCCGAGCAGTCCTGACAGAACGCTGCTGACGAGGGCGGTCCCATAGGCCGCATCCATCTCGGCGAGCCGTTGCGCGCGAAGGTCGGCCTCGACCTCGCCCATCGTTGTCAATTGCGATCGGATCGCATCCATTTCGAGCTTGCCGCGGTCGGAATTGACCACCGCAAGGGCAGGCTCCAAACCTTGGGTCCGGCGGATGTCGATCGTTTCGCGCAATTCGGCGAGCTTGGCGCTGACATGGGCCCGCAGAGCCGTGATATTCGGCTTCTGTGCGGCATTGTCGCTGGTCAGCTCGGCGATTTCGCTCAGCCGCAACGGGATCGTCGTCATCGCGGAATTGTAGGGCTCGAGATAGCGCTCGTTATTGGTCAGAAGAAATCCGCGCTGGCCGGTTTCGGCATCCTGCGTGCTCGACAGGAGTTCGTCCAGCGCGATGATGACCTCGTGGGAATGGACGATACGTTGATTGTCTTCCTGCAGCTTGTGGAGATTGAAAGTGGCGATCGTTCCGCTGAGGAGGAAGAATACGATTGCGCCGGCAAGGCTGAAGAGGATGACGGGGTCGAGACCCAGGCTGCGACGGGCGCCCCGCGCCGCATGATTGTCGTTCATGGAATTCTTTCTCAAAAGGCGGATATCAGATCCGGTCAAGCGCGGATCTGTGTGGGACGTCGTGCGGTGTCATGATCTAGCGCGGGCGACCGCGATGTGTAGTCTCCCGGAACAATCCTTTTGCTGTCGACAGGCACCGCTGTTGCAGCGTGCCAAAACCAGTTCGAGCTTCAATATCGAAGGGACGATTGTCGCGGCCGCGCAGTCCCTTTCAGGCGGCCTTGGCGCATAGAGGATACTGGCGGGGCACAGCGAAATTGGCAACGAGCCTTTCGCATCCCAAGGATTCTGCTAGCATTGCGGGAATGCAGGCTGTTTTCCACCGTGATCACGCGCCTTCGGGCATTCCGGGACTGCCTTCCCTTTCATGGGGAAGCCATCTCTGCCAGACATTCGGTTCGGCGGAGGATTTGCGCAATCTTCTTGTCCCCTACTTCAAAGCCGGTCTTGAGAATAACGAGCGATGCCTGTGGGTCGCAGATGCTCCCCTTTCGGCCGAACAGGCACGCGAAGCGCTCGCCGAGGTGGTTCCAGACCTTGGCGCTCGCGAGGCAGGCGGACAGATCGAAATCAGGGATACCGACGCATTCTATGACCGCGGGGCGCCGCTGCAGCCGGCGGCCATCGTCGCCGGTCTGATCCGGCGTGAGCAGGAGGCGCTTGCCGCAGGGTTCCAGGGTCTGCGGACGAACGGCAACTGCGCCTGGGTCGATCGCTTAAATTTTTCCTCCTTTCTTGACTATGAATCGGCCGTGCATGCGTCGGTTCCGGGTCGAAGGCTCATCTGCATGTGCTCTTATTCGCACGATTGCCTCGAGCCGCTGGAGGCAACGGCTGTGATGGAGCGCCATCATCTCGTTCTTCCAGGACCGCGCGGGCAACATCGTCACGAGGACGCACCGGCCAAATCGACCGGCATGACCGTTCCGGAGCCCGATGCAGAAGCCTTCTTGAGCGAACAGTCCATCGCCATCCTCGGTCACGATCTTCGCAACCCGCTTGCGGCAATCGCGGCAGGCGCAAAGCTTCTGCGCCGCCGTGGTGAGGACGCGGGTCAGCGCGCGATTGCCGAAAAGATCGAAAGGAGCGCCGATCATATGGCCGCCCTTGTCAACGATCTGCTCGACGTTTCACGCATGCGTTTTGGCGACGCCGTCAGCCTTCGACGCACGCGCGACGATCTTGCCGAGGCTCTATCGCATGCCGTCGAGGAACTGCGCCTGACATATCCGGATCGGCAGATCGATGTGCAGATCACGATCGACCAACCGGTCCTTGCCGATCGCCTCTATATGGCGAGGATGCTCTCCAACCTTCTCAAGAATGCGCTCACCCATGGATCGCCGGACCATCCGGTGACGGTGAAGGCCTCGACGGAAGACGTGTTCGCGCTGTCGGTGGCAAATACGGGGACCCCGATCGCGGCGGCTACCCGCGAGAGACTGTTTTCGCCGTTCATCCGTGGCTCTGGGGATTCGGACCGTTTGGGGCTCGGTCTCGGCTTGTTCATCGTCGCTGAGATCGCTCGTGCCCATAAGGGACAGATCGAGCTGACCTCCGATGAGGATGCGACCTGCTTTACCTTCCAGATGCCCCTTGGCTGACGAACAGGTTGGCCGGCGGGGCGACGACAGCGCGCGGTCCAGGACCTGCAGGGCGCGCTCTTTCGTGCGATCCAGGTCACCCTCCTGTCTCTTTTGCAATCATCGGGGGAAAGATCGTCCCTGCGAGAGCGCCACATTGCAAGTTTGCCTGCCTGGATTATCTGATGGGGCTCGAAGAACATCCGGAGTGTCCGTTGAATAAAACCCGGCCCGCGCTCCTTCTCATCACCGCCTCGCTCATTCCGGTGATCATATTGGCGGCGCTGATGGGGAGGTTCTTCATCAGGGAGCAGCAGGCAGCGCTCGACGAGGACATCCGTGGCCGGGCATCGACACTTGCCGCAACGCTCCAACGCGAACTGAAGAGCCAGCTGCAGCTGCTCTCGATCGTCGCCGATTCTCCTCGTCTCGACCCGCCGATCCCGCGCACAGCCTTTGGCGAGACGGCGCGACGCCTGCGTGATCGGGTGCCGGAATGGGAGCAGATCCGGATTTCCAACGAAAAGGGCGAGGTCGTTTTGTCGTTTCCGCCGCTCGATCCGGCGGCCGACCCGCATGTCGTCGATATGCAAAGCCACGACACCCTGGTTCAAACAGGCGCCGCCGTGGTCGGCAATATCGCCATCGGACCGAAAGGCGAGGCGGCTTTTGCGTTGCGTGCGCCGATCCGGAGGAACGACCGCTTGCGGGCCGTACTGTCCGTGGTGATCCGCCCGACGATCGTCACCAAACTGCTCTATGCCAACGGATTGCCGGGTTCCTGGTCGGCCTGGATAGTCGATGGCGAGGACCGGCTGGTGGCCTCCACGGGCGCGCCGGCACTTGCAGGCGAACCGGCGAGCGCGTTTGCGAGTTTTTCCGGCGAGGATTTCAGCGCGGCGACACTGACGAACGGAATGCAGCTGCGCGTTGCCGAAGTCGCGCTCGCCGACACGCCATGGCGCGTCCGGGTGGGGCTGCCGGTCTCCGACTACGAAGAGCTCGCCCGCCGGGCAACGCTACTGCTTGTCGCGGCTAGCTGCTTTACGCTTTTGCTCTCCGGCTCGGCGGTATTCCTCTTCCAGCGCGAGGTGCGCGCCAGGAATCGCGAGCGCGAAAGCATGGCCAACTGGCAGCGCATGGACGCACTCGGCAAGCTGACCGGACAGGCAGCCCACGACTTCAACAATCTGCTGATGGTCTTCCAGTCCGGCGTGGAGGGCATCAAGAGACGGCGTGACGACGAGCAGCGGGTGACGCAACTTCTCGCGCATATGAATGACGGGGTCGCCCGCGGCAAGGCGATCACGCAGAGGCTGCTTTCATTCTCAAGGCGCTCAAACCAGGGCGCCTCCCATGTCGAGCTCGACGTCAAGCTCGCCGAGCTGTCGCCGCTGCTGCGCCAGGCGGTCAACGATGCGATCGTGATCGAGACCCGCATCGCCGACGACATCTGGCCGGTCCATGTCGATCCGGCAGGGCTGGAAATTGCTCTCATCAACCTCCTGACCAATGCGAAGGAGGCGATGGCAGGTGGCGGCACGGTGACCGTCTCGGCCCGAAACGTGGCCGATGCAGCACGCGAAGAGCGTGCACTGAAGGGACCGTTCGTCGCACTGACGATTTCAGATACTGGGACAGGTGTTGCCCCGGAGAACCTCTCACGGGTGTTCGAACCGTTCTTTTCGACCAAGAAGAGCGGCGGGCCGGGCCTTGGCCTGACGCAGGTCCATAGCTTCGCCGGCGGCAGCGGCGGCGCCGTCAGGGTCTCGAGCCTTGCCGGCCAGGGAAGCGCCTTTACGCTTTTCCTGCCGAAATCGAACGCGCCGCGGGCAGCCCGTCAGGAGATGACGGGATCTTCAAGCCTGCCGCGAACAGTCATGATCGTCGATGACACGCCGGCTTCGCTGGAATCGGCGCGCCTGGCGCTCGAAGGTCTCGTCGCAACGCTTTATTGTGCTGCAAGCGGGGCCGAGGCGATCGAACTGATCAAGCGCCACCCCGAAATCGAAGCGGTTGTCAGTGATATCATGATGCCGGGCATGTCGGGCATCGAGCTCGCAGAGGAAATCCGCCGCAGAAACCCGACCTTGCCGGTCGTCCTGGTGACGGGCTATAGCGACAGGCTGGAGGCTGGCAGCAAGGTCGGGCGGCCGGTTGTCGCAAAACCCTTCAGGATCGAGGATCTGGTATCGGGGCTGAACGAGGCAAAAGCGGCGATCGCCCTGTCGGGCAACATCGTCCGTCTTGAAATTCCGACGAAGGGGTGATCGGCATCAACGGCGGGCACCGACGAAATTATCGGTGCGGCACGATGTGTTTTGGGAATGATCACTCCCCGCCCTGTCGCGGACATCCACGACTTCAGGCTGCCAGGGAACTCCAGTCGGTCCCGTTCGTTTGTCCTTTTCATACGGGAAACCAGTGTGATGCCTGAAGGGCGCGTCCGGCACGCAGGCCCCATGGCGTTTCCCAGTCCGATCGTCGAGGAAGCCCATGTCAAACCATCCGGGTAAAACCGCAGGCCTCGTTATCTCAGGCGAACAGGTGCGTGCCGCACGCGCGCTCCTTGCCTGGGAGCAGAAGGATCTCGCCCAATCCGCCGGGCTTTCGGAACAGCGGATTGCGCAGCTTGAGAGGGCACAGGGACAGGTCAAGGCAAACGCCGGAGACATCGACGCGATCGTCGCGGCCTTCCTTGCCGCAGGGGTCTGCTTTCTCGACGGAAATTATTCAAGCCCAGGCGGGCCCGGCGTGCGTTTTGCAAAGCCGGCCGGGGCATCGCTTGATACGAACGAGCGCGAGACGATCCAGTACCGCGAGTTTTTCGAAAATGACGCCCCACCCGGGGCCGGAGGCTGAACAGCACGAGCACCAGCCACAGCATTCCACTCTCCGCCAGCCGTTTCATCATCAAAATGGCAAACGCCGCCCATCAGGGCGGGTTCGGCGCATCTCAGCGATGGATTCGGGGCAGGGAACCTTTGACGCGCAAAAGCGGTTGCGTCGGATCGAGCACGGAGGGAAACGCCGATGATCAATGACCTTTGGTACAAGAATGCCATCGTCTACTGCCTGTCGACCGAGACCTTCATGGATGCCAATGGCGATGGCGTCGGAGATTTCCAGGGCCTCGCACGCCGTCTAGACTATCTTGCCGGTCTCGGGATCACGGCGATCTGGCTGATGCCTTTTCAGACCTCGCCCGGCAGGGACGACGGATACGACGTGTCGGACTATTATAATGTCGATTCGCGCTACGGCACGCTCGGCGACTTCGTCGAGTTCACCCACGGCGCCAAGCAGCGCGGCATCCGGGTATTGATCGATCTCGTGGTCAATCATACGTCGGACCAGCATCCCTGGTTTCAGGATGCCCGGCGCGACGAAGGATCGCGCTTCCGGGACTGGTATGTCTGGTCAAAGCAAAAGCCGGACAATGCCGATCAAGGCATGGTCTTTCCAGGGGTACAGAAATCCACCTGGTCCTATGACAAGGAGGCGAAGGCCTATTACTTCCATCGCTTCTACGATTTCCAGCCCGATCTCGACACGGCAAATCCGCAGGTGCAGGCCGAGATCCTCAAGATCATGGGCTTCTGGATAGAGCTTGGCGTTTCGGGTTTCCGCATGGATGCAGTGCCCTTCGTGATCGCCGAAAAAGGTGCCGACGTCAAAAGGCCGCGCGAACAGTTCGAGATGCTTCGCTCGTTTCGCGAGTTCCTGCAATGGCGAAAGGGTGACGCCATCATTCTGGCGGAAGCCAATGTCCTGCCAAAGACGGATATGGACTATTTCGGCGCGGACGGCGACCGCATGCACATGATGTTCAACTTTCAGGTCAACCAGACACTCTTCTATGCACTGGCTAGCGGGAATTGCCGTCCGCTCGAGAAGGCGCTCGAGGCGACGCGTACACGACCCGAGACGGCGCAATGGGGGCTGTTCCTGCGCAATCATGACGAACTCGACCTCGGGCGATTGAGCGAACGGCAACGAAGCGAGGTTTTTGCAGCCTTCGGCCCCGACAAGAACATGCAGCTTTATGATCGCGGCATCAGGCGGCGGCTGGCACCGATGCTGGAAGGCAATGTCGCCCGCATCCGCATGGCCTACAGCCTGATGTTTTCGCTGCCGGGAACGCCGGTGCTGCGCTATGGCGACGAGATCGGCATGGGCGACGACCTCTCGCTTGCCGAACGCGACTGTGCCCGCACACCGATGCAATGGTCAAGGGAGCCGCAGGCCGGCTTCACCAAGAGCGCGACGCCGATCCTGCCGGTGATCACCGATGGCGCCTATGGGTTCGAGCATATCAATGTCGCAGATCAGAGGAGGAGCCCCGATTCCATGCTCAATTGGATGGAACGGTTGATCCGCATGCGCAAGGAGGCCCCCGAGATTGGCTGGGGGAACTATACCTGCGTCGACACCGGCCTTGAGGGTGTGCTTGCCATCCGATATGACTGGCGCAACAACTCGATCCTGATCGTTCACAATCTGACGCAGGCGCCGGTCGAAGCGGAAATCGACACCGGTCTCGGCGACGATGGGCATTTGCTGATCGATATTGCCGATGGCTCCAACAGCGAAGCTGCAAAAGACGGCAAGCACTGCATCTATCTCGAGGGTTTCGGCTTCAAGTGGTTCCGCATCGGCGGCCTCGATTACCTGTTGCGCCGGACCGAGATCTGACGACGATCCATCATCGCTTCCGCTCAACTGGAGCGCAGCAACGCGGATGTCCCGAGCGGCCATCAAAACAACCGGAGCCATGATGAAGCAGGCGCGCTTGAAGAAGCCATGGATCCGCCGGAAGGACGCAGAGACGTCAAAGGCGAGCTTTCCCGAGCTGTTTTTCGATCTTGTCTTCGTCTTCTGCCTGATCCAGTTATCCCATACGCTTTCCGAGGAGTTCAATTCGGTCTCCGTCGGTGAGGCGGCACTGCTCATCCTGGCGATCTGGTGGGTTTGGATCAACACGACCTGGGTTACCAACCTACTCGATACCGATCGCGAGCCGGTTCGCTATCTCCTGTTTGCCTTGATGTTTGCCGGCATTTTGATGGCGATCGCGCTTCCCGGTGCGTTTGCAGAGCACGCCTTGCCCTTTGCGGCAATCTATGCTGTGATGCAGATCGGCCGCTCGGCCTTTGCGGCATACGCCTTCTTGCCTGACGACCGACGCTCGGCGATGACCTTCCTGCGCGTCACCGCCTGGTCTTGCGTGGCCGCGCTCTTCTGGATCGGCGGCGCGGTCGGCGGACTTGAATGGCGATTGGCCGCCTGGTCGATGGCGATCGCCATCGAATATGCCATGCCGCTTCTGCGCTACTGGCTCTTCCGCTTCGGCAGTGCCGACAGGGAGACGCTGTCAGTCTCGGGTGAGCACATGGCAGAGCGCTGCGCCCTCTTCGTCATTATTTGCCTGGGCGAGACCATTTTGACGAGTGGGCGAAACGCTGCCGAACATATGGCTGCCGATCTGACGATCCTCGTCTTCTGCTGCGCCTTCCTTTCGACCGTCATCATGTGGTGGATCTATTTCCACCGCGGACAGGAAGAGGCCGCCTCGAAGGCTGAAGAGACCTCCAAACCGGAGGCCGTTGCCCACAATCTGTTCACTTATGGCCATCTGCCGATTGTCGCCGGTATCATCCTGACGGCTGTCGGCGAAGATTTCGCCCTCTCGCATGCCAGGGACGATGCCGGTTTCAAACATGCGGCCGCCATTCTCGGCGGACCGGCGCTGTTTCTGGCCGGCAACATCTGGGTCAAGCTTGTTGCAGGAAGGCATTTTCCGCTTTCGCACATCGTCGGGCTCGCGGTTCTGTCGGGCAGCGCGATGGCCGCACCCGTCTTGCCGAATTACGCGATCATCCTTCTGGCGACCCTTGGCCTGCTCGTTGCTGCCGTATGGGAATATATCGGGCTTAAACGCCACCCGGCGGCCGCCGCTTGATGATCGCTCACCGTCCCGGCTGTTTCGATCACTGCCGAGCGGACCGTGCATGTGATCGGCGACTGCATCTTTTTTGCCGGCCGTGCGTTGATCTCTGCCCGCAATGAGGATTCCAGAGATGCGCCGGTCCAATCGTCGTTACACCCTATCGGTGCTTGCGCTATTGGCGGTGACGGCTCTGGCGGCGGGGATGGCCGCTTCGCGATCGTCATCCTTCGCTTCGGATGGAGATGTATCGCGACCAGGTCCGCACGCTGCCGACAGACGGGGACGGCTGGCCGAGACGCCGGAGGCGATTCCGCCTCGTGGTCTGCGCGATGTTTTCTGGCGGGTGGTCCACCAGGTCTCCGACGACCGGGTGTTGTTGATTGCGGCGGGTGTGACCTTCTATCTTTTGCTCGCCATGTTTCCGGCACTTGCTGCGCTCGTCTCCCTCTACGGCCTGGTCGCCGACCCGCGCACCATAGCCGACCACCTGCAGCAAGTGGCGGTCGTGCTTCCGCCCGGCGCCTTCGACATCGTTGCCGAACAGGTCCGTGCGCTGGCGGAGCGACGCGAAACTACGCTCGGGCTGACATTCTTCGCAGGCCTGGCAATTGCACTCTGGAGCACCCATAGTGGCACGCTGTCACTCTTTGACGCCATGAACGTGGCCTACGAGGAAAACGAGCAACGCAGTCTGCTCCGGCTCAACCTGATCGGTCTGGCATTCACGCTCGGAGCGATGGTCTTTGCCGTTGCGATCGTGGCTCTCATTGCCGTACTGCCCGTCCTGCTGTCCTACATCTGGCTGGGAAAGCTCGAGGAAAGCGCGATGCTGTGGCTGCGTTGGCCGCTTCTTCTTGCCATCGTCTCCTGCGCTGTTACCGCGCTTTATCGTTTCGGTCCGAGCCGCGAGCCGGCGCGTCTGCGCTGGTTGACATGGGGCGCCTTGCTGACGACAGCCGGCTGGTTTGCCATGTCGTTCGGGTTTTCCTTCTATCTCAGCCATTTCGCAAATTATAACGCGACCTATGGGACGCTTGGCGCCCTGATCGGATTTCTCGTTTGGACCTGGCTGTCGGTCGCCATCCTCATTGTCGGCGCCCAAACCAATGCCGAACTTGAGCACCAGACGGCACGTGACACCACCACCGGCAAGCCTGTGGCGATGGGCCTGCGCGGCGCCTACGTTGCCGATACGATCGGGCGGGCCATCGACTGAACGTCACTCCAGAATTGGTTTGCTGCCGCGCCCGTCTTGATCTCGGTACGGAACTCCCGAGGCGCTGGCGTGTTCTTGGCAAGGACAAAGATTGGCTGACCCGCGCGGGCCGCAGCCGCCACAAGCCGACAGAGGCCATGCCCACCAGGTGAAGGAGAACCGATATGACCAAAGACAAGGATGATAGCGAGCGCGTCTGGGATCTGACAGAAAAGATCGGTTTCTGCATGCTGGTGACGAAGGCCGGTGCCGACATCCGCGCCCGTCCGATGTCGGCTTACGTCGAGCGGCTTGAAAATGCCTTTTATTTTCTGACCGATGTTGAGAGCCACAAGGATGACGAAATCGCCCGGCGACCGGAGGTCTGTCTGGCCTTCGCCGACAGTCGGGGACAGAAATACGTGTCGGTGACCGGGACGGCGGACGTGTCAAATGACCGCGACAGGATTCGTGATCTCTGGTCAACGCCAGCCAAAGCCTGGTGGGACAGCGCCGAGGATCCGTCGATCCCGGTATTGAAGGTTACACCGGCCTACGCCGAGTTCTGGGATAGTCCTGGAACGCTGGTCAGCTACATTAAGATGGCTGCAGCCGCGGTGAGCAGCGCCAGACCCGATATGGGCGACAATGCCAAAGTGGGAATGTGAGGCCGGCGAGCGATCGTTTCGCGGTCATCATCTGCGAATTGCAAATGTCGCGACAGACTTCAGGCTGTTGGAGACCAGACGCGCCGGCACTTTTTCCTATGGCAGATCAAGTTCGATCACGACGGGTGCATGATCGCTTGTGTGGTTCCAGCTGCGCGGGTTGCGCCTGACAGTGGCCGACTGAAGGTGCGATGCGATCTGGGGACTGAGAAGCGCATGGTCGATCCGCAGTCCCGCATCGCGTTCGAATGAATTGCGCCAGTATTTCCAGAACGTATAGATTTTCTCGTCGGCATGGAGGTGACGGAGGGCATCCGTCCAGCCCTGCTGGACCAGCTTGGCATAGGCTTTTTGGACCTCCGGCCTGAACAGGGCATCGTCACGCCATCGTTCCGGAGCGTAAACATCCCTGTCTGTCGGAATGACGTTGAAGTCGCCGATAAGAAGTGTCGGGATTTTCAAATCCAGCAGCTCTTGCGCGTAACGCTGCAGGCGGCCAAGCCAGGCGAGCTTGTAGTCGAATTTCGGACCGGGCGCGGGATTGCCGTTCGGCAGATAAAGACAGCCGACAAGCAGCCCGTTGACGGCGGCTTCGATATAGCGGCTGTGACGATCATCCGGGTCGCCGGGCAGTCCACGGCGCGTCAGGACCGGCAAGACGTCCTTGGCAAGGATCGCCACGCCATTCCAGCTCTTCTGCCCATGCCAGACGGCCCGGTAGCCCGCTTGCTCGATCTCGCGTCGGGGAAAATTGTCGTCGGAGGTTTTCAGCTCCTGGAGGCAGACGATATCGGGGCCATCGTCTTTCAGCCATCGCAGCAGGATCGGAAGGCGACCGACAATTCCGTTTACGTTGTATGTGGCTATTTTCAATCGACCTCCAGAAGGTGAGGCGGACCGGACGGGTGGGGCGCTCGTCTGCCATTGCGTCGGCCATGGCGCGAAACCGGAAAATCGCCATGTTCGCCATCTCCGTCGCGTCCGGTTGACACGGCTCGCGCTCGACAAGGCAATGTCTGCGCCTGTCTAAAAGTTCCCGAACATGCGCCTTTTCAGCCGGCTATGCAGCCGCAGTTGAGGTAGTGGCAGCGACATAAGCGAAATTCACGGGGCCGAGGATGTAAGCCCGCGAGGGGATATTGAAAGCGGTTGGTGCTCGCGAAGGCAGGTTTTGGAAGACGTAATCTGTCATTCCGCTTCTGGCGAGTTCGGGCGACAAAAACACAACGGGCGCTCGACCTGAGAAGGGAGCGCCCGCCTGTTGCTACCGACGGCGAACGCCGAAAGATCGGCAGGCCGTCAACATGGCGCGTGGATTACTGCCTTGCTACGCAAAGGACAATTGTCGTTTTCGCAACACAGACATGCGAGAACGCGATGGAATGGCTCCGAACGGGCACCGGAAGCGGCCTTTGCGAGGGGTGAAGGCTGGAAAAAGGAGGGCTGCTATCGGGTCACACCCCAGAGATAGCCAACCGCAGCGACGATCCCCATGGCCATCAGCGGCTGATTTCTGATGATCGTTCTGATGCTGCCCAAGACCGTATCCGCATGTGACGCGGCAAAGTATGTTGGCACCGCAGTGTCGGTATTGGCATTCACTCTTTCTGCCTCTCCGGTGTCGATCCTCCCGGCCGGCACGCTGGTGCGTGTCATCGAAATCGGGTCCGATGCGGGAAAGGTGTCTTCGAGCCCGCGGTTGAGATCATCGTCGGTTTTTCGGTCGCGCTGGCGCGCCTTCTCATCCTCGTAGGCCTGAACGGCTGGCGACTTCTTTCGATTGTCTGGCATTGCGGATCCTCCGGTTGGTACGCATTAATTCGCTGTTGAAGCCGAAGTTCCGCGCACTGCTTGGGATGGTGAAGGTTGGCACCTTGTGGGCAATGATGCCGGCCCGTGCGGATCGTATGTCCGGCCGACCTATTCTCCCGAGGCACCCAGGCCCTTTGGGCCCACGAGCTGGTTTATATCCTCACCAAGCGATTTTAGCGCGTCCATGGTTACGGCAAGCGCTGCCATGAGCATGGCGATGTCATGGTCGCCGCTTGACTGGGACAGTTCGTAGGATCTGGTCTTCAACTGGTGGCTAATCGTCGCCAGCTCTGCAAAACTCTCGTCGGTCATGGTGATCCTCCGTGGTGCTATAGCGTGAAATCGCCGGCCGGCGATTTCGTTCCCGACCGATCGAACGAAGGATCTGGAGAGTGCTCGGCAGATCAAAGGGAACCGTGCCAACCTTAACTCGTTTCCGTGGGGGAAGACGTGCTCGCCACGTCCTCAAGCCTGCGAATAGCACCCTTGCATGCAACAAGACATCGCGCGCTCTGCCCCGCGCACGAGCTCGCCCCGTGAATGCAACAGGTTTTCTCGATGTTCAAATTGCCCAGGCTGTCGCGGCTGCTCAAATCCCAGAAAAAAATCGGCCGGATCCTGGCAAAAACACTGACTGGATCGGCGCCAAAGCGCGCCAAACCGGCGCCAAGACGAACCGGCAGTGAGGCTCGACTTGCCGAGGTCGCCAGCTTCGGCAGTAATCCTGGTCGCCTGGTCATGAAGCTGGTCGTTCCAAAGCTGGGATCGGCAAAACCGCCCCTTGTCGTCATTCTCCATGGATGCCGGCAGACTGCTGAAAGCCTTGATGCCGCCAGCGGCTTTTCAATCCTTGCCCGCAAACGCGGCTTCCTGCTCCTCTATCCCGAGCAGACCGAGAGCAACAATGCGCAACGATGCTTCAACTGGTTTCGGCCGAGCGCGGTCGCGCGCGATCGCGGCGAGTTGATGTCGGTCAGTCAGATGATCGAATTCATGTGTGTTCATCATCATGCCGATCGCTCCCGGATCTTTGTCGTCGGACTGTCGGCGGGTGCCGCACTGGTCTCTGCTCTGATTGCGACCTACCCGGAGCGTTTCGCCGGTGCCGCCATGATAGCGGGCATGCCATTCGGTGCCGCAAGAGACGCCATGTCTGCCCTCCGCGCGATGCGCTCCGGCGTGTCGCGTGCGCCGGCCGAATGGAGCGATCTGGTCCGGAAGGTTTCGCCGAACGCTGCGGTCTGGCCGCCGATCTCGATCTGGCAGGGGAGCGCCGATCGGACCGTCAATCCGGTTAACGCGGCCTCATCCGTGACACAGTGGCTGGGGCTAGCCGGTGCCGGCACGACCGCGGGAAGAGCTGCCGCAAAACCCTGGGGTATGCTCACCAAATGGGCGCCGGCAGGCTCGCCTCAAGTGTCCTTCTATTCGCTGGACGGATTTGGCCATGGTCTGCCTATCCGTCGTGGGTCCTGCAGACAGCAGGCCCCCTCCGATCCCTACGTTATCCAAGCAGCAATTTCCGCACCACACGAACTCCTCCGGATCTGGGGTTTGAAAAAGGGATAGGCCCGCCAGGCCCGGCCATTGCGTGTGCGACACGATCCCGTAAAAGCCCGCGCCGCTATCCGCGTTTGTTGGGAGCGGTGCTGGTATTTGCACTGACATTGAGGATTGCAAACGTGAGATCGCGGACGCTGCCTCGTCATCTTCGCGCGCGTGCCTGCACACGATCGCATATCGGTCGAATGTGAGATCTGAGAATTCTTCTGTCAGGCAGGAACCTCCGGCAAACGGAGGAGTTTCGGGCTAGGAAGGAGATCCCACATGCCCGCAAAATCCAAAGCTCAGCAAAAGGCAGCCGGCGCGGCCCTCTCGGCAAAACGCGGCAAAACTCCGAAAAGCAAGCTCAAAGGCGCTTCCAGGGAAATGGTCGATTCCATGAGCGAAAAGCAGCTGGAAGAGTTCGCTTCCACAAGGCGCAAGGGCAAGCCACAGCACGTAGCCCATTGACATGGCGGGCCTGAAACCCCTGCACCTGAGACTTCCCACATCGCCTCCGCGACCCTCAGCCCACGCGAGTGACACTTTGCTGTCCGCCTTGTTGATGAATCGCGTTTACGTCCAAACCCTTTACCTGTGGCGACAAAAAAGGGGTCTGGCTAGCGTTAGACGGGGGACAAGGTGCAGACCAAGGTGCAGACCCTGCGCCTGTCGCGTCTCAGTGAAGTCGCTGTCACTCGAATGAAGAGATCGACAAGAAGGAGTAGACGCGACGTGATCATCGTTCATCACCTCAACAACAGCCGCTCGCAGCGCATCCTGTGGATGCTTGAAGAACTCGGCCTTGACTACGATATCCGCTTTTACAAACGCGGCGCAGACATGTCGGCTCCCGACCAGATGAAGGCGGTTCATCCCCTTGGAAAAAACTCCGATCGTTGAGGATGTGGATGAGTTGGGACGTCGCGTTGTTCTCGTCGAGACAGGGGCGATCTGCGAATACCTGGTCGACAAGACCGGTGGACAGCTCGGACCTGTCAATCCATCCGAGCGCCTGCTCTACCGTCAGTTTCTTCACTACGCCGAAGGATCTGTGATGCCTGTCCTGTTTGCGGCTCTCGTCGCCTCGAAAGTACCTCTGCTCGGTGGCTTTGCAGCGCGGAAAGTCAGGCGCATGCTGGATGTTCACCTCGCCTATATCGAACAGGAACTGGCACTCCGTCCATGGTTTGCGGGCGAGGCGATGACGGCAGCCGACATCATGATGAGTTTCCCTCTTGAGGCGGCGCGGGCCCGCGCGGGTCTGGGTTCGAACAGCTCGGCCACCCTCCGGTGGATCGAGCGCATCCAGTCTCGCCCGGCCTATCGCCGCGCGCTGGAAAAGGGTGGCTCCTATGCCTTTGCCAAATAGCCGTCAGGCGATCTCAAGACGTCTTTCGCCAACGGGAACTTGAGTGACGAGCGGGCGTTAGTGAGGACGCCAGGGGTGGCCTGGAGAATAAGTCAAAGTTCTTTCGAAATTGGGCACCGCAATTGCCAATCTGTCCGGAACCGGCCACCGTCGTTGTCGCCGTCGCAAGCGTCCT
This sequence comes from Hyphomicrobiales bacterium, assembly GCA_900471925.1. Classification (GTDB taxonomy): domain Bacteria; phylum Pseudomonadota; class Alphaproteobacteria; order Rhizobiales; family Rhizobiaceae; genus Rhizobium. Next base: position 69,017 of record UCGV01000033.1, read on the forward strand.
CGTCTGGGCGATTTGCCCCAAGACGCCGACACAATTGGGGCCGCCGCCGATTAAACTGCCTGGACGGGTGCCATCGTTGCAAGGAGGAATGAACTTGAGCGAAACAGACGGTCTGATCGCCACCTATGAAGGAGAACTCGCCGCGCTCAATTCGAAGCTGACCGTCACGGAGAAGGGACGGCACGAAGACGTCAGTAAGGAGGAGATCACAAAGGGTCAGGAGCGGGTGGAATTCCTCAAGCGCGAAATCGCACGACTAAAGTTGGAAAAGCGACCATAACTGTGCGAACGCCTGCGCCGAGGCCGCGGTTTCGTATCGTCTAGCCGCATGTGGTGACAAGGGCGGTGTCACGAACGACGAAAAGCCGCTGGAGGATGCAACCGACACAGCGTCACCGTCTTGGCACCAAAATCTCGCCTTGAGGCCGAATTGATATGGCGAGAGGAGGCTCCAGCACCCGCGAACTTGCGAAGATCTCAGTGGAGATGACGGCCCTCACGGCTCTTAAACACGCGCAGTCGCCGAGCTCAAGATGGGGCTGTCATATTCAAACGCCATAGAGCCAGACACCGGGCACACGTACTGAACACGAGGGCTAGAGGCAATGGCTTCGAAGGGTTCTCGTCTGAGATTGGAAACTGTGCAGTCGCAAAGCCGTTATCTATCCATGAGCGACCAGAAAACGGACGACCAGTCGACAGTGACGATCTCGTTTGAGTTCGACAGGATGGCGGTCGCCCGCTTCCGAGAGACATTTCCGAAGGCCCGGTGGAGCGACACGCTCCAGGCTTGGACCGTCCCGGGCAAGACTGCGGGCCGCCGTGTCGACCGTTGGATGGCCTCCGAGGCGGAGCGGCGCTCTCCCTTCGAGGACGAGAAGGGCCGCGACGCCTACGAATTCGAGCCGATCCTGAGTCCATATCTGCATGTTTGCGACCGCGGTTTCCGCGTCCAAACGCCGTATTCCCGCACGGTCGTCGACGAGCTTCGGCAGATACCGTTCGCGCGCTGGAACGCAGACGACAAGGTCTGGGAGATTCCGTTTTCGTCATATGAGGATCTTCAGCACCGCTGGAAAGCGATCGAGGAAGCCGCCCAACGCAATGAGCCGGAGGAGCGGCGCAAGCGGGCGGAAGCGCGCCGAGGCACCGAGGCAGAGGCGAAGGTACGACGCCGTGCGAACGAACGGCGCAGGCGCAGGCTCCCGGTGTCGAGCGAGGACTTTCCGCCTGTCGGCAGGCCGATCGCGACGACGGCTTACGGAATTGTCGTGATCAGCGACATCACGGGCGAGATCGTCGATCCTGAAGAGGTCGCCGAGCACCATCCCGACGCCGGCGATGAACATGTTTGGGCAGATTGGCGACCAGCGGTGCTGGATGAACTGGTTCATACCTGGCCAGCACGCCATAAGCCCAGCGATTGCGAAAAGATGCGCGGGTGGTGGCAGCCGACGCTGGACGAGTTGAGGCAGGCAAGGCGAAACGCAAAATCACGCCATCGCCGCAAGCGGAAGGATGATGAAGCCGGGCATATCGACAGGTGACGGTCGACCACGATCGCGCCGAGGCTCTCTGCAAAAGGAGGATCCATGTACATCGACGGCGCATGTCATTGCGGACAAGTGCGATACCAGGCGGAGGTCGATCCTGGCGAGATAACGATCTGCCACTGCACCGACTGCCAAAGGCTGACGGGTAGCGCCTACCGGATAACAATCACTGCACTGCGCGAGAATTTTCAGATCACCTCCGGCGATCCGAAGGAATATGTGAAGATCGCCGATAATGGCTGTCGGCGGACCCAGTTCTTTTGCCCGAACTGCGGATCGCCGATCTACACCACCGGCGAGTTAGGGGATGCTGAACAGGTCGGCATTCGGCTGGGCACGATACATCAGCGGCAGGAGCTGAAGCCGCGGGCTCAATTCTGGTGTTCGTCCTCCCTGTCATGGGCTCAAGACCTTCGCGCGTTGCCGTGTCACGACGGGGATTGAAGGTGATCGTCGGACGGCTTTCATGTCGGAAGCATAAAAGCACGCAACAACGGCGCGCTCTGAGAGTTTCGCATTGGTCGAAACCACAGGAGATCAATCATGGCAGACGACAGCACCGTCACCATCTGCGCAAACTTCGAAACGCGCGAAGCTGCGGATCTCGCGGTCGAGCACCTCGTGCAGCAGCTCGGCATTTCGAGGCCGGACGTCTTCGTTCGGTCGGCCGTGGCAGAAAACACCTCGGGATCAAGAGCCTCCGGCGGCGACGCTTCACATCAGGGCGCCTCCCGTGACGACGCCCCACTTGTCGGCGAGATCGAGGTTTCGGTCGATATTGCAGCCAAGCAAATACCTGCGGTCAACCGGATCTTCGGAGATCTGGGAGCGATGCGGGTGTCGAGTCGCTAAACGATGACGGGCGCTGAAGAGAATGGACCTGCCCGCCCCATCCTGATCACGGGCGCGAGCGTGGCCGGCAACGCGCTTGCCTGGTGGCTGGGCAGACGGGGTTTCAACGTCACTGTCGTCGAACGCCATTCGCAGTTCCGCGACGGCGGACAGAATGTCGATGTGCGGGGAGCGGGCCGAAAGGTCGTGGCACTGATGGGCCTGGAACAGGCTGTGGCCACGCAGGGGACCGGCGAGACGGGCGTCAGGTTCGTCGACGAGAACGACAAGCCAATCGCCCAGTTCAACCTCGACGAGCTCGGCGCCGATGGTCCGACCGCCGAACTCGAAATCCTTCGGGGCGATCTCGCGCGGCTCTTCTACGACGCCTGCACTGGCGATGTCAGGTTTCGGTTCGACGATTACATCAAGGACGCTGCTGACACGGGGTGCTCGGTGAGCGTCGGCTTCAAAAGTGGTGCTCGGAAGGGATACGATCTCGTCGTCGTCGCGGAAGGCGTCGGCTCCTCCACCCGAGAACTTGTCTTCCCCGGAGAGAACGAAGCCCGATGGCTCGATGTCACGATGGGCTATTTCACCATTCCGGGCCACGAATAAATCATTGGAACGTATAGGTTTTCGTCGTGCTGCTGGCGGCGGCAAACGCCGTATCCTTGGGCGGGCGGACAACATGGTGGCTGGTATCCGCCTTTCGGTTGCAATGATCAACGCCGGCTTCACAACACGGTTATGCGGACACGCATCGGGCTGCTCTCGGCAGGTTAACGCTATATTCGCAAATTGAAATACAAGCGCGGCGTTGTCGTGTATCACTGTTTTTTCAATGGATGGGGTGACGGCATGGCAGCGAACAGATATGCGGCCTTTGCGCCGATCGGACTCACCTTCCCCAACAATCAGCGGCGAAAGATCATTCGCAACCTCGTCGACGCGGCCCATGTTCTGATCGAGGACTGGCCGCTCGACGATGGCGAAGACTACGTCGTCGCCGTCAAGGCCTGTGCCGATGCGCTCAGGGGAGACATTGACCCTGAAGAGTTCCGGCAGGCACTTCTGAACGCCGCCGACGAGGCGGGCATTTCGGCACTGGCGCTTGTCGCCGGCGAAGCTTTGCGCGGCGATCATCGCGAGACACGTCGATTCCTGCAGGGGTAGTGGAGCAGTCCCGGCACGCTACGCACTGGAGGAAGCCTGACAGCATCATCGCGACCCATGGCGCAGCAAGATCAGCACCGATGAAGGCAACAACAGCGTGTCGACATCACGACCGTGTCCTACGTGTGCCGCTTCACCCCTAAGGCGGCCCGGTGCTGGCAGGCGCCGTGGTCCGCTACGCTCTCGGGAAGCGAAGGACGCCTGGGCACGCGTTCTACCTTTGCGGTTTTGACTTTGACGGCTACGGATCAGACCGGGATCTGATCACCGTTTGCGCTCGTGCTGCTTGGCGAGGACGCGCCGTCGCTGGCGTCGGGCACCTTTCCATCGGGCGTGAGATCATCGACCGCCGTCGGCAGATCGCGGGTCAGACGGGACAAAATTTCGTCACGGGATAGGCCGGTCTTTGCGGCAAGTTCGTTCAGCACGTCGGGACCGAGAGCCTCGGCGAGTTCGCCGTCATCGATACCCGCATTCGGGCCGGGCTTGATCCAGCTGTCGGCTTTCTCGCCATGGCCGTTCTGCTGGAAGGTTTTGAGAAGGTCGCCGAGACCGCCGCTCAAAATGCCGCCGGTCGTCAGGCCACCGAGCAGGTCGCCGAAACCGCCGGGACCGGCGAAAATTCCCCCAGAACCGCCCGGCTGGGGCGCCGCGGCCTCCGTTGGACCACCGGCAGGCGTCTTCTGCGGGTTCTGGATGCCGCGAATGATCTCAGCGATCTTTTCGCGATTCTGATAGCCGGCGACGGCGAGTACGCCGAGGAGGGCTTTCATTGGTCCGCTCATCATGGTTCGTCTCCCTTTGCCAACGTGGTTATCGCGCCATGCCCCATGCGGGTATGCCGTCGATCTGGGGTGGCTGAAATGGTCAACGGGGGACCGGCCAGAGTGTTCCGTTAGGCTAAGCGGCGGTACCACTTTCATTGCCGGCGTCGGCCACGCTCGCCCCGATGCTCTCGCAGGGAAATGTCCGGAACCTCCACCCGGAAGTGGTCCAGGATGATGGACGCGTTGCGCCGGTGGGATCTGAAGAAAATATCGAAGGCGTCACCGATAACGGGGAACAGGCCGGACGCGGTATCGAGCGCCAGATTAGTGAGCATGGCTGCAAGCTTATGAACCGGAAGCCCCAGCCGCCGGGCTTCGTTGACGATAAAGAGGCCGATCAGAGAACCGGCGATGTCTCCGACACCGGGAATGAGACCGAGAACGGCATCGGCGCCGAGCCGCACGTTCGTACCAGGAATGCGCAGGGCCGTATCCATCAGACGCGCAAGGCGAACCACCCGCTGGATCCTGGCCTGATCGACAGCATTCGGCGGCAGGTTTTTCGGGCCCTGTAACATCAAACCACCTCCTGTCTCGTTGCGGCGTTCGGTGACGAAACCCGTTTGGGCGCGACGAGTTCCCCGGTTTGAGTGTTCCGAACAGAACGCGCGCTCAAAAATCGATCAAGGCGATGCCGAGATCTGCGCGCTTGCGGCGCCGCAAGCTGCGGTGCTTTCCCGGATGATGATCTCCAGGGTCGGATGAACGATACCCTTGATGAAATGCCCGCCTTTGGTGGATCCGTCCTCGAAGCCCAAGGACGACATGGATGTGCGGACTTGCCTTCCCGTCCTCATCGAGGACGATGTCACCGATCGCGCTCAGGACTTCGCTCTGGCCAGGAAGCGGGATTCGTCGTCCAATCGGCTGCGGCGGAAAACACCTCGGGTCTATTCCCTCGTAGTGCGCGGGCCACGGTTTGCAACGGCCGCGGTCATAAATAAATCATTGGAACCTATAGGTTTTCGGCGTGTTTCCGCCTCACCCAACAGGAGGAAACATCAATGAAGAAAATCGCCCTTCTCTCCACCGGCCTGCTTCTCGCCGCATCCGGTGCCTTTGCACAGAGCGAAACGCCGAGCACTTCGCAGACCACGCCTGCCGTCAACACCGAACAGAATCCCGGTGCGCCAATCGCCGGCAAGAACAGCTTCACCGAGTCCCAAGCCAAGTCGCGTCTCGAAGATGCCGGCTATACGGACGTGACCGGACTGAAGCTCGACGACCAGGGCGTCTGGCGCGCGACAGCGTCCAAGGACGGCAAGCCGGGCAATGTCTCCCTGGATTTCCAGGGCAACATCACGCTCGCCAAGTAAAATCAAGAAGGAGAATTCCAATGAGAACCATTACTGGACTTTATGATAGCTACGACGACGCGAAGGCGGCCGTGAAGGCACTCGAGAATGCGGGCATCCCCTCGGATGACATCAGCATTGTCACCAACAAGGCAAACGGCGTCGATGTCGAAGGACAAGGCAACCGCGCCGCGGAAGGTGCGGGAACGGGTGCAGGCATCGGCGCTGTCGCCGGCGGTGCAGGCGGCCTTCTAACCGGGCTCGGTATGCTGGCGATCCCAGGAGTCGGCCCGGTTGTTGCGGCTGGCTGGCTCGTCGCGACAGCGGCAGGCGCGGTAGCCGGTGCCGTTGCAGGCGGCGCGGTGGGCGGCCTTGTCGGTGCGATGGTCGAATCCGGTGTTCCGGACGAGGACGCCAATTTCTATGCCGAAGGCATCCGTCGCGGCGGATCGGTCGTGACCGCCCGCGTCGACGAGAGCCGGGCCGCGCCGGCCGAGGCGATCCTCAACAGTTCGCCGCGCGTCAATGTCGCCGAGCGCAGGGCGCGCTATGCTCAACAGGGATGGACCCGTTTCGACGAGACGGCGGCTCCCTATACGGCCGAGCAGATCGCGGCCGAGCGCGATCGGTATCGTGCAAACCGTCTGTAATTCGCCGCAACAAAGACCGTCAGGAAGCCCCGCAGGTGCTGCGGGGCTTTTTTGCTTCCCGCTGCCGGGACTTTTTGGCGTTTTTGGCGTTGTCTTCTCACAACAGACAGGAGAGCGAGATGTCATCGAAAAGCACCGCGGCAAAGCAGCGCGATATCCAGAGCCAGGTCGCTGAGGCCGACGAAAAAACGAAATCAAAAACCACCGGCGCGATGCAGGCGGGTGCTCGGAACTATCCCGAACCGCCGTTCCCGAAAGTCCATCAGGGCAAGCCAGGCTCAGAGGCTGATCTTCCGCTCGCCCCGATGTACGAGGCGCCGTTCTATAAGGGATCGGGAAAGCTCAAGGACAAGGTAGCGCTCATCACGGGCGGCGATTCCGGCATTGGCCGCTCGGTGGCGACCCTATTTGCACGGGAAGGCGCCGACATCGCCATCGTCCATCTCGACGAGGACGAGGATGCGGCAGACACCAAGGCGGCAGTCGAGAAGGAAGGCCGCCAGTGCTTCGTCATCAAGGGCGACGTGAAGGATCCGAAGTTCTGCCGCGACGCCGTCGCCAAGACTGTCAAGGAGTTCGCCCGGCTCGACGTCCTCGTCAACAACGCCGCGTTCCAGGTGCATACTGCCGATATCGAGGATCTGAGCGACGAACATTTTGACGAGACGCTGAAGACGAACCTCTATGGCTATTTCTACATGGCCAAGGCCGCTGTCCCGCACCTGGAAAATGGCTCCGCGATCATCAACACCGGCTCGGTCACCGGACTGGAGGGCTCGAAGGAGCTGCTCGACTACTCGATGACGAAGGGCGGCATTCACGCTTTCACCAAGGCACTGGCCAGCCAGCTTGTGGCGAAGGGCATCAGGGTCAACGCCGTTGCACCCGGACCGGTCTGGACACCATTGAACCCTTCAGACAAGCACGGAGAGGATGTCGCGAATTTCGGCAGCCAGACGCCGATGAGGCGGGCGGCCCAGCCAGAGGAGATCGCGCCTGCCTATGTCTTCCTCGCATCCCCGCAGATGTCGAGCTACATCACCGGCGAGGTCCTGCCGATCGTCGGTGGCTATTGAGGCTGGCAAGATGGCGACCTTCTATTTCCAGCTTCTCGATCACCAGGGCGTCCGCCCGACAGAAATGGCCTATGACTTCGACACTGCCGACGCGGCGATCGACGAGGCGAGGACAGCTTTTTCGGAAATGGCAGCGGATGGCCTGCCCGATAGCGCATATAGTATGCTGTCCGTCGAGGTCTTCGACGAACGGCGTAACCCGATCCGCGAGACTTGTTCTCGAGGAGATCGACAAGACGAAGCCGGCCCCGTTTGATCAGCGCGGCAAGGCGCTTCCGACCCGCCGCGCCCCCAGTAGCAGACCCGGCATCCAAGGAAAGCGAACATGGTCACTAACGACCCCGGATCAGCAAAGATCACGGAAACAGCGACCCAGGCCAGACAGGGCAGCTTCGGCAAGCCCGTATTCATCGTTCTCGTCTTTGGCATCCTTTTAGCGCTGATCGCTTGGGGCGGCGCCGAATTCTGGGGCGAAAGCATCGATCGGGACGCCACGCCGACTGCATCGACAACCCCAGATCCGATCAACGCACAGCCTTCCGGCTCTGGGACCTTCGATAACAATGCCGCCGATGGTCGTAGCCGTCCGCCCGAGGCCACAGACCGATCTCCGACGCCGAGCGGCAATGGTGGTGGTCCAACGCAGGTGACGACCCCGGCGGGAACAGAGAAAACAAAATAGCCAAGATTACGACCGATCCCCGGGGGGCTGCGGGCGGTCGGAACGTTGTCCCACCGTTAACGTTATCCAGCCGCTGACAGGAGCACCACAATGGACAGAGACCAAAACCGCCGTGAACGCGCCTACAAGATCTGGGAGGACGAAGGCCGCCCAGAGGGCCGCCACGAAGACCACTGGCGACGAGCCGAAGACCAGCACGAGGCCACCGAGCAGGAGGCTGCCGACGTCACTGAAGCGAATGAACATGCTTCCGAAACGTTCAACGACGACGGAGAGAAGCCAGGCTCTGCGGCCGACATGCCACCGCCTTCGACAGTTGCCCCCGATTGACCGACCGTCGGTCAGTCCGACTGCCACCTCTTCGAGGGGTCGCAATCGGCGCATCCCGGTCCCACAGCGCGCGAACACGGGCATGAACCGAACCGCGTTAATATCCGCGCGGGTTTGCCTTTTGGGCATATGAGCTTAGGATTTGCCGGCCAGGAGGATGTCGGCGACGAAAACACCGGGTGTTCGGCAAATACTCGAGCGGTTCTCAAGCAGCAAGCCAAAACGGGCGGATAAAGCCGCCCTGAGAGCCAACCGCAGTCGCTTCCTCCGATTTGTTGAGTGCCGCACCGATACCTTCAAATGCTTCGTCCTATGTCACTTCGACATTTCGGTCATTGCCGGCATCGAAGCGAAGCGGGTGCGTGAGGAAGCAAAGCGGGTGCGTGAGGAAGCAAAGCGGGTGCGTGAGCCGCCCGGTCATTTCAAGATCGTGTTCGTTTCATGCACGAAGCTGTGCCACCGTGTGCTGGTTCCAAAAGTCGGGCGTGCAGCGATGCGAGGTCAGTTCCCACAAGGTCGTTCGCGCCGTCCCTGCAGAATTCGAACGGATGATTGTTCACCGGCTTTGGCCAGGCGCATGACACGCAAAGCGGCTTGTTCTGGTGAACGAGCGAGCAACGTCGTCCATAACGAGGCGCAAAACATCGGGGGATTGTCCGATCGGCCGGTCATCTTCTCCTGCCTTCGGCCTACTCGGACGTCGCCGGACGCGGGGGCAACGGGGTGTCGTTGGTCCGGGCTTTGCGTTCCCCTCTGGTCTGTCCTCTGTCGGGATCCGCGGCGGGCCTCGGCGATATCTCGTCGTCGGCCTGCAGCTCGTCTGTGTTCACATATCTTTTTTGCTCGACCATTTTTTATGTCCTGTTGGCCGTCTGCGGAGCGGGAATGCGATCAGCCTTGTCGGCCGGCCCCGACACCGGATCGACGTCGGGTCACCCTGTCGCCGGATTGCCGGCTGTTGCCGATGTTGACGGGAGGAGCGCGCCGGTCATCCACGTTCGTTTCGGGAAAGTTCGTCGTCCTGGGTATCTTCGCCCAACGATTTTGGCGGAAGCTTTGCGAAAGCGGGAATAGGGTTGGTTGTCATGGTAATCCTCCTTGTGATGGAGAACTCGTGGCGAAAAGGCGGGTTCCCTCTGTTCGTTCAAAACGGCCTCAGGGGAGGGGATGGCCCTTGCGTCAGCGTGACCGTTGTTGCGGTCCTCCGGTCCTAAATGATGGCGAGGCAAACGCACATAGGAATTAGGACTGTGTTGAGCGGCGCGATCGCTTGGCGCAGCAAAAGCGATGGCCTATCAAAATCCGAGATCGCTGCTGCCAGAATCCGAAACAGCCGAGCTTGAAGTCCGAATTAGACGACAATAAATTCCGAATTGGGCGTCACGCCGACATCCTGGATGCCGTTTGCCGGAGAAATCCAGTGACTGGTAGCCAAACCAAAGATCTTTACCCGAGGGGCGCTGCCGAGCGAATTCGCATCGCCCTCGAGGATACACCGGCTGCGCTGGTCAACGGGCCGCGCCAATGGGGCAAACCACCCTGGTCCGCACACTGCTGAAGCAGGATCGGCATATTTTACATTCGATGACGAAACGACCCTATTGTCCGCCAGGGCTGATCCCGTCGGATTCATTCGCCAAATCGACACGGCTATTCTCGACGAGATCAAGCGTGTTCCGGAGATCCTGCGCGCGATCAAGCAGGCAGTCGACAATGATCGCCGGCCGGGCCGTTTTCTGCTGACCGGTTCGGCCAACATCCCGGCAATGCCGAGGGTGTGGACAGCCTCGCGGGAAGAATGGAAGTGATGACCCTGCTTCCTCTTGCCCAGTCGGAAATGCGAAACGCAACATCGAATTTTCTCGACACCGCGTTTTGCGGACAAGCCGCCAATCCGCGAGAGCTGATCACCGGCGACGCCCTGATCGACCAATGCCTGGTTGGCGGCAATCCTGAAATGCTTGCCCGCTCCGATCCAAGGCGACGGTCGGGATGGGCGCGGGACTATATCCGCGCTATCGTAGTACGGGACGTGCGCGACATTGCCGATGTCGAGCGCCTGGTTCAGATGCCACAATTGATGCGCGCTCTTGTGCATCATTCCGGTCAATTGCTGAACTTCAGCCAGCTGGCCGGCCAGGTCGGCCTCGATGACAAGCCGCTCGCCGCTATATTGGCCTGTTCGAGCAGCTGTTTCTCGTCCGGCGCATCGAACCGTGGTTTCGCAATCCTCTTAAACCCCTAGTCAAGACCCCGAAGCTTTTGTTTAAGGACGGCGGATTGCTGGCAGCGATGATCGGCGTCACGGCTGACCGGATCAGACGAGAGCGCTCACTCTTTGGACCGATACTCGAAACCTTTGCGGTAAACGAAATGCTGAGGCTCTCGACCTGGAGCGACGTGCAGACAAATATCCACCACTACCGCGACAACGATCAGGACGACGTCGATGTCGTTCTTGAAGACGAAACCGGGCACATTGCCGGGTTCGAGATCAAGGCTGAGGCCATTGCCAATTCCCCATGCCCGTTCCCCTGAAGCGCTATCGGCGCGAAATTCTTTCAAAAGCTGTATTGGCGGGCTACTGTTCAAGTCAAATGTGAAGGCCAGAGCAAGCGGGGCAGCGTGGAAGACAAGTTTCAAAACGACATTCAGGCAGTCCTGAAAATTCCTGCAGTTCCCTCCATTCTCGATGTCATATGCCGAACGACCGGCATGGGGTTTGCTGCTGTTGCGCGCGTCACTGAAGATCGCTGGATCGCCTGCCAGGTTCTGGACAATGTCGATTTCGGGCTTCCGGCCGGTGGCGAGCTGGAGGTCGAAACGACACTCTGTCACGAAATACGACAGCATCACAGTGTCATCGCAATCGATAACGTGGCCGAGGATCCGGTCTACAGCAATCATCACACGCCCCGGATCTATGGACTGCAAAGCTATATTTCCGTGCCGATCATTATGCAGGATGGACGGTTTTTCGGAACATTGTGCGCGATCCATACCCAGGTCGCGCGCGTCAATAACCCCGAAACCATCGCCACCTTCAAGCTGTTTGCCGAGCTCATCGCCTATCATCTCGATGCAAACGACAAGGTTCAAGAGGCGCGCACCGAGCTTGTCAGCGAGCAGGCGAATTCGGAATTGCGAGAGCAGTTTATCGCGGTCCTCGGGCACGACCTTCGAAATCCGCTGGCCGGGGTCGATGCGGGCATCAACAAGCTTCTGCGCGATGGCTGGACGGAAAGATCACCACAGCTTTTGCGAATGATGAAAGCGAGCATCGTGCGAATGGCAGGCCTCGTCGATAACGTGATGGATCTGGCGCGCGCAAGGCTGGGCAGCGGCATCGATCTCCGCTTTGACGATCGCAGAACGGTCGCAGAAACGATTGACCAGGTGGTCGAGGAATTCCGGACGGCTCATCCGGACCGTGACATCGACGTGAGTCTCGACATTCAGGAGCATCCGCGTATCGACCATGCCCGGCTTGGCCAGATGTTTTCCAACCTCCTCGGGAACGCCTTGACGCACGGCTCTGTTGAACATCCGGTTCAGGTTCGTGTCACGTCTGACGATCAGGCGTTTAAATTGTCGGTCGAGAATAAGGGCAATCCCATTCCGCAAACCGACATGCAGCGTCTGTTTAAGCCATACGAGCGGGCCGGTGCATCGCAAGGCGAAGGCTTGGGTCTCGGGCTATATATCTCCTCGGAGATTGCCCGCTCGCATAGGGGAACGCTTAACGTGACATCGGATTCGAACGCGACATGTTTCACTTTCGTCATGCCTGTGGAGACCGAAGGTCGCCCAACTCGCTAATGCGGTTGGTAATGATCGAGAAGCACGTCATGAACGCGTTCCGCCGAGAAGGGCTTGGAGATGAACACGACCGTTGGCGGAAGGTCACCCGCAGCCGGCACGGATGCGCCCGACGCGACGATGACGCATATGTGCGGCCAGCGCTCAGCCACCTTCCAGGCTAGATCCAGCCCATCGATTTCGCCAGGTGTCTGGACGTCGGTGAAGAGCAGCTGCAGCGAGGGGTGCTCGGCCAGAAATTCCAAGGCCTGGTCGGCCGTTGTCACCTCGACCACGGCGAATCCTTCGTCTGCAATGATGTCCACGGTGTTCATCAGCACAAGTGGCTCGTCATCGACGACAAGGGCGATCGGCTCTTTAAGTTTTGCATACTCGGCGTGTTCCATACGAGTAAAGAAGCGCGGCTCGCAATGGTTCCGCGAAAACTCTGGGCCTGCAGCTTCCGGCGTCGCACGCGAGGCGGTCTTTGTGCGACCACGTTCGGTGCTCGCCTGCCGGCCCCATGCGGGGGAGTAGCGATTTCGTACTGCCGGGAAATGCCGGCTTTTCGCGATCAGACTACGAAAAACATGAACAGACTAAGGCTGTAACGTCCAGCTATGTGCTTCCGACCGCCTCGCGCCGATCACAATCGAATAGTCACTGTCAGGGTCACTCGTGGGAAATTCATGCCCTGGGACCGATCTGTTTCAAGGCGACCACGCCGAACAGGCAGCCGCGATGGAGGAGCTGGATTACGTCAATATTTCTCAAAGCATGAATTCTCTTGGCACTGTCCCAGAGACATGAATCGGCCGGCGTAATAATCGCAAACATGCAACTAAGGTCTTGACCGGCTTACCTTTTTAAGCCGCTGCCAGGATCACTCGGGTGTCAGCGGCGACATGCCGGACAAACGGCGATATTCACGGTTGAATGGGTGGCGCTCTCGTATCCGACACGAAATGCTGCACTTCCAGGATCGATCCGTTCGGTAATCATCAGCCGTCGCGCCTCATGAAGACGCAGATGCTTTTGGTACTGCAAGGGACTCAACGCCGTCAGTGACTACGCCGCTTAGGCACATAGTGAAAATCGAACCTAGCGTAACTAGATACCAGAAAAGGACGGCGATCGAAGGCAGAGCATGCGGACGGTGGAGCGTAACGATAAGGTCTGGAAAGTCATCTGGGTGCATGGCTCTTATTACCTGCAACATGACAACGACGAGCTGATCGGGCCGTTCTTCTCGCAGGGTCAAATCAATGAGTGGGCGGATGCCCCCGAAGCCGACCTGCGTGAGCAGCCTAACCACCAGCCGACCTCGGATAAGCGAAAGTAATGGTACCGACGCGTTAGGATCGGAAACCTGGCGTGTCATGCAGGAAGGGCCATCGCAGCGCGTGCTAAAAAACTTTGTGCGACCAAAATCGCTGATTGCCTGCAAGGGTTCGAGATCGAAGACAAAAGAGCTGATCGATTTGGCGCAAAGATAAAAAGGGATGGCTCACCCCCGTAAAGCCATCCCTCTTCGGCCTTTCGGCCCCCTCAGTCCTGCCAAACTACCCGTCAAAAAGGATTGTTCAATCCTGATATCTTATGATGGGTGGAGGTGACGCAGGAGCTTTGCAGAAAATTGCGGCATCGTTGCTTCCCGCGTTGGTTGATAAGCGGGGACTCATGTTCCGAAATCGCGTTGAATTCAGGAGGATGGTTCCAAGCCGAGTTCGCCTTCTCGGATCACCAGCTGCTCCTTCGCTCTCGAACCTGAACGTCCGATCTGATCAACCGTGCGAACGGTAACGCGCTCGGGCCTCGCGCCAACCGCCTCCAGTGTCGATCGCATTGCGACCTCGACCTCGGACGCAACGGTTTTGTGGTCGAATTCCGAAAACACCGAGATCGTAGTCTCGAGGCCATCAGACAGCTGGCGAAACTGGAATTGCCGGACACCTTTAGCGCCGGTCAGGGGCGAACGAAGCCGGTGCGCATGGACCCAGCGCTACGAGATGATAGTCTTGCGGCACGGTCACTTACGCGAGGCGATCCATGGAAAGACTGACGGCGTTTGATCTGGTCATCATCGGTGGCGGGCTAGCGGGTGCTTCTCTGGGTCGAGTGATGGCGCTCGCTGGATATGACGTACTCATCATAGAGAAGGAGACCGCGTTTCGCGACAGGGTGCGTGGAGAGGTGCTGCTTCCATGGGGAAGCCACGAGGCCCAACTCCTCGGAATCTATGATCTTCTTGTCGAACGGTGCGCGCGGGAATTTCTGCGTGAACATTTCTTCCTCGGTGGCGCGACGTCAGAGCCGCGCGACTATCGCCGCACGACTCCCAAACAAACATGCGGTTTGTCCTTCTACCATCCCGCGATGCAGGAGGCGCTTCTTTTGAGTGCGGCTGAGGTAGCAGCCAAGGTGAGGCGCGGCGCGGTCGCTACGAGCATCCGTTCGGGCCCGTCTACTGAAGTCGACTTCTTGCAGCACGGCGAGAGCCACACGGTATCGGCTCGACTTTTAGTCGGAGCTGATGGCCGAGACTCGCGCATTGTGGGCCTTCTTGGCTTAAATCAGGAGCGCGATGAACCCGAACTATTCACAGGAGGGCTGCAGTTGCAGGGTGATCTTGATATCGAGCATGCGCTGTATTTCTCCCTGCATAGGGACGGAGGAAGGGGGTCGATCCTGATCTCCAATCGCCCAGGCAATTTCCGAGCGTACCTGCTTCATCACAAGGATGCCCTACCTCGACTTCTCTCCGGGCAACGCGACTTCGCGGAAGTGAAGCGACATTTTGCCGAAATCGGTTGGCCCGCACATTGGTTGGATGCACTGGAGCCGCATGGCACCTTCGCGACATTCGACGGTGCCCATCGTTGGATTGTAGGCCGAATTCCAGAGAGCTTTGCGCTCATTGGAGATGCTTTCGGAGCAAGCGATCCAGTCTGGGGCAACGGTCTATCGCGAACGCTACGAGATGTCCGGCTTCTGCGCGATCGCCTGCTAGCAACCAGCGATTGGGTGATGGCAGCGGGCCAATTCGCAGACGATCACAATGAGTTCTTCAAGCGCTTGAGACGCGTCGAGCGGCTGAATGCCAAACTTCATTTCGCCATCGGGGATCGCGCGGCAGCTCGGCGGCAGCGCGCATACGATCTGATGGAGCGAAATCCTGAATTCAGGCCCGATGTGACTGGCAATGGACCAGATATCGAAGGATTGGACGAAATGGAGCGAACTCTGCTAATCTGATGACGGGGAAGTGCGCTTGCCGACGGTTGGTGAGGTTCGGCTGCCTCGTTCACCATCGCACCGGGCCGAAAACGTTCCGAAACGATCCGCCTTAAAAAGCCGATCACAGATCAGGGGCGAGTGCGACGTAGGGGCGAAACACTGGTTTCCCCCTAATCAAGCGGCATTTCCCGTGACCACCGAGAAGGTGGCAATGCGCGCTTCCAACGCAGCCTTCAGGAATGCCTGCCGGAAAGCGTCGATCGTAATTGTGCCCTTTATTGCGTCGGCGCAAGCCTTGACGGCAGTAACGTATTCCTCACCGTCGTCATCGGGCCAATCATGTAAAAGCACAACGGCTGCGTCACGCAACGTACTCACAACGTGGCGCGCACCTTTCTCGCCAAGTATCAAGCATACCGGTGCAAAAGCCGAGCGTGAACTCCAGTACATCGTAAAACTCCCGATAAATCACCGGTATCTTTACGCATATTCACATTGACCGGTTTAAAATTCTGAATTGAAATTTACACGCACCGAACAAAAAGGGCGTTCGACGAGATTGTCTCGGAGTGTCTGGTAAAGCGTCGGGAATCTGTTGCATGTCGCCGTCGCCTGCAGAATAGAGTGCCGACATTGCCCTCGAATATAACAGGTACCTGCCAACGGCCTGTCAGACTTTTTTATAGGCTTCCTATCACCTCCAAAAATATTTGGGATTGTATAAATAGAAGTTCATGTTTCTCTCTAAGGTTGTTCCACGTGAAGTGGAAGACGCCAATAGGCGCGCTTATCACTGGTTGGTTGCTCCAGCCCGTTGACGCTGCACTCAGATATTAAAGGCCGACACGCTCCGATGCCACACGAAGCTCATCTCTCTTGCATCAGCGCGCAAGCCAATGGCGATGCTCGCGCATCCTCTTTGATATCCGACGTCTTGAAAATAGAGGCCGAGATTCGCGTTCGTGCCTCGTTCTCTGTCAGCCGGTCTTTTTCCGGCCCTTGAGATCAGCTTCGACGCTCTTCCTCAACGCATCCATGATGTTGACGACGTTGGAAGGCCGATCGGAGGCCTCATCCTTTTTGCCCTTGGCCTTTTTGGCAGGCTTCAACGCTTTCTTCTTGGAAGCGATAAGCTTGAGCAGGCTTTCCTGTATCGGGTCGGTCACCATCGCCGATGACCATT
This sequence comes from Hyphomicrobiales bacterium, assembly GCA_900471925.1. Classification (GTDB taxonomy): domain Bacteria; phylum Pseudomonadota; class Alphaproteobacteria; order Rhizobiales; family Rhizobiaceae; genus Rhizobium. Next base: position 85,655 of record UCGV01000033.1, read on the forward strand.
TATCCATCCGCGGCTTGATCATCTTTTTGATAGCCTCGACCGTCTTCGGATCGGCCTTCTTTTCGATGTCCTGGAAGTACTCCCCCTCGGGACGGACTTCGTCACCGAAACGGAGGGTCCAGACGACAATGCCCTTGCCGCGTGGCTCCAGCACGACTGCTCTTTCGCGCCTGCCGATGACCACGCGGGAAATGCCGAGGACATCGTCGGCTTTCATGGCATCACGGATGACCGCAAACGCCTCGTTGCCAATCTTGTCGTTCGGCATGAGATAGTGCGGGGTTTCCAGGTAGACCCATTCGATGCTTTCACGGGGCACGAACTTGTCGATATCGATTGTCCTGACCGTTTCCAGCTCGACCGACTCCAGCTCGTCATCGGTAAGCAACACATAGTCATTTTCCCCGCGTTCATATCCCTTGGCCTCGTTCTCCTCCTTCACGGGCTTGCCCGTTACCGAGTCCACGTACTGTGAGACGACACGATTGCCGGTCTCCTTGTTGAGGGTGTGGAAACGAACTTTTTCGCTTTCGGATGTCGCGGGGCTCATCGCGACGGGACAGGTGACGAGCGAAAGCTTGAGATAGCCTCTCCAGTAGGGGCGACGCGGGGCCATGGGTGATCCTCCTAGCTGGCTTTTTTCTGCGCGGTCTTGGTGGTCGATTTGTCCGCGGCCGCCTTCTTTGGCTTGCGGGCGTTTGCGTTGGCAGCATCCTTCTTAGGCTTGGCATCGCCCATGCCGGCACTTTCGCGCAAAGCCTTTAGGAGATCGTTGGGTTTGGACACCTTGACGGGCTTGGGCTTGGGAAGGGTCTTGCCCTCGGCTTTGGCCTTCACCAGCTCCGCCAGCGCGTTTTCGTAGCGGTCGTCGAACTGGGCCGGATCGAAATCGCCCTTCTTGGTGCCGATGATATGCTTGGCGAGGTCGAGCATTTCGCCTTCGACCTTGATCTCCGGCATGTCCTTGAACGCTTCTTCCGACGAGCGGACCTCGTAGTCGAAATTGAGCGTGGTCGCGATAAGACCCCGACCGTGCGCGCGGATCAATACGGTCCGCATTCGGCGAAACAGAACGGTCCGGGCAATTGCCGTGACGTTCGCCTCCTTGAGCGCGTCGCGCAGTCCGGCGAACGCGTCTTCGGAAACATCGTCTGTCGGCGCGAGGTAGTAGGGCTTGTCGAAATAGACGTCCTCGATATCGGAGCAGGGGACAAACGCTTCTATCTCAAGCATCTTGTCGGAATCCGGAATGACGGCCGTCACCTCTTCCGGATCGATCATGATGTACTGACCGTTGCCGACATCAAAGCCCTTGACCTGCTCGTCGCGCTCGACCGTTTCTTCAGTTTCGCTATCGACGAACTCCCGGCGGACCCGGTTACCCGTGGCCTTGTTGATCGTGTGGAAGGTGATGCGGTCTGAGGTCGAGGCGGCCGTATAAAGGCCGACGCCACAGCTGATCTCGCCGATCTTGATGTGGCCTTTCCACTGAGCGCGATGAGCGGCCATGCCGTAACTCCCTCCGGAACCTTTTCAGGAACTCTCTGTTCTGGCTTTCGTTCCAAGCAGCACAATGGGGAGACATATGTCACAGCACTACGATGACGATGGCGAGGACAGCGTGGAGGGCCCAATCTTATTGAATGCGGTGGTGACGTGGTTTCGGGTCTACCAGGTCCCGTTCGACTATAAGGTCGCCGACGTCCTGTGCACGGTCGCTTTCTCGCTCTACTCGCAGGGGCTCGGCGGGCGGCAGATCGCTGATTACCTCGTTGAGAACTACAACGGCCCTATGGCGACCCTTGCGACGGCACCGTCTTCATCTTCGCATCATTGATCAGTTGGACGTTCTGCTTCGCGGTGGCGATCGCTATTTCAAGCATCTCCTTGATAGTCTGGGCTTTCGCCAAGATGTCCTCGACATCTTTCGCATTCAGGGGCAAGCACGCAGGTCGGTTGTCGTTAGCGGCCATTTTGGCAATCTCGATATCGAAGGAATTCGAGAGGCTAGGCGCACCCCGATTAATGAAGGGTTACCGTAGCGATCGCATATGCAGGCGCGATCAATGGACGTCATCGACTATGGACGAAATGGGTCGGACTTCGACAAGGTTTCTGCCGAACGGATTGATCGCGACCTGGGCGACCAGTATGGCCAGCGCGGAAGCGGCATAAAGTCTTCGCTGCTTGCTCATGTCTGCACCACCTTCAAGTTGGCTGCCATAGGTCTAGTATCGAAGATTTGATAAAGGTTAGCCATGTTGCGAGCGTCGACTTTCGCCGAGCCGAACAGAATTAGTCTTGAAGCTGGTTTTCTGGCGATTTTTCGAACCACCACCTGGCGTTACGCCAGTGACGACAGCGGCCGCGAGGAAGGCGTTGCGAGCTTCGACGCCGTCCGACTAGCCCAGCAATGCACGAATGCATGTGGCAAACGCATGCTGCCATGTCGTATCGTTCACCTTACTAGGCCAGCGGCTCGACAACAGAACGCCCATCATATCGTCGATCGTGTCGGCGACGATCGCTTGGCGCTGGCCGGGAAAGGCAATCCCGATGCTTTTCTTGTTGCCCATGACGCGGTACTCCCCAATCATTCGAGTCGCGACTTAATTGGCTAGCGACTGATCCGTTCAGCGTATGATGGGACGTTCTGCAACATTATCAGGCTACGGTCGACTGTACGGTAAGGTACCAAGCTCCCGCTTACGGAACCACGTCGCCCGCCACCCATTCCCCTCCCGAGATCGCGACCGTGTCAATCGGACATGACGGGGATGGCGAACACAGGGATTTTTCCGGTTTCTTCCTGTGGCCAACGAAACGGCAGTCGAGCGTCCCACCCGTCCGGCGCGATCTCATCCCCAGCAGGCATCCCAAGCGGTGCCCGGATTTGGAAACGGCTGATGCGCTTTTCAAGCGCGCACGAAAGGGTGGTCGATCGATATGGACGAACGTGTGCCGAGACCGCGACAGCCGAGTTCCTTGAAGGCGCGTAATGACGCCCGCGAACAAACGGATCGCATTGCGATGCAAACACTCGAAGAGGAACGGCGGCTTCGCGCGAATAAAACTGAAAGGCTCCGACAGGCGAGGCTCGAGGCGCAGGCCAATGGTGATCCAGGCACAAGCGCTAACACAGTAACTGATGTCCCCGTTCGTGAAATTTCGTGAATGACCCAATTGGGGGGAGGCGAAATTTGTTTCGCGATGCTAAATATGGCTTCGTAACACCTCCCAATTCAAAATTGCCCGCCCCCTGCGGGCTTTTTTGTTGTTCGAAAGTGTCGGGAGCCGCGCCATTTTATCTCTGATGACCTTCCCAAGGTCATCATCATTGCGCACCCGAATTCGAACCAATCGCCATTCCAAGGGGAATCTCGTTCTTTCGGAAGCCCTTTACGCGATCGAAGGCGAGCATCCGCTTTTGGCCGAAGCTGTCGCCACCCGCTCACGCATCGTCACGATCAGCGCCAAGGTCGGTATGCCCTCGCTCTTCAAGGACGTCATCGATGTCGTGTGTGCTTGGGACTGGTTCGGAGCTTTGAACTCACGCCCCGACATTTCCGCAGAAGTTGTCGTGCCGCATGCATGGCACAGCACCAATCCCGATCTCTGCAGCTTAGGTCGACCAGCTTCTGAGGGCCAGACCGATGACGATCGCCAATGGGACGATAATGATCGTAGCGGACGTCACTGACCGTACGACCAGAAAGGTTGCTGTGACCCTGCTGATTTGCAGGTCGCGACGGAACCAGCGAACCTGAACCAGGCCATACCACAGAAACGCCAGGAGGAGGATCGGCAGTCCGATCCATAGGCCGCGGGGGTTGGGCATGAAGATGAAATCGACGGCCAGTCCGAGAGCGAAGGCAAACGGCGCGGTGACAAAACACTGACTGTAAAACGGCGGCCGAAGAGAATTCCTTGTCACGCGGACGGCCTTCCTGCGAAGGAGAACAACCGACATCACGAGAGGGAAGACGCCGAAGACCACGCCGCGGGCGACAAGGAGGTTTGAGCCGGAGCGGAGCTGCTCCGGCACTGCGGCATGGTCGTAGACAGTCGGGAAGGCGGTGGAAAGGGTATGAGCGAGAAGAAGCGTGATGAGAAGGAAAAGCGGGGGGCTTAACGTGTCGTCGTATTGGTCTTCGAGGGTGTCGGCGAGCTCGTTGTCGGCATATCGCATCATTTCAAGCGGTTTCGTCAGCGATCGCCACATGGTAAGTGGATAGAAGACTAGCCACGAGACGAGCTCGTAGAGAAGCTCCTCAACCGACTTCAGCAGCTTCATGAAATCCAAGTCGCGCCCCCATTATATCTGCCCTACGTTCACGCCGAGACTTCCAAGGGTAAAAGTGTCCGCCCTGTGAGCAAAGTGATGCATCTCACTTCGTGATAACGGTCTGCGCAATCGACCTGTACTGCAATTACTCCACGCGGGGTAGGCAGTCGATCTCCTTCCGTCTCGTATTCCCAGATCTATCGAGCCCCGCGACAATCGCCAGTGGACAAGCGGGAATATTGCCTGGACGTCTTTCTGGCACAAGTAAACGAAGTCCGGGTGGGCAGAGAAGATTGCCGGTCAATCCAGGTGGCACTAGCGCACATTCTGTGGTTTCCCGACCTCTGACCTGACTCACGGTTTTATTCGCTAGGCCAGCAACCAAAATTTGCTTTGAGGCCGTAGCATCACCTGGCGAGCCGTGCGTGATGGAAAGCGAAAACGGTGCATCAGCGGTTCGAATTCGTTCAAGACGCCCACTTTTTTCGGACTATCCCGGAATAGTTGCTTCCGACTCTCCGGTCGAAGGCGACCTCCGTCGGGCGATTTTCCGCACAATCGTCTTGAGGCTTACAGGCGTCGAAGACGTCAGGCCCGAACGGGCAGCCTGCGTTATCGTAAGCGCCACGAAGTCTGCGTCTATCTCTGTTGGATCGATCTGCGCAAAGTCCTGCCCATCTGCGGTCGGAATCAGAACGCCGACACGAAGCGCGGGCTTCAGGCGCTTGAGGCGGCGCACCATCTGACGCGCACGGGATTTCGAGTTGCCATTGAGATACGTGACGATTGCCGTGTCGATCGCGTCGACGGCAAATGCCAGCGATCCACGCGCTGCATGCTCGGCATATAATGACCGCGTCGCGCTGGCGCCCTGGACTTCCAATATCTGCGAGAGCATGGCAGCGGCAGCGTCGTCCAGACCGCCGCGTCCCCCGATGCACAGAAGCGAGCGGCCCTCGCCATCGGGAAGCTCCAATTCGGCCTCTGTCGTCGACGGTACCTCTGCAGTCTCGTCCTGGTGCTCCTCGTCGTCCGCGATATCCGATAAGTTCTCCACCAGGGACAGCGAGCTCGTCGCGACCATCTCGATCTGCCTCTCCGACATCACGCCGCGCTGACGATCGAGTTCTGCCAATAGAAGCGCTGGCATACCTACTTTGTCGTAGTAGTCGACGAGATATTCCTCCTTGAGGAACTCCTCGGCATTATCCGAAGCTTCGTTCGGATCCCCCGCCAGGAGTCGTTGATAAAGCTTTTCGTAAGGCTCCAACACCGGCTCATTGCCGAGCAGGACGTCAAGGAATTCGAATTGCGGAACATGCCTTCCCAGCACGACGAGGCAGACCGTCAAAGGGGTCGACAGCATCAGGCCGAGTGGACCCCACAGCCAGGACCAGAAGATCGCCGAGATGATAATCGCCAATGGCGACAATCCGGTATGAGCCCCATAGAGCCATGGCTCCAGCACGTTGTTACTGACCAACTCGGTTACCAGATAGAGGGTGCCAACCCAGACCACCAGTGACCATCCTGGCGCGATAGCCAGTGCGAGAAACAGCGGCAATATCATCCCGATGATTGCGCCGATATAGGGTACAAACCGCAAAACCAGGGTCAGTAGTCCCCATAGGATAGCATTCGGGATACCCAGCGCCCAGAGACCGACGGTGATCGGCACGGCGTACAGCGTATTCACCACCAATTGCATCAGCAAATATTTTCCGACCCGCTTGCCGGCATCCTGCAACGCCGTCGTGGTGCGGTGGAGGTCGCCGAGGCCGACCAGCCGGATGAACCGGTCGCGCAGGTCTTCCCGCTCAAGAAGCATGAAGATGACCAACACGATAACCAGACCAGCTGTTGCGAATGGACTGATGAGCGGCACAAGCAGGTTGCCCAGCGTCTGAATCGGGTCGGAGCGCGTTATGATCTCGACAGGCATCGGCGTTTGGATCGTCGGCGCCTGGACTTTTTGATCCTGGCTTTCGACAGCCCGTGTCTGGATCTCGGCGCCGACGCGTTCGACGGCTTTGCTTAGATGCTCGAACACGACGTTTCCCGCGCCTGCCTGCGCCAGCGAATGGACCTTATCGACGATGTTTCTCTGATATGTCGAGATGTTTTCGGCAAGATTGCTCACCTGCGTCGCCACGACGATGCTGAATACGGCGATCGCGCAGAACGCCGACACAACAGCCAGCAGAACGGCGGGGATCTTCGGCACAGAGCGCTTGCGAAGGAACGATACGATCGGCGCAAGCGTGAACGTCAGGAGGAGCGATAGAGCGAGCGGCACGAATATCTCTTGGCCAAGCCGGAGAATGACAGCCACGCCAATGAGGATGAGTATTGTGCGCCCGGAGAGCCGGCTGCGAAGCTCGCCACCCGGAAGTCCATAGGGTGATGCCAACGTCGTTGCTTTTAAAAGGTCTGTTCCACTCATCATCCACCCCCGGCATTGCGAAGATCATTCTCAAGCGCTCGAGATGGCGCTGGTCCAAATCGGGCGCAGGGCCTATCAGTCATACCGCAGGCTGGCCTTTAAGTCTCTGAGCGCGCCCTCCTGCCTTGCCACCGCCTGCTCAGGGAGTGTGCCGCCAGTGATGACGGCTTTTTCGCCGCATTTTAAGAGCGCCTTGCTTCCATGCTTCATCGAACGTCTCACGCCAAACATCAGACACGTCGGCCGAAAGATTAAGGACCATGGTCATCAACGGACCGCTTTCGGCAGGGCCGGATGCAGTGTCATCTACTTCAATAATTCTGATATCCTGCAAATCGGTCACGCTTTTTTCCTAAGTAGGCAAGGGAGATATTGTAGGCTTCCGCCCTCCGAGACGGGATCATCTTCCCGGTGAGAGCAGCACGAGGCTCCGCGCCTTCATTCCATAGGACTGGACGTCGCCGATATTCTCGCCATGCGTTTCCGGGTCGTCAGTTGTCAATTCGACTGTCCACCAACTTGAAGTATCGGGCTGAAATTCGACGTCGCCGTCATGCGGATCAATCCCTATTCGCTGTTGGAAATATTAGCCTGCCACGCAAGCAGACTATCGCGATCGGGTATCGTACGTCGGTCAGCGAGACGGGGGGCGAAGAGAAGAGCGCTTTCGGCGGAGAGAGTCCAGCGCTTCTGAAGGTCTACGGGCCTTGTACCACTGCCACCATAGGCAATGTTCTCGCTCGACCAGGCGACCGACCACTGGCAATCGACGGGCGGCGAGAGGAGCGGTTCTGCTCGGCTCGTAATTGAAATGTCCCCGCCAAGGTTGACCACCAGCAGGCGTTCGTCTTTCGAATTCCTCGAGAAAAAGCGAAGCAAAAACGCTGAGCGGTCCAGCACACTTCCGTCCGTTAAAACACGCTCCGCTCTCTCATCGCCGCGGATTACCGTGCACCGCCCACGCAACGCCAAGAGATCCTTATGCAAAGCGACTACATGCGCGTTGGCCTCCTGAACCGACCAGTCGAGCTTCGAGCGCTCGAAAGTCGAGCGCTCGGCCGGGATCGGCATCCATTCGGCGAAAACAGGATCCTTCAGGCTAGGGAACTGTTGCAGGAAATCGATGCGGCCCTTGCGAACGAGTTCAACAAGCTCGCCCGACTGATCCGCAAAGTAATAGAACGGGCTGGACGCGCCGAACTCCTGCCCCTGAAACAACATCGGCGTCTGCGGGCCGAGCAGCAGCAGCGCCGTTAGCGCGCGCACTCTGGCCGGCGACGCAAGTCTGTCCATCCGCACGCCCGTTCCGGAATTGGCGATCTGATCGTGGTTCTGCAAGAAATGGATGAATTTGTCGGGTCCAAGGTCGAAGCCGGGTTGTCCGCGCTGCGCGTCCTGCCAGTCGTATCGTTGTCCGTGGAACAAGTACCCGTATTTGGCCGAAGAGACGAACTCCTGCGCGCGGCCGCTGTGGTCATGGTAATAGGCTTCGTTGCGTCCCGTCAGCGCGACCATCGCCGAGTGGTGGAAATCATCGTTCCATAAAGCGTCAAGGCCGTAGCCAGCTATTTCAGCCCTTCGGACCAGCCGCGTATCTTGTGGTTCATTTTCGGCCACGAGATAGATCGATTTTTTGCCGGCGGCGGCTCGGGCCTCACGGCCGATAGTCGCCATGATGTGCTCGTCGCTGCTGTCATAAAGCGCCTGAGTGGCATCCAGACGCAGTCCGTCAAAATGGTACTCGTCGATCCAATAGGCTGCGTTCTTCGCGAAAAACTCTCGCACGCCGACGCTGTTGTTGCCGTCGAAATTGATAGAACTGCCCCACTCGTTGGAATAGCGCTCTGTGAAATAGTCAGGTGTGAAATCCTTGAACCTGTCCCCGACACCAAAATGATTGTAGACGACATCGAGGATGACACCGATCCCAAGCTGATGCGCCGTGGCGATGAAGCGACGAAGATCGTCGGGAGTGCCATAAAGGCGTGTCGGCGCGTAAGGCAGCACGCCGTCGTATCCCCAGCCGAATGTGCCGCAGAACTCGTTGAGCGGCATAACCTCCAGGCAGGTGATGCCGATCTCTTTCAGGAAAGGCAGCTTCTCGGCGGCAGCCGCATAGGTCCCCCCCGGCGTGAATGTGCCGATGTGCATCTCATAGAGAACCTGGCCGGCAGGTTTGATGCCTTGCCAATCATGGTCCTGCCAAGAAAAGGCGTGAGGATCGACCACCATGGAAAAGCCCGATGGACCCTCCGGCTGAAAACGTGAGACAGGATCGGGGGCAGGGTCGGCGCTGTTTTGAAGCTTAAACCGGTAGAGTGCACCGGCGGCGATGCCCTCGACATCGAGACGGAAATAGCCCTCGTCTTCGCGGTTCATCGCGTGCTCGCTGCCGTCCTCGAAAAGAAGTGACATGCTCGCTAGCGCAGGTGCCCAGACACGGAAAGACACGCCGCCGCCGACAATTTCCGCACCGACCGGATACCGTCTGACGATTTGCGCCGACCCAGTCATAGGGGTAGCACGGCTTTCAATGCTCATGGTTCATCCTGCGACTTGAGAGAAATCCACGAGCAAATTGGGATGTGCGCGGGTGCTTGCAAAAACACCGCGACGATCGTTTTGTTCCGCTTGTCAGTCGCCGGTGATTAAAATCGCAAAAGCCTCGTAGGGGCGTAGGTTGATCGGAAGCCTCCAGGGTGTCGATCTGCTGGTAGTTGTTGATCAGACCAAGCCCGGAAACTTGCAGTTCATCGGGGAGATCAAGAGATATCTGTTTCGATAAGAAGCTGGCGATGACAACCAGGCGCACCCCGCCCAGGGTTCTCATATAGATGAAGACGTCAGGATGCTGATCAAGAAAGGATTGGTACCGATCGGCGGGCGGGCATTCATGGTGCAGGCGATGCATGTCGAGCGTTTCGACATCCCTGTACTGCTCGATCTTGGTGAGGGGAGGCAGGGCAAACCGGGGATGGTGTCGTCTTAACGAACTCGATCCAGCGGCAGGCGATTGGTTGAGCGGTTTGCTCGCAGCAAGCCCAGTCTTATGCACTGACCCGAGGCCCAGGCGAGGGCATGACCTTCCAGGGTAAACTCACGTTCTACCATGACGGGGTGCTCGACGACGCGGACGGTCCATCGGCAAGGTGATTGAATGATGGTCACGAAGTCTCGGTTGCCAATGATGTCAGGTGCTCTTAGAGGTAAATGCAGGTTCCACCGGAATGTATGCGGTACGCTGCCATACGATTTCAGCTTATTTGCCCGCGTTTCTGAGAAGGTCGATTTCCTTGGCGATCGGACCGAGGAGTTGGCGCAATCTATTCTCCTCCACTCCATCCAGCCGAAACCGCTTTGCAAAGTCACTGACGAGCACGACTGTCGCGGCATGCGAAGAAAAGGGCAGTGGACGCGTTGGATCATGCATAGACTTATCCTTCCAAGAAGAGTCCTTTTCAACGAAACTCCCGAGATCCAAGGAGACGACACTCCTTCTGATCTTCGCAAAAGTCGACGTAGCCGTCTTCACGACTGGTCGTGGTCGGGCGGTCGAAAGAAGATCAGATAGTCGCCCGTACTGGCGTTACGGTGAGATTTCTCACAGGAGAGAACCTTGTTCGCCTGTGGAATATTTTCCAACGTGCCGTCATACCTGCTGAGCTCGACACAGTTGCTTTTGGGGTCAAACCTGTGAGCTTCGTTCAGAAACGAAAAGGTCACTATTGGCCGCCTTCATCTCGCCACCGATCGATGGCTTCATTTTTGGAGACTGAGCCAAATCGAGTCGTGCCTGCGGAAGCACGCCTACGGGGATCAAGGGCCTCAATGAGACCGGCCCTTGTTCTGACACCGTCTCGAAATTCGCCACTCAAAAAGATGGAGGCTCGCGTTTCATATCGGAACTGGCCAAGGACTGAACGCCCCGAAGACCTGCGGTCCTGAGAACATCCCTTACTAGTCTGAAGCCGGTCTTATCAAAGTGAGCTGTTGTTTCTTGGGTGGAAGACATGGTGTCCTCCTCAGTTGGGGCAAGGTTGGCACCCTTGATGACGGCGCCCTGGAGACAAGCCGTCACTAAATTGTAAGTCGTGCTAAAAAGCCAGATTACAAGGTGTGGGCGTGACAATGCTCGACGCCGTCGAGATGACGTTGAGCATACCTGGTCCGCTGGCAAGGAGGTTCGGCCTTCGCAACAACGACGATTAGGTTTCGGGCGGCTGGCGAAGATCTGATTTGATGGTTGCCTGAATTAAATCGCGCGCAAACAAGTGGTATCGAAGAGACTGCCGCCATTTTGAGAGGTCGGCACGAGCGATCGCGGTAGTCTGGCCGCGCATTAAACCCTCGGCGATTTCGGCCTCAGACGCCGCGATATGGCGCTGGTCCTCGGTTATGTTTTGTCCTGCCACTTCGACTGCAGATCGGTTGGCCATTTTCCGCTCCTCCGTGGGTTTCGCGAAAATCCGTAATACGGCGCTACGCGCTGACGCGTTGCGACTGTCAAACGCCAATGTCGATCGAGCGATCCAAACCAATAATTACGATAGATGCAGTTGGCCTTGGACGGCGAGCCGAGCCCGTATCTCATGCCGCAGATACGTTTGAACGGCCCCAACCACGAGGAAAATCGGCATGCAACCTTTAAGAGAAGTTCGGTCGCTACGAAAACTATTCATTGAATCTTTTATCTAAATCCCTTATTGAGGCATCATCGATCTTTTGCTTGCTGAGCTTTGTCTACCGGGCGATTGGCAGCGTGCCTTAAGCGAACTTGCCTTTCTCCTTAAGCGCCAATTCCCAATGCTTCAGATCTTTGCCGGCGGGGCAGCCCTCGCGCTCCCATATGGCATATGCACGAGCTCGAAGTTGATCGTAATTGGACTGATGCATGGCGCGATCCCTCTGTTGAGGGGTCAATTCATCTTGCGGTGTATAGTTCCGTCAATCCGGCACCAATCTGCTGGCCGGGGAAGAGTGGCGCCGTCGCCGCACTTCCTTCGACGGGCGCGGATCGAAGATGAAGATATCCCGCCAACCCTGCGGCTGCGCGTTTGTTCCATAAAACATTAAAGTTCGGGACGAACCAAACTCGTCGTCAGTTGCCCTCGAGTGTCCAATGGCCGGGACACGACTGCGAGGGCTTTGACAGGTGTGTCGGTGGCAACCGCCGACGCTCAAAAAGCCGTCCTGGCCGATATTGGTAGGCGCATTCCCGAGATATAGCAATTCTCGATGCGCTTCCCGCTTTACAAGAGCGAAGTGGCCGACCTGGTCCAGGAGACACTGGGGTGCGGCCTTGCCGATAACAATTGCGATGGCCAGCCATTCCGTTAATGCCAGCCGGTTCTCAGAGCTGCTGGCTCTTGTCCACCCTCTCATACGGCGCCCTTCCGTAAATGACACAGTGGAAAGCCAGCATCCTGGAATCACGCGATTCTTTCGCCTGGAGATCGAGACGTTGGACCGGAATCTGAGGCCCTGGACAACGCTTAAAGCAAAGGGCTTCGGGAGCCTTCCGCTTCACATCGGTTAAGTTCGTCTGCAATCTCCAACGCGTCGTCCCGACGCAGCTTCACAAGGTCCCGGCCGTTCGAGGCGGCCGGCAGATCCGTCATCCGGTCGATGATCTGCCACGTTCCATCGGACTGCTGCGCTTCATAGCGTAGATCGGTTGGTAGGCGACCCGGGACGCCGATGCGTGCTTTAGAGGACATGGGTTATGACCATCGCGACGACGAGAATACCGATCAAACCTGCCGCCAGCGACCAAAGCACGGCCTTGATTTGGGGATCGGTTCGAATCCGCGTTGATAGATCCGGCGGGGGCGGTAGTTCACCGCGAAGGCGTGTATCCAGATATCGGGCCATATAAGTCTCCTCTTCACTCTGTTAACGTCACATGGGCCCCGCCGTTCCCGAGGTCCATCCGAGCATCCGCGTCGACCTTTCATACTTGGTCCGAGGCAGGCTATCGTCGGCAGTCCGACAATGTGCCGTGCCGCTATCGCGTCCTTATAAAAGGGACGGATAACGCGGGAACAAGGAATGCAGAGAGGCAGACGATGAGCAGCAAATCCAGCCAGCCGGAATGGACCGCGGACGAACTCAGAAACGCAATCAAGTCCGCAGGCGTCGCCCTTTGGACGTGGATGGTGGACCACGACACCTTCGTGATGGATCGCAAAGCCTACGAGCTCTGGGACGTGCCCGACGACGGGAATCTCACGTTTGAGGATCTCTCCGCAAAGATCCATCCGGCCGACCGTGAAAGAGTGCGAACGGCGTTCGCCGCCACGCGGGCTATCGACGGGTCGTTCGAAATCGACTTCCGCATCATCACTAACGACGAAAACGTCCGCTGGATCTCCGCCCGCGGGCAGGGAAATTTGGGGGATGCCAACACCGAAAAGATGACAGGAATCTTCCTTGATGTGACCGGTCGGAAGCAGGCAGAGGAGGGGCACGAACTTCTCGCGGGAGAAATGAGCCATCGCGTCAAGAACCTTCTGGCGCTCGCATCGGGCCTCACATCCATCACGGCGCGTGGAACGGAAACTAAAGAGGACATGGCGCGGCAATTGACCCAGCGCCTGACCGCTCTTGGCCGCGCGCACGACTTGGTTCGGCCGCTGCCAAACGGCCAGGGGAGCGCCGCACTGCTCGGGGATCTGTTTTCCGTGCTTCTGGCGCCCTACGACGACGGCGAAGCTTTCACTGGACGTATCCGTGTAGCGGTTCCCCGCATGGGCCTTGGAGAGAAGTCGGCGACCGGTCTTGCGCTTGTCATCCACGAACTCGCGACAAACTCGTTGAAATATGGCGCTCTGTCAGTCGAGCAAGGCTTGCTCGACGTAGCAGGCAGGATCGAGGATGATGTGGTCGAGATCGTCTGGACGGAACATGGGGGCCCCGTGGCCGAGGCACCTCAGTTTTCGGAGGGTTTTGGCAGCCGCCTTGTCCAGCGCACGGTCAACGGCCAGCTCGGAGGATCGATATCCTACGAGTGGGCGCAAGGCGGACTGGTTGTGAGGTTGCGGATGATGGAAGATCGTCTGTCGTCCTAGTTCTGTGTGGTGCAGACCCGCTGGCACAGCTCGTGTGCCAGAAGCGTCTGTCGAAGACGGGGGTCGTCCCCTGCGCCATCAGCCGGGGAGGAGGATTCGCTTGCCGAGAACGTCGAGATACGCCGGCCGAGGCGGATAGCCAGCGCCGTGGTGACGAACCATGCTCGACGCTTGGGTGGGTGCCGTGTCGAGATCTGAAAAGATATCCGCGAGTGGACGTGGTTTTCATCATCGCACCCCACCGCCGATCATCGGAGGTTGAGAAGGGCGCCGACTAGATACAGCAGCGGCCCCTCTCTCTTGCTGAGATTGCAGCATCAGCGCGTGTAATTTACACGCGCTGGATGTCGCGTCAGTGACCCAGGTCACATGTCCGCGGCCAACCGCCCATCATACCAAGCTAAGACGGAACGAGGTAAGGCGGTCGGCATTCTACGATTGTGCAGTTCGAGGTAGTGGGAGTGCAATTATGACCACGGGAGCCGATGTCGCGATGCTTGGCCGTCGAATCGACGAGCATTCGATCCGCATAGAGGAGTTGTTGGTAGCGCGGGCGATGAGGGGCGGCGTTTGGACCTTTGAACTCGATAGGGAGATTGATCGGCGCGAGAGATGGCGCTCGATCCTGGCGCGGTTGCGGAACCTGTTGTCCGAATGAACCCGGAAGCCTGCGGTCACCGTCCCATCATCGAAGAGTGCCAGTCGCTAGCCATAGAGATAATTGTGGCGCTCGCACGCGGTTTGGCATCCGCCTCCCATGCATCGAACGCTTTCCGCAGGCCGTCGAGATGATAAGGCGAAAAATTTCTTTGGTGATCGTAGCGGATTGGAAAGCTTATGGCCTTCTCCCCCATCATTGGGCGGGAGCACTATGCTCTCAATCGGCAAAGCCCTTAAAAGTGGCTACCGACAACTTGAGCGTATGCTCTTTCATCCGAACCGCAGTCGAACGAGTTGCCGGATCACGGCTTGGCAGATCTAGTCACAGATATGAGGGCAAAAACAGACCGCCGGAAGCGGGCAGGGGATCTAAAGGTGGACCGCAACGCCGTACCGATCGAAGGGTTGAGGAACAAGCAATTCGTCGTGCGGTCCACTAACTAAACCGTAAGGATCGAATAAGGTTCCACCGCATTTCGTAGGGGCAGCCTCACAGGCAGAGGCCCGATCCCTCGTGCCGACCGGGCCTCTCCCATCGCCACCTCGTCAGGGACGAGCATGGCGGCGGATCAGGTATGTCCATTCCTAGAAACCGTCAATGCTCCAAGCGTCCAATAAGAACAATTCTGGGGTCGAATAGAAGAGGGAACCGCGCAGCGATGGCCATGGGACCGCACTTTACAAGACAGCTTCGCCGCGCGATCCGGCGATCTAACCTTTATGTATGAGAAATGTTCCAGCCGTTCAATTGGGCGGCTTTTCGTTATCCGCATGCCGGCGCGTGTGCGGTCGACGGCGGCAGGGCATGACAAAGGAGGTCGGACGGCTTCTATTGGTCGTTATTTACGGTAACAAGCAGGATCGCAACGTGAGCGCCGGTGTTGAACGCAACGGAGCGTTTTGTGTGTGGAAATGGCTCTATCGGCGCGATTCAATCTTCCACTAAGCTGCCACTAGGGAGATTGCGGGTCTCCTTTTTACCTCAACCCGGCCAGATCAAAGAGGACCTGCTGAATAGCAAAGACAGACCGCGCCGAACGCGAGCAGCGCGGCACAGCCGCGCCAGGCAAGGGCGAATTGAACCGGAAAGATGCAACACGAGGGCATGTGCCAGTCGGTCGCGCATGGCCTGAGACAGAGCTCTCAGTTTCGTCGGCCTATCGTCTTTCAGACTGTAACCCACGTCGGCGGTGTTTATATTAGCTTTTTGTGCCTGTGTCCGGTACCGTGCAGTTGCCGGGTCTGACGAACCGCATACCGGATGCGTGACCAGGGATGTGAAATGGCGCACGAAGTTGATCGACTTCAAAGAATTCTTGACCACCTGAAGGCCGCACGCCCGCTCGCCTTGAAGAGTGAAAACCCGAGGGTGGTTGCACTTATAGACAAGGCGATAGCCCAAGCAGAGAGCAGCTTGCAGCAAACCGGCCACCGCAAATGGCACTGAAAGAGTTTTCGTACAGGAAAGCGGTTGCGGTCTGTGCCCATGTTTTTTTATGGGCGATAAATTTTGGTCCAAATCTGTGCCGTTTTATGCACTCAGCACATTTCCTCGGGTGGACTCTGCAAAAGTCCCGTTCGAACGATAGTTTGTTCTCGTGTAAAAACGCCCCCTCGCCCTTCGGCGTCCAGTCGCGAGGCGTGCCTAGTTAAAGCTTATATTGCATCCACGGCCAATCAATGTCTCTTGGTTACCTGTGGGGCAGGGGCGATCTCAGCGCGGGATGGCAGTCTGCCGCCGGCGAAATCTCGACGTTCGCGTTGAAAGCCCAGCTTGTCCGATTTTGCGAAATTGTGAAAACGACGCTTAGCGATTTTTGGAGCAGCGTTGAAATGCGTCGGCAACGTTTGCGCCAAAGGCCGGAGGAGGCCTCAATTCGAGAACGAAAATCCTTGGAACGCGCAACATGAACCACTGGCGAATAACGCCAACGGCTCAAAGCCACGCGGCCGCGTCCCTTTTGCGTGAAAAATTTGGCGCAGAATGATTTGAAGGGCGACTATGCACATTGTTGGGGCGCATCCAGAGCGAAGAGTAGCCTCAGAATGCGTCGATACACTCGGACGGCACCAGTAAGGTTTTCATTTCTTTATGACGGCCACAGCCAGTCATCCCTGCCATCGAAGATAAAGGAAGCGTGATAATCGGCGATAATGTATTTCGAAATAGTGGATTTTCCTGGGATCCACTCCAACTTCCGTACTACTGATGCTGCAATGTCAGTGAGTACCATAGGACAGGTCGCTTCCTTACCTGCACTCCTCTCCGTCTTTTTTACTCTGAATCGGCTCCGATTTAAATCCCAATGGTCCATCAGCACGATATCGGACCAAGTGCAGATGAGACGTCGGCGAGGCTTGAGGGCGTCGCTCCGAGCAAAGGGCTAGGCGAGCCATCGGCCTCACATCGATTGAGTCCGGCTGCAACTCCAACTCGTTGCGCAAGCCGAGAAAGTCACGGCCATTCGAGGCGGCTGCGATCGGTTATCCGCGCGATGACCCGCCAGCTTTTGTTGAACCTCCGAGCTTCGTAGCGTCCCATCCGCAGCGTCGACGGGTGCATTAAAGGACGCCATGATCGGATCACGCCTTTTGACGACAACATCATTGCTGCGCCAGTCTCGCACTTATACTTGCTATAACATAACGTGATAAGCTATGTAACTTATGCCATCTCCGTAGTCTCCATAGCGTCATAGGATATATCGCCGCTCTCGGCACCAGCCTTTATCAAGCAGATGGCAAGCCGTGGTAGCGCAATGGCTACAGAGCTTTCGGGAGTTCCCATCCCGGCAGAAGCCCGCGAGTTTTATCCTGACGCGGTGATCGAGGCCACCTTGTGATCAGAGCCTGCCCGACATGCTCTCACCGGTGTCGACTATATAGTCTCGCGATACAGCCTGGCGCTACCTGGGGTGTAGTACGTCAATATTGTCGGACGCGGGTGCGAAATCGATGACAAGCGCGTCTCGGGATTAGTTCGCTGCCAATTCGGCACCGTCTCCAGTTGATTGCAAAGGGAGGTAATGAGGCGCACGCCGAGGCTTTCAAAATACAACCAAATGCTGAATTTGCTCTTTGTAAAAACTAAAAGTTGACACTCTGTCGCGGACAATCTATATATCTGCAATCGATCTTTTGCTTGCCGAGCTTTGTCTACCGCGCGATTGACACCGTGCTCTAAACGAACTTCCTTTCAAAAATAGTCGTTACCGTCGTCCTAGAGGCATCGCTTCTAGGTTCCTCTCTCTATGCTTCGGAAGGGTTCATCGTGACCACAGGCACAGTAAAATGGTTCAATTCCACCAAAGGCTTCGGCTTCATTCAACCTGATAATGGCGGCGCCGATGCGTTCGTCCATATCTCTGCTGTCGAGCGCGCGGGCATGCGCGAACTCGTCGAAGGCCAGAAGATCGGCTTCGAACTGGAGCGAGATAACAAGTCGGGCAAGATGTCCGCCTGCAATCTCCTGGCTGCCTAACATCCGGTATCCGCTTTCCTTTGACCACGGATGTACTGGCATTGCTGAGAGCATGATACCAACCGAGGTCAGGCAGTTCGCCTGGCCTTTTTTGTTGCCGCCGTATCTGGCGGCCTAATCCGGAAAACCCATGTCACAAGCACACAGCAAATCTCGCCAGGAGGCAGAGATTGCCTTCGGCAATCTGCAATCGCAGTTTTTCGCCCGCAACAACGCGGTCGAAGAGCTCGACTGCCTCGTTCGATCGCGCGACGAAAAAACACTTCGCCTTCGCGAAGCGCGTCTCGCAAAGGAACTGCAGGACCGTGCAGCAACGACCGCCTCTCTGCTCGCCAAACGCGCCAAAACGGCCTGACAACTCTCCCTCACAATACGATCCAAGGACAGACATTTGAAGAACGCTAGAAACAACGAGATTTCCGACCGTCGCGCAGCCGCTGCCGAAGCGAAGACCGCTCTTCTGAGGGCCTACTCCGCTGCAAAGATCGCCGCTGAACCGGCTAGGCAGGCGCGACAGGCGGAACGCATCGCCATTGCAGCAGCAAGGGAAGAGCGGCGACTTGAGCGCGAACGGCTGAAGCTTGCGCAGTCGGAACGCCTGGTGATCGAGGCAGCCGAGCAACTGAAAGCCGTGGCAGCCGCAGCGCAAGCCGAGACTGAAGCACACGAGACAAGCGAGAAAAACCGCATCGCGCGCGTGATCGAGGATGAAGCGGCGCGAAAGGCTGAACGCGATCGACGCTACGCCAATCGCAAAGCAAGGCAGGCTTAGGTTCCCGGATCGGCGACACATGTGACCGATCGAACTGAAGACTGGTCGACTCGGCATCGCCGTATGAGCGACCAGGCCCCCTTCCGGGATGGCATAGGCCGTTCCCGTCGACTTGCAAAGACGTTTCTCTAAGACCAGTTTCCTAGTTGTCGGGCCGGAGGTTCTATACGGTTCAAGAGCGGGCAAGCGGGTTCATTTAGATTTTGAGCCCGCGAAGGGGATTGAGTATCTCTACCCCGTGAAAATCGCGTTCGTTGTCAGTGACAACAATGCAGCCGTTGGCTTGAGCGACGGCAGCGACGATTGTGTCGAGAACGTTGCGTGGGCGCCCTGACGCCTTTCCGTCAGCCATCAACTGCCCCCAGATGAGCGCTGCTTTTTTCATCAAAGGCAAGGATGCGATTGGCAAACAGCGACTGCGGCCCATCAGCGCTTACGAACCAAGCTTCAAGAGCCGCCCGGTTTTTGCCACCGGTCTTCTCCAGAATACCCCTTCGTATCTCTGCTATTGTTAAAGAAGCGATGAGCAGATCCTCATCTGTCTGCTCTGCCATCCAATTAATCAACGAGGCTGATGGTTCTCGCTTGGTGACATTGCTAAGGATGTTGGTATCAAGCAGGTAGCGCATTACAAATCGATCTCACGCCCCTCTTCACTTGATCGGCCAAACTCAATATCTTCTCCAACCAGGGGGGAGCGACGGAGAGAGGCGAGAATTCCACCTTTTTTAGGCGGTTTTCCGTTGAGCGTTTCACTGACCAAGACGCGCAGATTGGCTGCCTCGGAGCTATCTTCTGCCAATCGTCGCGCAAGCGATCTGATGAGGTTGCGATCGCTGGCGCGACCGAGCACTTCGAAACGGGCGAGGCCACGATCACCCAAGCGGCTTCTATAATTCTGAATTGCACGTGTCTGCGAGCTTGCCATCCAATACTCCCGGTATTTCCAGTAATATAGCTAGACAAGCCGACTTCCGCGGCCGACCCAATGGATTTGACGGCCATGCGGAGCTATTCAGCTTTAAGGTGAGCTTTAGCATTGGGGTAGGAGAATCGATTTGGCACGGCGGCAAAGTTGACCAGAAATTAGCTACCGACTGAAACCGAGTGGCTCAGTGATAAGCTCTGGCCCCCTCTTCCGGATCAGTGCGTAATTGACGATATTGAGCCCGAACGAGGGCTTAGACATGTGTCGATTTCACAGCTAAATACGGCGAAGAAACGGTGCGCAGGTTTGAGGCGGCGGCCTTCGCGAGTGGAGTGATGAGCAGAAGGCGCAGATTTTTGCCGAGAGCTACGAGCCGGGCGTCAAGGTCTGTCTAATGGCTCGGCATCACGGATTGACCTCGCAGCAACCATTTAGCTAGCGTCGGTTTCTTCCGACGGCAAATTCTAGCAATGCCAAGATCCCGGCCGCGCTGGTCGATCGTCGGGCATCAGTTTTCCGGAGGCATGGTCGACGCAATGTCCACGATGCTCTGAAACTCAGGCAGATACTCTGGCCGATTGACGACGAGATAACTGACAACGCGGGAATTTCCGAGTAGGCGCTTGAGGTAACTTTTGACAACCGTCAGCTCCAGATGGTCCTTTCCGTATGTATCCTGGATTGATGCCATGGCCTCTTTGCAGCCGGGATAGCTCCTTTTCCATGCGAGCAATGGCATCGGCGGTCATTCCCTTGATGCTCTTGGGTTGTCCGGCTCAGCCAACTGGTTGCGTGGTGTTCCCGCCAATATTGCTGCCGCGTAGGCGACAGAATAATTGTTGGCGTTGATCATCAGGTGTTCGCCTTCGACCAGTGGCACTTGCAAGAGCCTGCAATCATGTGTCCCATTGCCGCCATCGACGCTGGAAGGCAAGCGGACTGAACCCCACGACATCCCTGACTGCATTTGAACGACGTTGTGCTCATGCCCGACGCGGCCGCCGGCTTGGGATGCCGTGTTCGATCCCAAAGGAACACTGTGCCCCCGCGGGGGTTAGTGATCCGAGATCGAGCCGATCTCTAATGGAGGAGTACCATCATGGCATCGACAAGTGGGTCGCAAAGTAGCAAAGCCGGAAGCAAGTCTGGTGGCGCCAGGAGCGCGACTTCGAAGCAAAGCACGAGCTCGTCGTCGGGCAAGCAAGGGGGCTCTCACGAGCAACATGTGAAAGCCGGCGAGCAAAGTCACAAGAACTCGAAGTAACAAAGCATTCAGGGGCCCGCTTCGGCGGGCTTTCCTGTTGCAGGGTTCGAAGCATCGGCAGCAACTCAACAATGAACCTAATTAGGAGATTTTGGGTGAAAGTACGAGAATTCATGACCGCCCATGTGGTCTCTGCCAATCCGACCGATACCGTGGAAGATGTGGCGAGGATGATGTCTGAGATCGATAGCGGCGCCATCCCGGTCATGGAAGACGGCCTTGTCGCTGGAATAATCACCGACCGCGATATCGTGATACGCGTGATCGCTGAGCGCAAGGACGCCTTCACGCCTGTCTCCGATGTCATGACCCAAGGGGTGGAAAGCTGCCTTGAGGATGACGACATCGCTGAGGCTGCCAAACGCATGGCCGAATTACAGATGCGCCGGCTCGTCGTGTTCAACAGCAAGGGACAGTTTTCGGGCATCATCTCGCTCGGCGACATAGCGATAGAGCATCAGGGCAATCTGGCGACCGAAGCGCTTGAAGAAATCTCGCAGGACGAATGATGCCTTTATTTCTGGACGCAAACTGTGACGACTGCCTGAGACCCAACCGCGGGGACGCCGAGCGTGGCGGATAAAACTGCCGAAGATGCCGCGGCACGACGCGTGCGACGCGCTGAACGGCGAGAAAAGCAGCGAGAGGCAAATGTTGATCGTGCCGCCAATATGCATCGGGTGCGACTTGTCCCTCGGCAGACTAGCAAACTTTTGCCGGTGGATCATCTCACGGGTCGCATCCATATCGGCTGCTCCGGTTGGTACTACTGGCACTGGAAAGGGAACTTCTATCCCAGAGATGTTCCGTCGGGCCAATATTTCTCGATCTATCAGGAGCACTTCGAGACGGTCGAGCTCAACGCGCCGTTCTACTCCTGGCCGACGATCGGTGCGGTCAAGACCTGGATCCGCCAAGCCGGCTCGAGCTTCGTATATACCATCAAGGTTTGCGAACTGATCACCCACATCAAGCGGTTTGAGGACACTAGGATCCTGATTGAGGATTTTGGCTATATCGCCGATCTTCTCGGCACGAGGATGGGATGTTTTCTGTTTCAGCTGCCGCCGAGCGTCCACTATAATCCGGACATGCTGCAGTCCATTCTAGCGCAGCTTGACCCGCGCCACAGGAACGTCGTCGAGTTTCGTCACAAGAGCTGGTGGAACGAAAAGGTTTTTGACGCCTTCAAGGCGGCGGGGACGATCTTTTGTTCATGCAGCGGTCCCCGGTTGCCCGACGAACTCGTGCGCACTGCCGATGACATCTACATACGGTTCCACGGGATCGAACAATGGTATCGCCACGACTATTCCGACGACGAGCTCATGGTTTGGACCGAGCGGATTAGCCGCAGCGGGGCGAAAACGGTATGGGCTTATTTCAACAACGATCGTGACGGTCATTCCATTAAAAATGCCAAAAGGCTGGCGGAACTGCTCAGTCTCGCCCTGCAAGCTTGACATTTCGAGGAAACAAATGGTGAAGCAATGAAAGTTGTGGCGTGATGGCAAGGCAGGCCATAGAAAAACAGACCAACTTCGGCATGTCGGTTGAGATCGAACCGATGGAGGCCAAGTCTGCGGAGGCCTTGCCAGCAGGCACAGGCTGGCAGTACGAGCCGAAGTGGGACGGTTTCAGGTGCATCGCGTTCAAAAATGGCGGCAATGTCGAGCTTCGAGCGAAGTCTGGTAAGCCGTTGGGTCGATATTTTCCCGAACTGATCGCCTTTCTGGTCGGTCTTGCGGTTGACCGCTTCGTCATAGATGGCGAGATCGTGGTGGAAATCGACGGGATGTTGGCCTTTGACGCTCTCCAGGCGCGACTTCATCCAGCTGAAAGCAGAATTCGCAAGTTGTCCGGCGACACGCCGGCGCGGTTTGTGGCGTTCGATATGCTCATGGACAAAGACGGCGGACTACTCCTCGATCAGCAACTGGTCAATCGGCGAGCTCGGCTGGAAGAGTTCGCCAGAATAGTCAGCGCTGATCCACGTCAGTTCGTGGTGTCCCCGTTCACGCGTAATCGTGAGGAAGCGGCAGTCTGGCTTTCAGGGTCTGGCAGCGACACCGATGGCGTTGTTTGCAAACGGCTGGATGAGCCATATCGCCCTGGCGAACGGGCGATGGTAAAGGTCAAGCGCATGCGAACCGCCGACTGCGTGGTCGGTGGATTTCGCTACGGGCGTGACAGTCACCTGGTGGGTTCGCTTCTGCTCGGACTTTACAATGACAATGGCAAGCTTGACCATGTGGGTTTCACATCTGCTATTTCCGACGCAGAAAAGCCAGACCTGACAAAAAGGCTGGAGGCGTTGCGCGGGCAGCCTGGATTCACAGGGAAGGCACCCGGAGGACGCAGTCGATGGAGCACCGAGCGTTCTTCCGACTGGCAGCCGCTGAAACCGGAGCTTGTCGTCGAGGTGCGCTTTGACCAGGTTACGGGACATCGTTTCCGACATGGCACCAGGTTCTTACGATGGCGGCCGGACAAAAGTCCATCCCAATGTGACATCCGCCAGATTGGCCAGTGAATCGTTGTGTCTGCCGAGATGGGCAGGCGAGCGACGCTTCTCATTTTGGAGGAAAGACGTTGGCTAGGCGCAGGAAAACACGCGTCAGAAATCTGGAAGGCCGAGGGCAGCCGGAAGGGGAGCAAGAGCGCCACTGCAGCCGGCCGAATAGGAACTATCCGGAAAGCAAGGCCTCTGGAAAGACGGCCATCCGCTGATTGCGGCGCGGCGACAATCCTAGAGGGGATTGGACCCTGTTTTATCGGAGGGCGGCGAGCCTGGCTAAATTGCGCTGGAAAACAGGGCACGCAGACCAACGGTCTCCACCCAGGTGCGGATTGCTAAAGCGCGATTGCGAGGGTTCGCAAAACTCTATCACAGCCCGGCTTGGAGCTGTTAATTCTGGCCGGAGCTTTGTTTTCAACCAAAACTTGAAGTAAACGAACCTGGGATTGGATCGAGCAAATGGCGAGTCGACCCGCCCTCGTCATCGGGCAATCATGCCGTGGCGCTCTTAGGGCTTCGCCAATTCAACGGCATCCGTCCTAGGGTGAACATCCCTCTCCGACGGCGGAGTCTGACCCACCGTTGTCTAGTGCCGGTCTACAGTTCCGCCGCCGCCGCGACTCACGGTTTTTACATTCTTGGTGGCGGATACTCTTGACCGAAGCGAGTGCCCACGCGGCGCTAATCATCTGCAGATGGTGGTGCTTCCCCGCGACCAGCGCATTGAGTGGCTGACGGATCGGTCTTCGAAGTGTTTCCAGCTACTGAATTCCTTGCGTCAATCACCTTCACGCCGACGAAACGGAACAATCGATGCGTCGTTTGGTTGAACGCACAGGAATATCGCTCCCGCGAATTCGATCAGGAGGAAATACCATGCCGGAAGAACGGAGTGGAAGTTCGAGCCCAATCACAAGCCCGATGCCGAACAACGATCAGGGCCAGCAACAGCGCGACAAGCTACATCTCAGCGATCTCAGGGACAAGGTCCAGGAAGATCTCAGCGCGGCTACCGATGCCGTCAAAGATACGGCAAACACGGCTCTCGACAAGGTCAACGAAACGGTCGCGGAACAGACAAACTTCATGGCGCATCAGGTTGGCGATATTGCCACGGCGTTGCAGAAGGTTGGCGCCGAACTGCAAAATGGAGATCAACAGCACGTTGGCCGCTTTGCAAAGCAGATCGGAGAGAGCGTCCAGGCTATCGCGAAGAATATTGAAGGCCGCGACCTTGGTGAGATTGCTAGCATGGCGGAAGAGTTTGGACGCAAGCAGCCGCTCGCCTTTCTGGGCGTCGCCGCCCTTGCGGGCCTTGCTGGCAGCCGGTTTCTAACCGCATCCGCAAAACGGACTTCGGCCGCCAGCGCGGCTAAGAACCCCGGTTCGGCCAGTGCGCGAGCAACGCAGCAGAGTGACTCTCCCACCAACCCTGGGGGATTCGGCAATGACTGATCCGAAGAGCAACGCGCCGCTTTCCGAGTTGATTGGCGGCCTCGTCGCGGACGTTTCTGGTTTGTTGCGAAAGGAGATCGACCTCGCAAAAACCGAGGCTTCCGAAAAGGTATCGAAAGCGCTGGGCGGTATCGAGGTCGCGGTGGTCGGCCTCGTGCTCGCCATCGGCGCGGTCGGTGTGCTGCTCAGCGCACTTGTCAGCGGCCTGGCCGCTCTTCTGGTGCACAACGGCATGACCCAGACGGGCGCGAGCGCGCTCTCGGCCCTGATTGTCGCCGTCGTGATCGGCGCCATCGCGTGGCTGCTCGTTTCGCGGGGCCTTGCTGCATTGCGCGGCTCCAATCTCAAACTTGATCGCACGACTACATCGCTTCGCCGCGATGTTGATGTCGTAAAGGAGAAAATCTGATGGACGATATGCATGAGAAGTCCTCTGCTGACATCCAGCGAGAAATCGACGTCGATCGCCAGAGGATCGGCGCCCGCATCGACGCCATTCAGGAGCGCATGTCGCCGGGCCAGCTCGTCGATGAGGTGCTCGCCTACGCTAAGGGGAGTGGCGGTGGCGAATATGTCAGCAACCTAGGTAAGGCCCTCAAAGCCAATCCGCTGCCAGTGGCCCTGATGGGCGTCAGCCTTGCGTGGTTGACGGTCAAACAAGGCACAGAAGTGCCTGGGACTGCCTCCTCGTCGTTTAACGATGATTACCCTCTATACTCGGCAAGGGGCTCCGTTCGTCGCATCGGTCCGCCCGAGGAGATCGGTGGTGTCCGCTACAGCCATTTCACGGACGATGCCGGCCAGCGGTTTAAGGCACTGACGGACGAGACCGGTCGGCGCGCTGGAAACTTTGTGGATGCCGGCGGCAAAGCATATCGCGGATTTGCGGACTCGACGGGCAAGCAGATTTCGCAGATCACCGACGAGGCGGGAGCGCTGCTGGACGCGTCAACCGGCTGGGCGTCGGAGACCTGGCAGCAGGTCAAGGATGCGGCAGGCGTCGTCGGACAAAAGGTGGGCGACGCGAAGAGCTCGATGTCGGGCTCGGCATCGGCGACTGCGTCGTCGCTCAGGGATCAGTCGACCCGAATGAACGAAGCTATCCTGACCCATTTCCGTGACCAGCCGCTGGTCGGTGGTGCATTGGCGTTCGCCGTCGGCGCCGCAATCGGTGCCGCTCTCCCGCACACCGATAAAGAGGACCAACTGCTCGGTGACGCGGCTGACAGCGTCAAGACAGATATCGCCTCACGGGCATCCGATCTGGCCGAGCAAGGCAAAGACATCGCGTCCAGCGCCTTTGACAAAGCAATCGCTGTTGCTTCGGATGTACACGACGCGACCGAGGATCGCGTCATTGACGAGATTGATCAGTTGAAGGATCGCAACGCGTGATCAGTCTTAAAGACAGGGCGCCCCCGAGGTCGGGCGCTGGCTGTCGCCGAAGGTGAACCCGCTGACCCTGCCGAGGCTGAGTGAGCGACCGCCTACGACAATGAGGGCAGAGACCCGACCCTCGAATATGGTCGATTAGCCGACCTTCGACTTCAACGTGTCGAGATGTTCGATGTGTTCCTTAATCTGGCCGCGAGCTCGCTTGGTGGCGCTGAGATGCTGACGGTTTTGCCCGACCTTGAGATATTCCTCTTGGATCGTCAGATGCTGCTTGTGGCCCTACGCCGCGAGCAGCACGCCAGGAAATCCGCCACGTCTTGAATAAACGTAGTAAAGCGAGTCGCGAAGTCAGCCTGTGGACTTGCGCGAAGAGGGGCGACTGAAAGCTCAAGCTAGGCGCTGATCGAAGATAATGATTTGATCCGACTGGCGAGCGGCCGACGGGAGAATGCGATTGCGACGCATTGCATGGAAGGTGGTTCGATCTGCCATGTCATCGACTTCGTTGTAGACCCCGATCTACGAGGGAACCATCGACGGCCATTCCGGTTTAAGACCACGGCCAATGGGCGCTTGCGCCTCGAATTGCCTAGGCGAAGTTGGGGGGATTGCGTTGCGCGTTATTGAGTCTACTGGTCCGGTCGCCGCGAGTATGCCGTTGCCGATGAACCGGCCTTCCGCCGCATTGGTCGCTGCCACACTCATCGATACGATGCAGACCTCAGATCGGTCGCGCGTTTACGTGGCGCTGAGTGAAGGGTCCGCCAACAGGGTGGCCGATGCGATCCGATTTCTCAATCCGGACCTCGGCATCGTTTTGCTCCCCCCGTGGGATTGCCTGCCCTATGACCGCGTGCCTCCGTCAAGACAGTCAATGGGGCGGCGAATGGACGCCCTCAGGGTATGGTCTCGGCCGTCGTTGGAAAAGAGATTGCTGATCACCTCGCTGGACGCTCTGCTCCAGCATATCCCCCCTGCATCGATCATTCAAAACAGCTGGTTCGAGCTCGCCGTCGGAAAAGAGTTTGATCAACCGGCTTTCGCAAGCTTTGTCCGATGCACCGGCTACATCGAAGAAGGTATCGTCGACGAACCCGGTGAACTGGCGTTTCGAGATGATGTCATCGATATTTTCCCGGCAGGCGCATCTGTGCCGATGCGCGTCTTCCTGGCGGATGACGGGACAGTTGCAGAACTGCGATCCTATGATCCATTAACCCAGCGAACGACCTGCACCGTTGATGCGATGGCGTTCGGTCCGGCGTCCGAAGCGATTGTCGCGGAGGTAGACCTCGATGACAACGCGCCGTTGCCGGACGTGACGGAGCGACGCCTCTTCCAGTTATATGATGAAATGCAGATTGTCTTCGACGTGATGGGTGATGTCGACATCGCCTTAGAGGCTGGTGCCGGCGATAGGTTGAGTAGCTATCTCGACATTATCGATGAGGCCAGACAGGCCCGGCAGCGTTTCGATGGCCGAGAGAACGAATCCCAGTCTCTTTATCTTGGACAATCCGACTGGGCTGCGGCCATCAAATCTTTTTCTCAGTTTGACCTTGATCTGAAGGATACGAGGCCGCTGCCGCGATTTGCTGAGGAATCAAACCCACGGCGCGCCCTGTTTGATTTCGTGAACGACGAACGGAAATCGGGGCGCACCGTCGTTCTCGCCGGCAATGGACAGATCTTCGACAATCTGATCCGACGCCTTGAGCGAGAAACCAAAACGAATATTCAGTCAATCGGGGCCTGGACCGAAGTCACCTCGGCACCGCCCGGAGCACTGTTGAGCATGATCTGCGCCCTGGACAGCGGCTTTGCCACTGCATGCCACGTGCTGATTGCGCTCAAGGACGCGCTCGGTGAGTTAGCAACCCCCGGCGACATCTCAGCGGGTCTTGCCGAGCCCGATCTAAGCCTCGGCGACGTGGTCGTCCATGAAGATCACGGCATCGCTGTACTGAGAAGCATGGAAACCGTCTCTGTCGAAGGCATCGTTCGCGACGCCGCCCGGCTCGAATATCGCGATGGAGCATCGCTTCTCGTTCCGATGGAGGAGTTTGGCAAGATCTGGCGTTACGGCTCGGAGCCTGAGGCCGTAACGCTTGATCGCCTTCACACTGAAGCATGGACCAAAAGGCGTGCCACAGTCGATAAAGACATCCGGGCAGCTGCCCGTCACCTGGTGCGGCTTGCAAAGGAACGACAGGGTGCCCAAGCTGAGACATTCGTTTCGTCGCGGACAGAATTTGCGAAATTCGTTCGCCGCTTCCCCTATGCCGAAACCGTGCACCAGACTGCGGCAATCGAAGCAGTCCTCCAGGATTTAGCGTCAGGCACGGTCATGAGCCGATTGATTTGCGGCGACGTGGGGTTTGGTAAAACCGAGGTCGCGTTGCGGGCCGCAGCCGCTGTTGCGTTCGCCGGTGGCCAGGTTGTCGTCATCGCCCCGACCACGGTGCTCGTGCGCCAGCATTTGTCGACGTTCGGGCGCCGCTTTGCGGGCACCGGGATCCGGGTGGCCATGCTGTCTCGCGTCGTCGAAGCGAAAAAAGCCAACGAGGTCAAAGCAGGGCTCGCTTGCGGCGAGGTCCACATCGTCATTGCGACCCAGGCGATCCTGGCCAAGGATATTCGTTTCGCCCATCTTGGTCTGTTAATCGTCGACGAGGAGCACCGGTTCGGGACGCGGCAAAAGCAGGCCATGAAGGCGTTGGCACCACTATTGCACATACTGACCATGTCGGCGACGCCTATTCCTCGAACCTTACAATCCGCAATGATCGGCGTCCAGGATGTCAGTATCCTCGCAACGGCGCCGTCGAAGCGCCGTCCGGTTAGGACATTCCTCAGTCCAATCGATCGTGCCTCGATGGGGGTCGCACTGATGCGGGAATACCGCCGCGGCGGTCAGAGTTTCCTGGTGGTTCCGCAGATCGAGGACCTTGATTACGTGCAGGAAATACTCAGTGCGATCGTGCCGGAACTTTCGATCCGCATCGCGCACGGAAAGATGAAGGCCGCCGTGATGGACGAGACAATGGTTGGTTTTGCCGACGGAGACGGCGACATCCTCTTATCCACCAACATCATCGAAAGCGGTCTCGACGTGCCGCGCGCCAACACAATCTTCATCTGGCGCGCCGACAGGTTTGGGCTGGCTCAACTGCACCAGTTGCGCGGCCGCGTCGGGAGAGGAAAAGCCCAGGGGATAGCTTATCTTTTGGTGCCTGATGACAACATTTCCGAGGAAACGCGTTTGCGCCTTTTGACCATGGTCGAAAATGATCGCCTCGGTTCGGGCTTGGCGATCAGCATGCAGGATCTCGATCTTCGTGGAGCAGGAGACATTGCAGGCGAGGATCAAGCCGGGCATATGAAACTGATCGGCATAAGTCTCTACCAGAAACTCCTGGAGCGGGCGGTGGCCACTCCGAACAAAGCCTCATCTGCGCAGGAACTGTCGCCCATTCTAAACCTCGGTATCTCAGGATCGATTCCGCCGGAGTACGTTTCTGAAGGAGCGGTACGACTGAACCTCTACGCCAGATTGCTTCGAGCAACAACTATTGGCGAAGTGGAAGAGTTTGCAGAAGAGTTCGAGGATCGTTTCGGCGAACTGCCAAAGGAAGTCTCGATCCTCTTCCGGCTCGCCAAACTGGGGATAGGCGCCAAGCGATTTGGTATCAGCAAGCTTGATGGTGGGCCCCTCGCGATGGCGATAAGCTTTCCTTCAAAGCCCATCACAAAGAAGATTAAATCGTTGATGCAGTTTCAAAAGGGCAAGCTTCGAGAGGACCGTTTGATCTTCGAGCACGCGACGGACAACGGGATTGAAAGGATCGCATTTTTCGAGCAGGTATTGGCGGGTAGCTAAACCTTATCCCGTCGTTAAATGAAGTGATCGCTACCGCGCGAAGAACGTCCTTGCGGTCGTCGACAGCATCGTCCGGCTGAGCAATGCCGAGAACGCGGCCGCCTACGCTTCCGTTGTTCAGCAGCGGGTGCACTCGCTGGCGCAGGCACATGCATTGCTGTCGCGCGAAGCCTGGCAGGCGGTGGACATCCGGAAGATCGTGGAGGCGCAGACTCGCGCTACGTCGGTCCGAATATCTCGCTGAAAGGACCGGTGGTTCTTGTGTCTCCGCAGGTGGTACAGCCGCTTACGCTGATCAATCACGAACTGGCCGTAAACGCGCTGACGCACGTCTCGCTCCGGGAATGGAAGTCTGTCAATCAGTTGGAAGTCTGGAGCCGGGAAAGATGACGATCACCTCCACGTCGATTGGGACGAACGCGGCGCGAAGCCTGCTGCGATCGGGGCGCGTGGCTTCGGGACGGTGATCCTCGGGGCTTTGGTCGAAAAGCAGTTGCGTGGATCTATCATCCGCAACTGGAGAGATGACGGCCTGACGATCGGGCTCGGTGTTATGAGGAAGTGATCGCTGTTCAACGGTTTCCAGTTAAAGAATTTCAATGAGGCGTCGAGAAGCGATTTAAATTCAAGCCGACGCCCGGGTTCTGGATCGACTAAGACAATCGAATCTACCGCAGCACGATGACCGACAGGGACATCAAGGTTCTCTCGCAGAATGGCAAGGTGACTAAGTATATCGATAACTCTCCTTGGAGGTGCCCGGGCACGTTCGCCCAGAAACCGGACGGGAGATGATGTCACCCGCTTTCTACAGCCGGCACTCACGATAGCGCCAGCGCCTCGTCCGCATTTCGCCCGCGACGGACGGAACCGCGAGCGTCGTGGAAAGTTCATGAGTAGCCACGATAGGAACGCGATGATCACCTGTATACACCTCACGCGCGCCGATCGGTCCTCGCTGCAACCACAGCGGCGCTGGCTTTTTCTGCGTTCCCGGCATTTTCACAATCGGAATTGGAGGGAGCGGTCAATGCAGGATCCGACAATCAAGTACCCGAAACCCCGTTCGAAAAGCAGGAGCTGGCGTTTCATGGGCTCGCGGGCAGAATGAACCCAAAGCCGGACCATGGAGAGACGTCCAACAAGGGGTTGGGTCGACTTGAGGCGGCAAGGCGCTGGTGACGGGCGGAGATTCGGGCATGGGCCGTGCCGCCGCGATCGCCTACCCTGCGAAGGCGCCGACCTCGCTATCCACAATCTGCCGGACGAGGAGCCGGACGCAATGGAAGTCATCGCCTTGATCGAGAAGGAAGGCCGCAAGGAAGTATCCCTACCAGCCGATCTTCGAGACGAATCCTTTTGTGAGAAGCTTGCCGAGGACGCTGCGAAAGCGTTGGGCGGGCTCGACATCTTCGTGCGCAACGCGGGACGCCAGCAGCAGGCGGGGAGGTTGCCGGACATCACCTCCGACGCCTTTGACGCGACGATCAAGACCAACATCTACGGCATCCGAGTCAACGGCGTGGCTCCTGGCCCGATCTGGACGCCCCTGCAGGTGGCCGGAGGCGCAACCATGGAGAAGCTCGAGCAGTTTGGCGGCAAGACGCAGATGGGCCGACCGGGCCAGCCGGCGCAACTCCCCTCGATCTACGTCCAGCTCGCGGCCAGCTACGCAACGGGACAGGTCTACGGCGCGACCGGCGGCAGTGGCCAGCCCTGGATCACCAGCGAACCGAACTCAGAACAGAACTTGCAGAGGAGAACGACATGAAAGCTTTGACCTGGCACGGAAGCGGCGACATTCGCTGTGAGGGGGTGGATGACCCAATCATTCAGGATGAACGTGACGCGATCATCAAGGTGACGAGCTGCGCCATATGTGGCTCCGACTTGCATCTCTATGGCGGCTTCGTACCCGGCATGCATGCCGGCGATGTCATGGGACACGAAACCATGGGCGAAGTCGTCGAGGTCGGCCGTGGCAACTCGAAGCTCAAGATCGGCGACCGGGTGGTCGTTCCGTTCACCATCTCATGTGGTGACTGCTCCATGTGCAAGCGCAGTCTTTTCTCTCTATGCCAGCGCTCGAACCCTTCGGGTGCGAAACAGGCAGAGCAGATCGGCTATTCGACAGCAGGACTTTTCGGCTACTCCGACATGTACGGTCGCTTCCCAGGCGGGCAGGCACAGTACCTGCGAATTCCTTTCGCCGATGTCGGGCCGATCAAGGTTCCGGACGGTCTAAGCGATGAGCAGGTTCTCTTCCTGAGCGACATTTTCCCGACCGGCTACATGGCCGCGGAGAACTGCGGCATCAAACAAGGGCAGACGATTGCGGTATTCGGCTGCGGTCCTGTCGGTCTTTTCGCCATCAAATCTGCCTTCCTTTTGGGCGCCGAACGCGTCATCGCCATCGACACCGTTCCGGAACGTCTCGCACTTGCCCGCGCGTCGGGTGCTGAAACGCTCGACTATACCGACGAGGATCTGCAGAAGAAGATCGTGGAGATGACGGGTGGCAGTGGTCCCGACGCCGTCATCGAGGCTGTGGGTATGGAAAGCCATGGCGGCGGCGGCGTGATGGAAACGATGCAGACGAAGCTAACCTCGACGGAACGGCCTTACGCGTTGAGCCAGGCAATCCTCGCCTGCCGTCCGGGTGGAACCGTCTCGCTCCCGGGCGTCTTCGTCGGACCGGCGGTCCCCGCGCCGCTCGGTGCGTTCGTCGGCAAGGGTCTGACGCTGAAGACGGGGCAGACGCACGTGCAACGCTATCTCGAACCGC
This sequence comes from Hyphomicrobiales bacterium, assembly GCA_900471925.1. Lineage (GTDB taxonomy): Bacteria > Pseudomonadota > Alphaproteobacteria > Rhizobiales > Rhizobiaceae > Rhizobium. Next base: position 118,588 of record UCGV01000033.1, read on the forward strand.
TGATGGACCTGATCGTCGAGGGTAAGATCGACCCGTCCTTCCTCATTACCCATCGCATCGGCCTCGAGGAAGGTCCCGACGCTTACAAGACTTTTCGGGACAAGACCGACGGCTGCGTCAAGGTCGTCATTCGTCCAAACGGCTAGGAGACCTCTTCCCGTGGGTGGCGAAACGTGGCTAGCCGCGGTCCCGATCCAGGATAGCAACATGACATTCTTGGGCTTCGAACTGCGAACAATACAAGTCGAAGCCGGTGACATCCGGCTTCGCGTTGGCGGCGCAGGTCCGCCCATCCTCCTTTTGCATGGCCATCCGCGGACGCATATGACCTGGGGTAGGGTGGCTGACCTGCTCGCACCGTCATTTACCGTTGTCTGTCCAGACCTTCCGGGGTTCGGGCAATCCTATGTACCTGAGGATACACCCGACAGCCGCCACTCTTCGAAAAAGGCGAAGGCGGCGGCGATGGTAGAATTGATGAGCCGATTGGGGCATGACGAGTTCTTCCTCGTCGGACACGACCGCGGGAGCCTGACGGCATTTCGCATGGCAATGGATTATCCGGAGGCCGTGAAGAAGCTGATGCTCGTCGATGGCCTCCCGGTCCTTGAGCATCTGGAGCGAGCCGATTGGACGTTTGCACGAGACTGGTTCCACTGGTTCTTTTTCGCTCAGCCGGAAAAGCCTGAACGCGTGATTTCCGCCGACCCGGGACGATGGTACGACAAACTCTCGCCCGACCAAATGGGCCACGCAGCCTTCGCGGATATCCTTGAGGCCATCCATCGCCCGGAGATCGTCCATGGGATGATCGAGGATTACCGCGCGGGCATCCGCATCGACCACCTTCATGATAAGGCCGATCGCGACGCCGGGCGGAAGATTGAGTGTCCGATGCTCTGCCTGTGGTCGCTTTGGGACGATCTCGAACAGATTTATGGCGATCCCGTTGCGATTTGGAGAAATTGGGCTACCAACGTCGATGGCTACGGGATAGACAGCGGCCATCATGTGGCCGAGGAAAATCCGGTCGACCTTGCGAAAGCGATTAGCAGCTTCGCAGTCGAATAGAATGTGGTCGCTTGTGGGAGCGGGCGATATCGAGGAATGGCAAGGTCAGGCTTTCTTAATGATGCTGATCGCACCGCTGACCTCGAGAATAGCAAACTTGATCTCTTTCACCGTTTCTATGCCCTCCTGGCTCCTGGCAGCTTCCATGACGTCCTCCCGGTCGAGACGGCAGCCTCGCATGGCGTTGCTGTCGAACATGCCGTCGACGACAAGAATTGTCGG
>UCGV01000059.1 GCA_900471925.1 Hyphomicrobiales bacterium
AAATGGCAAAGAGTAAGTTTGAGCGCAACAAGCCGCACGTCAACATTGGCACGATCGGCCACGTTGACCACGGCAAGACGTCTCTGACGGCAGCGATCACGAAGTACTTCGGTGAATTCAAGGCGTATGACCAGATCGACGCAGCACCGGAAGAAAAGGCACGCGGCATCACCATTTCGACGGCTCACGTCGAGTATGAGACGGCCAACCGTCACTATGCGCACGTCGACTGCCCCGGCCACGCTGACTATGTCAAGAACATGATCACCGGTGCGGCACAGATGGACGGCGCGATCCTGGTCTGCTCTGCTGCTGACGGCCCGATGCCGCAGACGCGCGAGCACATCCTGCTCGCTCGCCAGGTTGGCGTTCCGGCCATCGTTGTGTTCCTGAACAAGGTCGACCAGGTTGACGACGCCGAACTTCTCGAGCTCGTCGAGCTTGAAGTTCGCGAACTTCTGTCGTCCTACGACTTCCCGGGCGACGATATCCCGGTTGTCAAGGGTTCGGCACTTGCTGCACTCGAAGACTCCGACAAGAAGATCGGTGAAGACGCGATCCGCGAGCTGATGGCTCAGGTTGACGCCTACATCCCGACGCCTGAGCGTCCGATCGACCAGCCGTTCCTGATGCCGATCGAAGACGTGTTCTCGATCTCCGGCCGTGGTACGGTTGTTACGGGCCGCGTCGAGCGTGGTATCGTCAAGGTTGGCGAAGAAGTCGAAATCGTCGGCATCCGCGCGACGTCGAAGACGACGGTTACCGGCGTTGAAATGTTCCGCAAGCTTCTCGACCAGGGGCAGGCCGGCGACAACATCGGTGCACTGGTTCGCGGTGTTAACCGTGACGGCGTCGAGCGTGGTCAGATCCTGTGCAAGCCCGGCTCTGTCAAGCCGCACAAGAAGTTCAAGGCAGAAGCATACATCCTGACGAAGGAAGAAGGCGGCCGTCATACGCCGTTCTTCACGAACTACCGTCCGCAGTTCTACTTCCGCACGACGGACGTGACGGGCATCGTTACGCTTCCGGAAGGCACGGAAATGGTTATGCCTGGCGACAACGTTACGGTTGACGTCGAGCTGATCGTTCCGATCGCGATGGAAGAAAAGCTTCGCTTCGCTATCCGCGAAGGCGGCCGTACCGTCGGTGCAGGCATCGTCGCTTCGATCATCGAATAAT
>UCGV01000013.1 GCA_900471925.1 Hyphomicrobiales bacterium
CGTTCTGCTGGAAGGTCTTTGAGAGGTCGCCGAGGCCGCCGCTGAGGATCCCGCCGGTCGAGAGGCCGCCCAGCAAATCGCCGAAACCGCCAGGGCCGCCGAAGATGCCACCGAGCCCACCGGGCTGCTGGCTGAGATGGCCACCATCCTCATCGGGACCTTTGTCGGACTTGCAGCCACGCGCGTTAACGCCCGTCTCCGACTTCCGTGCACTGATTAGCGCGGCTGGTCAGTTTTTCCCGAGTGCGAAGCGACAGGGCGGATCACCCCTGCCTTGCTGGTTCGGACTCGTCATCCAGGAAAGGGTCGAGCCTGACGATCGACGGAGGTTGGACGCTGATCAAGTGCAAGTGCAATTCTTGCGAGGCATGAAAATGTTACTTCACGGAACCGGTCAACGGCCTACGGGGTGGGAGCTCGGACGGTCCTCGAATTGACGCTGAGCTGCAAACAAACCCTAGGGTCTTCCTGATGCGCGGGCGCTGTTGAAATCACTCGGTGTCCTCTATTCCCGGCCAGCACTTCTTTCAGTAGGTCTGCGACGAAGGCAGCTGCCGTCAGATCTCGTCGAACGATGTGAATGCGTACATCAAGGAGATTACTGGTCGGGATTTCAGGTCCCGGCAGTTCCAGACCTGGGGCGCGACATGCATGGCGGTGGAAGCGCTGGCCTCGATCGAGGTCGCCAACACGAAAGGGGCGCTCGCACGTCAGCTCAACGCGGCAATCGACCAGGTGGCCGCGAAACTCGTCAACACGCGATCCGTCTGCCGTTCGTCATACATTCATCCGGCGGTTTTCGAGGACTTCGAAGCGGGGCAGCTGTTGGACATTGTAAGGATGAAGTCCAAGAGCGAACGGCTACTGAAGTGGATGGACGACGATGAGATACTTCTTCTGCGGTGGCAGCAGAAGCGTGCGCCGTCTGAAGCTTTGCCGACAGGGTTCTGATTCGGCTGGCGGGGAACAAGTCGGCGACGTGGACGTTGCCATCTCGCATTCCAACAAAGGAGGAGTTCCAATGATTTCCGCAGAACAGGTTCGCGAGCACATGGAAGTAATCGGCGCAGACGGCTCCCATGTCGGCACGGTCGATCATATGGACGGCACGTCTCGGATCAAGCTGACAAAGTCGGATTCCGAGGATGGTCAGCATCATCTCATTCCCCTGGATTGGGTCGATCACATCGATGAACACGTGCATCTGACCAAGAGCGCGGACGACGTCCGCAGTCAGTGGTCATCAAGCCACTGACTGCGTTTCGGAGCCGCGGATCACGCGGCTCCTTCTGCCCTTTCCACGGACCGACCCCTCCCATAGTCGAGATTGACCAGTCTTCATGACAAGTATTGCGATCATTGGATCCGGACCAACGGGCATCTATACGCTTGCAGGTCTGATCTCGTCTTCCATTCCGCTTTCCATCACGATCTTTGAAGAGACGCCCGATGCGGGGAAGGGAACGCCTTATCATCCCGCTGTGAACGATCGCTCAATGCTCGCCAACATCGCCAGCATCGAAATCCCGCGCATCGAGCAGACGCTGGTCGAATGGTTATCGACACAAAGCGACAAACAGCTTCGCGAGCTCGGGTTGGAGCGACGCAACATCGGCGAGCGAGAGTTCTACCCAAGAATTGTCCTCGGCGAGTATCTGGCCGCCCAGTTCTGGTCGGTCGCCATGCGAGGGCAGTCGCGGGGCCACGCGATCGATGTCAAAGCCAGTCACCGCATTCTCGATATCAAGCTCGGAAAAGACACCATATCCCTTACGTTCAAGCGGCACGGTGGGTCGGACAGCGAAATGTCCTTCGACCACGTTGTCATGGCGACGGGCCATGACTGGCCCGAGAACACCGAAACGTCGCCGGGCTATTTCGTGTCGCCATGGCCGGCGGCCGCCATAAAGAAAATCGGTGCCGTGCCCGTGGCTGTTCTTGGGACATCGCTCAGCGGTATCGATGCCGTGGTTTCCGTCGCGACAGCGCATGGAATCTTCCTGAGAGATGGTAGCGCAATCCTCCAATACGAACCTGCCCCTGCGAGTTCAAGGTTCGAAATTACCATGATGTCTCGCAAGGGCCTGCTGCCAGAGGCGGACTTTTATTGCCCAATCCCATACGAGCCGCTTCGCTTCTGTACGGAGGAGGCGGTCCGGCGGCTGATCTTGGAAAAACGGGAGCGGCTTCTGGACGAGCTTTTCGAACTGTTCCGGCGGGAGCTCGCGGCGGCCGATCCGCATTACGCGGCAGGCATTGGGCTTGCCCTAGCATCGGTTGAGGATGTTGCCGACCGCTATTTCCGGCCCAGAGAACATGCCGATCCGTTCGTCTGGGGTGCGCAAAATCTCGCCGAAGCCAGAAAGAACAAGGCGGAGCGCATTACCGTGCAATGGCGATATGCCATCCTGAGAATGCACGAGGTCATCGCTCTTGCCATTCCTCACCTCCATGACAGGGACCTGAAGCGGTTCCATAAGCACTTCAAGACCGTGTTCGTCGACGATTATGCAACGGTTCCGCACGAATCCGTCGAGCGTCTTTTAGCCCTGCATCGGGCGGGCAAGCTGTCGGTCAGATCGCTCGGAGATCATTACGATATTCGCCGCGACGCCGAGCAGCCCGGTGCGGTCATTGTCGTCGATGGCACGGAAACCGCCTTTGCCGCTTTTATCGACGCGACCGGGCAGCACGCATTGTCGGCCTCCGATCTGCCGTTCCCAAGTCTCCGGCAGCCTGGTGCGATCAAAGAGGCTAAGACCCGTAAGGCCGAGGCGGGCGTCAACGAAGAAACCCGTCGCACCGGTGGAATCGAAATTGACGACGATTTCCGCCCACGTGTGGAGGCCGCGATGTCCAACAATCTCTACTGCGTTTCTGTCCCGTTCCTGCTGCACAAGATGCCGTTCATCCAAGGCATCACCAGTGCACATGAAATGGGAATGAAGGTTGCGGAAGCGATCATCGATGTCGTGGAGAACTCGGATGTTATTGTCAAACCGGGTGTGGACGCTCAGCCGACCGTGACCGTGTCTCCTATGGATATCGTGCCTTCGGACGCAACGTCGGCATAGACACCAAGGCAGCGCTGGCGAGTTCTGACGATCGTGCGAAGGATTTCGGGATCTTCGGGAAGATCGGACTGTGCGATCATGGTCATGCCGCAACGTTTCGTCTGTTCGGTCACCTTACCGCGGTATGAACCGATGGCGAGTGCTTTCCCGATCCAGTCGTCCTCGCTCTCCATAGTATCGAGTAGGATATTCGGACGAAACCTGCGGACGCAGGCGGCTGACTTCGGGAGAAGGTCCGACAGGTCCGATAGTGATTTTGTCGAGAGGACGTGGAGGGCGCTGGCGCAATAACGCGGGCTCAAAACGACCTCGCCAGCATCCGTGGGCATGACACTGCCGACCGTCCGGATCCCACAGCGAAAGCCGAAGTGATCCGTTAGCGCTTGGTCAAGTGCGGGGTCCGTAACCTCAAGGCACCAGCTGGCCGAAGAAATCCTCACGCTGTCGCCAACCGTGCATGCCTCGAGCAACAGCGCTCTACGCCAGCGAATGAGTTTTTCCGGCGCAGCGATTTCTCCCGTAGCAAGGTCAGCCAGAAGATAGCAGCGGTCTCCCCGAACGCCCTCTGCGGTGACGGCAATGGTGTCCAGGCGTTCGCCGCGTAGCGAGCTGACAGGATAGCGCCAGAGCTCGCGAACGGTGGCCTCGATCCTTATCGGGTCGCTCCCCAAAACCAGGCGAGGGCGGCAACGATGCCGACTGCAGTGAGCGGACGCTCCCGCACGATGTCTTCAATGCTCTGCAGGACCGATTTGGCCTCGTCCTTTCCGACTGCAACGGCCCCGCTCGCCACCTCGGACGCCTGATCCGATAGACGGGATGCGTCGCGGCGAAAGGCGCCAATCCCATCTCGATCGTCGCCACTCTTGCCGATCTCGCCTTTCGTCCGCAGTGCGTCCTCGACGAGCGGATACCGCTCTTCGTCGACGACGGCATTCGGGTCTTGGGTGATGGTTGTCGTTGACTGGGCGCCAGAAACGGGGTCTGGGGCCGGGAACGTGTCTTCCAAGCCTTCGTCCAGCGGATCCTTCTGACCTGCGCGCTGTTCGTCCCTATGTTTATTGTACGCCTGCACGGCCGGGGATTTGGTGGGGTTTGCCATGGTTTTCTCCTCTGTGGCAGAAGAACCCGCATTTCTGTTTTAGGTTCCAACCCTGGGAGGACCGCGGGCATGTCTTGAAGCGGGGGGATCGTCAACGAGACCGAGGCTTGTTTGTTGTCCACGGCTGTCGGAGGAAAATAATCAGCGCGGCTATGAGGAAGAGCGGTAGGGCGGGAACTGCCGAAAGAAGCGATGATAGGCCGAGCAGGCCGCCATCTGCTGTCGCTTGCCCGTCCACGTCACTTATAAGGTCGAAGAAATCGAGCATTGAAATATTCGACCAAGTGCCTGTTTGCATATTCCAGGATCTGCGCGGCGAGAACGCCTGCTGCCAACAGCACAAGCACGCCCCAGAGCAGGGCATGGGCGTCGTTTTCACGTTTTTGCTGAAAAGCCATCTGAGCGTACCGTGCATCAACTCAGCGCTATCTGATACGGAATCAATAATTTTGAAAGCAGCTTTCGATAGCCGACCAATAATTCGCCAGATTAATTCAACGGTGGTGGGATTGTTCAATGCTATGTCATCAATGAACCATCACGATATCCCGTGAACGGTACTGTGGCGAGATCCAGTCCCATCGCGTGCGCGAACTCGAGGGGGCATCCCGTCGATAGGCCGCGTATTCAGTATCATTTCCCTCGCCGTCTCCTGCGCTTGGCGTGTGGCGATCTCGAGTGATGGAAGATCGACCCCACCGGCATCGATCTCTCGTGGATCGTCACCAACAATATGAAGAAAAAACGTTACGACGGTTCGGGTTTGCGCAGAAACGTCATGCGTGTACTCAAGTTCGAGATGTCGATCCCGGACGTCAATTCTTCACGTGGGAACGCTGGCCTCGAGGAGAACAGCCTCTATCTTCGAACATTCCTACCGGGGCCACAGATGTTTCAAAACGCATCCACATTGAAATCGTTGCGCGAAGCTTTCATCGACACCATACGGAGATCCGAATACTTCATCGGCATCCATGCATTCTTCGATGGCGAAGTAATTTTCGCCAGAGACATCGTCCATGTAGACTTCGAGGGCCTCTCCTTTCCAAGCGGCGACATTGCTGTCTGGGACTGGATCAGGATGCAGTTCAAAGGAACGTCGGGGCAGGAAACGTTCCACTACGAGATGGCATTCAAGGTGGATGATGAGGACGATCTGGCGATGAAGAAGCTGATCGAGATCAGCAAGGATTCTGGTAGCACGATCTGGATGTACGACTTTGCCAGCCATGATGATGACGAACAGCAGGGGAAGCGGTTCATAGCCGTTACGGCTCCCGACAAACGGCGGGCGAAGAGCTTCAAGGACCAGTTTGACGGCCGTGACCTCGCGGCGCCTCTATAGTCCGGCAACCAAGGGGTTCTGGACGATCCTCACCAAATGAAAATCGAAACCGCGCGCACAAGGTTCGTTACACAAGGGTCGCCAGACAACGCCGCTTGAGGTCCGCAAGTCTCGCTACGATCGTGTGGCCGCGGAAGGTCAGTCTCGATCACATCGCGGATCCGGCCCGGGTTCGGTTCCATGACCAGCACTCTGTCCGCGAGATAGAGCATGTCCGTAGAGGATGAAAGCTGGATAATACCGCGACGATAAAAGGTGGGATCCTGAACATCTTCTGGCACGGAGCCACGGCCCGCGCCCGGCGACGCCGGAGACCCGTTTGATCGGTTTTGGAACCAGGCTTGAGCAGATAATCGGAAAGAGCCTCGGTGTCGAAGTCACGCGGGAGGGGGTGCCAAACGGGCTGGCGATCCGTCTCGCGATCCTTCGCTGCGCTATCGGCCAGTAACAAGGGAACGCTTTTGAGCAAGGGTGCGGCGGCGGCGCGCGGCCGACGGGCCGTCCTGGGTGCGAGCGTCATCTGTCGCGGCCAAGTCCGCTGCGAGGTTGTCGGAGCAGAGATCTTTTGACATCTCCGCCGGAATGCCCCTGACAATCCGGTAACGGGCCTCGACAAGGTTATAGATTCCGAAAGCCGCTAGCCCCAAAGCAACGACCAAGTAAAGCACGGAACCAAACGGTAGTTGCCTCAACCACGACAAGGCCTCTGAGATGCTTCCAGCTTGCTCGGGATCGACAGTGAATCCGGCGTAAGCAAACAGGACGCCCGTGATGGCGAAGACGACACCACGTGCCACTAGACCATAGACGCAGACCATGCTCACCACACATTTGGCACCCGGAAAGCGAAGGTACTTCTCGAATCCACGCGTCAGCCCCTTCGCCGATGTCACCACTCCGCCCACGATGAAGCCAATGCCGATGATGATCGCGAGATATGAGCCGAACGGCTGCGACATGACCCAATGCGCGAGGCCTTTTTCGCCGGAGCCTTCGCTACCTCCCGCCATCGAGAATGCGTGCCCGAGAGCATAAACCGCGAGGCCAAGATAGGTGATCGCGCTACCGAACATTGCTGCCCTGATCACGATGGCTTTCCGATCATTACCGTGCCTGTCGCTGTCCGCCAGGGATTGCGCCAAGCGCCAGGCTACGAAGCCTAGGAGGCCAACACCAATGATCCCGACCCAGGCGCGGCCGAACGGCTGCTCGACCAGCGTCGCGACGGCTGACTTCGTGTCAGCGTTGCCTCCCGCCACTCCGGAAAGGAGTGCAAGGCCGGCGACGAGCAAGAAGACGACGCCACGCGCTGCGTAACCGGATCTGGCGAGAAGTTCGAAGTTTGGCTTGCGGGGCATGGGGCGTCCTATCGAAATGGTGTCTCTGGAAACGCGCGATGTAGCAAAAGGTTGTCTTACTGAGCTCGGCAGTTGGGCACCCTGTGGTTCCCACCGCAACTCGCGAACTCATGTGCGCTCAAGAAACTGCTCCGTCCCTTTGACGGGCATGAGCCATTTCTCCGCCCGCTTGATTCACAGTTCGTAAATGGGCGTGAGCGCCGCGGGTGGTCGTTTTGCCAAGCTTGATCTCCAGCGAACTCGCTCACCGGGGAATTCGAATTCCGCCCTGCCCACACTCAGAGAAAGGTGAAGGCACAACCACTCTCCTGGCGACAGTCCACGCAACAACAGATTCCGATCCTCATCGGGCGGCCGCGGACGGCGATCCTGACGTTCCAGATTTGCAGGATCCGGTCTGCGTCGTCATTTCTGGGTTCCCACACCATCGTCCACAACTTCGGTATCCGGTTGGTGGCCGCCATCGGCGTGTTCGCTCTGCCGGCGGTTACCCGGGAACTGATAGGATATCCTGGCGTCACGGCCTTCGAGGTGCTGATGTTGGGCCCCGGATTTCGCTGCTGAGAGCTCCCCATTGTGATCGGCGAATGTCTCCGACCAAACGTCGCCGAGCAAATATCTATAACGCCGTCGTGCTCGCCGACATAGTATGTAAGTTTCGTCATGCAAATTCCTTCCTTGAAACGAGGCACAACCTCGCACGGCGGCTCGAAGCGACCTTCTACGGTCTTAGGTGTTGAAGTACGGAAGGAGTGCTGGATGACAGCGGAACCCGACGCACGAGACTTCAAGATGATGTCCGAAGCCGTGCAGGCTTGGTATCGGTTCTACGAACTGGACCCCAATGACCGTATCTCGCATGTGCTTTGCCAGGCGGCGATAGATTTCTACAATGAAGGACATCGCAGTTCCGACGACTTCGCGGCAGCGCTTGTTTCACTGGCCTGAGCTTTGTTCTCTACCAAATCTGAAGTGAACGAAGCTGGGATTGGATCGAGCAAATGGCGAGTCGGCAGGCTCGTCGGGCGACCCGAGCAGCGACGGATAGGTAGCTGGCGAGATCTCAACCCAGCTACTCAAGCCCGCGTTCGTGAAACCACAGAGAACGTCGCGATGAGCCTCCCGCTCAGCCTTCGAAAATGGCTCCCGGAAACCGTGGACGCTGAACTTGTCACAAATGGCGTCGATGCAAGGCTTGACGCTACAAAGTACTCCTCGCCATCGTCAACGGGCCAATCATGCAGTGGAGGTCTTGCGGCTTCGCCAATTCAACGACATCCGTCGCAGGCTGAATGTCCATCTTTCCAAAGGCGGACGGTTCCGGCCACTGTTGTCTGGTGCCGGTGTACAGTTTTGCCGCCGCCGCGGTTCAAGGTTTGACATTCTCGGTCTCGCGGCTGCCGGGTCATAAACGAGAAGGAGGCCTGTTTGTAGGTTGAGGTCGGCCGGTGACCGTCGATCCAATCGTCTTAGTGAATTCGGATGACGCTGACGAATGGCACGAGAGCAACGGTGCGGCGACTTGTGTCTTGCAGTATGAATGCCATCGCATGGAATGGCTCGTTTTGCTCGATCATTTCGCCGACCATCTCGCGGGCTGCTCTCATGGCTTCCGCGCGGGCAGCTTCAGCTGATGGAAAATCGAACCCATCCTCATCCTCGTCGAGAGCCTCACCGTTTCTTATGTGAAAGAAGAACTTTGCCATAGCGCAAAAACGCTGATTGGGTCCTCCCGTTCCAACTGGCGCTGTAGTTCAACCCCCGGTCAAGGTTCAGTCATTGTTTATTAGCTACAGTAGATATTGATTGGTAGGAGAAATCCGATGTCGCCCCACATCATCGTTCACCTTGATGCTGCCCATAAACTGCTGAGCAGGATGGGGACCATTTCGTCGCGTATATGATAAAAATGGCGAAGAACGCTGCTTTGAAAAGTAGCCCGACCCGAAACACGCGGCCCGAGCGAACGGTCGACCGTAACGACCGGCGGGGTGTCTACCAACTACTGGCTCCTCGCTAAGTAGCGGCTCGACATGGAAGAGCACGATGTTGGCCGTTCAAAACCAAAGTGGCAGCAATAACCGGCCTATACCCCGCTGCTCTTCGGCCCGTTGCATCCAATCTTTTCGGCACGACCGAGGCCCAGCTTTCTGTCTTCCGAAAAACTAAAGTCTTCGGTGCGTGCATAGCGCATGGCTCCATTGCGCATACCCAACGCATTATCTTGGTGTCATGAAGCCGTTGCACTCCTCCCAGAGTTCACTCGCAATCGAGCGCGGCATCCTCCTCCCAGCCGCCGTTCATTTGATCAGAAAGTCTGTCGCACCTTCTCCCCGTGGCAGGCTCTTTGTCTACGCGACGCACGTCGGCATCGGCCCGCGGCGGGATCATTTTGCCTACAAGAAAGGGCACCTGTTTCCTCGTCCAAGCACATCGCAGTGCTTGACTTGGCCCCTCCTAGCAGGCGTCCGTCACGGTTAAAGCTGAGATTCGAGCGGCAGCCACTTGATCAGCCAGGCCGTTGCGCTCCGGGCGATCCCAGCATCCGGCTCGTCCCGGAGGAGGCTATGTTTCCCGTCGACGACTTTCAGCCACCGCACGGCCCCCTTTTCGAGTCTCACCGGATAGCTCAGGTCTGTCTCGGTTTCCTTGGCAAAGATCGCGTCCATTTGTTCGACAAGATGCGATGACTCGAAGAGGACGCCCATCTCGGTGTTCAAGGAGACCGATCTCGGATCGAGGTTGAGAGATCCAATAAAGCCATACTTGCCGTCCCTGGCAAAGGCCTTCGTATGCAGGCTGGCCTGTTTGGAACCTCGCAAGGAGAACGAGCCCATGTCAGCGATCGATTTCAGCTCGTAGAGGGCAACGCCGCCTTTGAGCAGTGCCGGTCGATAGCGCGAATATCCCGCGTGAACTGCTGCAACGTCAGTGGCCGCAAGCGAGTTCGTCAGGACGGAAACTTTCACCCCTTTGCGGGTGAGCTTCGTCAAAGCCTCAACGCCGCGTTTGCCAGGAATGAAGTAGGGCGAGGTGATATGGATGAAGTCGGCTGTGCCGGTGATGACCGGGAGCAGTGTTTCCATCAATATGTTCTGCCCACCGCGCATCTTCCCGCGGGCTTTTTCAGGGGGATCGGCCAGGACGTCGAGTCTGTCAACCCATATGTAACCGTCCTCGGCGATCGCATCCTTCAAGGATGTCTGATCGCGAACGCGATCCAGATACGGTCGGGCTCGCTGCTCGAAATCAAGACGGTCCATATTGCGTCGAAGCTTCCTCAGCTTGTTGGGCCGGCGAGAAAGCAGCGGGCGCACGGGCACGGCAACGGAACTGTTCCAGTAGTCGTCGAACAGACGCTCCGTCTTCGCAACGGCTTGACCGACCATCACGAGATCGAAGTCCCTGAAGTTCGCGTCCTCGCCGGCATCGAAATACGGATCGCCGATGTTGCGTCCGCCGACCAGCGCGATCCGGCCATCGGCAATCCATGCCTTGTTATGCATGCGACGGTTGACGCTTCGAAACCGGAAAGCCATCTCAAGGCCGCGGCGCAGAATATTCTCCCGCGCCTTTGTCGGATTGAAGAGCCGCAACTCAATATTCGGGTGGCAGTCGATCGCATAGAAGATTTTGTCGGACATGGAGACGCCGAGGTCGTCAAGAAGGATCCTCACACGCACGCCGCGGTCAGCGGCGGCCACGACTTCCCTCATGATCAACATTCCGGTCAGGTCCGCATTCCACATATAATACATAAGGTCGAGGCTGCGCCCCGCGGAGCGGGCCGCGAGAAGCCGGGCTGCGAACGCGTCCAGGTTGGAGGAGATTAGGACAAGACCGCTTGCCGCCTCTCGCTCGTGGCAAAGCCTGGCGCCGTATCGATCAAGCTCGGTGTCGGCAGCGGCAATCTTGAGAATGTGAGAATCGACTTTATGGACCCGCCTCAGAAACCCTGCATTGCTTGATGCTGCAAGAAGTCGAAGAGCCACCAGGGCTAAAATCGTGATGATAACAATGCTGAACCAACTCACACGAGACCCCTGAGCGTGGCCAGAAAGCGATATTCTGACTCGATCCGCCCGGGCAAAATAGGGTCACGTGACAAGCGAACAAGGCGTTGCCACAAGAGATGCGACGAGGTCCCATCCACGCCTATGCCGAAATGAACAAATCTTTTGGCCTGACGACGCTCCGCAACCGCCACGTCAGGGTCGAGGGTGGCAGCGTGAAATTCCGTTTCAAGGGCAAGTCTGGAAAGGAATGGAATCTCGCTCACAGCGATCGACGGATCGCGAACGTGATGAGGAAGCTGCAAGAGCTTCCCGGCCAGCAGCTCTTTCAGTACGTTTGTGACGAGGGCGGATGCCGTCAGATCTCGTCGAGTGATGTGAATGCGTACATCAAAGGCATAGGACAGTTCGTGATGGCGGACTTCAAAGTGCGAAGAAGTAACGCTTTCCGCGCCACAGGCGGTGCGCCTGTGCAAGAAGGTTTGTGGATATCGCATTACTTGCGATTTGCACTATTTCTCATAGTGAAAGCGGCACTGAATGATTTCAAGTTGCTGAGTGCTTCCTTTGCCCGACACACGGTACACCAGTCGGTGCTCTCCAAGAATGCGCCTCGACCAGAACCAAGAGAGATCGCCCTTCAGCGGCTCGGGTTTTCCAAGTCCCTTGAAGGGTGACCGCTTTGCGTCCTTGATCAGATCGTTGATTTTCTCCACCATAGACGGGTCGAAGCTTTGCCAATACTCGTACTCTTCCCAAGAGTAACCCGTCCAGAGAAGGTTCATCTTATAGGGTCGGGTCTTTTTCGATCAGTTCTCTTCTACGAAGCTGCGCAATGCTTTCGCGCAACCGATCGGAGTTCGCCGGCGTAGAAAGAAGATGCAGAGTTTCCTGCATGCTCTCATATTCGCCCTCAGCGACCAGTACCAATGCCTCTGACCCTTGACGGGTGACAAGCAAAGGAGCGCGAGAGGCGATCACGTTGTCGAAGTAGGTCGCTATGTTTTGTCTAAATTCGGTCAAACGAACGTGGGCCAAAGTGACAACTCCTTTCCGAATGTACGCATATATGTACAGATTGGACGCAGATGTCAATATGAGTCCTCTCGAGTTCAGAATTGGATGCCTGGATCAGTTGTGAAAAATCTGCTTGGAACAGCATCCCTGCCGGCGGCGGAACCTGTGAGGACACACCAAGTGCGCTGATGGATTCCGGGAAGGATTTGCGGCCCGGACCACCGACGTGCGAAGGCGTCCGTTGCAACTGAGCGCAGAGGAGAGCCTCGGCGATCGCGTCGCCAGCGTCGGGCAGCACTATTCCGTCCCGATCGAGAAGAAGCTCTTCGCCCCTGCGGACGTTGAAATGGAAGCGCTGTGGGCCCGAAAGCGCAACAGGAATTTTCAGCATCGCCTAGCGGCCAGTCCTTCGGAACGTCGCCGCCTTCCCTTCGATGGTTTCCTGTCGCAACTCTCCCAAAGTCGTTGCGACCAATCCCACGAACATGGATGCAATGAGGACTGTCAGGACGGTTACGGGACGACGAACCGAAGATGGCGATCGTTCATACGCTCGGCGACGGAAGTCCAGGTCGTGGCGTCGTCAGGCCATCCATGGAGAAGAAGAACCGGTTTTCCGTGCTGCGCACCTGTCTCCATGAAGGTGATATCGAGGTCCTCGGTTTGGACATGCAGCATTGCCTCGCTCCTTGTACTATCTGGAGGTCACGGTCGACTTCAACGGATCTAGGCCTCGACGGCGATTGATCCAGCGCATGATGGTGACCGACAAGCTGCGTTCCTCTTGCGCAAAGATGCCCGACAGGAACTGAGTGCCACCCGCAAAGATACCCGCTGATCTCTGGTGGCTTCCGCAGGCCGTTGCAGATGTGCGCGACATCTATGTGCAGATTGGTCTCGAACAGGCCGAGGCGGCCGAGAGGTTTATTGATAGCATTGAGCGTAACGCGGAACTGATGGTTGACCAACCGCGTCTGGGCGTCCGCATGCTCGTCGAGCGCCGTTCGTCATCCTCTGTGAGACAATTCCGGATGCTGACGAATGTGGCGCAGGCAGGGTATGCAGCTTCGACGTAATCGCCGCAGTTTGCTGGCGTAGCTGCTTGCGATACACTGGTGCGCCCGTCAGAACGAGAAGTCGCGGGAGGAAAATTGAGTGCCAGCACGCGGCTAAACAGGCGGGCCAGGTCTTCTCTTGCGACCAGCACATAAAGCCGCGCCACAGCCCGATGGCGCTTGCTGAAACGCACACCGCCCGGGCATCACCGCCCGGGCTGGCACTATCTTGGGTCTGATCAGAATTCCGACCATTCCTGCTGCAGCTTGTTAAGCGCTGCATTACCACGTGCGGTAGGCGCCGGGCGAGAGACAGGCGCTGACGCTCTGGTGGGGGCAGGGGTCGATGTCCTGGATGGACCCGACGCTCGGTGACCGGCGGCCGCTGTTCCTCCATCACCGGTCTGGAAAGCACCAAGCAGTTCGCCAAGACGGCTGCTTTCCTGCGCAAGGCCCGTGCCGGCGGCGTTCATCTGTTCGACCATTGCGGCGTTCTGCTGCGTCGCCTGGTCCATATGGTTGACCGCGCTGTTGATCTCCGACAGCCCCATGGACTGCTCCTGGGCGGCGGTCGCGATCGCGTCCATGTGCTGGTTGATCTGCTGCACAAGTTCGGCAATCGCGGTAAGGCCTTCGCCGGTGTCGTTGACCAGGCGTACGCCCTCGCTGACAGCGACCTCGGAATTCCCGATAAGGCTCTTAATCTCCTTGGCGGCATTGGCGGAACGCTGCGCGAGCTCTCGCACTTCCTGAGCAACGACGGCAAAACCCTTGCCGGCTTCGCCCGCGCGCGCTGCTTCCACGCCGGCATTCAAGGCCAGGAGATTGGTCTGGAAAGCGATTTCGTCGATCACCCCGATAATCTGGCTGATCTGCCTGGACGACTGCTCGATCTTGCCCATGGCGCTGACCGCGTTATTGACGACCTGGCTTGAGTTTTCAGCACGAGACCGTGCGCCACGCACGAGATCGCGGGCGTCGCCGGCGCGCTGAGAGGTCGATCGCACGTTGGCGGTCACTTCCTCCAATGCGGCGGCAGTTTCCTCGAGCGAAGCGGCTTGCTGTTCGGTCCGCTTGGAGAGGTTGTCCGACGCTTGTGAGATCTCGAAGCTGCCGCTGCTCACCAATGATGCGGCCTGCCCGACGCCGCGCATTGCGTCGCGAAGCTGGTTGACCGAGGTGTTGAAGTCATGGCGGAGTGCCTCGAACTGCGGCGCGAGGGCCGTATCGATTTCACAGACAAGGTCGCCGGCCGCGAGACGGCGCAGGCCTGCAGCGAGCGAGCCTGTTGCCTGCATCAGGCGTTCTTCGGCTTCGGCCTCGGTGCGCCGCTGCATCTCGATACGCTCGCGCTCTGCGGAGATCCGTGCCTCGGCCGCTTGCTCTTCAAGCGCCTTGTTGCGGATAGCAGCCTGCTGGAAGACCTCGACGGATCGCGCCATTTCGCCAACTTCGTCACGGCGATCCACACCGGCCACCTCGATCTCCAGATCGCCTTGCGCCAACGCCGCCATCGAATGCGTGATGACGCCGATCGGCTTGGTGACGCGGAAAATGATGACGCAGATACCGACGACACTTACAATACCGGCAACCAGGAAGGTCAACGCATAGAGAATGAACTGGGTGAATGCCTGAGACTGGCTGGTCGTGGCTGCAGCGACCATGCCGTCCGCTGCGGCGGCCGCAGTATTGGTGATGAAGAGAAGGGCGTCATTGCCCATCGGCCGCCAGACATCGAGGGACATCGGCGCCTTTTGGCCGGCAGAAAATGTTTCGAGAAGCGCCGCGCGCTTGGGCGCAAAATCCCCACCGAAATAGCCGGTCTCCGTGGCCTGGTAGGCGTCCTTTATGATCTGAAGCGTGTCCTTATGATTCACGAGGACGCCGACCTGCTTCCAGGCGAAGGCGACGGCATAGTCGTTGAGCTGGATCTTGCCGAGCTCCGCAGCCGTCATCGTCGCGCCCGCGCCAAGGGTGATGTTGAGCTGGAGGTTTGATGCCCCCGCAAGCGCACGCGTTGACCATGCCAATGAGCGGATCTGGATCATTGCCGTCATCGACGGATCGCTTTCGCGAATTCGGGCTTCGATTGCTGTCGAGCCGGTTTCCAGCGCCGTTAGCAGTTCCTGTCCGAGGTTCAGGGCATTGTCCTGCAGTCCGGCGTCGCGGTCTGCTAGCTTTTTGGTCAACTGATCATCCAGTTTCGTGCGAAACGCCAGTACCCGGTCAAATGTGTTCATGACGTCGGCAACCTGCGCTTTGATCGCATTGTCGTCGATATCGGCATAGATCGCCTTGGCGCCAGCCATGGCGCTGTCCACCAGACCGCGATCCTTTTTCAATGAAGCGAGCGTGCCGGCGAGAGCGTCGATTTCCATGTTTGCTGCGGAAGAACCATCACCGCGCTCGTTTCGAAAGGTCGCAAGCGTCTGGAAAAGCGCGCGGTCAAGAGCGGTAAGCTTCGATACATCGCTGAAAACGTGCTCTTTGTTATATGCGTCCATCGCGGATGACGCAGTGAGCACACAGATTACCGCGCTCAAAAGAAGAAATATTCCAACCAGAATATTACGGATAGAAAAAGTCATAGTCGCCCCACTTGCGTTGCGGCTGACGTCTCGCTGGTGGTGCGGGCACGGCAGCTGAATGTGCTGGAACCGCTCGCGTCGATGCTTCCAAAAAGGCAATCCGCTGGCCGCCGAGTTCTTACTCGTTCGCAGGCTCATCATGGCCAGGTCCAATAGGGTCGGAGGATAGATCTGGTTTTATTGAAACAGCATTAAGAAAATTAGAAATGTGAGCGAAACTGCCTTTATTTCCACTGAGGTCATGGCTCGTTCGGTAGCAAGAGTTGGCGTTTCACGCACAACAAAACGGTCGCTTCCGTCGATGTCCAAGCAAGGATCTGGATCAATTCAGCCCCCGGGCGTTCTCGCAGTTTCGGTAGCGGGGCGGGGCATAGCGCTTGAAACGCGCGTGATGGCGGGGGAGGAGTGCGGACCGGCCAGCTCACGCAATTGCTCGATCCCTATCGGCTCGATCCGGCCGAGGTATACGCGGTCTTCCCGGCAGAGCCGAGGCCGTCAGGAAAAGTGAGGGCAATCGTGGATCATCTAGAATGTGAGTCTTGGCGTCATAGGATATATCGCCGCTTTCGGCACCAGCCTTTATCAAGCAGATGGCAAGCCGTGGTAGCGCAATGGCTACAGAGCTTCCGGCAGCTCCCATCCCGGCAGAAGCCCGCGTGTTTTATCCTGACGCGGTGATGGAGGCCACCTTGTGATCAGAGGCTGCCCGACATGCTCTCACAGGTGTCGACTATATAGTCTCGCGATACAAACTGGGGCTACATGGGGTGTAGCACGTCAGTATTGTCGGACGCGGGTGCGAAATCGATGACAAAGCGCGTCCCGGGATTAGTTCGCTGCCAATCCGGCACCGTCTCCAGTTGATTGCAAAGGGAGGTAATGAGGCGCACGCCGAGGCTTTCACGGCTCGCCGGATCGAAATTCTCGGGCAAGCCTTTGCCGCGGTCCTCTACAACAAGACGGACCGATCCGGTCCCATTTCGCTTGATCGCAACGTCAACCTTCCCGCCTTGTTGATCGTACGCGTATTTGATTGCGTTGGTGACCAGTTCGTTGACGAGGAGCCCGATCGTTACCGCTTGGTCGGTTCCGATCTCGACACTGTCTCCCGAACACTTGACCGATGTCCCCGGAGCCGACGCCTGGAGCTGTTCACATAGATCGGCGACAAAGGCATCGAGGTTGATGCTCTTGATCTGGTTGTTGCGCCATAATTTGTCGTGAACGGCTGCCACGGTCTGCACCCGATGTCCCGCATCCCTTAGAGCGCGAGACACGTCGTCGTTTCCGGACGCCCGCGCCTGCATGGACAGTAGTCCCGCGACGAGGGTTAGAGAGTTCTTGACGCGGTGGCTCGCCTCCTGCGTCAGAACCTCCTGGTGACGCACAGCTTCACGCAGCTTCGCGCTACGTTCCTCACGCTGGATGGCGACACCCAGAATTGAGGCAAAACTTTCCATGAAGGCAACATCGGCTTCGTCGAATTTTCCATCATTCGGGCTGTCGACCTCCAGGACACCATACGGTTTTTGTTCGGTGCGGATGATGACGTTGAGGGCCCGCATGATGCCATGCTCAACAAGGAGCGCCGGAGTTCGAAAGCGTTCCTCGTTCGCAAGATGGTTGGAGATCACGGCCTGCTTGGTGTGGAAAGCGTAGCCAGCCGGGCTCTCCAAGTCGTCGCCGACGCGCGCCCGACCGACGACACCTTCTTTCCATCCCACGCCTGCTGCGACCAGGAACCCTTGGCCGTTTCCGAGATGCTCCATATACTTTGCTTGGGTCGCACCGACACCGAGCGCCGACAGTCGAACCGCCTCTTGTAACAATTCCGGCAAACTCTCGTTTTTCAGGGCGAAGTAGCCGAACTGGGCCGCCGTTTTCTGCTGTTGTAGCCGATACAACAGTTCGTCGGCGGTGGGGCGCTGGTCGGGATCGGGGGAGGGCTCTTCATGGAGGTCGGGTTCGGACAATCGACGGGCCTTTGCTAGTAGTGACTTTCCTGTCGCCCCGAAGTTCCTGAGCGGAAGAAACAGGACATTAGCGGTTCGTCATGTCCTTGTCATGCTGCAGATCGTGAGGAGGATGCGGAGAAATTTGAGAGGCGATGTCGCGATCCCCGTGAAGTCCGACCCTCTACGCTCATTCGTCGTGGAAAATGGCACAGGAGAAAGCCATGGCAAGGGACCAACAGATTGAATACCGTGCGCGAGTAGATTCCGCCTTCTCGAAACATTCTCCACGGCAATGAGATAGGCAAGTCCCGCCCCTTTCATAGGTCCCGATGGTTCAACGCACCGCTTCCGATTACGGCGGTCGTTGCGAAATTTGTCCTTCTTTCGAAACTAGACACCCAAGTGGCGGAAGAGGTGCTGAATTCGCTGATCATATGCCGCCAGCCTTCATTCCTGCCTCAAAGTTATGACCACCGGAACTGCTGCACGCGCGCACTCGCCCGAGGCGGGTTCGGCACAATAGGATGACTGTCATTTAGACATGCGTCTTGGACCAAGCGGCCTGTAACCTTTAGCGCATTGCAGCGTTTGTGAGTATCGAGTCGCCGTGGAAGCGTGGAATGGATATTTACATCGTCACGCTGACAATACTGGGCGTCGTAGTCTTATTGACCGCCTGGCTACCAATGATCTTCCGTCGGCTTCCGCTATCGCTGCCGATAGCCTGTCTGGCAATCGGCGCGGTTCTAGCCTGGTCGCCTTTCCCGTTGCTTCCCCAATTCAACCCGCTCGAAAACCGCGAGTTCACTCAGCGGATGACGGAAATCGTGGTCATCGTCGCTCTCATGGGTGCCGGGCTGAAGCTCGATCGACCGATCGGCTGGCGAAGTTGGACGACGACCTGGCGGCTGCTCGGCATCGCCATGCCGCTTACGATTTCCGCCCTCGCTCTGCTTGGTCACTGGATACTGGGCCTCGGAGCCGCGTCGGCGCTTCTTCTCGGTGCGTCGCTTGCGCCAACTGATCCGGTGCTTGCCAGCGATGTGCAGGTGGGCCCTCCGCAGACCGGAGAAGAGGACGAAGTGCGGTTTGCGTTGACGTCTGAGGCTGGCTTGAATGACGGGCTCAGTTTCCCTTTCGTGCATCTCGCCATCGCGATGACGCTGGTGGGCTCCGATAGACTCGACCTTCTCGGTCACTGGGCTCTCCTCGATGTCGGTTGGAGGTTGTTTGCGGGCGTCATGATGGGATGGGGGATGGGCCAAGTTTTCGGTGTGTTGTCGTTCCGGATGAGCGGGAATAGCCTGGCTAGAACCCGAGACGGCTTCGTGGCGTTGGGAATGACATTCACGACATATGGTCTGACAGAGCTTGTCCATGGTTACGGCTTCGTGGCGGTCTTTCTCGCCGCCGTGGCATTCAGAGACTCCGAACGAGATCACGATTGGCATGAACAGCTCCATGACTTCGCAGAGCAGATCGAGCGGCTCCTAATGATGGTTTTGCTCGTCTGCCTCGGTGCGATCGCGGTCAGCGTTCCGTTCATGGCGGCGGTCGACTGGCGCATTATTACGGTCGCGGCCCTCGCGCTTGCGGTCGTCCGGCCTGTAATCGGATGGCTTAGCCTACTTGGCTCCGACCATCCTCCCGCGGAGAGCGTAATCGTGGCGGTCTTCGGAATTCGCGGCTTGGGTTCGATATACTATCTCGCATACGCGACGGGGCATGCGGAATTCGCCGGCGTCGAGACGATCTGGGCGACCGTATTGTTGATTGTCCTCATATCGATCATTGTTCACGGTGTTGCGGTGACACCGACAATGAATTGGATTGACGGCCAGCGGTCGGCACACGCCTCGAAGCCCGGAGAGACACACCCAAGGTCGGAATGATTGTCGTCAGCCCAAAGTTGTCGCACTATACCAGCCGCCGCAAAGCATATCTACGCCTGTTTATGCTTTGTTTACAGATGTTTGTGCGGTATCGGACAATTGGGATTCAGAAACATTTCATTAAGCTTTATTAGCAAATATTGATTTGTATTCAACCACTGGAGGAAGCCTGAGATGTCACAAGTTCACCTCGTTGACCACCTCGATGTCGCTAAAAAGCTTGCCATCGTCAGTGAGCAGCCGTTCGTCGCATATCTGATACAGATGGCGAAAGACGCAACTTCTGAGAGCCGGCAGCCAACAGAAATGGGTCGCCTTGAGAAAGGGAGAAACCTTGGAGCGTGAGCAGGAGACAGGCTCTCGACCGGGCGGAACCGCCGTCCATGGCATTCGCATAGGTTTCTTTTCCGCTCGCAGGACCTGAGCTGGTGGGATCGTAGCACAAGCCCAGGTCCTCAGAGCAGGATCACTTTGCCGGGCGAGACTTCGATTATTTTAGCGTCTCGCAGATTTTGGATCGCGTGCATGATCTGAGCGTCGGTGTATCCGGCTTTAATCAGTTCGTCCGTGATAGAACGAAGATCAACGGGAGCGCCGGTCGACACGTTCTTCTCTTTAAGCTTCGCAAGAACGTCTTGGAGGATCGGCATTAAAGTCTGCCTCGTTGTTAAGTTCCGCGCTCCACGAACGGTCCCGGAACCAGCCGGTTCCGCCTAGATACCCAAAGGCACGAACTACGAGTGGCGTTGACTGTCCCACACTTACTCTGAACAACCGAAATTTAACGGGCCTGGCGGGGCAGAAGCTAGGATGGGATCGATCAGGGACTTACATCA
This sequence comes from Hyphomicrobiales bacterium, assembly GCA_900471925.1. Lineage (GTDB taxonomy): Bacteria > Pseudomonadota > Alphaproteobacteria > Rhizobiales > Rhizobiaceae > Rhizobium. The sequence goes on from UCGV01000013.1 coordinate 20,239, forward strand.
TCGCGGCAATCTGAGGCATTCTTAGGACCCGCTGAGGGAACGAAACAGGTGTCTGAAGGTTCTTGGTTCAACCAATAGAGGCCTTGATGCCAAGTAAGATACCGTCTTCACCTCTGGGTGCGATACTAACATTCATTCTCCTGCTTACCCTGGGTCACGCAGATACCGCAATGTCGGTCGAACTGGTCGAGACCGCTTCCACGCGAAGTATCACCAGCCTCGACCGGCCCACCATGCGTGCCCGCCATCTGGTCATATTTTTACATGGTCACAGAGGGACAGGCTCGCTCATGGCGACAATAGGGCGCACGTGGCAGTCCGATTTAGTCGATACCGTATTCGTAGCGCCGGACGCGCCCTTTCGCCATCGATCGGGGGCGCGCGAGTGGTTTGTCGTCGACGATCAAGTGCGTCGACCCGATCGCATCCAGGCTGCGCGACGTGCGTTTGACGATTCCGTTAGAGAGATTGTTAAAGATCAGGGGTTCGAGAACGACCTCGGCAACGTCGCCTTCGTAGGCGTTTCTCAGGGAGCTATAATGGCACTCGATGCCGTCGCATCGGGTCGCTGGAAGGTGGGCGCTCTGGTAAGCTTTGCCGGGCTTTTACCGCTCCCGCCGTCCGCAGGGTCGGAAAATCGTACCGTCGTGCTCTTAATGCACGGTTCCGCGGATCGAACAATCCCTTCCGAAGCTTCGATTTCCGCCGCGAGCGAGCTGGAAGCGGCCGGTTTCGACGTGTCGTTGAACATTGTCCAGGGCGTCGGCCATACGATCTCGCCGGAGGAAGCGAAAACGGCGTTGCAGTTTCTGACGCGGACCTTTGGCTCGTAATCCAAGCAGGGAGATGCAAAATTCCATTGCAGAATACGATGTTGCCAAAACCACCAAAGCAACGATCATGGTCGAATTCCATAGGGAGGGAAACGAGCTGAGTGCAGTTCGTATGGCATCCGGCGGTGCCGCCGACGGCTTTGCCGCGATAGCACATGTGAAACAAATGATGGAACAGATCGCAGCCTTCGGTGAAGCGACCACTCGTCGTGTGCTCAAGGTAACGGCGTCAGTATCGATGATACGCTTGTAGAGGAAACCGATGCCGGAACAGACGTCTTTAGGGTTATAATCAATCATAACCCTATAAACGGCGCGGAACGCATCTGCGGCAGAATTCCCTGCACCTCCATCAAGGGCCTCAATGAGGCCGGCTCTTGTTCTGACACCGTCTCGAAATTTGCCACTCAAAAAGATCGAGGCATCGCGTATCATATCGGAACTGGTCAAGGACTAAAAGCTTCGAAGACCTGGGTCCTGAGAACCTCCCTTACTAGACCGTGGACTCGTAATGACGGAGAATGAGGGAACGCAGGCTAGCTTAGTCCTGGCGAGGAACGTCATGCCTCGCTTGTCGTACCGGGTTGCTATCCTCCGACAACATTTCAACTTACTAAAAAACCGCTCAGTCAGATTTCGCTTCTTGTATAGCCACCGGCTGAAGACGACCGGCTTCTTTCGATTGGATTTTGGAGGGATTTTCGCCCACGAACCAATGCCCCTCAATTTTGCTCGAAGCCCAATCGGCATCATAGGCTTTATCGGCCAGCAGCATTCCGTCAGGGGAAATATCATTGAGCAAATCGTTGGCGGCGGTTAGGTCGTGGGCGTGACCGGGTGTTGCGACAATCTTTATTGGCAGCCGTTGACCATCAGTGACTGCATGAATTTTTGTCTGAGACCGCCCCGGCTGCGTCCAAAATATCGGTCCTCAGGGCACGTCACGCCAAGGGGCCGGATCGCAGAACCAGGAAGATACCGTTCAAGACTTTGCGACAAGCTCATGATAGCTTTTTTGTCACCGCCGGGACGCTCCTCACGACTAGGATCCGGCATTGCCGGGAGATGATCCCTCCCCATCCTCGACCATTCCCTCGGCTGACGTGCCGATCGCGGAGAGGGCACCGCTCCTTACAAGTGTCTCGATCTTTGCCGAGTCGCGGTCGCGCTTGTCTGACATTGCTCTGCGTAGACCCTTTCCAGCGTCCTCCCCAAGCTTCTCGCGGCGCCGGTCGGCATCTGCACTGTCAGAAGCTCGGGCATCATCCGTCTCCGGAGGTATTATTGTCTTCGTCATAAGATAACCTTTCGTGCTTATCGCGGCCCGGGATAGGGCGACCTGACGTCCGCAAACAGTGCGCCGTAATGGCTTTATCCCGTGATACTCCGTAGTTTGCTGTGCGCTTCACGTACGTTCTCCAAACCCTTCTCATACGCTTGTCCTGCGAAACGGGCAGACCCTCCCAGCCACTCAACCTTCAGCCTGTTGTTAAGTTCCTGCAGAGAAATTGGTCATTCAACCGGGTGGGCGATGGCGACATCGGAACCCTCCAGAGTGAAAGCGATGGCGGCGGCGCGGCCGATGAGCGAATCTCCTTCGGTGATGAGCGCGTTGCGGCCAGTGAGCCTTCCCGATCCGCGATAGCTTTGTTCACCATGATCCGGCACGGGATCCATATTTTGGGCAAGGCCGGGCCCAGGCTGTGGTTGGTCTGGAAAAGGCGACGCGGGATAGCGCTTGCGAGGATCGTTCAAGGATGTTTTGTCGTGCATGGTGACACCCCCAAGGTTTCGCGGTTGCTTGGAAATGCATGTCTGCGAACGCCCGCTTCCCCCCATTGTTCCTGTAAGCCTGCTGCCAGAATCGATATTCTTCAGGCATGTCACCGGAGCGCCGGGGCGTCATGAACCGCTTGAAGATGGTGCGCTCCGGGAACCGTCCGGCCAGGTCCTTGATTTCGGATAAACCTTGCTCATCCACGGCGTATGCCAGGATGTTTCCTCTCCAAAGATCCGTTGCATATCGATGCAGAAATGGATCCAAGAGCTTCTCATGTTGGTTCCCTAAGTGGCCGTCGCAACAAGCGTCCGTGTGACAGCGCTAGAATTATGGGGTTTGGCGATAGATACGCCTCGCGGCGGCAGTTCGTCTGACGGACCTGCTCGAGGGTGCGGTTGGTGCAATACAGCTTTCCGAGGAGGTGCAGGGAGACGGCGCAGAGCTTCCCGAAATGCCCGATCGCTTGGACTGGAAGGCATCATTGGCAATCATCGTGACCGGCCATGTCGCTCGAGAAGGACTGGCGACTGGCTGAAGATCAAATGCGTGCAGAGCGAGAGTTTCATGGTTATTGCCTACGAGCAGTCGGCCGTTGCGCGCGGCGGCATTGGCAGCCTGCTTCTTGCAGCTCGCCGCGGCCATGACTGGATCTATGTCGGCGCCGTCGGCACGGGCTTCAAGGAAAAGGACGCCGCATATCTGAAGAAGACCCTCGATACGCTGAAAACTCGAACGCCGGTCGTTCCACTCAAGGGCAAGAACTATGTTTTTGCGCAGCCGACGCTGATCGCCGAGATTGAGTTCCGCGGCTGGACGGACGACGGAAACCTCCGTCACGCCTCCTACAAAGGGCTTCGCGAAGTCCAGGATAATGCTGCTGCTTACCAGCTAGATTAACTGGATTCGGCAACGGCGAAAAAAGGCCAGAATTTTTTCTGGCCACGTTCTTGAATCCGAAAATCTCAGAAACCAAATCGATTGCTGCCAGCCGCTGATGAAAGGGCTGGCCTTGCTGGAGGCGCCGTCTTTCGGCGCTTCCGTACCCATGTTGCTTCAAGGAGGATATGGCTATGGCAACATCTTACGACTATGCGCCGCTCTACCGTTCGAGCGTCGGATTCGACCGGGTTTTCAATCTTCTGGAAAACGCCCAGCGCGCCCGCTCGATCAGCGACTGGCCGCCCTATGACATCGTCAAGACCGGTGATGACAGCTACCGGATCTCGATTGCTGTGGCAGGCTTCGCCCAGGACGATCTCGACATCACCTTCCAGTCCAATCTGCTGACTGTGACGGGCAAGAAGCAGGAGACAGCCAATGAAGGTTACCTGCATCGCGGCATTGCCGGCCGGCCGTTCGAACACCGGTTCGAGCTTGCCGATCATGTCCGAGTGAACGGGGCGGATCTAAGCAACGGTCTTCTGTCGATAGATCTCGTTCGTGAGATCCCGGAGGCGCTGAAGCCGCGAAAAATTACCATCGAAAGCGCTCCAGCTTTGGCATCTGCAGCTCCGGCGCAGATCGAAGCGCAGAAGGCAGCGTAACTCGCATTGACTGCAGAAGAAGGGCGCCGTGGCGACGGCGCCCATCAACATTTTGGGTTGGGAAGGAGAGAGCGATGAAACCCGATATGTTCAGACAGCCTGTTTCCATTCTTGTCGGCCTCGGCTTTCCGGCAGAGGTTCGCGGCTTGATAGACGCGTACCGACATCTCGTCGAATGGCCGCAATCCCTTCGAGACACCTCGCACTCGGTCGCGCTCAAGGCCTGCAGTGCCGCGCTGCGCGGTGAGATCGAAGCGGAGACAGCTCGCGGCCTGTTTGCCGCTTTTGCCGAGAAACACGACCTGCTGATGCCGGAAGCCAATGTGATCGCCGCCTCGCGCCTGCGGCGCGATCGGGATCCGCACGTGAGATGAGGATCGATGATGCACGATATGTTGCAGCAGGCGGCCAGCAGCGCGATGGTGATGGGACCAACGGTCCTTCTTGGGGGTATGCGGCTCCGGCGGCCGATCGAGTTAGTGAGAGCACCTTCGCTTTCAGTTGACGACAAGCGGGCGATCCTGGCGGCCTGGGCGTCGGACTTTTACGCTGTGGAATCGAAGCCCGCCCTCCGTCAACTGCCCGGAATGCCCGAGCCGGTTTCGATCGATGAGGTGCAGGCTGCTCTCGACGAACTCGATCGGCGCTACGGTATTTGATCGCCGACGCGTTCAGGCCGCCGCCTTCATGGACTTGGCCAGGCGCCTGATCGCCTGTTCCAGCGAGCGTTGGCCGTCGCAATAGTCTTGCCAGGCGGTGGTCTTGGCGAGAAGCCCAGGAGCCGTTCGTACCGTATAACGCATTGGATCGAGCCCCGCTTTCACCTGGGTCCAGGTGAGCGGCATCGACACCGTCGCCCCCTGCCGTGCCCGCGGCGAGAGGGGTGCCACCGCTGTCGCCATGCGGTCGTTACGAAGGTAATCGAGGAAGATGCGACCCTCGCGCTGGTTCTTAGCCATCTTGATGAGATAAAGCTCGCGATTGTCGCGGGCCATCTGCAGGCACACATCATGCGCGAATCCCTTGGCTGCATCCCAACCGATTTTTTTCCCTTTCGCGACGGCCAGAGGCGTCACAACATGCAGCCCTTTGCCGCCTGTCGTCTTGCAGAAGCTGACGAGGCCGAGTGCGTCAAGGCGGTCGCGGATTTCACGCGCGGCTTCGATAACGGTGGAGAAGGGGACATCTGGGCCAGGATCGAGATCGAAGACCAGCCGTCCTGGAACCTCCGGCTGCCCCGGCTCGCAGTTCCACGGATGAAGTTCGACACCGCCAATCTGCGCAATGGCGACGAGGCCCTCAATCCGGTCCACCTGGATATAAGGCTTCTTGTCGCCAAACACCGTGACGAGTTCCACCAGGTTGGACGTGCCCGGCATCGCGTGACGCTGGAAGAACTGCTCGCCGCCAATCCCATCGGGCGTGCGAATGATCGAGCATGGGCGCCCTTGGATATGCTCGATCAACCATGAGCCGACCGCCTCGTGATAATGCGCAAGGTCGAGCTTGGTGACGGGTTTCCCGTCGCCGGCATCCGGCCACAGCGGCTTCTCCGGATTGGAGATCAGCACACCCATAACATTTGCCTTTCCGCCCTTCCGGTAAGACTTGGTCGGCGCCGGCTGTTTGGCCTCGACCTCGGGATCAGGGACGTCAGCTTCTACAGGCGAGGCGGGCTTCTCGGCGACGACTTCCCCTGCAGGCTTGTCCTCCCGCAAGCCCTTGAACGCCGCCTGACGCACGAGACCATCGGTCGTCCAGCCGGCGAACTGGATCTCGGCGACGAGCTCCGGCTTGAGCCAGACAACATCGGGATCCTTCTTCGGCGCGCCGATGCCCGTGAACGGTGACTTGCTGGTTTCCAGTTCGCGAAGCTTTGGCAAAATCGTATCGACCACCTTTGCGCCATAACCCGTGCCGACGCGGCCGACATAGACGAAGTGGTCGCCTCGGTTGACCCCGACCAGAAGCGAGCGGAATTTGCCGTTGGTCTTGGCATAAGCGCCGATCACCACTTCATGGCCGGCGCGGCATTTGGATTTGGCCCAGGTCTCGGTACGCCCGGATTGATAGGGCGCGTCGGCCTGCTTCGAAACGATGCCTTCGAGCGAGAGCCTGCAGGCCGATTTCAGTACGGCGTCGCCGCCGGTCTCGAAATGCTCGACGAACCGCAGGCGTGGATCCTCGCCAGCGTCCTCAAGCAGTTTCTGCAGCCGTCCCTTCCGCTCGGTCAGCGGCTGTTGCCGCAAGTCCTCGTCGCCCTTGAACAACAGATCGAACGCGAAATACACCAGGGCGTCTGTCTTGCCCTCCGACAGCGCCGCCTGCAGCGCGGCGAAGTCTGGCGCGCCGAGGCCGTCGAGCGCGCAAATCTCGCCATCGACAATCGCATCTGGCAGGTCGGTGGCCGAAGCAGCGATCGCCGGATATTTGCCCGTCCAATCGAGGCCCTTGCGCGTTTTGAGCGTGACCTCGCCGTTTTCGATGCGCATTTGGATGCGATAACCGTCGAACTTGATCTCATGGATCCAGCCATCGGCGGAAGGCGGGCGCTCGCGCGTTTCGCAGAGCTGTGGCGCGATGAAGTCGGGCATTACGGACCTGGCCGTCTTGATCGACGCCGGCTTCCTTTTAGGCTTTGTTTCGGCTTTACGTTCGTCGGCGGCGAGCCCGTGGTTGCTGTCCCAGACAGCGTCCGCCTGGACCTCGCCACTTTCGATCATAAAGGCTTTCGGCTTCTTGCCCTTGCCGGCGGCGATCACTTCCATCGTCCGGCCCGAGGCGACGGAGGTTGCGTTGTCTTCCAAGACCGCTGCGCCATTCTCCTCGACCGAAAAATCATCCTGATGTTTGATCAGTAGCCAGTTGGTGCGCTTGCCGCCATCGCGGTCGTTACGCATGCGCACAAGGACAAAGCTGCCATGCAGCCGCTCGCCTTCGAGCGTGAACTTGAAATCGCCTTTGGCCAGTGCCTCCTCGGGGCTCTTGTTTCCTTCCGGCTCCCAGTAGCCGCGGTCCCAGAGCATGACCGTGCCGCCGCCATACTGGCCTTTCGGGATGGTGCCTTCGAAGTCGCCGTAGTCGAGCGGATGATCTTCGACCTCGACGGCCAGGCGCTTGTCGTGCGGATCGAGCGACGGTCCCCTGGTCACAGCCCAGGATTTGAACACGCCGTCAAGCTCAAGCCGGAGATCGTAATGCAAGCGCGTTGCGTCATGCTTCTGGATGACGAAGCGGCGACGGTTCGACGTCTTCAACGTCGCCTGGCCGCTCGGCTCCTGCGTCTTTTGAAAATCGCGCTTCTGTCTGTAGGTAGAGAGTTTGTCGCTGGCCATGGCAGTCCCCGGTATGCATCCGCCTCCCGCGCGTCGAGTGACGACGGAGCTGAGGCTGCGGGCCGGACAGGCGGGACACTCGGCTGCCATTTCGTTGGCCGCAAGTAAAAACCGGAAAAATCCTTGCGTTCGTGATCCCTGTCACGTCCGGTTGACACGGCACGCGACCTCGGACGGACAATCGTCAAACGCATATTTTGTTCCCGAGCGATCCTCGAGGGAGTGCAGGTACTGTCAGCCGACCAAGCCGCGCTCGAGAAGGCCAACTATTATTCAGGCGGCCAAGCTGGCATTGCGCATCAAACGGGATTGTTCGCTCCCAAGACCAGTTCGGTCATGAACGGAGGCTAATCACCACGGTTGATTGAGCCCGCCACCGCGGTTCAACACTGCTCAGAAAGCGGCCAAGAATAGATCCAATAGCAAACGGAGCGCAAAGCGATGCGTTATTGCAACAGGGGATGAAGGACGCGCAAAGTCGGACTTTAGTCCGCTTGATGACCGGAAGCTTGCCACTAGTTCTACCATCTCTACTCGGCTCAACACGAGCGTCGGGTCACTCAGCTAGCGGACCATCATGCCAATCATTGAATCGGATCGAATGTTATTCAACCGTGTATGGGCCACTGGCGCCAAAGCGGTGAGAGAACATCGCATTTCTGCGCTGTTCGACATCACGCGTAATACCCCCACATTGGAACAGTACCAAGATGGCAACGGCCAGCGGATGACTGACATGATCAAAGTCGTTCAGCTTGGAATATTGCAACTTCTCGGCAGCAAGGAGCCCACGGACCCCGAACCCGGAAAGAGGCCTGCTTCGTCGCCCGGGCGCCCCTTGTGTCGCGCCAGCTAAAGATGCTGACGTCTGCTTATGGATGGAGGTTGAGATGTCGAAACGTGAAGGTATCGATACTGGCAGCGACAAGGGCTATGTGCACCGCGACGACGAGGGCAAGTTCAAGCAATCTGTCGATGTCAGCCGGTTGCTCTCAGCAGACAAGCGCCACAAGGCGAAGACCGAAGCAAAACCGGGCGAGGGAGATCATGGCGACCACCATGCCAAGCACTGACGCAAAGCGCCGTTCCACAACGCTGGCCGAGGGGCAAGCCGCTTTCGAGCAGACCACGAAAGCAGCGCGAGAAGTGCTTGACGAGCGTCGTCTTCGCGAAGCGAAAAGCGAACGCCTTCGCCAGATCCGCGATCAGGCAAAAGGATCAGAGCTCGACCTCAAAAACCGCGAGAAGGCGACGATCATCGCCGATGACACGCTTAGCCCCGAACTCTTCGAACGCGGGTGGGCGGCCGGCATTGCCGCCGTAGCACACGAGCGCATCGACGCGCTGCGGCATCTGCTCGCAATGTCAGCTCTATAAATCGAACGGTACAAATCGACGAGAGGAGAGCTCCGGCAAGCGATGGATCAGGTTCTGGAAACTGGGCTGTCGAAGTTGCAGAGGAGCGGCGAGGCTACACCCTGAACCGCATGAGGTTGCAGCTTGCTTGCCGATCATCGCCCGGGTCGGGGATGGCGAACATCGATCACCCGATGAAGCTGGGCCTCGCGCGCAGAGGTCTTTTGGCGGTCGAGAAGGACGCCGATGCAAAGGCCGGTTACCACGATCGGAGTGACATGTCTTTGCAACTACTTACCCTCAACGTCGCTTGACGTCCTCAACGTCGTCCGGGGCATCCGCCACCGGCGAAAGGGGATCAGGATCCCTGTTTCTTGCCGTCGTCGATGACGACCGTGTCCGGGCGGTCGCCGCCATCGGCATGCTCCGTGTGCCACCGACCGTCGGGACGCTGATAGGAGATTTCCGCGTCACGGCCTTCAATATGCTGTCTTTCAGCAGCGGACTTGGCGGCCGCAAGAGCGGTGTCGTGGTCGGGGAAGGTTTCCGACCAGACATCACCCAGGCGATATCCGAATCCACCGTCGTGCTCGCCAACATGGTAGGTGATCGTCGTCATTGCGTTTTCCTTGTTCGAATTCACATGTCACATAGCGCGTAGCGGAGATCTTCCAACAGCAATTTGGAAGGAGGGCCTCGTAAGAGACAAAACGAGAATAGCTCGTGGGAGAAGCCCTTTCGCGGGCCTATGTCGCGCGTAGTAAACCTCTCATGAGCCGTGATCCAAATGCCTTCGCGACTTACCCGCGCGCGACCGCGAACTCGCGCGCCTGATGGCCGCATTCGGCTTGTCAAGCACGTCGAACCTCCTCGAGGCTGCTATCTTGAACCTTGGTCCACAGGCAATAAAACGCTATGTGTAGGCATGTACCTACACGGAGCATCCTGTGAGCGTTGCACGTTTGTCTAGCCGGGAACTGAACCACGACGTCAGTCGTGAGGCGCAGTGACCCGCCCGTGTATCTTCAAATGCCTAACTGAACATGGCTGCCCTTGGTGGCGACCTCGTACCCGCCATCCCTTTGCTTGCGTTCAGAGGCTCCGGATCCTCAGTGAGGTTCCAGGAACAGGAAAGCAAATCGACTTTAACGTCGTATTTTCCGAGACCCGCTGGCAATCAGCCGACTTTTCCTGGGACGCGTCGTCTCAGCGAGAAGGTCGACGATAGTTCCGAACGGAAGCGGCTTCCCATAGCGGTATCCCTGACCGTAGGGACATCCGAGTTCGATTAGCGCTCTCTCCTGTTCCTCAGTTTCGATGCCTTCAGCGATTGTTTTGAGCCCCATCTCGTGGCTTAGGCCAATCAACGCGCGAGTGATCGCGATGCCGGAAGTATTATCATTAATGTTTTGCACGAAGCCCCGATCGATCTTTAGTGTCGTCAGCGGATAGCGCTGCAACGAGCTGAGCGACGCGTATCCGGTACCAAAATCGTCAAATGCTATTCCCACTCCCAGCTCACGAAGCGCCGTCATTGCCTCGAACGACTGGTCATCATTTGCGAGCGCAATGGTTTCCGTCACTTCCAGTTCGAGCCGGTCCGGCTTCAGGGAATGGCGCTGCAGGGCATTGGCAACCTTATGAACGAGATTGGGAGCGCGCATCTGGCCTGGAAAGAGGTTGACGCTCACCTTGATGTCATACCCCTGCGCTTGCAAGGCTGCAGCACGTGCGGCCGCTTGATCGAGCGTCCACCAGCCGATTTCCAATGCAAGAGCACTCTGCTCCAAAGCCGGCAGAAACGCCCCCGGGGCGAGTAGTCCCCGCTGCGGATGGTGCCAGCGCAGCAAAGCTTCGAGCCCGACAGTTTGTTTGTCCATAAGGTCGACCTGCGGCTGATAAAATAACTCCAGTTCGCCGCCACGGAGCGCCCTGAACAGCTCGTCGCGCAGCTCCCGGCGTGCAGCGGTTTCACTGCGCATCGAAGCATCATAAAGGCGTATGATGTTCCCGCCCCCGGTCTTGGCTCTGTATAATGCAAAATCGGCGCTGGCGATGAGCTCCTCGGTATCTTCTCCATGAATTGGGGCGAGCGCTATGCCGATGCTGGTTCCAATCTCCAGCACATGTCCGCCCACGTCGAACGGCTTGCGGAATGCTTCAAGAATGGCCTGCGCTTGGGCGTGAGCTTCAAGAGGGTCGTTGACCCCGGGCAGGAGTACAGCAAACTCATCACCTCCGATGCGGGCGATCTCGGCATTTCGGCCGAGGAGGTAAGGTAGGCGAACGCCAACCGCCTGTAGAAGGGAGTCACCGACCAGATGTCCGTGGGTATCGTTGACCTCCTTGAACCCGTCCAGATCGAGGAGAATGATGGAAGCCGCGCTGCCGGTCGCAACGCATTCGGTAAGGATGGTCGAAAAGCGATGACGATTGGAAAGGCCCGTCAATGTATCCTGGCTGGCCAGCCGGAGCAGCTTGCTCTCACGTTCTCTGCGATCGCTGATGTCGGTGATGACGGCGCCCGCGCAAAATCCCTGCTTTCCGTTCCAAACGGAGACGGTGATTTCGATCGGAAATTCCGTGCCGTCTTTCTTCAGGGCGGAAACCTCGACCGGCCGCCCACCAAGGTGAGGCGCCTGCCCCCCTGCCGCGCGCTGTAGCCCCGCCATGTGGGCGCCCCGCATTCGCTCAGGGATAATGATCATGATCGGCTGCCCGATCATTTCGGACTGCGTGTAACCGAATAACTTGCACGCAGACGGGTTGACGAACTCGATGTCGCCTCTGCTATCGATTGACACCAGAGAAAGGTTCGTCGCCTGCGCAAAATTCGCCACGGTAAAAGCGAGCTGGCGGTTATTTTTTGGGGGCAGGTTATTTGACATGGTGAGAGCCCACACGCGTTGAGATCGGGACTGCATTTAGCTGTAAAGCTGCGCTATATGAGTGAAGTTTGATTTAACTATCCCGGCGGCGGCATCAACGGCGTCGTCGGCGCTATGAACTTTACTGGCAACAAGAGCGCGTTCATCCAGCCACGCCGTGCGGAGATGTCCGCGTTCATGGCGTCCGCCCATGCGAAATTTTCCGGCAAGCTTGGCATGTGCATCGAGACCTCTGCCTGCCCGCACCCGTGCTGCCAATCGGTGCAGGGTGTCAGCAACTGGAAAGGAAAGCGATCCTCGATTGCGGTTTCGACCAGTGCGATTGGGGTGAATGTATCGCTTGTCTCGCGTGCCTCGACCGCAATGTCCTCGCCTCTTCGAGCGTTTGCATAAGAGCAAACAGCTCTTCGGCCTGCACGCGTCAAAGTGCACGCTTTGAGCGCAACTTCCTGTTGCGGAACGGAAAGATTGATTGCCGTCTCCTCCACCGCGATCCGAAATCGGCCGTGATACGGCGCCGTTTCGAGCAATCCGGCGCAAGGGAAGTCGGAAGTCGTCAAGGATCCGTACTCTATCGTTGAGGGCGCACTGGATCGTTTGTTCCGGACAGGCGTTACTTCGTTTGTACGGTTTCAGACCAATGCGCGGAGGGCCTTTTTCGGCCTGGCGATTGCTCCATTTTTCTTTCTGCTAGATGAAGGGTTCGACGATGATCGACAATCGAAATGACTGGATTGCGACGCGCGCATATGCGCTGTGGGAGGAAGCCGGGCGCCCGTTCGGCGAGGACGAGTTTCACTGGAAACAAGCCGTGCTGGAGCGCAACTTACTGGAACGGACCCGAGCATCGAGTGACGGATTGGAGGTTCTGGCGCGTGTCCCGCAGCGTACCGATCATGGTGTCGCAGACGGTCGGAGCATTCTTGTCGTCGAGGATGAGCCGCAGCTTCGCTACAACATTGTCGATTTCCTCGACCAGGCGGGTTACCGCACGCTCGAAGCCGCCAACGCGGACGAGGCGCTCATCTACCTGAGAAATAACGACATCGATACGCTTTATACAGATATCGATATGCCGGGCAGTATGGACGGTCTCGGGCTTGTAGCAACCGTCCGCTCACAGTGGCCGGGGATGAGGATTATCGTGACATCAGGGTTGGTAAAGCTTTCACATCGTGATCTCGAGGTCGGCGTGACATTCGTACCGAAACCCACAGCCGGGCTCGAACTGCTCAACCTGATGGCCAAATCCGCGTAGGACGACAACGGCCTATACCCGTCATCACCATCCATTGTTGAGACATCTCAGGCCGTCACCGGGGCGGGTAAATCTTGGTTCCCCCTGGCCTTTTCGGTCAGCGCTGCTTGCTTCTCTTATCTCCGGCGACAGAGGGCGGAGTTCATCGCAATTTGCAATCTTGGAAAGGTGTTCGGGAACGGATCGCCCAATTACGCGCTCGGTTGAACTTCGCTCCGCCCTAGCGATTGCGGCTCAGCACATAAGCAAGGGCTGCGACCGTGACCAACGCTGTCACCGGTCTTGCCCTCACCAAAGTCCTGATGTCCCTTGAGACAGACTGCGCGTTCGAAACAATATCGGGTTGTTGCAAAGAGGATCGGGACTGGATTTGACCCTTTGTGCCGCATCGGGATCGACTCTGCCGGCAGGTACGGTTGTGTGCGTCATCGATATCGGATCGGATGCTGGAAAGGAGCCTTCGATCCCGGCGTCGAGATCGCCATCAGTCCCATGTTCCCGCTGGCGCGCCTTGTCTTCCTCATAGGCCTTGAGGGCGGGCGACTTCGTAGAGTGCTTCGGCATAGGGGTTCCTCCAGTTGATTTTTACCCAATTCGCATTCCGGTTGGAAGTTCCGGCACTGAGTCTGACCAACGTGCCAGTCCTTGCGCCTCGCCAGCACACAGACGATGATCCAACAGCATGGCACTCTCGAATTGCTCTCTAATCTGTCCTATGAACATCTGTATTTGAGTGGGAGTTTGTTCCGTTCGACCCGTTACCTTTGCGCGCTTTATGTCGGGCGCTCGTCCGTTGGATGGTCTCTTGACAAGACGCGACCCCACGATTGCCGGTCAAATCGGCTTTCGGATTGGTCCTGGGGTCGATACCGCAGGCAACGCGATACGGCGTAATTCATGCCAAGCTGTTTTGCCCAGGCGATTGAGCGTCCCGTAACGGGCAATTTCGTAGTGCTCGACTGCCTGCGCCGAAGAGATTAATCCGGGGTCAAGAGCCGGCGAACCCTTGAAGTCTTCGATAATTTCTCGCCTTCGGACAGGATCACCTGGATTGCTTCGCAGATCTTCCCGCGCGCTGGCTTTCCAAGCATTTCGAACACCTGTTCGAGGCGCTCCATTTGACCCTGGGTTTCATCGCGATGCTGCGAGCCACCTTCGGCAGCCCCTTCAAGATCTGCTTTTTTGCGAAATAAATATCCTTGAGCGTGTCCAGGAAAAGGTCGTCGAGGGTCTTGCGGCACTGCTTGCCATTTGCCGGTTCCTCCTGTTGTGAAATTCGACTGACCCTTGTTAGTGGATCGACGGACGGGTCACGGGGCGAGCCCGTCGATCGGTAGGCCGGTCAAGCTCGCGGGCAGACTGATTGTCCCTGTCTGAAAGCGTTTCAAGCGTGGCCCTTGATGTACGGTCGCGTTCCGCGTCTTGCGCGCGTTTGCAAGGGAACAAAGTCGTTGAGCCAGTGTTATCACACCGCCATCGTGTCGTGTTTCAGTCGTCCAAGAGTGCCCCTGATGAACTATCTCCTCTCCCGATTGGATGAGACCGAGCGCAGGTCTCTACTTGAGCGAGCGGAAAGGGTGCCGTTGCCCAAAGGGATGGCACTCCTGCGTCCGAACGCGCCCGCCGAGCATGTTTACTTTCCGACCTCCGGCATCGCTTCGGTCATCGTCGTCTCTCCCGAAGGCAACAGGTCGGAAACAGGAGTGGTGGGGCGCGAAGGTTTTACGCCGATGTCGGTGGTTCTGGAAACCGCAACGCTTCCCTTTGAGATTTTCATGCAGGTGGAAGGTGAGGGGTATCGCATTTCACCTCAAGCGCTAGTCGACATCTTCGCTCTGCATGTGCCGATCAGAACAATGCTCCTGAAATACGTTCAGGCATTTTTCGTGCAGAGCGCATTCACTTCGCTTTCCAATGCAACGCATCACGTGGACGAACGATTGGCTCGATGGCTGCTGATGTGTCACGATCGATCGGATGGGGATCACATGATTCTCACGCACGAGTTCATTGCATTGATGCTCTCCGTGCGCCGACCAAGCGTTACGACTGCGCTGCACATTCTAGAGGGCAACCGCCTGATCGTTTCCGAACGAAACATCGTAACCATTCGAGATAGAGCAGCCTTGGAGCAGTTCGCGTCGGATTCCTATGGCTTGTCTGAGCGGGAGTACGAACGGCTGCTTGGACCGCTTAGAAAACCCGCCTCGTTTTAAACCTGCCGTTGCAGATAGTAGAGGTTGCGATGTTCTATCGGTGATGTCGTGGGCGCGGGTGTGGCATGGGATAGCTTGAGGCGGTTCGAACCGATCGTTCTGGTCTTTGCCAACGCCGGAGGACGAACGACGGTGTACATCGCGCACGAGGCGGCAGAGGTCACGAAGACCACCAGCCAAATATATTGATTTACACGGCGCGTGACAGGTTTGACCTCGCTCTGGGTGCTTATTCCCGGCTCCTGGCGTTGATCCGTAGGACGCCCACGATGGTCGATGTTTATCAATTTCGGATTTTGCGGCCAGCTCGCGGGGAACGGAGTTGTTACGACCGCGTTGATCGCCGAGGCTGACGCGCTTCGCAAAGCGGCGGGCCGTGAGCCGTGCGGGCAGACCCGTCGTCCAATTCATGGCTGATCGGACCCTCATTTGCCAGTTTCGACCCGCCCGGCCTCAACAATAAGGCGCCGTCCGCTGTTGTCTCTGCGGCTTCGTGCGCGCATTGAGCGCCTGCCTCCGCCCCACAACGTTCAAACGGAGCTTGATATGCAATACCTCATAGATTTGGAACTTTCCCGACGAAACCTGCTTCTTTCCTCAGCCGCAACCTTTGCGGTGGCTGGGGCCGCCGGCAAAGAGGCGGTGGCGCAATCTGTGGGGAACACAATGACTGAGACGACCACGATCTCTCTTGCCGTCAACGGTACGAGACACGATGTTCCAGTCGATAACAGGACGACGTTGCTCGACGCCCTTCGCGAACATCTTCAGCTGACGGGAACGAAGAAGGGTTGCGACCACGGTCAATGCGGAGCCTGCACTGTGATCGTCGAGGGTCGGCGCATCAACGCCTGCCTGACGCTCGCCGTCATGCATGACGGTGACGAGATCACCACCATCGAGGGGCTTGGCCGCCCGGGTGATCTTCACCCGATGCAGGCTGCCTTCGTCAAGCACGATGGTTTCCAATGCGGCTATTGCACGCCTGGCCAGATCTGTTCTTCCGTTGCGATGCTTGAGGAAATCAAGGCCAATGTCCCGAGCCACGTCACCGGCGACCTAACGGGCCCCGTCGAGCTCACCACGGCAGAGGTGCGCGAACGCATGAGCGGCAACATCTGTCGATGCGGCGCCTATTCCAACATTCTTGACGCCATTTCCGAGGTCGGAGGGATTAGAGCATGAAAGCCTTCACCTATGAACGCGCCACCTCGGTCGCGTTGGCCGCGAAGGCGGCGCACGAAAACCCGCGCGCCCGCTTCATCGCCGGCGGGACGAACCTGCTTGATCTGATGAAGCTCGAGATCGAGACGCCGACACATCTGATTGATATCAATCGCCTCGGTCTCGACACGATCGAACGCACGCCGGAGGGCGGCCTGCGCATCGGCGCGCTCGTCAGAAACACCGATCTTGCGGCCGACGACACTGTCAGGCGCGACTATGGACTGCTGTCGCGGGCGCTTTTGGCCGGGGCGTCCGGTCAGCTGCGCAACAAGGCAACCACCGCCGGCAATGTGCTGCAGCGCACCCGCTGTGCGTATTTCTACGATCCCGGTCAGCCCTGCAACAAGCGCCAGCCTGGAAGCGGATGCTCGGCCATCGGCGGCTTCAGCCGGCAACACGCCGTCGTTGGAGGCAGTCGGAGCTGCATTGCTACGCATCCGAGCGACATGGCAGTCGCCCTTCGCGCGCTCGATGCGACCATCGAGACGGTCAGGGCCGACGGCAGCCGGCGTTTTATCCCGATCGCCGATTTCCATCGTTTGCCGGGCGACACGCCCGAGATCGAAACCGATCTGGAGCGCGGCGAGTTCATCACCGCCGTGCTGCTGCCGCCGCCGATCGGCGGCAGACACATCTATCGAAAGGTGCGCGACCGGGCCTCTTACGCCTTCGCTCTCGTGTCGATCGGCGCCGTCATCCAGCCTGACGGCACCGGCCGCGTGGCCCTCGGCGGCATTGCCCATAAGCCGTGGCGGGTCGAGGCAGCTGAAGCCGAGTTGAAAGGTGGTTCCCGGAAGACGGCCAGCGCAATTCTCGACGGTGCGCATCCGACCGAACAGAACCGTTTCAAGGTCGATCTCGTCGAGCGGACGCTCGGTGCGGTCCTGTCCGAAGCAAGGAGCTGAGCCATGAAGTTCCAAACGCCCGCCACGACAAACCCGATCGACAGGCTCACCGTTGTCGGCAAGCCGATCCATCGCATCGACGGCGAATTGAAGACGACGGGGCGCGCCGTCTATGCCTATGAATGGCACGATCCCAACATGGCCTATGCCTACGGCTATCCCGTCGGATCGACCATTGCCAAGGGTCGTGTCAGATCGATCGACACATCGGCGGCGAAATCCGCACCGGGCGTTCTCGGCATCGTGACGACCTTTGATGTCGGGCCGCGCAAAAAAGGCAAGTACAATACCGCCCCGCTCTTCGGTGGCGACCGTATCCAACACTATCATCAGGCGCTTGCCGTGGTCGTGGCCGAGACATTCGAGCAGGCTCGTGCTGCCGCCGGCCTGGTGACCGTCGATTACGCCGAGGCAAAAGGTGTTTTCGACCTCGATGCCGCGCGCGGATCGGCCAAGAAACCCGCCACTTCGGCCAAACCTGACACTGCCACAGGCGATTTTTCAGCCGCGTTCAAGGCAGCCGCCGTCACGTTGGACGAGACCTACACGACGCCCGATCAGTCGCATGCGATGATGGAGCCGCATGCCTCGATCGCGGCATGGGATGGCAATGACCTGACGGTCTGGACGTCCAGCCAGATGATCGACTGGTGGCGTTCGGATCTGGCCAAGATGCTTGCCGTCAAGAAGGACAGGATCCACCTGATGTCGCCCTTCATCGGGGGCGGGTTCGGCGGCAAGCTTTTCCTGCGCGCCGATGCCGTTCTTGCCGCATTCGCGGCCAAGGCCGTCAAGCGTCCCGTCAAGGTCGCGCTTCCGCGCCCGCTCATGATGAACAACACCACGCACCGTCCGGCTACGATCCAGCGCATCCGGATCGGCGCCCAGAAAGATGGAACGATCACCGCGATTGGTCATGAGAGCTGGTCGGGCGACCAGAAGGGCGGCCAGCTCGAAACGGCGGTCAACCAGACGCGCCTGCTCTATGCCGGGGCCAATCGTATGACCGCGATGCGCCTCGCAACGCTCGATCTGCCCGAAGGTAATGCGATGCGAGCGCCTGGCGAAGCGCCCGGCCTGATGGCGCTCGAGATCGCAATCGACGAAATGGCCGAAAAACTCGGCATGGATCCGATCGAGTTCAGGATTATTAACGACACCCAGGTCGATCCCGAAAATCCGAAGCGCCCGTTTTCGCATCGTAACCTCGTCGGCTGTCTGAAACTCGGTTCCGAGCGTTTCGGCTGGAAGGATCGGCCCAAAGTGGGCGCGCGCCGGGACGGAAGCGTTCTCGTCGGCTACGGCGTTGCGGCTGCCTTTCGCGACAACCTCGTCTTTCCTTCGGGCGCACGCGTCAAACTCGACGAAAATGGCCTCGTGACGGTCGAGACCGACATGACCGATATTGGCACCGGCAGCTACACGATCATCGCCCAGACCGCAGCCGAAATGATGGGTGTGGGCATGGACAAGGTTGCCGTCCAGCTCGGCGATTCCCGTTTTCCGGTATCAGCAGGCTCGGGCGGGCAGTTCGGTGCGAATTCCGCGACATCGGGCGTCTATGCGGCCTGCGTGAAATTGCGCGAGGCGGTCGCCGCCAAACTCGGGTTCAATTCCGCTGACGCCGTCTTCGAAAACGGAGAGGTCCGGTCCGGCAATCGCGCCGTGCCGTTGGCCGAGGCGGCCGGCCCGCAGGGCCTCGTCGGCGAGGATACGATGAAGTGGGGCGACCTCGCCAAGACCCACCAGCAATCGACATTCGGCGCTCATTTCGTGGAAGTCGGCGTCGATATCGCCACGGGCGAGACCCGGATCCGCCGCATGCTCGCGGTCTGCGCCGCAGGGCGCATTCTCAATCCCATCACCGCGCGCAGCCAGGTGATCGGTGCCATGACGATGGGGGTCGGCGGAGCGCTCTCGGAAGAACTGGTGGTCGATCCACGGCGTGGTCTCTTCGTCAATCACGATCTTGCCGGCTACGAGGTCCCGGTCCATGCCGACATCCCACATCAGGAGGTGATCTTTATGGACGAAACCGACCCGATGTCATCGCCGATGAAAGCCAAGGGGGTGGGTGAGCTCGGTCTATGCGGTGTAGCAGCTGCGATCGCAAACGCTATCCACAATGCGACTGGCGTACGCGTTCGCCATTACCCGATCACGCTGGACAAGCTGATCGGCAGCCTGCCGGACGTCGCTTGATTGCGGGAGTATAAAGCCAAAGATTGGGAATTTTCGATGAATGAGCTGCTCACAGGGCCGATCGTGACGGCCCCGACACGATCGATCCTGTCCGATGACCCGGCCGATATCCTGACGTTTGCGGTGGATAAATTCCGCCTGGGAGATGTTGCTCTGGCGAGCCTCGTCGAGATCAACGGAGGGGCGGCCCGAGCGCTCGGCGCCCAGGTTGCGATTGCCGGGGACGGTCATTTTTGTGGTTATGTGTCTGGTGGATGCGTCGAATCGGCTGTCGCATCGGAGGCGCTACTGGCAATGGCCCTCGGACAGGATCGCATCGTGCAGTTCGGGCAGGGATCGCCCTATTACGACATCGTCCTGCCCTGCGGCGGCGGCATTACCGTCGCCATCCACCTTCTGCGAAACACCGCTGCCCTCGAGCAGGTTATAGACCGGATCGGGCGACGCCAGCCCGCGGGGCTTCGATACACACCCGTTGAGCAGAGGCTTGAAGCCGTAGAGCCGGTCGAGCGGCCTGGATGGATCGGCGGAAGCTTCATCAGCCTGTTTTCTCCCGCAACCCGCCTCGTCGTCTCCGGTAGGAATGTTGAAGGAGAAAGGTTGAGGAACCTTGCCAGGGCATCCGGTTATGACGTCATGGAAGCCGAACACATCGATCCTGCCGGAGCCAACCTCGACGCCTACACGGCCGTCGCTATGCTGCATCACGATCTCGAGGCTGAGGAACGAATGAGCGAAGCAGCGTTGCGTTCCCCGGCCTTTTATATCGGCGCGCTCGGAAGTTCGAGGACACACCGCCGAAGGATCATGCGTCTTCAGGAACGGGGCTGGCAGCAGAGTGCGATCCGTCGCATCAAGGCTCCCATCGGTTCTTTTGGACCGACGCGTGATTCAACATCCCTTGCCTTGTCGATCCTCTCCGACATCGCGGCCAGTCGCCTGTCAGCGTTTTGTTGAGCATGAGAGATCGCCCCCGCCGGATGGCGCTCTCTGTGGCGGTTGTGGTCCTGGCTGCCGGGCGATCGAGCCGTATGGGATCCTCTGGCGGTCACAAGCTGCTTGCGACCTTTGAGGGCGTGCCGCTCGTGCGACGCACTGTCCTTGCTGCTCTCGGCAGTGTCGCCAGCCCGGTTATTGTCGTGACCGGACATCGGAGGATGGAGATTGAGGGCGCGATTGCCGATCTCGATATGGAGATGGTCTGCAACGAGAATTATCAATCCGGGATTGCGGGTTCGATCGCATGTGGGGTCGCAGCTGCAGAAAGCGTCGGTCCCGATGGCCTTATGATCATGCTCGCCGATATGCCGGAATTGACGGCGGGGGATCTTGATAGGCTTGTGGCGGCCTTTGACACGTGTCGCGGCACGTCGATCGTCCGGGCGGCAGGGCACGGACGGCCTGGCAACCCCGTGATTTTTCCGCAATCGCTTCATGCCAGACTGACGGAACTATCCGGTGACAGTGGTGCGCGCCAGCTCATCGAAACTGCTGGGATCCCGGTGGTGGATCTCGATCTCGGCGAGCGTGCCCTGATCGACGTCGATACGCCCGAAGAGGTAACGGCGGCCGGCGGATTGCTGCGACCTTCCGGTTGGTAGGTCTTGGTGGCTCATGCGCTCGGGAAATGCAAAAGCCCTCGCAAGGGCGGTGCGAGGGCTTTTAGGGCTTTTAGGTCTTTCTGGAACCTGTCGCTCGACCGAGATTGGCGTACCGTCGAGCGACACAATGAAAAGGAATCCAACCGATGAAAGTTCCGCGATCACGTGGCTGGCAGGTGAGTCCTTGGCCTGCCATCGAAGTATTCAGCTCATCGAGACGGTCATTGGACCATTCGCCGCGAACTCATCCAGCCGTTTGAAGCGGCGGGCAGAGGTTCTAATGACCGCCAAAATGTGGCCGAACATGAAGCTTCGCTTCGCAAATTGCTTCGACAAACGCGCAGCGCGCATGGTCGGGCAAGGCAAGCCCCTTGCATGCGGCAAAGCAGACCTCTAGAGCGTTATCCATCGCCTCGCCCTCGTCGAACGGCCAATCGTCCAGAATGCAATTCGCCGCCTGCAAGGCGCTTTCAATGCTGGTGAACTGTCCCTGACCGCCAAGTTTGATGAAGACCGGTAGGCTCCACTTGCCCTCTCCGGACTGCGATCGGGTTTCACAGCGGGTCATGCTCATTTTAATCGACGCATCCATCTCAAGGGCCTCCTTTTCGTGCTTTTGGGTGTACGAAAGGCGTTCCGTAAAAGTTGCGCTGATCACACTGACGTGAAGGCAGATTCCCTTTCAGGCGGCCATTCCGGGCACACCTCTCCTGAGAGAGTGGGCAAACAAGGGACGGGCCGCAGCGGATACGGCAATGCCCCCTGGCTGTTCCAAAGCCGATACCTTGGCGAGACACGATAATCTGCTGTGGCCTTCCAGCCGTATAGGACAGACTCGCCGATCCACGCGCCGTCCGAATACCACAAGGAAGACTGATTTGCCGCCCGATCCCCTCCCGGAACTGACCGTCCACCATCTGAACAACTCCCGTTCACAAAGGGTGCTATGGCTGATCGAAGAACTGGATGTGCCCTATACCGTGGTGCACTACCAGCGCGATCCCAAAACGATGCTTGCTCCTCGCACCTTGCGGACCCTTCATCCTCTGGGAAAAAGCCCCGTCGTTACGATTGGCGGCAAGACGATCGCCGAGACCGGGCTCATCATCGAATATCTATGCGGGCGCTACGACGATGGTCGATTGTCGCCTCCTGCAGAACCGGGATCGTTGACGGAGGAACGTGAACGATGGCTCTACTGGATGCACTACGCTGAAGGTTCGCTGATGCCCATGCTTCTTCTGAAGTTGGTCTTCAGCAGGATGCCGCGCCAGTCTCCGCGGCTCTTGCGCTTCTTGGTCAATATGATTTCAAAGCAAGGACAGCAGGATTTCATCGATCCGCAACTTGAGCAGCACCTCGACTATCTGGAGACTTGTCTCGATCAAGGCGCTTGGTTCGGTGGGTCAGGTTTCAGCGCCGCCGACATCATGATGAGTTTTCCCCTCGAGGCCGCGGACAGATTTGGGCTGATTTCAAAGCGCACGAAACTGTCAGCTTTCCTGGCAAGAGCGCATCAGCGACCAGCCTATCGACGAGCGCTGGAGCGAGGAGGGCCGTATGCGATGGCTTAGCGCATCCTTACCGGATCATCACACTTGCGATCGTAGTCCGGTCGATAGTTCATCGTCAGCCCTGTCTCGGAGCCTTCAGGGCTTTGCATCGAATGACCTTGCCAGTGACGGTGCTGCATAACCAGCCCCCGTCAGGACATTCTCCGCCTGCGCGAGGCGCGCAATTTCAAAGGCGAAAGACTGGTCCGGTTCCACGCGACTGGCCTGTGTTCGACCGGCAATGCTTGTGTTCACCAGATCACTGCGGTGGAAATTCCAATTTGCGGGTCTCGTAGCCGAGTTCGCCGGCCTTTCGAACCATGCGCCGAAGCAGGCTCTTGCTCGGGACGGACCGCGCATAGATCCAGAGATTCTTCATCTGAGGATCGGCGCTGATAAACCAGGATTGATCCGGGGCCTTGTAGAGAACCCAGTAATTGAAGGTGATCAGGAACGGGTAGCGCACCCGCATCCTCGCCTTGGTCGTTGCAAAATCCAGGATGTCGCCGGTCCCGTGTATGCTCTTCAATCGGCCCGCGGGGGTTCCGACGTGACAGCCATCCTCGACGGCAACCTCGTTCGGCGAGCGCCCCTTGCTATAGGTCGAATAGCCGGCGACGCATCCGTCGGTCAAAGCCATTGGCGTTCGGGCAATTTCCAGCCATCTGCCGCGATAGTGGTCGGCCCCGACCGCGACGACGTCAGGGGCGGATGACGCGGTAAGGGCAGGCGACGCAGACAGGATCGCGGCACAAATTGCGATCGAGACAGGTTTCCACATCCAGGGCATGCATTCCTCCTTTGCGTGATTGGATCAGGATTGGGTGGTGTCGGGCGACGCTGACAAGCGCTCGACACCGGCATAGCGAAGGGCAAGGAAGGCCATCAGGCTGGCAACGGCCAAGGCGTTCAGATTGAGAAGGGCCGCAAGCTCGTTGCTGCTCCAGGCATGAAGCGGCACGCCGGCCCAGTTCCGGGAGAGCAAAAAGACGGCGAAGACAAAAATGGCCATGCCGCATTGCCACTTTTTTTCATGGGTGTGGAAATTGAGTGCGACCAGCATGATGCAGGCGGCAAAAAACAGTTCGGTCCCGGAGGCTGTCCCGAAGAGCCTGGTTTCGAAAAACGTATCAAGCGTGCCGACGAGCGGCAGCGCCAGGCGCGCAAGGAACGGCGAGCGCCGGGCCAGGAATGGGATCGCAAGGAAGAACGGTGCGGCAATAACCGATGCCAAGGACACCGCAGCCGCGTGATCGACCAGATACCAGACATAGAGCGGATAGATGGGTTTGTTGATAAAGAGGATCCAGGCAACGGTCACCGTCGCCCGGGTTCTGCCATCGCGCTCCGTGCGAGGTCCGTTCATGTGACGCAGCCCTTCAGGCGATAGTGGCCGACGCCCCAGACATCACCCTTGTCATGCCCGAACAGGCCGGCCGTCGATAGAAAGAACAACCGCCAACGCCGTTGCCACAGCGACGCGTCCTTGCCGTAGACCTGCCTGAGGATCGGCTGGATGTGATCGATCTTGCGATCGAAATTGGCAAGCCAGTCGAGGGCGGTGCGGCGATAGTGCATGCCGGACCAGCGCCACTCGTCTTCGACCTCGAAGAGATCAGCAAACCGGTGCGGCAGGTCATGGGCAGGCATGATCCCTCCGGTGAAGAAGTGCTGGGCGATCCAGTCGGCCGGATCGTCGCGGTCGAAGCGGTAGGATCGATCCTTGTGTGTGAAGACATGCAGGAAGAGCCTGCCGTCCGGTTTCATCCAGTCCCGGATGCGCGTCAGTAGCGCGCGCCAGTTCGACATGTGTTCGAACATTTCCACCGACACGACCCGGTCGAAGCGCTCATCTGTGCTGAACGCATTCATGTCGGCGGTGATAACGGCGAGATTGTTCAGTCCGCGCATCTTTGCAAGGCCGAGAATATAGGCGCGTTGCGAGACGGAGTTCGACACGCAGACGATCCGCGCATTCGGGAAATGCTCGGCTAGATAAAGCGAAAGCGACCCCCATCCGCAGCCGAGCTCCAGGATGGACATGCCGTCCTCGATCGCGGCATGGGCAACGGTTTCGGCAAGCGCCAGCGTTTCGGCCTCTGCGAGCGTCGTGCCGGTTGTCGGATAAAGGCAGCAGGAATATTTGCGCTGGGGCCCAAGCGTCTTCGCGAAAAATTCGGATGGTACTTCATAGTGCTGCCGGTTTGCTTCGTCGGTATGGAGGGCGACCGGAAACCGCTCCATTGCCTCGACGAACCGCTGTTCTGTTTGCTCCGTCGTGATCGTGAGCCGCCGTTTCATACGGCCGCAAAGAAGATCGATGCCGGCAAGGGCCATCGTGTCGGTGAGAGGTGCACGCTCGGCGGTATTGATGGCGAAGGCCAGCATGTTCATCAGGTGTCTCCGGTATGAGGGGCTGCGGATTTGCGGGGGCCGGGGAAGAAGGCGTTGACGCGCTTTTGCAAGGCGCGAAACTTTTCGCCGCGCGATGCGAGCATATGGTCTTCGAGCGGCGGGATGCCCGACACATGCACAAGCAGCCAGTACATCAGAAGCGGCGCGAGAAGCGCCAGCCAACTCCAGATCCGTGTATCGAGGGCAAAAAGCGCAAACGCGCACCAGAAAAGCCATTCGAAGAAGTAGTTCGGATGACGCGAATAGCGCCATAGACCGAGCTCGCAGATGTCCGTCTTTGCCTGCGGGGTCTTGCGAAAGCGGGCAAGCTGGGCGTCCGACATCGTCTCACCGACGAGCGCCACAATGGCAACGGTCGTCGCAATGACATCGACAAGACCAGGGAAGGCGTCACCGTTGATCGCCGCAAGATAGATGGCAAACACCAGAATGAAGGCCGCAGCCGCCTGGACCTGCAGGAAGAGGAGCAGACGCAGGGCTGCGCGATTGCCCCATTGTTCAGCCAGCTTGGCGTATCGCGGGTCCTCGCCGCCTCCACGCGTGCGCGCCCCGATATGGCCGCCGAGCCGCAAGGCCCAGACCAGAACAAGGGCAAGGATCGTCAGACGGCGACCAATGGGACCGTCCGCAAGAAGAGCCGCAGCAATCCCGCCGATCCCGACGCCGAAGGACCAGATCGTGTCGATCCAGCCGCTTTGCCCGGTCGCACGCTGGATGATCCAGGCGGCGGCCATCGTCAGCGACAGTCCGGCTGCAATCACGATCAGTAGATAGACGTCCATTCATCCGCCCGCGTTGAGGCCAATTCCTGTTCTCAAGGCGTGATACGGATTGCGGTTCGAATTGGTTTCGCATGGGCGATGGAAAAAACGGCCTGCGAAAAAAAAGCGGCCCCGCACGAAACTACTTGGGCGACCCTCTCGTATGACATCGCACCTGCGAAAGCGCGAAACGAGAGGAATTCATGGTGTCTGACCAGTCGATCGAAGATGGCCGCCGGCTCAAGATTGCCGTCGTCGGCAGTGGTATCTCGGGTCTGTCGGCCGCCTGGCTTCTCTCGCAGCGCCACGACGTGACCGTCTTTGAAGCCGCCGACAGGATCGGCGGTCACAGCAATACGGTGACATTTCAGACGGAAAGCGGCGACGACGTGGCGGTGGACACCGGCTTTATCGTCTATAACGAAGTTACCTACCCTAACCTGACGGCAATCTTCCGCACGCTCGATGTGCCGACCGCCGCCTCCAACATGTCCTTCGCCGTCTCGCTGAATGACGGTGCCTTCGAATATTCCGGCGGAACCGGTCTTGGCCTCTTTGCACAATGGTCCAATGTTGCCAGTCCGCGCTTCTGGTCGATGATGCGCGATCTCCTTCGGTTCTATCGCAATGCGCCGCGCGACCTCACCCTCATGGGCGGCATCAGCCTCAACGACTACCTTTCGCGCAATGGTTACGGGCGCGCCTTTCGGGAGGATCATCTCTATCCGATGGCCGCAGCAATCTGGTCGACGCCGGCCATGGAGGTCGGCGCCTATCCGGCCGCCAGTTTCGTCAAATTCTGCTGCAACCACGGACTGCTCGAGATCTGGAACCGACCGGTCTGGCGAACTGTGCTCGGCGGCAGCCGCGAATACGTGGCGCGGATGGTTGCCGGCTTTTCCGAGAGGATCAGGCTTTCGACGCCGGTCAAGACCATCCGGCGTCTCGGCGATACCGTCGAGATCCGCGATGGGGCCGGCGGACGATATCGTTTCGACGAGGTCGTCATCGCAACGCATGCCGACCAGGCGCTGTCCCTATTGACCGACGCAAGCCAAGACGAGCGCCGGATTCTCGGCAGCTTCCGCTACTCCCGCAACGAGGCGGTGCTGCATGGCGATCCCGCCCTGATGCCGAAGCGCCGCGCCGCCTGGGCAAGCTGGAACTATGTGGCCGATGCACGCACGGGCTCACGTGGGGGGCAGGGCCAGCCTTCGATCACCTATTGGATGAATAGGCTTCAGCCTCTCGGCGCCGCACCGCCCACTTTCGTCACGCTCAATCCCAGCCGGGCGCCGCGCCCCGAGACCATCATCGGCCGCCAATTCTATGAGCATCCGGTCTTCGATCTCGCAACAGAGGACGCCCAGCAGAAGCTTTGGTCGCTGCAGGGCGTGCGCCATACCTGGTTCTGTGGGGCGCATTTCGGCTCGGGTTTCCACGAGGACGGTGTTCAGGCGGGGCTCGCCGTTGCCGAAGACCTTGGAGGCATGCGCCGCCCGTGGCGGGTCTTCGAGGAGAGTGGGCGCATCGTGCGCGGGCCGGTGGTCCGGCCAATCGAGATACCAGCCGGATTGGAGGCGATGGCATGAATGTCCGATCGGCTAGGGGGGGCCCTATCTCGCCCCAACGCTTTTGTCGCCGCCCTCTTCATAGGCAATCCGTCCTCGTAATCGAGATCAAGATCGCATGAGCCAGATTGACGAAGTTTCGAACCTGCCGCTTGACATGCCAAGCAAGGTCGAGCGCCTCGGCCTCGGCAGACGCCTGCTCGGGCAGATGATGAAAAAACTTCAATATGGCTGCCTGACGGTCGTGCTGCCGACCGGCGCCATCGTCGAGAAGAGGGGATCAGAGCCTGGTCCCGAGGCGACGATCGTCCTGCGGCGCTGGCGTTTGTTGCGCCGTGTCGCAATCTCGGGCGACATCGGCTTTGCGGAAGCTTATCTCGACGAGGACTGGACGACGCCTGACCTGGTTGCGCTCATCCGTCTTGCCGCCCGAAACAGCAAGGCCCTGTCACCCGCGATCAAGGGCAATATCGCGATGCGGCTCGTCAACCGCATTGGCCACCTGCTCAACACCAATAGCCAGCGCGGAAGCAGGCGCAATATCGAGGCGCATTACGATCTCGGGAACGATTTTTACAGGCAATGGCTCGGCCCCACGATGCTCTATTCCTCTGCAATCTTCGATGAGATGACATCGACGCTCGAGGCGGCGCAGGCATTGAAGCTTGACCGTATCCGCCAAAAGCTTGCGATGACTGGCGGCGAGAGCGTGCTCGAAATTGGCTGCGGATGGGGGGCGCTCGCCATCGACATGGCGGAGAAGGACAATGCCGACGTCCTCGCCATCACCCTTTCGCCGTCGCAGCTCGCATGGGCAAGGACCAGGGCTGCAGCAAGCAGCAGGGCCCGACAGGTCGACATCCGCCTTCAGGATTACCGGGATACTGTCGGTCAGTTTGATCGCATCGTCTCGATCGAAATGTTCGAGGCAGTGGGAAGAGAATACTGGCCGGCCTATTTTGCGACCCTCAAGCGTTGTCTCAAACCCGGTGGGCGCGCCGTGCTGCAGGTCATTTCGATCGAGGAGCAGCGTTATCAGTCCTATCGCGGCGCCACCGACTTCATCCAGAAATATGTTTTTCCAGGCGGGTTCCTGCCTTCGGACAGAGCGCTCCAAGGCGCGATGGCAGCAGCCGGCCTGAAGCTCGCCGATGCAGAATATTTCGGTAAATCCTACGCCCAGACGCTCGCGCAATGGAGGCTGCGCTTCCATGCGCACTGGCCGGCAATCACGGCGCAAGGTTTTGACGAGCGGTTCAAGCGGCTTTGGAACTACTACCTCTGTTACTGCGAGGCTGGTTTTGCGGAGGGGAGCATCGATGTGGGTCTTTACACGATCGCGCATGCATGAACGCGCGGAGGAGAAAAACCGATGAACCGACTAGTGCTGACAATTCCCGTTCTCGTCACACTGTGTGCAGAAAGCGCGCTCGCGCAAGACATCAATGGTCAATGGGCGCGCGGCGACGGAAATGCCAAGGTCAAGATTGCACCCTGCGGAGCGGATCTCTGCGCGGTCAACACCTGGATCAAGCCGGGCACGCCAAGCGAAAAGCAAGGCGACACGCTTGTGATGTCGATCAAGCCGGACGATGACGGCACCTATTCCGGCACGGCCTTCGATCCGCAGCGCGACATGCGCTACAAGCTGACGGTGACCGTGAGCGGGAACAAAATGACCACGAAAGGCTGCGTGGTCGCCGGTCTGCTCTGCAAGGGAATCGACTGGACACGGATCAACTAGCTGCGGCGCCAGCACCTGGAGGGTGATGTGAAGACAATGATCACGGCCTATGTTGCGACGCTTACGATCTTTGTCGCAATCGATTTCGTCTGGCTGAGCACGATGGCCGAGCGCCTCTACCGCCCCGCCCTGGGCGATATGCTCGCCCCTCAGTTTCGGCTGGCGCCCGCCGTCGCCTTCTATCTTCTCTATGCGGGCGGGCTGACGTTTCTCGCCGTCAAGGAGGGCTTGAGGCGGGCTTCTCCTTCCACCGCCCTGCTTTATGGCGCGGTTGTCGGCTTTACCGCCTATGCCACTTACGACCTGACCAATCAGGCAACGTTGAAATACTGGTCTACCGCACTGACGCTCGCCGATCTCGCCTGGGGCAGCATACTTTCTGCGGTTTCCGCCGCCGCAAGTGTCTGGATCACGCATCGTGTCACGCAAAAGACAGAAGCATGAGGACGATCAATCTGCCTGTTTTCCGATTGCCATCGCACGAGGGCCCTGTCGGGTCGAGCGGTCGGCCCATCGTTCGTAACGGGTCCGGTCGGAATTGCTCGCGCCGTTGAATATCTCAGCTCAATCCGTTCGAGGATCCATGCCCTATCGTATATTGAATGTCCTTTTGATCGCGCTGGCCCTGTCAATGGGCGCCGTCGCCCAGGCATTGGCGGAGACGGGCAAGCAATCGGAAGCCAGGATCGATGTCGGAGGATACAGGCTGAACAGTCTCCTCTTGGAGCCGAGCGGCACACCGGTCCTTCCGCCGATTGTCTTCATCCATGGCGCGAGCACGAGCCTCCAGGATCCGCTACTCTCGTTCGGTGACAAGTTGAGGGGCAAAGCCAGACTGCTCTTCGTCGACCGTCCCGGCCACGGCGCGTCCGACGCCGGAGGCCCCGACAATATCCTGCCCGACAGACAGGCTGACGCCATCGCGATCCTCATGGAGAAGCGTGGGATTCATCGCGCCATCGTCGTCGGCCATTCCTTCGGTGGCGCGATCGCGGCAGCCCTGGCCGTGCGTCATCCCGACAAGGTTGCCGGACTGGTGTTCCTGTCGCCCGCCGTCTATCCGTGGTCGGGCGGGATCGAATGGTATTATGAGGCTGCTCGCGCGCCGGTCACGGGAGCCTTGTTTAGCGCCCTCGTCGTTCCCCCATTCGGCCTCGTGTCAATTGATCGTGCGACGCGGGCGGTGTTTGCTCCAAACCAGAGGCCTGCTGGCTATATTGAAAAGACGCGCGCCCTGCAGGCATTGAGCCCCGGCCGTTTCCGTCACAATGCGATGGAAATCGCCGTCCTCAGCGATTGGGCCCGAACCGCAAGCCGTGGCTACAGGAAGATAAGGGCGCCGACGATCATCATTACCGGCGATGCGGACGACATTGTCTCACTCGACGTTCACGCCCGCCATCTGGCTCGCGATATCGGCGGAGCGAGACTGATCGTCGTCCACAATCTCGGTCACAAATCGGATTATGTCGCCAACGATCTGGCGACCGCTGCAATCGAGCAGCTGGCCGGCGCAAGGGTCGATCTGCGGTCGATCACCCGTGCCGTCGAGGCGAGAATTGCGGGCGATAAAAGAAAGTAAAGTTGGAAGGCAAGTTCGCATCTGGCTCGTTCGATCCCGCACCCCTGACCGTGACCCGAAACAGGGGGTCGCCGAACGATCGCGATCGACCGAAGTGTGTGCGGTTGGGCCGTCCAACAAACAGGATGCATAGATTTGACGAGCAGTTGGAACAACGAGGTCTGTCATTCTTTCTTATGACGATCGGACCACACGAATTGGATGACCGTTGGAAGCGCCCCCCCTTCACCGAAAGCTAGCCGCTATTCTTGCTGCCGATGTCGAGGGTTATTCTCGACTGATGCATCTTGATGAGGAACGAACGCTTGCGCTGCTGACGAGCCACAGGACGATCGTCGATTCCTTGGTGGAGAGCGCCAACGGTCAAATTTTTGGTACCGCTGGTGACAGCGTGCTGGCCGAATTCCCAAGCGTCGTTCAGGCCTTCAACTGTGCGATCGCCATTCAGCTGGCCATAACGCAGGCGAACGCAGATATTCCTGACGACGCCAGGATGAGTTTTCGCATTGGCATCAACGTCGGTGACGTCATGGTCAAAAATGGCGATATCTTCGGCGACGGCGTCAATATTGCCGCGCGCCTTGAGTCGCTTGCCGACATAGGCGGAATCTGTGTCACCCGCGGAGTTCGCGACCATATGCGGGATCGTGTCGAGGCGAAGTTCGAGGATATGGGTGAGCATACAGTCAAAAATATCGCAAGACCTGTGAGGGTCTTCAAGGTGCTTTTTGACGCCAATTACGAGCCCGTTCTGTCGGGTGCAATCCAGGCCGAAAATGTGCAGCGCGATTTTACCACTCGCCACGATGACAACCTGACCGAGGTCACCTTTTGGGAGTCTATCCGTGAAGACGACGATGGTACGGAGCTGATCCTCTATCTCGAAAAATATCCGGACGGCGCGTTTGCCGGTCTTGCCCGGTCGCGCCTCCAGCGCAATGTGGCCGAGAGCGAGGATCCCGAAATCGAGGTGGCTTTCTGGGAGAGCGTCCGAGACAGCGAGAGCGCTGACATGATCAATGCCTACGTTGAGCGATACCCGGCGGGAAAATTCACCAAACTTGCCGAAATGCTCGTCACGAAACTTATGAAACAGAGGCCAATCTGAAGCTTGACACGCGACGTCGGCATAAAGACGCGGCCAGCGCGAACCTTGTTTCACGCGTTTCCCTCGATAGCCCGAGGCAATGACGGGCAATCCCCTGACATCAGGTTCCGTCGCCGAACAGGCCGCCGAAGAACCTATGCAGAGGTTCACGAAGGGGAACGCCGTACGGGCAAAAAGAGGATCGCGCCCTCGATCTCGTACAACCGCTCAAAGCCGGTAGCAGGATGGTGCTTCGGGCATTTCGGTAAAGAGCACCCCATTTGCAAACATGCCGGTTCCCGCTAGGATCTCACTTGTTCAGCTCGGAGGATCGCAATGTTCAGTGCGTTCGGAAAGGGCTCGCCTCCGCTCGGGCCGGGTGACGTTGCCATGATGCAGGAGCTGGTGAAGGATTACTGCCGGACGAACGCCATCGAACCCGACAGTGAGGAGGGAAGGGATGTCGCACGCGATCTGCTGAAATGGTTTCAGATCGGAGTGCGCGACCGATACCGTCTCCGCGAACGCCTCGCGTCCCGAAACTGACGTCCCGAACCTGGTGGCACTAGCGGTTCGGCACGGACCGCCTTTGGGCCGACGCCATCAGAACCATTGCTCCAACGACGTCCGAGGCCAGAAATTCGGCAAGGATTTCGATCTTCACGTCATCCTGAGACGAGGCATCTGGGAAAGCCAGCAATCCGATGAAGAGGCTCATCGTGAACCCAATGCCGCAAAGAAGGAAGACCTTCAGCGAGGCTGGCACCCTGTCGCCGTGCAAAGACAGCACGCCGAGTGCGACGCGATGTAAATCAACGCTGGTACGGCCATCCCGCCGGCCGCTGCGGCCCCGGCAGGATGCGCCGGCTCCAACTTGACAACTGGCCGTCAAGCATCTCCCGCTTGATCTGAAGGCCGACGAGCAGAAAGAACACGCTCATCAGGGCGTCGTTGATCCTGTTGCTGAAGACTGATCGGTACGAGATCGACATGCAATGCCTGGAAATAAATGTCGGCGACCGGAGATTTGGCAACGACGATCGCTAGTGTCGCCGCTGCCATGAGGACGAGGCCGCCAGACGCCTCGCTGAAACATAACCACGTGATGTGGGAAATTCCCACTTCTATGCAGGTCGCGAGGAGCTTGCCCGATCGCCATCCTTCATCGACGAACTCTATCGTGAGGGCGTTTATGGGGAGTAACAGCTCAACACCTCAGTTTACGCCGCGCGGCAGGTCGGACGCGCTATTGACGGGTTATCCGGGGTGTTGGCGACCATCCGCCGTGACCATCACGCGACCAATTTCGGTTTTTGCGGGCTGCTCGCTGGGAACGGAGCAGTTGGCGCGTGTGCGCGGCTCGTTCCATCGAGCGCGTTGGCTGACTGTAATAACGGCAAGCTCCATGTTCGTGGAGGCGGAGCTCGGGCAAAATGACGATCGCGTGGCCAGCACCCTCTTTCAAGGCCTGGAAAGCTCTTCGCGCGCTGAGGGGTCCTAGAATTGGCAGGCGGCCTGCCAAAGGGCAAAGCTTATTGTGACCGGAACATTCGGCGAGTGTCGTGGTTCATCCTCGGTAAGGAATCCCAAGGAGAAACTCATGCGTATGAAAATCATTGCGGTATCGCTTCTGACACTCGGTATGGCGACCTCTGCCTTTGCGCAGTCGAGCGGAAATTCCGGTGGCGCAGGCGGTGGAAATTCCGGTGGCAACATGTCGGGCAATTCCAACAGTCAGAGCGGGTCCGGCTCGCAAAACAGCCAGAACGGCACGGGCACCGACAATAATTCGACCGGCTCGGTGAGCGGTTCGAACAAGGCAGGCAACAACTCGCTCGGCAACAGAAGCGGTAATGACGACAACTGCCGACCGCAGGGCGGCGTGTCTTCCACCAAGAATGACGGCACGGCTAAGACCAGTCCCGATAGCCAGCAGGATTGCCACTGAGCGTATAGATCCAGCGACGGGCCCGAGACTTTCGAGAAATGTCTATTTGGGCTTTGTAGTAGCGGCGTTCACGCGGAGTGGACGTCGCTATTTGTATTCGGAACTGCCTTGACGGCTCGCACAGGAGTGACAGAGACCAACAACACGGATGCCACCCCACGACACATACGTCGGTACGATGAAACCATCTCCTGAGAGCCGGACTTGGAAATAACAAGTCTCCAGTGTCAACCGCGGTTCGGCCTGCCGGCGGCACCAGTTTCGTTCAAGGGCTCTGGAAAGGCCATGAGGCGACGGTTTCGGCGCTCGGGCAAGAAACCGGCGAAGATTGCCGGTTCAGTGCAGACTTCTGATGATCGTGAACAACCACGATCGCATTCTCGTGTCCTAGATCATCTGCGTCGCTGCTCGAGCGAAGGAAGCGGAAAGAAAACGATCTGAGAACGCGCATCAGTGCCACAAATTCTCGTTTTAGGCCCGCGCGTTGAGATCAGTTGATCCAGCGCACCCTCCAAAAAA
Source organism: Hyphomicrobiales bacterium (assembly GCA_900471925.1). Taxonomy (GTDB): domain Bacteria; phylum Pseudomonadota; class Alphaproteobacteria; order Rhizobiales; family Rhizobiaceae; genus Rhizobium. Next base: position 54,564 of record UCGV01000013.1, read on the forward strand.
CGAAATGTTCGGTAACGTGCATCGTTGAGGGTACGATATCGTACAAAGAAAAATCCCGAAAAATCAATGAAATCTGGCAAATTTTGGCACGTGACTTTAGCGATGTTGTCCGGTAGCGTGCAGGATGTAGATGAGACCGCAACGTCTCATCCTAATTTACTCAAAATTGTGCTGCGGCCGAGGTTAAACCCGTCCCCGGATGGCAGATTCTCATGCAGGCACCGAGTGCCAGTCAGTCAGACGACATGCATGATACGAGACAGTTCCACGGGACTGTACTGCTGCTTGAAGACGAAGCCTTGATCGCGCTCGACCTCGAGGAGTTTCTCCATGAGGCAGGATACCGTGATGTCATAGCGCTTTCTGCCTGCACCGAGGCGGAATTTTGGCTGAAGGCAAACAGCCCGGCTCTGGCAATCCTCGATCCAATGCTGCGTGACGGTGTTTGCGAGGACGTTGCGCTTGTGCTGGGGCCGCGAAACGTTCCCTTCGTCGTGTATTCGGGCCGTGAACCAGACGAGACGGGGCTTTCCCCTTTCTCCGCTGGCAAATGGCTACGCAAGCCCTCCTCTCCGGAAAACATGCTGGCGGCACTTGAAGAGATCGCGCGGGAGCGTATTTGCAGGAGTGGTCCATGACTGATAACGCGCGCTTGGTGCTTGCTCGCATTGCGGCCGAGATCAAGAAAGGGTCGTCGAGTGCCGATGTTCTTCAGATCGTGGCAGAAATCTACAGGCGTCAGGTCGAAGCAGACGAGGCAATTGCCCTCGCAGCTACACCGCCCAACGCAAAGGGTTCGAGCGCTTGAGTTGGTCGGGTATAGGCAAGACAACGCGTGGCTTCACGCCGGGCGGGGGATCAGCCGACCTCGTTTCAAAAGTTCTTGGCACCGCCAAAGGGGAATTGGAAGCACACTGTTGACGGAGCGATAGGCTTCTGAGCGCCTTCAGTCTTTCGTCGGGATGTTGGCGACCGTGGAAGCATATTCCTGCTCGGGAATGCCGTAGGCGTCTCCCGCCATCGCCCGTAACCCAGCCCGATCGCGAATGGTGATGAAACCTCGGGACGCCGAAATCAGATGGCGGCCTTCGAGAACATGCAAGGTCTCCGTTACACTTTGCCGACGGATGGCGAGCATGATGCCCACGAATTCGTGGGTCAGCGCTATGTCGTCGCCCTCGGTTCGGTCGTGACACATCAGCAGCCAGCGCGCGAGGCGGGATTCGATGCGGTGTACGGCGTTGGAGTAGGCAGCGTAGGCGATTTGAACGGAGACAGATTGCAGATAACGCACCATCAAGTTTCGAAGGGGGAGGCTTTCGGCCATTGCGGCCAACAGATACGCGTTGGCAATGCGATGACCATTGCCGGCCACCTGCATGAAAACCCGATAGGGCAGTGAATGCGTTCCCGAAATACCAGACGTGGGAGCCAGGCCCTCTCGACCGAAAAGGTGGATTTCTGTCTTCTGTCCGCTGACGGGGGACACAACAACGGAGCCGATTCCGCATTCGGGAAAGTAAGTGAATTCGCTGACGACTCGCGGCTCCGACAAACTCAGCTGATGCGGCAGATCGACATACTCAAGGTAAGGGATCAGGCGACCGAGATCGGATGGCTGCATGCTCGAAAGCAGATGGTTTCGGAATTTGATGGGGAGGATGGCGTTCACTGCTCTTCCTTGTGAGGCAAGAGCAATCGGGTCTCCCAGCCGGCCGCGCCCAGACGTTGGCGACCGATAATGCTGGCCTTATTCTCTAACAACGGTTTTAGTATGACGACCGCCGTGTTCAAGACAATCCGGTCAACCCTCCTCGCACGTTAACGGACCCGCTCACTCCTCTCGCAATGCCTGTATGACAAAGCCACGGGCAGCCAGTCTGTCCGTTATCGGTCGAAATCGCGAGCGCGAGATGGAAAATGCCATCTTTGGCGTCACTTCGTTGGGCTCTCAGGCACTGATCTTCAAGCATGAAGCCCGCGTCACCTCAAATAACCCATTTCAGCCCAAATACCGGCGCACGATGTTTTCCGCCCGCGCGGCTCACGCTGTGCCTTATAAAAGCTGAACGACAAATGCAGAAGCTCGGCAGGCTCAGTGTCAGCAGAAAATATCAGCTTCCCAACTTCCGCAGGTACGGCAATCGGTTGGTCCGAGAGGTCTGTCCTCCGCTGGAGGATTTGATCACCTGGGATAGTATCCCTCTATCGCTTCAGGCAAATGCAGGGTGGTGTTCTACCGGATCTTCTTCTTTGACAAGCAGCCAGTGGTAATCGGCTATAGCCTCGCGAGCGAAGTTGAGGACCATCGATGATGGCAATCAATGGCGGATCCAGCGGGAAGGGATGTCATTCCGATTGTCGCGCATCAGGTCTTCGACCTGTCCAGCGATCTATCCGGGCTGGCCGACCGGGCATGGAGTTCAAGCTGCCGACGGCTCTAGTCCTTCGGCCTCCTGCAGCTCTCGATAACGGGCTTGCGCGATCTACCGTCTCGTCAAACGCCCAGTCATGATGCAGAGCCGTCGGGGATTGTTCGTTGGGACGACATTTCGATTGTTCAACAAGTGAGCGCGAGTAACGCGGTTCGTCGCTTTTTTCCTCGTTTTCATCGTGCGTGCATTTCGCAACGAATTATCTCAGACGGGCAGCCCGTCAACGGAACTCCGGGGGATTTCCCACGTTGTCGCAGTGAGGAGCATCCCCATGTCTGTGCCGAACGAACCCGTTGTGCCGCCGCCGCCCGTCGACACGCCACCGCGCGATCCCGACCGGATACCCGGCGAGGAACCGCTTCCCGATCCCGAACCCGACGAGGGGGTTTCCCCAAGCGTACGCGCTTCCGTACATTGCCCGACATGGGGCCTTCTCTGCAGGGGCACTCGACTTCGGTCGGAGAGCGGGCAATGACCAAGGACTGGCGCAGCGACCTGAGCCTCAAGCTCGAAGATTTCATCGACACGTTTGTGGTGCAAGGTGCGGGGGCGATGGATGTCTGCGATGCCATCCAGAAAGATATCGATCGCCTGAGGGATGCGTACAACCGCGACCCGGATCCCGCCGATGACCAATCGGACGACCGTGTCGAGGAACCGTCAAACGACTGGCCCGCTTCCGAAGCCTGACCAAGCCTCGCTCATGTTCAGGCGATAATTTCTAGTTGAGACTTGTTGCGAACACATTTCACAGGTAGAAGTCTTTCATAGGCATTGCTGATGAGCGCTGAAATTCGCTGCTCGCAACGCCGCATCGCTTTAACGCTTTTGACCACGGATGTACTGGCACTGGTGAGATTGCGATGATGAGGAAGGTCGGTGCGGTTTCGCCCCGACCTTTTTTGTTTTTCCGGATGGCATCAACGACCATGCCTCCTTGCCCCCATTATCTTGAGCATCTGGTTGCCGGCCAGCCCGACGAGAGCGGTCGCAACTTTTTCAGATGCGTGCCGGCATAGCTCCCAAGTTGGGTTCGCTGGATTAACGTGAGCGACCCGACTGGACGGGAGGAGAAACATGAGTGAGAAGCCCATGCTTCGGCTAGCTGGACTGTATGTCGATTTTTGACCGGCGGTTTGCAAGTGACTTCGTGGCAAAGAGAGCGGCAACGACCACTGGCACGACCACGGCATACGAGAAGCGAATTCCGAAAGACTCAGCGATGAATCCGAGGACAGGCGGCCCGGCAAAGAAAACCAGGAACGTCGTCTGACCCAGTGACGCCACATTGATACCAGGGGATCTGTCGGCACGCCCGGCCGCTGCCGAGATCGCAAGCGGATAGACCGACGAGCAACCGAGCCCCATCAAGGCGAACCCGGTCAGTGCCGCAATCGGATGGGGTGCCCCCACCACTGCCGTAAGCCCAGCTATGATAATGAGGAGGAGGCATGCCGCTATCGAACGAGGGCCATAGCGGTCCACCACGGGGTCCATGAAAAGCCGCCCTATGGCAATGAAAAGCGAGAAGAGCGCGACTGCAAGGCCGCCGATGAATGGTGGGACATAGAAGACGTCCCGCATGTATATCGCCGACCAGTCGACGCCTGCTCCTTCGGCAAGCAGCGGGGCAGCGCCTATCAGGCAGAGTGGAAGTAGGGCAAGCGTCGGAAACGCGACGATTGGGACTTTGCCAGTCTCGCCTCCGAAACGGGCGGGTGCATTGGAAATCTTTGAAAAGACGATCGATCCTGCGACGGCGATCACTGCAAAGACGACAAGGTTATGAACTTCCATGGATATGCCGGCCTGCCGCATACCGGCGCCGACAAGCGCGGTTAGGAAGAAGCCCGTACTCCACATACCGTGCGCTCGGCTCATGATGCTGCGTCCCAGGGCAGCCTCATGTCGGTCGGTTTCGATATTCGCATTGACCTCGAACGCCCCCGTCAGGATGCCGGCCATAAACATGACCGGGGCGGCTGTCCACGCGCTCGGCATCCACGCCGTCACCGCGAAAAGTAGCGAGGCGCCGAGGACTGTGATGTAGGCACTCGCACGCGCGCCCAGCCTCTCAATGACCGGAACGGAAAACGTCAGTCCGAAAAGAACGCCCGTCGAAAGCGAGATGAGGAGGAGTCCGAGCTCGCTTTCGGTCAAATCGAACTTGCGCTGCAAATCGGGAAGCCGCGATATCAATGCGCCGAGAGCCGTCGCTACCGCAAACTGGATGAAGAATATTCGGTGATGGGGTTTCATAAGCAGCTTCCGACATTCCCCCAAGACGGGTGGGCGTCCAGATCAGTGCCAGGTATCCAGGAGCGGCTCGTTGTCGTCAAAGTTTCCGTTGCTGACGGCATCGTAGGGGTTAATGCTCCGGCCGCCGCCGCGGGTGCCATATGCCGTCAACTGCACCATGACATCCTTTGCTCGTTGAATGGCTTCTACTTCGCTTGCGGCGTGACTGTCTGCGATCCTGATCGACACCTTGGCCCCCTCGTCACCGACGTAGTCTATGCGCCAGCCAGTTTTCTCGTGAGCCACCTTCGTTTCCAGTAAGTGCATATCAACCTGCCTTCCGCCCTTTCAGATCGGCCTCCACGCTTTTCCGGAGTGCGTCCATGATGTTGACCACGTTAGACTTCGGAGCGGCATCGGCGCTCTTGCCCTTCGCGGCCTTTCTCGGCTTCAGCGCCTTCCTCTTCTCAGCGATGATCTTCAGCAGGCTCTCCTGGATCGGATCACTTACCATGTCGGGAGACCAGCGTGCGGACTTTTGCTTGATGAGCTGCTGGACGAGTGGAACGAGATCAGGATCTGCCTTCTCGTCGATCCCCTCGAAGTAATTATCCTCCGGCCGAACCTCGTCGCCGAAGCGCAGGGTCCAGAGCACGATGCCTTCGCCACGAGGCTCAAGAACAACGGCCCGCTCCCGGCGGCCGATGACGAGCTTCGACACGCCGAATACCTTGTCGGACTTCATGGCGTCGCGAATGACAGCAAAGGCTTCGTTCCCTACCGCGTCGTCAGGCATCAGATAGTGCGGCTTCTCAAGGTAGATCCATTCGATGCTGTCGGCGGGAACGAACTTGTCGATGTCGATTGTCTTCACCGTGTCAAGCGCGACCGCTTCAAGGTCATCGTCCGTCAGGATCACGTAGTCGTTCTCGCCGCGCGCATAGCCTTTCGCCTCGTTCGCATCCTTTACGGGCTTGCCTGTGACGGCATCGATGTACTGGGAGACGACACGGTTGCCCGTCTCCTTGTTGAGCGTATGGAAGCGAACCTTCTCGCTTTCGGATGTCGCGGGGGTCATTGCCACGCGGCAGGTGACGAGGGAGAGCTTCAGGTAGCCTTTCCAATAGTACTTCTGCGCCATTGTCTATCTCCTCAGCTCGCCTTGCGCTGCGTTGCAGCCTTTGCAGCTGTGGACTTCGCCGTCGCCCCACGCGCGGCGCGTTCCCGTGCCGTCCCGGTGTTGGCGTTGGCGGCTGTGCGTTTTGGCTTGTCCGCAGCGGCCTTCATCATCATGCCTGCGCTCTCGCGGAGCGCATCCAGCAAGTCGTTCGGCTTGGAGACCGCCACCTTCTTCTGCGTTGGAAGAGCCTTGCCCTCGATCTTGGCCTTTACCAGATCGGCGAGGGCCGCTTCGTATCGGTCATCGAATGTTGCCGGATCGAACTCACCCTTTTTGGTGCTGATGATGTGTTTGGCGAGATCGAGCATCTCTCCCTCGATCTTAAGCTTCGGCATCTCCTCGAATGCCTTCGCGCTCGACCTGACTTCATAGTCGTAGTTCAGAGTGGTTACGATCAGACCCTTGCCGTGAGGGCGTATCAGCACCGAGCGCATCCGCCTGAAGAGGACGGTGCGGGCTATAGCCGCGACATTCGACTTCTTCATGCCGTCGCGAAGCGCGGCGAAGGCGTCTGCCCCCATCTTGTCCGGTGTCAGATAGTAGGGCTTGTCGAAATAGACATCGTCGACGTCGGAGCAGGGGATGAAAGCCTCGACCTCGAGCGTCTTGTTGCTTTCAGGGATAGCGGCGGCAATCTCCTCGGGATCGATGATGATGTATTGACCGTTCTCAATTTCGAACCCCTTGGTCTGCGCCTCTTTCTCAACCCGTTCTTCGGTCTCGCTGTCGACGAACACACGATTGACTCGATTGCCCGTGGCTTTGTTGATGGTGTTAAACGTGATCCGGTCGGAGGTGGATGCCGCGGTATAGAGCGCCGCCCCGCACGTGACTTCGCCGAATTTTATGAAGCCCTTCCACTGCGCACGTTGTCCTGAGACCATGACCAATACTCCGAATCACTAATACGCGACTCAAAGACGTGTCAGGGTGATTCGTTCCGACTTGAAACGAATCATTTTTCAACGGCTTAAGAAATTTCTCTCCGAAATCGATCCTATTCTATCGCGACCGCAGATTGGTATGGCGGAAACGAGTAGCGCCTCAGTACTTGCGACGACACCTTCTCTCTGGTGTCATTGGTGTCAGCGCGCGTCTTGGCATCGGCTTCGTGCCCAAATGGACGCAGGTCCGAGCTGGAGACGGTAGGGGGCGATTTCAAGATTGGGCTCGCTATCGCCTGGATCAGGAATTATCCGACCACTGACCATCACGGCATTATCGATATCGCCAGGTCGCTGGCGCAGCCCGGCAGGTGGGGAAGAACTGCCGGCGAATAGCAGCTACGATGGCGACCAGCTGCGGTCGCGGCTGAAATCGCAACACGCGGCGCGGGGCAGTCGCTCCCGCTTGTCCTTCGGAGCGCTTCGCTCAAGCTTCTGCCGCTGCCCTCCCTCGCGCCCGCGTGGGACGCGAATTCCCGCTTTTCGGCTTGCGAGCGCGCCGCCGCTTCTCTAATCGGCGTGTTAAGGTCAAGTTCTTTCGTAACTTCCTGCTCGATGCGGCATTGTGCGTTTCTCGCGGCCCGTGCTTCTCTCCGGGATCGGCAAACAGCCCTCCCACCATGGGGTTCAGAAGATGACGTGGCCCAATCTATGCTGCAACCTGATGATCGTATTGTCATCGGAATAGCGGCCGCACGAACTCACATCACCATCGTCCGCGAGGGACGTCTTCCGCCGCTGAGCGGAACTTTGAAATTGCTTTCCTGGTTCGCCTTGAAATTGTGCCTTCTACAGTCAGGCGCCAGGCGCCTGCTCCCGCGTCCAGCGGAATTCTGAGCCGTCTACCCACATCCTATGCATCACCACCGCAAGCCTTCGTGCCAATGCAACGGTGGCTTTCTTTCTGCCATGCCGTTTTGCAATGTTCATTGCCCACGCCTTGAGCCAATACCACTTCACCAAGCGAGTCAGCATGGTTTGCGCCGCCTCATATAGAAGCGATCGCATCATGGCATCACCGCACCGAGAAATGTGGCCGATCCGGTTGCTTTCGCCGGACTGGTTGAGCACCGGCGTTAGCCCCAACACGGCTCCTACTGCCCGCGAATTGCGGAACCGGCTAGGAACGTCGATCGTCGAGATGTAGGCGAGCGAGACGACGGGTCCAACCCCCGGCACTGTCATCAGGCGCTTGCAAACTTGATCACGCTTCGCCTCGCGAACAACCTGCTTGTCCAATTTGGCGAACTCTTCGCGTAGCGTTCGCCTTCCAGCAAGCAGAGGTTCGATGATCAACGCCAGATCAGGATCCGTTTCTACGAGTTCGCGTATCCTGTTCTCGAACATTCCTCCAGAGGCCGCGCCGACCTTCAGTCCGAAATTGCGCAGAAGCCCACGCATGTCGTTTTCGAGAGCCACCGCCTTTTCCAGCAACAGCGCGCGAGCCGTCAGCAAAGCGCGGCGCTTCTGGCTCGTAAGCGTCTTTACATGCACGGTCTTGAAAAGGCCGACCCGCATCATCTGCGCTATTCCACGAGCGTCGTTGCGGTCACTTTTGTTTGTCTGCGAAGCTTTCAAGAAACCCTTCGTATGACGTGTCTCGATACAAAATACCGGGAGGCCGGCCTTCGCTAATCCATCGAAAAGCCATTGAGACATTGGCCCTGCCTCCAGGCCCACCCGTTCTAAGGGGAGTGCGGGATCATTCAAGGCATCAATCAAATCGTCCGGGTGAGACATCACCTTTCTCTCTCGGCAGGTCCCTCCGCTTGCGTTGACAATACAGACGCTCGTTTCTTTGACAGAGACGTCGAGGCCGGCGTAATATTGCATGGCTGCGCTTCCTTTTTCTGATGCTTGTGGCTGATACGAACAGACCACGTTTTACCATCAGCTCGGAGCGCAGCACCTTCCTTTCCGATCAGCGAAGATGGGGCACGAAGCCGATTACCCCATCTATGCTGAAAGCTCCGATCCGCTTCTATGTCAGTTGGTTCGGTCACCAAGGATCGATCGCCGTGCTTCAGGCCAAGCGATCCGACCTCTCAATTCCAAGAGGTCAACCGGGAGGTACTGTTTCTGGGTTCGTCAGCGGCTTTTTTGAGCGTCGCCATCGGAATCCACTCGTCCGATCCAGGAAAGCGGACATGCCAGTAGGCCCATCCGTTTAAATGCGCAGGCCTACCCCTTCGATCTAAAGCCAGCGCGGTGGCGGCCTGCGACAGCGTATCGAATTTCTTGCCATCGACGACGAGTTTTCCCATGACGAAACGCCCAAAGAAATTTTGTTGTCCCCTCATATAGGACATCTTGGCGTCTGACCCGTCCGGAATGGTCACACCTTCCGACGTCCAGGCGGTTCCACTCTCTGGAGCTGCCTTATCGCTCTGTCGTTGTGTCATCGCAACTTTCATAATCTGAACCCTCGCTCGAAGGGCACGGAGTTCCGTGGATTGCGCGGCGATGGGGCGCCACGGCTTATATGGAAGTTTGTAGTTAGATCGGAATAAAGCCTTTCCAAGACGATGGCAGAGTCGGGCAAGTCATCGGAAAAAGATGTCGGACGACATGAGAAGAAAAGGATGAAGCCCGTGCTCATGCCGGTGCCCACGCGGTCCGAGAGCGCAAAGCGACAATATGCACCAACGGGCAACAGCGTCTCGCAAGCGCCATAAGAGGATCTAGTGTCGCAAGGAAGTCGAACCTTGCTGCCATTGCTGTTTCGATCACGAAGTCGCCCTCCTGGGATCGAAGAGCAGCGGCAAGCCATCGATCGCAACGGGTGTGTTTCAATTTCCGCCCAGATCGACATCCGCCCCTGCAAGGTGCCGGGCGCGGACGCCCGTGTGCGGTGGCGGCATCAGCCGATCGGTCCTGAGCGCCGCGCCACGGGCAATTCCCGGCTCCCGTAAACACCCTCGCAGCAATTTGCGATTTCCCGCTAGCATTCGTGCTAAGGTTGGCATTCGTTGGCGAAAACCTTTGCGCTATGCCCATTGGACTGGCCTACTCTATTTTCGCGGAAAGAACTGACTGGCGGGCGTGAATGACGATTTCTGACGATCAACAAGAAGGTCTCGTGCAAGGCCGTCTACGACAGCTGGAGGCCGACGTGAGGGCGGCTCAGCCGGGACATAACGCTGCAGCGTTTCTGGCCGCGATTGTTGAATCTTCTGACGATGCGATCGTCAGCAAGAGTCTTGGTGGCGTGATCACGACTTGGAACAAGGGCGCCGAGCGCCTTTTTGGCTACACGGCGGACGAGGCCGTGGGCAGACCGATCACGATCGTCATTCCCACCGATCGGCTCGATGAGGAGCCTGCCATTCTTGCCAGAATCCAGGTCGGGGAGCGCGTCGATCATTTCGAGACGATACGACGGCGTAAGGACGGCACGTTGATCGACATCTCTCTCACCATCTCGCCGATCCGCGATCGCAACGGAAAGATCATTGGCGCATCCAAGATCGCCCGAGACATTTCAGAGCGTAAGCGGGCTGCCGAGCATCAGGACTTGCTGATGCGGGAAATGCATCACCGCGTGAAGAACCTGTTTGCCATCACCGGCAGCATCATCACACTTGCATCAAGAACAGCAAAGTCGACCGCCGAGCTGGCGGCTGGTATGAAGGACAGGCTGATGGCGTTGTCCCGCGCACATGAAATGACATTGCCGAGTTTGGGCGCCGAGACAGTCAGCGCCGCACGCACCACTCTGTTTCAGCTTGTGGCAAATATTCTCGCTCCCTATGAACGCGATGGCGCAATCGCGTGGCGGCTGAGTGGGGATGACGTCGAGGTCAACGGCAACAAGATCACCAACCTCGCGCTCCTGTTTCATGAATTCGCGACCAATGCTGCAAAATATGGTGCCTTGTCCGTCGAGGAGGGAAAGCTCGACATCACGGTCCTGATGAAGGGCGAGGCGCTTGAGATCGTCTGGCTGGAGAGCCACGGTCCCCGGCCGGCCGCAGCAGATATACGTTCTGCAGGTTTTGGAAGCAGGCTTGAGCAGATAATCGGCCAGAGCCTGGAACTCGATATTTCTCGCGAGTGGATGGCGGATGGCCTGTCGATCCGGCTATCGCTGCCGCGCCGCTCTATCTGCGAATGACGCCGCTTTCCCAGCCCGGTTGACACGGCAGAATGTGACGCAGCTCTTTGGTCAAAGGACTACCGAACCGCGGATTCGAGTTGGAGGGGCTGACGATGTCGACGATCGGGCGCGATTGGCCCGATACGGTCAGGAACAGCCCGTCCTTGGTTGACGGCAATATTGATGTTGCAAGATCGCTTTGCGTAACGGAAGGGGGTGTCGTGGAGACGACCATCGGCCAAGACGTTGTGAAAGCCGAAACAATCTCGGAAATGATAATGTTGCGTGCAGCCCAAATGCAAAAGCCCCCGCAAGGGCGTGCGAGGGCCTTTAGGTCTTCTAAAACCTATCACTCGAGCGAACAATTGAGGGTATTCAAGCGAGTGACCTCTATCAATGCCCTGCTTCGAGACAAGTTCCTCCACCGGCATGAAAATCGTTCGGCAATCCAGGACGGGTATCCGTTCGGGGTACTCAAGCCTTGGCTGTCGACGCTGCATCCTATCCGACAGATGTGCCGTCTCATTTGTCTCTGGACTTTTGCGCAAGTAAGCCGAAATATTCAACCATGCTGAATGATAACGGCGGGATCGTACCAACTCCTGCAAATCAAAGATCTCGCATCCGAGTCATAGACCTCGAAACAGGTGGGAACGGCCCGAATGATGTTTGCGAAATCGGTTGGCAGGACGTCGTGCTTGGCCATGACGGAAAGTGGCGGGTTGATGAGGAGCGTGGCTCGCTGCTGATAAATCCAGGGAGACCCATTTCTCCTGATGCGATGGCAATCCATCACATCGTGGACGCCGAAGTTGCGGCAGCGCCCTTCTGGAAGGACGTCGCATCCACCGTCCTACGGCCGGACGGTGGCGCAATCGCATTGGCGGCGCATCGGGCAGCTTTCGAGCAGCGCTATTGTAGCCCCAGGTTGACCGGCGGAGCGACCTGGATATGTACATGGAAATGTGCACTTCGCATATGGCCTCAATTGCCCCGGTTTTCCAACCAGATGCTCCGGTATCTCCGCATGCCCGAAGGACTGGTCCACAGGCTGGGCCTTCCCGCCCATCGTGCGATGCCGGACGCGTATGTGACCGCACACCATCTGCGGGACATGCTGAATGTGTCTACCGTCGAGCAGCTTGTGAAATGGAGCGCAGAGCCAGGATTGCTGCCTCGCGTGCCTTCTGGCACCGAGCGCGGCAAGGGTTGGGATCAATTGGATGTTGCGGCATTGCAATTGTTCGCTCGTGATCGCGATACCGATCTCCGCTTCAGCGCGCAGACGGAACTTCGCCGTCGCGACGACTCGGAAATGATAGCGGTTGAGGAAGGCGAGCAGGGAACGTTGCTTTAAAAGAGTGCGCCACGCCAGCGGTGAGGGTTTTGATGTCAGAACGCGCCAAGGGCGACCTCGACGCGATTTTCTCCGCACACAATGCGATGAACGAAGCCGATAGGTTCTTCGAGCCAACGTCGTAGGTGCGATTGACGCGACCGCGCGATAGACTGCCAGCGGCCGAGTACATAAATAAGGTTTGTGAATGTCGCCTCGACGCAGGGTGCGGAATACGACATTTTCTTTCTTGCTGAGCCGCATCGTGAGTCGTTGATGATCCTGTCCATGTCCGGGGTTCGAAAATCCTACACCACAGCCGAGGGGATAGTCGAAATTCTGAAGGGCATCGACCTGGATGTCGGGCCGAGCGACAGCGTTGCCCTGACGGGGGAATCTGGGAGCGGCAAGAGCACACTTCTCCATCTGGTCGGAGGCCTTGACCATCCGGATAGTGGGTCGGTGGTGATGGAGGGCCAAGATCTCGCTGCATTCAGCGATATCGAGCGGGCCAGCTATCGGCGAACACAGGTTGGCCTCGTCTTTCAGCAGTTCAATCTGATCCCATCGCTAAACGTGGGCGCCAACATCTCGTTTCACGCCAAGCTTGCCGGCAGGTACGACGCGGCCTGGGAGGCGATCCTGACGGAAAAATTGGGCTTGGAGACTTTTCTCGCTCGATATCCCGAGCAACTGTCCGGCGGGCAGCAGCAGCGCGTGGCAATTGGGCGAACGCTCGCGGCACGACCGCGGCTCATCCTGGCTGACGAGCCAACCGGCAATCTCGACGAGGCGACCGGCGACGCAGTGCTTGACCTGATGTTGTCACTGGCGCGTAGTGCTGGGTCGGCCTTGCTTCTCGTGACCCATTCGTCGCGGCTGGCCGATCGCCTCGACCGGAAAGTTGTCCTTCGCGGCGGGAGGATTGCGGATTGAAAGCCATTGCCTTCGCAGCATTGCTGTCGCACTGGCGACGAAAGCCGCTACAGCTCCTGACGTTGGTGACGGGGATCGCTCTTGCGACAGCACTCTGGTCCGGTGTGCAAGCCATCAATGCCGAAGCTCGCGCGAGCTACGCCCATGCAGCGTCCGTATTGGAACAAGCCGCTTTACCGCAAATCGTATCCAGTGATGGCAGTGGGATTTCCATCCAAACCTACGGCAGACTACGCCGCGAGGGATGGAGCGTTTCGCCGGTCATTGAAGGCACCTATCGCTTCGGCACCACAGGGATAAGGCTGACCGGCATCGATCCACTCAGCCTGCCGACGCAAGGGCAGGCAGCGTCGGTTGCGAATGGAACCGACCTTTCCAGCTTCCTCTCCGCTCCAGGCCAGCTGATTGTTTCGGGGCCGACGGCGGATGCGCTTCGCGGCACGTCCGACATGACCATAAAGGTTTCCGACAGGGTGCCAGACGGCGCTGCTTTTTTGGACATCTCAATCGCCGACAGGCTGCTTCGGGCGCACGGGCGGATAAGTCGACTGGTGGTCGCGACAGATCAAAGGCCAGGACTGCGGCCAATCGATGAGGTCGCCCCCGAGGTCGCAGTGCGCGAAATCCGTGACCAACCGGATGTTGGTCGCCTCACGGATAGTTTCCATCTCAACCTTACGGCGTTCGGCTTCCTGTCGTTTGTCGTCGGACTTTTCATCGTATACGCGGCGACCGGCTTAACGTTTGAGCAGAGGCGAGGAACCTTTCGCACGCTTCGGTCGCTTGGCGTCTCACTTTTTGCGCTGACGGCCATGCTGGTGATCGAACTTGCGGGGATTGCGCTGATCGCCGGGTTGCTTGGCATCATTTTGGGTTACTTTATTGCGTCGGCATTGATGCCTGGCGTTGCGGCAACTCTCCAGGGCGTTTATGGCGCCGGCGTGCCGGGTACCCTGACGATCCGGCCAGAGTGGTGGATGGCGGGATTGGCAATGGCGTTTGGTGGAACGGCGCTATCGTCGGCGCAAAGCCTTTTTCAGGTCTGGACCTTACCGATCCTTGCCGCTGCCCAACCGAGAGCCTGGGCCAGGGCGTCGACAAGGGCGCTCATCCTGCAAGCTGGAATCGGGGGCCTCCTGCTTGGTCTCAGCCTGATCCTGTCATTGGTGGGGTCAGGCCTTGTGATGGGGTTTGCGGTGCTCGGATGCCTACTGCTTGGTGCCGCTCTCTTATTGCCGGGTCTTCTTTCTATCAGCCTCGCCTTGGCGGAAGGCGTATCTCGCAACGCATTGACGCAATGGTTCTGGGCCGACACGCGTCTGCAACTGCCCGGCCTGTCGCTCGCCTTGATGGCGCTCCTGCTGGCACTGTCTGCAAACATCGGCGTGGGAACCATGGTTTCCAGCTTCCGGCTGACTTTTCTTGGATGGCTTGATCAGCGGCTGGCGGCGGAACTCTATGTTACAGCCAAGGATGAAGATGAAGCCAGACGGCTTCGAGAATGGCTTGCCCACCATGCGACGGCGGTTTTGCCGATCTGGAGTATCGAGGGCCCTGTTTTGGGAGAGCAGTTGCAGATCTTCGGAGTGGCGGACGATGCGACCTATCGAGACCATTGGCCTTTGATCGTCGCGGATCCAAAGGTCTGGGACGAGGTCGCCTCTGGGACGGGTGTCCTTATCAACGAGCAGATGTGGCGTCGTGGCATTGCAGGACTGGGCCAAAGGATTGCCATGCCAGGGGGCTGGAATGCGCAGGTTGTCGGGGTCTACTCGGACTATGGCAATCCGAAAGGGCAGCTGATGGTCGGGATCAACGCTCTCGTCGCCCATTATCCTGACGTTCCCAAACTTCGCTATGGCGTGCGAATACCGCCTGAAGCGGCTCAGGATCTAAAGGATCAGCTTGTCTCGGAGTTTGGACTTCCCGAAACCGCTATTATCGATCAAGCCTCTCTCAAGCGGCAATCGCGGGCTGTCTTCGAGCAGACATTCACCGTGACGGGAGCATTGAATGTCTTGACGCTCGGGGTGGCCGGATTTGCAATGTTCTCCAGCTTGCTGACGCTTTCGGGAATTCGGCTTCCTCAACTTGCGCCAGTGTGGGCAATGGGCGTTCGACGGCGTGACCTTGCGCTCTTCGAGGTTGGCCGCACACTGGCGCTCTGGCTCGCTACCTTCGTCGCCGCCATTCCCGTGGGCCTGGGATTGGCGTGGGTGCTTTTGACGATCGTGAATGTAGAGGCGTTTGGCTGGCGTCTACCGATGGCGGTTTTTCCTTTCGACTGGCTGCGGCTGGGGGTGATTGCGCTCCTGGCTGCTCTTGTGTCGATTTCGGTGCCAATTCGACGCTTGGCCACTATCAATCCGGCTGACCTGCTGAGGATTTTTGCCAATGAACGCTAGGATGGTGATCTTTGCATCGGTCGCGCTTTCAGTTGCGGTTCCGATTGAAAGCAGTCGATCCCAAGGCTTTGCCGGGCTTGGCGCCAACGTGGAGGGGTTTGCAATTCCCCAACGCGGACACGTCCTGGCGTTTCCGGCCGATCACGGCGCCCATCCCGATTTTCGTATCGAATGGTGGTATGTGACAGCCAACCTGGAGGGCGAAGATGGCAACCGGTATGGGGCGCAATGGACGTTGTTCCGATCAGCCTTAGCCCCCGGCGATCGTCAAGGTTTTCAGGATCCGCAGATTTGGATTGGCCATGCCGCGGTTACCACGGATCACCGGCAGTACGTCGCGGAACGTCTGGGCAGGGGAGGCGTCGGCCAAGCAGGAGTTGTTGCCGCGCCATTTGAGGCCTGGATCGACGATTGGAAAATGAAGCAGGCCGAGCCGACGACCTCCCATGATCTTGAAAGTCTCCAGCTGTCCGCTAATGGGACGGGCTTTAGCTACAGCCTGGATCTGAAAGCAACCGGAGCCCTTGTCTTACAGGGAGATCGTGGCTTTTCGGTCAAGTCCGCCGAAGGTCAGGCGAGCTACTACTATTCGCAGCCTTTCTATCAGGTGTCAGGAGCGATCGATCTGGGCGGCGCGAAGTTGAAAGTGACCGGAAAAGCGTGGCTCGATCGAGAATGGTCGTCTCAGCCACTCGCAAGCAATCAAACCGGTTGGGACTGGTTCTCTCTGCATCTCAACACGGGTGACAAGGTGATGGCCTTCAGATTGCGTGACGACAAGGAGGGTTTCGTATCGGCAAACTGGATTTCGGGTGACGGGCACACCACGCCGCTTTCCAAGGACGACCTCCAAATTCAACCTGTACGGCGAGCAAAAGTGGACGGTCGCGATATGCCGGTCGCCTGGCGCATCAAAATCCCGGCGAAGTCGTTTGACGTGACCACCGCCCCCTTGAACGACCAGTCCTGGATGGCAACGTCCACTCCGTACTGGGAAGGCCCAATCGAGTTTGAAGGCAGCATGTCGGGGGTAGGTTACTTGGAGATGACCGGATATTGAGGCCCTTGGGTTAAATGTGTTCAGATCGTTCCGGTAGTCAGCCCCGGTATTTCTGATTGTGTGAACTGGCTCTTCGCAAAGACGAAACTGGCCTGCTGTCGAAGGGGTCCTTCGCTATTCCGCGGGGAAAGATGGCATCAATCCGACGGGGCCGTCGCAATCCAAATGATTGTGCGGGATCGCCAGCACCCATAACCGCTGAAAACGCCCATGGAATAGAAAGGGCGCGGATCGCTCCGCGCCCGAGCTTCGTCATACGATCGGCGGTGACGCCTTGCCGAGCTTCACAGACGGTTCGCGTCCCCAGACGCGAAGCTTGCCGAGCTGTTCAACAAATTCGGTTATGTCCTTTGGGCTCGACAGGGCAACCGTGCCCTCGTCAAGGGCGGTTGAAATGCCGGCCTTGTCAAGGAGCGGCAGCGCTGACTGATCGTAACCGATATATTTGCAGTGCTGGAAGGCATCGGCGACGAAGTCGCGGGCCGCCGCCTCTATGACGAGATCGTCGTTAGCCTGATGGGATGTTAGCAGTGCGACAGCATCAAACAGCACCGACGGTCCGCCGTCGATCATGTGATGCGCCTCGACCCAGTTCCCGTCCGACGCAGTCACGCCGCCGACCTTCGGGGCGATGATTTCGAAGACGGCCTTCTCTTTGGTGATCGCAGCGGTCAGTGCCTTGAGCAGCTTTGCATCAACGCCGTCGGTCACCAGAATGCCCAGTTTGCGACCTTCGAAACGCTTGGGTCCTCTTTCGACGATGCTGAGGGCCGGCGATGGCTCGAGGTCCTGACGGGTTGGCACCGCGGCGTCCGCCGGCTGCGGCATGGTCTGGAAGCCGAGCTTCTGTGCGACCGTCGTCGCCAGCGTCTCATCGATGTTCATCAGGTGCGCGACCATGCGTTCGCGGATGGCAAGCGTCTCGACCTTGCTCAGCTCGAATGTCAACGCCATGGCGATGTGGCGTTGTTCAGTTCCGGTCTGGCTGATGTAGAACTGCCGTGCCTGGCTATAGTGATCGGCAAAGCTTTCTGGCCGGAGCCGGACCTTTTCACCCTGCTCTTCGGATCGGAAGTGCCGGTAGCCTTGCGTCGGGGATTCCCGCGGGCCTTCGTTGCGCGAGTTTGGCTGATAGTTCGTTCGACCGACCGGATTGCGCATAGCCATGTGGCCATCCTGCTGGAAGTTGTGCATCGGACATTTGGGCGCGTTGATTGGCAGATGGGTGAAGTTCGGACCGCCGAGGCGCTTCAACTGCGTATCGAGATAGGAAAAGTTTCGGCCCTGTAGCAACGGGTCGTTGCTGAAATCGATACCCGGCGGCACGTTCTGTGTCATGAAGGCGACCTGCTCGGTCTCGGCGAAGAAATTGTCCGGCATGCGATCGAGCACCAGGCGTCCGATCGGGCGAACAGGAAGGATTTCTTCAGGGATGATTTTCGTCGGGTCGAGGACGTCGAAGTCGAAGCTGTCGGCAAATTCCTGATCAAAGAGCTGGACCGCGAGTTCCCATTCCGGGAAGTTGCCGGACTGGATCGACTGCCAGAGGTCGCGTCGGTGGAAGTCTGGATCGGCACCGTTGATCTTGACCGCTTCGTTCCAGGCGACCGACTGCAGCCCGAGTTTCGGCTTCCAATGGAACTTGACAAAGGTCGATTGATCCTGCGCGTTGACGAAGCGGAATGTATGGACGCCGAAACCTTCCATGAAGCGGAAAGAGCGCGGGATTGTGCGGTCTGACATGATCCACATGATCATGTTCATGCTTTCAGGCGTCAGACTGATAAAGTCCCAGAAATTGTCGTGGGCCGTCTGCGCCTGCGGAAACGCCCGGTCGGGCTCCTGCTTGGCAGCGTGGATCAGGTCGGGAAACTTGATGGCATCCTGAATGAAAAACACGGGAATATTGTTGCCGACGAGGTCCCAATTGCCCTCCTTCGTGTACATCTTGACAGCAAAACCCCGGACGTCTCGCGCAAGATCGGCTGATCCTTTGTTGCCAGCAACGGTCGAAAACCGCACGAAGACTGGGGTCTTCTCGCCAGAACGCTGGAAAACGTCTGCGCGGGTAACGTCCGCCAGAGATTCGTATGTCTCGAAGAAGCCGTGGGCTGCGTACCCGCGAGCGTGAACGACACGCTCGGGTATCCGCTCGTGGTCGAAGTGAAATATCTTCTCGCGGAAGTGAAAATCGTCGATCAAGGCCGGCCCGCGAGCGCCAATGCGCAGGGTGTTTTGGTCATCGGCGACAGGGCCGCCTTGGGCTGTCGTCAGGACGTCCTGGCCATCCTCGGCGAATTGATGAAGCTCGCCACCTGGACCGCGGTGAAGCTGTTGATCGTGAATGTTCGCTGTGTCGCTGAAGGAATCTGATGCTGTCGGCTTAGTCGGTCGCTTGGCCATGGAGTGTCCCCTTGTTTTGGAATGGCGTAAGAAAAGGCCGCTGAGAGACGGCTTCCCGGAAAGACCTGAGCATCAGGCCGCTGTTGGATCGTTGTCGTTAGCGTTTGCTGGGGCGTCGGCGAGCTTGGTGAGCTTTACGTCGAGCGCGTCTTCTTCTTTGAGGTTTGCGTGCAACAGCCGGGCGGCGCCGGTGAGGCCAAGTGGGTTGGCTCCGGTGATGAGCATGCCGTGACGGGCGATGTCGTAATGCTCAACGGACTGGGCCGAAGAAATAAGACGCGCGTCACGAGCGGGAGAGCGGTTGAACCCTTCCATGATCTCTCCGCCTTCGCAGATGATTGCCTGAATCGCTACGAAGGTCCTGCCACGAGCCGGTTTACCAAGAAGCCCGAATACCTGCTTGAGACGCTGGATCTGGCCCCGGATCTCGTTGCGGTGCGGCAGGAATCCTGCCTTGCCTTCGTCAGAGTAAGTGGCGCGCGCCATATTCGAAAGCGTCTTCAAAATCCACTTCTCGGCACAATAGATGTCCTTGAGGGTATCGAGGAATAGATCGTCAAGGATCGTCATGGAACTGGTTGCCATCATGTCCTCCTGTGCCGGCACCGGTTGCAGAGATCCTAACCAACCCACCCGAACTTTGTTCCGGTCAGACACCGAACCGGATCGTAAATGCTTTCGCCTGCTTCGAGGGACATAGACATGGAGCCTGCCATCCGCTCATCGACACATCGGTTGACGATAAGAACGAGGGGCGATGCCTCTGCAGGAAAGCTCACGGCCGTCGCGCCGGGTGTGACCAAAGACGTTCAGACCACGCTCAATCATCTCCTCCGACACCGTCGGTGCGTCGCGACAGCGATCGCCTGGTCCTTTGCAACTTCCATCGATACCGTCTCATACGGGATCGACAGCGGCGAGACCACGTCGTCTACTCGAACCGGGACATGCAAGCTCAGGCTTTTTTAATGATGCTGATCGCACCGCTGACCTCGAGAATAGCAAACTTGATCTCTTTCACCGTTTCTATGCCCTCCTGGCTCCTTGCAGCTTCCATGACGTCCTCCCGGTCGAGACGGCAGCCTCGCATGGCGTTGCTGTCGAACATGCCATCGACGACAAGAATTGTCGG
>UCGV01000034.1 GCA_900471925.1 Hyphomicrobiales bacterium
ACCATCGTCGATTTCAGCCGTCGGTGAAGGCTGATCAGTTCGCCGCGCATCTTCACGCGCAACTCGGCATCGAGATTGGAGAGCGGCTCGTCGAAGAGAAAAGCCTTGGGTTCCTTGACAATGGCACGGCCGATCGCGACGCGCTGGCTCTGGCCGCCCGAAAGCTGGCTCGGTCGACGCGCCAGCAAATGCTCGATCTGCAGGATTGTAGCCGCCTTGCCAACGCGGGCGGCTATCTCCTGCTTGGGCAGCTTCTGGTTCTCCAGGCCGAATTTTAGGTTCTGTTCGACGCTCATATGCGGATAGAGCGCATAGGACTGGAAGACCATTGCCATGCCGCGCGCAGACGGCATGAGGTGGTCGCAGCGCTGGCCATCGATGCGGATTTCGCCTGAGCTGACCTCCTCCAGTCCCGCCACCATGCGCAACAGAGTTGACTTGCCGCAGCCGGAAGGGCCGACGAAGACGGTGAACGAGCCATCGACGATCGTCAGGTCGATACCGTGTATGACTTCGAGGCTTTGAAACCCCTTGCGGACCGCCTTGAGTTCAATGCCGGCCATTACGCCACCGTCCCGAGTTCGACCGACTGGCCCGCAGTGAGGGGCGTTGTTCCATGACGCCGGTGTTTCAGACCGTCCACCGAAATCTCGGCAACGTCAAGGTTGCCGCCGAGCACGGTCAGAGCAAGGTCATTGCCTTTCCGGGTCAATGTTCCAAACGCGGTTCCAGCCGACCAGAACAGGCTGTAATCGCCCTGAACCTTGGGGTGGAAGGTCAATGTACCAGCCACAAAATCAGCATTCATGCCGGAGAATGCGTTGACAAGCTGCCAGGCTGACATGGACCGGGCGTAATAGGAGCCGCATTCGATATCGTTCCATGGATTGCGACGGGAACCGTCGTGGCGATCGCGGGCGCCGCGAACGATGTCCATGCCCTCTTCGATCAGGCCATGCATGATCAGGTGCGAAGCCGCCATGTATTCGATGCCAGTCCACACCTCCTCGGCATAGGGAGCGGCCACCATGGGCTGACGGATGCCTTCGGGATAGGTCGCAATGAGGAGCCCAGCCTCGTCCTCATAGGCATAGTTGCGGCAGGGATTGAAATGATCCTCCAGCGTCGGGCGGAAGTTGTTCCTGTGAACCGATTTCAGGGCCGTCCACACCTTGTCGGGATCGAGGAAACCGCCAATTCCGGCGACTTCAGCGTGCCACTGGCCGAGGATCTGGTCGGATATGCAGCCTTCGCCCATCTGGTATTTGAGCTCCTGGAACTCCTCCGACCAGTAGGTTTCCATGAAGCCGTCGGCAAGCACGCCGGCGGCACGGCCGACATCGAAAGGTATCAGGACATTCTTGTCGGAGAGATCGACCTTCTGGATGAACCAGCGGCCGTTGAAGAGTTCGGAATTGATATAGTCGGCGCCTGCCTTGCCCATGCGTGCCGTTTTTTCCGAGAGCTCTTTATCTCCGAGCGCCGCTGCCATTTCAGAAATGCCGAGCAAGGCCGCGACATAGATCGAGCCCAGCCAGGAGTTCGGGCCAAACAGCTCCATATCCAGCGTCTGATGCTGGCGGCCTGAGAGGATGCCGGTCTGGTCGGGATCCCAGCGGTCCGGGTTTTCGCTTGACCAGGCATATTCGATGGCGCGCTTGACGTTCGGCCAATAGCGGCGCAGCCATTCGGTATCGCCGCTGAGCTTCCAGTCCCGGTAGGTCTTGACGATCGCACCGAAATGACCGTCGGCGCAGGGACCGATAATGTCGAAGCCGGCGCCGAGCGGCAGTTTCTGGCGGAAGGTCAGGCCGCCCGTCGGCAGCTGATTATAGCGGAATTCTGTCTCGCGCAGCGTGCGTTCGATCGCGGGAAAGAGATGCGATACCGCCTGCTGGTAGTTCCAGACATGGGTGCAGGTCCCCTCGCAGGAACCGTCCTGCGTATGCTGGCCTTCCCAGGCCCATAGCTCGCCATTTTCCAGGCGAATGCAGGTGGCAGTGCGCAACAAAGCCAGCGTCGCACTCGCGGCGTCCTTCACTTCCGCCGGCAGCGACGTGCCGAACAGTCCGTCGCGGAAGGCGGCCGTTGCCGACGTCAAGGCGTCCCAGCGCGTCAGCGCCTCGCGCGCACTTGCCTTCGAATCTGTCCATTGGGTCGCGTAATAATTCGTCCAGCTCGGCGTCGGCCGGTCGGGAATGACACCATCCGGCTTGTCGCGGTGGGCCCAGTAGACATCGCCTTGCGGGAAATTCCAGGTGATGGCGAAGCGGATCTTCTTTCGCTCTCCCGGCGCCAGCACGAAGCGGGCACCGAGCGTGGCATGTTCAGGCTGCAAGCTCATGTGTCTCGATGTTCGCGGCTGATCGTAGTGCCGTTTCGGCAGACGGCCGGGCCGTGCGAACTCCTTCCAGTAGACCGCGAGATCATCGAACCACTGGCCGCGATAGTGATGATCGGTATGGTCGACATCGTCGGCATCCGTTGCGATCGTCAGGTCGCCGCGCTCAGTCACCGGCAGTGTCGCGTCCGACGACGTCAGATGCAGGCTGCTGACGCCACCTTCCCGGCTGAATGTGTGGATACCGCTGTTTGACCCATAATTGCCGAGCGTGCCGGCGAGCGTATAGGTCAGTTCGTCCGCCGTATCGTTGACGACATCGAATTCGAACATCGCGACCGGCATCGAGGAATCGCGATCATTGTGGGGAATGAAGGGGCTGGACGCGGAAAGCCTGACGCCACCTGGAAATCGCTCGTCCTTGAAGACGAGATCGGCGGTGGGGAAGCGACCATAGAAATCCACTTCACGGAAATGCGGTACACCCACCAGCGTCTGGCGATTGGCGCCGTGGCCAAATCCATCGAACATCTTGCGAACAGCCGGCGCTCCCGACGGATTGAGATCGTAGGGCCCGTTCAGCACGCGCGCATCGACGAGCGCCCCGTCCTTCTCGGCCTTGATGGCGAAATGCGAGTAGCCGTTATAACTCTGGAGCGCCGGGCGGTTGCGGATCGACCAGTCGATCAGTCGCCCACTGCCCGAAATCGACAGGCCGCCGGAGCCGATGCCGCCCAGCGGAAAGGCGATATAGCGCGTGCGCTCACTCTTATAGGCAAAGCGAGGATCGATGGAGGCAAGATCATCCCACATGAAAGACGTATCCCTGACGTTAGTTTTTGATGCCGCTCATCGTGATGCCTTCGATCACGAATTTCTGGGCGATGAGAAAGAGGAGAACAACGGGCAGGATCGACATGCTCATCGCGGCCATGACGACCGACAGATTGCCGGAGGCCATATAGCCGCGCAGCACGTCCATCGCGACCGGTAGCGTCAATTGCTCGTTCGAGCTCAGCAGTACCTTCGCCTGAAAGTAATAGTTCCAGGTCTGGGTGAAGGTAATGATGCCGAGTGCTGATAGTGCGGGGCGCAGCTGTGGCAGCGAAATGCGCCAGAAGATCTTGAAATAGCCGGCGCCATCCATCAGCGCGGCCTCCTCCAGCGCCTTCGGCTGGCTCAGCATGAACTGCCGCACCAGGAAGATCCCGAAACTGGAGGTCAGGTACATGAGCGCCAGCCCGATCGGCCGGTCGAGGAGCCCGAGACGCGCATATCCGAGATAGATCGGCAGGATCGTCACCTGCGCGGGGAACATCAGCCCGATGAGCAGGATGAAGAACAGGCTGTCGCGGCCAGGAAACCTCAGCCTGGCGAAAGCGAAAGCGGCAAGGGTACAGGTCACCATCTGCCCGACGGTGACGATGACTGCGATCATCACCGAGTTGAAGTAGATCTGCAGGAACGGCACGCGCGATGCCAGCACCTGCCGATAGTTGGTCAAATCGAAATTCGGCGGCAGGAAGCTCGGCGGCAGCTTATAGGCATCCGAAACCGGCCGGAAGGACATGGAAAACAGCCAGAGGAACGGCAGCAGCATGCCGATCGCCATCACCACCATGATGGCAATGATCGCCCAGTCGATCCAGCGCCTGGCAGCGCGTGTCTGCATAACGTCCCTCATTGCTGCACCCATTTGCGCGACAGGATCTGCTGGATCGCGGTGATGATGAGGATGATGACGGTCATGACGACGGAGATGGCGGCGGCATATCCGATCTGGAAACTGCCGAACCCTTCCTCGACGATCTGGATCGACAGAGAGCGTGTGGCGTCGCCCGGCCCGCCCTGTGTCAGGATAACGATGGATTCGAAGACCTGAAGCGCGCCGATCGAGGCATAGACGATGCAGAAGAAGACGACCGGCGAGATATAGGGCAGCGTGATGCGGAAGAACTGGCGCCAGGCAGGCGTCCCGTCCATCACCGCTGCCTCGATGATGTTCTTCGGCACGCCCTGGAGCGCTGCGATGAAGATGATCATGAAGAAGCCGGTATTCTTCCAGACATCCATGATGATGATCGAGGTCATCGCCTGGCCGGCATCGGTGAGCCAGCGCACACCCGGCAGCCCGATCAGGCGCAGGTAATAATTGATAACGCCGAGATCGTCGCCGTAAAAATAGGTCCAGACGATCGACACGAATGCGGCGGCAATGATCACGGGCAGGAAGAAGGCGAGCCGGAAGAAATAGAGCAGCCAGCCCGGCATGGCGCGGTTCAGCGCCAATGCCAGCAAGAGGCCGATCGAAACGTTGAACGTGACCGCGAAAAGCGCGAAGCGTAGCGTGTTCCAGAGGATCTGGAGCGAGCGCTGATCCGTGAAGAAACGGATGAAATTGTCGAAACCGACCCATTGCGAGCCGAGCATCGGATCGTAATAGGCAAAGGCGAGGATCGTCGTGACGATCACGGGCGCGATCACGAAGGTCAGGTAGAGCACCGTCGCCGGCAGCACGAAGAGATAGCCCGTGGTGGCCTGCGCCCGGCGAAGCTGTGATCCTTGATGTCTTTCGAAGTTAGCGGTCATGGCATCTGCTCGGATGGCGGACATGGTCTGTCATCCGCCGCGTCCGGGTGGCAGATGCCTTGGTGGCACGCTGTCACCCGACCGCGACGGCGGGAGGAAGATCGTGAGAACCCTGGATCGATCAGCCGCCCATGCGCTTCTTCAGTCGTTCGAACGAAGCATTGAGCTCGGCATCGGCCTGCTTTACGCCGTCGGCGATCGAAACTTCGCCGGCCATCATCGCCGTGTAGTAGCGGATGAAGATCTTCTCGACTTCCTGGAAATTGGCAGGCGACGGCACGGCCTTTGTGTTCGGCAGTGTCTGGTAGTAAAGCGCCGCACTCGGCGGGAAGCTCAGGAAGCCAGGTGTCTCGGCAGCCGACTTGCGGCCGGGAACACCGCCGCCCTTTTCGCCCTCTTCCTTCTGTGTCTCCTCGCTCGTCAGCTCGAGGATCAACGCCTTGGCAAGGTCGGGCTGTTTGCTCGTCTTGGCGATGGCGTAGCCGCCGAAACCGATCACGGTCGTGTCGGTCACCTTGCTCGGCGGAATGGCAACATCCATGTTGAGCTTGTTGTTCTTGGCGCTCTGGACGATCCAGTGCCCGCGGCTGATCATCGCCACCTGTCCAGCCATGAACTGGTTGTCCATCATATCCTTGCCGGGGATCGGCGAGACGCCGTCGACATGGATAAGGTCATGCAGGAATTGCAGGCTTTCGGCGACCTTGGGGTCTAGCATGTTGGATGCCGTCCACTCATCGTTGATGGCGCCGGTGCCATTCGAGAAGAACCACGGCTGGACGAAGAAATTCTGGTTCGGCACTTCATAACCGAACTGGGTAACGTTGCCGGAAGCGTCCTTGACCGTCAGTTTCTTGGCAACTTCCCGGAACTCGTCCCAGGTCCACTTGCCGTCCTTGGGATAGGCAATGCCGGCCTTGTCGAACAGGTCCCGGTTGTAATTGATCATGATGTTATTCCAGCCGATCGGGATATAGTTGATATCCCCCTTGTAGCTCGACTGCTTGAACAGGCTCGGCGCGAAGTCTGAAAAGCCGGGATTGGCGGCGACGAAGTCGTTGAGCGGCAGAAAGAGAGAGCGCGACGAAAAACTCTGGAAGGTCTCGATCGCCGTGCCATAGACATCGGCCTGCTGGCCGGAATTGAACTGGCTGAAGACCTTGGTGACATAGTCACCCCAGCCCGTCGAGATCGGGTCGACAGAGAGATCGACCTTGACGTTTGGATATTTATTGTTGAAGCGCGCAATGGCATTGGTCATGGCCGACAGTTCGGCATCACCACCGAAACCCTGCATCTTCAGGGTCGCCGTCACATCCGATTGCGCAAAGGCGCGGCCGACACTTGCGCCGACGGCAAGAGCGGCAGACGAAATCAGCAGCGAACGCCGCGAGAACTCATGCATGTGATCCTCCCTTTGCGCCTCCTCCGGCGCGTTCCCAGATGACCGGCCTCCACCGGTCGAAACGTTTCGTGCAATTTTGCCAAAAATATCACGGTTCCCATTCCTCTTGGTCCCGCGCGGCGCTATTTGCTTAATCGAAACGTTTCGTATAACAACATCAGAATGCCCCGATGGCAAGAGGGTCGAACAAAAACTGCGGAGGACTGGATGGCCACCATCAAGGATGTGGCAAAGAGAGCGGGAGTTGCCATATCGACGGCCTCGGCCGCGCTCAATCGTTCCGCGCCCGTCAGCGACGAGGTCATCGCCAAGGTGCAGGCGGCCGTCCGCGATATCGGCTACATCCCCCATGGTGGCGCCCGCAGCCTTCGCATGGGCCGGTCGCGACTGATCGGCCTGATCCTGCCTGATATCACCAACCCACATTTCGCCAAGGTCGCCAAGGTGGTTGAATCGGCCTGTCTCAATGCCGGCTACATGGCAGCCGTCTATTCGACGAGCGAGGACCACGACCGCGAACAGCAGATCTTGACGATGATGCGCATGCAGCGCGTCGAAGGGTTGATCATTATCCCCACGCGTTCGGATGCCGAACATGGCGCCCGCATGGTCGACAAGATCCATGTGCCGACAATCTTGCTCGACAGTTTCATCGAGGGTCTGCCCTATGATGTGATCAAGCTCGACAACGTTGCCGCCGGACGCATCGCTACCGATTACCTGATCAGCCTCGGTCACAGGCGGATTGCCGTGACGGCCGGGCGGACCAACATCGTCACGGGGGAAGATCGTCTCCAGGGTTATTTGCAGGCGCATGCGGCGCATGGCCTACCGGTTGACCAAAGCCTGCTGCTTGAGGGTCGCTTCGATCAGGCGATCGCGCATGACAGCACCATGCGGCGCATGGGTGAGCCCGATCCGCCCACCGCCATCTTCGCGCTCTCGAACATGATGACCCTCGGCGTGCTGAACGCGCTGCGTGAACTTGCGATCAACGTGCCGGACGACGTCTCTGTCATCGGCATAGACGATTTCGATTTTGCGAATATCATGAATCCGCCTCCCACGGTCGTGGCCGCCCCGGTCCTCGCCATGGCGAAAAAGGCGATTTCGACACTTCTCAACGAAATCTCCAGCAGGACGCCGCCGAGCGCAATCCGTACGGTCTTTACACCCAGCCTGATCGTTCGCGAATCCTGCGCTGCATTAAAAGAGCAGCGTGCCGAGGCCTAGCCAATCGCCAGCTCGAATTTCCTTCACGGAGGCGGTAATCAAGCAGAAGTGCAGGCGGCCACCGCGCTATCTCAAAGTCTTGTCCGCGAGCTGCGTTTGCGCGGCAGGTACGCTCCTTGCCCTCTTGTACCTGTCATCGACGCCCCATCGACAATCGTCCTGCCGCGCAGCAAGACGCGCACCGGCCACCCGACGACCTCGAGCCCCTCATAGGGCGTGTAATCGGCTCCGTGATGGAGGATGTCGTTGGTAATTGTCATTTCCTTGCGCGGATCCCAGAGAGCGATATCCGCGTCGGCACCGATGGCGATCGTTCCCTTCTGCGGGTAGAGCCCATATTGCTTGGCGTGATTGGTCGATGACAGTGCGACGAAGCGATTGATGTCGATGCGTCCCTTGCTGACGCCTTCGGAAAAGAGAATGGGAAGCCGGGTTTCGACACCCGGAATACCGTTCGGTATCCAACGGAAACTCCGCTTTCCCTTCTCGTTCAACTTGCCGCTCGCATCGTCATAACGAAACGGGCAGTGGTCGGACGAGAACAGCTCGAAAACGCCGGTCTGCAGTCCTTCCCAACACGCGATCTGGCTCTCCTTATCGCGCGGCGGCGGGGAGCACACGAACTTCGCGCCCTCAAGTTCCGCGGCATCGAGATCGTCGGCCGTCAGAAGCAGATATTGCGGGCAGGTCTCACCGGCCACCTTGCCGCCCCGCTTGCGCGCACGCTCGATCTCCTCCATCGCCTGACGATTGGAGACATGAACGATGACGATCGATGTGTCGACGATCTCGGCAAGCGACAGCGCGCGATGCGTGGCCTCCCGTTCGGCTGCGGCGGGCCGGCTCAGCGCGTGGAATTTTGGCGCAACGTCGCCACTCTGCTCGTGCTTGCCGATCAGGTAGCGGATCGCATCCTCGTTTTCGCAATGGACCATCACCAGGGCTCCCGATGACCTGGCGCTGTCGAGCGTTTCGAGGATCTGATCGTCGCGCAGACGAAGATTGTCATAGGTCATGAAGACCTTGAGCGACGTGTAGCCATCTTCGACCAGCGCCGGCAATTCCTGACCAAGCACATAGGAGGTCGGATCGGTCACGACCAGATGGAACGACACGTCGATATAGCACTCGCCTTCAGCCTTGGCATGATAATCCGTCAGGGACTGGCGTAGCGTCGTTCCCTTCTCCTGCATGCAGAAGGTCAGAACCGTCGTATTGCCACCGAAAGCCGCTGAAAGCGTGCCACTCGCAAAATCATCGGCCATGACGATGCCGTCGCCCGATGGCTGGGCGAGATGAACATGGCTGTCAATCCCGCCAGGCATGACATAGAGACCGGCAGCGTCGATGATCTCTTCGGCGCCATCGAGAGAGGCCGCAAGGGCCGTGATCTTCCCGTCACGGATGCCGACATCGCTTTGAAACGTGTCGCTCGCCGTAACGACGGTGCCGTTCTTGATGATCGTGTCGAAATGCATTCAGGCAACACCTCGCTTCTGTTCGGCGCCATCGCTGCCGAGGATCTCGTCAAGCGCGGCAATCAGCCGGTCGACCTCGCCGATCGTGTTATAGTGGACCATGGAGACGCGCACGGCACCGTTATACTGCGGAAGGCCGACATGATCGCCAAGCCGCCGCGCATGGAAATCGCCGAACCGGATCGCAATCTTGTAGGCATCCATTGCCCGGCAGATATCCTCCGAATTGCGCCCTTCGAACACGAAACTGATGGTCGGGATACGCCTGCCGTTGCGGTTCGTGCTCTCGCCGATGATACGGCAATCATTGCGGCTGCGAAGGTAGGTCAGCAGCCGCTCCGTCAGGGCGTTTTCCTGCACCGTGATCGCGCTGAAGGCGGCCAGGATCAGCTCGCGCGGTGTCCCGGTCGCGCCGGACTTTGTTCCGAGCTCGCAGAGATAATCGACGATCCCCGTTACCGCATAGGCCAGTTCATAGTTGGGATTGCCTGGCTCCAGCTTGCCCGGCACCTTATCGCGGCCGTAGAAGAAGTGATAAAGCGGATCGAGTTCCAGCAGGTGTTCGTACTTCCCGAACATCATCGCGTAGTGGGGCCCATAGGTCTTGTAGAAACTGAAGACATAGTAGTCGACGTCCATGGCCTGGACATCGACGGCCCGATGCGGCGCGTAGGCGACCGCGTCCACGCAGAGGCGGGCGCCATGGGCATGCACGATCGCGGCGATATCGGCGATCGGATTGATCGCGCCGAGAATATTCGACACATGCGTGACGCAGACGAGCTTCGTCTTCTCGCTCAAAAGCGGCTTGAGGTCGGCAATGTCGAGTTCATAGGTCTTGGTATCGAGCGGCCAGAACTTGATGACCACCCCCATGTCGCGCAAGCCGTCCCACGGGCCGATATTCGATTCGTGGTCGGAAATCGTCACGATGATCTCGTCGCCGGCGGAAAGCTGGCTGCGCATGGACCGCGCCAGATTCTGGATGAGGACGGTGGTCGAACTACCGAAGACGATCTCTTCAGGGCGCGTGGCATTGACGAGATTCATGGCGGCAACGCGGCTGTCCATCAAAGCCTTGGCAGCCTGTTGCGATACGTCGTAGCTGCCGCCGATCTGGACGTTCTTGTCGAACAGGAATGTATTGATGCGCTCGACCGCGCGCTTCAAGATTTGTGAGCCGCCGGCATTGTCGAAGAACACCCAGCCATGATCAAGGCCCGGAAACTGGCTCCGGACAAAGTCGAGGTCGAGCAGGCGTTGCGTTTCCATGGGATCCTCCGGGATCTGTCTTCTTGTCAGTGATTGAGAACGGCGCGCAGAAAATTCTTCGTGCGCACCTCCTTTGGGCTGTCGAATATCTCGGCGGGCGTTCCGGCCTCGACGATGCGCCCGCCATCCATGAAGATGACGCGATCGGCGACCTGGCGGGCAAAGCCCATCTCGTGGGTAACGACGATCATCGTCACGCCGGTGCCGGCAAGCTTGCGCATGACGTCGAGCACTTCGCCGACCATTTCGGGATCAAGCGCAGATGTCGGTTCATCGAACAGGAGAACGCGCGGCTCCATCGCCAGGGCTCGGGCGATCGCGACACGCTGTTGCTGGCCGCCGGAGAGCTGTTCGGGATATTTATCCGCCTGTTCGGTGATGCCGACGCGGGCGAGCAGCTCCCTCGCCTTTCGCGCCGCCTCGTCTGGCGGCGTGCCGCGCACGCGCATCGGTGCGATCATGATGTTCTTCAGGACGCTCAGATGCGGAAAGAGATTGAAGGACTGGAAAACCATGCCGACTTCTGCGCGGACCTTGGCAAGATTTCTGCCGCGCTCGACCTTGATGCCGTCGACTTCAATACGGCTTTCGCCGGAGAAGCTTTCCAGGTGATTGATGCAGCGAATGAGCGTGGATTTACCCGAGCCCGACGGGCCAATGACACAGACCACCTCGCCTTCGGCAATCGCCAGATCGATACCGTGCAGCACCTGGAAATCGCCATAGGACTTGTTGAGCCTCTCGATGTTGACGATGGTTTTCATCTGCGCCTCCCCGCATTGAAGCGTTTTTCAAGCCGCGCCACGATGATGACCATCGGCCACAGAAAGGCGATGTAGATGACGGCGGCGCCGATCAGTGGCGACGGATTGGCGGTCAGCGCCTGGGCCTGGGTTGCCTGCTTGAGCAAATCTGGCATTGCCACCACGGAGGCAAGTGCAGTGTCCTTCATCACGTTGATGCAGTTGTTGGTGAGCGGCGGGATGACGATCTTGATCGCCTGCGGCAGGATGATCTCGGCCATCATGTGCCGGTAGGAAAGCCCGAGCGCCTCGGACGCCTCGAACTGCCCGCGCGGAATGGCCTCGATACCGGCGCGGAAGATCTCGGCCGTATAGGCAGTCGAGACCAGCGTCAGAGCACCGACCGCCGACACGAAGGGCGAGAGACGGATGCCGACGAACGGCAGGGCGTAATAGATGACGATCAGCAGGACGAGGAGCGGGATCGAGCGGAAGATGTCGATGTAGATCTTGGCGATCGCCTGTACGAAGACGTGAGCATAGAGACGCAGCAGCGCCAGGACCAGTCCGCCGATCAGGCCTCCGACGATGCTGACGAGGCCGAGTTCAAGCGTGATCCACAGGCCGGAGAGGAGCAGCGGAAAAGAGCGCTCCAGCACCGCCATGTTGAAGAAGGTCGTAAAAATATCCATTGAAAGCACCGGTCAGTCGTTGACGGGCGGATGACGGCAAGCCGCCATCCGTATCCTTTGACCAGCCGGTCTTATTTTGCAGCAGGCATATCTGCGACCTTCACCGTCGAGGTCGTATCGTCAGCCTTGGCCCCGAACCAGGTCTCGTGCAGCTTGGCGATAAAGCCTTCACCCTTCAACGTCGTGATGACGTCGTTGACCTGCTTGGCGAGAGGATCACCCTTGTTGAACATGATCGAATATTTCTCGCCGGTCGGGATACGCTCGACGACCTTGATCGTCGGCTTGTCCTTCACGTAATACTGAAGGGCGGGAATATCGCTGATGTAGCCGTCGATACGGCCGGCTGCGAGATCGAGCATGGCCGGCTGAAGGCCCTCGAAGCGGCGGATTTCGCCGAGGCTGTATTTGGCCGTGTTGCTGGTTGCCCACATGTCACCGGTCGAGCCGGTATCGACGCCGACCGTCTTGCCGCTCATGCCCTTCAGATCGGCGATGCCGCTTGCTGCCATCACCGTCAGCGACTGGTCGCTGTCATAATAGGGCTGGGCGAAGCTCACCGATTCCAGGCGCTTCTCCGTGATGGTGATCGACGAGACCGCCATATTGATGCGGCCGGACTGGACGGCGGAAAACAGGCCGTTGAACGGAATATTGACGAACTCCACTGATTTGTTGAGCCTCTTGGCAATCTCGGTGACGAGATCGACTTCAAATCCGACGGTCTTGCCCGTCTCGTCCTGAAACTCCCACGGGACGTTGCCGATATTGGCACCGACGTTAAGATCGGCTGCATGGGCGGCCATCCCGGCAAGTGCCAGAACGCCCGACAGCAGGGCAGTCTTCAAAATCGAAAAACGACGCATTCAGGTTCCCCTTGTTTTGTTGTGCGCATTTTTGCTATTGGTCTAACCGGTCTGACCAGTCAGGCCAAATCAATCACGGTCTCTTGTCATTTGCAAGCGACTGATGGATTAAAATGGTAGGCAACGGGGCGGTCCGGATCCGACACGCCGAAAGAATGGAAAGAATGCTCAACAGGACATTGGTCCCGCAATCTGCGGCACGCCTGATACAGGACATGATCCAAAGCGGCGAACTTGCAGCCGGCCAGAAAATACCGTCCCAACGCGAGTTTTCCACGCGGCTCGGCATCAGCCGGGCGTCCCTGCGCGAAGCCCTGCTGACGCTCGAAACGCTCGGCCTGATCAAGACGGAAGCGGGTCGCGGAACCTTTGTCGCCGAGCGCGGCGGCGCTGCCAATAGCGGCATGGCGCCATGGCGTTACTCCGACAGCTATTCGGTCTTCGACGTGTTCCAGACACGCATCATGCTGGAAGGAAATATTGCGGCCCTTGCCGCCGGCCGCCTGACCGGTAACCAGCTTCAGGCAATGGAAGCCGCGACGACGCAGATGGAGGATTGCTGGGCCAAGCAGGATCTGCTTGCCAATGTCGAGGCAGATCTCGAGTTTCACGCGATCATCGCTTCGGCCTGCAGCAACGCCATGATGCGCGCGCTCTATCAGGTAATCCGCGAGCAACTGACGGAAACCCAGCGCCAGCCGATCCCGATCACCGAGCCCGTCCGCATGCAGGCATCCATTGCCGAACATCGCAGGATCATCGCCGCCCTTCGTGACAATGACGGCCCTCGTGCCCGCCTGGAAATGGAAACACACGTGCTGAATACTGCTCGATGCGCGGGCCTCAACCCCTAGGCATCGCACACGCAAGTCGGTCGCCCGAGAGCGCCCGGCAGCCCTGCGACCTCAGGCGACCGCTAGGTCGGAGAGCCAGCCATAGCTCAGTTCGCGCTTGCGGCAGTAGGCGACGAGCCGGTCGCGTGCCTGTCCCGGCCGATCAAGTCCGAGGAAACGGGAGGCGTTTCGCCAGAAAATGTTCGCCTGATGCTCCTCGCTGACACCTGCGAGGGACAGTTCGGCCTTGATCCTTGGAACATAGGCGTTGTAGTCCCTCTCGAGGGCCATCATCGACCAATCGGTGCCGAACATCAGATGGCGCGCGCCCTGATCGTAGCGGCCTAGCCAGTGGCTCAACAATGTTCGGATCTTTCGGAGTAGCGCCTCATCGTCGTTGCTGACCAGTTCACTGAGATAGCTCAGATCCGCAAAGAGGTTCGGGCGGCGCTCCTGATCGATCGTCTCGCCGATAATGTCCTCCCAACTCGGTGGCCCTGAAAACTTGTCCTTGGCACATGACGCCATCACGCTGGTAACGGCACCAGAGCGAAGGATTTCGTCAAAAGCGCCGAAATGCGCCAGGTTGATCCTCAGCTTGTCGTACTGGTTGGTATCGAGCAGATCCTTCCAATAGGCGGGGCTTGCCAATTCGCCGTAGCCGCAGCCGGCTCCGATACAGTTTTCCGCGTGCGCCATGATCGGAACTTCTTTCTCGCGGCACCACACATACAGCCGCTTGAGCGCCGCATCGATCGCCCTATTTGCATTGCCCCAGGCCTTGAAGCCCATCGGCGGATAGATCTTATCCTTAAAGATCTAGATGTCGCGGCGTAAAGAGGATCGGAATTGCCGGGGTGTCGTACCGGTGCGTTGCCTGAACACATCGTAGAAGCGGCTGCTGGAACCGAAGCCACAGTCGAGTGCAATCTCCAGGATCGAATCCCTTGTTTCGGCAAGCCGCTGCATTGCTCTCGCGAGGCGATAGCGCGTCAGATACTCCATCACTGAAATGCCGAGAACATCGCGAAACGCCCGATTGGCGGTGGTCGGGTGAACATCGGCACACCTTCCAAGCTCGGCCAGGCTGAGCGGCTCGGAAAAATGGTGGTTGATCAGATCCGTCAGCACCTCCGTGTGGCGAATGGCGGGGCTGACTGGTGTCGCAGCAATTGTGACGGACATGGCCCGATCATCGGCGTGGTCAAGGATAAGCCGCCGTACCATGAGCCTGGCCTCATCTGCTATCAGCTGGCGCCGGACCGAGTCACCCCGGTTCCACTCCTCCACCCAGGCCGCGACGATTGAAGACGTCGTCTCGCGGCATTCGGGTTCGACCACGAAGGCACCCTGCATGATTGCCTGTCTGGCGGCCTTGTCGATGGACAAAGCGAGAAAATCGACGAGTGGAAGGTACAGGCAGACCAGCGGCGCCCCAGGTGTAACAAGGATCGTCTGGTGTGGGATCGCCGCCCAGAACAGCACAAGACGCCCGGCTTCGACCCGCTCCTGCCGGCCATTGAAAAGATAGGTCATGGTGCCGGCGAGAAGCAGGTTGATCTCAACGTGATCGTGCCAATGCGCAGCGCTCATGGCATCGGCCGTGTGACGCTCGATCAGGAAGCCCCGCGGCGATCCCTTCCATTCGCTGTTCTCGTTGAAATGATCCGTCATGCCACTGTCGCGCTTCGATCCAGGAATACTTGTATCAATAACAGGAAGAAATTCTGATTTGGAAGAGGCACGACTATGGTGACCTTGACCGACGGGAGACCAAAATGCCGAAGATTTGTCTTGTAGGTGCCGGCAGCACCGTTTTTGCGCAGAACATTCTGGGAGACGTGCTTTCCACGCCATCGGGCAGCGATTATGTCATCAGCCTGTTCGACATCGATCCCGAGCGGCTGAAGACATCGGAGATCGTCGCGAGGCGCATCTGCGAGGCACTCAATCTTCAAAGAGTGAAGGTCGAGGCGACACTCGATCGCCGCGAGGCGCTGCGCGGATCGGACTTCGTCATCCTGATGATGCAGGTCGGCGGCTACAAGCCCGCGACCGTGACGGATTTCGACGTACCGAAGCGTTACGGCCTGCGGCAGACGATTGCCGACACGCTCGGCATCGGCGGCATCTTCCGCGGTCTTCGCACCATCCCGGTTCTAGAAGCGATCTGCCGCGATATGGAGGAGGTCTGCCCTGACGCGTTGCTGATGCAATATGTGAACCCGATGGCGATCAATTGCTGGGCGATCAAGGAATTGGCACCTTCCATCCGCACCGTTGGGCTTTGCCATAGCGTCCAGCATACCGCCGCCCATCTTGCCTCTTGCCTTGGGGAAGAGATTGCCGACATCAGCTATATCTCGGCCGGCATCAACCACGTCGCCTTCTTCCTGAAATACGAGAAACTGCATGCCGATGGCCGGCGGGAAGATCTCTATCCCCGCCTCAAAGCTCTCGCCGTCGACGGACGCGTGCCGGACGACGACCGCGTACGCTTCGACGTGTTGAAGCGGCTCGGCCATTTCGTGACGGAATCCAGCGAACACTTTTCCGAATACACTTCGTGGTACATCAAGGCGCGCCGCCCGGAGCTCATCGACAAACTCAATATCCCGCTCGATGAATATATCAGCCGTTGCGAAAGGCAGATTTCCGAATGGCATGCTCTGCGCCGCGATCTCGAGGGCGACAAGCCAATCGAGGTCTGCCGCAGCAATGAATATGCCGCCGGCATTATCAATGCAGCCGTCACCGGCAATCCGGCACTCATCTACGGCAATGTTCCCAATAACGGCCTGATCGAGAACCTGCCGGCTGAATGTATCGTGGAAGTACCCTGTCACGTGGACAGGAACGGCATCCAGCCGACCCGCATCGGCAGGATCCCGTCCCAGCTTGCCGCGGTCATGAAACTCAGCATTTCGGTTCAGGAACTTACCGTCGAAGCAGCGCTGACAGGCAAACGCGATCGCATCTATCAGGCGGCCCTGCTCGATCCGCACACATCCGCGGAACTGTCGCCGGACGAAATCTGGGGACTCGTCGATGACTTGATCGAGGCGCACGGCGACCTTTTGCCGAAGTATAATTGAAGGCGGGCCGCAGGCCTGTTCACTCATCAAAATGTTCAACGGGGCACGTCGTCTTTCGAGATGGCGTGCCTTTCTTTTATGCATCCGCCAACAGATGGCGCAACGCCAAAAAGATCATAAACGATCATAATTATGATTGACATTGATCGTATCGGGTGGGAACCTTGATGCAAATAAACAAAAAGCGGCAGGGGCGATTTGTGAACCAGACTGGCGGCGTAAAGACTGATCGGCTCGATGCCATCCGTAGTCATCTCTACGCGAATGGCTTTTCGACTATTCAGGATCTGGCCGATGCTGTCGGCGCTTCGCTCGCAACCGTGCGGCGCGACCTGCAGATTCTCGAACAGGATGGCGCTATCGATCGCGTGCATGGCGGTGCCCGCATCGCCGAAGGTTCCTCGGTCGAAATGGCCTTCCAGGAGCGCGAAAAGCGCCAGCTCTCTGCCAAGCGCGCGATCGCCAATGCAGCGTACGAACTGCTCCAGCCGCGCACGGCGATTTTCCTCGATGCCGGCACGACGGTGCTTCAGCTTGCCCGGCTCATCCGCATTAACCCGATGCCGCTACGCATTTTCACCAACGGCCTGATCGTCGCGCAGGAGTTCCTGAACATTCCGAACCTCGAGGTCGTGCTGCTCGGCGGCCAGCTACGCAGTGAAAACGCCTCGCTCGTCGGTCCCCAGGCAGAGGCGATGCTGGAGACGATCTGGTTCGATCAGCTGTTTCTCGGCGCCAGCGCCATTAGCCCCGATGGCGCGATCTACAGCGTGGACAGCGCCGAAGCGAGCCTGAATCGGCGCATGCTTTCGCGCTCCGCGAACGGCTATGTCCTGGCGGATTCCTCGAAATTCGGGACGATGGCGACCTACAAAGTGGCGCCGCTGAACGCTGCAAAGCTCATCACCGACAAGAACCTTACTGCACAATGGCGCGCTGAACTCAAGAATTTCGGCGTCGCGGCAACCTATGCCGAGCTCGGAGCGAAGGAATGAGCGACGAGCTGATCCTCGGCATCGATGGCGGCGGCAGCAAGGTGCTCGTCACGCTCGCCAACAAAGATGGCGAGATCCTGCGCAGTGCGCTTGGTGGTGGCGTCAACCCGATGGACAATCCGGATTGGCGGCAGGAGTTGGAGCGGCAACTCGCATCATTCCGCGATGAACCGGGCCTGGCTGCCGTCGGCGCGGCATTACCGGCCTACGGGGAAGTCGCGCATCTCTCCACCCTTCAGAAACAATGCATCGACGAGGCTTTTCCTGATCTTCGCCGTACCGTTCTGAACGATGTCGACGCTGCCCATCTCGGCGCCTTTGCCGGCCGACCGGGCATTCTCGTTCTGTCGGGAACCGGCTCCATGTCCTGGGCACGCAACGACGCCGGGGTATCCGCCCGCTCCGGCGGCTGGGGCGATGTGATCGGCGATGAAGGCAGCAGCTACTGGATTGGCCGCAAGGCCCTGCATCTCATCAGCCAGAGCCTTGACGGGCGCGCCAGACCCACGACATTGGCAAAGGCCGTCTACGAGCATCTGCAGCTCGATATTTCCGATCCCATCAACGCGCTCGGCGGCTGGATCAACGGGCTCAAGCGGCAGCGCGCCGGTATTGCGGCACTTTCCATCCTCGTCGACCGGACAGCGCGCGAGGGTGACGAGACGGCAATCGGCCTGATCGAGATGGCGGCTGACGAGCTGGCCAAACACCACTCGGCAATAGCAGGCCATTGCGAAATCGGCACCGACTGGACCTATGCGGGCGGCACCTTTTCCAGCCGTCTGCTGCTCGAAGCCGTGGAACGACGCATCGGCCGGCGGGCGGTTCCGCCCCGACTTCATCCCATTGGCGGCGCGCTTCTGGCCGCTGCCCAACTTCTCGACTGGCCGCTGAACGAGCGCTGGTTCGGGCAAATCGCGGTCGCGGCCGACACCGTAATC
Source organism: Hyphomicrobiales bacterium (assembly GCA_900471925.1). Taxonomy (GTDB): domain Bacteria; phylum Pseudomonadota; class Alphaproteobacteria; order Rhizobiales; family Rhizobiaceae; genus Rhizobium. The sequence continues at coordinate 18,484 of UCGV01000034.1, forward strand.
GCGCGATCAAGACAATGAATGTCAAAGATAAAGAAGGATGGGAACATGCATAAATTCATTTTGCCTTTGCTTGCCTCCGCCGCCCTCGCGATCGCCTTGCCCGCCATGGCGGACGACACCAAACCGCTGGCCGGTCAGTCGATCACGGTACTGATGCCGTCGCCGCAGGGCGCCACGGTGGCGGCCGATTTCGAAGCCGAGACCGGCATCCACGTCGATCTCCAGACACTTTCCTGGGACGATATCCGCCCGAAACTGGTGACGGCACTGGTTGCCGGCACCGCACCCGCCGATGTGACGGAATTCGACTGGTCATGGACCGGGCAGTTCAGTGCCGCCGGCTGGTACATGCCGCTGAACGACGTGATCGACAAGGATACGGTCGATGATATCGGCGTCGCCAAGATCTTCACCGTAGACGGCAAGCTGCTCGGTGTCCCCTACACCAACGACTTCCGCGTCATGCTCATCAACAAGAAGCATTTCACGGATGCCGGCGTGACCGAAACGCCGAAGACGCTCGACGCGCTGGTCGCAGCCGCAAAGAAGATCAAGGAAAAGGGCATCTCGACCTATCCGATCGGCCTGCCGCTTTCGGCAACGGAAGGCGCTTCCACCAGCTGGTACCTGCTGACCAAGGCCTTCGGCGGCGAACTTTTCGACAAGGACTTCAAGCCGCTTTTCCTCACGCCCGATTCAGCCGGCTACAAGGCACTCGCCTTCGAACTTCAGCTCTTGAAGGATGGCCTGGTCGATCCGGCTTCGACGGGCCTCAAGGACAGCCAGATCAACGAGAGCATGTTCGCCCAGGGCCTGACCAGCATCATGATCTCGGGCGAGCCGGGTCGTCTCGGCCAAATGAACGATCCGAAACAGTCCAAGGTCGCCGGCCAGGTTGAAGCGATCCTGGTGCCGACCGAAAGCGGTCAGACACGCAGCTTCGGCCTTCCGGAAGCGCTCGCCATCCCGAACGTTTCGCAGAACAAGGAAGCGGCGGTTGCCTTCGTCAAATGGTTCACCAGCAAGGAGTTCCAGAAGAAGAATGCGGCAAACGGCTTCCTGCCGACGCGCACCTCGGCTCTCGCCGAGCTGAACACGGAAGGCAAGCTGACCAGCGGCGACGCCCTTGTCGCACAGTCGAAGACGGTCGAGCCGCTGTTCCAGCAGGGAACACCGCCGTGGTATCCGCAATTTTCCAGCGCGGTGAATACGGCGATCAACAGTGCCGCGAAGGAACAGATGACCGTTGATCAGGCGATGCAGGCCATCGCCGATGCGGCCAAGCAGGCCATGGCGCAATGACGGCAGTCACCGCCGAAGGTGTCGGAACCAAGCGGAGTGTCGGCTTCAACGCCGACACGATGCTCGGATTGCTGCTAGTGCTGCCCATCCTCGTGACGATGGCGGCACTGGTCTTCTATCCGATGGGACGGACGGTGTGGGACTCGCTGCATCGGGTCAACCCGATGCAGGCGGGAACCCCTTTCGTCGGCCTCGAAAACTACACGCGCATGCTGTCGGACGGGCAGCTCGGATCAACGTGGACGAATACGCTCATTTATGTCGTGCTCGCCGTCGTCGCCGAAACCGTCTTCGGCGTGCTCGCCGCAGCGCTCATCAACCAGATGAAAGTCGGGCGCCAATGGGTGCTTGCGGCAGTCATCCTGCCCTGGGCGCTGCCCGGTGTCGTCAATTCCGTCATCTGGCTGTGGATCTATCAGCCGGGCGCCGGCTTGTTGAACGGCATCCTCGTCGCACTTGGCCTGCCCTTCGAAAACCATGTCTGGTTCAATGATCGGACGAGCGCGATCATCGCGGTCACCGTCGTGCATGTCTGGCGCATGATGCCATTGACGATCGTCATCGTGCTCGCGGCCATGCAGAGCATCCCGGCCCATCTCTACGAGGCCGCGCGCATCGACGGTGCGACGCGCGTGCAGATGTTCAGCCTTGTCACGCTGCCGCTAGTGCGCAGCGCCATCGCCGTTGCCATGACGAATGCGACCGTGAACGCCTTCAACCTCTTCGACGAGGCCTGGGTGCTCGCCGGTTCGAGCCTCGAAACGCGACCGATCCTCGTGCAGATCTATCTCGAGACGTTCCAGAACCTTCGCTTCTCCTACGGCATGGCGCTGTCGGTCGTCATCACGCTGGTCTCGCTGCTCGTTTCGCTCGTCTATGTCCTGCGCGTCTATCGCAACACACGGTTCGACTAATGAAACCAACCATTCTCTATCGCATGATGATATGGACCGGTCTCGCGGTGCTGCTGATCTGGTCGCTCGGCCCGATCTACTGGACGCTCGCAAGTTCCGTGACACCGACGGAAGATTTTTCGGCGCGGCCGATCCATTTTTTCCCGCAGCATTTCACGCTCGATCACTATTCGCGCCTGCTCGGCATCAATATCGATCGGATCGGTGGGGTCGAAGTTTGGAAGCAGTTTCGTGCTGCACTCATCAACAGCGTTATCACATCTGCGGCCGCCACGGCCCTATGCGTGGCGATCTCTGCACTCGGCGCCTACGCCTTCACCCGGATGCGCTTTCCAGGCCGGCATCTTCTGTTCGGCGCGGTCGTAGCCACGCTGGCCATCCCTGCCTATGCAGTGCTCATCCCGCTCTATCAGATCATGATCAAGCTGCATCTGGTCGATACCTATACCGGCGTCTCGCTGATCTATGTCTCGGCCTATCTGCCGCTTTCCCTCTGGCTGCTGCGCAGCGTCTTCGAACAGCTTCCGATCGCGCTGGAAGAAGCAGCCCAGCTCGATGGTGCTGGCCGCCTTTTCATCTTCTTCAACATTGTGCTGCCGCTTGCCGGACCGGGCCTGACTGCGGCGGCGATCCTCACCTTCCTGGGCGCATGGGGCCAGTATCTCGTTCCCCTCATCTTCTCGCCGCAGGCGACGAAGCCCCTGACGGTCCTCATTCCGGAATTCGTCACCAAGAACTTCATCGACTACGGGCTGATCACGGCAAGCGGATCGATCGCCATCGTCATCCCGGCCCTGGTCGTCATCTTCCTCAACCGGTACCTCGTCAGCGGTCTGCTGGCTGGTTCGGTCAAATAATCGGAGACATCATGAACACGACCGAAAAGGTAATCTTCGAGCAGTTTCCCTATTGGGAGAAAGCCATCGGCTCGAATGCAGCAAGCGGCAAGACAGACGATCTCCTTGTCTTTGTCGGTTGCGGCACCTCCTTCAATCTCGCTCTGTCTCTGGCCTCCTATGCCAACAGCCTGAAACGCAAGGCAATCGCCGTGCCCGGTGCAGAATGGCTGAACCGCCCCTCCCACTTCTGGCCGGAATGGCAAAAGACGCATGTCGTAGCGCTTTCGCGCAGTGGTGAGACAACGGAGACCGTTGCTGCAGCCAAGGCGAGCCGAGCCGCCGGCGCCTTCGTGACCGCCGTGACGGTGGAGCCCGAAAGCGCGCTTGCCAGGAACTGCGATCAGCTCATCTGCTCCCCCACACATCCCGACGAGGGCATCGTCATGACGGTGTCGGCAAGCTTGATGGTCTTGCTCAGCCTGCAGATGATCGGTCAAACCGTTCCGGCCTCGATCGTCGCATCGGCGCGTCGGCTCGCAGATACGCTCGACGCGGCCCTGCCGGATATCATCAAGGATCGCTCGCACTTCGTCTTTCTCGGCGGCGGGCCGCTTTTCGGCATTGCGCTGGAAGGTGCGCTCAAGCTGATGGAAATGAGCCAGCTGATGACACAGGCCTTCCATCCGCTCGAATACCGCCACGGGCCGATCAGCCTCGTTGACGAGAAGACGGCCGTCATCATGCTCTACAGCAGCGATCAAAAGGCTGCCGAGGCCACACTTGTCGGCGAGTTGCGCGAGAAGGGCGCCGTTGTCGTCGGCTTCGGCGGCCCCGGCGATCTGGCGCTTCCGGTCGATGTCGACCTGTCGCTCGCCGGTCTCGTCGTCCTGCCGGCACTACAGATCCTCGGCGAACGCGCCGCTCAATCACGGCAGATCGACACCGTCTCGCCACGTCATCTCACCAAGGTCGTGACATTGGTATGAGTACCGCGATCGATCAAAATCGCCAGATTGCCCTGGCAAAATTGTTCGGTGGCAGAGACCTGCCCCTGCCGCGCGGCATAACATCGGTATGCTCCGCCCATCCGCTGGTCATCGAGGCCACGTTGCGACATGCCGCCCGACAGGGTGAGGCCGTGCTGATCGAGGCGACCTGCAATCAGGTCAATCAGGAAGGCGGCTATACCGGCATGACACCGGCAGACTTCCGGGCATTCATCGAGCGGATCGCGGCAGAGGTCGGGTTTCCGGCCGAGCGGATCATCCTTGGCGGCGATCATCTCGGCCCCAATCCGTGGCGGAAGCTTGCCGCGGACGACGCCATGGCACGCGCCGAAGCCATGGTGATCGCCTATGTCGAAGCTGGTTTTGAAAAGCTCCATCTCGACACATCGATGGGCTGCGCCGGCGAGCCGGTAGCCCTTGCCGATGAACTCACTGCCGAAAGGGCGGCACGGCTGGCGCGCGCCGCTGAAGATGTGGCGCGCCGCAGCGGCCGCCGGCCGCCCGTCTATGTCATCGGCACGGAAGTGCCGCCACCCGGAGGCGCCACGCATGCGCTGGACGAACTTGAGGTTACGCGGCGGGAAGCCGCCCTGCGCACTCTCGACGTTCACCGGCGGGCCTTTGCAGAGGCCGGCGTGGAATTGGCGCTGGAGCGCGTCATCGCTATTGTCGTTCAGCCTGGCGTGGAATTTGGCAATGCCAATGTGGCACTCTACAAACCCGAGCGCGCACAGGCACTGATTTCAGCGCTCGATGAGATGAACGATTTGCTCTTCGAAGCCCATTCCACCGATTACCAGCCGGCAGACCTGCTTTCCGCCCTGGTCGATGGTGGTTTTGCGATCCTCAAAGTCGGTCCGAGCCTGACCTTCGCCTTGCGCGAGGCGCTTTACGGACTTGACGCGATTGCCGATGTCATCAGCGGCACTACGCAAGATCTTGGGCTGGCCGCCACGATGGAAAGTATCATGCTCGCCGAGCCGCAACATTGGGCTGGCCACTATGGCGGTACCGGCGCCGAACAACACCTGCAGCGACATTTCAGCTATAGTGACCGCATTCGCTATTACTGGCCGGACGCCCGCGCGTCTGCGGCGGTCGACAGGCTGCTCACTCGGCTGCCCGATGCGATCCCGAAAACGTTGATCAGCCAGTATCTCGCTCGCCTTTATCCCGACGTGGTCGAGAAACGTATCGTGCCGAAAGCGCGCGATCTCTGCCTTGCCGCCATCGAGGCGGCGCTCACTCCTTACGCCGCCGCGACGGCACCGCGATAAGCGGCGTACCGTATGTCGCTCTTATCGGGCGACCGCAGACCCGAAACCGTATTTTCAGCCGGAGATCCCGATGGCGTCCGTAAACGTGGCAAATGTGCGCAAGAGCTATGGTCATTTCGAAGTTCTGCATGGGGTCGATATCGATATCCGGGACGGCGAATTCGTCATCCTTGTCGGCCCTTCCGGTTGCGGTAAATCGACCCTTCTTCGCATGATCGCGGGCCTTGAAGAAATCTCCGGCGGCAATGTTTCGATCGGCAGCAAGGTCGTCAACAGCGTCGCACCGAAGGAGCGCGACATCGCCATGGTCTTCCAATCCTATGCGCTCTATCCGCATATGACGGTTGAAGCGAATATGGGATTTTCGCTACGGCTGGCAAAGGCGCCGAAGGAGCAGATAAAGGCGCGCGTGCGCGACGCAGCGCAGATCCTCGGCCTGGAACATCTGCTCGATCGATACCCGAGAAATCTTTCCGGTGGCCAGCGGCAGCGTGTTGCCATGGGCCGCGCGATCGTTCGCCAACCTCAGGTCTTCCTCTTCGACGAACCGCTCTCCAACCTCGACGCAAAGCTTCGTGTGCAGATGCGCACGGAGATCAAGCAACTGCATCAGCGGCTGAAAACCACGACGATCTATGTGACGCATGACCAGATCGAAGCCATGACCATGGCCGACAGGATCGTCGTGATGCGAGATGGTTATGTCGAGCAGATCGGTTCGCCGCTGGATCTTTATGATCGGCCGGCCAATCTCTTCGTCGCCGGCTTCATCGGCTCACCGGGCATGAATCTTATCAGGGGAAAGATCGGTGGCACAGGACCAATCGAATTCATCGCTGATGGCGGAGCACGCCTGCCGGTGCCGGAAAGTGCTGCAGTCGCCCGGGGGACGGAGGTAATCTATGGCATCAGGCCAGAGCATCTGATCGTCGGCGAGAATGGTGCGCCCGCGGAAGTGGTGGTGATCGAACCAACAGGGGCAGAGACGCAGATCAATGCCAGGATCGGATCGGATCCGCTCGTGGCCACGGTCCGTGAGCGGCTTTCCCTGCAGGCAGGCGATACCGTCGGGATGACTGCGGACGTGACGAAGGTGCATCTCTTCGATGCCGAGAGTGGAAAGCGTCTGTCGGTCCAATAGTGGTGGCGTTGCAGCCATACTCGGCGATGCAGGACAAAGCCGATGACGCGGATATGAGGCGCGGTCGCCCGCGCCTCATCCGTTGCGTCCTACCAGCAGGTAAAGCCGGCATCCACATTGACGATTGCCCCGGTCATAAGGCTTGCCGCCCCGGAAGCGAGGAAAAGAACCGCGCTTGCCACCTCATCCGGGGTCCCCATCCTGCCCATCGGCGTATCTGCCAGCCAGATCGGAATACGTTCCTTGTTGGCTTCGACCGCACCGACCATCGGGGTCTCGATATAGGTCGGAGCGACCGCGTTGACCCTGACGCCATGATGGGCCCATTCGGCGGCGAGTGAACGGGTCAGATGGTGCACCGCCGCCTTCGAGACATTGTAGGCGGTCTGCGGCTGCGGACGATTGCAGATGATCCCGGACATGGAGCCGAGATTGACGATCGAACCGCGCCTGGATGTGACCATATGGCGGCCGAATGCGCGCGAGCACCAGAAGACACCGTTGACGTTGACATTCATCATCCGCAACCAGTCGGCATCGGTGACATCTTCAGCCGAGATGCCATTTTGTCCGATGCCGGCATTGTTGACCAGGATGGTCGCTGGCCGACCGGCGGCGGCGAGCTCGGATGCGATGGCCTCCATGCGCGCGGAATCCGTGACATCACCGACATGGAGTTCGATCTCGTAGCCTTTGCTCCGAAGCGCCAGTGCCTCATGAGCATCCTGCTCACTTCGTTCGATGACGACGACGGAAGCACCGGCTTCCGCGAGGGCCTCGGCGCAGCATAGTCCGATCGCCCTCCCTCCGCCGGTGACAACTGCTCGCTCGCCTTCCAGGCGAAACCTGTTCTGGTAGGACATGGGCCGCTCCTCAAATGTCGAATGCGCTGGGAAGGACGACCACGTCACGGATCGTCACGTTCCTTGGACGCGTCAGCATGAAGATGATCGCGTCGGCGACTTCCTTCGGCTCGATCAGCGCCCCTGCTTCCTTTGCCTTCCGTAGGTTCTCCTCCGGCCAATCGGCAAGCAATGCGCTGATGACAGGCCCTGGGGATACGGAACCGACGCGGATTCCGCTCTTCAGAAGCTGGCGCCGCATCGTCTGCACGAAGCAATGCATCGCCCATTTCGAGGGCGAATAGACGGGTTCCCAGGGGACAGCCGAATGTCCGGCGACGGAACTCGTCACAACGACATCGCCCGTGCCACGCTCGATCATATGCGGCGCGACGGTCCTGACGTTCTTGATGACGACATTGATGTTGAGATTGAGCATGCGGTCGATGCCATCGAGATCGGCGTCGACCAGATCTCCGCCGATATAGGTTCCGGCATTCGCGTGGAAAATATCGAGATGCCCGACCTTGGAGAGAATGCCGTCCAGCAGCGACGCGCATTTCTCGGTGTTCAACAGGTCGAGCGGCAAGCCGATCGCACGGCTTCCAAGACGCGAGCAGGCGTCGTTCAACGCACGCTCATCCCGATCGACGAGCACCACCGTCGCCCCGGCGGCGATCATCGCCTCCGTAGAGGCAAGTCCTATACCGGACGCGGCGCCCGTCACTGCCGCGATTTTTCCGTTCAACTCGTTCATTCGCTCCTCCTCCGTTGCTTCCTATTTGGTTTTTCCGACCCCACAGGCGGCGTGGTAGTCGGCAAGGCTGCGTGTCACCCTCCAGATGAGCACCGCCTCCGGGTCCAGCGGCGAACCCGCGAACTCCTCTCCTTGAGGCAGATGCTGCCAGATCAGAGGAAGCGGCACCGTCTGGCCGCATAGCGCATCGCAAAGCCGTTCGACTGCCGACTGCGCCTCGGGCGAGGTCCAGTAATAACGAATGCGGTCGGACAGCGAATAATGGCGAAGCCACCGCATTGCCGCTTGGTCGCCGTGATAATGACGGCTCCAGTTGCCCGGCTGGTCGAGCATCAGGCTTTCCATGGCGGCATAGAGCGGCCGATTGCCATAGTCTGGAAGAAGATCGGAAGCGATCGCGTCGAGCGCATAGAGAGCCTCTCGAAGAACAAACGTGAGTTCGGGGCCGACTTTCAGAATGGGAAAGCCATCCTGCACCAATGCGGTCAACGACCTGCTGCCTTGATAATCCGTCGAGTGGGCCTCGAACACGAATTGCGGCTCTTGCGCGAGCACGGATTTCAGCGCGTCGATCCTGCTTCGGTCATAGCAAATAACATTGTGGTTGCCGAACTCGACGCCGGGCTGGACGACCAGTCCGATCGCCCGTTCGAATGCTTTGCCGAGCCCCCTCTCCTCAAAGATCCGGCGATGGACGTCGATCGTCTTCAGCGCTGAAGCGGCCGAGGTGGGCTCGATCGTATCGAGTGAATGATCCGCACCGCCCGGAGGCGGAACCTCGGTACCGATAATATAAACGGGCATCTCGCGCCCGGCTTTCTCGGCATGGGCCTCGGCGACTGCGGCAAGCCTGGCCGCACGATCGGCTGTGGTCTCGTCGTCCAGCGCCATCGGTTCGCCCTTGCAGCCCATCGAGGCGTCAAGATGGATCTTCCGAAATCCGGCATCGATATAGGCGGCCATCATCTTCCCGGCCTCGGCCATCGCCTCGTCTACCGGACTGTCCCGCCAGGGATTCGGGCCGAGATGATCGCCGCCGAGAACGATCAGGCCCTCGGGGCAGCCTTCCTCGGCGGCGATCCTGAAAACCAGTGCAGCGAAGTCACGCGGCGTCATTCCGGTGTAGCCACCGAGGTGATTGACCTGGTTGCAGGTCGCCTCGATGAGAACCGTACTCTCGTGCTGTCTGCCATAGCGTAGCGCAGCACGGATGACGATTGGATGGGCTGAGCAGACGGACGTCACGCCGAGCAGGCGCCCTTGTTGGCGCAATAAGGCCAGTTGCTTGAGATTGACCGGCATCACGAGCGCCTTTCCGTCGAGGAGATGAAGGCGTCCAGTTCCTCACGGGTGCCGGCTCCCTCCATCGGGCCACGGATGGTAACATTGCGCGCGCCGGCCGCCGATGCATAGGTCAAGGCCTCCTTCGCCGGCATCCCGAGGCGACGGCAGGTGAGGTAAGCTCCGCCGAAGCAGTCGCCCGCACCGGTCGGATCGACCTCCGCGACCACGAAGGCGGGTGCCTCCACACGGTCACCATCCCTTCCGAAATAGGTGGCACCGGCCGCTCCGCGCTTCAGGACAATCTCCTTCACGCCGAGTTCGAACAGGCGACGGATGGCGTTGACCTCGCCTTCCACGCCCGCGGCGCGTTCAAGCTCCTCGCCGGATGGAAGCAGCAGGTCGGCGGCAGCGACCAGCTTTGCAAAGCGTTTCTCAGTCGCCTCGTGGAGTTTGAGTTCTTTGCGGATATTGGGATCGACAGAAAGCGTTCCGCCTCTCGCCTTGACGATGTCCACCGCCCTGTCGATGACGTCCCGCGCACTCGGCACCGACAGCGCCGATCCCATGACATGCAGATGGCCGGCACGCTCGATGAGCCTGCGCACATCGTCGGACCAGCCGAAACGGGCCGCCGCAGACATTGCGATATTGTAAACGAAGTCCCTGGAACCGTCCCTTCGGTAACGGACGAAGGCACTGCCGGTCGGATAGTGCGCGTCGATCGAAATCGTCGAGACGTCGACACCGTCGCGCTTGAGCCGATCGATATTGACGCGTCCGAAATCGTCGTCGCCGACGGCGCCGATCATTGCCGAGCTGCCCCCCAGACGACCGCATTGAGAAATGAAGATTGCCGGCGCGCCGCTCGGATAGGGTCCGACGAGAGGCTGGGCTTCCGTAAACCCGTTGCCGACTGTCGTCGCAACGATTTCGACCAGGATCTCGCCGACGCAGACGGTGGGACCAAATTGGTCTGGAGCAAGTGTTGAAGCCATCGCAGTCCTTCTTTCGATTCAGGCCCTCTCGGGCGCCGTCATCCGCGGCACTGTCCCGTCCTCGCTTCCAAACTCCTCGTTATCGAGAGAGAGGAAACGCTGGTGCATCATGCATGCGGCACCGAATGCCGATCCGAACTCCGCATCCTCGTCCACGACGATTGCAGGGGTGGGGAAGGAGATGTTCTGCCCCTCCTGCATGTGGACGGCGACACGAGCGGCCACCATCGGGTAAAGCGAGGCGACGGAACCGCCGAGCACAATCCTTTCCGGATCGATCAGGCGGCACGCCTGCAGCAACGCGTAAGCGAGATGCCTCGACCACGTCTCCGCAATGTTTACCGCTCCCGGTACGCGGTCGCGGACATCAGCAAGGAATTCATGAAGATCGGCATCCGCTCGTCCGGTCGCCTCCCTGTATTGCCGTGTCAGTACCTCCCGGCCGATCAGCTGTTCGAACTTCTGACCGCCGCTTCCGGGCACCAGCGTGTGGCCGATCTCGCCGGCAAGACCGTGGCCACCGCGGAACAGCTTTCCGTCGATCATGATCCCGCCCCCGACACCGGTCTCCATGAGCAGGAAGAGCGTGACGCCTGCGATGCCGCGTCGATAGCTGTCGCCGATCGCAAAGCTATTCGCATCATTCTCGACCGAGATGGGAAGATCCACCGGAAACGCATTCCGGCCAATCTCCTTGAGCGGTACATCGCGCCAGCCGATGATCGGGGCGAGACGAACCGATCCATCCGGCCTGATATGGGCCGGCGTCGATATGCCGAGCCCTCGGCATCGCTCGAGCATCGGCTTCGACAACGAGCCTACGACAAGCTCCACACCCTTTGCGACAGCCTCCTCCACCGAAGAGGCCGGCGTTTCAAAAGGGATCTTGCGACAGACCCGCACGTCGGCGGAGAGGTCTATGACAGTTGCCGAGATGTGCTCGACGCCGATTTCGATGCCAGCGAAGAAAGCAGCGTCAGGCACAAGCTCGAGCATGATCCCCGGGCGGCCGGCACGCGACTGCTCCGTCTGGTGCCTGCCTGTCGCCTCCGATTCCTGGACGAGCCCGCTTCCCGTCAGTTCGGCGACAATCTCGCCGGAAGACGAACGATTCATGCCGAGCTTGCGAGCAAGGTCCGCCCGGCTCAGGCCGCGGTGACTGTAGATCGTCTGCAGGGCAGCGACGATGTTGTTCTGTCGGATCCTGCGAGGCGAGCTTCCAATGGAGACGGTGTCGGTCATGTTCATTTCCCTTCAAATCGGCAGCTCCGACCCTACACGCTCGAAGCAGGCCGCCAGAAGGATAATTAGGGCCGTGCGCTCGTGACGCGGCGACGTTTTGCTTCCTCGTATTTCAATTCGATGTAGCGCTTGGCATGCGCCGCCAGCGGATCATTGTCCGTCCAGGTATCCCGCCAGATCGCACAGGCAAGCGAAAGCCCTTCATCGACGACGGCCGTCGAGAAGCTTTCGAACACGACGTCGCGCTCGTAGTTGATATCCAGCAGCGCATCGAAGATCAGATCGAAATTGATGGTGCCGTCACCCAGATAGCCGCGGTTGCTTTCGCCGATGTGGAAATAGCCGATCTTGTCGCCGGCCAGGCGGATGGCAGCAGCGGGATTGGCTTCCTCGATATTCATGTGGAACGTGTCCAGATGCAGGCGAACGTGGTCGGAACCGGTCTCGGAGATGAACTTCAAGCCCTGCGCGGTCGTGTTCAGAAGGTTCGTCTCGAAACGGTTCACGACCTCGAGGACGAGATCGACATTCGCCTCTTTCGCAACGTCGCCGATAGCGGCAATGGACGCGACGCTATTGTCCCAGCCCTTCCTGGTCGGGGCACGGTTGTACTTGGTATGGGCGGAATAAAGAATGCCGCCCAGCTTGTTTCCGCCGATGTCGCGAACCGCATGCACGGCATCAGATAGCGTCCGCTTGCCCGCCTCGACGGCCGAGGCGTCCTCGCTGGAGACGTCGTTTGCAAAACCGAGCCCCATCGTCACCCCGATTTCGACATCGAGTGATTGCGCAAGCTTCGCCAGACGATCGAGGTTGAATTTCTCCGGCCGCAGATAGGCGAACTCGATCGTCCGATATCCATGCTCGGCGGTCTTGTTGAGGGCCATTTCCAGCCCCTCCTGAGTTTGGCCGCCTGTCCATACAAATGAGTGGATACCCAATCGACGCATCCCCGTTTTCCTCCAAAAATACGTTTTCTTCGGCAACAGGTATGGCATTTAGTATGGCAAAGCAACAAATAAATTGGGAATACACAGATTATGGCACCGCAAGAAATCTCATTGCATTGCAGCATTTTAATCGGATTTTAAGCTGAATTTAACGCAATAAGCTATCGAAAGGAAATAAGTTCTCGTAGAAATCAAACACATAAGCCTCATATTTGCAGGTTCAAGCAACAAATATTGCGGATATCACGCTTTTCGGCTACACAATGGCTCGGCGAAATGATCTCGCTGTCATCTGGGAGGATTGAAATGAGGTATGCACTGAAGGCCAGCGCGCTCGCGCTGACGGTAAGTCTCGCGGCCGCCGCTTCGCCGGCATGGGCTGATTTCTGGTCGGATGCGGGCGCCAAGTTCAAGGGCGTGACCCTTCACGGCGTGACCGAATCCACGCCCCCATCCAACTACATCAAGGACGTGCTGGCTCCGGACTTCGAGAAGAAGACGGGCATCAAGGTCGATATCGAAACGACGTCGTGGGACCAGATGTACGACAAGGCCATCAAGGACATGGAAGCCAAGACCGGCATCTACGACATGGTCTATATCGAACAGGACATCATCTATTCGTATCTGGCCCGCGATTTCCTCGTCGATATCACCAAGACACTGAAGGACCAGCCGGACCTGAAGGCGCCGACCTACGAAGATGCCAACTTCACCAGCTTCGCCGACTACTTCAAGGGTTCGAACGGTGACCTCTACGGCATCCCGATGGAAGCGTTCCTGAAGACCTATCTCTATCGCAAGGACCTTTTCGAAGATCCCAAGATCCAGGAAGCCTTCAAGAAGGAAACCGGCAAGGACCTGAAGCCGGCGAGCACACACGAAGACTATACGCAGATCGCCGAATTCTTCACCAAGTGGGGCAAGGACAATGGCGAGCAACTCTGGGGCACGACCGCGCAGGCCCATACCGGCCATCCTGCATCCTGGTACGAATTCTTTGAATCCATCGCGCCGACCTTCGGGGTCTACAACTGGGGTATCGACGCCAAGAACAACTATGCTGCGACCGTCAAGAATGGCGGCGCGATGAACAGCGACAAATCGAAGGCCGCGTTGAAATACTGGCTGCACTTGCGTGACATCGCACCGCCGGAATCGACGCAATCGACCTGGACGGAAACCGCGACGACCTTTGCTGCGGGCCGCGTGGCCCAGGGTCTGATCTACGGCGAGAACGCCGCATGGATCGCAAGCGATCCGGCGCAGTCGAAAGTCGTTGGCAAGGTGGGTTTTGCCCTTCCGCCGCTCGAGCCCGGCGTCCTTGACGATGCCAAATCCGGCAAGGGCTATATCGGCTATTACGACGGCGGCGCCTTCGGTCTGCCGATCACGTCGAAGAACAAGGAAGCTGCATTGCTCTTCCTCCAGTATATCGGTCAGAACGATGTGCAGCCCGATTGGGCGATCGCTGCGCCGCGCATTACCAACAAGGCAACTTTCGACGACCCGAAGGTCAAGGCGATGGATGTCAAGCTTGGCGGCTTCTACACGATGCTCAAGGACGACGGCAAACTCTTTGCCGGTGCTCCTCCCTATCCCTTCCACGCCCAGGTGCGCGAGGCGACCGCCCCGATCTTCTACGACATCCTGACCGGCAAGGTCGCTCCGGATGAAGGCCTCGACCAGATGGCGGCGAAAGCCGAAGAAGAGCTGACGTCACTCGGCTACCGCAAATAAGCATCCTCCCCACCTTGGCGGGTCGTCTTCGCTTGGCGACCCGCCCCTTTCCGGCTCGAAAGGCGCCTCAGGGCCGCCAAGAGGATGAGGCCATGCATTCACAAAAGCTCGGATGGCTGCTGCTGTCCCCAACGATCATAATTCTTGGGCTCTTCGGTATTTTCCCGTTCATCTATGTCGTCTGGGTTTCGTTCCATCAATGGAACCCCTTCGCCGCAAATCCCACGATGATCTTCAACTGGGCCTCGAACTATCGCACACTGGTCTTCGATCCGCAGTTCCTGGCTTCGCTCGGCATAACCGTCGCCTTCGTCTTTTTCGCGGTCGTATCGGAACTCGTTCTCGGATACGCACTTGCGCAGGCCCTGATGAAAGACTTTCCGGGAAAGGCCTTCTTCCGCACCATTCATACCCTTCCTCTCATCATGGCGCCGATCATCGTCGGGTCCGTGTGGAAACTCATGACGACGCCGTCGATCGGCATCATTCCCCATCTTCTGCGCAATTGGTTCGGCTATGACCTGAACATCGGGCAGAGCGCCCTTGCAGCATTTACCGTGACAATCGTCATGGACGTTTGGCATTGGACGCCACTCGTCACGCTCTCGCTGATCGCCGCGCTCGTGTCGCTTCCTCCCGACCCTTTCGAACAGGCCCAGATCGACGGCGCGGGCAAGAGCCAGATCTTCTGGCACATCACGCTGCCGCTGATCCGCCCCGCGCTGATCGCCACCGTGTTCATCAGGCTGATGGACGCATTGCGCACCGTCGATGAAGTGCTGATGCTGACCGGGGGCGGTCCGGGCTCATCGACCCGTTACATCGGCGTTCACATCTTCAAGGAAGTCTTTCCGAAGACGAATTACGGCTACGGCTCGGCAATTTCCGTCGTCGTTCTCTATCTGACGATCGTCGTCTGCTGGCTGCTCTATGTCGGCCTGATTGCACCGCGCGTGAAGAGAGGCTGATCTGATGAGAAGACAGAACCCCTGGCTTTCAATCCTGCTCTGGACGCTGCTCAGCCTCGCGACCTTGTTCCCGATCTATTGGCTGTTCGTTATATCGGTGAAACAGCCCTTCGACCTGTTTTCCACGCCTGACCTTGTCCTGAAAAACTTCTTCTGGAAGAATTATCAGGATGTGCTGACCAACGAGACCCTGCGTCGGTACATGTATAACTCGCTGATCATCTCGTCCGGCAATGCGCTGCTGGTGACGACCCTGGGGTTTCTTGCCTGTTATGCGCTGACGCGCTTTGACCTCGCTGGCAAGGAAAGCATCTTCTTCTGGACGATCACCAACCGCATGGCCCCGCCTGCAGTCTTCCTCCTGCCATTGTTCCTGCTTCTGACGCAGGTCTACAAGATCGGAGACTTCTCGCTTGCCGATACGAAGATCGGGATGATCCTGGTTTACTGCTCCTTCAACCTGCCATTCGCGATCTGGACGTTGCGTCCGACCGTCGAGGGCATTCCGAAGGAGTTGGACGAGGCCGCCTATGTGGACGGGGCAAGCCCCTGGACCGTGCTCTACGACATCGTATTTCCACTCGCGCGGCCGGGCCTGGCAGTGACGCTGATCCTCACATGGGTCTTTGCCTGGAACGAGTATCTGCTCGCCGCCACGCTGACCAATTTCAACGCCCGGACCCTGACCACCGGTCTCTCGGAATACGTGACGACCACCGGAACGGCATGGGGCATCATGGCGGCGATCTCGATGCTGACCTTGGTGCCGGCGCTCGTCGTCTTCTCGGTGGTCCAGCGTCACATCGTTGCCGGCCTCACCTTCGGTGCCGTGAAAGGATAGCGAGATGGCTTCTGATCCTCATAACAATGAAAAGCAGCCCGGCTTCCTGCCGATCGAAACGAACTGGTTCGACCGGCTCTTCATCTCGGTGGTGATCTGGGTCGCGATCTCGCTTTTCTGGATGCGGTTCCTCGAGCCGCTCGGGCTTTCGGTATGGATCGCAGTCGCTATCTCAGTGGTGCTTGGCGCCTATATCATCCGGAAAGGGTGACCGATGAACTCGTCCGGCGACAACAACAGCCAAACCGTGCTGATTTAAGGGAGAAACGACATTGGCAAACGTACAGGTTAGCGACGTCACCAAGAAGTATGGCGCCCTTCAGGTCATGCATGGTGTCAGCGTCGATATCGAAGACGGCGAGTTCGTCGTGCTCGTCGGTCCTTCCGGATGCGGCAAGTCTACGCTCTTGCGGATGATCGCCGGCCTCGAAACTGTCAGCGGTGGCGATATCAGGATCGGCGGGCGCGTAGTGACCAACGCGCCGCCGAAGGACCGCGATATCGCGATGGTGTTCCAATCCTATGCGCTTTATCCGCACAAGACGGTTGCCGAGAACATGGGCTTTCCATTGAAGATGGCAAAGCGTCCCAAGTCGGAAATCGACGAGAAGGTCCATCGGGCAGCAGAGATCCTCGATCTCACGAAATATCTCGACCGCTATCCGAAGCAATTGTCGGGTGGCCAGAGACAACGTGTTGCCATGGGCCGCGCCATCGTCCGCGATCCGCAGGTCTTCCTCTTCGACGAACCGCTGTCCAACCTCGACGCCAAACTTCGCGTCACCATGCGCGTCGAAATCAAGGAGCTCCATCAACGGCTGAAGACGACCACGGTCTATGTGACGCATGACCAGATCGAGGCCATGACGATGGCCAACAAGATCGTCGTCATGCGTGACGGACGTGTCGAACAGATCGGCAGGCCGCTCGACCTTTACGATTTCCCTGCCAACATCTTCGTGGCCGGCTTCATTGGCAGCCCATCGATGAATTTCCTTCAGGGACGGATTGCGACGAAGGACGGCAGGAAGGTCGTCGTGACCGAGGCCGGCGTCGTCCTGCCCGTTGAAAATGCCAATGTTGCCGATGGCCATGCCGTAACCTACGGTATCAGGCCCGAGCACATCACGATCGGCGAGGACGGCGTTCCAGTCGAGGTCTCGGTCTTCGAGCCGACCGGCTCCGAGACGCTGATCTTCGGTCGCGCGGGCGGCGTGCCGATCGACGCGCTCATCCGCGAGCGCATCGAGGTTGCCCCCGGAAAGACGATGCATTTTCGTATCGACCCGCGCCGGGCTCATATCTTTGATCGAGAAACCGGAAAGCGATTATAGGAAAACGTCAATGGATTTCGAAAACAAGACCGTGATCGTCACTGGTGCCGGCAAGGGGATCGGACGCGCGACTGTCGAACTCCTGATCGGACGCGGCGCGCAGGTGGTCGCCCTCACCAGAAGTGCGGCCGACGTCGAAGCGCTCAGGCATATGGGCTGCCGGGCGATGCAGGTCGATCTGTCAGATGCCGATGCCACGAGACGTGCTGCCCTCGCGGCCCTTCCCGCCGATCTGCTGGTCAATTGCGCCGGCACGACAGAGCTGCAGTCGTTTCTGGAAACGACTGTCGAAGCATTTGATCATCTCATCGCCGTCAACACCCGTGCTCCGATGATCGTCGCGCAGGAATATGCCCGCGCCTTGATCAGGGAGGGGCGGAACGGAGCGATTGTAAACGTGTCCTCTGTGGCTTCCTTTGTCGGCATTCCCGATCACGCGGCCTATTGCGCGTCGAAGGGCGGGCTTGATGGCCTGACCCGCGTGATGGCCAAGGAACTCGCCCCCCACGGGATAAGGGCGAATGGCATTCATCCGACCGTGACGTTGACGCCGATGGCGATCAAGGCCTGGAGCGATCCTGATAAGGCCGCCGGCATGCTCTCCCGTATTCCGGTCGGGCGGTTCGCCGAACCCGTTGATGTCGCCGAGGTCATCCTCTTTCTCTTGTCTGAAGAGGCGGCAATGATCAACGGCATCTCCATGCCAGTCGATGGCGGCTATATGATTGCTTGAGGCACGCCGGCCTATCGTTGACGGGGTTCCCTCTTCCGGCGCCTGTCAAACGGCCGTTTTCCGAAGGCCGGCGTTCGGCCGAGGTCGCAGAGGCGAATAGCGCCCCTGCGCAAGCTGTCACGGTCGCAGTTCGGCAATTCCTCGCTAAGGGCGTACCGGCGCCAACACAAAGTCGTGCTCGACCTGCCAGAACTTTCCCGCAAAACCGAGCTCTTCTGCGCGCTCGCGATCCTCGGTCAGCTTGAAGTCGGCAAGCAGGCTTTGCTTGACACCGAAAACGGCATCCGAACGGATATAGGGGTCATCCGGATCGAAGATATGCGTGACGAGGGTCTCGAATCCTTGCGCCTTGATGATGTAATGCAGATGCGCTGGTCTGTAAGGGTGCCGGCCGAGCGCGCCCAGCATCTGCCCGACCGGCCCGTCATCGGGGATCGGATAATATTTGGGTTTGACCGCGCGAAACCAGTAGTGCCCGTCCTCTCCCGTCCGGAAGACGCCGCGCAGATTGAAATCCGGCTGGATCCCCTGTTGCTGTACGTCGTAGAAACCTTCATCATTGGCCTGCCAGACATCGAGGACGGCATTGGCGATCGGCTTGCCGTCGGTATCCAGGATGCGGCCGCTGATGACCATGTCCTCGCCCTTATGGTCGAGACAGATATTGGCGCCCATCGGCAGTTCCGGCGCATCGGCGACATGGAACGGGCCGAGCACGGTGCTTTCCGAAGCACCGGAGGGTTTGCGATTGTTGATCGCATCGACCAGCATGGACACACCGAGCACGTCTGACAGTAGGATGAATTCCTGCCGCCAGTCGGTGCAGGTATGGCCGGTGCGGGTCAGGAACATGATCGCATCCATCCACTCGTCCTGTGTCGGCTCCAGTTCCTTCACCGCCTCGTGGAGCTTGCGGGTGACGACCTCCATGATCTCCTTCAGCCGCTCGCTCTTTGCCTGCGCATTGCGGCTGATGACGACGTCGACGGAATTTTCCTCGGTGAAATAGCCGTTATCTTCAGCTCTCATGATGACCTCACCGATCCAGGACTGTTTTCAGGACGCGGCGCAGTTCGGTTTCGGGCTCGGCAACCGCTGCCTGCGAACGCCAGGCGACATGATGGTCGGGACGAACGAGCAAGGCGCCGGAATCGCCGATTTCGCGGGCGCGCGCCCAATCTCCCGTCAGATCCTGCCAGACCTGCCGGGGCCCGATCTTGTGGATGGCAATCGGGATACCGAACTCTTTCGACAGCGCCTTTGCCGCGAGAGCCCAACGGTCGCCGCCGATCCCGGTGAGGATCGTGAAAATGCCATGCCCTGTGAGATCGAGACTGGAAACCTTCTCTCCCTGATGCCCGAACAGCCAGACATGCGGCAGCCGTGCCCCCGGCCAGGTGGTCGGCTGGCAATGAAGTTCGGGGTCCTTTTCGAAGACGGGTTCTGCCTGCCCGTCCTTGACGATGGCATTCGATGCATAGCGATGGTTCATCTCGACGCCATGAGCATCAAATTCATAGACCTTGTAGGCGATGGCATCGCGGATGGCGGTGCGCTGACGTTCGGCCGCCTCGCCGTCATCGCAACGCGCATCCATATTCTGCTGCATCTTGACCGGATCGACGGAATCCAGAAGGCCCAACGCCTTGAAGATCGGGCCGAACTCCTCGATCGATTTGTTGGCGCGGGTCACGATCTGCTTTGCAATGGGCGCACGCTCAGCCTGATAGCTGTCGAGAAGTCCCATTCCGGCCTGGCCTCTGATCACCATGGCAAGCTTCCAGGCAAGGTTGAAGCCGTCCTGGATCGACGTGTTGGAGCCCAGACCGTTCGATGGCGGATGGCGGTGCACGGCATCACCCATGCAGAAGACACGACCATTCGACAGGGTCGTGGCGTACATGTTGTTGACGGTCCAGGTGGAGACCGACTTGATCTTCGGCTCAAGCTCGGGAACGCCGACCAGTTCGCGTACGACCTTGGTGGCAAAGGCATTGTCGACGGCGGGGGCCGGCTGATTGATGTCATAGCCCCAGACGATCAGCCACTCGTTCCACGGCCGTACCATGCGCACGAGGCCCATGCCGATACCGCCGACATCGGCACCCGGCTGCAGAACCCAGTAAAGAACGGAGGGGCGATGGGCGACATAACGCGACAGATCCGCCTCGAAGAGGATGTTCATCGAGCCAGCGACGCCCATGCGGCCCTCGAAAGACAGGCCGGCATGCTCGGCGACCTTCGAATTTCCGCCGTCGGCGCCGATGAGGAATTTCGAGCGGATCGTTACTTCCTTGCCGGTCAGGCGGTCCCGGCAGGTCGTGGTGACACCGTCTTCATCCTGGACATGGCTCAGATATTCGGTCGACATGCGCGGCTGTGCGCCGCGCGAACAGGCCGTCTTGAACAGGAGCGGCTCCATGTAAGTCTGCGGCAGATCGTTCATCCGCCCCGGCGAAGACAGGATATGTTCGGCGCGCGACAGCGGATGATTGCCCCAGCTCTCCATGCGGCCGATCTCCTCGCCCGCAACTGCCGTGCAGAAAACGTTCTGGCCCATCAGGTCCTGTTCGGTCGCAAAGAGATAGGCCTCGTCTTCCACATCCCGCCCGAGATCGCGCAGAACCTCCATCGTGCGCTGGTTGGTGATATGGGCGCGCGGTGTATTGGCGAGCCAGCGATAGCGATTGATCACGAGCGGTTCCAGGCCGTAGCTGGCAAGCAATGCGGCTGTCGCCGAGCCAGCCGGCCCCGTGCCTATGATCAAGACGTCGGTGTTGATATCAGCCATTCGGCCCTCCCTTTTTATGTGATTGAACAGGTCCGCCGCGCAGCAGGCGGCGAACCGGAAAGAATTCCCAGCCGGTACGGTCGGATATCAGCCCCCACAGCCCCCGGGGTGCAAACAGCATAGTGATGACAGCCAGCGCTCCAAGTGCCAGGAGATACCAGGAGCCGTAGGCCGAGAAGGCGTTCTGCAGGAAAAAGAAGATCAGCACGCCGAGGATCGGCCCTTCGATCGTGCCGATGCCGCCGATCACGACAATGAAGATGACATAGGCGGTCCAATCGGTCAGCGAGAAGGCCGCATCGGGCGATATCCGCGCTTTCTGGAGATAGATGAGCGCGCCGATGATGCCGGTGATGAAGGCTGTCAGCAGATAGATCATCGTTTTCAGCCGGCGTGCATCGACACCGACCGCGCGCGCCGCTGTCTCGTTGTCACGCACGGCGGCGAGCCCGAGCCCCTGACGGCTGCGCAACAGCT
Organism: Hyphomicrobiales bacterium; assembly: GCA_900471925.1. GTDB lineage: Bacteria > Pseudomonadota > Alphaproteobacteria > Rhizobiales > Rhizobiaceae > Rhizobium. The sequence continues at coordinate 39,918 of UCGV01000034.1, forward strand.
TGTAAACAGTTGCGATCGTGGCGGCCGCAACGGCCAGCGCAAGCCAGAAGGACAGCGTATCAGCTGCCGCTGCAGCCCGCATGCCGAACCAGTCTTCGAGCAGGGAGATGCCGAGCATGTCGCGTGTCGCATCGCGCGGCAGTGACGTGCCGGTACCGCCGCCGAGCGTTTTCCACTGGGCCAGCAATAGCCGCCCGACTTCGGCAATGACCCAGGTGCCAATCGCAAAATAGGGACCATAGAGGCGGAAGGCGAAGAACGAAGTCGGCACGGCAATCAGCATGGCCGCGACGCCGGCAAGCGGGATGGCGAGGATCGGATCGAGCCCGCCCAGAATGACCAGGCCGAACAGGGCATAGGCGCCGCATCCGACGAAGAGCTGCTGGCCGACCGAGATCAGCCCCGCATAGCCCGCAAGCAGGTTCCAGCTCTGAGCCAGGGTCAGCATCGTCAGGATGAAGAACAGATCCTGCACCACGCCGCGCGACAGCAACAGCGGTGCAGCCGCAAGGCCGGCGAACGCAACCAGGCAGACGAGCGAGAAGGCTCGAGAAAGCCGTGTGCCCGTCTCGATCCGCCAATCCGCCGGTGGGTGACTATCGCTCGTCATGGTTTCCAAACCCGTGGTCATGGCGCGGCCTCAATCGACAGCGCGCGGAAAGAGGCCGCGCGGACGCAGGAGCAGGACGATCAGAAAGGCGATGTGCCCCGCAAGGATCTGCCATTCCGGATTGATGGCGGCTCCGATCGTCTGTGACAGCCCGAGGATGATGCCGCCGGCGAGTGTGCCCCAGAGCGAGCCGAGGCCGCCGATGATCACCGCTTCGAAGGCATAGATCAGTCGCGCCGGCCCGGCCGTCGGATCGAAATTGGCCCGCATGCCGAGATAGAGCGCGGCTACGGTCACGATCATCATCGCCAGCCCCGTGGCAATGGCAAAGATCGAGTTCGGGCGGATGCCCATCAGGCTGGCGGTGACGACATCGTCAGACGTGGCGCGGAAGGCGCGCCCGAGCGCCGTGCGATAGATGAGCTGGTTCAAGGCAACGATGACCATGACGGCCGAGCCGAAGGTCAGAAGCGGCATCAGCCCGGCATTGATGCTGCCCAGCTGCAGCGACGCCGTCTCCAGAGACCCGGCGGAAATCCGTCTGCTATCGGCAGTGAAGCCCTCCAGAAGGCCGTTCTGGATAACGATAGAGAGGCCAAAGGTGACAAGCAGCGGCGGCAGGACATCCTTGTCGAGCGTGCGGTTGAGAAGGTGGTATTGCAGCAGCCAGCCAATCGCAAACATCAGGGGTGCTGCAATCAGCGCAGCGGTAAACGGGTCGAGGCCGAGCGAGGAAACGAGAAGCAGGATCAGGAAGGCCGCCAGTACGATGAGGTCACCATGGGCGAGATTGACCAGCCGCATGATGCCGAACACCAGACTGAGGCCGGCTGCAAACAAGGCATAGAGCCCGCCGAGCAGCACCCCCTGAAGAAGCGTATCAAGCCAATTCATCGCTCTCGGCTCCAAAATAGGCTGCATGGATCCCGGCCCGATCGAGATCGGCCGGGCGCCCGGTCAAGGTGATCCGTCCCTCCATCATGCAATAGACGCGATCGGCGACCTTCAGGGCCTGGCCGATATCCTGCTCAACGACTATAATCGCCATCCCGGATGCCCGAATACGGTTGAAGGCGGCGTAGATATCCTTGATCACCACGGGCGCCAGGCCGAGGCTGAGCTCGTCGCAAAGCAGGATCTCCGGGTTCGACATCAACGCGCGGCCGATTGCCACCATCTGCTGCTGGCCACCGGAAAGTGCTGTCGCGGGATTGCCGCGCCGCTCCTTCAGAACCGGAAACAGCGCGTAGATGCTTTGCAGCGACCATGGCCCGGAGCGCTTGCAGCCGTAGCTGCCAATTTGCAGATTTTCTTCCACCGTCAGCGAGGCGAAGAGCTTGCGCCCTTCCGGCACCAGCGCAATGCCGCGGCGCACGACGTCAAATGCAGGCATCGCGCCGATCGCCTCGCCGCGATGCAGGACCATGTCAGCCCGGTTGGCGATCACGCCGGCAATCGACCGCATCAAGGTCGACTTGCCGGCACCATTGGCACCGATGACGGCAATCGTCTCGCCGGCGTCGAGGACAATATCGACACCGAAAACGGCCTGGAAGTCGCCGTAGAAAGCCGTAATCGCCCGGGTTTCAAGTAGGCTCGCCATCAGACCTCCATGCCGAGATAGATGGCGCGCACCTCGTCCGAGGCCATGATCACCTCAGGTGCGCCAATGCCGACGACACGCCCGAAATTGAGCACCAGAATACGTTCGGCAACCGCGGTCAGCGCATGCAGCACATGCTCGATCCAGATGATGGTCATGCCGCGCTGATGGACGCGCCTGATCGTTCCCACCAGTTGCCGGCACTCACCCTCGGTCAGGCCACCGGCGATTTCATCAAGAAGCAGGAGCTTCGGCCGGGTGGCCAGAGCGCGGGCAAGTTCCAGCCGCTTGCGCTCCAGCAGGCTCAGCGATGCCGCCGGTCTGTTGGCTTTGGCGATCAGGCCGGTCTCGACCAGGATATCAGCACAGAAGCCCGCGACATCGGCCTCGCTCGCACGGGTACCGAAAGCACCCGCGACCAGCAGGTTTTCATAGACGGTCAGGCGCTCGAAGGGCTGCGGTATCTGGAAGGTACGGCCCATGCCGGCAAGGCAGCGCTGCATCGGCGGAGCATAGGTAACGTCGCGGCCGTCGAAGCTGATTGCTCCGCCGGCGACGGAGAGATTGCCGTTGATGAGGTTGAAGAGCGTGGATTTACCGGCGCCATTCGGCCCGATGACGCCGAGCGCCTCGCCGGGCTCGACCGAAAAGCTGATATCTTCGGCGACGACGAGCGCACCGAAAGACTTCGAGACAGCAGTGAGTTCCAGAATGGGCATCGGCCGATCTCCACAAAGGTCCGCCCGGCCGCAAAGCCGGGCGGACGAGTGCCTTACGCGAGAGCTTCAAGCTTACCGCCAAGCGGCACGTTCGGAGCCAGGCCGTTTTCGACGACAACGAGATCGTAGCCACCACCCGACTTCAGGCGCCACTGGCCGCCGACCAGCGGCGTCTTGGCGACGTTCTTCTGGGCGAAGGGCGGAAGCTTCTCGTTGCCCCAGGCTATCGGTCCGACGAGCGTGTCCAGCTTGGTCTCGCCGATGGCTTTCGCGACCGCATCACCGTCGCTGACATCGCCGGCGCGCTTCATGACGTCGACGGCGAGTTCGAACAGGGCATGGGCAAAGCCGATGGGCTGCGTCCAGGGACGACCGGTCGATTTCGTGAAGGCATCGGCTACGGCAGCCGTCGTCTCGCCCGTCAGCGAGGACTTGAACGGATGGCTGGGTGTCCACCAGACTTCCGTCGACAGATTGTGGCCCGCATTGCCAAGCGCTTCGACGGTCTGTGGAAAGAGCAGCGCTTTGCCGATCGAGGCGATCTTCGGCTTCAGGCCCTGCTGCTTGGCCTGGTTCCAGAAGGTGGTGAGATCGGGCGGGATCATCACGCCGGTCAGGATTTCGGTTTGCGCCTGCTTGAAGGCGTTGATCTGCGCCGAGAAGTCGTCCGTCAGGTTCTGGTAGCGCCCGGTATCGGTCAGTCCGTAGCCGAGCTTTTCGAGCACCGGCGGAAAGCCGACGACTTTGTCGCCCCAGGCATTGCCGTCGCCGTCATTCGGAAACAGTCCACCGATCTTCTTGTTGGTTTCGATCTGTCCCCACATGCCGGTGAAGACGGCGATGATGTCCTCGAGCCCCCAGAAGAAATGATAGGCATATTCGAAGGGCTTCCAGGAGGCAGGATCGCCGGGATTGCCCTGCTGGCCGATAAACCAGGGCTGCCAGGGCGCAACCGTGGAAATGCAGGGCATGCCCTCGCCTTCGCATGTCGTCGAAACCGGATTGGTCGTTTCCGGCGTCGAGGATACCAGCATCAGGTTGATCTGGTCATCGACGATCAGTTCCTTGGCAACCTCGGCAGCGCGGTTCGGATTGGACTGGCTGTCCTTGACCACGACCTCATAGTTCAGGCCGAGCTTCTTGGTCGTCGCGAGAAAGGCGTCGATGACGAACTTGTCAGCCTCGCCGAAAGCCGCGAGCGGGCCGGTCTGCGGGCTGACATAACCAAGCTTGATGGCGGCCGTCTGGCCGATTGCCGGCGCCGCAAGGCCAGAGGCGGCAAGCACCGCTCCACCAGCGGCCGTCGTCTTCAGAAAATCGCGTCTCGTGAACATATGTCCTCCCATTGTCCTCTCCTCCCAAAGAGTGCGTAGTCAGGCAGACGATCAATCTGCCGGTCGGCGGCCGTCCCAGGCCTCCTGCAAAAGCGCCCGGATCGAATCCCGGTCGATCGGGCGCGGGTTCCAGTACGGATTTTCAACGGCGATCGAGGCGGCGCGGTCGAGATCGGCCTCGCTCAGCCCAAACTCTTTCAGTGACATTGGCGCGCCGATCGACTTGGCGAAATCCCAAAGACCGCCACCGATCGAGCCTGCAAAGAGCTTTGCAGCGGGCGCAAGCTCCGCTTCTGCCGCCTTCGCATTGAATGCAGCCGTATGCGGCAGCATCACTGCATGGGTCTCGGCATGCGGCGTGTCGAAGGAGCCGCCGAGCGTGTGGCAGATCTTGTGGTGCAGCGCCATGCCGACCGCGCCGAGCACCGTGCCGCAGAGCCAGGCACCATAGAGCGCTTCATTTCGGGCATCGGCATTATCGGGTGCGGCAACGATTTTTGGCAGGCTGCTGGAAAAGGCGCGCAGCCCTTCGATGGCCATCAGGGTCGAAACCGGATTGCGATCACGCGCGTAAAGCCCCTCAAGCGCATGCGCCATCGCGTTGAGGCCGCTCGTCACACTCATCGAAACCGGCAGCCCATGCGTCAGGGCCGGATCGTAGATGACGATCTCCGGCAGGATGCGCGCATCGCGCACAGTCGTTTTGCGGCCGCCTTCGGTCTGGCCGAGAATGGGCGTGACTTCCGATCCTGCATAGGTGGTCGGCACGACGATCTGCAGCAGGTCGGTGCGATAGGCGATCGCCTTGCCGAGGCCGGTCGTCGATCCTCCCCCAAGCGCGACCACGCAATCCGCCTTGGTATCGACCACGATCTTCATCGCGGCCTCGGTCACGTCGACGGGTGTGTGCATGACCGCACCGGCAAAGACCCCGCAGGCAAGCGGGCCGATATCACGCGCCAATGCCTCGGCATCCGCCCTTTGATGCGGCGTCGAAAGAACAAGCGCCCGCTTACAGCCGGCATTGGTGATGCATTCGGCCAGTTTGCTCTTGCTGCCTCGCCCGAAAATGATCTGCGCGGGACTGCCCGCGTATGAAAACGCGTCGATCATGCTCCCCTCCCCGGTCTCGCCCTGATCATGACGAATGTCAGGTTTACAGCCTTTGCGCCGCGCCCATCGACATCGGCAGGTTCGAAACGGGCGATCAGTTCGGGCCGCACACCGAACAGCGCATCCTCGTGCAGATGCGGATCGCCGGCGTCATAGACATGCGTCGTAATCGTCTCGAAGCCCTTTGCACGGATAACGAAATGCAGATTGGCCGGCCGGCGCAGCGGATAACCGGTCATCGAAAGCATTCGCCCGACCGGACCATCCGCCGGCACGCCGTAGCCGGCAGGCACGACGGAGCGATAGGAAAAATGCCCCTGTGCATCCGTCCGGAACAGGCCGCGCAGATTATGCTCCGGCTGCAGATCGGGCTGCTGGTTCTCATAGAAACCCTCGGCATTGGCCTGCCAGGTTACGACCTCCGCACCCTCGATTGGCAGACCATCAAGATCCTCAACACGAACGGACACCACCAGCGGCTCGCCGACGCCATCAAGCGAGATCGACGAACCTGACCTGTGTTCAGGGGCATCGGCGCGGAAAAAGGGCCCGCGGATCGTGTTGGGCGTTGCCCCTCTCGGCCGGCGTGAATTGATCTCTTCGACGAGAGCGGAGGCACCGATCAGGTCTGATAGCAAAACCCATTCCTGCCGGCGCTCATCGGAAGCATGGCCGACCTCCGTCAGGAGCGCGATCAGCTTGCGCCATTCGTCCTGGGTCGGTCGGAACTGTTTGATCAACTCATGGACATGGGTGACGGCGGCGACGAGCAGTTCGGAGAGCCGACTTTCTCCGCCGGCGGAAAAACGCTCGGCGAAAGCTTGCGACGACGTCGCCTCGCTGAATGTAAGCGGTGAAGACCCCGCCATGCCGATCCTCCCCGATCGAAGTGTGATTGAGGAGATAGTAGCAGGCCGAAACGGATCGATTGATGATTTTGCTCCGCTACAATATAACGAATTGTTATGAAGATTGACGAGCGTCACCTCATTCAGCTTGCCGCCGTGGTAAAGACTGGCGGTGTTACGGAAGGCGCGGCCTTGCTCGGCCTTGCACAGCCCGCCGTCTCGCGCACCTTGTCCATGCTGGAAAAGCGCATGGGGGAGCCGCTTTTCGTGAAAGGCCGCCGTCCACTACAGCCAACGGCCTTCGGCCTGGCGCTCGCCGAGCACGGTTTCGTCATGCTTGCCGCCTCACGCAAGGCATCCGATCTCGTCGAGAGCTTCAGGGTCGGCAAAAGCGGCGTGGTGCGCGTCGGCGGCACACCCTTCTTCATGGATGGGCTGATCGCGGGGCTTTGTGCCGAGTTTCAAGCCAGTCACCCGGATGTGCGCATCGACCAGAGCTACGGCTATTTCCCAGATCTGCGCGCGGCGCTCAAAGCCGACCAGATCGATCTCGCCATCTGCCCGATCGATATTCTCGATGAGGGTTCCGGGCTTGAATTCCAGCAGATCCTGCCTGGCCGCAATGTCATCGCTTGCCGGGTCACCCATCCGCTGCTGATGAAGCGCCGGCCGCAGCCGAGCCATCTTCTCGATTTCCCCTGGGTCGCCCCGCCACCCGGCAGTCCGCTTCTCGCCGACTTGCGTGCGCTTCTGCTGTCGTTCGGCGCCACCGAGATCAAGATCCGCTATTCCGGCGGCTCGCTGATGGCCGTCATCAACTACCTGAAATCGGCCGATGCACTGACGGTCATGCCGCACAGCGTCGTCTTTGCCCAGCGCAAGGAAAAGACCATCACCGCACTGCCGATCACCATTCCCCATCCGGAACGCGCGCTGGCAATTCTCAAACGCACCGACGCCCCCCGTTCGCCCGCCGTAGAACACTTCGCAACCTTCATCCGCTCCGGTTTCGAGAGCCTGCGCCATCTGATCAAGCGGCACGAGGAGGCCGTGGTCTGGGGACTTTAGCGCGCGCAGTATCGGGAATATGCACCGCTTCAAGCGCAATAGGGGCGCCGAAAGCAAGCCGCCGACCATTCCCGCGTGCGCACTCTTACTTCTACGTCTTGCTGATGGGCCGGTTCGTGAAATGGGCATTGCCAAGGCCGGTACCGATCGTCAGCACCGCCCATTTCGAAACATCCTTCATGTGCGGCATCTGAGACAGGCCTTGGACAACGGCATCGTTGTGCATCATGATGAACGTATCGTCGCCGCCGATCTGCGGGATCGCCTTCTTCAGTTCGACAGGAAGGTTGAAGTGATCGCTTTCCCAGTTCCCGCCAGGCAGATTTTGCCCACCGCGTACAATCGAACCATCGGCTTCAATAACGCCGGGACATCCGATCCCGATCAATGGGGCAAGTTCAAGCTGCGCCTCTTTTGCCTCCTTGATAAGATCCTCGAGCATGGAGGAGAGTTTGGCGATCGCGGCGCTGCGGCTCGGCTCATCATCGGCATGGCGCCAAAGAATCGATTTTCGAACCTCGGTTTCATCGAGATTGCGGTTTTTCCCCTTGCCGAACGTGACGATCCCTGCCCGGACGTTGGTTCCCCCGATATCGACAGCCAGGATCGCCTCATGGCCGTTGAGCATCCAGTCCGGCATGAGATAGACGGCACCTATCAGACCGGCTTCATCCGGATGATGAGCGATCGGTACCAGTTCGACGTTATGGCCCGCGGCCTTGAGCAGGATCTGAGTTCTGGCGATCGCCAGTTCGCCGGTTCCGCTTCGCCTGAACCCGCCGCCGACAGCGATCCTTTCGGTTTTCGACCAGACGCGGTCTTTCAGGAACTTTGCAATGACGTCGGCAAAGTCCTGGGCAAAGCTTTCAACGGCTCCCATCACGATGGCGCCGGCGGCAGCGTCGTCACCATAAAGGAAGGCGTCGATCTTCTTCTTGGAAAGCTCTTTCGTCGTCGTCCGCCCCAAGGGATCCTTATCATCGGTGCGCATCAGCTTGCGCAGTTCTTCAAGCTTGAGGGTGAATGTCCTTCGATTGGCATCATCCCCAAGGAAGCCCTTCTTGCCCCGTAATTTGCTGCTGTGTCCGTCGACGATAACAGCCGATAATTCCGCGGCTCCGTGGACCAAAGGAGCCGTCTGAGCCTGTTTTTGCGGTTTTGCTTTTGGCATCGATGCGCCTCGACGTCGGAACCCCCGGAAATCGCACAGGGAACGCAGCGTAGGTGACAGAGGTTCCATCGCCATCTGAAGAATGCCATCGCGGGAGATGGCGTGACCACCGTTTCGGAACCTGTAGGACTCAAAAGGATTTCATTCATTGAGACTTGGATGGAGGAGAAGACGATGACGCAAGGCAAAACAGAGGCGGACCAATCCCGCTTATTGTCCCTGACCTCGCTTTTCGATGATCGAGACACAGCAGTACGGGCCGTCGAGCGGCTGAAGGCCGCCGGTATTGCCCAGGCACAGATCGGTCTGATTGCAGATCTCGGAGCGTCCCTGGATCAACCTCGGATGCAAGATGATCATAGGGGCAGGTTGGAGGATTTTCTGTTTCCGAGCGCCGATCAGGCCATGTACCGCGAAGGAATCCGACGTGGCGGTCATGTGCTGACAGTCTCCGGTCTTACGGCCGACCAGCATGACCTGGTGCGTGACATCCTCGACGTCGCGGGAACTGTGGACCTTGACGAGCGCATGAAGACCTGGCGCGCCGAGGGCTGGAGCAACACACAGGACTTTCTCGATGCGTTGCAGGAACCGCCGACGGTCATCGATGGCGATGTTGCCGCGTCGCTTATCGAGAAGGGCCACGGCGATGATGTCACCACCATCGTTACCGAAAGGCTCAAGTCGACGGAAGGGAGCAGCAAGAGCCAATCTCGCGTGCGCGTCTACACGGTCGAATATGCACTGAAGAGCCCCGGCGATGGTGCAGAATCTCCGCAGAAATAGGGCTGTCTCGCGAAATGCCGATCGAATCCGGTATCAGCGGGATTGACGAGTGCGCGGATCCCGATGATCACGTCTTGCAGCCGAGCGCTTGCGCCAACTCTTGGCGGCATAGGGCAAATCTCACCCTGCGCAGAGCTTCTTGAGCGTCTTCTCAAGACCTCTGCGGAGCGCATTGGAAATCTCCGGTTGGAGCGCCGCCACAACGTCGCCCAATTCCCCGCCTGTCTCGACGATGTCGATCGAGCTCTCTCCCATCACGCAGGTCGCGAGATTGGCGCGCAACTGGACATGTGCCTTGGCCGAGAAGCCCCCCTGAAGAGGGGCGTCCTGCGAGGTCCTGCAGGCAAGCGTGCCAAGCGCATTTGCTGTCGCGATATCTCCGTCTATCCTGATATCAACCGTGTCGATCTTGATGAAGTCGAGCCGGTCGACGCCGAGTTCAACCTTTACGCCCAGCATCTGCTGCTGGACTTTAAGCGGCCTGCAGGGCTGTGCCGCCGCAATCGCCCTTTCCAGACTATTCTGGGCAAAAGCCGCCGAATCAAATGCCGGCGTGGCGGCAGTGACAGCGGCCAACAACAGACATTTTAGTGGATGCCAAAAGTTCTGATCGGTCGCCCGCATATGTGTCCTCCCACGCCACGTGCGCGTCTCATCCTACAGGGACGCTTGGCAAAAGAATGGCACGATCAAGCCGCCGGGAAAGGACCGCTACAGTTCGCGTCTTTTCCCTTGGATCCGACGGTCGAAACATTCCCATCATTTCGCCGTCACGCGCCAGACAGTATTGCCCACATCGTCGGCAATCAGAAGTCCACCCTGTTTGTCCACTCCGACACCGACGGGCCGGCCACGGGCTTGATCCTGGCTGTCGAGGAAGCCTGTGACGATGTCCTGCGGATCGCCCCTCGGTACGCCGTTTTCGAACGGGACGAACACGACTTTATAACCGTTGAAGGCGTGGCGGTTCCAGCTGCCATGCTCGCCGACGAAGGCACCGCCCTGATAGGATCGCGGCAGATTGGCTGCGGTGTAGAATGTCATGCCGAGCGGGGCGACATGCGAACTCAGCGCATAGTCCGGCACGATCGCCTTCTCGACGAGGTCGGGCCGTTGCGGCATCACGCGCGGGTCGACATTCTTGCCGTAGTAGCTGTAGGGCCAGCCATAAAAGCCGCCTTCCTTCACTGAGGTCATATAGTCGGGTACGAGATTGGGACCGAGTTCGTCTCTCTCGTTGACGACGGTCCACAGCGCCTTTGTCTGCGGTTCGAAGCTCAGCCCGTTGGGGTTGCGCAAGCCGTCGGCGAAAATTCGGTGCCGACCGGTGGCGCGATCGACTTCCCAGATCGCTGCGCGGTTTTTTTCAGCCTCGATGCCGTTTTCGGTGATGTTGCTGTTGGAGCCGACACCGACATAGAGCAAGGATCCATCCTCGTTTGCAACGAGGCTCTTCGTCCAGTGATGGTCGATTGGACCGCCGGGCAACTCGGTCAGCACCGTTCCCGGCTCGGTGATTTTAGTTTCCCCTTCATGGTAGGGATAGCGCACGATCGCATCGGTATTGGCGACGTAGAGATCGTTGCCGACCAAGACGACGCCGAAGGGTGAATTCAGATGGTCGAGGAAGACCTCGTGCGTTTCCGCCACGCCATCGCCGTCGGTGTCCCTCAGGAGCGTGATGCGGTTGCTGCCTTCGCTGCCTCCCCCGCCGCCTGTCGCCAGCGACTGCACCCAGCCAACGATCAGGTCTTTCGGTCGCGTTACCGAGGCTCCCGGGGGAGCAACGGATTCGACGACAAGCACATCGCCGTTCGGCAGCGTGTAAACGGATCTGGGATGTTTCAGTCCCGTCATCATCGCCTGGATCTTCAGCCCGTCGGCAACCTTGGGCGTCTCGCCCTCCTTCCAGCCGACCACCTTTGCCACATGCATCGGCGGCACAAGATATTGAGACTGTGGGGCGAGCTTGGGATTGTGGCCGATTTCGACCGGGTCTGGCTCCTTGCTGTCCGAGCAGGCCGCAAGGACCAGGAGCACCGCGGCGGCCCGCATTGGACCATGTCCATTCGCTTTCATCTCAGACCCCTCCCCGGACCAGGCGGTTGACCCGCGCCCCAAGGATGGAGGCGATGAGCATCAGCAGGAATGTCGCCGCAGACAGGAAGAGGCCCTGCGGCATCACCGATGTCCAGGCGTCACGACTGTGGATGAAGGAATTGAGGATGGCGAGCGCAAGAACCGCAAGCGTGCAGAGCACATAGAGCCAGCCGACGATGCGACCGAGCGCAAGCTGACCACGCAGAGCATCGACCAACCCGGCCAGAAGCGCAAGCGCCCCCATGACGGCGCCGGCGAAAAGCAGCCAGGCTGAAAAATTGGTCCACATCATCTGCATGGATTGCGAATAGACGATGTCGGTGATCAGCGCGCCCGTGAAGCAGGCAGCCGCAAAATGCAGAGGAAGAGTGCGCAGGCATGATTTTGAAGGGCGGATGACGATGGGCGGAGAGACATAGGTCATGAGGCGGGCTCCGAAGCCAGAGTATCGAAGACCTCAGCAAAACACCTTTCGACCCCTATTGTTCCCGTCGCACAGTCCAGAGCAAACCCGCAGAGACTGCACGGCACACACGTCCAATCCCGGAAGGACCCGCATCACTGGGGCCTTGCGACAGGTCATGCATGCCGCACGCCTCCGCGGCACTTGATGTATCGCAACCGAACAGGCCTGCCTTGACTGCGATGTCGCTCCACGCCATCGGAATAGAACTTGCATATTTACTAATTTAGCAAAGTCATCTGGAGCAAAGTGCCATGAGCTCATACGCTTCGTATCGATTCCGCGCAGTGCGACTGCTGATGAATGGTCCAAAAAACTACAGGATCGTCCGATCTGTTTCTGATGCTGCCGAAGTGCTGGTTGCCGATTGGCCGTCCGATGATGGTGAAGAATATCTAGGCGCTCTGGTCGCATGCCTGGACGCCCTTCGGGAAACACTCCCGGCAATCGCTGTCAGGGAAGCGCTCATCCGCGCAGCTGATGAGGTGCGTATTCCTCATATGTCCTTGGTTGACACGTTGAACACAGACCTGATTGCCGCGGACAGTTCAAAGCAATCCATGGCGATATTCCTGTGATCGGATGCTCGGCGGCGTGATGGCGTCACTGAAAAGATGGTTCGAAATCGATCTATAGGCCGGTGAAGATGCAACGTCGTTCGCTCAAAACCACCCTTTGCGCCAGAACCAAAGCAAGGGTGCAACTGCACTCAGGATGATGATCCCCCATGCGAAGGGATATCCCCAGGTCCAGCTCAGTTCGGGCATGAACTTGAAGTTCATTCCCCATATACCGGCCATCAAGGTGGGCGGAACACCGACGACAGACGCGATTGTCAGCACCTTGAAGATGTCGTTCTGTTCGATGGTGATGAAGCCCAGAACGGCGTCCAGCAGGAACTGTGTCTTGTCGGAAAGGTGCGTCTCGTAGTCGCTCAGCGAGGCAACATCTTTCGTCACCGCGTGGAGCTGGGTTCGGAATTCGTCCGACAGCATGTCGTGACACACATCCAGCGTAAACGAGGCCATCCTGCCGACACCCAGGAGCACATCTCTGGCCTTTGAGGATCGGTCTCCGAGCGCGCCGACCTTGGACAGCGCCCGGCGGAGCGTGAAATTGGAGCTGCGCGAAGATGCAGAGCCTTTGAGATTACCCTTGAAGACTGTCTTGGACACCTCGTCGACGGCAGTGGCGAGATGCTCCAGCACGTCTGCGCCGCGGTCTACGATCGCCTCGAGCAGAGCCACAAAAACCCCCATGCCGCTGGCCAGGGTTTCGTCGTGTGTCAGCCGCTCTGCAACGGCATCGAACGTGGGAAGATTTTCATAGCGAACCGTTATCAAAAAATCGGGGCCGACAATAAAGCCAGCGGGCGTGAGTTCGGCGTGCTCGATCGTCGCGTGCCCGATGACCGGCGCGCTGAGATAGAGGTGGTTCCCTGCCTTCGATAGCCTGCTCGACGCTTCGATCTCGCTCAGAGCCTCACGTGTCGGCACCCTCACCTTGGCCCGGCGTTTGACGAACTCAATCTCCTCCTCGTCGGGATTGAGCAAGTCTATCCAGATCACATGACCCGGCAAATCCTCATCGGCTCCCCCCGATCTGACGGTGCCTTCGGTGTCGCGGTATATTTTGAGCAAACGGGGCTCCTGGAAACTCGGGATGGGCGGGTTTTAAGGACTGGCCAGTCCTTTGCGCGAGATACGATCAGACCATTTCACCCGTCTACGACATTCTTGAGGCCTGCGTCGCATGCGGGCTCACCTAGATGAATGGCCTTCACGAACGGATGTCGGCCATCCCTGTCAGCATGGTTCTCCATCACCGGCTCAGGAGGCAACGATCATGCTTTCGGCTTCCCGGCCGTAACCCGGCACCAGCTCGAAAAGGCCATTGCGGGACGTCCGTCCAAGTCGAGGCGGTCGTCGGACCTTCGTCCGTGTTTACCTCGGTTGCTTGCATCCTATGTGATGCGTCGAGGAAGAAAGGATGGACCATGCTCTGGTGGCTATTATACGCTTACTTGGCCTTGCAGGCCGCAATGATAGGCGGACTGCTGCTCTTGCTCTTGATGGGCAGACTGAAAGCGACGAAAACGACCGCTCCAGACAGATGATGATGGATCGCCGATCTCTTTGACATGGCGCGATCGGGCGCGCGTCTCGCCCTTGCGCATCTGTGGGCGCAGGTGCCCGGATCACAATCGGCACCGGCGTGACGGGCCGAACCCTGGGTTCCCGCTGCTGGAGGCTGTTACAACCGATCCTCCTACAACTGGCTGGTATCGTTCAAAGACCTGCGACGTGGATATCCCGGACTGATATTTTCAGTTCGCTCTCCGGCTCAAAACGCCTGATCGGAGCACGTCGGTGACGAGTTGGACCTGTCCTCTGTCCCCTGAAAAGCCGCCTGCATCCCACGCGGTTGCTTCTCATGTTCTGCGGACGTGAACACGAATGCGAGACTATTTTCCAGGTAACCAGCTGAAGGTGCGATGTCGGCGCCCGACAAGGTTTTCTGGAATACTACTTTTGGAGAAATAGCCATATCGGGACTGTCGCATATAGGCTCGTGATGCAGCATCAAACATCGGGGCCCGCCGTGTCTTGCGTTTTGGCGGGCCCAATTCTGCTTCGGCAACCCACGCGCAACGGTTAATGTCTCCGGCATTGCCGTTGGTCGATCCTTTCGCGGGCATGTTGTCGTGAGACCCACTTCAACGCCACCAGCTTTGCGACAAACCCAAGCTTGACCTTCCGCGCAACATTCAAGGATTGCGTGAGCGGCGGTCTGCGATGAAAGAACCCTCGGAAAAAAACATTCGTCAATGTCGGGAACGGATCTGCTCGTGCGTCTATTACAGGTGAAACCAGAGAAAGCCATCTCGCGCGCTCGCCTATCTCGAAAGAGAGGCAACGCAATCGCCGACAGGCGGATCGGACCGCGAGAGAGGGCGGGAATGATCAAGGGAGCTAGCAGATGGACCAGAGCGAGTTGAGACCGGCAAAAGAGCTGGCGGAGAAGCGCGCAAGCAGATTCACCAACGAAACCCCGCATTACGCCGAGGCAAGGAAGGCCCTGTTGGCCGAGGAGATCGAAGTCCGGCGACATCTGACCAGACTTGCCGAGCAGCGCCGACACCTGCCTCCGGGCCCGGTCATCGACAAGGAATATCGCTTCAAGGATGAGAGCGGCGACGAAGTTGGCCTCGCCGACCTCTTCGGGGACCATGACACGCTTGTCACGTATTTCTGGATGTTCGGCCCGCAGCGCGAACGACCCTGCCCCATGTGCACGAACTTCCTTGGAGGCGCGAACGGCAACGGCGCCGACATCAAGCAGCGGGTCGCGTTCAAGATCATCGGTCGCAGCCCCGTGGATCGGCAGCGCGCCTTCGCCATCGAACGCGGCTGGCGCGACCTCGATTTCGTACAAACGGTTGGAGACGACTATGCCCGTGACCTCGGCCTTCTCGACGGCAAGGGCTACGAATATCCGGGGCTTACAGTCTACCAGAAAGACGGGAACGACGTTCGCGTCTTCTACAATGCCGAGATGCCTGCCGAAGCGGCGGATCCCGGCCAGGACCCAAGGGGTGCCGTCGATGTCGCACCGCTTTGGAACATTCTGGACATGACGCCGGACGGCCGCGGGACTGACTGGTACCCGAAGCTCAATTATTGACTTCGTTCGCCGTAATTCTCGGCGATGATCGTCCTGCGATTGCGATCCGCGATATCGATCTCGCTCTTGGCACGCAGCCAGGGACATCGCAGCGTTGTAACCGAAGCAACCTCGAAGGATGATCTGCCGTTCGCGCGTACCACGGCGGCAATGCGCACGATACATGAGCGGCATTGGGCCCGGACCAAGGCCCGATCGGGCATGGTACCTACGTCTGAGGGTCTTGCAATTTCGCGACCAGGGGCCAATCTGATGCATGCCTTTGATTGGATACCCGTCACGACGCACAAGGCATGAGACAATGGTGATCTCCAAGCGCAATTTCCTGAAAGGCTGCAGCAAGGGCCTTTTTGCCCTGATGACGGCAGTGCCTCTAGGGATCGAGACGACAAGTGCGTTTATTTCCTTGGCTACAGAGAGCGCCTTCGCAAAGAGTGAAAACGGAAACGGGAATGGTGGGGGGAACGCCAACGGCAACGGCAATGCCGGGGAAAATGGAAACGGCAATTCCGGTGACAACGGCAACGCGGGTGGCAACGGCAAAGGCAACAGTGGCGGCAACAGTCAATCCAACGGGAGCGGCGCACGTGGCGATGCCAATATGTCTTCGCCTACAGCTACGCGCGCGACCGAAGGCTCCGACGGTTCGATCGATGTGCAGCATCGAAACGGAATAACGGAGACCCTCCGCGCTGGCCGCTACATCATGAAGGATGCGAGGGGCCGCACCATCATCAACCGTCGGGCAACCTCGGCCGACAACCAGCGGCTCGCAACGTTCCTCCACTAGCGTTTTTCCCGCCATCGCAGGGCAGCCTCGGTCCGATTTGTCACGCCGAGCTTGATCAGGATCTGGGTCATGTGATGCTTGATCGTTTTTTCCTGAAGATCGAGGCGCAGCGCGATATGCTTGTTCGAGAGACCTTGTGCCACGAGGTCGACGACCTCTCGCTCCCGCGGCGTAAACGCCTCCTTGTCGGGTGTCTGTCCGCTCAGAGAATATTCCATGATCTTGGTCGACATTGTGGGGGAGACGTAGCGTGCGCCCTTGAAGACTGTGCGGATCGCGTCGGCGAGACCACGTGAACCGATCCCTTTGAGGACGTAACCCTTGGCGCCGCGCTGCAGTGAACCGACCAATGTATCGACCTCCTCTGAAGCCGTCAGCATAAGGATCCTAGTTTGCGGACTCACGGAGAGGATTTTGTCGATCACCGACAACCCCTCGCCGGGCATGGAAACGTCAAGAAGCAACACGTCCGGATGGGCGTTGGCGGCAATCGCAGCTGCATCATCGCTATTGGCCCCTTCCCCAACAACGAGGAAGTCGCTGATCTCCGAAAGACTGCGGGTCACGCCCTCGCGAAACAGCGGATGGTCGTCCACGACTGCGACAGTGATGGATGTCACGTCATTCCTCCTCTTCCATCGGCACGAAGGACATGGTCACAATCGTCCCGCCCTCGCCTGTTTTTATGTCGAACTCGCCGCCCAGGCTGTCGATGCGCTCTCTCAGACCCACAAGGCCGAGGCTTGCCGGCCTCACCTGGTTCGGATCGAAGCCCTCGCCACGGTCGCTGACCTCAATGCGGACATTCCGATCGCGTGAAGCTGCCCTGACGGTCTGTTCGACGCCGCGTCCGTGGCGATAGGCGTTGTTGAGCGCCTCCTGCACGAAACGATAGATGCAAATCTTCACAGCCGCGGCGAGTTCCTGACCATCCTCGTCAATTTTCATATCGACATGGGTACCGGTCTTCTGCTGATGTGCCTCGACAACGCGCTTGACGATGTCGGTCATCGACGCCTTCTCGATTTGCGGCAGGATAAGCCCCTTGCAAATATCCCGGATCTCTTTCATCGCCTCAGCGAGGCTCGAACGGATCCAGGCGAGCTCCTTCTGACGCGTCTCCGGCATCGTGGTGGCATCAACGAGCAGATTGCTGTCAAGACGCAACGACGCATAGGCAATGTGCTGTGCAGGGCCATCGTGCAGGTCGGCGCCAATGCTGCGCAGATAGGTCTCGTTCAAGGCCGCGGCGCGCTGCGACGACAGTCGCAGCCTGCGCTGCAGGCCGCGGTTTTCGGCAAGAAGTGCAGAAAGTTCATCTACTCTGGCCCTGAGCGCCTCGCGCTGGACCTCGATCGTATGGCTGCCCCGAAAGACCAGAATAGAAAGAACCAGAAAGAAGATGGCGGTGAGGCCGGCTACCGAAAGCCAGCTCCAGAACCTTGTCGATGCAAGGCTGTCTTCCAGCCCTTCCGCGGTCTCATAGAATTCAAGTACGGCCACAGCTTCTCCCGACCATGGCTGCAGGACCGGATTGTAGATTTCCATGAGCGGCTTGCCGAGACGGCGCTCCTCGGCGCTTTCTGGGTCGCTTGCGACTTCATAACGCGCCACCAGCGAACCTGCGAATGCCTGTGCGAGCTTGCTGTTTACGGCAAACCGTTTGCCGACCAGTTCCTTCTCATTCGAATAGAGGATCGTACCGTCGCTGCGCCACAGTTTGAACGACACGAGACGGCGGCCGAGCGCACCCTGTCCAAGCGTCTCATCGAGTGCCTTCGCACTTGCTTCGTCAAGAAGCGATTCCGTCTGCATGTCCGGAAGCAAGGGAGCAACGACGCTGTCGACGTAAAGTGCGGTCGCCGCACCCGAGTTATGGATGACGGCATTCTCGATGAGACGGGTGACGATCAACCCGACAACAAACATCGCGGCAAGAGAGACGAGACCTCCCATGATGAAGAACTGGGAGGCGAGAGATCGACCGTTCCAGCGGATGAGCCCGTTCATTTCCAACCTGAGCTGCGACGATCCGTTCAAACTATCGCACTCGCCTGACTTTTCCAGCCTGCGCCCCCTACCTGGCCTGGACGACGTCGGCGCCGCGAAGACTGGCAGTCAACGGATCGGTATCGCCTGACATGGCGGTGCCGAAAACATAGAGCAGGGCGGCAAGAAAGATGATGAGCGCGAGTAAGGACGCGTTCCATGCGCTTCAAATTTCAGGGGCTTCGTGCGGGTCGTCCATAGCTGGCAACTCCTCTTGCAATGGAGAGTCGAACGGGCGGACGCGACAGTGCGTTCCAGAGCCTAGACCTCAGTCGAACCACCGTCAGACCAAAGTCCGAGGCGCGACCGACTGAGGTCCTGCATCCGGAACAGCGAAGGTTTCGCCTCGTTGGTCTGCCAGCGGTCAAGAGGGCCGCCATCAAACCAAAGGAGGAAAAAATGCTCTCCAAGATTATCGCAGGTACGGCGATTGCCGCTTCCCTCATGTCGGGTGTGGCATTCGCGCAGTCTTCGACCGTCAACGGTGCCGCTGGCGGTGCCGTCACCGGCGCCATTGTCGGCGGTCCGGTCGGTGCAGCGGTCGGCGGCGTGGCAGGCGCCATCGTCGGCACGGCCATCGATCCGCCGCCGCAGAAGGTCGTCACCTATGTTCGCGAAGCCCCGGCTCCATCCGACCGCGTCGTCGTCAAGGAAAAGGTCGTTGTCGGCCAGTCCCTGCCGCAGACGGTTGTGGTAACACCTGTTCCGGACAATCCGAAATATTCCTATGCGATCGTCAACGATGAACGTGTCATCGTCGAGCCCTCCTCACGCAAGGTCATCCAGGTCATCAACTGACCTTGGCATGGACGCGGCCAAGGCCGCGTCCCCTTCATTCAGGCGCGATCACGATCAACTGACATTGCCACATGAGGCGGCAACAATCGCGTGCCCGAAGCAGATCCAGCGAGATCATTGCCGTTCTCATGCGGTATTGTCGATCCGCGTTGCACCCTTTGGCAGAAAATCGCCTCCGCTCAGGATGCTCCGACCCCGCCCAAGAAGCGCGCTGCACAATACGGAAATCGATTAGGCAGATGCGTGAGCCCTGACCTTCCGTCCCGGCATCTTGACAAGTTTGTGACAGCTGGCACCCTGATGGAAAAGCCTAGGAGGCCCGGATGTTCGAGATCGGTACCGGTTATCGCTTCGTCATGATAGAGGGGACGTCCGATGGCTGGGGCGAGGTTTCCTTCACCGAGACGGTCATCGCCACGGATGGTCCTCTCTTAAAGCTCGAATCGGGGCGGATTATCAATTCCCACTCCTCGCTGTTCGTGACGGCCTTGCCCGTGACCGCGGTGGCCGCAACGCCAGAAAGCGAAGCTGCGCCTTCGGAAACGACCTAGCGGATGCCTTCCGACGGCGTGCTGTCGCCGCGCCGCCGACCACGAAAACCCAAGGCGATGACGTTACTCTCTCATGGGCACCACGAGGCCGCGCCTCATTATCAGGCGGACGCGGTCTTTTTGTAACCTCACGATCGCTCGTCGTTCGACAACCACGTCCGGGCTGTAACCCTCGGAGCCTATAGGTCGGAAGCAGCAGGTGCCAGAGACGCACGAATCTGGTCGATTTTACCGTCGGCTGACCCGACACCGAGGATTGTCTTGGCCCGTTCCAGGACGGCCGCGCTGACCGCGCCTGTCTTCGTTGCCGATGCAAGCGCATTCGCCAGCGCCGCGTCGCCAAGGCGTGGATCGTCGATCGGCGGCTCGGTTCCGTTGTCGAGCTCATAGCGGGCATAGGCCATGGTATACGCGGCTATCGCGGTCATGCGGCGATCGGAGGTGTGCATATAGGCCCGATAGTTCCGGTTCAGGGAATTGAGCCCGGCAAGCTGCGCAGCCATCTTGTTTTCCCTCACCACACGCCTGGACGTCTCGACCCTCTCAGTCCGCTTTTTTTCGCTTGCAGCGCTCCTCTTGCTGTGCGTGCCGGTGCCAGAACTTCCGATATCACCTGAACGGGATTGCGACTGACCATTGGCGCCACTACCATGAGTGCCGCCGCCTCCATTGGCGCCGCCGCCACCATTTCCTCCACCATTGCCGCCTTTTGCCATTGCCGACATTTCGATACCGACAAACGTCAATGGGCATGTCGCGACTGCCAAAGAAAGAACCGCCACGGACACCAGTGCACGAATACGCATTTGATTTCTCCTCAAAACCGGACGCCCGAGATCGGATCTATGGACTGCATGAGCCAAACCCAAGGTAAAGTCCGGTGGCAGGTCGCACATCGGCCGGAAGTCCGTCATGCGTCGGACGAAGGTCTGACGCGACCTTCCACGCTTAATGATTGGCATAGATGATGCGGATTGAAAGGCGATGCACTGACGAGGAAGCGGCCGTGAAGATGTAGCGACGCATGCGCCGATCCGACTTTTTCTCGTTCGGTTCTCCATTCGCATCGAACGTCCCGACATGACGGGCGTTTGTGCCGAGCAACACCTGTCGAGAGACGTTCCGGGTAAAGTGGAGAGGAGCCCGACCGGGTTTGGACCTAAGTGCCCATCTCCTGCCGATATTGCAGCATCAGCAAAAGCCAAACTAGCGCCGAGATTGCAGAGGTCTACCGCTGGTTTTGAAAGATTCCATCCAGGCGAGGAAGGCCTGGCTGTGATCGGCGACGTTCGACCTGAAGGGTCGTCCCCCAAACGGGGGAATGCGAAAGCGCTATGAAGGGTGTATTTTCAATCTCACTCCTGCTTGCGCTGCAGCATCAGCACGGGAGCGCAGGGTAAGAACGAGCCGCTGTATCGCGAATATCTTTCTTTCCCTGCACCACATCTCCTCCTGCCGATGAAATGCGCTTCGCATACGGACTGTAACTTACCCGTCCTTTGCCGGCCTTGCGCCGCAAATCCGGAGATGTCGATCACGCCGCGGATCGCCGGATCATCGTCGTTTGACCTTCGCCAGCATCCGCGCTCTTCGCCCTGCCGCTCTCCGGCCCACTTCAGCTCCTCGGCCAAAGCAACGACTTTGATAGGCTTCTGCCTTAAATTCTAGGAGCAAAGAAATTCAAGATTGAGGTCGCTGCACCGATGTGATGGTTGAGGAGACCCCGAGCAAAGCTATGCGCAGCGGGCACGATCCATGGCATCACGCTCGAAGATTGATCCCTCGGTCTGCCGCAAGCCTTGGCATCTACGGCTTATGGCGATCTTCCGGCATTCTTTCGCGTGCACTCTTCGCGGCCAGGGACAGCGCGCGTCTGATCGCTTCGGGGCTGGCCGGCTTGCTGATAGCTGGGTGTTCTCCGAGTTGGTCGATGAGATCGGGATTCCCGGTGAGATAGACGACACCCAACCCGAACCCGGCGTAAAGCGCGCGGGCTATGGAAGGCCCCGTAAGGCCGTCGCCGAGACGGACGTCGATGATCGCAATATCCGCCTCCGGTGCCAGGTTCAAAGCCTCGGACAGGTTGGTGGCAATGCCGGCGATATCAAACCCCGTGGTGATCGCCACATCCTCGATCGCCAAGGCAATTCCCGGTTCGTCTTCGACGATGAGCACGCGCATGGGTTCCTCAATGTTTAACGGCTGGCGGTGACCGCCACCCGTATGCGATTGCCGCGACGGGATCGCAACGAGCAGCCTCCAAAGCCGAACCTGTGGTCGGACCTATGCTCGCGACGCCGCAGCCCCGCAAAGCATGTCCGGCAGAGTTTCGATGATCGAGTGGCTTCAATTGCGTCGGCCGTGACAGTCCACTCTTTCAATTCGAACTGCACCTTGGCCGTCGCTGACACGACAACCGCCCAATCGTCGAGCAGTTCCGCCCCTAAGACTTCAGTCTCAAGTCGCTCGGGACCATGGTCCGGGGAGGCTGATCTGGTCAGCGACACGGCCTATTTCTTTGCTGAGTGACATTGGAGAAACCCGTGAGCCGACAGGAACTGGGACGCAAACGCCTTGCAATGCGCCTGCCTCAGATGCGCGCTCGCATTATGATTGCGCGAAATCCATCGCAGCTTGCGCTTTTTGAGGCGTACGAACTGGCGGTCGAAACCCGCGACAGAATTAGCATGATCCCCGCTGAAGCAGAGCGCTTCGAAGAATATTCCAGCATCTGCATCGAAATCGAGCATGATATCGTGCGAAGGCTCTCAGAAGGTTGATGATCGGGATTTCCACGCCCGGCGGTTCTCCAGCAGCGGAAAAAACAGGGAGAGATTTGGCGTTCTGCCGACACGACGGCCGGCGGGGTAAAAAGCTGGCATTGGCGCCGTGGACCGTCATAGGGCTGATAGGTATTGTCTGCCACTCTGTAGGATTGATAGCGCGCCTTGCCGCGCCGCTGCGATCCCGCCGACTCCGCCCTTGTCTTGGCCGCCCGATGCGACCTCGCTGGTCTCCCTTGGCGCGAAAATAGGCAGCCGCAGGAGCGTCAGCAAAGCGGTCCGAAGGAGACACGAAATCGACTGCCCCGCGTCGTCGTGTTTCCGATTTCGTGCCGACATCGCGACAGGTGACGCTCATCGCAACCCGATCGACCCTCTTCCTTCACAGTTGTGAGCAAAGGTCAGAATTTTCCGCTTCCAGGAGCATCGAGGCGAACGCGCACTGCTGCAGGTCGGCTTTCGGAGCCACAAAGGAAATCCGCTGGCCATGTCGCTCTCACGCAGCAATGCCTGCCCGCAGTTTCAGGGCGAGATCTGGGCTGTCCGAGGTCAGACTGCCGATGCCGCGCATGAGCCAGTGGCGGATGCCAGGCTCGTCGTTGAGGGTCCAGACACAGAGGCGGTCGAGCGGCAGCCGGCTTCGGATCAAGTCCCATTCGGCCTCCATAAGTTCGTGATGGATAGCGACGATCTCAACCAGCCTGTCCACGCGGTCGATGAAGGCAGCAAGCCCGCCCTGCTTTTCGGCCCAGGCGGCATTGACGGAAACAAGGCGTGACACCTCAGGCGCATGCAGGCGGCAATCTTCCAGCACCGACGTATCGAAGGAGGTCAGGTAGGAACGTTCGCCGACACCGAAACGGCCGAGCACGGCTGCGACGCGCGCGGCAATGTCGGCATAAGGCGTGCCGGTCTCGTCGATCTTGATCTCAACATGCAGGTCGATGCCCTTGTTTGCGGCAAGCACCTCGAGCACCTCGCCGAGCGTCGGGATCGCCTCGGCGGTGCCTTTCAGCAGGGTCGCCTTGCGGGCCTCGACCGACAGGTCCTGGACCGGGCCTGAGCCTTCGGCGGTGCGCTCCAGCATGGCGTCGTGGATCACGACGAGTTCGCCCGATCGCGTCAGGTGCACGTCGAATTCGATGGCATCGACGCCGAGCGTGATCGCGTTGCGGAAGCCGGTGAGCGAGTTTTCGGGCCAGAGGTTGCGGGCGCCGCGATGGCCGGTGATCAGCGTCATGGAATATCCTTAAACTATCGATTTCAGAACATTAGCGGATCGTCGGGTCGAGCTTGTCGCGCAGCCAGTCGCCGACGAGCGAGATCGAAAGCGTCGTCAGCATGATGACGACGGAGGGCGCGAGCATGATCCAGGGCGCGCGCGTCAGATATTCGCGTCCGAAGCCCACCATGTTGCCGAGACTGGTTTCCGGCGGCTGCACGCCGAGGCCGAGGAAGGAAAGACCGCTTTCCATCAGGATGATCTCGGGGAATGTCAGCGTCATGGAAACGATCAGCGTCGAGGCGACGTTCGGCAGGATATGATGCAGGTAGACGCGCGAAGGTGTGGCACCAAGCTGCACCACTGCGGCCGCATAGCCCTGGGCACCGGCGGAAATCGCAAGGCCGCGGGCAATGCGCGCATAGCGCTCCCAGCCGTAGAAACCCATGAGGCAGACGAGCAGCAGCATGGAGGAGCCGAAGAAGGCGAGCACCGCCAGCGACATGATGAGGAATGGCAATGCCGCCTGGAAATCGGCGAGCATCAGGACGAAATGTTCCACGTAGCCGCGGAACCGTGCCGCCAGGAACCCGAGCAGCGTGCCGAAGACGGCCGACAGGATTGTCGCGCCGAAGGCGATGACGAGCGAGACGCGGATCGACTGGATGAGGCGCGAAAGCACGTCGCGGCCGAGTTCGTCCGTGCCGAGCAGGTGCTTGAGCCCGCCCGGCGCCGAGAGCCGGCTGCTGAGATCCATGGCGGTGATATTGAACGGGCGGATGATATCGGCAAAAACGGCGGTCAGCACCATTGCCGCAAGCCACACCACCCCGAGCGCCACCGACAGAGGCAGATTGCGGCGCAGAAAGGAGATGAGACGGTTCGGCTTTTCGGAAGCCGGCGTGGCGGCGAGATCGACAGTAACCATCGGTTTTCTCCTCAATGTCCGGCCGCATGCGAGCGAAGGCGCGGATCGAGCCAGCCGTAGAGCAGGTCGACGACGAGGTTCGACACCACCATGGCGACGGCGATGATCAGCAGAATGCACTGGACGACGGCAAGGTCGCGATTGGTGACCGAGACCACCAGCAGGCGGCCAATGCCAGGCCAGGAAAAGATCGATTCCACCACGACGGCACCCGCGATCAGCGAGCCGACCATGAAGCCGACGATCGTCACGATCGGCACCGCCGCATTCGGCAATGCGTGGTTCCAGACCACGTCGCGCCATGTCAGCCCCTTGGCCGAGGCGGTGCGGATATAGGGCTGGTCTATCACCTCGATCATGGCGCTGCGCGAAAAGCGGGCAAGAATGCCGATGCCGCCGATGCTCAGGGTCAGCGTCGGCAGGATGCCGTGCACCCAGGTATCCTGCCCGCCGGACGGTAGCCAGCCGAGGATGACCGAAAAGACCAGCACGAGCAGCAGCCCCATGACGAAGGAAGGAATGGTGAAGCCGAGCACGGCAAGCACGATGACGCCGCGGTCGGAAAAACTCTGCCGGTGCAGCGCCGCATAGACGCCGGCCGGAATGCCGAAGACGAGCTTGAGGATGAGGGCCGGCAGGGTCAGCTGCAGCGTCGCCGGCACGCGTTCCAGCACCAGGTTGAGTGCGGAAGCCTTGTCGCGCATCGAGACGCCGAAATCGCCGGTGAAGATCGACTTGATATAGGCGAGATATTGGATCCACAGCGGCTGGTCGAGACCCCATGCCTTGCGGAAGGCATCGACCGCCTCCTGTGGCACGTCAGGCCCGAGCATGACGAGTGCCGGATCACCCGACATGCGCAGCACGACGAAGGCGAAGGTGACGACCGCCATGATGGTCAGGATCGCGCGAAACAGGCGGACGAGAACGAAACGGATCATGGAAGCCTCCCTATGCCGCCACCGGCGTGGTTTCGCCCGCCACGACATGGCAGGCGGCAGTGCGGCCCTCGCCGATATCGAGCAGTTCCGGCGTGACGGAACGGCAGATCTCCCGCGCCAGCGGACAGCGGGGGTGGAAGGCGCAGCCTGACGGGCGGCTCGCCGGATTCGGTGGCTCGCCCTGCAGGATGATGCGGCCTTCGAGCGGCTTGCCGGGAATGGGCACGCTGGATACCAATGCCCGCGTGTACGGATGCTGTGGCGCGCGAAAAATTTCGTCCGAGGAAGCCTCTTCGACGATACGGCCGAGATACATGACCGCGACACGGTCGGCGATGTTGCGCACCACCTTCAGGTCGTGGCTGATGAAGACCATGGCGATGCCGTTACTCTCCTGCAGATCCCGCATCATGTTGACGACCTGCGCCTGGATGGAGACATCGAGCGCCGAGACCGGCTCGTCGCAGACGAGCAGTTTTGGCCGCGACGCGAGCGCCCGGGCGATCACCGTCCGCTGGCGCTGCCCGCCAGAGAGCTCATGAGGATAGCGATCAGCTTGATCGGGGCGCAGGCCGACGGATCTCATCAGTTCCGTCACCCGGTCAGTCTGGTGTTCTCTCGGGATGAGCTTGTGGATATCAAGCGGCTCGGCGATCTGGCGTGCAATCGTCACGCGGCGGTCGAGCGCGGCGAGCGGGTCCTGGAAGACGAGCTGCATCTTCGCACGCAGGGTGCGCCATTCCGCGGTGTTTCGCACCGGCATCGCTTGTCCCTGAAAGCGAACGGAGCCCTCCTGCGCGTCGTCGATGCCGAGCAGCATGCGCCCGAGCGTCGATTTGCCGGAGCCGGATTCGCCGACGATGCCCAACGTTTCGCCCGGCATCACCGAAAGCGAGACACCATCGACGGCGCGCACCGGCGTCGGGCGGCCGAAAAGGCCACGGCGGATCTGATAGATGCGGACGAGATTGCGGGCTTCGATGAGCGGCGTCATTGCAGCAGGCCTTCGGCGATACGGGACTTAAACGTCGCGGCGGCAGCGGCGACCGGCACCGGCCGTATGCAGGCGAGCTTGCGGCCAGCTTCGATCGAAACGAGCGGCGGGCGCTCGCTGCTGCAGGCTTCCACGGCGCGCGAACAGCGTGGCGAGAAGGAACAGCCCACCGGCATATCTTTCGGATTGGGAACGGTGCCGGGA
This sequence comes from Hyphomicrobiales bacterium, assembly GCA_900471925.1. GTDB lineage: Bacteria > Pseudomonadota > Alphaproteobacteria > Rhizobiales > Rhizobiaceae > Rhizobium. Next base: position 66,677 of record UCGV01000034.1, read on the forward strand.
ATGGGGATCAGCCGTTCACGGCCGCCGTCAAGGCGCGGAATGGCATCAAACAACCCGCGCGTATAGGGGTGGCGCGGCTCGGAGAAGAGCTCATCGACACGCCCCTCCTCGACGATGCGCCCGGCATACATGACGCAGACGCGCTCGCAGACCTGGCTGACGGCGCCGAGATCGTGGCTGATGAAAACGGTCGCCATGCCGGTTTCGGCGCGAAGCCGGATCAGCAAATCGAGGATCTGCGCCTGGATCGTCGCATCGAGCGCAGTGGTTGGTTCGTCGGCGATAAGAAGGTCGGGCTGACCGGCGAGCGCCATGGCGATCATCAGGCGCTGACACTGGCCGCCGGAAAATTCATGCGGGTAGAGATCGAAGCGGCGGCGCGCATCGGGAATGCCGACCATGTCGATCAGCCGCAATGCTTCCGCCTTTGCGGCGTCGCCACGCAAGCCCCGATGGACAGACAGCGCCTCGGAAATCTGCCGGCCGATGCGCAGCACCGGATTGAGCGAGCTGGACGGATCCTGGAAGATCATGGCGATGCGGCTGCCGCGCACGCTTTCGAGCACCGTGCGCGATCCGCCGACAAGCTCGTTGCCATCAAGCCGCACCGAGCCGGAAACGCTGGCCTTGCCCGGCAGCAGGCCAAGGGCCGCAAGCCAGGTGACAGACTTGCCGCAGCCGGATTCGCCGACGAGGCCAAGCGCCTCGCCCTTGGCGACACTAAGATCGATGCCGTGGAGAACCTGCACACCGTCGAAGGCGACCGTCAGATCACGCAGTTCCACGAGATTGGAGCTGGTCGTGCCCATCTTTCATCCCCGCTCTTCGTTTGCATCAAAAACAAGGTCTCCGGCAGCCCTTCAGCCGCCGGAGACCGGAGTGGGGAGCCGATCAGATCGACCAGTTGGTGGCGCGGAAGTCCATGGCGAAGGCCGGAGCGGCCTTCCACTTCAGCGACGACTTCATACCGGTGAAGACGGCATTCTGGTGCAGGACCTGATAGACCGGGTCTTCGCGCTCGGCGATTTCCAGCATGCGGGCGATCGCCTTCTTGCGCTGCGCCCTGTCGGTGGAGGTTTCCATGACGACGGCGAGCTTGTTCATCTCCGCGTTCGTCCAGTCCTTCTTCTGCTGCACTTCGCCGTTCGGGCCGAACTGCACGACCATCGGCGTGATCGGGTCGTTGATCGAGTTGCCAGCCGACCAGTCACGCACGCCCTTGATGCCCTGGGGATCGTGGATCTGCGCCCAGTTCTCCTTCATCTCGATCTCGACGTTGAGACCGACCTGCTTCCACATCTCGACCATGATCTGGCCGTTCGCCGTTTGGTTCGTGTAGTAGTTGTTGAGCAGCCGATAGGGGATCGCATCACCCTTGTAATTGGCCTGCTTCAAGAGGTCCCTGGCGAGCGCCGGATCGAATGCCGGAGGCGCCCAGCCATCGATGAACATGTCGCTGGTGCGGAAGGATTCGAACTGCAGGCCGGCCGGGATGACGGTCTTGCCGTCCCAGAGCGCATCGACGATCGCCTGGCGGTCGATGGCGTGCGTCATGGCACGACGAACCAGCGGGTTGGCGAGGATCTGGTTCTGGGTGTTGAAGACAGAGATGCGGTGGTTCCAGATCGTCGAGCTCTGAACTTCGTAGCCTGGAGCAGCCTGGACGGCAGCGATCTGATCCGGCGGCAGGTCGCAGGCGAAGTCATATTCGCCGGAAAGCAGGCCGTTGACGCGCGAGGCGACTTCCGGAACTTCCACGAACCGGATCTGCTCGAGCGGCGGGCGACCGCCCCAATATTCGTCGAAGGCGATCAGTGTCAGCGAAACGTCGGGCTTGTATTCGCCGACCATGTAAGGGCCTGTTGTGATCGGCTTGCGCGACCATTCAGTGAAGCTTGCAGCCTCATCCCATGCGCGGCGATTGGTAATCTGGCTGCCGCCGGAATAGAGGCGGCCTTCCAGCGTCACGTCAGGCGTCGTGTTGTGCAGGCGCACGGTGTACTTATCGACGATCTCGATGCCGGCGAGCGCCGGCCACAGGCGACGGCCGACGCCCGGCACGGTTGCCGGCAGTTCCTTGGCGGTCGCAGGCTTGTGATCGGATTCGAAGATGGTCTTGCCGCCGGCCGGCTCCGTATTGCCGAACACGCGTTCCTTGGAGAAGGAGAAAGCGACATCTTCGGCGGTCATTTCATCGCCGTTGTGGAACTTGACGCCCTGGCGCAGCTTCAGTTCGAGCGTCTTGTCGTCGATGCGCTTCCACTCGGTGGCAAGACCCGGAACCGGACCCTGGTTGCCCATCCAGTCACGCAGGATCAGGCCTTCCCAGAGGTTTGGATAGAAGATGCGCTCACCGACATTGGACTGCTCGTGATAGACGTCGAGCGAGTTGTTGTTGGTGATTTTCTGCACCGCGATGGTGATGGACGGACGCTTGCCCTGGCTGAAAGCGAGGCGTGGCAGAACGAGCGTGCCGGCGGCCGCACCCAGAAGGCCGAGCGCGCCGCGTCGATTGGTCGAAATCATCGGAAACTCCTTGTGTCTTGACCGACGAGCCCCTCTCGTGGTCCGTGTTGTTAAAATCAGCGAGATGTCGCCGGATTGACGGCTTTATGAATTTTTCAATAAAGGCGCCCGTCGCGGATGCCGCGAAGAGCCGTTCCAGCGCGCAAGGCAGGCCCCGCGCGACGAGATCAGCCGGCGGCGGAAGCCGCCGGTTTGCTTGCAGGCGAAACGGCGGTGCTCGCCGAAAGCGCCTCGAGTGCGCGCGCCAGTTCACCCGCTCCCTCGACCGTTTGCAGAGCGCCTGCCGCCTTCAGCGCTTCGTGCCGTCCGCTGCGCGGATCGGCCGGATCGACGAAGCCGATTGCAGCCATGCCGGCCGCCACGGCACCTGTGATCCCGAGCGCGCTGTCGTCGATGACGAGGCAGCGATGCGGCGCCACGCCGAGATTTTCGGAGCAGAGGAGGAAAAGATCAGGTGCAGGCTTGGGCCTCGCCACCATCTCGGCACTGTAGATATGCGGGGCAAATTCCACCCACAAATCCAGAAGACCGAGGCTGCGGCGTAGCCTCTCCGTGTCGCTGTTTGAGGCGACGCATTTGCGCTGCTTCACGTTTCGCACCAGTTCTTCCATGCCAGGCATGGGTCGCAGCGAGCGGGAAAATTCCGCGTAGAGCGCGCTCCTGGCATCGGCGAAGACACGGTCCGGATCTGCAATGCCGAATTCTTCGCGACAAAGGAGGCCAGCCGCCGCCCCCGAAAGACCAGTGAAGCGACGGTGCACCTCAGCCTGGCTCAAGGCAACACCGGCGCGCTGCAGGGCCTGCGCCAGCGTGCCGCTCGCCACTGGCTCGCTGTCGATCAATACGCCGTCGCAATCGAAGATCAGAAGTTCTATCGTCATGCGGACGGCATTACGTTACATATGTTACATCAATGTGAAATTTGTAACGCCTGCGGAATTCGAACGGCATTTGGGATGGAGACTGATGGAATCGCATGAACTGAAAATCCGGGCAGCCTGGCTCTATCACGTGGAGGGGCTGACGCAGGCGCAGATTGCCGAGCGCATGTATCTCACCCGCCGTCGGGTGAACGAGTTCCTGGCCGCGGCTCTTGAGGAAGGCATCGTGAGGGTAAGCTTCGCCTCGACGCTTGCCGCCGGCATGGAGCTGGAATCACGCCTGCAGGAACGTTTCGGCCTGGAGGCTGCGGTTGTCGTGCCTACTCCTGCCGATCCGCAGCTTCTGCACCAGGCGCTCGGCCGCGGCGCAGCCGCCTATCTCGACCGGTTGATCCAGGCCCGCAAGCCCCGCTCCATCGGGGTGGGCTGGGGCGCGACACTGCGGGAGACCGTCACCCACATGACACCGGTAAGCGAGCCGGCGATAGAGCTGCGCTCGATGATGGGTGGGCTGACGCGCGGTTCAGAGATCAACACATTCGAGATCGTGCGTGCCTTCGCGCAGGTCCTGAAAGCCCAATGCCACTATTTCGCGGCACCGATCTATGCCGAGAGCCCGCAATCGCGCGAGGCGATCATTTCACAATCGGTCTTTGAGCGCATCTTCCGCCAGACCTGCGAAGTAGACATCTCGTTCCTCAGCGTCGGTGACGTGACCCGCCAGTCCCTGCAGGTTCGCTACGGCCTGCCGGCCGAAACCGATATAGCCGACCTCATCGCCGTCGGCGCCGTCGGCGATCTGCTCGGCCGCTATATCGATGCCGAGGGCCGCCCCGTCGCCCACCCCCTGAACGCACAGGTGCTTGCCCCCGACCTTACGGACTACCGGAAGATCCCCTGCCGCATCGTCGCCTCGGGCGGCATTCACAAGCACGCCATCCTCACTGCCACCGTACGTGCCGGACTCGCAACTGCGCTGGTTACGGATGAGGAGAGCGCAACGGCGCTGCTTGCGGGCGAATGAGTTGAGGGGCATTCCATAAGCTCGCTCCAACATCACCGAATCCGCTTCGAATAGGTGCGAGCGACCAACGGCCTGCGCCAGCGATCTCGCGACATCGATGATATCATCGCGGCCAGCGGTCGGATCCTCCTTGTTGAAGGCGACACCGAGCTTGATCTTGAAATGAACGCCCCTCACCTTCTCCAGCTCAAAGCCGCGGTTCGGCAGATCCTGAGTCCATTCCGGCACGATGCCGATGTCACAACCGGCCGAAAGCAGCGACACCTGCAAAAAAATGTCGTCGCAGGTATAGGCGGCGATATTATCGGTCAGGTCGTGGCCCTAGAACGGAAATAGCGCTCGCTAAAGATTTGCCTTGTCACTTACCGACGCCTTGGCTTAGTCCCCTGATAAACTGCCGAGAGAAGATCACATAGAGGACGACGAGTGGTACGACGCCAAGCGTCAGCGCGGCAAGAAGAGCCGGATAATCGCTCAGGAACTGGCCGACGAACTGCTGGACACCAAGCGTCACAGTCTGGTTGGCCTTGCCAGGCGCCAGGATCAGCGGGAACCAGAGATCGTTCCAGACCGGAAGCATGGTTAGCGTCGCAACCGCTGCAAGGCCGGGCTTGACCACCGGCAGCACGATCCGAAAAGTACGAAATTCACCGGCCCCGTCCATGCGGGCTGCCTCCTTGATTTCCGTCGGTACCGTGCGGAAATAGGCCATCATCAGGGTCACCGCGATCGGTATGCTCATCGCGGTATAGACCAGGATCAGCGCCGTCAGCGTATCGACGAGGCCCCACGTAATCATGATCTTCAGAATCGGCACCGTGCCGAGCCGGATCGGCAGCATGATGCCGACCACGAAAAGCGCGGCGATGACTGGCGTGATCTTCAGGCGATATTCGGTCAGGCCATAGGCCGCCAGCGCCGAAAAGACGACCGTCAGCACGATCGTCGAGACGGTAACGATCAGGCTGTTGCGATAGTTCAGGAAGAAACTACCGCGGGTGAATACACGAATATAGCCGTCCACGCTGAAGGTCGTCGCCGTCGGCAGGTCGAACGGGCCGCCGAAGATCGCCGGCGTCGTCTTGAACGAATTTAAAATGACGACGCAGATCGGCCCGAGCGCCAGAAGGACGAAGAAGATCAAGAGGCCATGGACGATCAACCGGTCGAGCGCCATGCGATAGCGACTCGTGCCGTAAAAGGTGGAACTGACCTTGCTGGACGATAACATCTGTTCCGCTCCCTAGATCTGATGGGCCTGGAGACGCCGCTGGACCAACCAGAAATAGGCGGCGGTCACGAAAAGAATGATGACGAAGATGACTGTCGCGACCGTCGCGCCGAGATCGAGGTCAGCAACCTGGCCGCTCGATCCGAAGAAAGTGCGGTAAAACAGCGTTCCGAGAATATCGGTGCTGTAGTTTGGTCCTGGGGCCGAGCCATTGAGCGCGAAGATCAGGTCGAAACCGTTGAACGTCCAGATATAGGTCAGGATCACGATCAGGCCGAATTGCGGCGCGATCAGCGGGAACTTGATCTTCCAGAAGATCCGCCAGTTTCCTGCACCGTCGAGGCGGGCGGCCTCGATTATATCCTCGGGGACGGCGAGAAGCGCGCTGTAGAGAAAGAGCATGGGTATGCCAACATATTGCCAGACAGACATCAGCGAGATCGTCGGCAGGGCCGTCAACTCGTTACCGAGCAGCGGAAAACCAACGAGTCCCCAGAGCGGATTGATGATCAGCCGCCAGATGAAGCCGACGATGACGACCGAGAGCGTGGCCGGCACGAAAAGCAGCGTGCGGTAGATGCCCTCGGAGCGACCGAGAAGGCCCGATGTCAGAAGTCCGGCCATCAGCAGGCCGATCGGCACTTCGACGATCAAGTGAATGAGGAAGAACTCGCAATTGTTCAAGAGCGCGTTCCAGAAGCGGGCGCTCGTGACCGGATGGGTGAAGAGATAATAATAGTTCGCCAGACCGACGAACACGCGTCCGCCAGGGCTATCCGTATCGAAGAAGCTCATGACGATCGATGCCGCGAGCGGCAGGACGGCGAAGGCGAGATAGATTGCGAGCGCTGGCAGCACAAAAAGGAAGAGGCTCCAGCGAGCCGTCGCAGGACGTGTCACCCAATATCTCCGTAGTCTTGTCGCCCGGGCAAACCGGCAGGCATCAGAAGCCTCGCGTACCGGGGCAGCCGGTACGCGAGGGGCTTGTTCTTACTTCTTCTGCGGTGCGTACCAGGATGCAAGGCCGGCCTGAAGTTCGGCTGCCGCCTTTTCCGGCGTGACGTCGTCACCGATCATCATCGTCTGCAGCACGCGCCAGATTTCGTCGTCGAGCGGCGGATTGCCAGCGCTCAGGCGATCGAGCGCCAGACGCGGCGTCAGCTTGGCGCCCGTCTTCAGATCGGCGAATTTTTGCGCCAGCGCATTGGTGTAGGTGACGGGTGTGCTGCTCATAGCAAAAAAGCCTGGCGCAGCGTTCACGTAGAGTTCCTGGAATTCCGGCGTTCCGAGCCAGGCAAGGAAGGTCTTTGCGGCGTCCTTATGCTTGCTGGCCGCATTGATGCCGATGGCCATATCAGGCATTTCCTGCAGGTAGCGCTGACCACCCTCCTTCGCAGCCGGCGGCCCGAAGACGCCGACATTGAGACCGGTAGACGTCACCTGATTGATGTTCCAGGAGCCATCCGGAAGGATCGCGGCGCGGCCGATTGTGAAGAGCTGCGTCATGTCGGCATATTGCAGGCTCGCCTGGCCTTTCGGCAGGAAGGGCTTCCAGGCGGCAAAGGCCTTGAAGGCTTCGACGAATTCCGGGTCTGTCAGCTTCTTGGTGCCGTCGATCAGGCCGAGACGGCCTTCCTCGCCGTTCCAGTAGGACGGGCCGATGTTGTAGAGCCCGTTATAGGCGAGCTGCCAGGACTCGGACGAACCGTAGGCGAGCGGCTCGTACTTGCCGCTGTCCTTGATTTTCTGCAGCACCTTGACGAACTCGTCGGCCGTCTTTGGCACGTCGAGGCCCAGTTCCTTGAAAATATCGACATTGTAATAGAAGCCGGCAAGGACGGCCGCGACGGGCAGGCAGAAGGGCGTACCCTTGGCGTCCGTCCAGGCAGCCTTCGACGTCTCGTCGAAATTCTTGATGGCGTCGAAATCGGCCAGCGAATCGAAGTAACCGCGGCCGATCCACTCGCGATTGACGTCGAAAGGACGGCAGGTCAGGAGATCCGGGCCGGCGCCAGCTTCAATCTGGGATTGCATCGCCGCATTATATTCATTGGTGTTGACCGGCGCGAACTCGACCTTGATGCCGGGGTTTTTGGCTTCAAAGGCAGGTATGATCTTGTCTTGCCAGACGGCAATGTCTTCCGTTCGCCAACTGCCGAGCTTGATGGTGACATCATCAGCCAACGCGCCACCGGCCGCCAGCATGGCGGCCACGGACAAAAAGGCACCATTCAACAATGCATGCTTTGAAAGCATTTGATAATCTCCCACTCTCGTCGCCTGAATCCGCTCCCATGCCGGCTCTTTATAGGATTGGCCGGCAATTGATGATGGACGATACCTCTCAATACCAGTTGTGACAAGTTATATTTTTTATTTCCAGTTTTTGTCTTATGTGGTATTCGATCTTCAAAGGTGGCGCGATCCATCGCGACAAATCGAGGGAAGAAACATGATCGGTGTCGGACTGTTGGGGTCGGGGTTCATCGGCGAATGTTACGCCGATGCACTGCTTGATGTGCGCAATGCACAGTTGCGCGCGTGTTATTCGCGCGGCCGCAGTCGCGCCGAAGAGTTTGCGCGCAAGTGGAACGTGACCGCCCATGCCGACATGGATGGCCTTTGCGCCGACCCCGCCGTCGATATCGTCATCATCGCGCTTCCGAACGAAGTTCACCTCGAGGCGACGGAGATCGCTGCCCGGCACAAGAAGGCCGTCATCTGCACCAAGCCCCTTGCCCGCACCGAGGCGGAGGCAGCGCAGATGCTGAAAGTGGTGTTGGAGGCCGGCATCTGGCATGGATATGCGGAAAGCTCGGTCTTTTCACCCAATATCGCCAAGGCCTACGAGATGGTAAAGGCCGGCGGCATCGGTAATCTCTTGACGATGCGCGCCCGCGAGGCCCATTCCGGTCCGCATGCGCCGCACTTCTGGGACGCAGAGACGGCAGGCGGCGGTGCATTGCTCGACATGGGTTGCCACACTGTAGAATCAGCAAGACATTTCTTCGGCAAGGATAATCCCGTAACCGAGGTCATGGCCTGGGGTTCGACGATGGTACATGTCGACAAGACGACCGGCGAAGACGCCGCGATCGCGCTGCTGAAATTCAAAGGCGGACAATTGGCGACCATCGAATCGTCCTGGATCGAAAAAGGCGGGATGCAGCTGCGCCACGAACTCGTCGGTTCTGAAGGCCGCATCGTGACGGATAGTTCGGTTGGTCCCGTCTGGGGCTTCGTCGGAAAGCCGGTCGGCTACACGGTCGAAAAGGCGGATGCCGAAACCGGCTGGGTCTATCCTGTGCCCGAGGAGACCCGCGCCTATGGGTTCTCCCAGCAGATGCGTCATTTCATCGATTGTGTTGCAGCCGGCAGGACGCCTTCGGAAACCTATGAGGACGGCGTGATCGTCAACAGGATCATCGATGCGTGCTACCGGTCCATGAAGACCAGGCAATGGGAAAAGGTTGCGGTAGGCCCATGATCGGAATTGAAGGCCAGGCGGCTCCCTTGCAGTCGGATTCTCCCGAGCCGTTGTGGCAGCAGGCTGCAAAGGCGATCATGAAGGAAATCGCTGCGGGCAAATTAGTGTCGGGAAGCCGGCTGCCGGCGGAGCGTGATCTCCTGACGCGGCTGTCAATCAGCCGGGTGACACTGCGCCGTGCCCTGCAGAGCCTTGTGACGGACGGCGTGCTGGTCTCCTCCCATGGCCGCGGATGGTATATCGCGACGGAAGCTCATCAGGAATTCCCGCAGACGCTGGAATCTTTCAGCGAGACGGCTGCCCGCCTTGGCCTTGCACCATCATCGGAGGTGCTGCGCGCTGAAGAGGCGCCGGCGAACCTCGACGAAGCCGAAGAGCTCGGCATTGCACCCGGCGCGTCGGTCTTTCATCTCGACCGTGTGCGCATGCTCGACGGCGTGCCGGTCGCCGTCGATCAGTCGTTCTTTCCGTCGATCCGCGGGTTCGACATGTCGGTGATCGACTTCAAGACTGCCTCGTTGTTTCGCCTTTTGAGCGGAGCGGGTTTCGATCTTGCCCGCGCGGAATCAACGATCGAAGCTCAGGCGGCCGACAAGGTGCTCGCCCGGCATCTCGGCATCGAACAGGGCATGCCGATCCTCGCCATGCGCCAGCTCGTCGAAGACGGCAACGGACGTCCGGTCATGGCCTCGACGATCCGCTATGCCGGTGATCGCTACCGTTTGCGCACATCCTTTTCACGCACTGGCAAAGCAGGCGGCTGACCCGCCCGCACAGGTGCACGACAGCCGGCAATTCATGGCGCCGGCGCATGATTTCAGGACCAGGGAGAAGACCGGAATGGTCAAGGGTTATATTTCGCTTGCCGAAGCGCGTGCTTCGCAGGCGAGCGCGCTTGAAAAGGCAATTGCCGAGATCGGCCGGGAGGTCGAAATCGCCTCCGAGGCATTCAGAGGGCCGGGCCCAATCTTCATGGGCATCGGCGCGAGCTTTGCGGCTTGCTCGGCAGCAGTCTGGAATTTGCGTTCTCGCGGCATCCATTCCTGGCGCCTCAACGGTGGCGAATATCCCGTCCCTTTCCCGACCTCCAGCCACCCTGTCATCGCCGTCTCGCAAAGCGGCAAGAGCACCGAGACGCTTGCTGTCCTCAATTCGATCGATCGCAGCCTGCGGATGTCCGTCGTCAATGCCAAGGAATCGCCGGTCGCAGCCGCGTCATCGACCAATATCTCGCTCGGTGCCATCCCCGACAGCTATGCCTCGACGATCGGTTATACGGCCACGATCGCGGCACTCGGCATGATCGCCGAAGCCTGGGATGGCGGCGCTGTCGATGCATCCTGGGCCAATCTTCCGGCCGCCTTCCGTCAACTCGAAGGAGAGCTTGCGGCGCGGATCGGCGAAATCCTTTCCCGCATGGAGCAGGCGACCTATGTCGATTGCGCGGCGCTCGCTTCTTCCGCCGGCTCCGCTGAAGTCGGCTCGCTGCTCTTGCGCGAGATCGCCCGCATCCCCTCGACCGGCATGTCGACCCGTCAATATCTCCACGGCGCGATGGAATCGGCCGGCAACGGGGTGCATATTCTCTTCGGCGATGAGCGGGAGGCAGCACTGGCGTCTACACTGACAAAGGCCGGCCATCATACGATCCTTGCCGGCCCCGTGCAGCCTGAGGCAAACGAGCGGCTGACCTATATTCCGCTGCCGCGCGTTTCACTGACCCAGCGGCCGATCCTCGAAGCCGTCATCATGCAGACGATTGCGGTGGAAACGGCGGTTGCGCGTGAGCTCGATCCCGACGCTTTCGTGTTCCACCACAACGATACCAAGGTGGCCTGACCATGGTCGACAGAACATGTCTCATCGCGCTCGACGTCGGCGGAACCAAGACGCATCTGGTCGTCGAGACATTGGCGGGTGATCGGATTCTCGATACCATCATCACCAGCCATGATTGGGATGCCGAGCCCGCTACGCATGGTGCGGACTGGCTCGCAGCACGCTTAAAAGCCAACCTGCCTTCGGACATTGATATCGCTTCGATCGCCTTCGGCGCACAGGGCATCAACCGCCCGGACACCGGGCGCGCGCTCGAAATGGCATTGCTCGATCGTGGCTATCGCGTCCACGCCGTCAATGATGCCGCACTCATCGTACCCGCTGCCGGCTTCGCAGAAGGCATTGGCGTTATCGCCGGCACCGGCGCAATTGCAGTCGGGACCGATGCGTCGGGGCAGCCGCTGTCGTCCGGCGGCTGGGGATGCGTGATCGGCGACGAAGGCGGTGCTGCGGCATTGGTGCGCGAGGCGACGCGCGCCGCGCTCAAGGCTCATGACGACGGTCGGCCTGACGACGGGCTGCTCTCCGCCCTGATCAAGGATTTTGGCGTCGAGGATGCCGAGCGGCTGACGCGCAGGGTCAATGACGACCCGACGGCCGAAAACTGGGCGCCACACTGCGCTTCCATCTTCGATGCGGCGGACCGGGGATCGCTGCTGGCAGCAAAGATCATCTCCCAAGGCGCCGCCGATCTTGCCGCACTTGTCGGCCAACTCCGGAACCGCGGTGCTACCGGCAATAACGTGGTGGTCGCGGGAAGCGTCATCGTCAATCAGCCAAGGCTGTTCGATGCGTTCAAACAGGCGCTGCGCGAAGAGCATCCCCGGCTTGCGGTCCACAGGCTGACTGTTTCTCCGGTCGAGGGCGCCCTGTTTCTCGCCCGCGCTGCGCTAAAGCCTGCGGCCGAATAAATCCGACCGCTGATAAAATAGGAGGTCAGCCGGACAGTCCGGCCGGCCTCTTCTGTTTTGACTAGGCGCCCTTCCAGACGAGCTTGGCATTGGCAAGCTCACGCGCGCCAAGGCCACCCAGTTCCCGCCCGAAACCAGAGCCTTTGACGCCGCCGAAGGGCGCGCGCGGATCGGAGCGCACGAAATCGTTGATGAAGACGGCACCCGCTTCGATCCGCCCCGCAACGCGTTCGGCTCGATCGGGATTGCTACTCCAGACGGCTGCACCAAGACCGTATTCGGTGTCGTTTGCCAACGCGACCGCCTCATCCTCGTCCTTGAAGGTGTAGAGCATGGCGACCGGCCCGAAAAACTCTTCGCGGGCGACCGGCGCATCCTTCGGCAGGCCGGCAATCACGGTCGGCTCGTAAAAGTAACCGGGGCCAGCGATCGGCTTGCCGCCAGTCAGCACACGTGCGCCTGCCTTGACGGCATCATCGACCTGTCTCTGCACATTGTCACGAATGTCCGAACGAGCCAGCGGCCCAAGCTTTGTTTCCGCCTTCATCGGATCGCCGACCTGAATACGCCTGACTGCATCGACGAAGGCGGCGGTGAAACGTTCGGCAATCGGCGCATGAACGAAGATCCGCTTGGCGGCGATGCAGCTCTGGGCGTTGTTCGAATAGCGCGACACCACCGCCATCTGCACGGCCTTATCGAAATCCGCATCGTCGAAGACGACGAAGGGGTCCGAACCGCCAAGCTCCAGCACGACCTTCTTTCCAAGCGAGCCCGCCTGCTCGGCGACAGCCCGGCCGGCTGCCGTGCTGCCGGTGACGGTGACGGCCGCGATCCGGGCGTCGGCGATCACGGCCGGGGCACGTTTGCGATCGATCACGAGGTTCGAATAAAGCCCGCGCGGCGCGCCAGCATCGAGAATGAGCTTTTCGATTGCCGCGGCGGATCCCTGGACGGTCTCGGCATGCTTGACGATGACCGTATTGCCGATGAGGGCTGCCGGAATGAAGAAGCGCAACACCTGCCAGAAGGGCAAGTTCCACGGCATGATGCCGAAGATCGGACCGATCGACTGATAGACGATCTTGGCCGGCGTGCCGGCGATCGGCTCGTCGACGACATAGGCAAGGCCGTCGCTGGCGAAATGCCGTGCGCCAAAGGCGGATTTCTTGATCTCGCCCTGCGCCTCGGCAAAGGGTTTGCCCATTTCCGCAACGATCAGTGCTGCATACTCATCAACTCGCTGCTCCAGGAGATCGGCAAGCCGGTTCAGGAATGCGGCCCTTTCCGCCAGTGATTTGGCAGACCATTGTTTCCAGGTTTCATGCGAGTGGTGAAGGATCTCTTCGACCTCGCGCTCGCTATGCTCCTCATAGGTGCCGATCAATTGCCCATCGGTTGGGTTGTAGGACAGGAAGCCCATCTAAATCTCCTCTTGTTTAGCAGGCAGGGTTTGTGGTCGAGGAAGCATCAGCCGCTTCCTTGAAGCAGGGAAAAACTGGCGGCAAAGCAGAGTGTCACCGCGCCCAGGGCTGCGAGTTCGCTGCGCCAGGGAAACACGCTTTCAAGCACCATCCATGCGGACAATGTGGCCATCCAGACCATGTTGGTGGCACCTCCGGCGAATTGCAGGAGGACCATGGCGAGACAGCAAGCCATACGGCAGGTCATTCGGTTTCGTGAAAGACCGCGCAGCAAGACAAGAATTGCACCGACCAGTACGGCGGGTGCAAAGAGGGGCGCGATGAAACGGCCACCGACATCGACGAAGCCTACCGATCGCAATATCCACTCGCTGAAAGCTCCGACTGCGGAGACGACGAGAAACAACAGGACCGAAGAAACCATCGCGCTTGTGTCGACCACTTGCCGCTCGCGCTTCAGCGATCGCGACAGAAACGCAGCAGGCGCCGTCATTGCGGCCATCATGGCCAGCCATGAAAACGCGAGCTCGGGTAAGTTGCCGGCACCGCCAGAGGGCAGTCTGCCAGCTCGACAGATCACATCGCCAACCGTTTGCGGCATGCAGTAGAGGATGGCCCATGCGGAGGGGCCCGATAGCAGCAAACCGTAATCGGCAGCGGTGTGGCTGATCTCCTGTCTTGTCATTGACCTAATCCCTGGCGTGTTGAAGGCCTTGAGGCGTGAGACCGGCAGCGGATGCCGCCGGCCTTCGCCCAGGCTCAGCAGCAGCAGCTTCCCCCGCCCTGCCCGGCAAGCCCGCTCGCCTTGTTGACGACGGGCGGCAGATTGTTGGAGGGGTTGACCTCAAAGAAGCCTGCCGGCGCCAGCGAGAAGCCGCAGGAAATGCAGGGCTGGACCGGGAAATCTTCTGCACGCACGACATGGTGCAGCCCGAAGGAGTGCCAGAGCACGATGTCGGTATTATCGACATTGCGATCCTGTTTCACGAGTTCGGCGAGACCATCGCTACCATCGGAATTGGCGACGAATTCGCCCCCCGGATAGCGTTCGTTCTCGTTGAAAGGTGTCACCCAGATGTGATTGCGGATGAAATTGGATCGGATACCCGAAGGGCCGTCTTCCTGGATCATTGGTGTGACGCAATTCGGCGCATGCAGCTTATAGGCCACCGGCTTGCCGACATGATTCAGCTTGTTGGGGTTGATCACTTTCCAGCTGCGATGGGTGGAAAGATCGGCCCGCCGCGCGGCGGCAAGCTCGGTCTTCAAGACCGTATCGACGGCATGGAAGGCGTTTCCATAAGGATTGCTCTCGCTATAGGGCTCCATGTAGGAATTGGTCTCGACGACGCTGTTGCCGCCACCGTCGACCGCCATGTCCAGGCGGGCGCAGAAAATATGCTGGTGGATCGGCGCACCGAGGCCCGGCTGAATTTCCGTTGAATACTTGTCCGGCTGGCCGGGATGGCAGGCATTGGTATTGACGATGCCCGTCGCCTTCATCTCGAATTCGATCTCGCCAGCCTGATCGAGATACCAGTATTGGGCATATTCATAATTGCCGACGGTGCAGATGCTCGAGATGACGAGCTTGCGGCCACGATGGAGGACCGTGCGACCGGTGCGGAAATCCCAATGTTTCCAGAGGATGCCGGCATCTTCTTCATGAATGCAGACCGCCTTCTCGATCGTCACGACCTCGCCGTTAAGGCCATTCACATGCGCGTCGAGATACTGGATCTGGCCGAGGCAATCACAACCGAGGCGAAGCGAATTGGTGAGCTTGCCGAAGCCATATTCACCGACGTCGAAAATATTCTGTCGGGCGTGACCATAGAGTGGCGATCCGTAGGGAACGACAAGTTCGGCCACCGCGGCGCGGCGCACGACCGAGCGGCCGTCATAGCGGATGTCATGAAGCACCAGCCCCTCGCGCGGCGTAAAGCCGATGGCGAGTGTCCACTTGTCCCAGGAGATCGCGTGATCCTTGATCGTGAAGCTAACGCCATCGGGTTGAACGACGTCGAGGGGTTTCAAGGGCGCATCCGGCGGCGGCAGGAATTCCGGATCGTAGTCGTAACGGGTCATCGGGATCGGCGGGTGATCCGGATAGTCGTCGACGCGCAGCACCTCGCCGGTCTTCACATCGATGACAGCGTTCAACCCTTCGATCGGATGGGCGTAATAATTGCCGAATTCGTGGACACGCAGCCAGGAGAAGGTGTGCGAGATCAGCCGGCCCTCCTCATCCTCGTGGCCGAAATTGCCGCCGGACCAGGAATCGACGATGACGCCGGTCATGTCGGCAATGCCGCGCTTGCGGCAGGCTTCGATGAAGCGCGGATCGTTCTTGACGTTGACTTCCACGCTCATCATCTGCTCGACCATGAAGCCGGCGCGCGCGGTCGGAAAATGCTTGCGGCGGATGATCGTCTTCTCGGTGATCGAAACGATGAGCTGCCACACGCCTGGCACATCGAGATGGTTGACGTTGACGCGGGCTTCACGCGGTAGCGGCGCCCCTCCGAGATAGGCCCGGTATTCGCCAGGTGTCGGCTCGCGCAGATCGATGTTTTCGAACAGGACGCCAGGACCGAGTTCCGGGTCCGCCTTAAGAGTGGCGACGACGGCATTGATCTCGTCGGGGCTCAATGGTTTCAGCGCCTGCAGGTGTTCCGGCGGCGGCGGTGCGGCAGCAGGTTTCAGGCTGGCGGGATTGACGGTCTCATTCATGGCTCTGTCCTCGGATTCATGGCACGGAAGCATGGCCTCCGGCGGTCTCGCGCGTGATATGACGGGCCGTTACGGCCCGCCTTGGTCTCATCTCCGGGTCTTGTTACTGGCGCAGCGTCGTCCAGATGCGGTCATAAGCGCGGGTCGCTTTTTCCTCGCAGGCCGGTGCAAAGACGATCTTCAGATCCTTCGGCGGATTGAATTCCGGCGATTCGCCCGTTTCCTTCGGCAGGAACTTGTCAGAGCCGGTCACCGCGCTCTGATAGCCGGTCGACTTCTGCTGCAGAGCGATGTTTTCGGGATCCATCAGGAAGTTCAGGAACTTCTTGGCGTTCTCCAGGTCGGGCGCACCCTTCGGCACGGCGACATTGTCCATCCAGCCGATGACCCCCTCCTTCGGGAAGACATATTTGACCGTTGGCTTCTGCAGGCGCGAGGCGAGCGCCTTGCCCGACCATTGCTCGTGCATGACGGTTTCGCCCGATACCTGCCGCTCGGTCGTGCCGTCGGAATTATAGACCTTCACGAAAGGCTTCTGCGCTTCCAACAGCGCGTTGACGGCCTTCAGGTCGGCCGGATTGCTGTTGCACTGGTCCTTGCCGAGGTAGAGCAGGGCAAGCGACATCACTTCGGATGGCGAGCCGAACATGCCGATCTTGCCCTTGAGGTCGTTGGAAGGTTCAAACAGTGACTTCAGGCTGTCGGTCGCCCCCTTGTAGGCGGCCGTATCGACTGAATAGGAGGTCGTCCCCCAAACCCAAGGCACGGTATACTCGGCCTTGGGGTCCCAGGGACGCTTCTGCCATTTCGGATCGAGGTTTTTAAAGTTCGGCATTCCCGCCACATCGACCTTCTCGAACAGGCCCTGTTTGACGAAGATCGGCACGAAATCGTTGGAAATGATCATCACGTCATAGCCAGCGGCACCGGAGCTGATTTTGGCGAGCGCCGTCTCGTTGGAATCGTATGTATCGATCGTCACCTTGATGCCGGTTTCAGCCTCAAACTTCTTGACCATCTCTTCGGACGTGTAATCAGTCCAATTATAGATGTGCAGGACGCCGGCATCGGCATGGGCGATGGCCGGACCGATGATGGCAAGCAGGCTGGCTGTAACCAGCATCCTTTTTACGGTTTTCATGTTCACCCTCTTCGTTATGATTGTTTGTTGTTCTGGCTGTTTCGTCCGATGAGCAGGGCGCCGGTGACGAGCACGAGCGAGATGCCGAGCAGGATCGTTGAGATAGCATTGACCTCCGGCGTCACGCCGAGGCGCATCATGCCGTAGACATAGACGGGCAGTGTGGTCGATCCGGCACCCGACACCATGAGGCTGATCAGGAAGTCGTCGAGAGAGACGACAAAGGCCATCAGGGCACCCGCGAAGATTGCGGGCAGCAGCAGCGGAAAGGTGACGTACCGGAATAGCTGCCATTCGCTGGCATAGAGATCGCGCGCCGCATCTTCGAGACGGCTGCCGAGATCGCGCAAGCGCGCCTGGATCGGCAGCAGGGCGAAGGGAATGCAAAAGACTGTATGGGCAATGATCAAGTTAAAAAGTCCGTTGGTCATGCCGAGTGCCGAAAAGAAGATCAGCGTCATGATCGCGACGATGATTTCGGGAACGATCAGGGGGAGCGCGATCAAGGAGGTAACTAGCCCGCGCCCCCCCTTCAGGTCACCGCGCTCGAGGGCGATAGCCCCGGCCGTTGCAATCACTGTGGAGGCGATTGTCGCGGCAATGGCGATGATGATGCTGTTGAAGGCAGCACGTCTGATATCCTCGTTGGCCGCCACTTCGCCGAACCAGCGCAGGCTGAAGCCGGACCAGACGGTCACCAGTTGATTGGCATTGAAGGCATAGACGACGAGGATCACCAGCGGCAGATAGAGAAAGACAAGGATCACGGCCGTGAAGGCGCCGAGGCCCGGCGTATGGCGCCAGTCGAAGGGGCGAGGTGTTCTCATAGACGTGCCTCCTCGGCCCTTTTCGAACGGCTGATGAAGATCGCCAGGACCGCGATCGTCACGAGGATGGAAAGGGCAGCGCCAAACGGCCAGTTGCGAGAGGAGGTGAACTGCATCTGCACCAAGCTGCCGATCAGGAGTTTCTTGCCGCCGCCGAGGAGATCAGGCGCGAGGAACGAGCCGAGCGAGGGCGCAAAGACGAGGCTTGCGCCGACGAGCGCGCCTGGTCTTGCAAGCGGCCAGATGACACGGGCAAAGACCGCGCCTCTGCTTGCATAGAGATCATAAGCAGCCTCGATCAGGCGCGGATCGATACGTTCAAGGGTCGAATAGATCGGCAGCACCATGAACGGCAGGAACGTGTAGACCAGCCCGAGCAGGATGGAGCCGTCATTGTAGAGCAGCGGCAATGGCGTCGAGATCACGCCCGCCGCCTTGAGGAGCCCGTTTGCCAGTCCTTCGTCGCGCAGGATCAGAACCCAGCAATAGGTCCTGATCAGCGTGTTGATCCAGAACGGCAGAGTGACGAGGAAAAGCAGCGTGCGACGACGGTTCTCATTCTGGCAGACAAGATACCAGGCGACCGGAAAGCCGAGGATCAGGCAGATCGCCGTCGTCAGGCTGGCCAGATAGACCGAGCGAAGGATGATGACGATGTAACTCCAGGAAAAGACGAGCGTATCGTCGAAATCGCGCTGAAACAGGAACTGGACATAGGCATCGGCCGTCAGAGGCATATCGACGCCGCCGTAGGGATTGGCGGTCATGAAGGAATAGGCGACGGCGACAAGGAGCGGCGTGACCATGAAAATGCCGATCATCAGGACAGCGGGAGCTGCGAGCGTCAGGGTGCGCTGGGTGTTCATGCTGCACTCCCCTAGTTCACAAGATGCCGTTCGGCATCGCTCGGCCAGTCGAGGATGACAGCCTGGCCGGCATCGAGGCCGGAGACGGATTGGCGACACCGGCTTCGCAGGCGCTCGCCATTGTCGAGCGTGATCTCGTAGAGCGTATCCAGACCAAGATAGGTGATGGAGGTAATCGTGCCGCGGATTTTGCCAGGCAAGCCACTCGCCAGCATCGAAAGAGCGATCCGTTCCGGCCTCACGGCGACCATGATATCGCTACCGCGACCGACAGCCGCCCCCGGCAACACATTGGATTCACCGATGAAGTCGGCAACGAAACGGCTTTTCGGATTGTCGTAGATTTCCCGTGGCGCCCCCATCTGCAGGACACGGCCTGCCGACATCACCGCGATACGGTCGGACATGGCGAGCGCTTCTTCCTGGTCGTGCGTGACGAGGATGAAGGTGATGCCGGTCTCTTGCTGTAAACGCTTAAGCTCACCCTGCATCTCCCGGCGCAATTTGAGATCGAGAGCACTGAGCGGCTCGTCGAGAAGCAGGACCTTCGGACGAGGCGCGAGTGCGCGGGCGAGAGCCACGCGCTGCTGCTGTCCACCCGACAGCTGGCGCGGCAAGCGCGACGCCATGCTCTCGAGCCGCACCAATCTCAACGCTTCGGCAACACGGGCCTGGCGATCGGATTTCGCGACCTTCTGCATCTGCAGTCCGAATGCGACGTTTTCGGCCACCGTCATATGCGGGAAGAGCGCGTAGCTCTGGAAAACCGTATTCACCGGGCGTTTTTGCGGTGGCAATGCCGAACTATCCGCTCCCTCGATCAACACCCTTCCCGCGCTCGGAGCCTCGAAACCAGCGATAATTCTCAAAAGCGTTGTTTTACCGCATCCGGAAGGCCCAAGCAGGGTGAAGAACTCCCGGTCACGGATCTGCATCGACACGTCGTCCAGAGCCGTGAATGCCTCCGTATCCTTTGTGAGGAACGATTTAGAGACGTTTTCGATGCTGATCATCGCTTGCAACCGGCCTCTCATCACCGCTAAATAACTAATTGGTTACAAGCTATCAGCGGAGATTTTGCATTGTCAAGTTGAGTAATTCAATTTTCTTTCTGGCATTTTCGGCGCCAGAAGCCATGCGTGAAAATATAGATCGCGGCGTTAGCGAGTTGTTTATACGCACTTCTTTCAAATTATCTTGCTGCATTCGATATTGCCGACGTCGCCTGAAATGCAACCAAAGATTACCCGTCGCCTGCCTCACGAGGAAACAGCGCTCGAAAGAGTCGCAGCGATCATGCGACAGGATTTACCCGCCGGTCAGATTGGACTTCATGGACGCAATTCCGGTTTCTCGTTCACCCTTAATGCCTCTGAAAACGCTGCGTATGCGGCCGGTTGAGCCGGCTCTCTGGCGTCCCCAAACGCGGAAGTGGAGTTTTGTTTCCGCCTCCACGACTGAAAAGATAACACAACACTTTTTAATTAAAAGGATTTTGATAACCATCAGGCTGATGATATGAATGCGACCATGAATCTCCGCCTTGACCGCGACGGCGTGCTGCCTGGCACGAACCTGCTGCAGACCCGCACGCTCAACCGGCGGGCCGTTTTCGATGCCGTGCGCCGCAGCGGACCGATTACCCGAACCGAGCTGGCGCAGTCGATTGGCCTGACCGTTCAGGCGATTTCCAACATCGCGGCCGAACTTGAGGAAGCCGGCCTGATCCGGCAGGAAGGCAGACGCTCAGGTCAGCGCGGTCAGCCGGCGGTCGAACTGTCGCTCAATCCGAAGGGTGGGTACACGATCGGGCTCAGCCTTGCCTATCGGCGCATCACCGGCCTGCTCGTCGACCTGACCGGCACTGTTGTGGCAAGTGAAACACGCCCCCTACCCGAGCGTGATCCGGCAACAACGGCCGATGTTCTCGGTGAACTCGCGCTGCGCCTGCTGGCGACGAGCGAGATTGAACGCCAGCATGTGTGGGGCATCGGTTGCAGCGTGCCCGGAACGGTCGAGAACGGCACTTTCTGGTACGACAAGGTCCAGGAAGGCGATGACTGGACGAAGTTCCCGCTGACGGCGCGGCTGGAGGATCGGACAGGTATCAGGACTTTCGTGGAAAACGATGCGACAGTTGCCGCGATCGGCGAGCGCCTCTACGGCATTGGTCGGTCGGTGCGCTCCTTCTTCTATCTCCATTTCAACCTCGGCATCGGCGGTGGCCTCGTTCTGGACGGCCAGCACTACCGCGGTGCGTTCGGCGGGGCCGGCGAAATCGGCCACCTGATCGTCAAGCCGGGCGGCAGGTTATGTGCCTGCGGTAGCCGCGGCTGCCTGGAGCAATATGTCTCGTTTTACGCGGCAGCTGAAACCATCTGCGGCCCGACCCGCACACCGGATGAGGTTTCGGCAGAAGAGCTCGTGGCCTGCATTCTCGACGATGATCCGCGATTGACCACGTGGCTACGCGAGGCGGCACAATATCTGCGCATCGCCATCCGCAATATCGAAGCCATGTTCGACCCGGATACCGTTGTTGTCGGCGGTGGCTTGCCGGCCGAGCTTCTGGACCGGCTTATCGACGCCACCTCGCCGCTCCTGCCGGCAATGATTCACCGGCACGCAAGCCCATATCCCCGATTGATGCGGGCGGAACATAGTTCGGAGCTTCCCGCTCTGGGCGCAGCGGCATTGCCGATCGCCATCGCACTGCAACCCGGCGTCTCTGCAGTCAATACGTCAGCGCCCCTCGCCGGGGCGATCGATAATCCTGCTTTGCTTGCACTTGGCATTGATCTCGGTCGCCGGTGAGAGCGGCAATGATCGCAGCGGAAACTCCGTCGTGCCGAGGCATCAAGGTCTGCTGTCTTGTCGCCTAAGGCAGCAAGCCTATCGAACGGGTAGATTTCAGGTGTTGGCGTCCTTCATGGGAATGAATTGCCGGCCCGCTTTCGATCGAGATGCCCGGCCGACATGCGGTCGCCATGATCGGAATCGAACTGGATGAGGGCTCGAAATGCTGGCTGCTCTATTCGAAGCCACGCACGACAGCGTCACAATACAGCTCGTTCTCCTTCGAATGCACGAGCGAACTGGTCGATGAGTGGCTCGGTGAGATAGGCGAGCTCGCCTTTCGAACGACCGCTTCAACCCCAATCCCGGAAAACTGACGCCCGGCCACCGGCCCGATCTCGCTCGATCCGTCGAGATGGGCCGGGACGTGACCAGAGAAGTCGCCAAGGCCAGGCTCTTGCAAACCTCACCTGCCCGGCCGAGCGATCGAGCGGTATCGATCATGTCGTCGACAAAAGCGGTCAGATTTTCTTGGTTTCAGGCGACACCTATCGTCTCGACGAGTTCGCGGCCTCGGTCATCTCCTGTCGATCGGATGCGCGAGGGGCTTTTCACGCGGCGCGCAGCGACCGCTGCTTATCGGACAAGAACAGGCTTTCCGTGTCGCCTTTCGAGAATACCGCAAAGTCTCTTGTGCGGGATGATGCTATGAGCGTTTGCCTCCAGCGGCGGTGATGACACCGACGATAATGAGACCGGTGAGTAGCAGGCGAACGCCGGCGCTGACGCCGAATGTATTGAGCATCGTCAATAGAAGCACAAGGAACAGGGCCGCCCCCCAGATGCCGGGAATATTGGCCTTGCCGCCGGCGACCGAGGTACCGCCGATGACGACGACAGCGATCGAGGAGAGCAGATATTCGTTGCCGATATCGACATTTGCGCCACGGAAATAGCCCGCAAGCAGCGCCCCGTTCAGGCCGCCCAGAGTCCCGGAAAGCGTGTAGGTCACCAAGCGGATGCGCTCGACAGGCACCCCCGCAAGCCAGGCGGCGCGGATATTCTGTCCAATCGCGAGTACCGAGCGCCCGTAGATCATTCGGTGGAGCGCAACGCCGGCGCCCAACGAGAACAGGACGGTGAGGAGCGCCAACACCGGAACGCCGAACATCTGCAGGTTGGTGAACTCGGCAAAGCCCGGTGGTGGTTTGATCTGCAGGCCGCGGCCATAGCTGATGTCGATCGACTGGATGATGAAACTTGCCGAGAGCGTGGCGATGATCGGCGGAATACGCAGCGCCCAGATCAGCAGGTAATTGGCCAGGCCGACCGCAGCACCGCTGGCGAGTGCCGCAATCAAGCCGATGACGATCATACTGTCCTGCCCGTCCATGGTCTTCATCGCGACGGCACTGGCAAGTCCGATATTGGCCGGCAACGAGAGATCGACATTGCCGGGGCCGAGCGTGATGACGAACATTTGCCCCGTACCGACGACGACCATGAAGACGGCAAGTGAGAAGGCCGCTGTCAGCATGCCGCCTGCGCCGTAGCCACCGGTAAACGCGATCGTGGCGAGCCAGGCTGCGAGAGCGCCCACGAAGGACCAGATCCAGGGTTTTACGGCAAGCGCCTTCAATTGCGTCATGTCATGCTTCCCTGCGGCTGATGAGTGCGCGTGCGGCCAACACGATGATGAGGATCGCGCCATTGGCTGCCACCTGCCAGTCCGGTGGAATATGCATGAAGGTCAGCAGCGACGATGCGGCGAGCGCCAGGGTCAGCGCACCGATGACCGCACCAATCGGCGACACGCGCCCGCCCATGAATTCGCCGCCGCCCAGAATGACGCCGGCGATCGACAGCAACGTATAGCCATTGCCGATATTGGCGTCGCCCGACGAGGTAATGCCGATCAGCGTCATGCCGGAGAGCACGCCGAAGCATCCAGCCAGTGCAAAAAGTATGATCTTGGTACGCAGGATCGACCAGCCGGCCCGCGCCAGAGCCGCCGGATTGCCGCCCGAACCCCGCAGGATGACACCGTAGGAGGTGCGCATGAGCCCGACATAGACGACCGCGGCAATGACGATCGCGGCAATGATCGGAAAGGGAATGAAGGGCGGCTTGAATGAGGTAATCGCCTGCAGCCATTCCGGCGCCTTGCCGCCGGGCTTGGGCAGTACGAGGATAGCGAGCCCCTGCCAGACGAAGCTCATGCCGAGCGTCACGACGATCGACGGCAGGTTGCGCAGGTGAATGAGAGCGCCAAGCAGCGCGTAGACACCAATCGAGCCAAGCAGCACGACGACGCCAAGCAGCGGCGCCTCGCGCAGCCAGGTGGCGGTAACGCAGCCGACGAAGCCGACGAAGGTTCCGATCGAAAGATCGAGCTCATTGCCGGCAATCACGAACATCTGCGCGACGGTGGCGAGCGCGATCGGGATCGCCAGGTTCAGCATCAGGCTGAAACCGAAATATGAGATGGCCCGCGGATTGAGCCAGGCAATCGCAATCAGCACCAGAGCGAGCGAGAGCGCTGGTAGCATGGCGCGCAGGGTGCGGGCCTTGCCGGCGCCGCTTGGAGCCCGCCGATCAACGGAACTGTTGAGGGAAACGAATGTCATCTCAGCTTGCCTCGACGAAGGAGGATTGGATGATCTTCTCCTCGGTCAGCTCGTCGCGCGTGAGATTGGCGACGATGCGGCCGTTCTTGAAGACATAGACATGGTGACAATTGTCGAGCTCTTCCGTCTCGGTCGTGTACCAGATGAAGGTTCGGCCATTGGCAGCCTCCTGGCGGATGAGATCGTAGACTTCGAGCTTGGTGCCGATATCGACGCCGCGCATCGGATCATCCATGAGAATGATCTCGGCATCGGAGCCAAGCGCGCGGGCAAAGAGCGCCTTTTGCTGGTTGCCGCCCGAAAGCGAGAGGATATTGTTGTCCATGTCGGGCGTTCTGATGCCGATCCGGCGCTTCCAGACATCGGCAAGCTCGGCCTCGCGTTCAGGAGAGATGAGGAAACCGGTGCGCAGACGCATCAGCGACCGGATGCCGATATTCTCGGCGATCGACCATTGCGGGAAGATGCCGTCCGACTGCCGGTCGCCGGCAACAAGGGCGACCGGAGCCGTCACCTCGATACCGCCCTTTCGGCGCCCCGCGGCCTTGAAGATCGCAAGCAGCAGATCCGTCTGGCCGTGACCGGCAAGCCCGGCAAGTCCGACGATGGAACCCGACCGGGCAACGAGTTCGACGCCATCGCCCTGAAGCGCGGGCCGGGCTCGCACGCACGGCGAGCCTTCCGCCTTGGCGAGGAGAGTTGGCGCGTCCCCCTGATCGCGACGGGCGGCCCCACCCATCGTCGCGACCAGCCGGTCGCGGTCATAGGTACGTGCCGCATCGGCAGCCACGACCTTGCCGTCACGCATGACGACGATACGGTCGGCATTGTGCAGCACCTCGCCAAGCACATGAGAAATCAGGATGCAGCTGCCGCCGGCTGCAACGAAGCGCCGGACAAAGGCGAGCAGCTGGCCGGCGGTATGGGCATCGAGTGATGAGGTCGGCTCATCAAGGATGACAAGGTTCAAAGGGTCGTCAGTCACCGTGAAGGCGCGGGCTACCTCCACCATCTGTCGTCGCCCGATCGACAGGTCCGCCACGATATCGGACGCATCGATACCGTGGCCGGGAAAGATCTCGTCGAGTTTGGCAGTGATCAGTT
This sequence comes from Hyphomicrobiales bacterium, assembly GCA_900471925.1. GTDB lineage: Bacteria > Pseudomonadota > Alphaproteobacteria > Rhizobiales > Rhizobiaceae > Rhizobium. The sequence goes on from UCGV01000034.1 coordinate 92,094, forward strand.
GCGCTGCCCGTCCGCGCCAGCCGAAACCACGCAACGAGGGATGGTTGATGCGTGTATTCTCTGCAACGGACAGATTGGGGCAGAGCGATAGTTCCTGGAAGACGCATCGAATGCCGAACCTCTGGGCTCGGACGACGGAATACGTCTCATTGATTGCCTCACCGATCGCCATGGTGCCGCAGTCGGGCGACAATGTTCCCGCCAGCACGTTCATCAGCGTCGACTTGCCTGCGCCGTTGTGGCCGACGAGCCCAACGCATTCGCCGGCCCGAACATCGAAATCGATATCGTCCAGCGCCCTCACGGCACCGAAATGTTTTTCGGCGCCGCGGAGGCTGACGATAATCCGGCTGGGCGTAGCCTCCACCGGCGCGACCCTCACTTGATGTTGGCCTTGATCGCTTCGAGGGCATCGGCTTGCGTATATTCCTTCGATGCTACGCTGCCGACGGGAATGTCCGTCAGATGCTGTTCGAAATCATCCTGCGTGAACGCCAGATAGGGGACCAGAAGATCGTGGGGGATGTCCTTGCGCCCGTCGAGCACCTGCTGGGCGACCCAGAAGGCAAGTGTGGAGACACCGGGCGCGATCGAGGCGGACCACGTCTTGTAGCCGTCCTTGGCCTTCTGCTCTTTCCACCATTGCAGCTCGTCCTGACGGTTTCCCATGATGATGGTCGGGCGCGGCTTGCCGGCAGCGGCAAAGGCCTGTGCCGCGCCGTATCCGTCCCCGCCCTGGGTCACGACGCCGACAATATCCGGCAGCGAGGGCAGCACGGTCGCGACGGCTTTTTGCGCTGTCGTCTGATCCCAGTTGCCGGTGACTGAATTGACAATCTTGAATTCAGGATGAGCGGCAACTGCTTCCATCAGGCCCTTGTGGATCGAATCGTCGATCGACGTGCCGGCAAGGCCACGGATCTCCAGAAGGTTACCGCCTTCCGGATGAAACGCTTTCATCTGGGCGATTTCCTGTTTGCCCATATCCTCGAAATCGACGACGACACGATAGGCGCACGGCTCGTTGACGATACCATCAAAGGAGACGACGACGATGCCTGCTTCGCAGGCTTGCTTGACGGCGCCGTTCAGCGCATCCGGCGAAGCGGCGTTGATGACGATCGCGTCATAGCCCTGCAGGATCAGGTTTTGGATCTGTGCCGCCTGGGTCGGCACTTCCTGGTCGGCAGTCGTGAAGACGTCGGCTGCACCCACGACCTTGTCGGCAACCGCCTTCTTGGTGACGATGTCATAGCTTTTCAGCATCGCCTGGCGCCAGGAATTGCCGGCATAATTGTTCGAGAAGGCGATTTTCTTGCCGCTCGTGTCGGCAAAGGCCGTGCCCGATGCGAGAAGTGCCGCAAGGCCGGCTAGTACGAAGGCTCTACGCATTTCAATCCTCCCTAAGTTGTTTGGCCGCGAGTGAAAGGCATTCACTCGCTGGCGATCATTCTCCGGCAATCCGTTGATCGGATGGATGGAGATCCATGGCGCCGATCCTCCATCGGCAACCATTCCTGCTGGCCGGTCACCCGGTTGTCAGAACAGTCTTAAGCCTGGCACGCGTACCCTTAGCCTGTGCAGCGAACTCGAGGCGGTAATATACAGGCTCTTCAGATCCTCGTCACCGAAGGCGAAATTCGCCACCGGCTCCGGCGTGCGGACAAGGCCGAGCCAATGGCCCGAAGGATCAAAGACATGTATGCCGCCCGGCCCGCAGCAATAGACATTGCCGCAGCAGTCGATTTTCATGCCATCCGGCGCACCGGGCGCCTCTCCCTTCGTCTCGGCCCAGACTGCACCGCCGGTCAGCGCGCCCTGCGGTGAGATGGCAAAGACCCGGATATGCTGGCGCTCCGTGTCGTTCACGAAAAGACGCGATTCATCGAGCGAGAAGCAGAGGCCGTTCGGCTGGGCGAAATCATCCACCAGCAGCGTCAGGTTGGAACCATCGGGATCGACGCGGTAGACGCCCTGAAAGGAGAGATCCTGCGGCCGTGGCACGCCGTAATATTCCATCCGCCCATAGGTCGGGTCGGTGAAATAGATGGCGCCGCTTGTCGCAACGACGATGTCGTTCGGGCTGTTGAGTTCCTTGCCCTTGTAGTGCGTGGCAATGACGCTCGTGCGACCGTCACGCTCGAGCCTGGTGACGCGGCTCATCGCATGCTCGCAGGTGATCAAACGTCCATCACGGTCCAGGGTATTGCCATTGGCCTTGTTGCTCGGCCGACGGAAGTCCTCGATGACGCCGGACGCTTTGCGGATATACATGCGGTCTTCCGGCATGTCGCTAAAGACAAGCCATTTCTCATAGGGGTGCCAGACCGGACCCTCGGTGAAGCCGAGACCGCTTGCCAAGGTCTCCAGCGCCCCGTCGCCAACTACCTCGGCAAAACTCGGATCTCGAGCGCTCTTTGCCACGGCTCAGCCCTTCGAAGACTGCACGGATTTTCCACCGACGAACCAGTCGGACGCCGAGACGTCCTCGAAGACGACCCAGATCGCGTCCTTCGGCAGTTCGGCCAGCTCGCTGACGGCAGCCGTGACGCGCCGCGCGATCTCGTCCTTGCGCTCCTGGGAATGGCCTTTGAGAATCTGGATGTTGACGAAGGGCATGGCGTGTTCTCCCGTGAGCTTTTTATTGCTTGTGCCCGAGTTAGCCACGGATTACCGAGTTCCGCTACGTTTGAAGACGCAGATCTCGATGTGCAAACACACACTCGTCACGGCTCTTTCGTCGGCGAAGCCTGGTCGATCCAGGCATCAAGGCTCTCCTGCGCTCGCCTCAGCGCATCGACGTTGATCAGGCCACGGGCAAGGCCCAGATAGATCGCCCGTGTGCGGGAATTGAAGAGCGAGCCCTCCCCGGCCCCGTCCTCGGGCATGACGACACCCAGCTTCTCATAGAGATGGCGGATGCGCGCCTGTGCGCCGCGGGTGGAAAGACCGCGGCGGGCGGCGATTGCCTTGTCCGTCAGCCCCAACGCGACATCGATTAGGCTCTCATATTCGCTATCCGTGATGCCCTCCAGACGATCCTGCACGCGATGCTGGATGCCGCGCACTTCCCGGTCGATGATGCAATGGCCCTCGGCGAAGACGCCGCGCAGGGCCGAACGCATGCCCTCCTCCGAAGCTGATTTCAGCACATAGCCATAAACAGTGCCAGGCGGCACGATGCGCGCCACTCCACGCACGTAGGATTCGTCTGCGAAATTTGACCAGAAAAGTATCTGCGTATCGGTCCGCCGGCTCCAGATGGATCGCGCCACTTCGATGCCTGTGGCTTTCGGCAATTGCAGGTCGAGCACCACGTGGCGCGGCTCGCGGCTTCGTGCGAGATCGATTGCGACGTCGCCGCTGCCTGCCTCGATCACCTCGACATCACCTGGCCAAAGATGTTCGATCGTGGCCCGTACAAAAGCGCGATGCAATCCGTCATCCTCGGCAATCATCACCAGCATATCAGAGCCTCCTGGCAGCATTTGCTGCCACTCCCTCCTGTGGCAGCGCGCCGGGTGAGATCGTCTCGCCCTCAAGCGGCATCGCAATTGTCACCCGCGTCCCGCCCTTGCGGCTGGAGCGGCCGATGCGAAGCTGCGCACCGATCAGCGCCGCCCGCGTCTGCATATGCCCGATGCCGCCGCTCGCCTGCGGGTCGGCCAGAACACCCCCCGCCCCGTCGTCGCTGACGACAACCTTCAGCAGCGATGGCGTCGATTCCAGGCTGACATCTATACGCCGCGGCGCAGCATGCTTGACGGCGTTGTTGATCGCCTCCTGAGCGATCCGATAGATCGCCGTCAGAGTGCGCTCCGGCAGCATGTCGGCGGCGCCATCGCTGGTATCCTGGATCCGAACGGCAATCGATGGTGTTGCCCGGCTGACACTGCGGTTGAGATGCGCCTCTATGGCATCGCGCAGGCCAAAGAGTTCGAGCACGCTCGGGCGCATATCGTCGACAATGTGGCGCAGCTCCGTCAGGCAATTGACGATTTCACGCTCAAGATCCGCAAGCTGGGTGACGCCAGCCATGCCATGGCGGTGCAGTGCAGAAACCTGGCGCACGACGCGCGCCAGATCGGCAAGCGTCTGATCGTGCAGGTCCATGGCGATACGTCGCCGCTCCTGCTCCATGCCCTCGGTCAGCCGGGATGCGCCAACGCGCAGGATCTCTTCGCGGTTGCGCGCATCGCTTTCTGCCATCATCGCCCGACGTGCCTCCTCGCTCTGGATCAATGCGAAAATATAGGGCGCGATGAATTCGGCGCAGTGCTGGGCGATCTCAAGATCGGCGGGCGTGTAACAGCCAGGCTCGTGCCTGCTGATATTGAGAGCGCCGATGATTTCGCCTCTTGCCCGCATTGGTACGACAATTCGGCTGCGCAACCGGGCCGTAAAAATCGGCTCGTCTATTGCACCTGTGAAATGAAACCTCTCGTCTCCGAGCGCGTCGTCGCTCAAAAGATAGGGCAGCTCGCCTCGGAGCACTGCACGTACCGGGCTCAATTCTACCGGCGGTGGGCTGAGTGCGAGGTCGCTCCAGCTCGTCTGGCAGCCCGTCTCGTAGCAGATGTGGCTTTGGCCGTCGTTCAGCAGGACTGCGACATCGATATGATCATGTGGAAGCAGCTTGAAGATCTCTGTCGCCGTCGCCCGAAACGCTGCCCCGGCTTCAATATGTCCGGCAAAGGCACGCGAGATCGCGAGCAGCCGGTCGAACAGCTCTCCATCGTGTCTGATCATCGTTCCTCCTTCGACAATCGCGCTCCTCCTCGAAGCACGACATTAATGACACGTTCAGCTGAAGAAGACACTCTTTGCGATTGACGCGCGGCTCCCAGGATGGGTCGCACCCCGACTGGCTTCATGCGGCTTGGCAGCCAGTCGCACGGTCTTCCCTGCCTTAACTTTCGGTGATGCGCCGTTGGCGGGGTCGTCCCTGAGACGAGGAGAGGAGGATGCCGCCGGTTAAATCAACGATCCGTGCCTCAGCCTCCGAAACGAATTGGGCGTTCCATGATATTTTGAATAGTCGTATTTCGTCTCCCAACCCGGGGAGCCTGCATGACATTGCGTCTATCGGGAGCTCACGTTATGGGGCTCACCAAGTCTTTGGGCAAAGAGCTTGCGAAGACCGGAATCGCCGTCAACGCCATTACACCGGCCACAGCGAAGACGCCGATACTTGACGGTCTGACGCCCGAATTCATTGAATACATGCTGGTCAGGATCCCGCGAGATCGCTTCGCCGAACTTACGGAGATTGCGGCGATGACGGCATGGCTCCTGTCGGAGGAAAACTCGTTTACGACGGCGTCCACATTCGATCTTAGCGGCGGAAGAACGACTTACTAAGTGCATCAATTGCCGCCTCGCGGCACCGCATTGACTGATCAGCGCGGTGCGTCCCTAAGCAAGTTCGACAAGCGCCTGCTGGATTGACCGTTCTGTCTCGGTATCGAGGCCGATGTCGTCTCGTCCAAGATCAGGACCAGCGGGTTCTTGAGGAATATCCTGGCAACCACAAACTTGCTTCTGGCTGTCCGGAGGCTTCACGCCACCGTCGCCGACAACGGTGAGCCCTTTGTCGACGTCTGAAGCCAACGAATGGCTTCGTTCGAGGCTCGCCGGTCCGCAATCATCGACTTTCGCTTGCGACTTGATCCTTGCAAATGACACGGCAAAGTAGCAATGTTTGCTCAGGCCGGGGGACCAGGATATGGGCAAGATTACGTCTGCGCATGCTTATGTGAACAACGAAGTTGCCTTCATTGCCTGGGACATCGACGAGAAGATTCCCGGCTGCCTGGGGTTTGAGGTCGTTCGGGTCTACCTTGATGCAGATGGCAGCGTTGCAAAAAAAGCTGACGGCACAGAGGATCGTGTAACCTGCGCAGCGTGGGTCGCGTTCAAGGGACAGCGCAACCCTCACTGGCTTCCACAAACCACATCGATATGGCCAATCCAGAAGCTGTCCTGGCGAGATCTCACCCTCCGGAAGCGCCGGGATGCAATGACACGAAGGCCCGACGAGGTTCGGGTCCACTATGAGATCCGTCCTCTTGGCGATCTCGCGCCCGGTCTGGACCCAGCGCCCGACCCCACACCGAAAGTGGTCACTGTCACCAAGCGCGATTCCAAGGGCAAGCCCGTGAAAGACGCGGCAGGCGTGATTGAGAAGATGTCCGCCAAAGCCTACGAGGGCAAACCACGACCTCTTGGCTACCTTGGGCCGGCCGTTGCCACCAACCCGGTACATGTCACAAGAAAGCGCGGTAAGTTCGAGTCGACATTTACGAATGGTATTCTCGCAGCGCAATGGCTTCGCAACATTCTGTTCGAAGATGGGGTCAAGAAACCTAATGAACTGATCGACATGATTTCCGATCCGCAGAACGGCATCAGGAAATATTTGGCCGGCGATGTCGTGCCCATGCTGCGGGAATTCCTATCCCAAGACGGGAAATTCCTGATCGGCCTTTATGAGCTTGAAGACCGGGAGCTCGTCGATCTCCTTATCGCAAACAAAGCGAAAATACGCATCATCCTGGCAAACACGTCCCAGGAAAAAGGTGTCTGGGACATCCGAAACAGCGCTGCCCGCAAGGAGCTCATTGACGCTGGCATCAACATCCAGCACCGCATGTTTAACAACCAAGCCCAGATCGGACATAACAAGTTTGTGGTGCATATCCCGAGCGGCGGCGCCGATCGCAGTGTGTTCACAGGGAGCACTAACTGGACCTCGACCGGTGTGGCTGGTCAGTCAAACAACGCACTTATCGTCCGCGACGACAAGGTTGCCGGAGCCTATGCCGACTATTGGCAGCGAATGTTTGACGACAAGATCGAGGTGCCGACGCCGTTCGGAAAACCAATGTCGAGAAACCAGCAGGGCAAGGCGTTTCGAAAGGACAACGAGACGCCGCATTCCGTGCCGGTAGGGCAAGGGACAAATGTCGAGATATGGTTCTCCCCAAATATGCAGAGTCGTTCCAAGGGGAAAGCGATCCCGCCCGATCTTCAGGCCGTCTATCGACGAATGCGCAAAGCAGAAGATGCCATCCTGTTTCTCGCATTCTACCCGGGACAATCGGCTCATGATTGCATCGTCGGCGAGGCAATCGAAATTGGAACGAAGAAGGACCGACAGCTGATCGTCACCGGCGCAGTTTCAAGTCCGCAGGCGATGCCGAACTATGTTCCCGTAGACAAGAAAGGCACCAAGGACGAGAGCGACGATGATCCTGCGGTGTCTCCTCACACTTTCGAGGACGGCAATGTCACGATCGTGCGGGCCTCTCGCATAGACGATCGAAGCCTGCTTGCGGACTTTGGCGCCGAAGAGCTGACGGCGAAGAAAGTCGGGGCGATCATTCACGACAAGGTTCTCGTCATTGACCCCCTCTCCGATGATTGCGTCGTCGTATTGGGAAGCCACAACCTCGGCTTCAAAGCTTCTTACGCCAATGACGAGAACATGTTGATCATAGCGGGCGACAAGGCCCTGGCGCAGGCTTATGCCGTGCACATCCTTGATGTTTATGACCATTACCGATTTCGAGCGGTTGAGGCGGAACTGAAGAGCAAGGGCAAAAAGGGCTGGTCGGGCTTCCTCGATACGGACGATCGTTGGCTTGATGGATATGCCGATCGATCAAAGGGTGCGTTGACGCGCTATTTCGCCATCGGCTCGTGACCGATCATCTCACGCCACCGCCAACCAACAATCTTGATGTGGTATTGGAGAAGACAATGAGGTTTGCACTGTTTGCCGCTGCCTTTCTGGTCTCTGCGACGAGCTCAATGGCCGCTCAAGTGAAGCTGGGCAATTGGAACATTCAGACGCTGGTCTATGCCGGTGATCCTCACACGGTCTTCCCGGACGACTACGTGCGCACCGCATCCGACTTCACCGACCTGAAGCTCTGGCGCGATCAAGCCGGGGCGGATGTTTTTTTTCTGCAGGAAGTCACGAGCCCCGCCGCCATCAACGAGGTATTCCCGACCTCGGAAGGCTGGCAGTATTGCATTAGCGGCCAGTTCTCCAAGGATGAAGCCATCGGGACAGGACCGGTCTGCACTGCCGCGGAAATCGCCCCGCCGAAACCGGCCGGCGCGACGAGAAGCCAATATACCGCGGTGGCCTGGCGCGCCCAGGCGGGCGTCACCGTCGGCCCCGTGGACGACTACACAGCGCTCAATGTTAAGTCGGTCGACAGCGATGGCACAATCCGAGATGTTCGCTGGGGTCTGGACGTTTCCCTCACGGCGGGGTCGACCTCACTTCGCGTGCTGGTCGTCCATATGAAATCCGGATGCTTCGATGACCGGGTCAATTTTCGTCTATTCACGGTGGACCCGGCGACAACCCCGCCCGTGAAGGACGCTTGCGAAACCCTTGGGCGGCAAATGTTTCCTCTGCATGCCTGGATCTCGGCCCGCGAGGCCGTCGGCGACGCCTGGATGGTCGTGGGTGATTTCAATCGGCGCCTCGACGCTGGCGCAGGGCGCAATCAGGATGAGGTCCTGCAGGCAATAACAGCCTATTCGCCTGGAGCGGACGGGCATGACCGAGACAATCGACAGGACATTACCGTCTACCGGGCGCCATACAAGGTGCCATCTTCCTGCTGGGCAGATACGCTCGATGCGCTTCCCGCCAATCTCGCTGACGCTGACAACTACAATATGCTTCCGATCGAGTTTTTCCTCTTTGGAAAAACTGCTCGTACAAAACTCGACCCGACCTCGGAGCGGCAGTTCGCTTGGCTGCCTTCGTCGGCCGCTGACCCAAAGCGTCTGTCTGATCATTGCCCGAGCACGATCGTGTTTCATGGGCAGTGATTTGGTGGAACGCGCTGGAGTGACGATGAAGCCAAATTTTCGATTGCTGTTCACTCTCCCCGAGCCGGCCGCGGTAGAGACCATCGCGGTTGCGTTCGACGCGCCTTATGCGCTGATCGCAACGTCTTCATCCCTGTGGCAGATCGACGAGGCATTCTCATCAGCCGCCATGCCCCAAAAAGTCGCAGTGCCGGAAGGAGAAATCCAGAACCTTTATCAGTTTCACGACGGGTTGTATCTTCTGCAGCGGACTCTCGACGATGGCAGTGGCAACGTGCTGCTGCGCAGTACCGATCATGCCGCAACCTTCACGGCGGTCGACGCCGCGTTGACGGTGGACGAGGCCGGCTTCGAAACCAAACTCAACCCGACGCGCATGGCAGCATCCGCCGGTTTGAAGTTCATCAATGCGGGGGGCGGTCGCAACGTGCTGGTGTCTGATGACGACGGTCAAAGCTGGACACTGCTCCATGGCATGCTCGCCAACATGACCTGCTACGCAGGTAAGTTCCTGCTCCAGAATGACGTCATGTTTATTGGGGGAGAGTGCCCCCTCGACACTGCGTACTTGATGAGGGGAACCCTGTCGCCCGATCTCAAAGCATGGCGTGACCCACCGGTGTCGGTGGCTCCTGGCGATCTTTCCAATCGAAACGTCCAATTCATCAATCACGCCAAGCCTTGGGACATGATCCTGGCCGGGGTAGAGGGTGGCCTACTTGGGAGCCGAGATTTGGGCCACAGCTGGCAATGGCTCATCCGGGAAGAGATCGGAGGTGGCGGTCCTTATCCCTATGTTCAGCAGTTCGTTACCCTCGCGGGATCCGACGAAAACGCAATCGCGGGCGGTTACGACAAGGGCAACAATGCACGCTCCTACCTGGCCGTCACCTTCGATCGCGGGCAAACATGGACCGATATATCCGGTTCGATCCAATCGTTCGCCACAGATCCAAGGCAGGCTTTGGCGCTGTTTTCTCATCCCGACGGGCGGATTATCGTGGCCGTGCAGGACTTTGCCAACGCCGCCATCGTCTTTGCCGAATTGACCGGCCTCGAGGCTTGAGTTGCCGGTCCCACTTGGCCCAGCACTGGCATCGCGGTCGGAGATGCTGGGTAAAAATCTTCCCTTGACGGCAGACAGACGGCTGATGTGGGGGACATGACTGTGAGGTATGACTGCGAGCCGGAAGCCGACCGACATTCAGCAGTCGATCGGATATCCAAGGCGGTTACCTCGGAACATATTGCAGGAAATACCTGCTGCAGTTATCGCATAGTTGGACGAAATCCCGTTTGCCAACCTGGCAAAGTGTTCTGCTCAGGAGCATGTTCTTGAATTGCTGTCACTCTGCTGATGCCTGTCCCTGTCGAGAGGACGTCATCGAAGCCAAGGCCTTCATCGATCTATATCAGGCTGCCCATGGACAATTGCCCGATGAGGAACAATTCGATTGCACACCCCTTAATGGTGGATGCGCCATCTCGCTTCCGCGGGCGCCTGCAATTGGCCTCAACCGCATCCTTGGTCTCGCCAAAACAGAAGATCTCGACAAAGCCTACAGCTGGATCAGAGGAAGGCAGGGAAACCGGTTCCTACAACTTAACCTCGACGCCGCATCCGAAGAGGTAAGACGTTGGGTCCAGTCGAAAGGTTTGGTTTCACATGGTCCGGGATGGGCAAAGCTGGCGCGAAGCGCGGATTTGGTCTCGCAGTTATCGCCGAGCAAAGTGAAAACACGAAAGGTTCGGCCAGTGGAAGCCATGCATTTTGGTGCCATGATGTGCGCCGGGTTTGGCTTTCCGGAGCACCTGGCCGCCCTATGGGCTTCGATCGTCGGCAGAGACGGGTGGGCCTGCTTCTACGCGCTCGATGGGGATACACCTGTCGGAACGGGCGCGATGTTCATTTCGGGACCTTTTGCCTGGCTCGGGGGGGGAACGACCGTTCAAAGCTTTCGCAACCGCGGTGTGCAGAAAGCCCTAATACAAGCTCGATTGCAAGAAGGCGTTGCATGGGGTGTATCAACATTTGCGGTCGAAACCGAAGTCCCCTCGCCTGACAAAGCCAGCATCTCGAACGCCAACCTGGTGAAGATGGGCTTCACACATCTCTACAACCGCAGCAACTTTATCTTGCGCTAGATTTACTGCAACTTGCCGGACTCTGGGCTGGATCGACGCCTCCGGCGTCTTGAGCCGAATTCAGTGGCCGTAGTCAGGACCTTCATTCTTGAAAGGCATCCGAATCCCAGCGCCGCAATTTTGGCAAGCGGAGCGATTGAACCCATCACTTGCCTCAGACGGAGCGTTGACTGACGATTCGATGCGATATTGCAAACATAGCGCTGCAGCAATAGGAATAATCGCCATAGAAGTGCAATAGCAAGCTGGCGCAATCGTTTCTAGGCCCGTGGAACTTGGTACACCTGTCGTGCAACTGGAAGATTGTGGCTTGCCTTGGTGGATATCATCGATGGCGACGATTTCGAGGAGCGTGCATCTAACAGACCCGAGAAATATTGAATAAAACTACATCTGTAGCGCAAAGCTTCCATAATCGTGACACACTGGCAATCTGACCGCGTTTGTGTGGCCTCCTCAGGAGGCCGCAATGTCCAGACCAAAACAACCATATGCCGTATCCGACCGTCGGCGTCCCAATCTCAGGCTTGTCTCGTCAACGGACGAAACCACTGCCAACGCCAACACTGTGCGATCGGCGCCCTTATCTTCTGTTGGACACGCAATTTTTCAGGATTTCCTATGCGGCCTTGCTCTTGCGGGAACGGCTATCCATGCCTCACCCGAGTCGGTCGCAATCCAGGCGGAGTTTCTCGAAGTCGCCGCTTCGCGCGGGCAACGAGACGCCGGATTTCTGCGGCGGGCAACGAGGCGGCTACTTCTTTCGAAATTACTCGAATACCTGGGTTGGAACTCCGGCTCGGTCCCGATTTCGATCGTTCGCACCCAGCAAGATCGAAGGCGACCACCGTCAACGACTGAAAGCAGGATCAACGGGTGCGAGAATTAGCAGGCCGCATGCCTAATACGAATCTCAAGACCCGCTTTCCTCGCGGCGCCAAAGGCAATCAGATACCAACTGTTCGCTTGACGCTCACAAAAGACATTAGCTTCGAGTGGAGTTCATTTGCGGGGTCGCGCACGGAGGCCACGTGGTACGCTCGGCCAGCGCCGATCCTAGAACGGCACGGACGATTATAATGGCGATACGTGAGCAGCCGCCCACAGGCGGCGATGAAGGCCGTCGGCCGAGCATTCAGCTCATGGGACCAGGCTTGTGCTTCTCGACGCTCATCAGCGCTAGCACCATTTTCCTGGACCGGGCCATCGCGCTGGCCGTGGCTGGTCTGCCAGTTTGGCTTTCACAGGCTGCACGATGGCTTTCAGATGCCGTTTCTCCCCTTTTCGTGCTGCCGATTCTGGCTGGCGTACTGATCTTCGAGCTGCTGCGCGCCAGCGTCCGCCCATCGCACCGACCGTTGTTCGCCATTGTCGGCCTATGCAGCGGAATCACCGCTCTCGTATCATCGGCTCTCATCAAGACCGTGATCGGGAGGGCGCGCCCTTACGCCTCTGCCGATATGGGAACGTTACATTTTAAGCCCTTCTCCTTCGAAGATGCTTTCGCATCCATGCCATCCTCTCAGTCGGCGTTTGCGACAGCGACCTTATGCTTGTTGGCGAATTATTTTCCAAAACACCGCGCGTTGCTGTTGTCTATGTCGTTACTGGTTTGCGCCTCACGTGTCATCGTTCGCGAGCACTGGCTGAGCGACGTGATTGGCGGCTGGACGCTCGGTTATCTGGTAACGCTTGTAATGGTTCAGATTTTTGCCAGAGGCGCTGCCTCAAACGACGCAAAGTATTGAGCTCAGGAATGCTCTTTAGCGAAATCAATGCCAGGGCGATAATCACCCGTATTCGGTTGCCCGAGACCTGTCTAGGTTAGAGGGAAACCTGGCTTTGGACTGCCAGAGTGTGGCATTCCAGCCAGCGCAACGGCACTCTGGGCAATTGATAAGAGCATTAAATCCTCGATAGCGCGGCGATCATCCGATCTCATCAAGCCACTTTATCTGGCAGCTGTGCTTATTGGGTAGCCGTGAATGAATTCCAGCATGGAATGCTCAAACTTCCGGGGTTCCTCGTAGAACGGGAAGTGCCCAGATTGCTCGAACATGATCAATGTTGCAGCGGGGATCGACCGCGCCAGAAGCTTGCTGGCGCCGGGTGTACAGGCCCAGTCGTGACCGCCGCTTAGCACGAGCGTCGGGACGTCGATGGCGCCGAGATTCAGGCGAACGTCATAGGATGGTCCTATGGACCGGAAGAAGTGGCGCAACATGGCCCGACTGAGCGAACTGAGGCCAAGCCAGCCAGCAACGCGAGCCATATTGGCTGGCGCCGCGTAATACGGGGCTACGATGGCTGAAAATGCGGACACCATTTCCTCGGTTACGTTGCCGGATGACAACTGCATGGCAACCGCGAGCGCCTCGGGTGTTGCCCGACTGGCCAAGGTCGGATCGGGGACGCCATCGTCATCGATGACAGGAGCCCTTGTCGCCGCGGAATTGCACAGAATGAGGCCCCCCGCCAGTCCGGGATGCCGCAAAACCGTATGGAGGGCGACAAAGCCACCCGCCGCGTGGCCAAATAGGATCGGACGGCGAAGACCGAGCCGACCGCAGAGACCTGCGATGTCATCGGCCATTTCTTCCAAGCCACATGTTTCCAGAGGTGGGCGTGACGAGCGCCCGTGCCCGCGAAGATCCACGAGAATCACCTGTGCGTTGTCGCGAAACAAATCCAGCGCAGGCTTCAAATAGCCATGGTCAAATCCGAGCCCGCCGTGAATAGCGATGATCGTCGGTCTCTCCACCCATCCGGTGTCGCTGAGGCCGAATTGGCTCCCGCTGACGTCAAAGAAAATCTCAAGGTCATCAAGTCTGGCAAACATAGGCGTGTCTCTGAGGGGAAAAACATGACACCCACCTAGAGCACGTCACTCAAGCCGTTATCGCGGCACCGACATTTCCTGTTACACCCGAAACAAGAAATAACAAAAGACGCTGTGAGGCGAGCCTTACGGACCCTCCGCGGCGCCGTCCGTGAGGTTGATTTGTCAGAGAGTGGCATCTCTTCAATCAAATTTGGTCGCGAGACTGAAATCCCAAGTTTGTGCTCGATTTTCGCCCGCGAAAAACCGCACGGATTGCATATTGTCGGCACAAGCTGCGAACCGGCCGGCGCGTCCCCTGGGCTCAGGAGACGGCTTTAATCAGAAGTTCCTCGGCTTCCTTCCGTTCCGGCATTGGTGTGTCATGCACGAAGCGCGTCCACAGCGGAGCAAGGACCGCTTGGGCCTCGTCGCTACGACCCTGGTCACGAAGAAGTTTGCAAAGGCCGATCGCCGCGCGCAGTTCGAAGGTTGGAGAATTCTGACTGCGTGCAATCTCAAGTGCGCGTGCAAAGTGGCCAGCGGCAGCGCTCTCGCGCCCGTCATGTGACATCCATTCGATCTCGCCTGCGACGCGATGAATGTCCGCCTCGCACCACCGTTCGCCCGAAACGTCAATCCGTTTCATGGCCTCCTCGATCCGGCCACGGGCTTTCTCGAATTCTCCGAGCTCCGCATGTGCTTTCGCCATCACGCTCAAGAGATAGGGCAACTCGACGGTCGATGCGAGCAGGCGATATGCGTCGAGCGCCTCCTCCATAGCCTGAATGGCCTGTTTTCCCTGTCCATCGGCGGCCAACGCGCAGGCCCTGTCGGCCATGCCGTGAGCAATGTAAAATGGGGCCTGCTTCTCCTGTGCGAGCGATAGGAGTTCATCTGCTTGGGCTTTCGCCGCAGCAAAATCTCCGAGCCGGATCTGCGTCGCCCCCGTCAGGTGCAATACGACCATCAGCGTCGGAATATGTGCGATCCGGCGCGCTTCGGCGATTGCTTCTTCCACATCCTCTCGCGCAGCCAGCACGTCTCCAAGGAGCCAGAGCGCACTCGCCCGAAAGGTCAGGAAACCGGATCTGAAATCCATTCCGAAACGAAGGGAGAGCAATGCGCTATGACGATCGGGGTCATGAACCGCCATGGATTTTGTGAGATGATCGAGACCTGCCGCGAAATCTCCAGACACCACGAGTGCTGCGCCGAGCAGCGCATGTCCGACAAGCCGTGGGACTGGGTCGCCCTCTGGTCCGGCGACTGCCAGAGCTTCAGCAGCAACATCGCAAACGGCAGTTGCATCGAACGCAACGAAGTTCGCGACCCAGAAGCCGAAAAGAACCGCGGACATGACATATGGATCCTCAAGAGAATCGCCAAGCCTTTCAGCGTGATCGACAAGGCGGCGCGCCTCGTCGAATGCGTCCCTTGTTTCCCTTGCCACATAGCCCCGATTATACATGAGAGCATTTGCAAGGCCGATGCTGGCGCGGATCTGCTCTCGACGAAGGTCAGCCGCCTCCGGTAACGTGGCCAACATTACAAGGGCGCGCTTGAATTGCGCCTCTGCCTCGATATTTGCCGATCGTGACAACGATTGTTGGCCTGCTTCCGTTAAAAGCATGGCGGCTTCTTCGACAAGGCCGGCCTCGGTACAGTGACGGGCCAGAAGTTCAGGCCGGCTTTCAGCGAGGTCGGGAAAATAGTCCTTGAGGGTCTCGACGATGCGGGCGTGGAGAGCCCGGCGCGGCTCGCGCAGCAAGGTCCCGTAGGCAGCATCCTGTACCAGGGCATGTTTGAAGAGATAGGTCGAATGTGGGGGCTCGCCCTGACATGACAGGAGACCGGAGTGAACGAGCCGGTCGAGCGCTGCCGACACGGTTGGATCGGGTAGCCCGGCGACCCGTGCCAGCACCTCATAGGAAAACTCGCGCCCGATGGCCGCACCGATCTGTGCAATGGTCTTGGCGTTTCCGAGGCGATCGAGGCGTGCCATCAGCGAGGCATGAAGGCTTGCCGGCACGGGAAGCGACGGCGATGGAATGACAGAGATCAAGTGCGCCTTCGACCCATCGCTCTGCGCTTCGATGACGGCTTTGGCCATTTCCTCGACAAAGAGGGGTATTCCGTCGGCGCGTTCGACAATGTCCTGGCGCAGATCGGTCCGCAAGGCCCCGCGCCCCGCAACCGTGTCGATCAGTCGCTCCACTTCGGCGTTCGTCAATCTGTTGATCGTCAGGGCCGTCACGTGGGCACGGCCGCTCCACGGCGCGAGGTATTCCGGCCTGAACGTCAAAAACAGCAGGGCCGGGATCGTGGCGATTTTTTCGATCAGCCGCCCTAGGAATTCCAGGCTGGAGGCGTCCGCCCAGTGGACGTCCTCAAATACCAATAGGACCGGGCTTTCACGGGCGGCGATGTCGATCTGAGAGATCAGGACGTCCATGGTTTTTTGTCGCCGAAGGGCCGATGGCCATTTGGCCCCGAGAGACGGTTCTTCGTTCGACAATGACAAAAGCTGGATGATCAATTCGGCATCCGTGTCGGATAGGTCCCAAGCCTTCAGCTTAGCATCGAGTTTACGGAGTTTGGTCTTGACATCGTCGTTGCGGTCCAGGCCGGCAGCACGCTCGATTTGCTCAATCACCGGAAACAGCGTGCTATCGACATGTTGCGGCGAACAATAATATCGAAAGCGTCCGTGGCGGTCTTCGGCGGCCTCTGTAAGGAAGGACGCCACGAGCCGCGATTTGCCGATGCCTGGTTCTCCCGAGAGCATCACGACCTGGCCCTCACCGCTTCTGGCCCTATCCCACCGCCTTGAAAAAACTTCACTTTCTTCCTCGCGCCCAACAAGCTGCGTGAGCCCGTCGGCGTGAAGGGCCTCGAAGCGGCTTTCACGCGTGCTTTGGCCAAGCACGGCCCAGGCAGGCGTCTGTCCGGCGATGCCTTTGAGATCCTGCCGACCGAGGTCGGCAAGTTCGAAGAGTTCACCCAAAAGCCGCCTTGTTCCTTCTGCGATGACAACGTGATCGGGAGAGGCCAGTGCCTGCAAGCGCGCTGCAAGATTTGGCGTCTCGCCGACGACGCCTCGCTCGCGGGCCTCTCCTGCGCCAAGGAGATCGCCAACAACGACGATCCCCGTGGCGATCCCGACCCGCGCGTGGAGAGGGCCGCACTGCGGCAGGTCCAGCTGAGGCAATGTCTCGACGATCGCCAGTCCCGCGCGTACAGATCGCTCTGCATCGTGCTCATGAGCCTGCGGGTAACCGAAATAGGCAAGGAGGCCGTCGCCCATGTATTTGGCGACAAAACCGCCGTTGCTTTCGATCAGACCCGCGCAACATTTCTGATAGGTCGCGATGACGGCGCGCATATCTTCTGGGTCGAGCCGGGCCGAGAGCGCGGTCGAGCCGACGAGATCGCAGAACATGATCGTAAGCTGGCGACGTTCAGCTGCATCGATCGGGGATCGAAGGCCCCTATGTTCCCGATCTTCCGCATCAATGGGAAGATTGGCGATCGCCTTCAGAATCCGCTTGCGATGACCGAACGCTATGCCGAGCTTCTCAAGGTCGGCATCGGTGAGGTCGGGTAGCACCTCGCCATCGATCTCATTTGTGCGAAACAAGCTGTCGTATTGACCAAGTCCGATACGTCGCAGCCAATCACCGGTGTCCATGTTGCGGCGCCTTGAAGTAAACGATCGGACTATTCAACCCCGCACAACCAGTGTCAACGTGCCGAAGAGCCGAGAATGTTGTGGTCGATCCTAGGTAGGGCTTCATTCTTCCTGAAGCAGTTGACGGGCCGCCAGCAGGTCGGCGGTGTTGGTGCGAGTATCAAACCGTTTATAGATTGCGGCAAGTTCCGCCCTGGCGACCGCAGCGCCACCCGTTTGACGACCCAATTGACAACGGCCGATTGCTGATCGCAGCTGAAAACTCAGTGCCCCGCTCCGCTCAGCCGCGCCTTTGGCCCGCTTCAACAATACCTCTGCGCCTTCCCTCTTGCCTTGCTTCCACTGCACAAGGCCCGTGATGCGCAGAAGCTCCGGCGTGCACCAGGACTCGTCACGAAGGATGAACTCATCAATGTCGGGAACAATCGACTGCACGATGTCAAGCCGGTCGTAGGACAGGGCCGTCTCCGCCAAGGTTGCAAGATGCATCGGGAGATGGATCTTGATTTTGTGATCCGTCATTTCCCGAATGGCTTCGAGCATCCTATCGATGGCATCGCCGTCACCCTGGGCCGCATCGATGGTGGCCTGATAGAAACGCGCGACGTGTAGCCATATGTCGATCTGATAGGCGGCAATCTGTGCCTCCAGGGTGCGCACATATTCCTGTGCCCGATCATGGTGGCCGCACCAGAGCGATACTGAAATCGCGCCCATGGCCAAGACATGCATCTGGGAGACGATGTGGTCGATCGCTGCCGCCGCCGCGACCCCTTCCTGCGACAGCTGAAGCGCTTGATGATGCTCGCCTGCGACCCATAGCATGGGAGCAAGATATGAGCGGATGCCAACAAAACGGTCGAGCTGGAAGCGCGACGTTCGCGATCGGTTGGCAACGACAGCATTTTGACGGGCAAGCGCCTTTAGTCCCTCCACAGCACTGACGATTTCCCCACTGTAGAAGCGATTGATAAGTTCGAGGCGGATAAGATCCGGAGCCGCCGAATGCTCTCCTTCGGCGTTGACGACATCTCTGAGCTCGGCAATTGTCGGTAAGACTTCGCGATGACGCCCTTCGAACGTCTTGGCGCCAACCCAGCTGATCGTCGTGCGCAGCCTGTATTCGACGAGACCGAGTTCGTCGGCCAGCTGGCGCGCCTCCTGCCATGCACTGTCCGTGTCAGGTCCGCGATTGGCATAGTAGTTGAGATTCTGGGCGTGCGCCGCCACCAGCTTGATTTTCAGGATAGCCGGACAATCAGGCCAAGCCTCGATGGCGTCCAGCGCCTGCGTCACACGCGTGCGAATTTCGGAAACGGAAGAGAGCTCGCTCCAGAGTGGAATGCCGGCGGCCGTCAACTGCACGCCAAGTTCAACGTTTCCGCCGATGCCGAACGCCCAATCAATTGCCCGGCGTAAATCTGTTGCCCGATGGCTGTAACGACTTAACCAATCTTCGCGGGTCACCCAATTCCATTCAGCTTCGGCCCGCTGGAAAAGAGCCAGCAGGTACCGCGCATAGTTTGCCATTGTAGCTTTCTGCTCATTGTGGGCGAGTGCGAGCTGTGCAGCGAAGCTTCGGGTACTGTCGAGGAGCCGGTATTGACGCCCCCCGGTGTGATAGCTGGCCGAGATGAGTGATTTCGCGGTCAGATTGTCCAGCCATGCGGCGAGGTCATCACTTGCTGCAAGCTGTGCGCACATACCGATGACATCGTCCAGAGTGAAGGCTCCGCTCAGTACTGACAGATGGCGCAAAAGACGCGCTTCATTTTCCGAGAGGAGCCTGTAGCTCCAATCCAATGTCGCCACCAGCGTCATATGTCGCGGCGGTGTTGTGCTGTCTTGCGCCACGAGCGGTTCGAAACTCTCGCCTAGCAAGTCGCGCAAAGTAACAGCACCGCGTGCGGAAAGCTGCGGCGCTGCCAATTCAATGGCGAGCGCGATACCGTCCAGGCGACGACTGATGGCTGCTAGCAACGGGGCGTCCGTAGGACCAATACGGTATCCATGCGCCTGCGCTCTTTGCACCAGGAGTTTGACGGCCGGAAACGCCATCACCGCATCAAAATCGGACTCAAAGCCTTCCGGCGGACACTCGAGCGGAGCGAGCCTGTAAACGGCCTCCTGCCGGCACCGCAACGGTTCGCGGCTCGTGGTAACGACCGTCAATTCCGCAAGCGCTTGGCAAAGATGGTCGGCAACAGCTGCTGTCGCGCTCAACAGATGTTCACAATTATCGAGGAGCAACAGGAGGCGCCGGTCACGCAACAAGTCGGCCAGTCCTGCAGCACTATCGATGAAATTGGCGTTTAATCCAAAGGCAAGTGCGATTGCCGGGACGACAAACTGCGGGGCGTCGATCGCAGCGAGATCGACAAAACATACATCACAGGCCGACTGTATGGCCATCTGCCGTGCCAGAGCGATCGCGACGCTGGTCTTGCCAACGCCGGCTGGCCCAACAATCGTCAGAAGTTTCGTCTTTCCGAGTGCAGTGGCGAGCTCGGCGACATCATCGAGGCGCCCAATCAGGTTGGGTATTGCGGGCAGTTTCCCCGTGATGTTCCTGACGGCATCTGGAAGCAACGTTTCATCGGCCTCGGTGAAAATTCGCAGCGGAGCGACAAATCGGTAGCCGCGGCCGGGTATCGTCGCAATATAGTCGGTCGTGCCGGCGTCACGCGCGAGCGCGCGGCGTAGGCCTGCAATGTTGACCTTCAGATTGTTGTCGTGAACAAATGTGTTCGGCCAGACGAAACGGATGAGTTCCTCTTTGCTAAGGATATCTCCCGGTCGCTGCACGAACGCATGCAGGAGCTCAAGGGCGCGCGCCCCGATGCGAATAGGCTCGTCGCCCTGCAGCAATAGCTGCCGGGCGGGCACGAAACGGCACGCGCCGAAAAAATAGACTTTGGCCGCCGTGCGGTCGGATTTCTCCATCTCTGCCAACCAACTTCCATCGCGGTATTAAAGAGCAGTTTCGCCCTGCTTTGATCTGCCAATCACATCCCGGCGCGCATCGATACTTCCCGGTGGCCTCACCATCATATTTCTATCCCCATATCGCATCAATGCAGGAACTGGCGCGCACATGCGCCCGGAGAAGGCGAGCGTTTCTCTCTATGGACGTCTGAAAGGCAGGCTACCGCCGGGCAAGATCAACATCCTTCGTTCCGTCAATGCAGCCAATGTGATTTGATGTGGTTTATAGCAGATGCCAACAGCACAAGGGGCGACCGGCGAAGAAAGTCTCGTTTCTCCGCAAGAAGTCTCGAGATTTGGCAATCGACCCTCAGAAAATTTGCAACGCACCGCAGCAGACACCTGTCCACGAGGCGCACGGGCAGGCCGCCGGCGGCGCCCTGCTTTGCCGAAGATCAGGCATCCGTCCATCTGGAGAACATGGCGGCTTGACCATGATAATGTCCGAACCGGTCGCGCAACTGCCACACGATCCCGTCCTCCATCCGGAAGCGGCTGCCGGACCGAGTGACCTGCTGGCCGCGATAATTCGCCATATAGCCGTCGCGAGTGAGCGCATCGAGCAATGCCCGGCCCTCTTCTTGCGCTGCGAATCCTGATAAAGACTGTGCTGTCAGCCTCGTAAATTCGCTCCAGGTGTAACCGAACAGGCGCTGCGCCGCGGCATTGGCGTATATGAAGGCAGGTTCGGGATTGTTTCTTTGCGCGGTGATCATAAACGGTGCATCGCCGTAAAGCCATTCGGGTCCGCGCTCCCTCTCGACCAATCGTTTCCCGACCAGTCGCCTGAAGCTTCCGACCAGAAGGTCGAAGAACTCGGGATCATTCGGATTCAGCGTCTCATTAGGGGTCATTGTCCTATCTTCTGTTTCTATGCCTCGTGTCGAGGCTGAGCGTCCGCCCGATAGAAGAAGGGTTCGCCACCAGATTTCTAAAGTCAGCGCGGTTTGTTACGGCTGTAACGCAGTTGATGTTCTACGACGTCGTGCCGCCAGCATGCCTGCTTCAGGGGTATCTCCTCAGACCGAGGAGACAGAATGTTCTACATTTGGAATTTTGGCCGTTCCCTGGCGAGACGGATTCATTACGGCAGATGGTCAGTCGCCGGCCCGCTGGCCGACCTTAATGATCATATACTCAGAGACATCGGAATGTTCGCCTTCGAAGAGCGGCACGAGGCTGCCCCTTCTCCAGCACCGCAGCCGAAGTGGCAGACGGATCAGACTTAAAAATGCTTGAGCGAGAAACAAGTCGGACAACACCACCGGTGCGCGCGCAAGGGCTATCTACGAGACCAGGCTGCTCGGCCTGGCCGCCTCTAACGCTGCAACCCCCGCTTCCCCTTCGCCGAGCCGTGGTCTTGCTGAAATTCCCATGAAGCCTACCATTTCGATGTTGTGGCCGCCTATGAATGTCTTTAGTACGGGTTCGGCATGGGGGCGTGATATTGGGCCGCTTTCCATGGCGGGATCGTTCCCATAGATCGATCGCGACTTACGACCCTGCTTCAGAGGTTCTCATGCTTTCTTCTCCATCAGAGCAACGTTAGGGTGCGCGATACGGAAAGTATGCCTTGATCCTTGAGGACGGGCTGAAAACGCTATCAAGTTCTCCGGTTGATTTGCCAAGTGTCCATCATCAATCGGGCCAGCCGGCATCAACGTCACCGATCAAAAGTCCGATTCTACGCGGACTTACGGAAAAATAAATGCGTCAGGTTATTCTCGAAGAAGCCGATCCCGAAAAGTCGGCCAATATGGCTCGTTTTTTCGAGCGACATCTCGTGGATCTGCATGTCTGCAGACCAGAGGGATTCGATGCAAACACACCACGATATCTCGCCGCCGACGCACTCATCATCCCGGTCGGCGCCAATATATCGCAGTCCACCCTGTACATCTCTGACATCTACAAACACCTGTCCTGTCCCGTACTGGTGATCGGTGAGCGACCGTTTAGGGAGATTGAGGAACTGCTCCTGTTTGAGTCCGGAGCGACCGACTGCATCTCGCCACCCTTCGAGTTCAGAGAGCTCCTGGCTCGCTTGCGGGCGCGGGCACGACGGGTTTCCATAAGCCGTGCGCGTGCACGTCAGCACAATTATCGCTTTGATCGTTTCGGTCTGAACTGCGAGACGCGCGAGCTTCTGACTGCAACGTCACAATGCAAGTTGCCGAAGAAGGAATGCAGTCTTCTCCGGTACTTCCTCTCAAACAATTATGCAGGCATCAGTAGGGAAGAACTGCTCGATGTCGTGAACAGGGAAAAGCTCGACGTTAACGATCGCAGCATCGACAGCCTTGTTTCGCGGCTTCGCGACCGCCTGATCGCATTGGGGGCCAACCCACGTTTAATCAGGACGATCAGAGGATTCGGTTATATGCTCGACACACCGGTTGACGCCGTTTCCGGAGATGATGACCTGCGTGTGTTCCTGTAGTGAAATCAAGCGTACCGGATAGGACGGACGGGCCGGAGCTTTCGCCCCGGCCTTACAATCACAGTCTCAAACCAGCTTAGCTGACCGACTTATCGGCCAGCTTGTTCTTGCAGATCCCCGCATCGCCGCAGGCATGCAGCGAACAGATGACCGGGGTCGGCAAGCCGATTAGTTGACGGACTTGTCGA
>UCGV01000019.1 GCA_900471925.1 Hyphomicrobiales bacterium
TACGTGACCCAGAAGTTGTCGGCATTGCGCGGCACATCCTTGCGCGGGCTGGTGAGCGTGATGCGCCCGGCCGGGCTGTCGCAATGAAGGATGATATCGGAGCCGGTCATCTCCGACAGCATGAGACGGACGGGCAGGGCAGTTCGAGGCCGAAGGCAATGTTTTCACGCACCGTCATGTGCGGATAGAGCGCATAGTTCTGAAAGATCATCGCAATGTCGCGATCCTGAGGAGCAAGATCATTGGCACGCCGGCCGCAGGTACAGCCGGTCTTGCGCGCGGTCTCACTAAAGCTCCTCCATATGAATATATCACGGAGCGGCGCCGCAAGATGGCGCCTTTCGCGCACATCTTGTTTTGCTCGCGCAATCAGGGCGAATGCAAGCTAGGCGCCGGCTCCTCAGTCGTCACACTTACCGATGAGGCAGACCGTGAGTTGCGGAGCGTCAACAGCGACGTGAACCGGTCGATTATAAAGGTGAACGATGCGTTTGACTCACCAGTTGACGATGTCTGGCAGGTCAATGTGAAATCAGGCGATTGCGAGGATTTCGCGTTGACGAAACGCGATCATCTCAATGCGATCAAGGGCTGGCGCGAGACCGATCTCCGGTGGCTCATGATCCAGTCCGGAGAGGACCCGCGCGTTTGGTACGAACTTTAAAGGCTTGATCCCAAGCTCGGTATAAATGGCAGCGTGACGTTGGCTACGTCACGCTTCTGGCTGCATAAGAAATGCATCGCTTTCCGCCGGCACGAGTTTCAGTGGCCAGATCCGGCTATGCGCATTGTCGTGATAGATCTCCGAATAGACTGGCATGCCGGCGAGCAGGGTTTCCGCGAGTGCTGCACCAAGGTCCGGCAATGAAATGCGGAAGCAGGTGAGCGTCGGCTGCAGGAATCTTGCGCGGGGCTCCTCACGAAAACCGATGACGGCGAGATCGCGGCCGGGCACGATGCCGGCTTCGACGAGGCGACGGTAAAGGCCGATCGCCATTAGCTCGTAGATAAGAATAATGGCCGTCGGCCTGTCCTTGATCTGCAATAACTCGTCGCCGGCCCTATAGCCCCCCTGTTCGCTGGATTTCACGCGGATCACCAACTCCGGATCATATACAATCCCGTGTTTTTCCAGCGCTTTACGATAAGCGTCCACGAAGACATAGCCGAGATTGATCTCACTCGACGGGGCCGCGATCGCGATGCGGCGGTGGCCCTTTGAAACGAGGCGGTCGACCGCGCAGGTGGCAACGCCTTCGAAATCGAGGTCAATCCAGGTGAAGTTGCCGCCAGACGAGCTGCGCCCGAGCGCAACGAACGGGATTTTCGCCTTCACGAGCAGATCGATACGCTTGTCTATGCGTTGCGTCGCCGAAATGATCATTGCATCGACGACGCGGCGCGCGACCATGCGCTTCAGATATTCATACGGGTCTTCGTCGCTCGGGCAGGGGAGCATAACGAGGTCGAGATTGTGGCGTGAGAACACGCTCTGAAGCCCATCCGTGACGCCGAGGAAGAAGTTGTCGCTGTTTTCGACCGTTTCCTTGCTGGACTCGATCATCAGGCCGATGACGTTGGTCGTACCCTGACGCAGGCTGCGGCCGGACTGGTTGGCGACGTAACCGAATTCTTCTGCGGCAGCCAGCACGCGCTTGCGCGTCTCCTCGTTGACATCGGCCTTGCCGTTCAACGCACGAGAAACCGTCCCGATCGATATATCGAGATGTTCGGCGAGCTGACGGATACCCTTCATCTGAGGCGATCTTTCGTGCGGAATGCGGATCATATCCCATCTTATTGACATGAGAAAACGTTTACGGAAAGCGGTTGCCTCGGCGCTGAGGTAGCAATTTGCACGTGGCTGAAAAAATTCGTTGCTGCATCGCCGAAGGTTTTCGCCTAAGCGCCCGTCGCCATTATGATTTTCCGCAGCATTTCGCTAAATTACGCGGCCATTGACAGCAGTAAACGTTTCTGCCTAGTATCGTAAACGTTTACGGAAGGCGTTTCGGGAGGAAATCTGAAGCGCACCGCTGGAGGAAATCGTGAAATTGAATGCCGTTTTGTGCGGGTGCGGAGCTATGTCCAAAGGCTGGCTGCGCGCTATCAAGGAAACGCCCGCTCTTGCTGAGGCGATCGAGGTCGTAGGCCTCGTCGATGTCAATCCAGCTGCCGCAGAGAAGCTCGCCGAGGAATTCGGATTGAGCGCAGCGCGGATCGGTGCGGATCTGTCCGCCGTCCTTGCCGAAACCAAGGCTGACATGGTTTTCGACGTCGTCATCCCGACTGCACGCTTCAACGTCGTCTCGACGGCGTTGAAGGCGGGCTGCCATGTTCTCTCCGAAAAGCCGATGGCGACATCGCTCGGCGAGGGGGCAGCCCTGATCGATCTCGCCGCCGAGACCGGCAAGATCCACGCGATCATCCAGAACCGCCGTTTCATTTCCGGTGTGCGCCGTCTGCGCCGCTTCGTTGAAAGCGGAGCGATCGGCGATCTGACAGGCATTCATTGCGATTTCTTCATCGCGCCGCATTTCGGCGGCTTCCGTGAAGAGATGGAGAATGTGCTGCTGCTCGACATGGCGATCCATACCTTCGATGCAGCCCGCTATGTGGCCGACAAGAAGCCGCTCGCCGTCTATTGTGTGGAGCGCAACCCGAAGGGCTCCTGGTATCGCCATGGCGCCTCGGCCAATGCCACTTTCGAATTCTCCGACGATGTCGTCTTCACCTATCGCGGCTCCTGGTGTGCTGAAGGCGAGCGTACGAGCTGGGAAAGTCAGTGGCGCATCGTCGGCTCGAAAGGCATGCTGACCTGGGACGGTGAGGATGGTTTCAAAGCGACTGTTTCCGGCAATGAGCCGGGCCTGCTTCACGGTTTTTCGCCTGTCGAGGTTCCGGCACCTGAACACACCGAGGAAACCCACGGCCATGCCAGCGTGATTGCCAGCTTCGTCGAGGCGATCCGCACCGGAAAGCGGCCGGAAACGGTCAGTTCCGACAATATCAGAAGCCTCGCCATGGTCTTCGGCGCGATTGAAAGCGCCAAGACCGGACGGCGGGTCGAAATTTCAGCATAAGGATAGATGACGTGAGCAACCCCGCCAAAGCCATTCGTATTGGTACCATGGTCAGCGCCTCCAAGGGCGGCGCCGACAAGCGCATTGCCCAGATCGCCGATATGGGTTTCGAAAGCTTCGAGCCGTTCTTCTGGCAGACCACAAATGGCCAGGATCTCGCCGAACTCGGCAAGCGCAGCGTGGAGGCAATCGGTGACCGCGACATCACCATTTCGACGCTCGGCATGTTCGGCAATCCGCTCGAGGAGACCGAAATCGACCAGCAGACACTGCAGGGCTGGAAGGATTGCATCGACAACGCCCATCATTTCGGCGCCACCTGCGTTGCCGGCTTTACCGGCCGTATCCGCAACAAGCCGCTGACGGACAGTCTGCCGCGCTACAAGCAGGTCTGGAGCGAGCTTGCCAAGCGTGCAGCCGACAAGGGCATCAAGATCGCTTTCGAAAACTGCGCCATGGACGGCAATTGGGCGACCGGTGATTGGAACATCGCGCACAATCCCGATGCCTGGGAACTGATCTTTAACGAGACGCCCGACGACAATATCGGCCTCGAATGGGAGCCGTGCCATCAGATGGTCTATCTGATCGAGCCGCTGCCGCAGATCCGTAAATGGGCAAAGAAGATCTTCCACGTTCACGGCAAGGACGCGACGATCCGCTGGGATGTCATCAAGGAACACGGCATCTTCGGCAAGGAGAAGTTTGTCTTCATGCGCACGCCGGGCTTCGGCGATAGCAATTGGACTGACATCATCTCCGAGCTGCGGCTCGCCGGCTGGTCAGGTTCGATCGATATCGAAGGCTGGCATGATCCCGTCTATCGCGACGCGTTGGAGATGACTGGCCAGGTACACGGCCTCAACTATCTGAAAAAGTGCCGTGGCGGCGATTTTGTTGTTGATCCCTGATCGACCGCTTATGGTGGGGCAAACGCCGGGCGGGGAGGCCTGGCGGCGCCACGACTGAATGACATCTGTCTTTTCGCGGCGTGGCCGCTTTTTGGGAGGAAAGCATGAAAAGAATTGCAAGACTTGCGCTGGCGCTCGGTACGACGATGCTGATGACATCGATCGGCCACGCCGAGGAGAAGACCTTCAAGATCTGGTGGTTCGAGGAACCGACCACTGCTCAGGGCATCGTCTGGAAAGAGGCGCTTGAGGAGTTCAAGGCGAAACATCCAGACGTCACCGTCAGTTTCGAGCAGAAGACCTTTCAGCAGTTGCAGGCGTCCGGCGGCATGATCCTCAATTCGGATCAGGCCCCGGACGTCCTCGAATACAACAAGGGCAATGCGACGGCGGGCCTGGTTGCAAGCCAGGGCTTGCTGACCAATCTCGACGACTATGTGAAGAAGGAAGGCTGGGACAAGATCCTGAACGAGGGCGATCTGGTCCTGAGCCGTTATGACGAGAAGGGCATTTATGGCTCCGGCCCTGTCTGGGGCGTCTCTGTCTTCGGCGAATATGTCTCTTGTTTCTATAATATCGACATGTTCGAAAAGGCCGGCCTGAAGCCGCCGTCGACGCTCGAAGAGTGGGTCGCTGCGATGGAGGCCTTCAAGCAAAAGGGTCTCACGCCTCTGGCGCTTGGCGCCATCGACACAAGTGGCCAGCATCTGCTCGCCTCGCTCGCCTATACCAAGGCCGATGACACCTGGGTCCAGAACTATCAGGGTCTGAAGACTCCTCTTGACGGCGCGCCCTATCTCTATGCCGCCCAGACCTTGGTGGACTGGGTCGGAAAGGGCTATATCAGCAAGGACTCGACGGGCATGAAGGACCCCGACGCGGCGCTGCTCTTCACCTCCGGCAAGGCGCCGATGTACGTCTCGGGCACGTGGAATCTTGGAACCTTCGCCTCGACCATCAAGGACTTCAAATGGGGTCAGTTCGTTATTCCAACGCCGAAATATTCGGTCGGTTCGACGGGCAATCTTTGGGTCGTACCCAAGAGCAGCAAGAATGCCGATCTCGCGGCTGAATGGATCAGCCTGACGCTATCTCCGAAATACCAGGCCGAACTGGCCAACAAGGGCGGCGTACCGATTGCGGCTGATCCTTCCGCTATCACAAACCCGATCGGCAAGAATGCCGCCGCGGTTTTCAAGCAGATCTCGGACAAAGGTGGCCTCGGCTTTTATCCTGACTGGCCGGTCCCCGGCTACTATGACGTGCTGAACCAGAAAGACACTGGTCTCTTCCAAGGCAGTCTGACAGCGGAGCAGTTCATCGAACAGATCAAACAGGTCTACGACGATACGCAGGAAAACCAGTAACGCAACCTTGGACGCGGGGCTGCGCTTTGCTGCGCAGCCCATCAGGGAGCGGGAGGAAGAATGACATGGCCGCATCCAGTCTGCGATCGGGTGATAGTCGACTGAGCTTTAGCCTCTACCTCATCCCAGGGGTGATCGGCTTCATTCTGATCGTACTCATACCGCAGCTTGCCAATTTCGGACTGAGCTTCACGGCATGGAAAGGCGTTGGCACCCCACGGCCGGTCGGTCTGCAGAATTATAGTCGGCTGCTGACGGACGATCAGTTCTGGGGATCGATGTATCACACGCTGCTCTTCATCGTCTCGATGACGGTGATACCGGTGTGCATCGGCCTCGTGCTCGCCGCTCTCCTATTCGACTATGTCAGGGACGAGTTCGGGGAATGGGTATCGAGCTTCTTCAGGGC
The DNA here is from genome assembly GCA_900471925.1 of Hyphomicrobiales bacterium. Lineage (GTDB taxonomy): Bacteria > Pseudomonadota > Alphaproteobacteria > Rhizobiales > Rhizobiaceae > Rhizobium. The sequence goes on from UCGV01000019.1 coordinate 5,771, forward strand.
CGGTTTTTACCTGCCGCAGATTCTGCCCGTGACGGTCGCGGGTGTACTCTGGGGGTGGATCCTCAACCCCGTCGGCGTCGTCAACATCACACTGAAGGCTATCGGTCTCGATAGTCTCGCCCAGAATTGGATCGGCGATGCGACATACGCGCTTGCCGCCGTCTCCCTCGTTATTGTCTGGATACAGGTCGGCTATTGCCTGGTGGTTTTCATGGCGGGTCTGTCGCGCATCGATCCGTCTCTCTATGAAGCGGCTCAACTCGATGGCGCAAGCTGGTGGAGCCGTCTTGTCACGATCACCATTCCGCTGCTGGCACCGGAGATTTTTGTCGTCGTGCTGACGACGCTGATCGCAGCGCTCAAGGTCTTCGCGCCGATCTTCGTCATTACAGCCGGTGGACCCGACAATGCCACGCTCGTGCCCTCCTATCTGACGTACTATCACTTCTTCACCACGCAGCGCGTCGGCTATGCCGCAGCGATTGCGGTTGTGCAGACAACCCTGACGATCGCTCTGGCGGTGATCTTCCTGCGCTTCCAGAGCCGGCAGGAGCCGAAGGAGTAAATCATGGCCGATTCAGTTCTCAGCGACGGCACGACCAAGGCCCCCGCGAAGGCGGCAGTTCATCCCACGCGGCGCGATCCGATGCGATGGGTGGTGCTGGCCATCCTTATTCTGCTTCTCGCCTTCACGCTATTTCCGTTTTTCCTGGCTTTGCTCAATGCCGTGAAGGCAAGTGCCGAATATGCCGTCGGCGGACCACTTTCGATTCCCCGGTCGATCGATCTCACGGCGGTGGAGAAGTTCTGGACGGTCTCCGATTTCAGCCGCAAGCTGCTCAACAGCGTGATGATCAGCCTCGGCGTATCGGTGCTCGGGGTGCTGATCAGCCTGTTCAATGCCTATGCGATTGGGATCGGCAAGGTACCGGGATCGCGCCTGATCCTGGTGGTCTTTCTTCTTGGCATCATGGTCCCGCAGGAATCGATCATCTACCCGCTCTACTACATGGCGAAAGCTACCGGCCTCTACGATACGCAGCTTTCCGTCATCATCATCTTCGCGGTCCTGCAGAGCGCTTTCGGGACCTACCTGCTCTCGACAGTGCTGAGTACCTTTCCCAAGGAAATCCTCGAAGCTGCCGAGATGGACGGCTCGACGCACTGGAAGACGCTATGGTTCGTGGTCGTCCCGGTCCTGCGGCCGACGCTCATGGTGCTGGGAACCTTCTTCTTCATCTGGACCTGGAACGAGTTCCTGATTCCGCTGGTCATGCTGGTCTCCAACAACAATCAGACGGTCTCGGTCGCCATGGGCCTCACCCGCGGCCAGAACATGTCGGACCCGGTGCTACAGGCCTCGGCAGCTTTCCTGGGCATTATACCGACCGTGATCTTCTTCCTGATCTTCCAGCGCACGCTGACGCGCGGTATTGCCGCCGGGGCGGTCAAATGATGGCATTTTTCACCCTCAGCCACGTCATCGGTCCCGGTCCGGGATCAGCAAGGTTTTCGGCATGAACCAGGATATCCAGATCGAACTCTCAGGCATCGAAAAGCACTACGGTGCGTTTCACGCGCTTAAGAATGTCAACCTTTCGATCGCCAAGGGCACGTTCGTGGCGCTGGTGGGTCCGTCAGGATGCGGCAAGTCCACGCTGCTGCGCTCGCTCGCCGGCTTAGAGAAAATCACCGGTGGCACGTTGAAGATCGCCGGCGAAATAATGAACGACGTGCCGCCGCGGGCGCGCGACATCGCCATGGTGTTTCAGAGTTACGCCCTCTATCCGCATATGACGGTTGAACAGAACCTGACCTATTCGCTCAAAATGCACGGGGTCGCCAGGGCCGAGGCCAAAAGGAAGGCCGAGGAAGTCGCCGTTATCACTGGTCTTTCCGGTTTGCTTGACCGCTATCCCCGCCAGCTTTCCGGCGGCCAGCGGCAGCGTGTGGCCATGGGGCGCGCCATCATTCGCAATCCGCAGGCCTTCCTGTTCGATGAGCCTCTATCCAACCTCGATGCAGCGTTGCGCGTCTCGATGCGCAAGGAAATCCGCGCCCTGCATGATCGCCTTCACGCGACATCTGTCTACGTGACACATGACCAGGTCGAGGCGATGACCATGGCCGACCATGTCGTCGTCATGCGCGATGGTATCATCGAGCAGCAGGGCCGGCCGCTCGATCTCTACGACAAGCCCGCCAACAAGTTTGTCGCCGGCTTCATCGGTTCGCCGGCCATGAATTTCATCCCGGCCATTGCCGGCGAGGATGGGAAGAGCCTAACGCTCGATCTCGGCTCGGTCAGGCAGCAGATTGCCATCGATCATCAGATCCAGCCGGGCCGCAAGGTCACCGCCGGCCTCCGGCCCGAGCACATCGGTATTGGCAATCAGGGGCAGGGGAGTTTCGACGTCCCGGTCGCGGTCGTCGAGTCCACGGGGTCCTCGACCTTCATTACCGCGGCGACGATGCCAGAACTGACGATCGTCGAAACCGGCAGGGGCACGGTTCAGGCCGGAGAAACGATTGGCGTAACCGTCGATCCGGCGCAGGTGCATCTCTTCGACGAGGCGAGCGGGATCAGGATTTAAGATCCGTCCTACGGATCAGGCCGGCAGCTCTGGCTGCCGGCTCGACAATAGTCCCGGTCCCCGCAGACGTCCTGGCCGGGCCATCGCAATCGTCAGCGGGCAAGCGCAGCCGGTGCTGCCTGCTTGGCTGCGACTTCGGTATCGTGAGGCCGTTCGCTGGAATTTGCCCACACGGCCACAGCAAGTCCTGCAACGATGAAATAGGGCAGTTTGCTTGAAAGCTTCAGCTTGCCGGGAAGGGCATTGCCGCGGGTGCATTCAAAGCCGGACATTTCTGGGGTCATCAGTACCTGTCTCGTGTGAATATCACGCCCCACATATAGTATATGCGGCGATTCGAATGAACCCCCAGATCATGGGATATGCAATTGGTTGTGGATATGACGCAGATCAATGTCCGGCCGGCCCGCCTGAGCCTCCACCGAGGTCGATCTTGCGCAGGATGAAGGCGAGCGGCAGTACGGCCAATGATAGCCACATGAGCGTGTGAAAAACGTCTATATAGGCGAGATAACTCGCCTGCGCCTGTACCTGCTGGCCGATCCAGGCGATGGCCTGTGACTGTGCGTCGGCTGCGCCTGCTCCCCTATCGGCAAAATATTGCGTCACGCTTTGCAGCGTATGATTGTAGGCAGGATCCGAGGGGATGATGTGCTCGACCAGTCGGCTTTGATGCCATTGCTCGCGGTGGGCAAGCACGTTCGATGCCAGCGAAACACCGATCGACCCGCCGGTATTGCGCGCTGCATTGATGAGCGCCGATGCCTGATCCGTCTGGTCTGGTCGCAGGCCATCGTAGGAGGCCGCTGTCATCGGGATGAAGATCAGTGGCAGCCCGAATCCAAGATAAATACGTGACCAGACGAAGAAACCGAAGTTCAGGTCGGGGTTGAGGCGCGTCATGCCGTACATGGCGACAGCAATGATCGCCGTGCCGATGGCGATCAGATATTTCGGCTGAACTTTGTTGCTGATCCGTCCCGCCACGAACATCATGAACATGGTGATCAGGCCGCCGGGCGAAAGCGCAAGGCCTGCCCACGTGGCGGTATAGCCAAAATTCTCTTGCAGCACTTGCGGAATGAACTGGGTCGTGGCGATCAGGATCGCGCCCGTCGCCAGCATGACGATGAAGCAGGAACCGAATTGCCTGCTCGCCAGGAGACGAACGTCGATAATGGGATTTTCGGTCGTCATCAACCATGGGATCGAAAGCAGGAGAGCCACAACGCAGACAGCCGTCATGGCGATGATGAAGCCCGAACCGAACCAATCCTCCGTCTGGCCGCGATCGAGTACTAGTTCGAGGGCTCCGAGAAAGGTCGCGACCAACAGGAAGCCGACTATATCGAAACGCACGCCCCGTTTACGCATCCGGGCGCGCTCTTGGCGCAGGGAATCCGGCTCGTTCACGAGGAAATAGACGAGGATGAATGCGAAGAGGCCGACCGGTCCGTTGATCAGGAAACACCAGTGCCAGGAAAAATTGTCCGAGAGATAGCCGCCGAGCGTCGGTCCGACCACAGGTGCTACGACCACGGCGACACCGAACAGGGCAAAGGCCTGGCTGCGTTTCGACGGCGGGAAGGAATCGGCGAGGATCGACTGTGAGATCGGCACCATGCCGCCGCCTGCAAAGCCCTGGATCATGCGGAATATCAGCAGTGATTGCAGGTTCCAGGCCAGGCCGCAGCATATGGAGGCGACGGTGAAGGTCGCAAGGCAAAGGAGATAGAAACGCCTCCGGCCGTAGCGTTTGGCGATAAAACTGCTCGCGACAAGAATGATGGCGTTCGAGACCAGATATGTGGTGACGACCCATGACGCTTGGTCGGCGCTGACGGCAAGGCCACCGGAGATATAGCGCAGCGCCACATTGGCGATCGTCGTGTCCAGAACCTCCATGAATGTGGCGAGCGACACGACAAGCGCGATCAGCCACGGATTCGATATCCCCGTACTCGATACCGGTCTGCCATCCGCCGTCGCAGCGCCGCTCATGTCAGGTCCTCGGGCGCACGGTGACCGTCGGCACCACAGACATGCCAGGGCCGATCGCCACGTCCTTCGGCCAGGCATCGATGACGATCTTGACCGGCACGCGTTGTATCACCTTCACATAGTTGCCGGTGGCATTCTCGGCAGGCAACAGCGAGAAGGCGGTGCCCGAACCGGGCTGAACGGAATCGACGTGTCCGCGAAGAGAATGATCGGGATAGGCATCGATCGTCACATCAACAGGCTGGCCGGGCCGCATATCGGTCAACTGGGTTTCCTTGAAGTTGGCCGTCACCCAGATCTCGTCCGGGACAAACATGGAAACCGCCTGTCCCGCCTCGACATATTGTCCCTTCGAACCGCTGAGTTTCACCACGCGGCCGGGTTGGGCGGCCGTGATCGTCGTATAGCTGAGGTTCTGCTGGGCGGCTTCAACCTGGGCTTCGGCCTGATGGAGATTGGCGACGGCGCTTGCCCTCTGCGCCTGGGCAGCCGCCTGGTTCTTGACGGCGGAGGTAACGCTTGCCTGCGCCTGGGCTGCACTCGCTCTATCCTGCCGCAAGGTGGCGGCAGCCTGCTGGGCCGCCTGTTCCGAGCCGGCGCCGCTTTTCACCAGCTGCTGCTGCCGGTCGTTTTCATCCTGAGCATATTGCAGGGCGGCCTCTGCCGACGTTACTTGCGCCTTGGCCTCATCGATCGCGGCGCCAGCCGCAGCGATCTGTGCATCGGCACTGGAGATCGCCGCATTTGCCACGCCGATCTGGCCCTGCGCCTGATCGAGTGCGATCTGGTAGTCGCGCGGATCGATCTTGGCGATGACGGCGCCGGCATCGACATATTGATTGTCGGAGACGGGAACATCTGAGACGTAACCCGAGATCTTGGCGGCAACCGAGAAAGTGCGAGCGTCGATGAAGGCATCGTCCGTCGTTTCATAGGGATGGAAATAGATAAGCCAGATGACATAGCCGATAGCAGCAAGCGCAATCAGCGCAAGAACGATCAGCAGGGTCGCTATCGGATGGCGCCGAATGATGGATGGGCGCTTTTCGGCTTCCGTTTCCTCTTCGACCGCACTGGCCGGTGCTTCATCTTTTACGGGATTGGACGGTTTCTCTTGTTTGCTGGACGCGCGCTGGTTTTGGGGCACGGCAATGTCTTTCGTTTTGAAAACCAGAAGTTAACGCCGGACCGTCGGCCTCGGTTCCCGTCGAAATGCATCAAGCATTCTTGAACGTGCACCCGTGGAGACAGAGCAAAGCGGCTTTCAAAACTGACATCGGACCGCGGCCTGGCTGATGACGCTTCCCTGTTTGCTTGTGTCAAATTTAAATGCTGGCGAATAGACCGCCAGCTATGGTCCCGACGCGTGTGTTGTCGTGCATGTGATGTCAGGGGGCGTGAATTTGGCAGGGTCGATAAGATACTCACCGGTAAGCCGACTTGATTCAAGACGGAGTCAATCCAGCCATTCGTTCGAGAAAGCCAGGCTTGCAACCGATACCGGCCGCTCTTTTGTCCGCACCGTCACCGATATGATCGTGCGTTCTCCGGCAGGTAGTTCGTCGCGTGCAATGTCTACAAGGATTTTCGCCATTTCCCTGAGCACTGCGGCACGCGATGCCAGTTCCATCCCATCATTGTCGCGGATCGGGCCGTCACCATTGTGAAGGTCGAAGAAGTATCGGGTCATCTGCTCATCTCACTGAAATATTCAATCATGAAGTGCCGGCTAGCGAATTTGTTCCCTGTATCTACCCCGTTGGAATATCGTTTGTTTTCAGACATGGCTTCGAGTGGGGAGCGCTGTTCGTGATCGAGCCGCTTCTTCTCAATCTCGAAAGCCATGACGTTCTTTCCACGGCGGAGATCGAACTTCTGCGTTCTATCGTCGGTCGGGAGAGATCCGTGCCCGCAGGCGAGGATCTCGTATCCGAGGGAAGCCGGCCCAATCACTCCACGCTGCTGCTCGATGGCTTTGCTGCCCGCTACAAGGTCCTGGAGGATGGAACCCGGCAGATCACGGCGCTACAGGTGGCTGGCGATTTCGTCGACCTGCATGCCTTTCCGCTCAAGGTCGTCGATCACGGTATTCTTGCGGTCTCCAATTGCCGTATCGCTTCAGTGGATCATCAGGAGCTGAGGGCGATAACGGAGACGAACCCTCATCTGACGCGTCTGTTGTGGCTCGACACACTGGTTGACGGAGCGGTCCATCGCGAATGGATCGTCGCCATGGGCCGGCGCTCGAAGAAGGCGCATATCGCCCATCTCATTTGCGAACTCTATATGCGGCTGCGGACGGTGCGCAGGACGAACGGTCCGAGCTTCCAGCTGCCGCTGACCCAGAACGCCATGGCTGATGTGCTCGGCGTGTCGCTGGTTCATCTGAACAAGACGCTGCAGTCGCTGCGGAAAGAGAGAGCTTTCACCTGGGAGGGGAGGGTGATTACCATTCTCGACTGGGACAAGCTGCAGAAGATCGCCGGCTTCGATGCCGGATATTTGTCGCTATCGATCGAGGCGCGGTAGGCATATCATTATTGACGACGTGTCAGGTCGAACCTGGAATGCTCTATGATCAGTCGCCACATCAAGCCTCTTGACGAGGCGATGTCATCAGATGATCTGGCCAGCCGCCAGACGGTGCTGGACGCGCGCATGGCAAGATCCGACGGCCGGCCGGCATCAGGAGATCAGATGAGAAACTTGATTTTAGCAATTGCCCTCTTGCTTCCTTCGGCTGCTTTCGCTCTCGAAGCGGTCGAGGTCAATGCACGTGACCATTCCTGCCGCGAGCTTGCGCAGATCATTCAGCAGAAGAAGGCTGTTTTCGTTCGCATGGGCATCGGTGGACGGAGCTTCCGATACCCGCCGGCGCGATGCCGGTTAGGTGACAAATACGACGTCGCCAGAATACGCGCGGCCAACGGGCAAATGTGTGTGCTCGATTACGAGTGCGTCTACGATCCGCAATCTTTTTACAACAGGTTTCCCAAATAGGGCGGTGAATGCGTCACTGCTCGGCTGCAGTGAGGTAAGCGGCCTGAAGTTCCATCTGCACGGCATGCATGAACAAACCCGCCTGCTGGGAGATTTCATGTTCGCTGCAGCCCTGAGCTTTCAGATTGGCGGCAAAACCAGCCATCTCTGACCTCCAGAAGCGGTTTGCGGCGTCTCCGTGAAGGGTCTGTAGCGCCTCGGTGCACCGCCTGATATCAGCGGCGCGTCGGTCGGCGGGAAACTGCAGTAGCGTCATGCCATCTCCGTCATTGCTGGGCGAATCGCCAGTGATCCGCAGATTGGCGATGAGTTCTTCACAAGTAGTGAAGGACTACCCCTGGAACTTTACGTCGGAAGCGCCTGCGACTCATGCAACGGGTCGCCGACAAGCTGGTTTCTCCATCACTGAAAGTTGACAATATGCGCTCCGGCAGCCGTCGCCGCCGAGGTAAGCTGTGTTAAAGTTCCGAGCATAACGCAGTGATAGGAAGTGATGATGCTGACAACACTTGCGATGCTCGCGAGCCTCTCCGGCGCTGCCGCCACGATCGCGCAATCAAGCCAGAATGAAGTCGATGTCGAGCTGGTGCTGGCAGTCGATACATCCCGTTCGATGGATTACGAAGAGGTTCGCATCCAGCGCGAAGGCTATGTCGAAGCGCTGCGGCACAAGGAGTTTCTGGACGCCGTGAAAGGCGGGCTGACCGGCCGGATCGCCATAAGCTATTTCGAGTGGGCGGGCTATGTCGTTCCCGGTTCGGTGCTCGACTGGCAGGTGATCGAGACGGAAAAGGATGCGCTCGACTTCGCCGACAAGCTCGAAGCCCGGCCGATCGCCACCCAGCGCCGGACATCCATCTCAGCCGCGATCACGCAGGGCGTGTCGATGCTTGCCACCAGCCCGTATAAAAGCAATCGCGAGGTCATCGACATTTCCGGCGACGGCCCCAATAATTCCGGCGATCCGGTGACACCCGCACGCGATACTGCCTTGGGTGCCGGCGTCGTTATCAACGGCCTTGCGATCATGCTTCGCCCCTCCGACGTGCCGGAGGGGCTCGACAAATATTATGGCGATTGCGTCATCGGCGGCCCCGGCTCCTTCGTGCTTCCGGTTCATAAGATCGAGGATTTTGCCGTCGCCGTCCGCAGAAAGCTGGTTTGGGAAATCAGCGGCCTTGAGCCATCGGCAGCGGTCCGCAAGATCGCCATGAACCAGCCGACGACGGACTGCCTGCTCGGCGAAAAGCTGTGGCAGAATTTCTTCGACCGCTGACCGCCATTGCACAGCCTATGGAGATGCCCGCAATTCCGCACTCTCACCGAGGCGCGGCAGCACCTCTCGCGCGATGATCTCTAGATCGGAGAACGCCTTGCGCCGATCGACGAGCAGATTGAGGGCAACGTGATGGACACCAGCGGCACGGAACGCGGCAAGAGCGGCCAGCAAGCCCTCTGGCCCGGTCCGATAGCCGAGATTGATGTCCTCGAGGCGATCGGACGATGTATCCACGAGATCGAGTGCCATGGCCTGCCCCATGCCTCTGAATTCCGAGGTGGTACGGTGTACCGCGCGATGCCAGAGCGCAATCCGGTCGTTCTGAGCAGCAAGGGGCCGGTGATAGGTCATCCAGGCGCCGGCATTCCTAGCGATCCATTCGAGGGACTGCGAGGACGAGCCGACGGCGACCAGGGGAATGGCACGTCCGCTGCGCGGGCGAATATCGAACTGATCGGCACTGGTCTGCTGCGCGACGGTGCCATGGAGGGCATCGCGGAGCTTTGTCCAGTTGGATCGAAACAACTCCCGCCGATCATCAAGATTGTGGCCGAAGGTGGAAAATTCAGAGGGACGGTCGCCGGAGCCGAGACCGAGCACGAACCTGCCCGAGGATAGCATGTCCATCGAAAGCGCCGCCTTGGCGATGTGAAGGGGATGGCGCAAGGGCAACACGATTGCGCCGGTTGCCAATGTGATCGAGCGGGTCACGGCGGCGAGTGCGCCAAGCAGAACCCATGGCTCCGAATGGCCGACGGGATCGGGGTAGGCCGGACTGTTCAATGGAACATCGCGGACCCAGAGGGCAGAGAAGCCGAGTTCATCGGCACGACGTGCGAGCTCCAACTGGAGGCCGAAATCAATATCATTCCGTTCGCGCTCCTGCATGGGCAGAGCGAGACCGAGGGTCAGCCGTGTGTCCGCGAAGAGCATTATCTCAGTCCAATATTATCCACCAGCACCTCGGTGACCGGGCAGCTTTTGCAACGTGGTCGTTCGTTCAGGTCCGATCATCACTACCAGAGGGCAGTCGGAGCGCTTGCGAGAAACTGTTCGAAGGCAGAAGCGAGAGCCGGGGCAACGGCTACGATCTCTTCATGCGCGGCGAAGATCAGCAGCCCCAGCATCGAAATCACCGATCCTGCTTCCAACACGGATATGGCCTTGCTACCGGGTGCCGGAAGGCTCGTGGACAGAACGAAGAGGGGTAGGCGTATCGCTCCCGGCCTGTTGTCGTTTGCCGGACGGAGCAAGCGAGCCGGACGCGGCTCGTTGACGGAGGATTGGCTACATATTCCAGGATAGGTTTTGCAGACTGAACTCGGCATCGGGATATGTCCCTGATCGGCTTTGGAGGATGGTGATCATCAGGTGGGGCTTCGATACGCCTCCTTCAACCATACCCACGGATAGGAAACTGCCTCAGATGAGGCATTAAATTGTATCGATATGCGTTTAATGCATGGGTGGAGTGTAGTCTGAACGCTACTCATTCCGGCGGCCCCATATTATATATTTCTCATCGAAGCGAACGAAGCGCCGCTAACTGGCAGCTGTCGCTGGACCCACGGAAAGGGGATTGCAATGAGCATCGCACGCACTTTCAACAACTGGCGCAAATATCGTCAAACCGTTACTGAGCTTGGCCGCATGTCGAGCCGCGAGCTGAACGACCTGGGTATCGCACGTGGCGACATCCGCGACGTAGCCCGTGCCGCCAGCGCCCGCTAAGACTTCTTCGGAATGAATGTCCAACGCGCTTGCCTGATGAAGGCGAGCGCGTTTTTCTTTGGTTTAAGCTATTCGCTTGACGCATGGCGCATGGCAGCTTTGCAAATATATGCATGGAAGGCCGGCAGCGATCCGCCTATATTCGTATTCAACGAAGCGATGAAACTCCTCCCTCGTCGTTTTGTCCAAGACACGGCTCATCTCCTCCCTAGCCGGTGTCTACGTGGCGGCCTCCTCCTCCCGCTGCCACGCGTTATAAAGGCGTCTGCCGGATCTCCTCCCTCGGCAGGCGCCTTATTTATCTCAGCCGCTCTTTTGATGTTCTGCGTCTTACCCGGAAGACGGGGCCTGCTCAGGTTTCGACAAACTCCGTTGGCGCTGCGAGACTTCGCGTTCAGCGGTTGCGAAAGACCGTGCAGGCGATACCGGCGGCGCGGATCGTGCTGCAGAGCTTACTCGCTTCCACACGCGTCTCGCGGCCGATCCGTGCGGCATAGCGCGGCCGGTATCCGAAGTTCCCGCCTCTCTGTCGCACGATCAGGGCGCGTTCCGCATTCAGCGGCTCGGGTAGTCTTGCCAAGGACGTCGTGAACAGCCTGTCCGCTACGGATGGATTGTAATGGGCGGCAAGTTGCACGCCCCATGGCGCCCAGTCGGCCGATCCTGTCAGAACCGGTTCATTCATTTGACGGGTCTCTGCAAGCGCTACGCATGCTTCCCGGAACGGCATACCGTCTCTCAGGTCCGGGGCGGAGATATCCGGGGGCTTGTCCCTCCAGGTTTCGACCGTCTGCCCGGTTATCGCAAATACGTAGTCGCGGGTTTCGATCGGCAGGCGGCCGGTGGAGAGGAACCGGCCGAGACCGGCTTCGCCGGCATTATATGCGGCTGCCGCAAGTCCGAGATTGCCGAAGCGAAGTCTCAGTTCATCAAGGTAGCCTGACGAGGCTTTCAGCGCCTGCACGACGTCGAAGCTGTTTTCAAGTGCTCGCAGCCGGGCGGTGCCCGGCATGAATTGCGCTATGCCTTCCGCCCCTTTCGGGCTCACCGCCTCCGGTCGGAACAGGCTTTCGCGCCAGATCAGGCGCGCGAAGAAGGCCGGGGGAATGTTATGGATCGCTGCGAAATGATCCATGACCTCGCAGAGATCCGCATTGAACTGATCTTTCCGAATGCAGAGCGTGTGCCCATCTTCGGCCTCGCCCTGGTAAAGGCAGGCTGGTTCAGGAATTGACGGCTCGCCGGCACCGACCGCGGGCGTCATTACAGCCCACGTGCCGAAAACAAATGCAGCAGCCATCGAGCCTATGCGACATCTCATCATCGCCAAACCTTGCCTGCCGATATCGTCGCGGTTTTCGAACCGGGCGGCAAGCTCCCTCGGCCGTTCATCGAGCTTGCCGCAGTCGGCCAAACTCAGTGAACGACGGTCAGGATCGCTATGCCGGCTTCGGCAGCCGCACGACGAACTGCGTTTTGCAACTCACTGACATCGATCTGTCCGCTGATCGCGTCGGCGCAAGCTTTGACGGCCACGACATATTCCTCACCGTCCTCGAAGGGCCAGTCAGCTATCAAAACCTCGGCGATGTCTCTCAGCGTCCTGATGACCCTGTATTTTTCCCGGCCACCCAGCATCAGTACCAGAGGGGGGAAGCGATCGTATGTGTTCCATTCCATTACACTTGGTCTCCCCAACGTAAGGATATTAGTAACACTGCAAGAACCATACCGGTCAGATGTGAAGATCGTGTTTCGAGGAACGTCTGGATGCAGCGTGCCGAATTTGGCTCTAGACAAATAAAATGGATATTTTAACTCAAGTTTTTTATTGCGCCGGCTTTCGGCATTCGCTAATGAGGAAGCGTCACTGGCAGGATATGGTCCGGCCACGTAAGCGTTAACGTCACTCAACGCGTATGATCGATCGGCTTTGCGGCTTCGATCTGCGCGACTGTGTCCTGCGGATCGTTTCCCGAAGCCCCGGAAGGACATGATGGATAACAAGCACCCTTCAAACCAACCAGTCCCCGCGCCTATTATCGAGCGCGTTCGCCACGAACTGCGCCGCCGCTCGCTCACGGTCGAGAGCGTAACTGACATCACGCCGGGCATGCGGCGTATCGTGCTGAAAGGGGAAGACCTCTCCGATTTCACGAGCTTGGCACCTGACGACCACATTAAGGTTATCGTGCCTGGCGCTGATGGTGGCGAGGAGCGTCGGGACTACACGCCGCGCCGGTATGACAATGCGGCCCGTAGCCTGACCATCGATTTTGCCCTGCATGAGGCCGGTCCCGTAACACAATGGGCGATCGACGCAAGCGTTGGCACGCCTCTCGAAATCGGTGGCCCTCGCGGTTCGGCTGTGGTGGCCGGTACTGTGGAGCGATGGCTCCTGGTCGGCGACCAAACGGCACTACCCGCTATCGGCCGGCGCATCGAGGAGAGTGGAGCCAACACGACAGTGACGGTCGTTGCTGCCGTCGATGGTCCGGAAGAACGGCAGATTTTCGAAACTTCGGCGGCGCTCAGCACACGCTGGGTCTACCGCCCTCTTTCCGATGCGACAAATGCCGAACCGCTGATCGCTGCCCTGGCGGGTATCGACATCATCTCCGGGACATTCGTCTGGATTGCCGCCGAGGCGTCGGTGGCGCGGGCAATCCGTGCCTATCTCGTCGAAGAACGTGGTTATCCGCTGACATGGATCAAGGCGTCAGGATACTGGGCCCAGGGCAAGGCCGATACGACCGAAAAATTCGAATAGCCGGAGAGGGCGGGGGGCCTCATTGCATGTCGTCAAAGTGCTCCAGCCAGGTGGCTGGAGCGGCCCCTCAGATTGGTTGATCGCGTATAGGTGGATTATTTCTCTGCGCGCTCAAGCAGAATTCGCGCCTCTTCGAAACGACGTTTCCGATCGGCATCGTCTTCGCTCGACGAATAGCAGGTGCTCGATACGCAGAAACGGGCGAGATGATGCGGCTTGTCGACCTGATCAAACTCGCATTCGAAAGTGTCCGACATGTCGCCTGGCGCCGTTCCCGGCCGGATCGAATATGTCATCCGTACGCCCGGTGGCTTAAGTTCCGGAAAGGATTGAACAGTGCCGATCGAAAGCTGATCGCTCATGAAGAAGCCCTTGGCGACGGATTGGCATGTCGCTTCCAGGTCGGGTGATTGCGCCGAAGCTGCCACTGGAGACAGGATAATGCCGAACAATACTAAATATTTACGCAAGGGTGTCTCCTCCTGACATCGCTCAGGATGAGGTAGCGCTGATACGGCAAAAACAAGTGCGGCCTCAGGCCGCCCCGGAAAAATCTTCCGACAGCAGGCCCAGCAATTCGTCGCGATCCCGAACGCCGAATTCGAACCAGTCGATCAGAGCTCTTGCCTTTGCCATGCCGAGAGCACTGTCACGGCGGCAACGCATGGCCAAACACCATTCCTGATGGATGCCGTCGAGAAAGTTCATCGCTTCCGACGTCAAAGCTTCCTTTGGCCACACCGTTCGCGTCATCGTCCCGCTCCCCGTAAGGCTTCACAGTAGATGACCTATGGTTGATCGCAAGAGGAAAAATGCAACATTAGCGTATCGGCAGTCGTCAGGCACTGTGCCATCGCAACAAAGAAAAACGGCAGGCAATCGGGCCTGCCGCTCAGTGCGATAATCCGGCTCGAAGTGATGGTTAGCCTTCCAGCCACTTCACCTGTTCGGGTGTCAGCTTGATGTCCAGCGCCGAGAGGCTGTCTTCCAGTTCGGCGGTGGTACGCGGCCCGATCAGTGGAATGACCGGGAAGGGCTGCGCGATGACATAGGCGAGGGCGATATGGATCGGATGCCGCCCTAGCTGCTTGGCGAGTTCGATCGCACGGTCGCGGCGCCCGAAATTGCGATCCGAATACCAGCAGCGAACGATTTCCTCGTCATCACGCTTGTCGCGGCCGGCACGGTCGGTGAAGAAGCCTCGGCCCTGGCTTGACCAGGCGAAGTTCGGGATCTGCTTCTCGTTCAGCCATTTCTTCCATTCGTCGTCGGAAGCGGCAACGCAGCCTGCCCAGATCGGATCGAGCATTTCGGCGAGCGAGAAGTTGTTGGAAAGCGCGGCAGGCGCTGACTTCCCATTCTTCTTCGCATAAGCAATCGCTTCGTCGAAACGCGCGCGAGTCCAGTTGGAGCCGCCGAAAATGCCGCGAATGCGGCCGCGCTTGACCTCAGCATCCATCGCATCGACGAATTCGCCGACAGGCACGTCGGTATTGTCGCGATGCATGAAGTAGATATCGATATAATCGGTCTTCAGGCGATTGAGCGATTGGTCGAGCTGTTTGCTGATGATGTCAGGGTAGCAGAGCGGGGAATGAGCGCCCTTGCCGATCAGCACGATGTCTTCGCGTGCAACCTGACGGCTCGTGTGCCAGTCGCCGAATATGCTCTCTGTCTTGCCGCCGCCATAGACGAAGGCCGTATCGAAGACATTGCCTCCGGCTTCGTAGAAAGCGTCGAGCGTCAGAGAAGCGGCGGCGAAGTTAGGGAAGAATTCGAAGCCGAGGGTGACCACGGAGGCTGGTTTGGCAATGCCGGGGATGTGGCGTTGCGGAACGGAACTGCCGCGACGGACGGTGCCTCCAGCGATATTCAACGTCCTCTTGCTGGCCTTCTCGACGCCGTATTCCAGGCCGACCGAGGCGCGCCACTGGTCGAGCACCTTGAGGTTGTTGATCGAGTCCGCCCAGCTCATGCCCGGCGAGCGGAATTCCTTTTCGCCTGCACGGATCGCGTCCCCGGCCGCATCCGCTTCGAAAGAGTAGAGCCAGCGATCTTCCTTGACCTCGATCGTCTCCTGGCTGTCTTTCCTGAAGATTTCGATTTTGCCGGTGCCCCCCTTGTGGCCGGATGCGAACCAGAAATCCTTGACTTCGATGCGGCCTTCCGAGCCGATGATGCGCAGCACGTTGTCCTGTTGCGCCATGATCGAGCAGGATACTTCAGCGATGATCTCGTTCGGGAATTTCAGTACGGCGGATGCCCATTCATCGACGCCGGACTGGCCGAGATGAGCGACACCGGAAACCTTTTCCGGGTCGAGGAACGGCTTGCCAGCTGCTGCACCGGCAATCAATCGGGCCATCGAGACGGGATAACCGCCGACATCGAGAATGCCGCCGCCGGCCGTATCATTGGCAAAGAGGCGATGTTCCGGCCGGAATGTGCCCATGCTGAAACCGAACGAGGAGCGGATGATGCGGATTTCGCCGATCGTGCCGCTCTTGACGAGTTCGACCAGCTTCTCGGTCTGCGGATGCACCCGGTACATGAAGGCCTCGCCAGCGAACACGCCGGCTTTCTTTGCCTCGTAATAGATCGCCTCGGCATCATAGGCCGAGAGTGCGATCGGCTTTTCGACCAGCACGTGCTTGCCGGCGCGGATCGCCTTGATTGCCCATTCGGCATGGCCGGTATGGGGCGTCGCGATATAGATCGCATCGACCTCCTTGTCCGTCAGCAGTGCCTCGTAGCCATTGACGATGCGCGCACCCGGGAAGCCGTCCGCAAGACCCGGCTTATCGGGATTGCGGGTGGCGATCGCCACCAGTTTGCCGGTGCGCGAATGCGCGACACCATCGGCAAAAGTGCGGGCGATGGTGCCGGGACCGATAATGCCCCAGCGGATCGGATTATCTGAAGTCATGACTATCCTCTTTCGTCTTTCAGTCTTGGGATGCGTTATCGAAGCCGCTTGCCGGCGGCGTCGAACAGGAAGGTACGTCCGGCGGACAGCGACACCGTCAGCGTCTCGGTCTTGCCGAGGCTGCGGGATTCAGGCCGCTCGATGATGAGCTGTTCGCCGCCTAAGTTCGCATAGATGTAGCTGGTATTGCCGAGATGCTCGGCGACATCGACGGCGACCGTCAGATCGGCGTCGCCTTGGCCTGCCTCGCTGAAATGTTCGGGTCGGATGCCGAGCGTGATTGGCGTGCCCGATGTCACGACCGGATCGGAGACCGGCATCGTTAGGCGCACTGCTCTGTCGTCCGAAAGTACGACTGTCGCCTTGCCCGCCTGCAGTTCGGCGACCTCGGCCTTGAGAAAGTTCATTTTTGGCGAGCCGACGAAGCCGGCGACGAACTGGTTGGCCGGATCGTCGTAGAGATCGAGGGGCGCGCCGATCTGCTCGATATTGCCGGCGCGCAGCACGACGATCTTGTCTGCAAGCGTCATGGCCTCGGTCTGGTCGTGTGTCACGTAGATCATCGTCGTGCCGAGCTGCTTGTGCAGCCTGGAGATTTCGACACGCATCTGCACGCGCAGTTCCGCATCGAGGTTCGACAGTGGCTCGTCGAACAGGAAGACCTGCGGTTCGCGCACGATGGCGCGGCCTATGGCGACACGCTGGCGCTGGCCGCCGGAGAGCTGCTTTGGCCGACGCTTCATCAGCTCGGTGATCTGCAGGATCTCGGCGACATGGCGCACACGCCGTTCAGTGTCCGCCTTCGGGTTCCCGTTCATGCGCAGGCCGAAGCTGAGGTTCTCCTCCACGGTCAGGTGCGGATAGAGCGCATAGGATTGGAAGACCATGGCAATGCCGCGGTCGGCCGGCTCGACATCGTTGACGAGGCGGCCGCCGATTGTCAGTTCGCCGCCGGTAATGTCTTCAAGACCCGCGATCATGCGCAGAAGCGTGGACTTGCCGCAGCCGGAGGGCCCGACGAAGACCACGAACTCGCCGTCCTTTACCTCCAGATTGGCGCCGTGAATGATTTCGAATGCGCCGTAGCGTTTTACGATATTGCTGAGTGAAAGCTCTGCCATAGGCTCCCCGATTATTTGATTGCGCCGGCCGCAATGCCGGCGATGAAGTGACGTTGCAGCAGCACGAAAACGACGAGGATCGGTGCAGTCAGCAGCACCGAGCCAGCCATGATGCCGCCCCAGGAGACTTTGGTGAGGCCAATCAGCGTTCCCAATGCCACTGGTGCTGTCATCATCCCTGGTTTGGAATTGATGAGCAGCGGCCAGAGATAGTTGTTCCACGAGGCAAGGAAGAGGATGATCGCCAGTGCTGCCATGGTCGGCCGCGCCAGCGGCAAGGCGATGCGCAGGAAGATCTGCCATTCCTTGACGCCTTCGACGCGGGCCGCATCGAAAAGATCGTTCGGCATCATGGAGAAGGACTGCCGCATGAAGAGTACGCCGAGCGAATTGAAAAGCGGCGGTACGATCAGCGCCACCCAGGTATTGGCCAACCGGAACTCGCGGGCCACCATGATGAACTGCGGAATGACCACCACGGAGAAGGGCAGGGTGATGGTGCCGAGGATAATGGCGATGACGATCGAGCGTCCGACGAACCGGTAGCGCGCCAGCGCCCAGCCTGCCATCGAGGTCAACAGCACGGACAGAACGGTGTAGATGACCGCGACGCCGACCGAGATCAGCATCGCGCCGATGAAATCGGTATCCGCCTGCAGATTCCTGAAGTTCTCGACGAAGTTGGTGGACGGCCAGAGCACGATCTCGGGACTGAAGATGCCGTTGTCGGGCATGGTCGAGAATACGAACATCATCCAGAGTGGAAAGAGCCAGATTATAGCGAGCGGCGCCAGTACGGCATGCAGGGCGATCTGACGCAGAAGCAGGGATTGTGATTTGGATCTCATTTCGGATCCCTCCCGACCCAGAGATTGAGAAGCGAGATCACCACGGCGAGTGCCGCCATCGTATAGGCGATCGCCGAGGCGTAGCCGAAATTCAGCGAAGTGAAGCCTTGCCGGTAGAGAAGGAGGCCGAGAGTTTCCGTGCCGCCGCCCGGTCCGCCACGGTTGGTGATCAGGAAGGGTTCGGTGAAGAGCTGCATCGTGCCGATCACCGAGAGCACCACACAGAAGAGGATGATCGGTTTCAGGAGCGGCAGGGTGATATGGAAAAATTGCTGGATCTTGCTGACCCGGTCGAGTGTCGCGGCTTCATAGACATCTTCAGGGATCGACTGCAGGCCAGCAAGGATAATGATGGCGTTATAGCCCGCCCAGCGCCAGGTGACGGCGATGATCAGCAGTGCCATTGCCGCATTCGCATTGTCGAACCACGAAACCGGGCTGAGACCGACGGCCGAGATCAGCTTGTTGATGATGCCGAAATCGAGGGTGAACATCAGCCGAAACACGGCGGCATAGGCGACTTCACCGACAACGACAGGGGCAAAGAAGGCGAAGCGGAAGAGGGGGCGCGCTTTGAGCAGCGGTGAATTGAGCAGCACGGCCATGACGGTCGCAAGCGCGATCATGACGGGTACCTGGATCACCAGGATGATCAGTGTGTTGTAGAGCGCATTGTAAAAAGCTGGATCGTAGAAAAGCCGGCCCCAATTCGACTGGAAACTGTATTTCCACGGATTGATGCGGGTGTTCTGGAACGAAATCAGGAACGAGTTGATGATCGGCCAGACCCAGAAGGTGGCGAAGACCAAAAGATAGGGGGCGAGGAACGCATAGGCGCTCCGGGTTTTAAACGGCATCGAGCCTCCTCCTTACGAATCCAATGAATGCCCGTCCGCCTTCCGCGGCAGGCGGGATTGCCGGGCGTACGGGACGCCCGGCAATTTCACTCATTGAGCAATCGGAAGGCCGGTCGCCGAAGCGATCTGCTTGGCTGCGTCGTCGAGTGCTGCCTTGGCATCCGGATAACCACCGGCGAAGAACTTCGTCTGCGTCGCCTTGTAGATGGCGTCGGCGTCGCTCTGGAAGGCCGTACCGCGGCTCGGCACGATCTTCGGCAGCGTCGCCAGGATATCTGACCAGACCTTCTGGCCACCCCAATAGGGCTGGGCTTCGCTGATGAAGGGGTCCTGCACAGCCGAAAGCAGCGAGGGAACCAGACCGAATTGCTTCAGCATGGTCACCTGGCCCTCATTCGTGCCCAGGGCGTAGTTCACGTAGGTCCAGGCGGCTTCCTTGTTGGCGGAGGTTGCGGAAATGGCGAGCGAAGAGCCACCGAGGTTGGCTGCATGCGGGCCGTCAGCGGTCAGGCTCGGCATCCGGTAGACGCCCCACTTGCCCTTGAGATCGGGAGAGGTCGAGCGGACGGTGCCTTCATACCAGCCGCCATACATCTGGCTTGCGGCCTTGCCGGCGGTGTCGGCCTGGATCTTTTCTTCCCAGTTTGCTGCCGTCAGCGTGCCGGCGTCCTTCATCTCCTTCACCTTGGCGAGCGTCGCCACGCAGGCGGGCTGGTTGATGGTGATGTTCTGACCGTCTGTCGAGAAATAGCCGCAGCCCTGTTCATTGGCGATCATGCGGAACCACTCGCTGTCGCCGTTGAAGTCGGCCTGCGCCATGACGACGCCGGGATTGGCGGCAGAAACCTTCTTGCCCGCAGCGATGAAATCGTCCCAGGTATTGATCGTGCTCGGATCGACACCAGCCTTTTCATAGAAGTCGCGGCGGTAGAAAACGGCGACCGGACCGGAATCCCACGGCATGGCATAGGCAACGTCGCCGATTTCGAGTTCCGTGCGCTTGAAATCGGGGAATTTCGCCTGGATTTCAGGCGTATAGCCGAGTTCCTTCAGATTGGCGAAGCAATCGGGAAAGCGGCTCCAGAAGATTTCAGCCTCGAAGTTCTCGATGCTGACAATATCGGGCATGCCATCGCCGCCGGCGGCGCAGGCGGCAAGCGTCTTGTCGAAGACCTGGTTGTTGCCAAGATCTTCCACCGTGATCTTGATATCAGGATGAAGCTTGTTGAAGCCTTCGAGCGTGGACTTCAGTCCCGACGCTGCCGTGTTCCAGCTCCAGATCGTGAGATTGGCCGACTGCGCGAATGCGGAGCCGGATGCAAGCAATGCGACAGCTGCGGTCGCAGTAAGAAGTTTGAAGCGCATTGAAAATCCTCCCTTTTCAATTGCCGTTCTTTCGCGAACCCGGTTAAACTAGCGGCAAGGGAGCGGCTGTCTCCTAAAAAGGGAACATCAGTTTGGCGGAAAGTAAGGTCGGCACGCGAGCAATCTACCAACCGGGCGCGAGCAGCATCGAAGGGCTGCCGACAGCGCTGCAAATGTTTCATGCCCATCCGCCTGTTATGGCCATGCCGCACTGGCATGCGCAGGTCGAAGTCAACTATATCATGCGCGGGACGGTGCATTACCGCATGAGCGACCATGATATCAGCCTTCAGGCCGGCCAGATGTGCCTTTTCTGGGGCGGGCAACCTCATCAGATGGACGAATCATCAGAGGATTCGATCTATGCCGGCGCTCATCTGCCACTCGTTTATTTCTTCCGGATGCGGCTGCCTCCGAACATATCGACACGGCTGATGAAAGGGGAAACGCTGCTGACCTCGGCAACGGATGATGCGGATGTGCAAAACTTCCCGCGCTGGTTCCGCTACGCCACGTCAGGCGATCCGATGAAATCGCAGCATGCCGTCGATGAGCTGTTGCTGCGTATCGAGCGCATTGCTCTTGAGCCCTATACGATGACCTCAAGGGCGCCGGCCGCTCTCGAAGGCGATCACCCGCAGGCGCATTCCTCGCGCAGCATTGCGCGCATGTGCGATTTTATCTCCGCGAATTTCCTGCAGGACATCGATACAGTCGATATCGCCCGCGTTGTCGATCTTCATCCGAAATATGCAATGAACCTGTTCAAGAAGACGACAGGAATGACGATCAGCAAATACATCAATCTGCTGCGTCTGTCTCATGCCCAGGCGCAATTGATGGGCGAGGGCTCGAACGTGCTTCAGATCGCCATGGACAGCGGTTTCGGCTCGATAAGCGCGTTCAATAAATCTTTCCGCAACATTGCCGGCATGTCCCCCTCCGATTTTCGGCGGGACATGCGCTCGATGATCGGGAATATCTCGGTCGCGGGTTGATCGAACGCCTTGGAATGCCGAAATCGAGGGTGATAGACTTGTGGTGCAAATGGGCGGTGCGCTGATCGGCGTCGATGCGCTTTTTATGCGCCCAGTCGCGATGTCTCATCTGCTGGTCGGAGGGAGAGTTCGAATGACGGTGACCCAGGATGCCCTTCTCGTGCGCATCACCGGCGGGGTGCAGGGCGTCGGCTATCGCGCGTGGACCCGTGGCCAGGCTCTCCAGCTTGGTCTGACGGGCTGGGTGAGGAACGAAGCTGACGGCTCGGTCACCGCCCTTATCGTCGGCACGCCCGCTGCGGCGGCCTCGATGCTCGAGCGGTTCTGGACCGGTCCTGCCGGTGCCTCCGTTTCAGACGTGAAAGAAGAACCTGCAATGCTCGACGACATTCCAGGCGAATTTCGCATCGTCCGATAGGTCAGGAGAACCTGTGCTCCTTGCCATTGATCGGAGAAGCAAACTGGGTTTCTCCGATCGTAACCGGGCGGTCGCCGTCCGTGCGCACCACAAGCGTCTGTAGTTCAGGCACGTCGAGATAGACGACCGTATCGGCTCCCAGCCTCTCGATATGGCGCACCTTGCCCTGCCACTTTCCTTCGTTCGCCGAGAGCGCGATATGTTCGGGCCGGATTCCATAGGTCCGGCAACCTTCTCTGGCGGCAATCTCTCCCTCGAAGAGGTTCATTTTCGGCGAGCCGATGAAGCCGGCAACGAAGGGGCTCGACGGATTATTGTAGAGCGTCATCGGCGATCCGATCTGCTCTATTTGCCCGCCGTTCAGAACGACGATCTTGTCCGCCATCGTCATCGCCTCCACCTGATCATGGGTGACATATATCATTGTGGCGCCGAGCTTGGCGTGGAGCTCGGTCAGCTCGATGCGCATCTGCGAGCGTAGCGATGCATCGAGGTTCGACAGTGGTTCGTCGAACAGGAAGACCTTGGGATTGCGGATGATCGCCCGGCCGATCGCGACACGCTGCCGCTGGCCACCGGACAAAGCCTTCGGCTTGCGATCGAGCAGATGCGAGAGCTGCAGAATATCGGCCGTCTGTTTCACGCGTTCCGCGATCTCGGCTTTTGGACGCTTGGCGAGCGACAGGCCGAAGCCGATATTTTCCGCGACCGTCAGATGCGGATAGAGCGCGTAAGACTGGAAGACCATGGCGATGCCACGTTCGGAAGGCTCGGCATAGGTTACGTCCTTGCTGTCGATGAAAACCTTGCCCGAGGTCTGCGTTTCCAGCCCTGAGATGATGCGGAGCAGGGTGGATTTCCCGCAGCCGGACGGGCCGACGAAGACGCAGAATTCGCCCGGCTCGACGGTGAGATCGACGCCTTTCATGACCTCCAGGCTGCCGAAGCTCTTGCGGACACTTTCGAGAACAACTGATGTCATGGTCTATCCCTTGACTGCGCCGGCGGTCATGCCTGCCACGATCTGCCGGTTGAAGAAAATGAAGACGATCAGGGGCGGAATGGTCACCAGCAGAATGTTCATGAACAGGAGGTTGAACTGTGTCTGGAACTGTCCCTGGAAGTTATAGAGCGTCAGCTGCACGGTGACGTTTTCCCTGCCCGGCAGATAGTAGAGCGGATTGGTGAAATCGTTGAAGATCGCGATCGACTGGACGACGATGACCGTGACGGTGACCGGCTTCAACAGAGGCAGGATGACGCGAAAGAAGATCTGGAACGGTTTTGCGCCATCGATGATAGCAGCCTCGTCGAGATCGCGCGGGATCGTCGCGATGAAGCTGCGAAACAGGAGCACCGTGAAACCGAGGCCATAGGCGACCTGGATCAGTACCATGCCCGACAGAGATTTGAAGAGGCCGAGCAGCTGCAGCACCCAGATGGTCGGCACCACGGCTGGCGGAATCATCAGGCCAGCGAGCACGCAGCCGTAGATCACCGTATTCCAGCGCGAGGGGCGGCGCTGCAGCACATAGCCGACCATGGCGCCGAACAGCACCAGCAGAGTAACGGCTGCCACCGTGATAACCGTCGAATTGAAATAGGCGAGCAGCAGCATATAGTTGCGTGTCTGCACGACCTCGATGAAATTCTGCCAGAGCTGCCACTCGACCGGCCAGCTGAATCTCAGCGTCGCCGCATCCTGTTTCGTCTTGGCTGCGGTGATGAAGATGAACAGAAAAGGCATGACGAAGATCACGCCGCAGGCGGCCAATGCCGCGATTCCGGTGTAAAGCTGGCGGCGGCTCATAGGTCCACCTCCTTGCGATTGAACCAGACCGTCAGTGGCAGGACGATAAGGGCGATCAGCAGGAACAGGATCACGTTGCCAGCGGTCGACAGGCCGTAGAAACCCGCCTGGTACTGCTTGTAGATGACGCTTGCCAGCACATCCGAGGAGAAGCCGGGGCCGCCGCGCGTCATAGCCCATATCAGGTCGAAGCTTCTGAGGCCGCTGATCAGCGAGAGCGTTACGACGGTAACGGTGGCGGGTCTCACCAGCGGGACGGTGACGCGGAAGAACATCTGGGTACGTGTGGCACCGTCGATGCGGGCCGCCTCATAATAGTCCGGACTGATCGAGGCGAGGCCGGCAATATAGATGACGGTGGCGAGACCGATGCCCTTCCAGAGATCGACGAAGACGATGGAGTAGAGCGCGAGCGCCGGATCTGTCAGCCAGCCGGGGCCGTGGATGCCGATGGCCGCGAGCGCCACGTTGATGAGGCCCCGTGTCGGGTGCATCAGCACCGAGAAGGTGATGCCGACGCCGATCGTCGAGACGAGGACCGGAAAGAACATCACGGTGCGCAACAGCCCCTGTCCCCACAGGCCTGATGTCAGCAGCACCGCGAGCAGAAGTCCGAGCACGGTTTTGGTGCCCGACGTGAGCACCGCGTATATGACGGTGTTCATCAGGCCCTGGATCAGGAAAGGTTCGCGGAAGAATTGCCGGTAGTTTTCCAGGCCGATGAACTGCGTTGTGAACAGATCCCAGCGTGTAAGGCTGAACCAGAAGGAAGCGACCGTCGGCGCCAGGAAGAGGACGGTGAATATCACCGCCGCCGGCAGGACGAACCAGTAGGGATAGGGTGATTTGCGTATCGTCATGAGGACACCGTGAAGCATCCCCCACCCAATTTCTAAGAAACGGGTCGGAGATCGGCTGGGAGGTTACCAGTTCGGCAGGCCAAGCTGCTTCGCCTGCTTTTCGACATCCTGGTCGTAAAGGGCAGCCGCATCCTTGGCGGATCGGATACCTGTTCCGACTTCGACGGTAATCTGCTCGAGTGCCGGTCCCTTGACGGGCGAGAGGAATTCGAGCGCCGGGCCATTGCGACCTTCATTCTCGAAATAGGGCAGCATGTCCGAAACGGCCGGGGGAATGTCCTTCGGCAGTTCGCAACCCTTGACGAGGTAGGGACCTGATGGAACGGCCTTCGCCATCAGATCGCAGGCTTCCTTGGAGCCGACGAAATCGAGAAATTTCTTGGCTTCCTCGACATTTTCGGATTTGGCGGAAACGTAGAGTGCCGCCGGCATCCAGACCGTGAGGCCGTTTTTGGCGGCGTCTGTTCCGGGCTGGGCGAAGAAGCCAAGATCCTTCAGGTTGTCGGGAAGGTTCTGCTGGACGTTGCCGATACCGAAGGTGAGGTTCGGATAGTGGGCGGCTTCTCCGGTCGCGACCATACGCATGCCATCATCGAAGGTTGCGGCACCAAAATCGGCATTGAGGAAGCCACCCTTTGCCACCTCTTCCAGGTGTTCGAAGCCCCGCAGGGCTGCTGGCGTCGTGGCATA
Source organism: Hyphomicrobiales bacterium (assembly GCA_900471925.1). Taxonomy (GTDB): domain Bacteria; phylum Pseudomonadota; class Alphaproteobacteria; order Rhizobiales; family Rhizobiaceae; genus Rhizobium. The sequence continues at coordinate 31,039 of UCGV01000019.1, forward strand.
TTTGATCTTGTTGGCCGTGTAATCGGCTGCGAATTCAGGAACTTCGGCTTGAACATTGTAGTAATCGGCGAGCACGAAGAGCTGTGACGTCCAGGTCGTGCCGTAGGTCTGGGCCACGGCCACCTTGCCGGCTGCCTTGATCTTCTCGTTGTTGCTCATGAACTCGGCCCAGGTCTTAGGCACGCTCAGCCCGAGATCGGCGTAGATCTTCCTGTTGTAGAAGATGCCGCCGCCCATGGCCGGGCCGAAGGGAATACCGCGAACATGGCCGTCGGGGCCGGTGACGACCTTCTTGAAGCTGTCGAGAATGCCGGCTTCCGAGGGCAGGTCAGCGAGGTCAGCCATCGTTTCCTGTGGCTTCAGGGCCTGGAAGAGCGAGCCGCTATTATACTGGAAAACGTCGGCCATCTCGCCGGTGGCGAGCCGGGTCTTGACGATGTTATCGCCTTCGGAACCGCCGGCACGCTGCTCGACGTCGAATGTGACGTTCGGATGCTTTTCCATATAGGCTTTGGAAACGGCATCGAACGAGGCGATGGATTCAGGATTGGTGTCGATCAGGACGCTAAGGGTCACATCCGCATGTGCCACTCCAGCGGCAAGAGCCATGATGCTGGCTGCAAGGATGCTGCACTTCGTCATTCGCATGGTCATTTCCTCCTCTTGAAGACCGGAATGCTTGCTGCTTGCCCGCGGATCAATCGTCCGCGGGCAATCGCATCAGATGGAAAATGTAATTTTGTGCTCCCCGGCACCGAGCTTGATCGCCTGACCTTGCTCGATCATGGTGCCATCCGCCCTCAGTTCCCGGCGGTCGCGTCCGGCCTCAAGGCGTGCGGTCACACCCTCCGGCAGAACGAGGCGGCACGTGACGGATCCCTCCTCCAGGGTCCATCCAGCCTCGATGCGACCAAATCGCGTGTCGTGCCAGGCAGCAACCGGCGAAAGCGCCGGCAGGATCGCGGGATCGAAGCTTATCTCCTCGAAACCCGGATTATCTTCCAGTGGCTTGATCCCGGCAACATCCTCGAAGAGCCACTGACATACAGCGCCATAGGCATAGTGATTGTAGCTGTTCATGTCGGGATCGTAGATCGTGCCGTCTTCGGCAAGCGCATCCCATCGCTCCCAGATCGATGTCGCACCGCGTTCGACCTGATACAGCCAACCGGGAACCTTGCGGTTGAGAAACATCTTTTCGGCAAGGTCCAGCATGCCGAGCCGGGTCAGTGCCGGCAGCAGGGCAGGGGTGCCGATGAAACCCGTGCCAATGACGCCGTCGGTCTCTTCCGCCACCTTGCGGAAATAGTCGCGGGCGGCCTGCTCATATTCCGGCGGCACGAGGCCATAGAGGAATGCGAGCGACCAGGACGTCTGGTCGTTATGGGCAATGCGGCCCGAAGGCGCGAAGAATTCGTGCTTGAACGCTGCCCGGATCTCCTCGGCGCGTTTGTCGAGGCGGGTAGCTTCGACATTTTTGCCAAGAATGCGGGCAATCTTGGCGGTCAGTTGCGTGGAGATGAAATGATAGAGGGTGGCAGCACAATCGTCCGCCACGGTCGGGCGCGGTTTGCGGTTGTCGCCGACCGGTTGCAGCCAGTCGCCGAAGGTGAAGCCATGCGCGCCCCAGACTGCGGGCGGGCGAATGATCGGCCCGTCAGAGATGCCCCAGAGATAATCGAGCCAGCGCAGCATTGCCGGGAAGCACTCTTCCAGTGCGGCGCTGTCGCCGTAATGCAGATAGAGCTGCCAGGGAATGATAACGATCGCGTCGCCCCAGCCGGTTGAACCGGCCCAGTCGCCGCGCCCGTCGATCGGGTGCAGTCTTGTCGGATCGGGAGAGAAGTGCGGAACCGCACCATCGGCTCTCTGGTCATGCATGACATCGCGAAGGTATTTCTTCAGGAAGGTCTGGCTGTCGGCAAGCCAGCAGGCTGTTCCGGCAAACACCTGGGCATCGCCGGTCCATCCGAGGCGTTCATCCCGCTGTGGGCAATCGGTCGGCACCTCGATGAAGTTCGAGCGCTGCGACCAGATCGTGTTTTCCACGAGCCGATTGACAGCTGCGACACCGGAGGTGAAGCCACCGGCGCTCACCGGGACCGACGTGACCGGCACCATGGTGATGGCCAGCAGTTCGGCCTCACCTGTTATCGTCAGACGCACATAGCGGAAGCCCATGAAGGTGAAGAGCGGCGCATAGTCTTCTTCGCCCTGTCCTGAAAGCGTATAGATGAGTTCGGCGCGCGCGCTGCGATAATTGCGATTGTCGAAGAAGCGGTCGGGACCAAGCACTTCGGAATGTTCGACGCGTACCCGCGCACCGGCCGTGCCCTTCAGGCGCAGGCGAATATAGGCGCCGGCATTCTGCCCGAAATCATAGACAGTCCGGCCATCGGGTTCCCTCCAGCTTTCGATGGGCGCAAGCCCGGCCAATTCCTTGACCGCTCCGGTTTCATGCGGAACGAGCAGAGCCTTGTCGAAGGAGAGGACGTCGACGCCATGACTGTCCTGCGGGCGGATACGGGCGTCATAGTCTTCCCCATAGTAGATCCCGTTACGGACAACGGGGGTGAAGCCGCTCTTCCAGTTGCCGTCAGTCTTCAAGAGTGCTTCGCCGCCGGCGCGCAGTTCTGCAATCGCGGCCGTCCGGTCCCCCCAGCAATTGATGATCGGATTGGCGGCCCACATCATTTGGCTGCGATACCAGCCGTCACCCAGCCAGATTTCGATCCGGTTGTTGCCGGACTGCAGAAGCGCCGTGACATCGTAGGTCTGATAGGCGATCCGGTCGTCATAGCAGGTCCAGCCAGGTGTCAGCAGATCGCTGCCTACACGCTTGCCGTTGATGAAGGCGCGATAGAGGCCGAGTGCAGAGATGCGCAGGGTCGCGTCAGCCGGGACGGTATCGAGAGTGAACTCCTGCGAAACGAACGTGCCGGGCGTTGCCTGGCCGCCATCGCAGGACGGGCCGATCATCGAGCCCGTAAACTGGAAAGCAGAACCGGCAAGTCCGTCCTCCCCGGTGATGCCGTGGGCCAAAGCAGTCTTCATCTGATCCTCCCGCAACCGCCTTTCTCCCCAAGCGGTCGCCTTGTGTGTATCGTTCTATGTATATCATTCTACACTATCGATTGCCGCGCAAGAGGTTTTGTGCCTATAATTTTCAAGAGGCTGGAGCATGGGGCGATTTGGAATGAAAAATCAGGCCGTTAACGCGACGAGGGACAGGATCACGATCCGCGACGTGGCGTTGGATGCCGGCGTCTCCGTCGCTGCGGTATCGAAGGTTCTGCGCAACGCCTACGGTGTCAGCGATGTCCTGCGAAGCAAGGTCGAAACGTCGATCGAAAAGCTGAATTACCGGCCTTCCGTCGCAGCCCGCGCGATGCGCGGCCGGACCCAGACGGTTGGCGTGCTCGTCATCGAGTTGTCCAACCCGTTCCTGGCCGGCGTCATCGAAGAGGCCAATGCCACGCTGGCGGAAAGTGGCTTCAAGGCGTTGATCGGCATCGGCCGTTCAGCAAGTCCGATAGAAGCATCGATGATCGAATCAATGATCGACAATCGCATGGACGGCGTGCTGATCATCGCGCCGCGGATCTCCGGCAAGGTGCTGGAACTCTACGCGCGGCAGATTCCGATCGTTGTCATCGCCCACCACGAGCCGCATGCCCAGACTTATGATACGGTCAATTCCGACGACCGCAAAGGTGCTCAGCTGGCAGTTGAGGCGGCACTTCAGCGCGGCTACCGCGACATTGCCATGCTCGGCTATGATCTTGCCGACTCGCCGCCCACCATAGTCGCGCTGCAGCGCGAAAAGGGCTATTGGGACGGGATGAAGGCGGCAGGTCTGGAGGGGCGGATCATTCGCCTGCCTTCAGTGGGTAACGACCGGAGGGCGGCGATCGATGATTTCCTGGCCTTGAAGGATCGCCCTCGCGCCGTCTTCGTCTGGTCCGATCTCGACGCCGTGCCGCTCATCAATGCAGCGCGCATGAGCGGCGTCAGAGTTCCTGAAGACCTTGCCATCATCGGTTACGACAATTCGCCGATGGCAGCGATACCGCTTGTCGGCCTGACGAGCGTGGATCAGAACGCCGCCCAGCTTGGCAGAACCGCGGCCGAAATGCTGTTCGGCCGGATCGACGGAAGGGAAGAGGCACGACATTTGCTGATCGAGCCGCATGTCGAAATGCGCGGAAGCACCTGAAGCACAAGCCTCTGAGTTGTGCAGCTATGCTGCGGCAAGCAGTGCTCTCAACACCTCTTTTCGTGCGATCATATCGGCAACGCTATAGCGATCGAAAACCTCTAGGAAGGCCGCCGTCGCCTCATGCAGGATGGAAGGCATGCCGCAGCCCGTATTGATCGGACAGACGGAGCATTCGAGAATGTCGTCAAGACCCTCGGTGTGCCGGAGCAGGTGGCCGAGATTGATGGAGGAGGGCGGTTGGCCAAGCCGGATACCTCCGTTCCGACCTCTGATCGATTCCACGAAGCCGCTCTTCGCCAGATCCTGTACCACCTTCATCAGGTGGTTCTGGGAAATGTCATAGGCGTCGGCAATCTCCTTGATCGAGCAGATCTTAGCATCGTGTGATCCGAGGTAGATCATCACGCGAATTGCATAGTCCGTGTACCGGGTGAGCTTCATGGCACCTGCGTCAAAACGTCTGAAAGAAAAAGATGCATCCCAGTAGCATCTTTTTTGATCTCAGTATACATGCATTCAAAATGCATGATTATGAGGTGATGTTGTGGATGCAGCCAAACTGGACGAGGAACAGATCCTCCCGGTGCTCGAACGATTTTATGAAAGGGTTCGCCGCGATCCGCTGCTTGGGCCGGTCTTTGCCGTGGTTACGGACTGGCAGGAGCACTTGCAGCGACTGACGGAATTCTGGTCTTCGCTGATGCTCACATCGGGCAAATACAAGGGCAATCTCGTCGCGCTCCATCTGATCCACGCCGGGAAAATACGGCCAGAGATGTTTACGCGTTGGCTGGTGATCTGGCGCGAGACGACGGAAGAAATGCTGCCGCCGATCGTTGCCAGGGAAATGCAGGCGAAGGCCGGACGGATCGCCTCTCGGCTGAATCTGGCTCTGACTGGAGAACTGATCGAGTTTCGGTCCGAAAGACCCACAGTGCCAACCCTGCAACCCTATAAGACGACGCGCATTTTCGATGAAGCAACGGTTCCGACGGCACTTCTCGAAAGCCATCGGGTGAAGTCCGGCACCTGGGCGCTCGTGCGTGTCCTCAAGGGCAGCATGCGCCTTGTGACCGGCGAAACGATAAGCCCGCTAGCTCCCGATAGCGTCGGCAAGATCCAGCCGGAAGTAGAGCATCACCTTGAGCTTCACGGCCCGGTTCAATTCCAGATCGAGTTCTTCGATCGCGATCCTCTCCGAATCCCTAGCCCAACTGATAGTATTGAAAGGACAGAACATGCCTAAGCCACTTTCGGAAAACACGATTGCATTGGTGAAGCAGAGCGCCCCGGCCGTCGCGGCGCACGCCAGCGATATCACCAGGACGATGTATCGATTGCTGTTCAGGGACGAGCACATCAAGGCGCTCTTCAATCAGGCAAACCACGGCGATAGCGGTTCCCAGGTCCATGCTCTCGCGGCCGCGATCGTCGGTTATGCGCAGAATATCGATAACCTGGCTCCACTTGTCCCGATCATCGAAAGGATAGCGCACAAACATATCGGCTTTCACATTCTCCCCGAGCATTATCCCTACGTCGCCAATTCATTGCTGGCGGCAATTCGCGAGGTCTTGGGCGAGGCGGTTTCAGATGAACTGCTCAACGCCTGGGGTGAAGCCTATTGGTTCCTCGCCGATACTCTGATGGAAAGAGAGGCGCTGATAAGAGAAGAGCTCGAGAGACGGGCAGGGGGCTGGAACGGCTGGCGCGAATTCAGGGTGGCCGAAAAGATCAGGGAAAGCGACGTGGTGACATCCTTCATCCTTCGCCCGGTGGATGGACAAGGTGTGGCGCTGCACCGCGCTGGCCAGTACCTGACCTTCGATTTCGAGCTTCCCGACGGTGCCAAGATGAAGCGGAATTACTCGATCTCATCCGGGCCGAACCAGGATTTCTACCGCATCTCCGTCAAGCGTGAAGAAAATGGCAAGGGTGCCTCGCGCTACCTGCATGATCATGTCGCGGTCGGAACGGTGCTGAAGGTCACGCCGCCCGCCGGTGATTTCTTCCTGCCCGAGGAGCCGACCACTGAAATGATCCTGCTCTCGGGCGGCGTTGGCCTGACGCCGATGGTCAGCATGCTGGAGGCAATCGCCGCCGATTATCCTGATGTCGAGGCTCATTTCGTGCACGGCGCGCAGAACAGTACGACACATGCGATGGATAGGCATGTCCGCACACTTGCCCAGCAGCATGGTCGTGTCTCGGTCAGCACCTTCTACAGCGATCCGGTCGAAAAGGACGCGGCCGGTTATTCGCACGACGAAGATGGTTTCATCACCGGAAAATGGTTGGAGGCAAATACGCCGATCGGAACGGCAAATTTCTATATCTGCGGTCCCAAGCCATTCTTGCGATCCGTCGTCCGTGACCTTCAGGCGCTCGGCGTTTCCACCGATCGCATCCATTACGAATTCTTCGGGCCGGCCGACGAATTGCTCGCAGCCTGAAGCCATCGGACAGGCTGCCTAAATCCATATCGCCAAAAGACAATCGACCCGCCGGAGCAGCCGTCGCTCCGGCGGGTCGATTGCGTATCGAATGATTGCGGCAGGGGTGGCCGTATGGTCTTGCCGCCCCATTTTGAGCAGCGAGTGGTTCAATTAATCGCCCGTTCATTTTGCGGTCGTTATTGACCAACATCCGCCATTTCGAACAATTCCAGTTTGAATGTAAAGTCCCGTACAAAAGCAATGAAGATGCCCCATTCGAAACGCTCGTGCCCCTTCTCGCATCCAGTTCCGCAAGAATGCATTGGCCGGACACGAACCCAGTAGAAGAGAAAACGCAATGTCCTCTCAAAATACCACGGGCGCTTCAGGCGCGAATGTCCAGGCAAGTGCTGCGGATCCCGATTTCGGCATCCGCGCTGCCCTTCTGTCGAACGATCAGTTGAGGGCCAAGGCCGCGCAATTTGCGGAAAGCCGCGCACTTGATGTCACCAGCTTCAAGAACTTCGATTTCTTCCAGCGCCACCGTGAGAACGAAGCCGAGATCCTGAGGGCCTACCGCGCTGCCGCGGCGGATGTCGATGCAGGCGAGAGCATCACTCCGGCTTCGGAATGGCTGCTCGACAACCATTACATCGTCGAGGAAGCGATTCAGGAAGTCCGTCGCGACTTCCCGAAGAAGTTTTACCGCGAACTGCGCAAGATCACGCTCGATGGTACCGAAGTGCCGCGCACGCTGGCGCTTGCCTGGCTCTACATGGCACATGCGCACAGCAATATCAGCAATGCCGGCATGGCCGCTGTCACGGAAGGTTTCCAGGATAAGGAGACGCTGCGTATCGGCGAGCTCTGGGCACTGCCGTCGCTTGTTCGCTATGTCCTGATCGACAATCTTCGCCATGTTGCAACGCGGGTCGATAAGAGCCGTGAAATGCGCAACAGCGCAAATGCGGCCGCCACCCAGGCTATTGCGCTCGGAGATGCTGGCGCCGCCGAATATCTCGAGACGCTCTCGGTCAATCTCGACGACACGACCTTCGTCACACAGCTGCATTACCGCCTGCGCAATGCGCTGGAGCCGACGGATGCGGCATTGACATGGCTCGAGACCAGACTTGCCGCCAAGGGGACCGACGCCGAGACCGTCATTTCGGCCGAGCAGACCCGTCTTGGCGCGGCCAACGCGCTGATGGGCAGTATCATCAAGAGCCTGCGTGAAATCAACGATACGGACTGGTCCGAATGGGTCGAAGAGGTCAGCACCATCGACAAGCTGCTCTGGGAGCAGACGGATTATGCCGAACTCGATTCCGGCTCCCGCAACAGCTATCGCCGGCAGATCGAAAAGCTTGCCAAGCGCTCCGACAAGACGGAAATGGATATTGCCGAGGCGGCCGTGCGTTTGGCCGACCGGGCGAAGGCCAATAGCCGAGACCCCTCGGCTTCCGCAGGCAATGTCGGCTACTATTTCGTCGGCAACGGGCGCCCTGCGCTGGAGGCGGAAATCGGCTTCAGGCCGACACTGGGCCTGCATTTCATGCGTGCGATCCGTAAGCTGAACTGGCTGTCGATCGCCATACCGGTGTTGCTGCTGACGCTGCTGGCGCTGATCATCGCCGACGCTATTTTCGTCGATGCCGGCATGTCGCTTTTCGAGACGGTCATCCTGCTTTTGATGTTCGCACTTCCGGCCTCCGAAGGTGCGACGGGTCTCTTCAATTTCTTCGCCACCTTCTTCATTACGCCCGATCGTCTTGTCGGCTACGAATTCAAGAAGGGCCTGCCGGCGGAAGCGCGTACGCTGGTCACCATTCCCTCCCTGATCGGCAGGCGCGAGCATGTCGATGAACTCGTTCGCAATCTCGAAGTCCATTATCTCGCCAACGTACGCGGCGAAATCTACTACGCGCTTCTGACCGACTGGCCGGATGCGCAGGAAGAGCAGAACGCCCGCGATCTCGAAGTGCTTGAATATGCGCAGAGCAAGATCGCCAGTCTCGAGGCGCGGTATGCCGATGGGGGCAATCAGCGCTTCTACCTCCTGCATCGCAGCCGCCAGTACAATCCGTCCGAAGGTGCCTGGATGGGTTGGGAGCGCAAGCGCGGCAAGCTGCACGAACTCAACATGCTGCTACGCGGCGAGCCCGGTACGAGCTTCTTGCCTGGCGCCGATATCGTGCCGCAGGACGTCAAATATGTCATGACGCTCGACAGCGACACGCGGGTTGTTCGCGATACCGTGACGAAGCTCGTCGGCAAGCTGCATCATCCGATCAACCGCCCGGTCTTCGATGAGAAGAAACAGCGTGTCGTCGATGGTTATGGCGTGCTGCAGCCCCGTGTCACGCCGTCGCTGACGACGGGCAAGGATGCCTCGACCTTCCAGCGCGTCTTCTCGGTCAACCGCGGCCTCGATCCCTATGTCTTTGCCGTCTCCGACGTCTATCAGGACATCACCGGCGAAGGCACTTTCACTGGCAAGGGCCTCTATCATGTCGATGCTTTCGAAGCCTCGTTGAAGGGCCGCATCAAGGAGAATTCGGTTCTCAGCCACGATCTGCTCGAAGGCTCAATGGCACGCTGCGCGCTTGTGACAGACTGTGAGCTGGTCGAAGATTTCCCGATCCGCTACGAAGTTGAAGTCTCGCGCCAGCATCGCTGGGCGCGCGGCGACTGGCAGCTCCTGCCTTACATCTTCGACGATCGCCGGGGGATCACCGCACTCGGCTGCTGGAAGATGGTCGACAATCTGCGCCGTTCGCTGACACCGATCGCATGGTTTCTGGCATCCGTGCTGGGCTGGTACTGGATGGATCCGTTCGGTGCGCTCGTCTGGCAGATCCTGCTGATCTTCAGCCTGTTCGTTGCCCCGACCCTGTCGCTGATCAATGGTATCATTCCGCGCACCAGCGACATCATCTTGCAGGCCCACCTGCACACCGTTTGGAAAGACATTGAGAATGCCAACGCCCAGGTGGCGATGCGCATCGTCTTCATTGCCGATATCGCCTGTGTGATGGCCGACGCCATTATCCGCTCGCTCTACCGCCTGTTCGTCAGCCGCAAGCTGATGCTGCAATGGCGCACCGCCGCCAGCGCCCAGGCCATGGCGCAGACAACCATTCTCGGCCACTACAAGGTCATGTGGCGGGCACCGGTTCTCGCCGTTCTGGCGCTGATCTTCGCCATTTCCTCTGGCGACAGCGCCTGGATGGTAGGGCTTCCCTTCATCATTCTCTGGGTGCTTTCGCCGGCGATCGCCTGGACAGTCAGCCAGACGGCAGAGACCGAAGACCGTCTCGATGTTCCCGATAACGTCCGCAGCGAACTTCGCAAGATCGCGCGGCGTACCTGGCGCTACTTCGATCACTTCGTCGTGCCCGGCCAGCATTACCTGCCGCCTGATAACGTCCAGCAGACGCCGCATGCCGTTGTTGCCATGCGCACCTCGCCGACCAATATCGGCGTCTATCTGCTATCGGTAATTTCGGCGCGCCGGTTCGGCTGGATTTCCTTCGAGGAAGCGGTCAAGCGCATCGAGCAGACGATCGAGACTGTCGACAAACTCGAGAAATACCGCGGCCATCTCTTCAACTGGTATCATACCGATACGCTGAAGCCGCTCGGTCGTCGCTACGTCTCGTCGGTCGATAGCGGTAATTTTGCCGGCCATCTGATCGCTGTTTCATCGGCTTGCCGCATCTGGTCCCAGGCTCCGCTTGCCCATATCCGCACCGAACTCGATGGCATCGGCGATGTCGCGGCCATTCTTCGTGAAGTGCTCAACGATCTCAGGGGAGAGGACAAGTCGGTCCGCTCTCTGCATGATCGTCTCGATGGCCGTATCGCCGAACTCGAAGCGGCTGTTGCGACCGGCCGTCGGGAGAAGGAATTCTCATCCGGCCTGATCGAGCGTTTTGCCGGACAGGCGCGGGAAATCCGCGAACTTGCCGGCAGCCTCGACCGTGAAGTGAAGACGGCGCAAAGCGACGAGGTCGTACAATGGGCCGAGAAGCTCGTTGCGACCTGCGAGCTTCATCAGATCGACAAGGCTTTCGATGCTTCGCGGGTGGATGCGATGAGCGAAAGGCTGACCCACATCGGCAACCGCGCCCGCGAACTTGCTTTTGGCATGGACTTCACGTTCCTCTACCGCCCCGAGCGCCGGCTGCTGTCGATCGGCTTCCGGGTCGAGACGGAAGAAGTGGATGCGGCCTGCTATGACCTGCTTGCCTCCGAGGCACGCCTGACCAGCCTCTTTTCCGTCGCCAAGGGCGACCTGCCGACGGAGCACTGGTACAAGCTCGGCCGTCACGTCGTTCCGGTCGGCCCGCGCGGCGCGCTGGTCTCGTGGTCCGGTTCGATGTTCGAATATCTGATGCCGCCGCTCGTCATGCAGGAGCGCAGCGGTGGTGTCCTGAACCAGACCAACAATCTGATCGTTCTCGAGCAGATGAACTATGCCCGCAAGCTCGGCACCCCCTGGGGTATCTCGGAAGCGGCATTCAATGCCCGCGACCACCAGATGAACTACCTGTACAGCAATTTCGGTGTCCCGACGCTCGGCCTAAAGCGCGGCCTCGGCCAGAACGCCGTCATCGCGCCTTACGCTTCGTTGCTGGCAAGCCAGTACAATCCGGTCGCGGCCCTTGAAAACCTCAACAGGTTGCGGTCGGTCGGCGCGCTCGGCATGTATGGTTTCCACGATGCCGTCGACTTCACGCCAAGCCGCGTGCCTGAAGGCAAGCAGTGCGCCGTGGTCTACAACTACTATGCACACCACCACGGCATGTCGATCGCGGCGGTCGCTAACGTCGCTTTCGACGGCATGCTGCGCGAGCTCTTCCATGCCGATCCGGTCATCGAGGCGGCCGAACTGCTGCTGCAGGAAAAGGCGCCGCGCGACATTCCCGTCATGGCAGCCAAGCATGAGACCGACGCGCCGGCAACCATCCAGGGCGATCTCATGCGCCCGGAAATTCGTCGCCTGGAGGATCCGGCGTCGCGCGAACGCGAATTGCTGTTGCTCTCCAATGGTCGCTACTCGACCATGCTGACGGCAACCGGCTCCGGCTACAGTCGGTGGAAAAACCTCGCCATCAACCGCTGGCGGGCCGATCCGACGGAAGATCGCTGGGGTTCCTTCATCTTCATGCGGGATACCGCATCCAACGAGTGGTGGTCGGCAACGGCCGAGCCGCGCTCGATTGCCAACGAGCATGTCCGCGTCAACTTCAGTGACGACAAGGCCGAATTCATCAAGACCGTCGGTGACCTGACGAGCGAAATGGAAGTCTTTGTCGCGAGCGATCGCGATGCGGAAGGCCGTCGCCTGACGATCACCAATACCGGCACGCAGGACCGCGTCATCGAAGTGACCTCCTACATGGAGCCGGTCGGCACGCTCGATATCGTTGATACGGGGCATCCGGTCTTTGCACGCATGTTCCTGAAAACCGAGATCGCCGCAGCCGGCGATGCAATCGTCGTCGAGCGGCAGAAGCGTGGTTTGACCGACCCTGAAGTCGCTATCGCTCAACTCATTGTCGACAGCTCGGGCGAGGCTGGTCTAACGCAGTATGAAACAGACCGCATGCGCTTCCTGGGCCGCGGACGGACGCTGACGGAAGCCGCCGCCTTCGATGCCGGCGTAGAACTGTCGAGCACTGATGGCTTCACCATGGATGCCTGCGTGTCGTTGCGCCGTACTCTTCGCGTGCCGGCTGGAGAGAAGGTCAGCGTGACTTTCTGGACCATTGCCGCCGCCGATCGCGCCGAACTGGACGCAGCGCTGGAGCACTACCGCCAGCCGGAAAGCTTCGCTCAAGGCCTCATCCAGGCCTGGACGAGAACGCAGACCCAGTTGCGCCAGATCGGCGTCAACTCGAAGGAGGCAGCCGCCTATCAGCGCTTCGCACGCTACGTCATCTATCCCGACATGGCGCTGCGGGCCGATGGCAAGCTCGTTCGCGAGGGGCTGAAGTCGCAGGCTGTGCTCTGGGGTGCAACGCTGTCAGGTGACGCGCCGCTGATGACGCTGCGCATCACTGACGAACTCGGCACTGATCTCGTCAAGGAACTGTTGCGCGCCCAGGGTCTGCTGCAGGCCCGTGGCGTCGAAGTCGATCTCGTGATCTTCAACGAGCGTGCCGGTGACGCAGCTGGCGAAATGCAGCGCACGATCGATCAGCTTTGCGATGCCGCGCGTCACGCCAGCGAAATTGCCGGCATTCAGCGCAACATCTATGTGCTGCGCAAGGATCTGACGACACCGGAAGCCTATGACGCCATCATTGCCGCTTCTCGCGTTGTCTTGCGCGGCCGTGACGGCAGCCTTGTCGATCAGGTGCAGAAGGCGCGTTCCGTCGCCGGTTCTCCGGCGCTGCTTGGCCAGTGGGGCGATTCGACGCTCGTGCCAAGAATGGTCCGCGGAACCGCTCCCTCCGAGCCTGTTGACGGCAGCGATCTCGCCTTCTGGAACGGCTATGGCGGCTTTGCCGCCGATGGCAGCGAATATGTCGTGCGCCTGTCCGGCGGCGAGCAGACGCCGCATCCATGGGTCAATATCATGGCCAATGACAGTTTCGGCTTCCACGTCTCGGCGGAAGGTGCCGCCTTCACCTGGAGCCAGAACTCCCGTGACCATCAGCTGACGCCCTGGACCAATGATATGGTCACCAACCGTCCGGGCGAAGCCTTCTACCTGAAGGATCTCGATCGCGGCTCGGTCATCGTGCCCTATGCATCGCTGGCACAGCGCTCCGACACGCGCTTCGAGGCGCGTCACGGCCTCGGCTATTCCGTCTTTTCGACGGTTCAGGACGAAATCGCCCTGGAGGTCACGCAGACCCTGCATATGGAGAAGTCCGTCAAGCTGACGCAGCTGCGTATCCGCAACGATGCGACTGAGGTACGCAAGCTGCGCCTCTATGGTTATGCCGAATGGATCCTCGGCAACAACCCGACGAGGAGCAAGCCCTTCGTCATCTCCAGCTTCGACAACGCGAGCGGTGCGGTCTTCGCGAGCAATCCGTTCAGTGTGAGCTTCGGCACGCGTGTCGCAGCCTTTGCTGCGAGCGAAACGCCGTCGAGCGTTTCCACCAGCCGCCGCGAATTCATCGGCCGGCATGGGACGATCCAGCAGCCGCGGACCGTTTCGGCGGGCTCGCGTCTCTCCAATGCTGTCGATCTTGACGGCGATCCGGCGGCCGCCATGGCTTTCGATCTGACGATTGCACCCGGCGAAGTGCGCGACATCTGCTTCTATATGGGCGATGCCGCCTCGCAAGAGGAAGCGGCTGCCCTGATCGCGGAGATCCGCTCTGTCGGGTTCGAAGAAGTACTTGGCCAGACCCGTGACTTCTGGAAGAACTTTGCCGGCAAGACACGTGTGTCGACGCCGGACCAGCGCCTCGACTTCATGGTCAACAGCTGGCTGCCCTACCAGACCTATAGCTGCCGTATCATGGCCCGTACTGCCTTCTATCAGTCGAGCGGTGCCTGGAACCTGCGCGACCAGCTGCAGGATTCACTGGCCTTCCTGCTGCATTCGCCGGAAATCGCCCGCAAGCAGATCCTCAATACCGGCCGCCGTCAGTTCCCGGAAGGCGACTTCCAGCACTGGTGGCTGGCAGACAGTGGCGCCGGCGTTCGCACGAACATCTCCGATGATCCGGTCTGGCTCGCCTATGCGGTCGATCAATACTGCACATCGACCGGTGACGGTACGATCATGGACGAGATGCTGCCCTTCGTCGAAGGTGCACAGCTCAGCCCAGGTCAATACGATGCCTTCATCCAGCCGCGTATCTCCGACAACACCGCATCGCTCTACGAGCATGCGGCCCTCGGCCTCGATCTCGCGATCAAGCGTACGGGCGTCAACGGCCTGCCGCTCATGATGAGCGGTGACTGGTGCGACAAGATGGATCGTGTCGGCATGGCGGGCCGTGGCGAAAGCGTCTGGCTTGGGTGGTTCCTGGCCGGTGCACTCCGCCGCTTCATTGCCTATGCCGAAAGCCGTGGCGACATGAAGCGTGTCGGCCCTTGGACCGCACATCTTGCGAAGCTCAAGGAAGCGCTCGAAACAGCCGGTTGGGATGGTGAATATTATCGCCGCGGCTACTACGACAACGGTGCACCGCTCGGTTCCAGCCAGTCCGACGAGGACAAGATCGATTCGATCGCCCAGTCCTGGAGCGTGCTGTCCGGCGAAGGCAATCCGGAACGCAGCGATATGGCGATGAAGGCAGTCCTCGACAAGCTCGTCGATGAGGAAGGCAAGTTTATCCGTCTGCTCACACCGCCCTTCGTCAAGCCCGTCAACGATCCGGGTGTCATCAAGGCTTATCCGCCGGGTGTTCGTGAAAACGGCGGTCAGTATACCCATGCGGCTACCTGGGCGGTCCTCGCTCTTGCCCGCATGGGCCGCGCTGAAGACGCGTGGCGTGCCTTCGAAATGCTGAACCCGATCAACCATTCGCTCGATAAATCATCTGCGGATGTCTACCGCATCGAGCCCTACGTGATTGCTGGTGACGTCTACGGCGAAGGCGCTCTCAAGGGCCGAGGCGGCTGGAGCTGGTATACGGGGTCGGCCGGCTGGTACTACCGGGTCGCCATCGAAGGCATCCTCGGTATCCGATCCGAGAACGGCCGCCTGCACGTCAAACCGGTTCTGCCGGCCGGATGGAGCGGCTTCTCGGCGGAGCTGGATCTGCCAAGCGGCAAGTATCAGGTTTCGGTCTCGAAGGATGGCGCGGATCGCTGCTCCGTAACGGTCAACGGCAAGGCGCTCGATGATCTGAACGAAGGCTATTTGCTCGAGGCTTGATGGGAGCTTGCTGCGGGGCAAGCCGGCCGACGTCGCTGCCCTCGCATTTGATCTGCGCCGACCCGCATGCTGTGTGAAGGTATAGGGAGGAGGCGGCAGGCCTGTTTAAAGGTCTGCCGCCTCCACCTCCGAGCGTCCGCCGCTGCGCTCAAGGAGTAGGGAAACAGTAGCGATGCACAGCGGCCTTGAGAATCATCGATTTCGAAGAAAATCCCGATGTAATCCTGCGGTCACATACCCGCTCGGACAGCGCGTTCAGCAACCGCTGCATGTACTTGAATATCTTAGAGTATGCTTATTTATGCCTGTGGATAAGCTGTGGAAAGTCTGTGGATAGGCAGTCATGAATGCCCTCCCGCACAGAGCGGCAAGTTGCCATTTCGTTCCGAATCTCGTCAAATCGCGCCACCTGTCGTCGGTCTCCGCCGCAACTGATGCCGACGCAAGGTCCAGGGCGCTCCGACATGATGTCGTAGAGCGCCCTTTCTTCTTACGCGTCGAGTGCATGGCTGGAGATGGCGGCCGGGCTATGGATTCGCCTTCAGGAAGGCAATGACGTCCTCGATTTCGAAACTCCAGAGACCCCAGAAACGCATCTTCGTTCCGGGAACCTTCTTACTCGGGCTCGCCAGAAACTCTGCAAGTTCACGCTCGTCCCATATGAGCCCCTTTTCGCCGGCACTCTTCAAGGCCGGAGAATAGACATAGTCCGCCATGGCGCCGGCCTGCCGCCCGACGACACCCTTCAGAGAGGGGCCGAACGTGCTTCTCGTATCATCGACGATGTGACACGACGAACAACTCCGAAAGATTCTTGCGCCACGTTCTGCGTCGGCGGCAAGACTGCTGCCGGCGACCGCAGCAACCGAGAGTGCCAATGCGATTGATCTAAGCATCACGCTAGCCCTGCTCACCAAGCTTTGTAAGCTTGAAGAAGAGCCGCCTTTCATCGCCGGGCAGGCACATCATCCCCGCTATCGTGTCATGATCGACCCGCCTGAAGTGATCGACGATCGGCTGCGCGTCGTAGATCATCGCGGCGCTTGCCGCACCGGCGAATGTGCGGACACCAAGCACGGCTGTCGTACCGCGTGCTCGGAACGCATTCTGAAATTGGGAAAACAATTTACGGGCAAGGATTGTCCTCCCGAACGATGCGAATGTCATCGCAAATCGGATGGGAACAACGCGCGGATCGATGGCTACAAGCCGCCCCGGTTGCCATTGGAAGAGCAGGGCGTCCGCGCGCATATCGCCATGAAAGCGTTTGCCGAACCATTGAAGGTTCTCAAGAACTCCATCCAGCGGATGCCCCGATGGGACGCCAGCGCCTCTCCAAAGCCCAACCATCTCGCTAGGTTCGACGGGATTCAGTGACTGGAACCACGTCGCGGTATCTCTCTGTAGGTCGGGCCGCACGGGTTCACCTTTTCCAACATTACGTGGCAAACCAAGTAGCGATTGTTGGAGAAAATTCCGAGGTCAATTCCGTCCTTTTCCGGAATTTTCCGGAGCCGGCTGCGCAACTGGTCGCATTGAATATGGACGCACCCATAGCAGACTACGAGGCTGACCAGGTGCGTTAGTGCCGGCACTCATCGCGGGGCAAGGGCTTCGGGGAAGAATTCAATGAGATATTTCGCCCTCGGTCCGTCTTGCGGGCCGAGGGCCTCCACTGTGCAGGGTTGCTGCGTCAGAGGCTGTCGATCAATCCGCCATCGACGCGAACCGAAGCGCCGGTGGTGGCGGACGCGAATGGAGATGCCAGGTAGGTTACGATGTTTGCGATCTCATCGACGCTCGCAGCGCGCTGGATGATCGAGCTGCTGCGATGCTGCTTGACGAAAGCGGCGGCGAGCTCCTCGCTCGACTTGCCAGTCTTCGCACGTTCGTCGGCAAGCATGGCCTCGACACCTTCGGAAAGGGTGGGACCAGGCAAGACGGAGTTGACCGTGACGCCTGTGCCCGCCATGCGCTTGGCAAGTCCGCGGGCAACAGCGATGTCCGCAGTTTTGCTCACTCCGTAGTGGATCATCTCGACCGGAATGTTGAAGCCGGATTCCGAGGCGATGAAGATGACGCGGCCCCAATCTTGCTTCTGCATACCCGGAAGGTACGCGCGGGAGAGCCTGACGGCGGACATCACGTTGACTTGCCAATGGCGGTCCCATACCGCGTCGTCCGCTTCGAAGAAGTCGATAGGCTGAAAGATTCCGGCGTTGTTGATCAGGATATCCACATGTGGGACCTTGGCGACCAGCGCTGCACATCCCTCGGCGGTCGATACGTCGGCGGCCGCAATTGCGACACTGCCCTTGGCGCCTTCGGCTCTCAGACGCTCCGCGGCCTTGGCGGTCTTCTCTTCCGTTCGACCGTTAACCACGACATCGGCTCCGGCTCTTGCGAGCTGGCGAGCGATTGCGTAGCCAATACCTTCCGTGGATCCTGTGACCAATGCTGTTTTCCCAGTAAGATCGATTTGCATTTCTTTCTCCAGTCAGGGTTGAATTGTAGAAATGAACGTGGATCGGCAGCCTCGCAAGTTCGAAAGAACTTGGTCGAATTACGCATCCACGATGGTAGGCATTTGAAAATGCTGCTTCTTTCCCTTGTCTTCTCAAGGTTGCTTGTCTCGCCATCGACGAATTCGCTTTCGGATACGGTTGGTCGCTCAGACGCGAGTTGATGACCATGATGTAAAGCAGGAAGTCTGTCGGGATTAGATGGCAGATGGCAATTCTGGAGTTCGGAAACATAGAACGATCGATCGCTCAGATCTAAACGCCGGGATCGCAAGCGCGATCCCGGCAACAATTCGTGGTGAGACACGAAGAGGTCTTGCACCCGTGAAATTGGCCTAGTCCAAGGGAAAGATGACCCGAGATCGTTTGTTGTGCCGTCAGCATCCTTCGAACAACACTGGTTGATGGTGTCGAGTGCCTGACTTGACGTTGACCTGCGTGCCATACGGTCGTTCAACGCCTCCAAGCCGCTGGCTGGCTGTTGCTTTCAATGGGACCACTTTCGATCCGTTTGCTCATACCTTGTTTGATTTTTCAGCGACCCGATTGACCGGGCCGGAAATCTTGCGCTAGCTTGATTAAATCAATTTGATTGACTCTAAAAATAACAAAGTAGGGAACTCAAAAATGGGACTGGATAAGAGCGTAATCCGCAGTGTTTCCGCGCGTGCCGGCTGGGCGGCCGCGACCGCGCTGACGGCAGTCATGGCATTTGGTGCGTCGGCTGCCTGGGCCGAATCCGTACTCACAATGCATATCGAAGAACAGTCGAGCTGGGTGCAGAACTTCAACCCGTTCGACCTGGCCGGTCGTCGGCAGAGCACCATGGATTTCATCTATGAGCCACTGGTCATCTTCAATGCGCAGGATGGCGGTAAGCCTGTCTGGCGCCTTGCGACGAACTATAAGTTTTCCGAGGACATGAAGTCGATCAGCTACGAGCTGCGGCCGGGCGTGAAATGGTCCGATGGCCAGCCGCTGACATCGGCCGATGTCAAATACACCATCGATCTGATGCTGAAGAACGCAGCGCTCGATACGGTCGGCGTCGGCGAAACCGTGGCGTCCGTCGAGGCGCCGTCTCCGACGGAAGTGACGATCAAGTTGAAGGCCGTCAATTCCGACTTCCCGGAATCGCTTGCCGATCTTGCCGTCGTTCCCGAGCATATCTGGAAGGATGTCTCGGATCCTGTCGCCTTCAAGAACGAGAAGCCGATCGGTTCCGGTCCGATGACGGAAGTGCGCCGCTTCACCCCGCAGGTTTACGAACAATGCCGTAACCCTAACTATTGGGATGCCGCCTCACTCCATGTCGATTGCCTGCGGCTGCCGCAGATCTCCGGCAACGACCAGATGCTCGCCATCCTGCCGGAAGGCAATATGGATTGGATCGGCTCCTTCATCCCCGAGATCGACAAGACCTTCGTGGCGCTCGACGCCGATCACAACGGCTACTGGCAGCCGCCGGCCGAAACCGTCGCCTTCCAGATGAACTTCAAGAGCAAGGACGAAGGCAATCTCGAGGCCTACAAGGACCTCAATTTCCGCCATGCCTTCAGCCTTGCGATGGACCGCAAGTCGATGGTCGACATTGCCGGCTTCGGTTACCCCGTCGTCAACGAGCATGCTTCCGGCCTGCCGCCACGTTTCGAAAGCTGGCGCAACAAGGCGGCTGAAGGCGGCAAGGACGCCTTCATGGCCCTCGATACTGATAGGGCCAACAAGATCCTCGATGATGCCAGTTACAAGAAGGGTGCGGACGGCTTTCGTACGACCCCGAGCGGCAAGCCGATTGCTTTCCCGATAATCGTTCCGAACGGCTGGACGGACTGGATCGACGCGGTGCAGATTGCCGTCGAAGGTTTGCGCGCGGCTGGTATCAATGCGTCCGTTGCGACCCCCGAATACGAACAGTGGCGCAAGCAGATCCTCGACGGCAGTTTCGAAGTCGTAATGAACTCACGCGCTGATGGCGCAACGCCGTTCCGCGGCTACTACCAGAGCCTGTCGACGGCTTATGCCGGGCGCGTTACCGGCGCTCCCTCGCGTTATTCGAACCCGAAGCTCGATGCGCTCTTCGATCAATATCTGAAGGCGACGTCTGACGACGATCATAAGAAGATCTTCAACGACATCCAGCTCCTGGTTGCCGACGACTTCCCGGTCGTGCCTGTCTTCAACGGACCGACCTGGTACCAGTTCTCCAGCAAGCGCTTCACCGGCTGGGTGACCGACAAGGATCCGGCCATGAACCCGGAAGATCATGACAACAACCGGATGCGCCTCATGCATCTCCTGCGCCTGAAGCCGGTCCAATAAGACCGGCGAGGGCAGGAACATGCGTGTTTCCAGTCGGCGCTTTGGCGTCTATGCGGTCGCCCTGGCATTCGCCATCGTGATGAACTTCATCCTTCCCCGGCTTATGCCGGGGACCCCCGTCGACGCGATGGTCGCGCAACTCGGCCCCCGGGCGACACCCGCAGCCGTCGAGGCCATCAAAGCGCGCTTCGGCGCAGTTGATCAACCAATGCTTCTGCAGTTCGTCGATTATCTGAAGGGGCTTGCGACCTTCGATCTCGGCGTCTCGGTCAAATATTACCCACAGACGGTCACCCAGGTTCTCGGTCGCTCGACGATATGGACAATCTTCCTCGTCGTGACCGCCATCATCTTTTCGCTCTGCATCGGCGTCGTGCTCGGTGCGGTCGCGGCATGGCGACGTGGCGGCCGTTTCGACACAATCGTCTCACCGCTGTCCGTCATCATGATTTCCGTGCCGCCTGTGATCGTCGCACTGACGACGCTCTTCGTGTTCGGCGTGTCGCTACGCTGGCTTCCAGTCGGTTATGCCTATGACCCGAACCTTGATCCGGGCTTCAACTTCACCTTTTTCGGCAGCGTGCTTGCCCATGCCATCCTGCCGGTGCTGACGCTTTCGCCCTTCCTCATCGGCGAGTTTCAGACGACCATGCGCTCGGCGATGATTTCGGTGCTGGGCGAAGATTACGTGACGATGGGCCGGGCCAAAGGGCTTAGCCATCTGAGCGTGATGTTCGGCTATGGCGCGCGCAATGCGATGCTGCCGGTTCTGACCAATCTCGCGCTGATGCTTGGCGCTGTCTTCGGCGGCTCGATCGTCACCGAGATCGTCTTCAACTATCCGGGGCTCGGCTTGACGCTTTATACGGCGAGCATTGCTCGCGATTATCCTGTCATCCAGGGGCAGTTGCTGCTGATGACGCTCGCGACGCTCGGCGCAAATTTCCTCGTTGACATCATTTACGGGTTCATCGACCCCAGACTGCGGGATGCTGTGTAATGGGCTTCACGCTGAAATCCATCCTTCGCCAGAAGAAGGCCGTTGCCGGCCTGATCATTGTCGTCGGCCTCTGGCTGATGGCTCTGCTTGCCCCCGTGATCGCGCCCGGAGAACCCGGCGCACGCGTCGGCCGCTCGCATCAGCCACCGTCCGTCGAGCATGTGCTCGGCACGACGAAGATGGGCCGCGACGTCTATCGCCAATTCGTCTGGGGTGCACGCAGCTCGCTTTCTGTCGGCTTTGCAACCGGTATTGCCATCACCGTTATCGGCACCGCCATCGGCCTGATCGCCGGTTATGCCGGCGGCAAGACGGATGCTGCGCTCGATCTCGCAACGAATGCGGTGCTGGTCGTGCCGAACATGCCGCTCCTGATCCTGCTCGCCTCATTCGCCGGCACGGTCGGGCCGATGACGATCATGACGATCATCGCGCTGACATCCTGGCCCTGGGGCGCGCGCATGACGCGTTCGCAGACGATGGCGCTGCGCAACCGCGATTTCGTCACTGCGTCGAAGATGATCGGCGAGCCGGCATGGCGCATCATCTTCGTCGAGATCCTGCCGAACCTGACACCGCTGATCGGCATCAACCTTGTCGGCAGTATCATCTATGCCATCGTCGCGCAGACGACGCTTGAATATCTCGGCTTCGGCGATCCGCTGAAGGTTTCGTGGGGTACGATGCTCTACAATGCCCAGAATGCGTCGGCGATCATGGTCGGCGCCTGGTGGGACGTCGGTGTGCCGGCAATCGGGATCGCGCTGACCGGCCTCGGCCTTGCACTGCTCAATTTCACCTTCGACGAGATCGCCAACCCGCAGCTCCGTTCCGGTCCGGCACTGTCGCGCTGGTTCCGACTGACCCGTGCCCGCAACCGTCAACTGGAGGCAGGCCGATGAGCGACAATCTCTTGGAAATCGAAAAGCTCAATGTCGACTATCTGCTCGACAAGGGCGAGTTCCGCGCCGTCAGGGACGTCTCCTTCAATATCGGCAGGGGCGAAATTTTCGGGCTTGCCGGCGAATCCGGCTGCGGCAAGAGCACCATTGCCTATGCCATCACCAGGCTTTCGAAGGCACCGGCCTGGATCAGCGGCGGCAGCATCCGGATGGATGGGCAGGATCTTCTGAAGATGCCGGAGCGCGAACTGCAGAGGATCCGCTGGAAACGCATTGGCATGGTCTTCCAGAGCGCCATGAACTCACTCAATCCGCTGATGCGGGTCGAAGCGCAGTTTCACGACGTCCTTTACCGGCATACCGGCTGTTCGCGTCAGGAGTCACGGGCGCGGGGCGAGGAGATGTTCCGGCTCGTCGGAATCCCGCCGCAACGCATCAGTGATTATCCGCACCAGTTTTCCGGCGGCATGCGCCAACGCATCGTCATCGCCATCTGCCTGGCATTGCGGCCGGAACTCATCATCATGGATGAACCGACGACGGCGCTCGACGTGGTCGTGCAACGCGAAATCCTCGAACAGGTCGTCGATCTACAGCGGACCTATGGCTTCTCGGTAATGTTCATAACCCATGACCTGCATCTGATGGCGCAGCTGTGCCAGCGCATCGGCGTCATGCTGAAGGGCGAACTGGTCGAGGTCGGGGATGTCCGACAAGTCAGCCAGACGCCGCTGCACGATTATACTCGCAAGCTCTGGAACGCCATTCCCCAACTTCCGAGCAAGCCCCATCTTTCAGGAGCACTGGCATGAAGCCCGAGGCACATCCGTCCACGGCCGGACCCGTCATTCGGCTTGAAGAGATCAAGCGGCAATTCGGCCCGGTCCATGCGCTGAAGGGCGTTTCCTTCTCGCTCCATCCCGGCCGGGCGCTGGCGCTTGTCGGCGAGTCCGGTTGCGGCAAGACGACCTGCGCCCGCATCATCGCCCGCCTCGACAGGCCGACCGGCGGCAAGCTGTTCTTTCGAGGGCAGGATCTGACTGCTCAGGCGAGCGCGAAGGACGAACGTCTTTACCGCAAAGACGTCCAGATGGTCTTCCAAGATCCGTTCTCATCACTCAATCCAGCCTTCACGGTCAGCCATCATCTTGCTCGGCCACTGCAGCTTCACAGCCACGATACATCGCGTGCGGTGCTTGATGACGGCATTGCCGGATTGCTGGCAAGCGTCGGCCTGGACCCAGCTGTGTCGAAACAAAAGTTTCCGCATGAGCTTTCCGGCGGCCAGCGCCAGCGCGTGAACATCGCCCGTGCGCTCGCGGTGGCGCCGAGCGTGCTGGTGGCCGACGAGCCGACCTCGATGCTCGACGTTTCCATCCGCAAGGACATTCTCGATCTGCTCGCCCGGGTGAAGCAGGAGAATGAGTTGGCGATGCTCTACATCACCCACGATATCGCGACGGCCGCGCATGTGGCCGAAGAAATCGTCGTGATGTTTGCCGGCCAGATGGTGGAGTGGGGCGATACCGATACGGTGCTCTCCAATCCGCGCCATCCCTATACCCAGCTTCTGCTCTCGGCCGTGCCTGATGGCGGGCGCCCCTTCGTGACCGGCGGCAGCGCCCGTTTCCTTGAACAGGCCGAGCGTGTCCGTTCGCTCAGCCGCCCGGAATCCATCGTGATCGAGCAGATCGGTCCCAATCATTTCATGCGCGCCCTTGGGGCACAGAGCTAACAGGACATTTCCATGGATTATCTCGTCAACCTGTCCACGCTTCCGCAGGACACAAAATCACCCGATGCGATGGCAAAGGCCGGGGTCACCATCCGTCGCGCCCTGCCGCCTGAACTGATGCTGATCGTCCGCTGGATCGACGAGCATTTCGGCGAAGCCTGGGCGAGCGAGGCAACGGTCGCCATGACGCGTCAGCCGCCGACCTGTTTCATCGCCACGCGTGAAGACAAGCTCGTCGGCTTTTCCTGCCATGAGGCGACCGCCCCCGACTTCTTCGGCCCGACTGGCGTCGATGAAAACCTGCGCGGGCTCGGTATCGGCCGGGCGTTGCTGTTTGCCAGCCTCAATGACCTGAAAACCATGGGCTACGGTTACGCGATCATCGGCGATGTCGGCCCGTCCGCCTTCTACGAGAAAGCTGTCGGCGCAACTGCGATTCCCGATTCCGCTCCCGGCATCTATGCCGGCATGCTCAAGAGCTGATTTCCACAATCCGAATAGAAAGAAACGATGATGTCCATACCGCGACCTCAGGCCCTGCGGCTCGAAACTCTCTGGAACCCTGCATCCGAGGGCAAGGATTTCTCCTATGTCCTGCAGCTCAAGAACCTCAATGCCGAGCCGATTTCCGGTTTCTCGCTCTGCGTCAGCGGGCCGGGGCGGGTTGATCCCGCCGGCCGCGTCGAGGGAGCAACGGTTTCGAAAAGGCTGTCGAATTTTACCGAATTCTATCCGCCGGAAGGTTTTGTTCTCAACAAGGGTGAGATCTGGACAATCTCCGTCCACGCCCTGAGTTGGCAGTTCCGCCACTGGACGGATGGTGCAACCAGCGCTTATCTCGCTTTTGCCGATGGCAGCACCGTTTCGCTTGCTCCCGAGCCCACACGCTCTTCCGCCAGCAATGCGCCGCTGAAACGTGGCGCGGAGATTTATCCGGTGCCTGCCAGCGTTCCGGTGCCGGTTTCGATCATCCCCTGGCCGAACCATGTCGCGGTTGCGTCGCGTCAGCCTCTGCCGGCGGGTTTTTCTCTGCAGGCAGACGATGCGGAGGCAAAGGCGGCCGCCGACAGCTTCAAGGCGTTGGTCGATCATCTGTTCTCTGTCGAAGGCATTATCCGCACGGCCGCGGAGGGAGCTGCAACCGTCAGCCTGAAGAAAATTGCCGGCTTCAGGCCTGAAGCCTATCGGCTGAGCTTCGAAGGGTCGGCCATCACCGTCGAGGCATCAAGCCAGACCGGGTTCCTCTACGGCCTTGTGACACTTGGCCAGATCTGGCGCGGTGCGCGTCTTCATCCGCGGGTCTTCCAGTTTCCGGCCTCCGGCGAGATTGTCGATGAACCGTCGATGGGCTGGCGCGGTCTGCATCTCGATGTCGCCCGTCAGTTCTATGGTGAGGCGGAAATCAAGAAGCTGATGGCGGTGCTTGCCTGGAACAAGCTCAACCGCTTCCATTGGCACCTCTCCGACGATGAGGCGTGGCGTGTCGAGATCGATGCCTACCCGGCGCTCACGGAAATTGGCGCGTGGCGCGGCCACGGTCTTGCCCTGCCGCCACTGCTCGGTTCCAGTCCGGCGCGAACCGGCGGCTACTATACCAAGGCCGCCATTCGCGAGATCGTCGCCTATGCAAAGGGGTTCGGCATCGAGGTCGTGCCGGAGATAGACATACCCGGCCATTGCTACGCCATGCTGCAGGCGATACCGGAACTGCGTGATCCGCAGGAGGCGGGCAGCTACTATTCCGTCCAGGGCTTCCCGGACAATTGCATCAATCCCGCCCGCGAAAAGACCTATGAGGTCATCGAAACGATCTTTTCGGAACTCATAGAGCTTTTCCCTTACAGAACCATCCATATCGGCGCCGACGAAGTGCCGCTCGGTGCATGGTCCGGTTCGCCGGAAGCGCTTGCCCGCCTGCGTGGGGTTGCGGGTGAGGATGTTGCCGATGCGCATGCCAAGCGCCTGAACGTCATCACCAATACGCATGGTGCCGACGATATCCATGGCTCCGGTGCGGCCGTCCTGCAGGCCGAATTCCTTGAGCGAGTGCAGCGTTTCCTTGCCTCCAAGGGCTGCATTACCGGCGGCTGGGAAGAAGCCGCACACGGCGATGTCATCGATAAATCGAAGACCTATCTTTGCAGCTGGCGCAATGTCGAAGTCGCAGCCGAACTTGCTGAGCGTGGCTACGAGATCGTCGTCTGCCCAGGACAGGTCTATTATCTCGACATGGCGCTACGGCCGGACTGGGATGAGCCGGGCGCCAGCTGGGCCGGCACCTCGGATGCCGAGAAGATCTATACGTTCGATCCCATCGGCGGCTGGACCGAAACCCAGAAGCAGAAACTTCGCGGCATTCAGGCCTGCATCTGGTCCGAGCCGATGACAGATCGTGCGGTTTTCGACCGGCTTGTCTTTCCACGCCTGTCAGCCCTGGCCGAGACCGGCTGGACGAAACAGTCCTCCAAATCCTGGGAACGCTTCAAGGCGCTGGCCGGACTGATGCCGTTGCTCTACGGGCTGCAGCAATCCTGACGATCAACGATTGAAAGAGGCTGGTCTTCGCCCCGAAAGCGAGGCGTGGACTAGCCGACCGGTTTCTGCAGCACGTCGAAGCGCGGATTGGTTTCTGAAAAGTTTGGCAAGGCGGCTGCGCCGAGAATGGCGGTATCCTTGCCGGTCGTGCCGATCATGACGCGCGGAATGGTTCGCTCTTCGGACGGGTCGATCGGCACGTGCAAGGGCTCCAGCCGCTCCGCGAGCCGGCGCATCAACAGGGTTGAGATGCTGCCGCCAAGCACGATCGTCTGCGGATCGAAGGCGAGTTCGAGGAAATCGATGGTCTGGCGCAACGGTTGCACGGCCTGATCCAGCCATGCGTCAAGACCTTCGCCGTTTTCGGCGATGCGCGCATCGAGGTCCTCAGGCGAAAGCTCCTCGGCATTGTCTATGCCCATGCATTCATAGGCAACCGTTGGAGAGATATAGCGGTCGAGACAGCCGCGCTTGCCACAGCTGCAGAGCCGGCCATGCGGCTCGACGATGATATGGCCGATTTCTCCGGCATTATGTCGGCTGCCCTTATAGAGGTGCCCGTCTAGAAACATGCCGGCGCCGATACCGCCACCGCCCGCCAGGAAGAGATAGACGAAGCTGCTGAATCCGCGGGCAACACCATGCAAGCGCTCGCCAATCGCTGCCGCCGTCGCGTCATTCTCGACGAGTACAGGTACCTTGACGCGCCGCTCCAGTTCGTAGCCGACCGGAAAATCCTGCCAGCCGGGCAGGTTCAGTGGGCTGAGCGACGTGACCCCGCCATCGGCATAACGGCCGGGCAGGGCCATGCCGACGCCCAGCAGCCGGTTGCGGTCGAAGGCGAAGGCCTGCTGCAGATCTTCTACGATTGCGCCGAGGACAGGCATTGCCTGCTCGGGATCGGGATGTTCGACATGCCGTTCGATGCGCGCGCAGACGACTCCCGAAAGGTCGGTCAAGATGCCGCTGGCGCGTTGGCGACCGAGCTCGAGCCCGATGGAATAGGCGCCATGCGGATTGATCGAATAGGGGATGATCGGCTGTCCGCGTGCAAGCTTCTGCGCCTTGGCAGCCACAAGCAGGTGCGAACGCTGCAATTCCTCGACGATGTTGGAGACCGTCTGAGCCGTCAATGCCGTCATGCGGGCGATCGCGGCCCGCGACAGCGGACCGTGCGTACGGATAGCCTCAATCACGACACGCCTGTTGTGTGACTTGGCCTGCTCGAGATTGGTGCCTGAAATCGCTTTCATGATGTCTTTATTGAAGTTCCGTACCTCACCATTGCCACAAGACGATCACCTGGGGAAGGGGAGAAGTGTGCAGTCTTTTCAATGTGATCGCGAGAAGAGTTGACATTGAATGTTGCCTCTGTCCTTCGCGTGTCACTTTAACGGCGGACCAGATTGTGCAAAGGCCGTTATCCACGCCTGAAAGCGACCAAAATCTCCCCGCAATAAGACGCACGCCATAAAAATCGTAGGGCGGCAATCGACGGCGTCGGGATCAAGCTCTATGGGAGACGAAACGCCTAACCGATTGGGACGAATCATGAATTTGCGCGTCAACCAGACCGCGGGAAATGCAGTGCTCATCGGCGTGCTTCTGATGCTGCTCGGCGATTTCCTGTTTTCGCTGAACGACGCAATGGGCAAATGGCTGGTGGCGAGTTTTACGGTCGGCCAGGTTCTCGTGATCCGTTCGTTCGGCTCCTTTCTGATCCTTGCTCCGATGATCGCCAGGCAGGGGCCTCGTTCGCTGTTTCAGCTTGAGCGCGTTCCCCTGCAAATCCTGCGCGTGATTCTGACGACAGGCGACGTCGCATTCTTCTACGCTGCGGTCTCCTATCTTCCGCTTGCGGATGTGATGACTTTCTACATGGCCGGTCCCATCTACGTGGCCGCACTTTCACATTTCTTTCTCGGCGAAACGATCGGCTGGCGCCGCTGGCTTGCCGTCATCATCGGCTTTATCGGTGTCGTGATCGCGCTCAGGCCTTCGACGGCCATGTTGTCCTGGCCGTCGATCTTCGGCCTGATCGGCAGCCTTTCCTTCGCGCTGACGCTGATCCTCGGCCGCCGCCTGCGGCAGACGAGCGATGCCACGCTTGTCACCTGGCAGACGGTCGGCGCCCTGGTCACCGGGCTCTTGCTCAGCATCGGTCACTGGCGTGGCATGTCCGCGCTCGACTTCGCGGGCATGCTGGCGCTCGGCATCGTTGCGGGCAGCGCGCATATGATGATCACCCGTGCCTTGAAGCTTGCTCCGGCCTCGCTGCTCGCACCGCTGCAATACAGCCTGCTCCTTTGGGCGATCATTCTCGGCTATATTTTCTTCGACGAATTGCCCGACAGGCAGATCCTGATCGGCTCCGTTATCATCGTGCTTGCCGGCCTCTTCATCTTCCATCGCAAGAATATGGTCGACGTCACGTCCAAGGAAGACGTGCCACCCGACGGGCACTAACATCGCCTGATTCCCACTCAATTCACCATTGCCGGCAAGCCCGGTTCCTCGGCGATGACCTCGGCCTCCAGATACCGCGGCGCTTTTCCGGTCGTTTTTGCACGCCTATTCATTTCTGCCGATGGAGCCACTTTCCCGATTGACAGGACCACTTCCGTCGATATTCTATTATAAAAACCGACATAACATAATAGTGGAACATTAAATCGGGAGCATGAAATGAAGACTTTTGTTGCATTCCTTCTCGGCACCGCGCTCGTCGCCTTGCCGACAACCATGATGGCTCAGGAAAAGGGTGGCGTCATCAATGTCGCGACGATCGGCGAGCCGCCGACCCTTGACCCGATGTCCTCGACCGCCGATCTCGTCGGTATCGTCACGCAGCATATTTTCGAGACGCTCTACACGTTCGACAAGAAGTGGAATGTAACGCCGCTTCTCGCTGAAAGCCTTCCGGAAATCAGTGCCGACGGCAAAACCTATACGATCAAGCTGCGCACCGGCATCAAGTTCCACGATAATTCCGACATGACCTCGGAAGACGTCGTCGCCTCGCTGAACCGCTGGATGAAGATCGCCTCGCGCGGCAAGCAGGTCGCAGGCTTCATTGACTCGATCACCGCTGTCGATCCGGCAACCGTGAAGATCGCGTTGAAGCAGCCTTATGCGCCGCTGACCTCGCTGCTCGCCTTCAACAATTCCGCCGCCATCATCATCCCTGCCGAAAAGCAGGATGAGCCGATGAAGGAATTCATCGGTACCGGCCCTTACATGCTGAAGGAACGCAAGGCCGACCAGTATATCCAGCTCGTCCGTTTCGACGGCTACAAGTCGCGTGACGGTGAGAGCGACGGTTACGGCGGTGCACGCCACCAGTATCTCGACGAAATCCGTTTCGTGCCGGTTCCGGATGCCAACACCCGCGTCGAGGCTGCCGTTTCCGGCCAGTATGATTATGTCGACTCGATCCCGGTCGAATCCTTCGATAAGCTGAAGGCGTCGAGCGCTTCGCAGCCGATCATCCTGAAGCCATTCGGCTATCCGGTCTTTGTTTTCAACACGAAGGAAGGCATTGCCCAGAACGTCGAAGTCCGTAAGGCAATCCGCCAGGCGCTCAGCATGGAAGATATGCTTGCCGCCGCCTTCGGCAGCACGGATTTCTATACGCTTGATGGCGATATCTATCCCAAGCCTTATGCCTGGAATACGGATGCCGGCGTTGAAGGCAACTACAATGTTGCCGATTCCGAAGGCGCCGCCGCAGCAGCAAAGAAGGCAGGCTACAACGGTGAGCCGATCCGTATCCTGACCAGCCGCCAGTATGAGTTCCACTACAAGATGGCGCAGGTGGCCGCTGAATATCTGAAGGCTGCAGGCTTCGCTGTCGATCTGCAGGTCGTCGACTGGGCAACGCTGACGCAGCGCCGCACCGACCCGAAGCTCTGGGATATCTACATCACTCATAGCCCCTTCCTGCCGGAACCTGCCCTGATCGGTTCGCTGTCTCCGAGTTCGCCCGGCTGGTGGGATACGCCGACGCGCAAGAGCGTCGTCGATGCCTTCACCTCCGAGGTCGATCCGCAGAAGCGCGTCGCACTCTGGGCTGACGTTCAGAAGGCCATGTATGACGAAGTTCCCTACATGAAGATCGGCGATTTCAACGCAGTTTCTGCGGAATCAACCAAGCTTGAAGGCGTCGATCCGGCTCCGTGGCCGTATTTCTGGAACGCATCCATCAAGAAGTAATGCTCCATCGCGGGATATCGGTGCGCTTCGCGCCGGTATCCTTCTTTCATCGTGCCACTGCGGCACCGGGACAGACTTCATGATACGTTACATTTTTCAGCGCCTGCTCGGCATGATCGTCGTGATGTTTCTCGTTGTCACGATCGTCTTCGTCATCGTGCGCGTCACCCCAGGCGATCCGGCGGCCGTCATGCTCGGCCCCGATGCGACGCCGCAGGACATCGCTGATCTCCGGGCCAGCCTTGGCCTCGATCGATCGATCGGCGTGCAATATGTCTATTATATCGGCCAGCTCCTGAAGGGTGATCTCGGACAGTCGATCTTTCTCAATATGCCGGTCACCTCCGCCCTGTTCGATCGCGCCGAGCCGACCTTCTTTCTGACGATCTTTTCGCTCGCTATCGCCAGTCTGATTGCGCTTCCGATCGGCATCTATGCAGCCTACCGCCGCGGCTCCTTCATCGACCAGGCGGCAACGACGCTGGCGATGTTTGCCGCAAGCATTCCGAGCTTCTGGCTCGGCCTTATTCTCATGCAGATCTTTGCCGTTCGCTTCGGCATGTTCCCGGTGTCCGGTTACGGCGGGCCAGGTTCTACATTCCTCGACCGCATGTATGACCTGACACTGCCCGCCTTCGCACTCGGCATCGTCTCATCGGCACTTATCCTGCGCTTCACGCGCGCCTCGATGCTCGATGTGCTTGGCGACGATTATATCCGCACCGCGCGTGCCAAGGGTCTGATCGAGCGCCGGGTTATTCTCAAGCATGCCTTGAAGAACGCGCTGATCCCGATCCTCACCGTACTCGGCCTGACTGCAGCCGTGCTGATCTCGGGCGCTGTCGTGACCGAGACCGTTTTCGGGCTTCCAGGCGTCGGCAATCTCGTCGTATCGGCTGTGTTGCGTCGAGACTATCCGGTCATTCAGGGTGCGCTTCTGGTAATTGCGGCACTCTATGTCCTGATCAATTTTGCGATCGACATGCTCTATCTGCTGGTCGATCCGAGGGTGCGCTACTGATGACGGATATCGCGATCAAACCGGCCGAGAACGAGGGCTACAAGTTCATCCGCCGCCTGCTGAAGCGCAAGACGGTTGCTTTCGGCCTGCTCATACTGACGATCTTCGTGCTGCTGGCGATCCTGGCGCCCTGGGTTGCACCTTATTCGCCTTCGAAGCTTTCAATCGTCAATCGACTGAAGCCGCCCAGTGGCACCTATTTCTTCGGCACAGACGAATTCGGCAGGGATGTTCTGTCGCGCACGATCTTCGCGGGGCGCCTGTCGCTGCTGGTCGGTGTTGCGGTCGTAGCGCTTTCGGCTGCAATCGGGGTCACGCTTGGCTTGCTCGCCGGTTTCTTCAAGAATCTGGATACGCCCATCGCACGCTTGATCGATGCGATGATGGCCTTTCCGGATATCCTGTTGGCAATCGCGCTCGTCGCGGCGCTCGGCCCGTCGCTGACGACTGTTATCATCGCGCTGTCGATCGTCTATGCGCCGCGTCTTGCGCGCATTGTACGCGCCTCGACCCTCGTCATCCGGGAGCTACCCTATGTCGAGGCTGCACAGGCGCTCGGTATCTCGACCTTCCATATCATGACGCGCCATGTGCTGCGGAACCTGCTCTCGCCGATCCTGGTCCAGGCGACCTTCCTATTTGCGAGCGCCATGCTCGCCGAAGCCGGTCTCTCTTTCCTCGGCCTCGGTGTGAGCCCGGAAATCCCGACCTGGGGCACGATGATTGCCGCTGGCCGGCAATATATCGGCCAGGCCGACTGGATGACGCTGTTTCCGGGTGTCGCCATCATTCTCTCCGTGCTTTCGCTGCAGATGGTCGGTGACGGTCTGCGCGATATGCTCGATCCCAAACTTCGAAAGGATCTCTGAAATGACCGGTGAAACAGCGGGTAAGCCGCTCCTCCTCACCAATGTGAAGCCGGTTGGCTTCGATGCCGGCGGGGCTGGTGGGGCGATCGACATCCTGGTTGGTGCCGACGGCAAGATCGCCCAACTCGGCCCGCAGTTGGCGATCGCCGATGAGGTGACGCGCGTCGACGGCAGGGGCGCCTTCGTCTCGCCCGGCTGGGTCGACCTGCATGTGCATATCTGGCATGGCGGCACCGATATCTCGATCCGCCCCTCCGAGTGCGGCGTCGAGCGCGGTGTGACGACGCTCGTCGATGCCGGCTCTGCCGGCGAGGCCAACTTTCACGGCTTTCGCGAATATATCATCGAGCCGGCCAAGGAACGCATCAAGGCCTTCCTCAATCTCGGCTCCATCGGTCTGGTCGCCTGCAACCGTGTCGCCGAACTGCGCGACATCAGGGATATCGACCTTGATCGTATCCTGGAATGCTACGCCGAAAACAGCGAGCACATCGTCGGCATCAAGGTGCGTGCGAGCCATGTAATCACCGGCTCCTGGGGTGTCACCCCGGTCAAGCTCGGCAAGAAGATCGCCAAGATCCTGAAGGTGCCGATGATGGTGCATGTCGGCGAACCGCCGGCGCTCTATGACGAGGTGCTGGAAATCCTCGGCCCCGGCGATGTCGTCACCCACTGCTTCAACGGCAAGGCCGGTTCGAGCATCATGGAAGACGAAGACCTCTTCAATCTCGCCGAACGCTGCGCCTCCGAAGGCATCCGCCTCGACATCGGCCATGGTGGGGCCTCCTTCTCCTTCAAGGTGGCCGAAGCGGCGATCGCCCGTGGCCTGTTACCCTATTCGATCTCCACCGACCTGCATGGCCATTCGATGAACTTCCCGGTCTGGGATCTGGCCACCACCATGTCGAAGCTGCTCTCGGTCGGCATGCCGTTCGACAAGGTGATCAACGCCGTCACCCATGCCCCGGCTTCGGTCATCAAGCTCTCGATGGACAATCGTCTGTCGGTTGGTGCCAGGGCCGAGTTCACCATCTTCGACCTTATCGATTCCGATCTGGAGGCGACCGATTCCAATGGCGACGTCTCGGTTCTGAAGCAGCTCTTCGAGCCGCGTTATGCCGTCATCGGCAACGAGGCCTACACATCGAGCCGTTACGTGCCGCGCGCCCGCAAGCTGGTGCGCCACAGCCACGGTTATTCCTACCGCTAAGTCGGGCCGCTAAGCCGGACCACAGACATATCGCATGACAGGAGTTTGCGTGAACCAGTCTCCCGCCACCACAGGCCAGCCCGACACTTCGGGCAAACTTGCCGTCTCTCCCTATGAGCGGCTTGCGCGCCTCGGCATTACGCTGCCGGCCTCACCGCCGCCGATCGCCAACTTCGTCACCCATGTTCGGGAGGGCAACATGCTCTACCTGTCGGGACAGGGGCCGCGCGAGGCCGACGGCTTCATGCATGTCGGCAAGGTCGGCGCCGAGGTCGGCGTCGAGGCGGCCTATGCCCATGCGCGAGTGACGGGCATCAACCTGCTGGCCGTCATGCATGAGGCGCTCGGCGATCTCGGCCGTGTCAAGCGGGTGGTCAAGCTGCTCGGCATGGTCAATGCCGTGCCGCACTTCCTGGATCATCCCGCCGTCATCAACGGCTGCTCGGATCTCCTCATCGATGTCTTCGGCGAAGAGGTCGGACCGCACGCCCGCTCCGCCGTTGGCTTCGGATCGCTGCCCGGTAACATCACCGTCGAAATCGAAGCCATCGTCGCCATCAGGGATTAAAGGGGCCGTCCATGCTAGCTATGGCCCAACATATTGAAATTGGAGATATCAATGTCTGAGGACATCCGTACTTCGATCGGCCTTCGCCCGGTCATCAACGTTTCCGGCACGATGACGGGCCTCGGCGCTTCGATCGTGGTACCCGAGGCCATCGCTGCGATGTCGTCGATCCTGCCGCAATTCGTGGAGATCAACGATCTGCAGCGCAAGGCGAGCGCCGTCATCGCACGGCTGACGGGCGGCGAGGCGGGCTTTGTTACTGCATCCTGCTCGGCTGGCATTTCACTGGCCGTTGCGGGTGCGATCACCGGCAACAATCTGCTCGCCATCGAGAAGCTGCCTGAAGTCACTCCGGAGAAGAACGAAGTTCTGGTTCAGATGGGGCACGTGGTCAGCTATGGCGCGCCCGTCGATCAGGCAATCCGCCTTGCCGGCGGCAAGGTGGTGCTGGTCGGTCAGGCGACCTCCACGCACCGTTTCCATATGGAGCACGCGATTACCGAGAAAACGGCAGCCGCCGTCTATGTCGTCTCGCATCACGTCGTCGACTACGGCCTGCTGAACCTCAAGGAATTCGTCGAGATCGCCCATGCCAAGGGTGTCCCCGTCATCGTCGATGCGGCCTCGGAATATGACCTGCGCATCTTCCTGGAACAGGGCGCGGACATTGCACTCTATTCCGGCCACAAGTTCCTGGGAGGTCCGACCTCCGGCATCGTCGCCGGCAAGAAGGAACTGGTGCGCAACGCCTTCCTGCAGAACATGGGCATCGGCCGCGGCATGAAAGTCGGCAAGGAAAGCATCTTCGGCGTCATGGCAGCACTGGAAGCGTGGGAAAAGCGCGACCATGCCGGCATCCGTGAGCGTGAAACCGGTTATCTCGACCTCTGGAAACAGACACTTGATGGCCGCCCCGGTGTCACCGCCCTGATCGAGCCCGATCCGACCAATAATCCGCTCGATCGGCTGCGTTTGATCATCAACGCCGAAGACGCCCATATCACCGCCTGGGACCTCGCCGACGCGCTCGGTCGCGGCTCACCGCCAATCATCGTGCGCGACCACGAAGTCGAGCATCACTATTTCTATCTTGACCCGTGCAACCTGCATCCGGGCCAGGAAAAGATCGTCGCCAGCCGTCTCGCAGAAGAACTCGATCGGGCACGCGCCTCCAACGAGATCATTGCAACGCCGATCGAAAACCGCAGCAAGCGCCGTTTCGAAGGCGTGCTGAAGTGGCCTGACTGATACGAAATACCCGATAAACTGAGGAAAGCGATCATGACAGGCATCCAGGCACAATCCATCGCAACGGCAGAGCCGGTTCTCTCCGTCCAGAATCTGACGACGTCGTTTCTGGTCGATGGCGCCTGGAAGCCGGTCGTTCGCAACGTCTCCTTCGAGGTTGCCCCTGGCGAGACGGTCGCCGTCGTCGGTGAAAGCGGCTCCGGCAAGAGTGTGACCTCGCTGTCGATCATGCGTCTGCTGCAGGCCGATTCGAGCCGCATCGAGGGCACGATCATGCTTGGCGGGCGCAATCTTCTGGCCCTGCCGGAAGATCAGATGCGTAAGGTGCGTGGCAATGATGTCGCGATGATCTTCCAGGAGCCGATGACGAGCCTCAATCCGCTCTTCACGATCGGCGACCAGATTTCCGAGGCCCTGCTTTGCCATCGGCAGATGTCGAAAGCCGAAGCGCGCGCAGAGACGGTCCGGCTGCTCGAAAAGGTGCGCATTCCCTCGGCTGCTTCGCGTTTCGATGAATATCCCCACCGCTTTTCCGGCGGCATGCGCCAGCGCGTAATGATTGCCATGGCTCTCGCCTCGCGTCCCAAGCTGCTGATCGCCGACGAACCGACGACGGCGCTCGATGTGACGATCCAGGGGCAGATCCTCGATCTGATCAAGATGCTGCAGGAAGAGGAGGGAACCTCCGTCCTCTTCATCACCCATGATATGGGCGTCGTGGCTGAGATTGCCGACCGGACCGTGGTGATGTACCGCGGCGAGCAGGTGGAGACGGGGGCGACCGCCGATATTTTTCATCGCGGCAAACATCCTTACACCCGTGCTCTTCTATCGGCGGTGCCGGTGCTCGGCTCGATGCAGGGGCGTGAGCGGCCGTTGCGCTTTCCCGTTGTCGACACGGCGACCGGGGAGTCGGATGTCCCGGTCGAGACCGCCGACACGGTTGCGGCCACCTCCCGACCGGTGCTGGAGGTCAAGAACCTCACCAAGCGTTTCGACATCCATTCCGGCCTTTTCGGCAAGCTGACCGGCCGAGTCCACGCGGTCGAAAATGTTTCCTTCGACCTCCATGCCGGCGAGACGCTGTCGCTGGTCGGCGAGTCCGGCTGCGGCAAATCGACGACCGGGCGCGCGATCATGCGGCTGATCGAGGCGCAGAGCGGGTCCGTCGTCGCCGATGGCAAGGATGTGCTGGCGCTGGGCAAGGCCGGGATGCGCGAGATGCGCAAGACCGTACAGATGATATTCCAGGATCCCTTTGCCAGCCTCAACCCACGTATCCGGATTGGGGATGCAATTGCAGAACCCTATCTGGAACACCGGATGGGGACAGCCAAGCAGGCCAGGGAACGGGTCGCCGACCTTCTGACCAAGGTCGGCTTGACCCCTGACATGGCTTCGCGTTTCCCGCATGAATTCTCGGGTGGACAGCGCCAGCGTATCTGCATTGCAAGAGCGCTTGCATTGGAACCGAAGGTCATCGTGGCCGACGAAAGTGTTTCGGCACTCGACGTTTCGATCAAGGCGCAGGTCATCAACCTGATGCTCGACCTGCAGCAGAGCCTCAATCTCGCTTTCCTGTTCATTTCGCATGACATGGCCGTAGTCGAACGCGTCAGCCATCGCGTTGCCGTCATGTATCTTGGCGAGATCGTCGAAATCGGCCCGCGTGCCGCCGTCTTCGGCAATCCGCAGCATGACTATACCAGCAAGTTGATGGCGGCCGTTCCAGTCCCTGATCCCGATCGCCGCCGCGAAAAGCGAGCGGCCGCAAACGACGAGATCAAAAGCCCGATCCGGCCTGTCGACTACAAGATCAAGCCTCTCCAATACCGTGAAGTATCGCCGGGACATCTCGTCGCAAATTAAGGATAGTCCGGGCTGGCTGCTTCAGCCACCACGGCATCCGGACCGGTTGCTTCAGGGAAGCTCAATGCCTTGTGTCGTCGGCTCGAAGCTGTTCGATCGCCTCGAGCGCTTCGTCCGCTGTCCAGCCGGCGCGCAATGCGGCCGCAATGAGCCGGACTTCGGCCTCCATTTCCAACCTTAAAAAAAGTCCCTCCAGCGCCTCCTTGGCGGTAACCACGTGATCGTCATGCGGCACAACGTTAGCAATCCGTGAGGTCATGACACGTTCCTTTCGTTCCTCGATGTCGGTTGTGCTTCTTGTTAGGGCGATAACAGGTACTCGGCGTCCCCAGAGACACATTACGCGTCAGCGTCGATTTTGTTCCATGCAATCTTGAGAATACTCCTTCCGCCACCGCTTTGGCGACGGCAACGGCACGATTAGTGGACGATTTCGGAAATTGCGGTAGAACGACAAACCGCCAGGAACCCCGGAGGCCGAGAACCGTATTATGCCGCATTTGCAGGAATTGATCGACTGGGTCATTGCCGAAGGCCTGACAACCAATACGATTGACACCGTATTGCAGGGCGTTGCGGAGAGGCTGACGGATCTCGGCTATCCCATTCTTCGTGCCTCGATTGCGATGCCTTCGATTGACCCGCTACAGAGAGGCTCTTCGGTTGCATGGTATCGCTCCTCCGGCTTTCAGACGGAGGTTCAAGGCCATGACGAAGAGAGCCAGGAGCTCTTCCGACGCTCGCCTGTCGCCTATCTTCTAACGAACAATATCGACTACGCCCGCTGGAAATTGCCGCCTGGGCCGGACGCGCCGCCGATCCGGCTGTTGACGGAACTGGCCGAGCTTGGGGCCACGGATTACGTCACGAAGCTCGCGCGGTTTCCGGGTGATACCGCGCTTGCAGGCGTCAGTTTCTCCCTTGCCGTCGATAATCCCGAAGGATTTTCCGATCAGCAGATCATCGCGCTGCGGCAGTTGATGCCGGCACTGACCCTTACCTGCTGCCGGATTGCGACGACACGCGTGGCCGCCGATGTTCTCGCCATTTACACAGGCGCCGGAACAAGCGGTCGTATCCTCAGCGGTCACATACGCCGCGGCGACGGTACGGCGATCTATGCAGCAATCCTCCTGGCCGATCTCAAGAACTTCACCTCACTCAACGAAAACCATGAACCGGAGCGTATCGTCGCCTGGCTCAACGAGCATTTCGAAGCGATTGGCGCTCCGGTAGAGCAGGAAGGTGGGGAGATCCTGAAGTTCATGGGCGACAGCCTCCTTGCCATCTTTCCCGCCGATATCGGTAATCCGGGGGAAGCATGCCAGCGCGCGCTGTTGGCGGCACGGGCCGCAATGGAGGCGAACGCCGATGTCAATCGAAGGCGGGCGAAAACGGGAGAACCGCAATTGCTCGTCGATATAGTCCTCCACGTCGGCGAGGTCTTCTACGGAAATGTCGGCGCTGCCCGCCGTCTCGACTTCACCGCCATCGGCAGAGTCGTCAACGAGGTTGCCCGCATGGAAAAGCTGGCCGACGAGATCGGTTATAGCCTGCTGGCGTCTGCCGATTTCGTTTCGCAGGCGCCCGGCCGTTTCGAAAAGGCCGGCGTGTATGCACTCAAGGGCGTTGCCCAACCGGCCGCGATATATGCGTGGCCAGAGTAACATTCCGACGAATAATCGAGTCGCTGCAGGGCTCTTGGCAAAAGTAAAGCCCAGCCATCGCGACTGGGCTTCTCGATATCGGACATGAGGCTCTTGGCATCAGCCGCGGAAGAGCGACAGGATGTTCTGCGAGGAGGAGTTGGCGATCGAAAGCGACTGGATGGCCAGCTGTTGTTGCGTCTGTAACGCGGTCAGCCTGCTCGATTCCTCTTCCATATTCGCATCCACCAGGCGACCGACGCCAGAGTCGATCGAGTCGGAGAGGGCACTGACGAATGTTTCCTGATTGTCGATACGGGTGGAGATCGAGCCGAGCTGTGCGCCGGCCGTGGTCATGGCCGACAGTGCGGATTCAACCGTCGAAAGCGCGGACTGGATCTGGCCCGTGGTGAAGTTGGTGATGTCGAGCGAGAAGACCGAGTCGCCGTTCGCGTCTGCCGTTCCGAGGATGCCTGACGAAGTGTCGATCGTGCCGTTTGTGCTCATGCCGAACAGAACGTTGCCGCTCGAGCTCGTATCCAGAGCATAGTCGGTCATCTTGACCGAAACGTTGCCCGAGCCGTCACGCACGAAAGAGGACACGACGCTCTTGGTGCCATCGGCGCCGGCAACCCAATTCTCGCCGGAGAAGGAGGCAGACTGCGCAACGCTGAGCAATTGCTGTTGGAGCTGCGAAACTTCTTCCTGGACCTTGGTCTTATCGACGCCTTCTTCCGTTGCCGCCACGAGCTTGGACTTGATCTGATCGACCACGTCGATGGCGCTGTCCATGGCTGTGTAGGCGGTATCGACCTTGGCGGCGCCGAGACCCAGCGCGTCGGACACGGCCGAAAGTGCCTTGTTATCGGATCGCATGGTCGTGGCAATCGACCAATAAGCCGCATTGTCGGAGGCCTTATCGACGCGATAGCCTGTCGATACGGCATTTTGCGTCTGCTGCATGTTGCTGCTGATTGTGCGCAGCGTCTGCAGGGCTGCCATCGCGGAGTTGTTTGTATTGATGCTCGTCATCGTGAAATCGCCCGTCTAAACAATGTTTGAGGTTCGACATTCCGGAAACGGCCGGATCGTGCTGAGCGGCTTCATGCCTATCGTTCCTGTTGGCGGGGACCGATTCATCACGGGCAAAAGGAAGTCGGGAAGCTGCCGCAGCATGACCTCTCGACGACGGGAGTATTTATAGTACCTAAAAGTACTTTAATTATTAACGAGCCGGACCGGCGGGCGAGAGCGCGTGAAAAATTTCACGGAATTGATCCTTTTCGGGAGGGCGACGAATCGGGCGAGGAGCGTGTCGGAGGTCCCGCGGCGGCGTTGGAGCCGTCTCCGGGAGCAGTTTGCCCCGAGGATGTTCGCAAATCACCGCACAGCAAAAAGGGGGCGATTGGTTCGCCCCCTGTCATTTCAAACTGCAGAGATGGTGTTGGTGCCCAGACAGACCCGGCGGGTCGACAGGGCAGGGAGTTCGTCAGGCTACGAATGCAGCCGGAGATACGGCTTGATTGCACCGATTGCTTCGACCCAGATATCGAAAGCCGAGTGCGCGAGCAGATTTGCGGCAATCCGATCGCAGAACTTTTCGATCTCCGGAGGGATATCCTCGACTGCGGCGCCGCTCAGGTCAAAGACGCCGCGGCGCGGCCATGCGCGTGTTTGTGCCGGATAACGGGGTTCGCCGACGAAGGGCAGCATGTCGATCAGCGAGCATGCCAGCTTATAGGCCATCTCTTCCTGGCATTCGATGACAGGAAGGTAGTCGTGAGAAAACATCGCATCCATGGTCTTCAGGCCGTCTTCAGCTGTGCAACGGCGAGAAGCGTATCGGCGCTGATGCCACCGGAAAACGAATTGCTGAGGATCGATAGCGACGGGGACGTGCCTTGCGTGTTGTTCTTGACGTCGTACATGGCGGTGAAGCGCTTGATGAGTGAGTTCACCTTGTCAGGGTTCTGAAGATCCTGGAGGTTGATATATTTCTTGACCATGTCCGCCTGCTTGTCGACGTCCATGCTGGAAACGTAGCTCGACAGGTTGAAGGTCGTGGTGAAGAACTGCATCAGCGCGGAATCGCCAAGGATATCGTAGGCATTGGAGATCGTCGGCGCCTCACGCTGGAAATAAAGCGCCAGCCGGACGCCGGTATTGTTGTCGCCCTGATCGTTCTCAAGCGTCTGACGCAGATAGTCGTTGACCGTTTCGAGGACATCGCCACGCTGCTGGACCGAGCCCGTCGGATCCGTCGAGATGTTGCCTTTGGCGTCGAAATTGAACGATGCGACGATTTCGGCAAAACGCTTGTCGGATTGCTGATTGACGAAGCTCTTCTTGTCGTCGAGATCGGAAGAGAACATCTTCTTCAAGTCAGCCGAACTGACACTTTTGGGATCGATGCCCTTGGCCCCAAGGACGAAGTTCACGAGCCGGCTATTCGAAAGAAGATCGGAAACCGTCTTGATGCTTCCCATCTGATCGCGGAAATAAGTGGCTTCCGTGTCCGCGGCCTTGCCGGCGTCAGTCTGCGCTTTTCCGGTCAGATAACGCATCTTGTTCTGTTTGTATTCGGCAGCGAAATCATCGATCACCGATTCCGACATGGCCTGCAGCGGCACGCTCACCTTGCCGTCCTTGTCGAAATTGAAGGCCTCGCGGAATGCGACGAAGCGATCGTCTTTCAGGCCGTTCACATAGCTCCTGGGATCGTCGGGATCGCTGGAGAGAACGCTGCGCACCTCGGTTTTCGAGACGCTCGCCGGGTCGATGCCGAAAGAGCGAAGCGCCACTTCCCAGAGTTCCGGCTCATCGTCATTGGTGCTGTCGCTGTCGGTCGTGTTGGACTTCAGGAAATCGTTGATCGAGGTGACGGACGCCATGCGCGTCTTGTAATTGTCGATCGCATCGTCCGTGCTGAAATTGGCGATGGCCGTCTGATAGTTCTGGGAGAAGCTTGCCGATGTGGCCGTCGTCTGATCGGCTGTCTGGGCGCTGACGCCGCTTGAAAGGCTACCGTCCTCATTGAAATTGAACGCATCATGCAGGCTGCCTAGGCCGATCGCATTGGCAACGTCGGCGTTTTTCAGTGCTGCAGAAATGTAGTTGTCCGGGTCATCCTCGGAAATGCCGTAGGCGGTGCGAATGTAAGAAACCAGTTTGGAATCCTGCATCAGATCATCGACGGAGGAGACATTGGCAATCGCTGCGGAATAATAGCTCGAATAGGCCGAACCAGTCTGGCTGGAGGCAAAAGTTGCGGATGAGACGGCATAGCCGTTCGTCACCACAGAAATCTGATCTGTAGACTGCGCGTTGCCGGCCGCAACATTGCCGTCGGTATCGAAATTGAACGACTTGGCGAGGTTGAGGTAGGTGGGGTCGCCGAGCTGATTGACAAAGCTGTTCGGATCGCTGAGGTCGCTCGTCAATACGTCGTGGAGAAAGCTCGTCGATGTATAGTCGGTGCTGAGGCCGAAGGAGGTCAGCACATAATTCTTCAGCCGTGTATTGCCGAGAAGATCATCGACGGAAGTGACATCAGCCATTGCGCCCTGGTAATAAGTGGTCTCGGCGCTGATATTGTCCTGCTCGTCATCGAAGGAAGCCTGATAGGCATCCAGAAGGTTTGTCTCCTGGGCAGTCGACTGCGCTTCTTTCGTTTCGCCCGAAAATTTAAATGCCGCCGCAAAGTCGGCATAGCGGCTATCGCTGAGTTTGTTGGCGAAGCTCGAAGAGTCGGACAGATCACTTTGCAGTACCTTCTTCATGAAAGCCTTGGCATACGTCATGTCCTCGAGGCCGTAAGCCTTCATCGCGTAGGAGTAGAGCCGATAGTCCCCCATGAACTCATCGACCGAGGTAATCTTGTTGATGTTGTCCTTGTAATATTGGGTGTCGCTGGCGACCGTGGCCTTGGATGCGACGGCGCTCAAGCTGGCGTTCATATCGCGCGCGACGGTCAGATAGCTGACATAGGTCGAAACCATTCTAGCTTCCCTTTTGGACGCAGATAGCCGGTTCGAAAACGACCATAAGATCGGTTCGATCGCACCTATCGAGCAAAGTTCAACACGTTTCGGGGACGCCAATCATGGCGGATTCAGCGCGTCTAACAGCGACGCTCGTTCACCATATTTTGAGAACTAATAAGTTCTATAAATTAATTTCAGGTTAACGCAAGCTCGAAAACTGTCTCGATCCTGGTTCGGAGAGGGGCGTGGCGAGGCTTTTGAGTTGGGATCGTTAACGCGAAAAAAATTTCACGATCGCAATTTTTCATATTGAGCGAAGCGCGAATCCGATTTAGAGAACTAATGGGTTCTGTAAATTGCATTTCAAACTGCCCTCGATTGCCGGGCAGATCTTGGTGAAGCCATGGCC
This sequence comes from Hyphomicrobiales bacterium, assembly GCA_900471925.1. Taxonomy (GTDB): domain Bacteria; phylum Pseudomonadota; class Alphaproteobacteria; order Rhizobiales; family Rhizobiaceae; genus Rhizobium. The sequence continues at coordinate 74,592 of UCGV01000019.1, forward strand.
CTAGTAGCCGGACCGAATGGTTCGCATTGCGCGAACTCTCGGCAAACCTGATCATGACCGATCAACCCACGTAAATCTGTTTCGGACGAAAAGACAAGGATCACGATCTCTGCCGCGACCTGTTTGGACGCGGCATCCGAACGTGTGACTTTATCGATCTTTCCGATGTCACGATCGGGCCGGATGACCCGACGAACCCTTTGACGGGATGATCGCGCACGTCAGTCGGCATGGCACCCAGCACAGGTTGGCCTGCGGCCATTTGTGCGCATGTATGCAACTGCAGAATGCAATAAATGTGAATTAACTACCTTAAGAAGCAAACAGGGACGCAAAGATGAGCATTTTCGGCAGCATGAAAACGGCAGTTTCGGGCATGAATGCACAGGCCAATCGCCTGAGTACCGTCTCCGACAACATCGCCAATGTGAACACGGTGGGCTACAAGGCGGTTTCGACGAGCTTTTCCTCGCTCGTGCTTCCTTCCTCATCCGGCAATTACAATTCCGGCGGCGTGCAGACGACCGTCAGGCAGGCTGTTTCGCAACAGGGTGATATTTCCTACACCACGTCGGATTACGACCTGGCGATTTCAGGTGATGGCTTCTTCATCGTCCAGGGCGCGGATGGCACCCCGGTCCTGACCCGGGCCGGCGATTTCACGGTCAACGACGATGGCAATCTCGTCAATTCCGCCGGCTTTACCCTGATGGGCTATTCGTACAATTCCGGTTCACCGGCAGTCGTCGTGAACGGTTTCGACGGGCTGGTACCCGTCAATGTCAATCAGTCCGGCTTGACCGCCATTGCTTCGACCAGCGGCTCCTTCAGCGGCAACCTGGATTCCAATGCCGAAGTCGTAACCGACCCGGCGACCTTGCCGAGTGCGAACGGCGCCTCCGCCAGTGTCACGGCCGATACCAAGAAGATGTCGCTCGTCGGCTACGACAACCTGGGTGGCACTGTCCAATATGACTTCTACTACACAAAGACCGGCGAGACGACCGATGCCAGCGGCGCAATCACGGGATCGACGTGGCAGGTCGCGGTTTATCGCAATGCCGATGCAGCGAGCACCGGTACGTCATCCTTTCCCTATACCTCGGATGCAGTCAGTGTCGCCTCGCTATCCTTCGATGCGAAGGGAAATCTGACCTCTCAGGCCAATACCGATATCGTTGACCCCAAGACCGGCCAGACGATCAAGATGGACTATTCGGGCTTCGACCAGCTCGCTTCGGATTTTGCCGCCTCCGGCTCGGCGAACGGACAGGCCGCAAGTACGGTCAGCGGTGTGAAGATTGCCGCCGACGGCGTTGTTTCGGCAAGTTATTCCAACGGCACGACAAAGCCGCTCTATCAGATCCCGCTGGCAACCGTCGCAAGCCCCGACAAGCTGACCTTGGACTCCGGCAATGTCTACAGCGCCAACGGACAGTCCGGCGTCACCGTAACAGGCTTTCCGCAGGCCAACGGTCTCGGCTCGATCCAGTCAGGCGCGCTCGAGAGCTCGAATGTCGATCTTGCCGGCGAACTGACCGAAATGATCGAGGCGCAACGCAGCTACACGGCCAATTCCAAGGTGTTCCAGACCGGTTCGGACATCATGGATATCCTCGTAAACCTGAAGCGATAGGGGACGGGCTGGTGTCGATTTCCTCAGCGCTCAACACGGTCCAGAGCATCTTCAATACGACGGGCTACCAAAGCAGCGTCGTCTCGACGAACATCGCCAATTCCGGCAACGCCGATTATGTCAGGCGCGAGGCATCCGTCACCTCAACGCTCGCAGGCGCTCAGATCGTCAAGGTCAGCCGAGCGCAGGAAGATGCGCTGTTTACGCAATATCTGCAGTCAAGTTCGCAGGACAGCGCGCAGCAGACCCTGCTTTCCGGATTGGAAAATCTGAAGTCGATCCTCGGCGGCAATGACTATGAAACGTCGCCGAGCACCTACCTCTCAGCCTTCCAGACGGCACTTCAGACCTTCGCCGCCTCCCCAAGTGATACGACCGCCGGGCAGGCGGCGGTCACGGCGGCGCAGGATCTCACCAACAGCCTGAACACTGCAAGCGATGCGGTCCAGTCGGCGCGGGAGGACGCCGACGCGACAATCGCCACGCAGGTGGGCACGCTCAATACGCTGCTGTCGCAGTTCCAGACTGCCAACAACGCGGTCAAGCTCGCGACGGCGACCGGCGCCGACAGTTCCGCAGCACTTGACGACCGGGAAAAGATCCTCAAGCAGATCTCCTCGATCGTCGGTGTTTCGACCAGCATCCGCAGCAATAACGATATGGTCATATCGACCGCGGATGGCACGACGCTGTTCGAGACCGTGCCGCGAACCGTCAGCTTCAAGGCGACCGGCACCTATGTCGCAGGCACGGAAGGCAACTCCGTCTATATCGATGGCGTAGCAGTCTCGTCCGGCGAGGGCTCCACGACCACGGCCAAGGGCAGCCTGCAGGCACTGCTCCAGATCCGCGACGAGGTGGCGCCGACCTTTCAGTCGCAACTCGACGAGATCGCCAAGGGGCTTGTGCAGAGTTTTTCGGAGACGGGCGGCGCCTCCACGCAGCCAGGGCTGTTCACCTGGACGACGGCAGCGGGTGCTAACGGCGGCACACCCGCTGATCCGTCGGGCGTGATCGACGGTATCGCCGCAACGATCACGGTTGATCCGGCAGTCATTGCCGGGTCCGGCGGCGATCCGATGAAGCTGCGTGATGGCAGTATCAGCGGCGTGACCAATCTCAATCCCGCCGGCAATAGCGGCTTTGCCGATAATCTGAATGCGCTCTACAGCGGCCTGAGCACGACGCGAGACTTCTCGGCCGATGCCGGGATCAATCAGACAGCCAGCCTTGTCGGCTATGCCGGCGCCTCCATCGGCTGGCTGGAGCAATATCGAAGCGATGCTTCGACCACGTCGGAAAATACGTCTGCGGCATTCTCCCGCTCAGGAGAGGCCTATTCCAATGAAACCGGCGTGAACCTGGACGAGGAGCTGACGAAGCTTCTCGATATCGAACAATCCTATAAGGCCGGGACGAAGCTCCTGAACGCCATCGAAGAGATGCTTCAGTCCCTGCTCGACGTTGCGGGGACCCCATGAAAACCTCTTTCACCTCTACAAGCGCCATACAGAACATCCTTCGCCAGACCATCGGTCAGTCGCAGAAGCTCTTGAGCAGTTCCTCGACGGAAGCGGCGACGGGAACCTATGCCGATCTCGGTGTGTCGCTCGGTTCTGGCGTCGCCAAGACGATCAGCATGTCCTCGGTCATCGACCAGGCCGCGTCGTTCAAGAACAGCAACGCGCTCGTCTCCTTGAGGCTGGATTCGTCGCAATCCTCGCTTTCGACCATGCAGACCGCGGCGGATTCGCTCGTCTCCAACCTCACGGCTCTGCTTGGTAACCAGGATGAATCGGCGCTCGCCGTAGCACAGCAATCGGCAGGCGATGCACTGTCGCAGATGGTGTCGGCCAGCAACACGGTGGTCAACGGCGAATACCTGTTCGCAGGCATCAACCTGTCTTCCAAGCCGCTGACGGATCAATCAGCAGCCGTATCGAGCCAGATCGACGACGCCTTGCAGACCTACGCCGACGGGCTCGGCAAGCCGATCGGCGATCTCACCGGCGATGAGGTTTCAAGCTTCATCGCCAGCACCGTGGAGCCGATGTTTTCCGAAGCGGCATGGACCGATCCGACAAGCGGCTGGTCCAGTGCTTCGAGCACAAACATGAGCAGCCGGATCAACATGTCGGAGGTCGTACAGTCGTCGACGAATGCAAACTCTCAGGGCATGCGCTATCTGGCGCTCGCGTCCGTTCTCGTCGGCACTCTCTCGGCGCAGAACCTGAATTCGGACGCGCAGCGCGCGGTGACTTCGGCGGCGATCAACTATGCGTCAGGGGCTTCATCCAATCTGGTCAGTCAGCAAAGCCAGCTCGGCCTTTCACAGGAGCGTGTGGAAAAGGCCAACGATGCTCTCGATGCCCAGACAACGATCCTGCAGAACAAGCTTGTCGATCTCGAAGGCGTCGATACCTATGAGGCGTCCACCCGGGTCCAGTCCCTGGAGACGCAACTGGAGACAGCCTATACGCTGGTCAACAAGCTGCAGAGCCTCAGTCTCGTAAATTATCTCTGACGAGAGGTGCGGCAATCTGCTGTGAGAAAGGCTCGCTTTGTCATGCCCGGCGAGCTGTTCTCTTGAACTTCGGTCAATCAGCCTCGACGCCCTTGCAAAAGATCGCGATGCAGCGTCGCAAGTGTTCGAGGCGCATCGTTCGGTCGGGCCATGCATTGACGCGGCCTTCCGGCGGTCCCATGCCGCCGAAGACCATGTCCATCAGCATTCGTGCACCGCTTGCGGCATCGTCCAGCTTGAGCCGGCCCTCGGCCCGTCGCTCCGCGAGCCAGTCGGCGAGAAGCTGGCGGGCGCCAAGCAGGCCCTCCTTGTTGAGGATCTCGATCAGTTCGGGAAATTGCGGGGCCTCGCGAAAGATCAGTTGAAGCAGGCCTGCCCGCTCCATGTCCTTGTCTTCCTCCAAATCGATCATGAAGATCTGTTCGAGGGAGCGGGAGACCGGGACGTGCTCGGGCGCACGTGGCAGATCGAGCATCATGCGTCTGTGGTCGCGAACGACGGCGGCAAAGAGGTCTTCCTTGCTTTCGAATATGCGATAGAGCGTCTGCTTGGAAACCCCCGCTTCGGCGGCAACGATTGCGGTAGTGCTGGCGGCATAGCCGTGTTTGACAAAAATCCTGCCGGCATTTGCCACGATATGGGAACGCTTTTCGTCGTCGCTGGAAGCTTTCGGCCGGCCACGCCTGCGTTGGATTTCTTCGCCGCTGTCAGTCGCCGCCATTCACATTCGATCCCTTATCCAAGCTGCTGATGACACTGGCCAAAATGAGTGCCGATGCGATGTGCTACCATGTCCCCCAACCGGGAATAATCCCTCTGCCGACCAAAAAGCAACCGTGATCGGCGACAGACTCACCCGCCGTGGGCAACGCTATCCGAGATGACGGTCATTCGAACGGCAATTCGGTACGCTAGAGCACCACGCGGGATCGCATCTCAAGGTTTTCCACAAGTTCGCTGACCGGCCTTACCGCCTGCAACGGCGCGAGCCGGGCGGAGAACGTGATCGGTGGCCGAGCCTGAGAGGTTATGGCGCCACATTGGTAGGAGAGGCTAAGATGTTGTTCGGATGGATCAAAAGGCCTCTCGGCCTCATTCCGTCGAAAATTGTGCCGCAGCCGCGCGTTGCAGGCTGACAGGCGGCGCAAGCGCAGGGGCAAGCGCACTGCGCGCCGGCGCCGCGTTGCGGGGCCTCAGGCTTTCGCCTAGGCAATACGAAAGGGCGATGCGGTCAAAACCTCGTCCACCCCTGGCAAACGCCAATAATCCAGATGCCGATGCAACGCGCGAAACGTCCATTTTCCGGGGAAACACTGCAGCTGGCGCTGATCCGGGTGCTGCGGCCGCTCGTCAAGCTCGCCCTGGCATCCGGACTGAGTTTCCCGTCTTTCGCAGCCCTGCTGAAGCGGCTCTATATCGATGTCGCCGAGCGTGATTTTGCGCTCGCCGACAAGGCTCAGACGGACAGCCGCATATCCTTGCTGACCGGCGTCCATCGCAAGGATGTCAGCCGCCTGCGCGACGAGCCGCTCAGCGCCGGCTCGTTGCCCGCAGCGGTGTCGCAGACCGGCCGGATCATCGCACGCTGGATCGCCGACCCGCTCTATTGCAACGAAGACGGAAGCCCGATGACGTTGCCGCGGACACTACAGGGTGAGGCTCCCTCTTTCGAAAGGCTGGTCGCGGAGATCACCAAGGATGTGCATCCGCGCGCCGTGCTCGACGAATGGCTCGATCGCGGGGTCGTTTCCGTGGATGCGCAGGACATGGTCCGGCTCGATCTCGCCTCGATCGTTCCCAATGCCGACGATGACGCCCGCCGGCATTATTTTACCCGTAACCTTCATGATCATGCGCTTGCGGCTGTGTCCAACGTCATCAACGATGTCGCGCCTCATCTCGAGCGCGCGGTCCATTACGATCGAATATCGCCCGATCTCGCCAGTCGCCTCGACCTGATCGCCCGTGAGGAAACGATGGCGATGCTCCTGAGACTGAACAAGATCGCCCATCAAATGGTGCAGAACGATCCGGGCGGCGATAGCCGCTGGATTGCCGGAGGATACGTTTTGACCGAAACGGTGGAAACGAACCCGAAGCCGCGTGCCGAGACGCCGGAGACAAAAGCATGACGTCCCTGGCACTTACGAGACGGCAGTTGCTTCTGGGTGTCGCGGTGCATCTGTTCGGCAGCGGTGCGGTCGCGGCGGGGCAATGGAGCGCGCCAGACGGCGATCAGGGTATCGGCGGTTCGGGTATTTCTGTCAGCGGTGGAGAGCAGGACGACCACGGTATCGGCGGAACCGGCATTGTCGGCACCATTCAAGGCTTCGGCTCTATCATCGTCAACGATGTCCACATTCCTTTTAACGATGACACTCCGGTCCGTATCGATGGCAAGCGCGTGTCAGCGAAGGAAATGAAGGTAGGGCACATCGCCCGAGTTCTGACCGAGAACGGTGTGGCGCAGAGGATCGATATTACCAGCGAAGTACTCGGGCCAATCGAACTGATCGGCAAGTCGAAGCTTTCAATCCTGCAGCAGACCGTGGATACGACCGAAATCGATACGAGCCGGCTCAAGGTCGGCGACCGGATTGCTGTCTTCGGTATCAGGGCGGCTGACGGCACCATCATCGCGCGCCTTATCGAACGGCGTGTCGGCACGAACCAGATGCATATCAGGGGTGTGCCGGGCCGAACGGGGAAGAATATCCTCATAGGCGGCCTTTCGCTCGGCGCACAGTACCGCTATTTCGCGGGACGGCAGACTCTCGTCACATTCAAGACGGTTCGCAATCAGCAGGTCATTTCGAAAGTTTCCTCCGAATCTCTGGTCCCTGGGCTGGAACAGGGCACCGCCGAGGTCGAGACCTACGGAACCAACAGTAATGGCTCGCTGAAGCTTGGCATCGGAATATTCGGGCCTGGAGCGAGGATGCGGTTCGGTCTGGATGGGCGAACCTTCGCGACGGTTTCAGTCCGTTCGGACCGCATGACCGCGATCCACAATGGCGGCCGGCCGCCACACGACTCCCATCCGAGGGGCGGCCATATGAGGCCAGGTGGGCCGCCATCCGGCTTCCGCAGGCCCGAAGGCTTTGCGCCCAATGGAGGGCCACCTTTCGGCGGCCCGCATGGGATGGAGAGAGGGCCAGGAAGAATGCCTGGAAGGATGCCAGGACCGCCGCCGGGACGGCCGCGATGATCGCGTGGTGGGTGGCCGATAATTGACATATGGGAAAATTTCCCATTTTATAGTCAGGCGATTCTGGAGCCGCTGGCAGTACGGCAACAGAGCGCCGATCGCAAAGCCGGCCCCGCCCGGGCGGTGAGCGATCGCTCTAATTCAACCCTTGTTCCTGCGTTCCCTGACATGGATTGCGTTGCGATGCTGCATCGAAGCGGTGAGGTCGGCCGTCTGTCCGAGATTTTCGGCGGGCGGTTTGCCGGCCCGGTGAGATCGCGGCGCAATCCAGTCGTTTCAAACTCGGTTGAGGTCTGGCGATAGAAAGATGTTTATGCGCAAAACAGCCGAAAAACGCGTGGCGCAGAGCAGCAGGCCGCCATATGCGCTGACGACGACCTGGGAAAATCGGTCGGAACTTCTCGCAATCATGCAGAATGCAATGAACCTTGCAGATCAGGTTCAGAAACTTTGGGAGCGAAGCGGCCAGATCGGCCGCATCTCGCAGACGGATACCGATGAAATGGTGCTGCTGCTTTCCCAACTGAGCGCATTGAGCGAGGCCGCTCGGCAATTGGATTGAATCGTCCTGAGACATAAAACCAGGAAATGATGCGCGGCTATTTCAGGACGCATATCAGCCGCGCATCAGATCAACGCTTCACAGCGTTCAGGCCTTGAGTCCGAACAGGGCCTCGGCATTGCGGAAGCAGATCTTCTCCATATCCTCCTTGGGAAGATCGAGCGAGTTCAGGATTTTCAGCGTGTCACGGATATAGCCCGGGCCCTTTTCGGGGTCGAAGGGTGAATCCGAAGCGAAGAGGATGCGATCGCTACCGTAGAATTCGAGACCGCAGAGCGTTGCGGCGCGCGAACCGAAGACGGCCGTATCGGCATAGAAATCCTTGAAATAGTCGAGCGGGCGCTTCTTGAGGCGCTTCAGCACCAGCGACAGATCCTCGTCGGTGGTACGCTTGCCGAGTTGGTCCCAACCCGGGCCGACGCGGCCTTCGAAATAGGGCACCATGGCGCCCATGTGATGGGCTAGCACCTTCAGATCCGGCAGGCGATCCATGAAGCCCGAGAAGACGAGGCGGGCCATGGCGGCGCTGGTTTCATAAGGCCAACCGAAGGTCCACCAGATTTCGTATTTGGATTTGTCCTCGGTTGCGTAGTCCGTCATCGAAGAATTGCGTGAGGGATGCAACAGCACCGGCTTTTTGTGCTTGGCGGCTGCTTCGAAGATCGGGAAGAAGCGCTCTTCGTCAAGCGGCGCGCCGTTGACGTTGGTATGGATCTGCAGGCCGTTGGCGCCGAGTTCGGTAAAGGCACGCTCGGCTTCACGCACCGCGGCGTCGGGGGCATTCATCGGCAGGGCCGCGACGAAACCGGCGAAGCGTTCCGGATATTTCTCGACGAGTTCGGCCTGTCCGTCATTGGCGATACGAGCGAATTCAGTCGCGAGTTCCGGGCCACCCATGGCTTCAAGAGGCGGCATGCCAAGCGAAATGATCTGCCGGTAGTCAGGAAACTCATCCATCACCCGGAAACGGGTTTCCAGATCGTAGATGCAGGGGACGCCTTGCATACGTTTGCCGATATCCTTGCCGGCGCCGTCCAGCTTCTGGATACGATCCCAGAGTGCCTTCGGAAAAAAGTGATTGAACGCATCGATATAATACATCGGACTCCTCCTCAACGTATCGGGTATTGCCGTCTCAGCCGCGCTTCAGGCGACGGACGAGATAGGCGAATGTCGCCTTGAACATTTCCTCGCGGAACATGTGCTTGCGCTTGGCCTTGATATCCTCGGGCTTGCCGAGCGCCTTTGCGCCGCCCGCTGCTTCCACCCAGAGCTGCATCATGCAGGCATTCTCGAGCGATAGCGCGAGGTAGATCGCCTGTTCGATGCTGGGGCCGGCCGTTACCAGGCCGTGGTTCTGCAAGAGCATGGCGCCGTGCTCGCCGAGGCAGGCGGCAACCGCCTTGCCGCGCTCGGGCGTGGTGATCAGTTCCGTCGTTTCGGAAAATACCGGCAGTCCCTCGGCGAAGATCGAACCCGGATGGCCGATCGGCTGCAGCGGCTTGCCGAGCGAGGAAAAGCTGACGGCATAGGGTGCATGCGTATGGACGACCGCATTGACGTCGGGCCGAGCGCGCAACACTTCGGAATGGATGTAAACCTCGTTATGGCGGCCGAATTCGCCATCAACCTTTTCGCCATCGAGATCGACGGTGATGATGTTGTCGTAGGTGATTTCCTCAAGGCCGAATTTCGAAGGCTTCATGTAGAAACGGTCCGGCTGGTCCGGCACACGGATAGAGATGTGACCTCGCGTCCAGTCGCCTTGGCCTGCCTGTTCCAGAATGCGGCCGGCCTCGATCATCCGCTGTTTTAGCTCTTCATGCATCGTCTTGTTCTCCGAGGAATTGTCGCACCGGAATCCGGTGCCGCTCCAGGCCGGTTCGAATGCGGCGTCACCGCCCTCGCAGGCGCTACACACGGTGTTTGTCGCCGCGCTTGCGGCCCTGCGACACATCGAGGAAAAGATCGGAAACCGCGACTTTTCGGTCGATCAGCCCCTGCTGGTGTGCGTAGCCGATGACGGTTTCAAGCGTCTTGGCGTTCTGTCCCTCGATGCCGTAGGCCCAGGGGTCGTCGCCGAGGATCGCCTGCTGCTCTTCCCACGCCTCGCGATACCAGGCGAGTGGTACGATGCGCGGGTTTTCCATGCGCTTCATGGCGACCTGCTTGGCCTCCTCGAAGGCAATGTAGAGATTGATCGGCACCCAAGGGTGCCGCGCGACGATTTCCGGGCGGATACCCATGACATGCATGATCGGGAAGATGCCGGTGCGCTCGTAATAGGCGATCTCTTCTGTCTTGTAGTCAGGAAACAGACGGCCGACGCGCGGATCGCGCTTCTTGATCGGTGCGATGAGATCGGGATGAAGCAGCGCGTCGATCTCGCCATCAACCAGCATCTGCTCGATCGATTTGTCTTCGGGGATCTTATGCAGCTTCAGGCCTGATGGAAGCGTGTAGTCCACATCTTCGTCCAGCTCCGAATACCATTCGATCGACTGGTGCGGCACGCCGTATTCGCCTTCCAAAAGGCCGCGCAGCCAGAGCGATGCCGTCACGAGATAGCTTTTGACGCCAACCTTGCGACCGATCAGATCCTTCGGTTCACGGATGCCGCTTGCCGTATGGGTAAAGATGAAGCCGTGACGGAAGCGTCGGTGCAGGAAGACGGGGATCGCGTCGAAGGGCAGGCCGCGCGTCTTCGCCGCCATGTAGGAGGAGAGCGAAACCTCGGCGACGTCGAACTCGCCGTTGCGCAGAAAGCGCCAATGACGGGTCGTCGAATCCATCTCGGTCAGGATCGTCAGTTCGATCCCATCAGGCTTGACCGTCCCTTCCTTCAGCGCCCGCACGATCTCATAATCACCGCAAGCAAGCGTCAGCTCGACCTTTTTCGTCACTGAACTCCTCCCAGAGTCGCCCGGCAAATATCTGCCACGCCATCATTTACAGTCAGCATGCGCAGAACAGCAATCGCCTGTCCAGCCATTTTCTAATTTTTCCTGCAATGTGGGATTTGTTAAGTTTTGAATTGACGCATCTTTCGAACTCGCGGTAAATGAGGCCGATGCCGCCGGTTGGAGGGAGGCAAAGGGATGGAGAGTATGGAACAGACGGATGTCCTCATTGTCGGCGCAGGCCCGGTCGGGCTGACGCTCGCTATCGACCTCGGGCAAAAGGGCGTGCGCTGCACGCTGATCGAAAAGAAGGAAGCACCGGAATTCCTTCCGAAGATGGAGCGCTGCAATGCGCGCACCATGGAAATCTTCCGCCGCATGGGCCTGTCGGGAAAGATCCGCAAAGCCGGTCTTGATGCATCGGTGCCGATGGATGTCTATGTCGTCCTGGCGATGAACGAGCCGCCGCTACTGCGTCTGCCCTACCCATCGGTCAGCGAGGCGCTGGACGAGATTCGCCGCTCCGAAGATGCAAGCCATCCGCTTGAGGCCTATCAGCTGATTTCCCAGTATACGCTGGAGCCGCTGCTGAAGGCGGTGGCGGAACAGCTGCCGAGTGTCACTGTTCGCTATGGTTCGGAATTCGTCTCGCTGGAGCAGGACGAGAGCGGCGTCACGGCACGCACCACGACGAAAAACGGCGACGTCATCTATCGTGCGAAATATGTCGTCGGTTGCGATGGCGGGGCGAGCCCGGTGCGCAAGCAGCTCGGCATCAAGCTGCGCGGTGAAGGAAATCTCCTGCATCTGCGTCAGGCGCTCTACTATTCGGAAGAGCTCTACAGCCGGATTCCGCTCGGCGACGGCCCCGGCCGAGGCCGTCATTATCACGTTGCCGATGGTCAGGCGACATTTCTCATCATGCAGGATTCGACCAAGCATTGGACACTGCATGCCGTCGTCGAGAAAGACGAAGACATGGCCGCCCAGTTCGAAAAGGCGGTCGGCACACCTGTCGATTACCAGATGCTCTATGTCGGACAATGGAAGCAGAATCTGCTGCTTGCCGATCACTATGGCGCCGGCCGCGTCTTCCTTGCCGGCGATGCCGCCCATCTCGTTATCCCGACGGGTGGCCTCGGCATGAATACCGGCGTCGGTGATGCGATCGATATCGGCTGGAAATTGGCCGCGACGCTTCAGGGCTGGGGCGGCCCGAACCTCTTGCGCTCTTATGAGATCGAGCGCCGGCAGGTCGGCGACCGCAATGTCGGAGCATCCCGCTACGCGTCGCTTGGTCGGCGCAAATGGCGCTCTCAGTACCTGCCCGACATCCGTGATGAGACGCCGGCAGGCCGGGCGACGCGCGACAATCTCGCACGCGTGGCAGATGTCGAGCAGCGCAAGACCAATGAGATGATCGGTGCCGAACTCGGTTACCGTTATGTCGGCTCACCCGTCATATCAGATGAACCCGGCGGCCCCGAGCACCTGTTCCGCGAATATCACCCGACCACATGGCCGGGCGCCCGTCTGCCGCATCTCTGGCTCGGTGAAAACGATCCCGTGCAGGATCATATCGGCTCCGGCTATACCATGCTGCGGCTTGGCGGCACGTCTCTCGATACGTCCGATATCGAAGCGGCCTTCAACGCAAGGGGCGTGCCCTACCAGACGCTGGATATCACCTCGCAGCGTGCCCGCGACATATACGGCTACGATCTTGTGCTGGTCCGCCCGGACATGCATGTCGTCTGGCGCGGCAAGCAAGCTCCGGAAGACGCCGGAGATCTTGTGGCCATGGTCACGGGGAACTGAAAACCATCAGCTCCGCGCCAGCGTCTTGGAAAGGACGCCGGCGCAGAAGACCACTTGTTCGGCAATCTCGTCGAGGGTCTTTGCCTGCAGCTGGCTGTCGCGCAGCGTCAGGCTTAGGCTGCCGACAATTTCGGACCGGCCATCGAAGACCGGCGCCGCGACACCAGTAACCCCGGGCGTCACATCGCCGCTGGTGCTGAGCCAGCCGCGCTCGCGATATTGACGGAATTTAGCCTTTACCTCCGGCAGCGAGCTGCCGAAGCCTGCCGTGCGGAATTCGTCCTGGGCAAGCCCGTAAAATTTCCGGAGCTGATGATCGGGAAGATGCGCGAGAATTGCAATCGAGGCTGCGCCATGCAGCAGCGAGCGGCTACGGCCTCGGTCGTAGTTGCTGTGAACCGCGTCCGTTCCCGCTTCCTGATGAACACACAGAACCTCGAACTTGTAGCGGCGGCAGAGCAGGGCGACTGCCTTGAAGCGGGCGGCGAGCTCTTCCATAACAGGGCGCGCTGCACGGATAAGAACGTCGCCGGTGCGGATCTTGTAATCCAGTTCGACGATGCGGGGCCCGAGCATGTATCCGACGCCGGGAAACGACGTCAGTAGACCAGCATCCGTCAGGATCTTCAGATAACGGTAGAGGGTCGAGCGGGTGTAGCCGAGCTGGTCACAGAGCTCCTCGAAGGTAAGCGCTACAGCATCCTCGCCTGCATCGAAGAGATCGAGCAGGCCAATCATTTTCTCAAGGCTGTTCAAGCTGGCGTCTCCACCCTCGGGTGAGCATAAGGGTACTTTGAGCCCTCGAAAGACCAGTCTGTCAGCAAATCGAATCCCGCCTCGGCAATATCAGGAAGTCTTCACTATAGAGTGATGATTGGGCGGCAAGCAATCAGTTGTATGGGCCGGAGCATAGTCTAGCGCTCCGGCCCGCGTGCCTCAGGCCGCCGTATTCCAGTATTCGGGGAACAGGCCATCGCGGATGGCGCCGCCTGCGTAATATTTCCAGAGCTTGCGGATGTGATGACCGCGACGGAAGCTATGAGCGAAAGACTCCATTTCCTCCTCCGTCAGCGGCTTGATCTTGCCGAGCGAGGCGGCACGATAGGCGGCTTCTGCATTCTCAACCAGATGGACGGCGTCAATGAAGACACCGCGGACGGTTTCGGCGGTGACGATCTGGCCGTGCGCACGGATCTGCATCGCATGGCAGTCGCCAAGGGTAGCCACGATGCCGCGACCACGCTCCGGAGTATCGACATGGGCCGGGTCCGAGTGAACCGGAATACCGTTACGCCAGCGGATCGCATGATTCTTGACCGGCGGAAGCGGTACATCCTCCACCAGCGTGAAAACATTCGTCACATCGTGATGGAAATGGGCGATCGAATGCACGTCCTGCCTCGACCGGTAAATCTCACAATGAAGGAATGTTTCTGACGGCGGCTTTACGCCCGGTGTCCCGGCAACGACCTTGCCGTTGAGATCGCAGACGAGCAGATCGTCAGGCGCCACATCGGCGCGGCTCTTGTCCTGCGGCTGGATCAGAAACGTCGTTCCGCCCGGCAGGCGCGCGCTGACATGGCCGCTATATTCAAGGATCTTCAGGCTGTTCAGAAGACGCGTGGCCATGGATACGTCATGGCGCAGGGTGTTTTCTGACAGTTCGGTCTGCGGCTCTTCCGCGTGTTTGTGAGATTGCATATTCGGCTCCTCCCGCTGTAAATTAATCCCACATTATACGACTTTTTATCTTCCGCAAGCGGCCCGCGTCAGACTTCGATCAGCACGTCGTTGTTTTCAACGATCACCCGATAGGTCTTTACGGGGATCATGCAGGGCGGAGCGACGACTTCGCCGGTGCGAACATCGAACTGGCCGTTGTGAAAGTCGCATTCGACATTATGGCCGTCGAGATAGCCTTCCGACAGGGAGCCGGGACCGTGCGTACAGAGGTCGTCGGTCACGTAGAACGTGCCGTTCACGTTGAATACGGCGAGCGTGAGATCGCCTTCCTCCACGCGGATCGCGCTATCCCAATCCACATCATCGGTCGAGCACAGCCTGATCCGAGAACCCACTTCCGTCATTGAATTTCCTCCCACGGTTGGCCGGCGTTGCCTTGCCGGCGCTTGACTAGCCTGCTGTCAGCATGTAGCTTGTTAAAACGAAACGACGTTCTGCATAAAGGAACACGTGATATAAATACTCGATCCGGCGTGAAGGTCAACCGCAAATCCGATCGGCCGGAGGAAACTAGGGTGACACGGCATTGCGGCCGGTCACGGACGAACTCGAGGAGGAGTTGTCATGCTCAGGAAAGAACAGAACGACCTGCTGACTCAGACCGACATCGGTACGCCGATGGGTGAGATGTTCCGCTGTTATTGGATCCCGGCTCTGCTGGCCGAAGAGCTGCCGGACAATGACTGCGCACCGGTTCGTATCAAGCTGCTCGGCGAGCGTCTGCTGGCTTTCCGGGATAGCGAAGGGCGTTACGGCCTGATCGACGAGTTCTGCGCGCATCGCGGCGTCTCGCTCTGGTTCGGCCGCAATGAGCAGGGTGGCCTGCGCTGCCCTTACCACGGCTGGAAGTACGACCATACCGGCCAGTGCATCGAAGTCCCCTCCGAGCCGGCCGAAAGCGGTTATTGCGGCAAGATCAAGTTGAAGTCCTACCCGCTGATCAAGATCGGCGACATCCTGTGGACCTATATGGGGCCGGCAGACAAGCAGCCTCCGCATCCGGAATGGGAATTCGCTCTGGTGCCGGCGGAGCAGACCTTCACCTCCAAGCGCTGGCAGGAATGCAACTGGCTTCAGGCCATGGAAGGCGGCATCGATTCGAGCCACGTTTCCTGGCTCCACAGCGGCAGCCTGAATTCCGACCCGCTGTTCAAGGGCGCTCGCGGCAACAAGTACAATATGTCGGATGCCAGGCCCTTCTTCGAAGTCACCGACATGGCTGGCGGCCTCTACATCGGCGCACGCCGTAATGCCGAAGAGGGCCATTATTACTGGCGCATCACGCCTTGGGTCATGCCGTCCTTCACGATGGTTCCGCCGCGTGGCGATCACCCGGTTCACGGCCATTTCTGGATCCCGATCGACGACGAAAACTGCTGGGCCTGGAGCTTCGACTATCATCCGGTTCGCGCGCTGACGACCGAAGAGCGTCAGGCGATGAAGGATGGCAAGGGCATTCACGTCGCCTACGTTCCTGGTACCTATCGGCCGGCGGCCAACAAGGACAACGACTATCTGATGGACCGTGAAGCCCAGCGTAAGGGCACCACCTATTCCGGCGTCGAAGGCATCGCCATGCAGGATGCGTCGCTGCAGGAAAGCATGGGTCCGATTGTCGATCGCAGCAAGGAAAACCTGGTTTCGACCGACAACGGTATCATCATGGCACGCCACCGGCTGATGCGGGCTGCCCGCGCGCTGAAGGACAAGGGCATCACGCCGCCCGGCGTCGATCCTGTGCATCATCGCGTGCGCTCGGCTGCCATCGTGCTGCCGGCGGACAAGGCTTACACCGATATCGCCGATGAAGCGCTGACCGTCATTGCCGGCAAGGCACAGACCAGCGTCTGATAAGGAGCGCCCGTCATGTTACTGGGATTGAGCGAAAGTGCTCGCGCAACAACTGCGGAAGAGGCGCGATTCCGGATCAACTATCCGAATTCGCGCCCGCGAAAGTCGCGCATCATTGCCCTCGACAAGAGCGCCGAGGGCACGCTGGAACGGCTGGCAGCCGGCTATGCCGGAGGTCACGCGCATTTCCTGCGTTATATCGAAGCCAAGCCGGCATCCGATAGCTTGAAGATGCTGCCCGTCGATGCGGTGCTAGAGGATCTCTCCGGCAAGCGCACTGCGCTGGTGGACGAAATCGCCGATGCCGATGTCATCGTCATGCTGACGACGGCCGGCAGTTCGGCGGACGCGGCGGAAGTCATCGGCAATGCGTGCTTCGTCCGCAGCAAGATGACGACGGGCCTGGTCGTGAGTTCGGCTGATATTGCCGCGCTCGATCTCGCTCGGACGCTGACGGCGATGCGGCCCTTTGCAGCGATGCTTGTCGTCTC
Source organism: Hyphomicrobiales bacterium (assembly GCA_900471925.1). Lineage (GTDB taxonomy): Bacteria > Pseudomonadota > Alphaproteobacteria > Rhizobiales > Rhizobiaceae > Rhizobium. The sequence goes on from UCGV01000019.1 coordinate 91,325, forward strand.
CAATGGGGATGAATATGTCGCTGAGATGCTGAGCGCGCTCAGGGTCTGAGAATGCTTCAGGGCGTGGCGTGAGTATTTGCAGGAGCTGTGTTATGGACGATCCTTTACTCCTTGCAAAACGACGGAAAACGCACGCCATGAATGCATCTGTGAAGGAAACGGCACGCACGAAAAAGACCCCTGCCAAGCGCAACCGCTTGTCTTCGGTTACGACGGCCATTCGTCTTCTGAAAGCATTTTCGGAAGACGAGGTGGAAATCGGCGTCAGCGCGCTGGCCCAGAAGCTTAAGGTGGCGAAGAGCACGGTACACCGGCTTGCCGTCACTCTGGTTGCCGAAGGGCTGCTCGAGCAGAACCCCGAGACCGAGCGTTATCGCCTCGGTGTCGGCCTGTTCGGGCTCGGTACGCTGGTGCGTCGCCGCATGAACCTGTCGAACGAGGCGCGTCCATACCTGTTCGACCTTCGCAAGCATACGGGCGAGACGATCATCCTCGGTATCCCGACGGATACCGAAGTGATGCATGTCTATGACCTCGAAAGCCCGCAGGCCGTCGGCATCAAGTCGGACCTCGGTGCCCGCAGGCCAGCCCATTGCTCGGCGGTCGGTCGCGCGATTTTCGCTTTCGCACCCGAGGAGATGATCGAGCGCCTGTTAGCCGGACCGCTCGCGCGCCGCACCTCGCATACGATTACCGATCCCGCGCGGTTGCGCGAGATCTTCGCGGAAGTTCGCCAGCGCGGCTTTGCGATAGAGGATGAAGAAAGCGAGCCGGGCATTCGGGCGATTGCCGCCCCGGTCCGCGATTCCACCGGGGCCGTCGTTGGCGCCGTCGGCGTTGCCGGGCCGTCGCTGCGGCTCTCGCTCGAAGCCATAGAGAATTTCGCGCCGCCACTGCTGGAGACGGTGGCAACGATATCGTCCCGTCTCGGCCATGGAGCGGGTTACAGACAAAGATGAAAGGGAGGAACGCATGACCGTGATGACATTGAGCGGGACCGATACGAAATGGTCCTGTGCCGACGGAGACACGATCATGCGATCGGCCATTCGCGCCGGTCTCGGTTTTCCCTACGAGTGCAACGTCGGCTCTTGCGGCAACTGCCGTTTCGATCTTCTCGAAGGCGAGATCGAGGAGCTGCGTCCCGATGCGCCGGGCCTGAGCGACCGTGATCGCCAGCGTGGCCGCCGGCTTGGCTGCCAGGCTCGCCCGCTGACGGACTGTCTCGTCAAGCTGCGGTTGATGCCGCAATACGTCAGCGATCATACGCCGGTGCGCCAGGAAGCAGAGCTGACAGGCGTTACCGACATTACCCACGACATCCGAGAATTCCGCTTCCGCCTCGATACCCCGGTGGCATTCCTGTCCGGTCAGTATGCATTGCTGACCCTTCCCCGTGTCGAAGGCAGTCGCGCCTATTCCATGGCCAACCGCGGAGACCAGTCGCAGGAATGGCACTTTCAGGTACGGCGTGTGCCCAACGGCTCAGCCACCTCGACACTTTTCGACAAGCTCAAGACCGGCGATCGTATCGGCATCGACGGCCCGTATGGAATGGCCTATCTGCGCGAGGATTCGCCGCGCGACATCATCTGCCTAGCCGGCGGTTCCGGCTTGTCGCCGATGATCTCGGTCACACGCGCTGCCTCTGTTTCGCCAATCTTGGCCGGGCGGCGGATAGACTTCATCTATGGGGGCAGGGAAGCGCGCGATATTTGCGGCCGCGAGATGCTGGAAGAGCTTCCGGGCTTCGGCAGCACGCTGCACTATCACCCTGTCGTTTCCGGCATGCCTGCCGAAGATGACGGCTGGGACGGCTATCGCGGTTTTGTTCACGAGATTGCGGCCAAGCTCTTTGCGGAGCGGCTGCCGGAATGTGAGATTTATTTCGCCGGTCCGCCGATGATGGGGCAGGCCATCCAGAAAATGCTGATCGACCTTGGCGTGCCGCAGGGTCAGGTCCATTTCGACCAGTTCTACTGACATGAAACTTCGCCAGCTCGCATATTTCGTCAAGGTGGTCGAAGTCGGCAACATCACGCGCGCCGCCGAGCAGTTGAACCTTGCCCAGACCGCCCTTGGCATCCAGATCCGCAATCTCGAGGATTCGCTGCAGATCCAGTTGCTTGACCGTCATTCACGTGGCGTCAGCGCCACGCCTGCCGGCATGCTGCTCTATGAGCGGGCGCTGGAAATTCTTCAGCGCATCGAGGAGACGCGACGCGATCTCATCTCGCTCGGCGGCGAACGTGTCCGCGTGCGGCTCGGTGCGACCCCAAGCATCCTCAAACTGATCGGGACCGATCTTCTCGTGGCTGCCAACGAGCAGCTTCCGGGTATTGCGCTGCATGTCGTCGAAGAGTTGAGCTTCGTGCTGACCGACGCGCTGGAACGCGGCGAACTCGACTACGTGCTCGCCTACGATATCGAGGACAGTCCGGGCCTTCGGCGCATTGCGCTGATGGAAGAGGATCTGCTGCTGATTTCGGCGCCGGATGGCACGTCGGAAGAGGCCGACGTCTCTTTCCGGCATGCGGTTGCGGGCGACCTGGCGCTCGTTTCCAACCGCGACATCATCTGGCGGCGCGTACATGAGACGGCCTCGCGGCTCTCCGTCGATGTCAAGATCACCTATCAGGTACAGTCCATGGAGGCGATCAAGGCGCTCATCCTGCATGGCGTCGCGCAAAGCATCATGCCCTACGGCATCGTCTCGGAAGAAATCCGTTCCGGCGAGCTGGTTGCTCGGCGCATCGAGCGGCCGGACGTGAAGCTGACGCTCTTTCTTGCCCACGCGTCGCACAAGGGACTGGCGGACGAGCGCCTCTTCCATTCCTTCATCTACAATATGGTGGATCGACTGGCGGCCGCGATCGGTCCCTATGCGCACCCGATCGATCGCGTCATCGAGGACTGACAAGCGATTTTCTTATGAGCTGGACAATATGATTTATCTTGGACATTTGCCCGAGCGCGCCCGATGATCCTCCAGTAATATTCAGGGCTGTAAGCCGGACTTTATGTACGGCTAAAGAGTGCGGAAGCTGATTTTCTTTTGGAGTCAGTCGCTTGGTGGGAGGTTACCAAGTTCCGTCTCAGGCCCGGCTGTTGGGGAGTGAGAATTCTGACATCGTCGCTTCGTTTGTCCTTCGGTTGCTGGAATTATGACCGTACGCGCGCCCTGATGGATCGCACGGTCGTGCCGGATGGTATTGATCTCGTCTATTTGAACATGCCGGTGGAAGAGACGTTCTTCCGCATGCTGCGCCACAAAGAATTCGATATCGCCGAGATGTCGCTGTCCTCCTACGTGATGTCCCACTTCACCGAGGAACAGCCCTTCGTCGCGATACCGGTTTTTCCATCCCGTTATTTCCGGCATTCCTCGATTTACGTGAATGCCGATGCCGGCATTCGCCAGCCGTCGGATCTTGCCGGCAAGCGTGTCGGCAGCCCGGAATATCAGATGACGGCTCCGGTCTGGATCCGCGGCATCCTGTCGGACGAATACGGCGTCGGCGTCGATGGTGTGACCCATTACACAGGCGGCGAAGAGCAGCCGAACAGGCCGGAAAAACTGCCGCTCGATCTGCCGCCCTATATCCGCGTCAATCGCATCGGACCGCAGCAGACGCTGTCGGCGATGATCAGGGAGGGGGAGATCGATGCTCTGTTTACGGCGCGCAAGCCTTCTTCCTACGACGGATGCCATGTGAAGCGCCTCTTCGAGGACTTTGTCGAAGTCGAGCGTGCCTATTTCCGCAAGACCGAGATCTTCCCTATCATGCACACGATCGTCATCCGTCGGGAAATCTACGAGAGGCATCGCTGGATTGCTCAATCTCTCTACAAGGCATTTGCCGAGGCCCAGGCCCGGATCTACCGAGATCTGGAGGAGACGGCAGCGCTGAAGGTGATGCTTCCCTGGCTGAACGCTCATGTCGAGGAAGCCCGCCGTATCATGGGAGACGATTACTGGAGCTACGGTTTCAAACAGAACCGCCAGACGCTCGATACGTTCCTGCGGTATTCCTTTGAACAGGGCCTGTCGAAATGGCGGCTGCAGCCGGAGGACATCTTCGTGCCGGAGACGATGGAGAATTTCGTGATCTGAGGCACCTAGTCACCTGCCGTCCCTGCAAGGACCGGGGCCGCTATGCGGTGCCCGTATATCAGCATTGAAACATGGGCTCTTTCCGCAATTGCGCCGGCAGGTTATATGCAGCGCACAATAGACGCGGAGATGAGAGATGACGACGATTGCCTACCGGAATATGCCTCGCACGGACTGGGTCCGCAGTGCATTCGGAGGTTTCTTCGACACGATGAGCCTCGTCGGCGCCGCGCATGAATGCTCGATGGCGCGCAGGGAGCGCCGCGTTCCCAACACTGCAGCTCTTCATACGCTCGGTATCGATGAGACGGCTTTCAAGCGGACCTACAAGCATCGCTAATTCAAGAATTCAAGCATGAAAAAAGGGCGGCAATCCATTGGATTGCCGCCCTTTTTGTTTACTTGATAAGTTAGATGAGGCCAGCGAGAAGGCCGACGCCGGCGATCGTGGCGATGCCGCCGGCAACGCGGGTGGCCAGGAAGCCGGAGCGTTCGCCGCCGCGGCCGATTGCAAAGCCGAGAGCGAGACCTGCAATGTGCAGCATGGCCGTCGCGGTCATGAAGCCGAGAGCATAGGCAAGGCCGGCCGCATTTTCCGGCATCTCAGAACCGTGTGCATGGCCGTGGAAGATCGCGAAGAAGCCGACGAGCGCCATGGCGGCGGCAACCGGAGCCTTGATGTTGAGCGCAACGACGGAGCCGAGAACGACGACCGAGAGCGCAATGCCGAGTTCGACGAACGGCAGGTTTACGCCGGCCATGCCGAGCGCGCCGCCTACAGCCATGACGAGGACGAAAGTTGCCGGAAGCAGCCAGGTGGCGCGGCCGCCGATCTGGAAGGCAAGAACGCCGACCATGACCATCGCCAGGATGTGATCGAGGCCAGTCATCGGATGAGCAAAGCCATGGCTGAGGCCGGCAGCTTCACCAATCGCCGGGTGGGCATAGGCGGCGGCCGGTGCGGCTGCTGCAATAAGGGCCACGAGCCCGCGTGTCAGTGATCTTTTCATTCCATTTTCCTCCTGGTTCTGCCGAGCCGCTTCATGTTCGGATAGGGCAAGTCGTCGATATCGTGGCTGTTTTTGCCGGGGGCGCATCGCGCGCGGGCGGGGGAACAACCGCCTCCATATTCGCGAGCCTAGGCCTCTAAACGGGCAAAGTAAATTTTAATCTCTTTACAACGGAATTAAGTTTTTTTATCGTAACTCCCATGAAAAATATAAGTTTTCGTCAGCTGAGATCGCTTCTTGCCATCGAGTCGCATGGCAAGATCGTCGAAGCTGCGAAAGTGCTAAGGCTGAGTGCGCCTGCTGTCACGCTTCAGCTCAAACAGCTCGAGGCGGAAGCCGGAGTTCAGCTCTTCGACCGCATGGCGCATGGCATGTATCCGACCGAAGCGGGCAGGGCAGTCTTATCCGCCGCACGCGATATCGAGGATCGCCTTCAGCTTCTGAGTGACGAACTCAATGCCTTCAAGGGCATCAAGCGCGGCCGCATCACCGTCGGTGCCGTCTCGACTGTCCGCTATTTCGCCATTGCCATGCAGAATGCCTTTGCCAACGAATTTCCAGACATCGACCTTGAACTGGTAATCGACCGGCGGACGGAAACGATCGAGCGCCTGAAAAAGCGGACGATCGATATTGCCCTGGTCGGTCGCCCGCCTCGTGATATTTCCGTGCGCGCGGCAATCTTCGGCGAGCATTCGCTTGTCGTTGTCGCGCCGCCGCATCATCCGCTTGTCGGTCTCCAGAATATTGCGAAGGCCGATATCGTTCAGGAGCATTTCATCGTGCGTGGCACCGGCTCCAGCACGCGGATCTCTTTCGAGCGTTTCATGGCGGATATTCCCGATGCGGCCGGTCCGATCACGGAAATGGAACTCGTCGAAGATATAAAGAGGGCGGTCATGGTCGATACCGGGCTCGCCTTTCTTGCTGCACACAGTGTCGCTGAAGAGGTAAAGTCCGGCAAACTGGCCATTCTCGATGTTGTCGGCCTGCCGATCCGCCGGCAGTGGTTTGCCGTCAGCCGCACCGACCGGGCCATGACCCCTGTTATGACCGCCTTCCAGGAGTTCCTGACGCGGCGAAGCGGCCAGTTCCTCCCGGAAGCGCTGCCGGCCTGATGGATCAGGCCTTCAGAAAGTCGATGATCCGCGCATTGGTGTTTTCGGCCGTGAGCTGCGGTACAGGGATATCCCAATAATCCGAGCCCGGAATGCATTCCTGCAGGTAGCGAGCAGCCGAAGTGGCATGCGAGAAATCGGCACCCGGAACGATCAGGGTCCGGATGTCGAGCCTGACCAGATCTTCGGGCTCGGCGCCCGGAGACGTGTCACGGTCGATGAGGCCGCGCGGCATGCCGGCGATGATTGCCTTGTAGTGATCGACATTCATCGAGACGTACCGCTTGGCGAATTCCTCGTCATGGCGAAGCACAGAAACCCAGGGACCGCCGCGCGGATCGGCGCCGAAGGCCTTGTTGCTTTCCTTCGCCAGTGCGACCACCGCTTCCAGCCCGTTCTGCTGAACGAAAGCCAGATGCTCGGCAAAGCGCTGGTGACCCGTCATGCGGTAGCGTGCGCCGCCGACCGGCCAGAAGAGTACCATCTTGTCGACACGCTCTGGAGCTTCCGTGGCGACAGCCATCGCCACGCTGCAGCCCATGCAGCCGCCCATGATGTGGGCTTTTTCGATACCGAGATGATCGAGCAGGCCTGTCGCCTGGGCGACATAATCTCGCCATGTCACTCGCTCGACGCGCCCGCCCGACTGGCCGGTTTCGCGCCGGTCGAAGAGGATGCAGGTGAAATGCGAGGGCAGATGCTCCAGAAACTGGGTCGTTACATAGATGCCCTGCGTACGCCATTTTTCGATCGTGGCATCGAACCCGCCAGGCGAGAACATCAGCAACGGCGGTCCATTGCCGATCACCTCATAGCGCGTGCTGATACCGTCGATTATTGCGGTTGCCATAATTCCTCCCGCCCTCAAAGCCCTTCACAGCCGAGCTTGCGCAGGCTTTCGTCGACCCAGAGCTTCGGGTCGAGCTTGCCGGCAAGCGTATTGGCCACGGTTCTGGCTTCGGCTTCGTTCTTGGCCTTGGCCTGCGTGTAGATCTCCTCCGTCGTGCCGTAGGGCACGCAGAGCAGGCCGTCGTCGTCGCCGATGATCAGATCGCCGGGATTGATGACCATGCCGCCGAAGGCGATCGGTACGTTGATTTCGCCGGGGCCGTCCTTATAGGGGCCGCGATGCGTGATGCCGGCGGCAAAGACTGGGAAGTTTCCAGCCTTGATCCATCCGTAGTCACGTACGGCACCATTGATGACGACGCCGGTCACGCCGATCTTCATGGCGTGCGAAAGCATCATCTCGCCGACGAGCGCATTGGTGAGATCGCCGCCGGCATCGACGACGATCACGTCGCCCGGTTCGGCCATCAGCAGGGCCTTGTGGACCATGAGATTGTCGCCGGGGCGCGTCTTGACCGTAAAAGCTGCCCCCGACATCTGACCGGAAGCATGCAGGGGGCGAAGCGCCGGACCGCCTGCCGTCATGCGCGACATGACATCGCTGACATTGGCGACCGGCAGCGTCCGGAATTTTTCGATAGTGGCCGCATCCACCTTCTGGGTGCGCGGCACGATTCTGAAACCGAGGCTCATGATGGCTCCTATGCCCAGGGCAGCAGCGATGCGTGGATCACGTCCGGTACGCCCTGTCCGCCGACCGACTGGATGGCGAGTGCTGCGTCCTTGAGGCCGAAGCGGTGCGTGGTGATCTTTTCGAGCGCGAAGCGGTTTGAAGCGATCTGCTCCAGTGCCAGCTCGCAGGCGCGGTAGCTGTGGCCGCGGGCGCTCTTGATGGTGATCGCCTTGGTCGTGACCTTTTCGAGCGGGAAGTTCGGGAACTCCTTCATTTCACCCTGCACGAGGATGGTGCCTGCCTTGCGAACGAGCGCCTCGACGCCGAGCAGGATCGGGATCGTGCCGGCACCAGCTGTACAGTCGAGCGAGATATCCACACCCTTGCCGCCGGTGATTTCCATGATGCGCGCCAGCGGATCTTCCTTCTGGACGTCGATGACATAGTCGGCACCGAGCTGCTTTGCGACTTCGAGGCGGGCCGTATCCTTGGTCGTGCCTGTCACGATGATCAGCGACGCGCCCGCCTGTTTGCAAATCACGGTCTGTGACAGACCCTGCTGGCCCGGCCCCTGAATGAGAACGGTGGAGTTGTAGCCGACCCCGGCATCGAAGAGCGACCATTCCACCCCGTTCGCCATCGGTGTGACGAGGCCGGCAAGCTCGGGTGTCACGCCCGTCGGCACGCGATGAACAACGGCGTTCCAAGGCAGGTAGACATATTGCGCGAAACCGCCCCACAGATGCGGTGCGCGCTCGGCAGACGTGTAGCCGTAGCGAATACTTTCCGGATTGTTGCGCCAGTCGGTGTTTTCGCAATGGCGATACTGGCCCTGATGGCACCACTGGCACTTGCCGCACATGACGTAGTGTTCGACGAAGACGAGGTCACCTTCCTTGAAGCCCTTGCGGCGGGTAAATTCGCGGCCGGCCTTGGCGATATAGCCGATATTTTCATGGCCCATGATCGTCGGTGCATTGTTCGGCGGCGTCTTGAAGAGCTTGACGTCGGTACCGCAGATGCCGGCGACTTCCATCTTCAGGAGGGCAGCATCCTCCGGCACGTCAGGCATCGGAAATTCACGGAAATCCATCTGGCTCGGTCCGGTGCGGACTGCGGCGAGAACCTTCTCTGTCATGCTTAACTCCCTTAGCTCGGGCGGTAAGCCGGCGGCATAAGCGCCGCGCGGCCAGCTCCCTGTTTCGACAAACTTTTTTGACAAATGGCGCGATCACGCCTTATGCTGATCATCATCAGCGGCCGATCGAGTGCCGCCGAACCCAGCCGGAAACCATGCTCAAGACCGCAAGCCGCAATGCCGGAAAGATCGATGTCGTCCGCCGTCTCAAGGATTGGACGCGCGAGCGTTTCAGCCTCGACGACGACATCCCGGTCATGGTTGCGGAAATTGCCTGCGGACTTCCGGGCTGCCCGCCGATCGAGACGATCGTGACATTCTGGACGGCGACGAATACCCGGCATGCCTTCAAGGCCTTCAAACCCGCCATCGAGGTGACGACAGAAGACCTGCCGCCCTCGTGGATGAAGAACGCCATCATTTCCGATAGCGACGATCTTTCCTGCTGCTGATGCGGCCTCAGCGCTCATTGCGGTAGGCCTGGGCGGCCACGGCGCGCTAGCTGCGCATCCAGGCGCGGATAGACACGGCGCGCATTGCCCTCGAAAATCTTGTAGCGACTGACCTCGTCGAGCGCGTCGAGCTTATCGATATAGCGCTTCGTATCGTCGTAGTGATGTCCCGTTTCCGGATCGATGCCCTTGACGGCGCCGAGCATTTCCGAGGCGAACAGGATATTGTCGATGGGGATCACCTTCGACATGAGTTCGATACCAGGATAGTGATAGACGCAGGTATCGAAGAACACGTTGTTCAGCAGATGCTCGGTCAAAAGCGGCTTCTTCATTTCCTGCGCCAGGCCACGATAGCGACCCCAATGGAACGGTACGGCGCCGCCGCCATGCGGGATGACGAATTTCAACGTCGGGAAATCCTTGAACAGATCGCCCTGGAGCAGTTGCATGAACGCGGTCGTATCGCCGTTGATGTAATGCGCGCCGGTGTGGTGGAAGCAGGCGTTGCAGGACGACGAGACGTGGATCATCGCCGGCACGTCCAGTTCGCAGAGCGCCTCATAGAGTGGATACCATTGGCGGTCCGTCAGCGGCGGGTCGGTCCAGTAGCCACCCGATGGGTCCGGGTTCAGGTTCACGCCGACGAAATCGAGTTCCTCGACGATACGCTTCAGCTCTGGAATGCAGTTCTTCGGCGCGGCGCCCGGATGCTGCGGCAGTTGACCGACGGCCGCAAAATTGTCCGGCAGCAGCTTGCAGATGCGATGGATCAGGTCGTTGGACATCGAGGTCCACTGCTGGCTCACCGCTTCGGTACCGACGTGGTGCGCCATGCCGGCAGCGCGCGGAGAAAAGATCGTCAGGTCGCTGCCGCGTTCCTTCTGGAGTTTCAGCTGCGGTGCGACGGATTCGCGTAGCGTGTCGTCCGAAATGCCGAGATCGGTGCTTGTCGGCCGACGCATCGCGTCTGCCAGCCCGGCGAGCTGCTTGTCGCGGAACTGATGGAGCGCCTGCGGCTCCGTGGTGTAATGTCCATGAATGTCGATGATCATGCGCAATCCTCCTTGCGTCATCGATGAGAGCTGGAATCCGGCATCTTTCAGATGCGGACGAACAGTTCGTCGACTTCGTAGCGCCGCGGTGTGACCTTCTGGTCGGCGGAATAATCGAATGCCAGCTGCAGCGAATGGCGGTTCGCCTCCAGGCCGTAGGCCGGGGGCGGCGTGGCGCCATCCTCCTCGATCGCGACGCGACGCGCCTCTTCGAACAGTTCCATCAGCTCACCGGCGAGCCAGGAATGCTCGGCAAGCAGTTCGTTGCGAACGGTCAGCACGTGATTGATCGGCACGATGCCTTTCCGTTCTATCCAGGCTTCGGCAGCCCTGTCGCCCTCGGGAACGACGGTGCGGATGCCTGAGGGATCGACGACACGTTCCCCCATGATCGCCGAGAGCTCGCCGGCCATCATAAGCTCGCGGAGTCCCATGGAGCGGTCGTTGCGTACGGTGTTCGCAGGATCGGCATATTCGCTGAGATGGGCATCTTCCATCGTCAGCCAGGTGATGCTGTTGAGATCGACGCCGTAATCGTCCTTGATGATGCCGCGCACCCAGACGCCCGATGTCTGTGCATAGGCGCGCACGCCGACCTTCGTATTATTGAGATCTTTCGGCTCCCGAACCGCCGAATCGACAGGACAGACGAGATTGGCGTGCGGCAGGCGGCTCCAGAGCGGGATGGCGATACCGGTGAGCGGCTTGCCATAGTGATGGGCAAGGAGATGGGTGACGACCGCCAGTTCCGAGACATCGAGTTCGTCGCCACGAACCATGGTGCGGAAAGCCTTGGGCAAAGGATCGTAGTCTCGGAACTCGAAGATCACGCGGCTGGATGAGACGCGGCCATCCGTGAGCGGCTTGACGTGAGCGTGTTTTCCCAGTGCCGTGCGAAGCAGCAATTTATCTGACATCGAGCCCTCCCGGATCGATTGTTCCTATATATGGAACGATGTTCTTGTTTAATGATAATAACGCGAATCGCCGACCGGTCAATTCCGGGTTCGGCGATTTTTCAGCGAATGGAGTTGGAACCTCGCTTAGGCGTAGCCGCCAAGGCTGAGCAGGAAGTAGCCAAGCGCCGTCGTGGCGAGGATCGGGTAGGGGCCGACCTTGGTGAAAAGCAGCAGGCTGATAGCGGCCGCAACCGTTCCCATCTCGATCAGGTTCAGATGAGCCGACTGGGCAACCGTGTAGCCGCCCGCGAAGATCAATCCGGCCGCAACGGGTGCAAGGCCGCGCTCGGCGGCGATTACCCAGGCGGAATTGCGATGGCGGTGCCAGATGCTGCCGCAGACGCAGACAAGGAGCGAGGACGGCAGGAAGATCGCAAGGGTTGCAACAAGTGCACCGAGGATGCCGTCAATATGCCAGCCGATCAGGGCAACGATCAGTGTGCCAGGGCCGGGGGCGGCACGGGAAATGGCGTAGAAATCCGTAAAGGACCGGGTGCTCAGAAGGCCGAGCACATCGACGGTCTGATGTTGTAGGCCGGCGATGATCGATTGGCCTCCGCCGAAGGATACGAGCGAGAGCGGGATGCAGAGCAGGACGAGATTGAGGAGCTTTGCGTCATCCATTCTTTTTGCTCTCCGCAAAGAAGGCCGCAACGATGCTGAAGGGGATGGCGAAGGCTACAACGGGTACCAGCGGCCAGCGCAGGAGGCCGACCATGACGAAGACGGCAATCGCAATGGCAATCGGGACCACATGCCGACGCAGTCGCCGGCCGGTTTTGATTCCCATGGTCAGAGACGAGGCGATGCCGACGCAGGCAAGGCCTCGCAGTACCGTATGCGCCTCGGAGTAGCCGCTGATCTTCTCATAGAAGTAACTCATCGCCAGAATCACGGTGAAGGCAGGCGCAAGCATTCCGGTGAAGGCGAGGGCCGCTCCGATCCAGCCGCGCAGCTTCAGACCGATGTAGACAGCGAGGTTGACCGGGTTGGCGCCCGGAAGGATCTGCGCGATCGTCAGCGTCTTCAGGAAATTGTCCTCATCGAGCCATCCGCGGCGTTCGACGATCTCGCGATGCGTCCAGCCTGACATGCCGCCGCCGAACGAGGATGCGCCGAGTCGCAGGAAGGAAATCAGAAGGGCCGAAAGCGGAACACTCTCCTCTTTCGGCATATGCGCTTCTACAGGCTTGTCCAATACGGCCCTCCCTTGCCTTCATGGGTGCCGCGTGATCGTGAATCCTGCGCGGCTTGAATGGCAGGATGCGCCCCACCCGGCCGCGAAGTCCATGCCATTTCGGCTTAGCAAGGCACTAAGGAAAATTTACCGACTCCGCCGTTGGCGGTTCTTTTTGACAGCAAGATTAGGCTTTTAGACGCTTGATAATCCGCAATTCGATTTTTCTCAGAGGCGAAAACTAGGGGCTTACGCAACCAAGTTTTTTATGGTTGAAATATTGGAAAACAGGATGATTTTTCCGATAATTATAAATTATATCAATTGCTTAAATAGTGTTCTCCTAAGTGGAACGCCGTACCTCATTACGGAATACCCATTGCCAGCCAGCAAGAAAAGTGATGGACTAAGCATAAATTTTTGCTTTGGACAAAGCTTTGGCGAGGGGCCCTAATGAACCTCGGATGCCAGGGGCTTAAGGCGCCGGGTGAGGATATGACTGCACCTAGGGGGAGTGCAGGAAGGCTGCGATAAGCTAATTGCGGCTTTCGCAGCGGGAGGAGTGAAGCTGCAATGATTCAAGTTATGTTCGGGGCGCTATTCAACCTCGTTAGCTCGCCCCATATCATGGGCCTTATGCTGATCGCCGTGGTCTTCGGACTGATCGTCGGCGTAACGCCGGGTATCGGTGGCAAGCTGTCGATCGCAATGGCTATTCCATTCGTCTACGGCATGGACATGGTGGCGGGAGCGGTGTTCCTGCTGACAATGCACGCCGTCAACGGCACCAGTGGCCAGATATCCAGTATCATGTTCGGCATTCCCGGCGACGGTGACGATGCCGCGACCACGCTGGACGGGTATCCGCTGGCAAAACAGGGACAGGCGGCACGCGCTCTCGGGGCCAGTATCACGGCATCGGGCGTCGGCGGCATCATCGGCGCGGTCGTCTTCGCGATCATGATTCCGGTCCTTGAGCCTGTTATCCTGATGTTCAGCCCGGCGGAATTCTTCCTGATCGCCCTGCTCGGCATCAGCTTCATCGCTTTCCTTTCGAGCGGCAGCCGCATCGTCAAGGGTCTCATCGTCGGCTTCTACGGCTTGATGCTGTCCACAGTCGGCATGGACCCGATCACGGGCACGCCACGCTATTCCGGCGACTTCCTGTTCCTTTGGGATGGCGTCAGTCTGGTTACGGCAGTGCTTGCTATGTTCGCCATCCCGGAAATGATCTCACTCAGCACGAAGGGCGGCTCGATTTCCGCTGTGCCGATGGATACAGGCTTTTCCTACAAGCAGCTTCTGTCGGGCGTAAGGGAAGTGCCGCGTCACTGGTGGCTGGTTCTGCGCACCTCGGTCATCGGCGCCATCATCGGCATGATCCCGGGGCTCGGCGGTTCCACCGCGGCGTGGCTTTGCTACGGCCATGCCGTGCAGAGTTCCAAACATCCCGAACGCTTCGGCAAGGGCGCGATCGAGGGCGTCATTGCGCCGGAAACCGCGAGTAACGGCAAGGAAGGTGGCTCCCTGCTGCCGACGCTGTTCTTCGGCATTCCTGGTTCATCAGGCATGGCTGTGCTGCTCGGCGCTTTCCTGATCCTCGGCATTCAGCCGGGTGCTCTGATGGTGACCCAGCATCTCGATCTCGTCTGGACGCTGATCTGGGCACTCGTCGTCGGCAACCTGATCGCCGTCTCGATATTGCTCGTCATCTGTCGCTGGGTCGCGGTGCTGACCTTCGTGAACGGCCGCATGCTCGTGCCTTTCATCCTGGTCTTCGTATCGCTCGGCTGCTTCGTCAGTGATTTCCAGTGGCAGAACCTGATCGTCCTCGTGCTTTTCAGCTTCATCGGCTACGGTTTCCTGCGGGCCGACTGGCCGCGTGCACCCTTCGTCATCGGCCTGGTGCTTGGTGGCAAGGCAGAAGCCTCGCTTAATCAGGCGCTGCAGCTCTGGGGCTTCAGCTTCTTCCTGCGGCCGCTGTCGCTGGTCCTGATCGCGATGATCCTCGGACTGATGGGTTACGCCTTCTATCGCAACTTCCGCCCGGCCGCACGCCGGTCCAACGTGGAGGTCAGCCCATGACCTTGAAGAACATCAGCTTCAGCACTGCGCTGACCTTCATCATGCTTGCGATCTTTACGTCGATGGTGGTGATTTCCTTCGACTATCCGTCCAAGGCGCGCTTCATGCCGCTCGTCGTCGGACTGCCGGGGATCGTGCTCTGTCTGATCCAGCTCGCGGTCGATCTGTTCCGCTCGCCTTCGACAGATAATACCGCGACTTCGCTCGGCCAGTCCATCGCGGCAGCCAGCGCACCGGAAAGCCAGCACGAGGAACTGCCGGAATTCGGGCCGCACACGGCACGGCAGGAAGTCATCATGTGGAGCTATTTCATCAGCTTCATCGCCGGTGTCATCCTGTTCGGCTTCTATATCAGTGTACCGATCATGCTGCTCACGTTCCTGCGCCGGCAAGGTGAGGCGAGTTGGAAATTGGCTCTGGCACTGGCGATAGCCGCAACGCTTGCTCTTTACCTGATGTTCGGACGCCTGCTCGGCATCGAACTTCATCCGGGCTTCGTCACGCGTTGGGCCATGCACGCCCTCGGTCTGGGCGCCATCTAGCGGAAAACCGCTCGCAGGATTTCAGGCCGCCGACGAGAGAGCCGGCGGCGGAGAAGAGAGAAATGCCGGTCAACGATACCGCCGAGGAGACGGAGTGGCCGGCATGATCAAGGAGCAGCAGGCTTACAGTCTTTGACAAACTCAATGGGAGGGAAGCATATGAATATCAACGCAATTCGCATGACGGCTCTGGGCTTAGGCGCCGGCCTTGCAATGCTGGCGGGATCCGCAGCAGCGCAGGAAGGCCCTGACTTCTTCAAGGGCAAGACGGTCAACTACATCGTCGCCACCGCCCCCGGCGGCGGATATGACACCAACGGACGCCTCGTCGCCCAGTTCATGCAGAAACATCTGCCGGGTTCGACCTTCGTGGTTCAGAACATGCCGGGTGCAGGCCACCTGATCGGTGCAAATTTCATCTATGCTTCCGATCCTGACGGCTTGACCTTCGGCACGTTCAATACTGGCCTGATCTACGGCCAGCTTGCCGGCAACCCGGGCATCAAGTTCGATCTCGCCCAGATGTCCTGGATCGGAAAGGTCTCCTCCGATCCGCGCGTTATCGTGGTGTCCAAGGACTCCGGCATCAACAGCTATGAAGATCTGGCCAATCTGAAGGAGCCGGTCAAGTTTGCCTCTGCAGGTGTTGGCTCCGCTTCGACGATTGAAACGACGATGCTCGTCAAGGCGCTCGGCCTGAAGATCCAGGTTGTCTCCGGCTATAACGGCAGTGACGACCAGCTCGCGATGCGTCGTGGCGAAGTGCAGGGCATCATCGGCTCGCGCTCGACCTTCCAGCCCTTCGTAGATGCCGGCAACGGCAAGCTGATTGCGCAGATCGGTGGCTCGGAAACCGACATTCCCCAGCTTGCATCCCTGGTCAACAACGACGACGCCAAGCGCGTTATCGCCCTCGTCGAATCGCAGAGCGATATCTCGCGCCTGACTGCCGGCCCCGCTGACATTCCGGCAGACCGTCTGAAGGCACTGCGTGACGCCTATACTTCTGCAACTGCAGATCCTGAATTCCTCGCAAAGGCAAAGGAAATCGGCGTTCCGGTCGATCCGAAGATCGGCGATGACGTCGGCAACCTCGTCAAGGGTGCGATGAATCAGACGCCTGAGGTCGTCGACTTCCTGAAGCAGTCGCTGAAAGAAGACTAAGCGACCCGAGCTTGATTGCCGGGCGGCACGGCCGCCCGGCTTTGCTCAAAGCTGGTGAGGGAAGGCAGTTTCGACATGGACACCAAGGTCACCGTCGCCGGTCATGACAGGACGGCGAAGAGGGAGGGCATGCCCTTTGCTCGGCGGTCGGGTATCATTGCCGACTTGATCGCCTCCCCCTCAGCACGCTCAATCCGCGTGCAAGCGATCGCGGTCTCCATGAAACGCTCGTCAACCAAAACGATAGTAACCCGGCGAAGATCACAGTGCAGATCACGCATGGTTATGCCAGGGCAACCGCTGAACCGTTCGACGTGGTGACGCAGCACGAAGGTTATGCGCTTGAGCGCTGAGAGGCATTGGGGGAGGCAGGGATGAAGGTCGCGGTAGTCGGTACGGGGGAAATGGGGCTCGCCATGGCAGGCCATATGCTCGATCGCGGGCATGAGGTCTCGGCCTTCGACGTCAGTGCGGAGCGCTTGGCGGCCGCGGCCGAAAAAGGCATCAGGGCGGCGGGCGCGCTTTCGGACCTGTCGGACGCGGAGGCCTATATTCTGGTTGTCGCCACCGATCAGCAGGTGATCGATGTCTGCGAAGCGCTCTCTGAAAGTGCGGCACAGGGATCGATCATCGCGGTTGCCGCGACGATCAGCCCGGAGACGATGTTGCAGCTCGGGCCGAAACTGAAGGAGAAGGGCATCGGCCTCGTCGATGCGCCTGTCGTCTACGGTGCCTCGGGTGCGCGGTCGGGAACGCTGCTGTCGCTCTGCGGTGGCAGCGAGGAGGATGTCGAGCGCATCCGTCCGGCGCTGATGTGTTATAGTCGCGATGTGGTGCGCGTCGGGCCGCTCGGCTCCGGCCAGATCGCCAAATCCTGCAACAACCTGCTGCATTGGGTTCATTGCGTCGCCAATTACGAAACGCTGCTGATTGCCAAGCGTTATGGCATCGATGCGCAGCGCATGCGTGAGATCCTGCTTCTGTGCCCCGGTACGAACGGCACGCTGGCGCGCTGGGATACGACGCGCTTCACCTGGCAGGAAAAGGACATGGACGTGACGCTGGAGCTTGCCCAGAAGGCTGGCCTGATGCTGCCGCTGGCAGGTCAGGTGGACCAGATCATCAAGTCGCTGAAGGCCGACGATGTGAAGGGCCTGCTCTATGGAGAAGAGGCCAGCTATCTCGGCAAGACCGTGCGACCGATGTCACCGGCTGAAGGCGGGGTTGCCTGACGCTTCCGCCTGCAACTGAATTTACGCCCGCGCATGCGTGCCGGATCCGTCCGCAATTGCGCCGAACCGCCACTCCGTCCCCGGATGGATTTCATGGCGAAACCGAAACGAGAAATCGAGAGTGAGACTATGTCCGTCAGTGAAAAACCAACCGTAGCCGATCCCGTTGCGACCAGCGATCCCGGCAATTCGAAGTTCCTGGTCGATCCCTATGGCAACTGGTCGAAGGGCGAGGGCATCCCGATCCACTTCGACTATGGCCATGACCTGCTGGCGCTGGAGACCGGCGATTGGGACCGTTATGACGCCCGCGGCTGCTTTGCCCATACCAACGGGATGGGCGACTTCATGGCGAACTACGTCATCGAAGTCCTGCCCGGCAAGAAGACACGGCCGGTCAAACATCTCTACGAAGCCTTTTTCTATGTGCTCTCCGGTTATGGCTCGACCACCGTCTGGCTGCCGAACGGCGAAACGCGGACTTTCGAATGGGGTCCGAAGGCGCTCTTCGCCATTCCGCTGAACTGCCAGTATCAGTTCCACAACGGCTCCGGCCAGGAGACGGTACGGCTTTCCTGCACCAATGATGCGCCGCTGACGATCAACCTCTACCACAATCTCAAGTTCGTCTTCGAAAACGACTTCGAATTCGAGGACCGTCTCGGCGGCGCCAAGCATTTCGAGGGTGAGGGTGTTCTCTACTCCTACGGCGCGGAATCGGCACGCAAGATCCAGAATGTCTGGGAAACCAACTTCGTGCACGACCTCACGAGCTTCAAGCTTTACGAATTCGACGGTCGCGGCAAGGGTTCGCTGAACGTCAACTTCGTGCTTGCCGACGGTACGATGCATTCGCATGTCTCCCAGATGCCGGTCGGCCGCTACAAGAAGGCACATCGCCATGCCGCGGGCACGCACGTCCATGCCGTTGATGGCGAGGGCTATTCGCTGATGTGGTACGAAGGGGAATCCGAATTCAAGGAAATCCCGTGGCGCCACGGCTTCATGTATACACCGCCCTTCTGGATGTACCACCAGCATTTCAATACCTGCGACCAGCCCGCGCGCTATGTTGCCTGCTCGCTCGGCAGCCGCCGTTATCCCTTCATCTCGCTGCGCCGCAAGAGCGCCGAAGGCGGCGGTGCGACCTCGGTCAAGGATGGCGGTCGCCAGATCGAATACGAGGATCAGGATCCGCGCGTTCATCGCAAGTTCCTCGAGGAACTGCAGAAGACCGGCGTACCTTCCGCCATGGGTGACATCTTCGACGAGCCGGCTATCATGGCCCTGCCGAAGGAAAGCCTGACCGGCGTCATCAAGACCCCGATCCTTGCCGGCCCGGCAAGCTGACGACCGCCAGTGAGCCGCGCGGAACCTGCGCGGCTCAAGCATATGCAGAGGGAATAGCGTCACGTGCACGACCTCGATTTCGACCATGAACATGGTGATCTCTCCGATGAGGAACGCCGGGTCATTTCCGATTGGCTCTGGCAGCAGGAAACCGTCGAGCTTCTGACCGTCGGCATCGATATCGGCAGCTCGACCTCGCATCTGCTTTTTGCTCGTGTCGTCATGCGGCGCGAGACCGAGGAACTGTCGAGCCGCTTTCAGGTCATCGACCGGCAGGTCGTGTGGCGTTCACCGATCCTGCTGACGCCTTTCCTGCCCGATGGCACGATCGATGCGCAGGAGCTCCGGCATTTCTTCGCCCATTGCTACGAGGATGCCGGCTACAAGCGCAGCCATATCGATACAGGCGCCGTGATCCTGACCGGCGAAGCGATCAAGAAGAGGAATGCGCGGGCGATCGACGAGATCTTCGCCAGCGAATCCGGCCGCTTCGTCTGCGCGACCGCCGGCCACAAGCTGGAATGCATGCTTGCGGCTCACGGCTCTGGGGCGACCGAGCTTTCGAAGAAGCGCAATGCCTGCGGCCTGCATGTCGATATCGGTGGCGGCACGACGAAACTCGCGCTGATCAGCAAGGGCGAAATCCTCGATGTGGCGGCCTTTGCCGTTGGCGGCCGTCTGGTCGCCCAGGACAAGACAGGGACATGGACCCGCGTCGATGAATCGGCGGCACTCGTCGCCGACGAGCTGGGGCTCTCGACCGATCCGGAAACACTTGCAAAACCGGAGGTTCGGCTGGCGATCGTCAAGAGATTGGCTGCAGCTGCCGTCGATCAGATACTCGGTAGTCCCCTCGATGCGCTCGGACAAAAGCTACTGCTGACAGAACCGCTGGAACGCAGCTTGCGCCCCGACTACGTCACGTTCTCGGGCGGCGTATCGGAATATATCTTCGAATACGAGACGGCCGATCACGGCGATATTGCCCAGATGCTCGCGAAGGAACTCATCGCCCAGCTGACGCCGCGCCTTGAGGTGCCGATCGTCGATGCCGGGCAGCGTATCCGCGCAACCGTCATCGGCGCTTCACAGTTCACGGTGCAGGTGAGCGGGAAGACCATGTATCGCAGCGGCGACAAGGGCCTGCCCTCCCACAATATTCCGGTCGTCCATCTCGGCCATGCCGTGCCTGAAAATGTCGATGCGGAAGCGATCGCCAAGGCCTTTGCCAGTGGCGCCGGCCGACGCGACAGCGATATCGCGGCGCCGCTTGCGCTTGCTTTTACCTTTACGGGTCTGCCCGATTATCCTCGACTTCTTGAGCTTGCCAAGGCGATCAAGATGTTCGCGGCGCCTGACGGCCAGCGCAGCGAATTGCTGGTGCTGGTGATCGACGGCGATATCGGCCTGACACTCGGCCGTATCCTCGACCGCGAACTGAAGATCGGCCCGCAGTTGATCTCGATCGACGGCGTGCAGCTGAAGGAACTCGACTTCGTCGATCTCGGCGAATTCATCAATCCGCCGGGCGTCGTGCCCGTCGTGATCAAGTCGCTTTTGTTTTCATAACGGACGGCGTGATGGCCTTGATTTGAAGGCCGGGCGGATGTACGTTGAGTTTAAATTGGAACGATGTTCTGCATAGAAGAACATCTGGTTGGGAGGAACGCCCACGGCGCTGAATGTGTCTAGGGGCGGCCTTGTATCGAGAGGAGAAACCCATGCATCAGGATCCACTTGGCGGCGGTACAGGCACGCATTGGCACGAGCCGGCCGGCACGAAGAAGGCAGGCTTCGGCGAGTTCAAGAAGCAGCCGACGCCCTATGACCAGTTCATGGAAGAAGAGGGTATCCCCGTCTTCCGCGATCTCGGCATCTCCAACGTCAAGAACCTGCCGCTGAAGCCCTGGAAGCGTACCGGCGGCCGCGGCAGCTATATCCAGCTCTACGGCACGGAAACCAAGTGGGGCTGTCACCTGGTCGAAGTTCCCGCCGCCGGCGAACTCAATCCGGAAAAGCATATGTACGAGGAGATCTACCTCGTCGTGGAAGGCCGCGGCTCGACGGAAGTCTGGCTCGAAGGCGAAGGCAGGAAACACGTTTTCGAATGGCAGGAAGGATCGATGTTCTCGATCCCGATGAATGCCTGGCACCGTATCGTCAACGCCACCAACAGCCCGGCGCTGCTGCTCGGCGGTACGACGGCACCGGTGGTGGTCAATGCCATCCAGAATTTCGACGCCGTCTATAACAATCCCTTTGTCTTCCGCGATCGCTTCTCGGGCGCCGACGATTTCTACAAGTATCGCGAAGAGATCGAGCCGGATCCGGTGCGTGGTCTTGCCATGCGCCGCACCAACTTCCTGCCGGACGCGGTCAATTGCGATCTGCCGCTCGATAATCGTCGTTCGGTCGGCTATCGCCGCGTCGAGCCCTTCATGACCAACAACAATTTCTACTACTGGATCGGCCAGCATGAGAACGGTCGTTATTCCAAGGCTCACGCTCACACGTCTGCGGCAATCCTGATCTGCCTGAAGGGCGAAGGCTATACCTATACCTGGCCGGAAGAATGCGGTGTCAATCCTTGGGAAAACGGCCATGCCGACCGCGTACGTCGTCTCGACTACGGTCCGTTTGGCATGGTGACGGCGGCTCCCGGCGGCTCTCGCTGGTATCACCAGCATTTCAGCGTCTCCAAGGACGACTTCCGTCTCACCGCCTGGTTCGGGCCGCACAATCCGGGCCGCGATCCGGGTGCGCCGGGTGAAAAGCATACGGACTATACGGCAATCGACGTCAACGAAGGCGGCACCGCCATCCCGTACTGGATGGAGGATCCCTATATCCGCAAGGAATATGAGGCGCTGCTCAAGAAGAACGGCGTCGAGGTGCGCATGAAGCCGGAATGGTACGAGAAGCCGGCCGATACGACGAAAAAGAAGTCGACTGTCGTCTGATCATGTCCGACGACGAGGAAGAACAGGGCGGCCGGATATTCTTCTCGAATATCGGCCGCAGCATGGAACTCGAGGACGAAATCGTGCTGACCAGCGTCGGCATCGATATCGGTTCCTCGACCTCCCATCTCGCTTTCTCCCGCATCGTGCTGGAGCGGCTCGATACGCGCTACATGGTGGTAGAGCGGACGCTGCTGCACCAGTCTGATGTGCTTTTGACGCCCTATCGCGGCGATGACGAGATCGATGCCGATGCGCTCGGCGCGTTCTTTGCCGATCAGTACAAGGCGGCCGACATCACGCCCGCAGATATCGATACGGGCGCTCTCATCCTGACGGGTGTCGCCGTGCGCCGCAGCAATGCGCGCGCTATCGGTACGCTGTTCTCGGAAGAGACCGGCAAGTTCGTCGTCGTCAGCGCCGGCGACGGGCTGGAAACGACCCTTGCGGCCTTCGGCTCCGGCGCAGTCGCTCTCTCTGGGCGCACTGGGCAATCCGTATTGAACATCGATATCGGCGGCGGCACGTCGAAGCTTGCCTATTGCACCGCAGGCACGATCCGCCACATCGCGGCGATCGACATCGGCGCACGCATTGTTGCCTTCGATCAGAACAGGAAGATCACCCGCGTCGAGGAAGCCGGCCGCTATTTCGGCCGTAAGACCGGGATCAAGGTCGCGCTCGGCGAAACACTCTCCGAAGGCGATGCCCGTATCCTAGCCTCCGCAATGGTCGAGCAGCTTTTCGAAGCCATGCAGGGCGGCCATATGAGCGAGGAGACGGTTGGCCTGCACCGCCTGCCGCCATTGCCGGCAGAGCTGCTCCCAGATGTCGTCACGGTATCAGGCGGCGTATCGGAATTCCTCTACGCGGAAAAGCCGGAGAGCTTTAGCGATCTCGGGCCGTTGCTTGCGCAGTTGTTGCGAGAGAAACTGGAAAACTGGTCTCCACGTCTTGAGAAACCCGAGCAAGGCATCCGCGCAACCGTTGTCGGCGCTTCGCAATATACGGTTCAGGTAAGCGGTAGCACGATCTTCGTCCATCCGCTGAGCCAGCTGCCGGTACGCAATATTCCCGTCATCAAGCCGGCGATCGATTTCTCCGACAAGATTGATCAGGCGGATGTCGCCGCCCGGATCAGCGAATCCCTGTCGCGCCTCGATCTTGGCAATGGAGAGAGCCCGGTTGCCGTCTGCTACGACTGGGACGGCTCGGCGAGCTATCGTCGGCTCGATGGTTTCTGTCGTGGCGTGATCGAAGGGTTGGAGCCGGTGCTTTCCAACGGCCACCCGTTGATCCTTGTCGGCAATGGTGATGTCGGCGGCCTCGTCGGCATGCATTGCAAGCTGGAGGCAGGCATTTCCTCGCTCGTCTCGATTGACGGTATCAAACTTGATGAATTCGACTTCATCGATATCGGCGCCATGTTGGAAACGTCGGGCGCCGTCCCTGTCGTGATCAAGTCGCTGGTCTTTCCAGACAAGAAGCTTGGGAGCGGCGGATAGAGGTGATCGTTGCGGCATCGATAATCCGCGACGACATTCCCCCATTTTCCGGTTTAACCTGGTTTTACTGGCGCTGCGAAACTCGATAGCGCGAGCATGATGTATTTCGCCTTATATGAATATCACTGCCCGCAGATTAGATACTGACGCGATATTTAAATCTTGCTAATATTAGTAAGGATTACTTGTCGGTCGATATCTTGCGGTGCAGGGGCGCTCATGGATCTCAATGCGGTGATCGGCGACATTTATGACGCCGGGGCAGACGAACAGGATTGGCTATCGGTTGGTCGAACTCTGTTCAAATGCCTCGGTGCCAATGCTGGGTCGCTGCGTTTTCAGCGTGCCGATGGACGGTCGGTCAATCTGTTCGAGATATCGGAGGCGGGAGAGGCCCGCTACACGGACTACTATCGCCATATTGACCCGATCCGCTCTGCTCTGACCCGGCTTATGCCCGAGCATGGCTCGTCATCGGCGGTGCTCGTGATTGACGATCTCGTGGATGCCGCTCACTACCGTCGCTCTGAATTTTATCAGGATTTTGCCAGGCCGAACGGCCAGGAGCATATGTTGCTGGGTGTGGTCGGCGATAACGATCACACGATCATCGGTTTCTTTCGCGAGGGCATGGCCTTTGGCTCCGAAGAACGGTCGATGCTGTCGTTGCTGCTTCCGCATGTGAAGCGGGCCTTGCAACTGCATCAGCGCCTGCACCGCGCCGAGCTTGATGCCCGGCTCGGCCATGCCGCGTTCGAGGCATTGCCGGGCAGCGCTATCGTGGTCGATGGTGATTGCAATGTCCTCTTCGCCAACTCTTCGGCCACGCGGTTCTTTTCGCGCCGCGGCTTGCCGATCACAATGTCCGCTTCAATGAGCGGCGGCAATACAAGGCTAAGCTGGGATAATCGCGGCAAGGCGGCATGCCTGCGCGCGATGATCAGCGACGCGGCCCGTGGCGGAAGTGGTGGCGCCATCCGTTTGGAACTGGATGCCGGAAGTACGGATCATGTCGACCAGCTTGCCGTCTTCGTTTCACCGCAACCGCCGCAGTTTTCGACCGGAGGCGGTTTCGTTGGGCAGGGGGCGCCGGTCCTGGTTCTGATCCATGAATTGTCGCGCCCGAGCATCGCCCGGCCATCGCTGCTCGGCGAGCTGTTCGGGCTGAGCGCAGCCGAAAGTGCCGTCGCAATGGCTCTTCTCGGCGGCCAGACTGCCGAGACGGTTGCCCATGATCGCGACGTCTCGCTCGAAACCGTGCGCACGCAAATCCGCACGGTGCTGCGGAAGACCGATGCCGCCAATCTTCGCGATTTCGAGCGTATCGGCGCTCTCCTGGCTACCCTCGCACATTGACGCTGCGCGGCGGTGGCCGATTTCTCCTGAAATCACCAGTTCTGAGGATGCTGGCCTTCCGGTGCTTGCCTAGGACATGACGAAAGCTTCGAGCTTCCGCTCGGCGCAGTAATTCAATGAGGCGTCGCCTTGTTCATAAAACTCGCCCTTTACAGCTCGCCCGTCCGGCCATGTGTGCTGGCGTCGTGCCTGTCGGAGCAACGCCATGCGTGCTGAAGAGCGAAAGCCGGGACATAGCTGGGTTGCCTCGGTGGTTGGCGGAGTGATGCTCGTACTCATCGGCAGCGCCGTGCTCATGGACCAGCTGGGTTACCTGCTACCCTATCGCTGGGTGTTCCTGATCCTGCTCATCCCCGCCTCGTCGGCGATTGTGGATGGCCTGCGGATTGCGAGAATAGCGGGCTGGCAGAGCATTCAAGCCCTGTCGCGCCTGATCGCTGGAATCCTGTTTGCGCTGATTGGCATGCTGATGTTCCTGAGGCTCAATACCGGGCTCATCCTGCCGGCGCTGATCATGGCGCTTGGCGTCGGAACGATCGCTCGCGCACTTGGCAGGCAGTCATAGGCTCGCCGATCCGTTCCTGATATCCGGGGCGCTATCCATCGACCTGCGTGCAGCTCATCACTGGTGGCGCGTTGTCGCCCTGTGTGCTGTCGAAAAGGTTTCCGTTATTGCCCTTGTTCCACCAGATATATTTGCCAGCCGCATAACGTGCGCCCGAGCCGGATAGAACCGAGGCGAAGACGAGATCCTGAGGCTCGCCTTTCACAGGCAAGATCGCAAGGAAATTGGGATCGGAATTGATGTAGACCACCTTCAATCGGCCACCGGCCGCACAGTCATAGGTGACAGTCTTGCGCTCGAATTTGCCAGCGGTTTGAATCTTAATCTCACCGCTGGCTGCCGCAGCAAGTGAGGGTGTCAGGCAAAGCGCGACAAGCGCAAAAGCGGCAGATCTATTTCTCATCTTTGATTTCCAATGACGCCCGCTGATCTGGGCGCTGTTTTCGGAACGATATATTCGCATCAGGGTTGCTGTCCAACAATCAAGGCAGACGCTTCGAAACTGTCAATGGCTCGTCGGCCTGCCGTTTTCAGCATGGCAACAGCAATAAATCCCACAGCGCGGCTCCGGCATCCCCACAAGTGGTGATGCGTGGGCAAGCCGGGATCGGCTAATGGCCTGCGCATCGGAGCCCTTGAACTGGTCCTGGTAGACCCGACGACGCTTCCGATCCGCGATCGGCCCTCAAGAGCCCAATGCAGACTTTCCGGGCAGGTGCATGGGACCTGTCTTCGGACAGCCGGTTGCGTGACTAAACTCAGGGAAGGGGATTTCAATGCGCATTCGAAAAGGCGCCAGCGGCTTGATGCTGGGATTGGCCATACTGGCAATCACGGATACACCGGGCCATGCCGACCTCGCCAGGATTGGCATCCTGTCCTGCGACGTCTCCAAAGGCGTCGGCGAAATTCTGGCCCGCAAGCAGTCGCTCAATTGCCAGTTCCGGCCCGATAGCGGTCAGGTCGAGACCTATACCGGCAGCGTCGACGAATACGGCATCGAGATCGGCAAGGTCGATCAAGGTCACCTCATCTGGGGCGTTGCATCCGCCTTGCGCGGTGTTCCCCAGGGGGCGCTTGCGGGCAAATATGTTGGGGTCGGCGCCGGGGCTTCACTCGGCGTTGGCGGAGGCGCCAATGCGCTGGTCGGCGGCAGCAATCAGTCGTTTTCCCTGCAGCCGCTCTCCGTTGATGGCGAGACTGGCATCAACATCGCAACAGGCGTGATCAGGGTCACCCTGACCGCAGCTCAATGAACCAAAGCCGGAAACAGGAGAATAATATGTCCGACTTGATCCTCTCTCGCCGCCACCTCATCGCTGGTGCAGGCGCAGCAGTTGCTACCGGCGCATTCGTCGCCGCTACAACATCCACCGCTTTCGCCGAACAGGGCAACATGGACGCTGCGCTACGCCAACTCCAGATGGCCCTGGATTCGCTTCATCGGGCAACACCGAACAAGGGCGGACACAAGGAACGGGCCGTTGGCCTCATCGAACAGGCGATGGCCGAAGTCCAGGCTGGCATCGACTATGCCGCCCGGCACGGAGGCGGCTGAACGTCTCCCACCAACAACACATCTCGATCTACAAGGAAGTGACCGATGAACGGTACGCAGATATCAGGCTTACTGCTGGCAGGCACCTTAACACTTCTGGGCGGCGGGGTTCTCGCCCAGGACGCGACGAAGAAACCGCATGTTCCGCTGGAAAAGACGATCGGCCAGGTCAGTAATCAGGCGCCGGTCGCCACACTGCTGGTGATCAATGCCGATGGCGCCAAGCTCGAGGGAAACAAGCTGACGCTGACGGGCATTTCCACGAATGCCATCGTCTTTTCCGATCGCCCTGTGCGGGCGGCGGGCCACCTTGCCACCGACGAGATCGTAAAACAGTGGGGTGAGGGACCTGACAGCTTCGACGCGGATCCACCCAATGCGACAGTCTCTGTTCTCGGCGGTGGTTCGGATGTCAGTGATGCGGTCGTTACCCTGAAGTCGCCGAAACTCGACGGTACAACGCTGACATTCGACGTGTCGGTGCTTGAAGGCAACCTTGCCGGTGCGACCGGACCGGCGGCCGTCTTCATCGATCACTGGCGCGGCTGGAACAATGCGGGCTGGTACGGGCTCGGCCTTGCGTCAGGTGCTGCGCTCGGCGCAAGCCTTGCCGCGCCGCGTTACCCCGCACCCTATTATCCGCCGGCGCCCTACTACCCGCCAGCCGCCGAACCCTGCCCTCCGGGCTATTGGCTTGGCCCTTGGGGTCATTGCCGCGATACGCCCTATCACGGCCGCCTCCCGAACGGTGGCTGGCAGTAAATCGACGCGAGAGACAGAGGGCGGGGAGAATTTTCGCCCTCTGTCGTGTCTCGGCGCGCGGGAGACAGAATATTCTCATGACGACCATCGCGGGATACTGCCCACAATGCCGCCCAGTGGATCGCGGACAGGTTCGCCGGACAGGTGCCGCGCCCAACCTCTGCGCTCAGATCCTCGCACCAACAGCAGACGGAGAATAGCGCCTCCGTCTCTGCGAGAAGCAGATCGGCATGCCCGCGTTAGCCGTGGCGATCGTCGGCTCTGGACGCACTCGACCGCAGACTGATGCTCTCCGGCGGTAGGCCTCGCAGCGCGCTTGCGCGCGCCGAGAGCCCATTCATCAACAGCCGAAGCAGGAATTTCACTGCCGTGCCCTCCCGTTCACGCGGCTGATTTGCTGCGCATATAGTTCCGCCAGCCGCCAAGCGCAGTTACCTCCTCCGCGCCTTCGATGGCGTGGGCTTCGCAAAGGAAGCACGACACGCTTGCGCCATCCTCCAGCGTGACCTTGCCGATACCGAGCGGGGCTGGGATCTTGGCGACGAAGCGGCCGAATCCATCAGGCGGCAGAGCCCAGACTTCGATCTCCAGTCCGCGCCCGTCATATCCCGGTTCGCGGATCAGGCCGGGCTTCTGTGGCGTGGTGTTCGGCAATACGAAGAGGCGATAGTCGCCGGTAGTGCGGCAGGCCTTGACGAGTTTGCCGCCCAGGGTGGTCAGTTCGTGGTTCAGCGGCATTCCCGTCAGATGGGCGCCGACCACGGCAATGGCGATCTTATCGTCTGCATCCGGGATGATTCGGCTCTTTTCGGGAAGGAAAGCGGCACGATCGATGCCCATGCCGCTTTTCGCTGCACGATGGAGCGCGTCGGCAAGGGGAGCCAGAGCATCATCGGTAAAGGCCGGCGCAATCAGCGTCACGCCGCCCGGCAAGCCATCGGTGCCGAAGCCGGCGGGAACGGCGATGGCAGCGCAATCGAGCAGGTTGACGAAATTCGTGTAGCGGCCGAGCCGACCGTTGAGAACGATCGGATCGGCCTGCATATCGGCGACCTTGTAGGTCGTAGGCGCCGTCGGGAGCAGAAGGAGGTCTGCCTTTGCCCATTCCGCTTCCGTTTTGCGCCTGAGTTCTTCCAGCTTGTAGCGGCCGTTGAAGGCTTCGACTGCCGTCTTGCCTTTCGCACCCTCGATGATCTTTCGAACCGTGGGATCGAAGTCGGCAGCGTTGCTCGCCATGAAATCCTCGACGGCGGCCAGGCGCTCTGCGACCCAGGGACCGTCGTAGAGTAGGGAGGCGGCTTCGCGGAACGGGGCGTAATCAAAAGGAACGATCGTCGCGCCAAGCGCTTTTACCCGTTCGATCGCCTGATCATAGAGTGCCTCGACATCGGCATTGCCGAAGAATTCCCGCTCCGCACCCTCAAGGACGCCCACCCGCAGGCCGGTGACCGGAAGTGCTGCCGGCTTGGCTCTGCGCGAGAACGCGTCGGCAGCATCGAAGCCCTCGGCGATCTTGCGGATTGCAACGCCGTCGCCGACTGTCGGCGCAAAGATCGTTATGCAGTCGACGCTCTTGCAAGCGGGAACAGCGCCGGTATTCGGCAGCAGGCCCGGCGTTGGTTTGATGCCGACGAGATTG
Source organism: Hyphomicrobiales bacterium (assembly GCA_900471925.1). Taxonomy (GTDB): domain Bacteria; phylum Pseudomonadota; class Alphaproteobacteria; order Rhizobiales; family Rhizobiaceae; genus Rhizobium. The sequence goes on from UCGV01000019.1 coordinate 120,588, forward strand.
TTGAAGGCTGCCGGAACGCGGCCGGATCCGGCCGTATCCGTGCCGAGCGCGAAGGTGGCAAGGCCGGACGCCACCGTCACTGCCGAACCGGAGCTCGAACCGCCCGAGATATAGTCGGCATCAAACACGGAGCGCGGTGCGCCATAGGGGGAACGCGTCCCGTTGAGGCCGGTCGCGAACTGGTCGAGATTGGTCTTGCCGATGACGATCGCGCCGGCGGCCCGCAGCCTGGCAACGACCGTTGCGTCCTTCTCTGGATGGTAGGTGAAAGCAGGGCAGGCGGCGGTGGTCGGCAGGCCGGTCACATCGATATTGTCTTTCACTGCGAAAGGAATGCCCCAGAGCGGCAGGCTGTTCGGTTGAGGGGCACGCTCCATAAGCGCACGGGCTTCGGCCAGCAACGTCTCATCAGGTGTCGGCGTGATGAAAATTGCGGAATCCTTCGAGGCGGCACGACGGGCAATGACCGTCTCGATAACATCAAGCGGACTTTTGCCTGCCTCATAGGCTGCGCGAAGGCTGGTCAGATCAAGAATGGTCGGCAGCATAGGTCAGCACTCCTCTAGAACAACAATGATATCACCCGCTTTGACGTTTCGTCCGGGTGCGGCGCGGAGGTCGCGGACGCGGCCCGGCGCATGTGCGGTCACGTTGATTTCCATTTTCATGGATTCGATGATGGCAAGCGTGTCTCCCGCCGCAACCGGTGCGCCCGGTTCGACCAGCAGTTTCCAGATATTGCCGGGAACGGCACTGGCAACCCCGAAGCAGCCTTCGGGGATGTCGCCGTCAGGGCTTTCGCCAGTTCCCTCGTCGGTGACGAAGCTGTCGAGGCCGGCCTCCTTCCAGCGCTGGCGTTCGGCATCGAATGCCGTCTGCTGGCTTGCCTTGAAGGTTCCGATCGACGCGGCATTCGCCAGCAGTTCCCGCTCATAGGCAGAATAGGAGAATTCCGTTTCCTCGATCCGGACGGGGTAACCGCCGTGCGGGAAGGCGCTGCGTGCTTCTGTCAATTCCTGATGGCTGACGGGAAAGAAACGGATCTGATCGAAGAAGTTCAGCAGCCAGGGCTTATCCTTGGCAAAGACCGGGGTCTGCCGCCAGGTGTTCCAGACCTGAATGGTGCGGCCGAAAAGCTGGTAGCCGCCGGGACCCTCCATGCCATAGATGCACATATAGGCGCCGCCGATGCCGACGGCGTTTTCCGGTGTCCAGGTGCGGGCGGGATTATACTTCGTCGTCACCAGCCTGTGGCGTGGATCGATCGGGGTGGCGACCGGAGCGCCGAGATAGACATCTCCGAGGCCGAGCACGAGGTAGCTCGCATCGAATACGACATTGCGCACGGCCTGTTCGTCCGCCAGCCCGTTGATCCGGCGGATGAACTCGATATTGGATGGGCACCATGGCGCATTCGGCCGCACGAGCTCCTGATACTTGCGCATGGCAAGTTCCGCATCCGGGTCGTTCCACGACAGCGGCAGATACACGATGCGGCTCGGTACCTTGACGTCCTGGGCTGCCGGCAGGCTTGCCTCGATCTCGGCCAGGAGACCGAGCAGACGTTTACGGGTCAGGGACGTGCCATCATAGTGGATCTGGAGCGAGCGGATGCCCGGCGTGAGATCGATGATCCCCGGCAGACGTGCCTGCGATACGGCCTGCATCAAGAGATGAACCCTGAGCCGCAGGGCGATATCGAGCGTCATCGGCCCGTATTCGACCAAGAGATTGTCATCGCCCTGGCGGCGGTAGACGACAGAGACCGGCCCGTCGTCACTCTTGCCGATAATAGGCGAGCCCATCTCTTCCTTTGCCCGGTGCACGACCGGACCGGCAATCGGATCGTCAGGTCGCGCGACGGGATGGAAGCGGATACGATCGCCCGGCTTGAACTGACCCATCTTCCATTGCTCGTTGCGAGCAATGACGGCCGGGCAGACGAAGCCGCCGAGGCTCGGCCCGTCCGGCCCCAGGATAATCGGCATATCGCCGGTGAAGTCGATCGCGCCGATCGCATAGGCATTGTCATGCAGATTGGAAGGATGAAGGCCGGCTTCGCCGCCATCGCTGCGCGCCCATTTCGGCGCCGGGCCGATAAGGCGAACGCCTGTGCGGGCACTGTTGAAATGGACCTCATAGCTCGTCGAATACAACGTCTCGATATCGCCTTCCTGAAAGAAATCGGGCGCGCCATGCGGACCGTAGAGTAAGCCGACCTCCCATTCGCGGGTCAGGCCTGCCGGCTCGGTCGCAGGTTTCGGCGCCTCGACAGCGGCTTGACGGGCCAGATGCAGAACATGGCCTGTCTTCAGCGTGCCGGTGGCGTTGCCGCCGAACTGGCCGAGGCCAAAGGTGGCGCGCGAACCGAGCACCACGGGGGCGGCAAAGCCACCTGCCACGGCGAGGTAAGCGCGTTGCCCCGGGCCGTCGATGCTGCCGATCGACAGGACCTGTCCAGCGCGAATGGTCACGGCTTCATCATGTGGCAGTGTCTCGCCGCCGACGCTCATTGGCATCCTGGCACCGGCAAGGGCGATCACGGTATCGGTATGGAATTTCAGGACCGGACCTGACACCGTCAGCTCCAATGCTGCGACCGTATCACCGTTGCCGACGAGACGGTTGGCGTGGCGGAAGGAGCGCTCGTCCATCGGGCCGCTCGGCGGCACGCCGACATGCCAGAGGCCAAGCCGGCCCGGCAGTTCCTGAATGCTCGATTGCGCGCCCGGCGCCACGACCTCGATAACATCAGGTACGAAGGAAAAGTCGCGCAACGCTGTCGTCGCCACCTTGCCGCTGGAAAGAAGCTCCGATCCGGCGATGGCGCGCAGATAGTCGAGATTGGTCTCGATCCCGGATATCGATGTCCCGGCAAGCGCTACCTTTAGTTTCTCGATCGCCAACGGACGATCCTCAGCCGTCACGATCACCTTGGCGAGCATGGGGTCGTAAAAGGGTGTCACCTCTGTGCCGGTCTCGATCCAGCCGTCGACGCGCGCGCTCTCGGGAAATGCGACTTCGGTCAGCAGTCCCGCGCTCGGGCGGAAATCGGCATGCGGCATCTCGGCATAGACACGCACTTCGATCGCCGCCCCTTTCGGCTGCAGTGTCTCTGCACCCGAAAGCACGTCCTCGCCCCCAGCCTGGCGGATCATCCATTCGACAAGGTCGATGCCGAACACGGCTTCGGTGACGGGATGTTCGACCTGCAGGCGGGTGTTGACCTCAAGGAAATAGAATTCCTCACGCACGGGATCATAGATGAATTCGACGGTGCCGGCGGATTCGTAGGAGACGGCCGAGCCGAGATCGACGGCTGCCTTGTGCAGCCGGGCGCGGGTTGCGGTCGACAGGCCGGGGGCAGGGGTTTCCTCGACTACCTTCTGGTTTCGTCGTTGCAGCGAGCAATCGCGCTCCCCGAGCGCGATCACCTTGCCTTTGCCATCGCCGAAGATCTGCACTTCGACATGGCGGGCTTCGGCCACGAAACGCTCGATATAGACGCGCGCATCGCCGAAACTTGCCCGCGCTGTACGCTGTACGCTTTCGAACGAAGCCCTCAGGCTCACCGCATCGGCGCAGAGCTGCATGCCGATACCACCGCCGCCGGCCGTGCTTTTCAGCATGACGGGATAACCGATCGTCTCGGCTGCAGCGAGTGCTTCTTCGGCGCTCGAAAGCAAGCCAGTGCCGGGCAGGAGCGGGACGCCGCTCGCTTTGGCAAGTTCGCGCGCCGTGTGTTTCAGGCCAAAGGCCGAGAGGTGTTCGGGGCGCGGGCCGATGAAGGCGATGCCTTCGGCAGCAAGACGCTCGGCAAAGCCGATATTTTCCGACAGGAAGCCATAGCCGGGATGAACCGCTTCGGCTCCAGTCGCCTTGCAGGAGGCGATGACGGCATCAACATTGAGATAGCTCTCGCTGGCAGGTGCCGGCCCGAGGCGAACAGCTTCATCCGCCATCAGTGCGGGCTTGGCGAAGCGGTCGGCATCGGAATAGACGGCGACGGACGCAATACCCATTCGTCGCAGTGTCTTGATGACCCGGATGGCGATTTCACCCCGGTTGGCGATCAGGACTTTCTTGAACATGCTCAGTCCTCGCCATCCCAGATCAGCACCCGGATTGGCGTCGGATCGAAGCCGTTGCAGGGATTGTTGATCTGCGGGCAGTTGGAGATGACGCAGAGCACATCCATTTCGGCGACGAGTTCGACATAGTCGCCGGGTGCCGAGATGCCGTCGACGATCGTCATCTCGCCGGTCGGCTGGATCGGCACGTTCATGAAGAAATTGATATTCGGTACGATATCGCGCTTGCCCATGCCGTGCTTGCTGACTTCGAGCACGAAATTGTCGCGGCAGGCATGCAGGTATTTCGTGCCGTGGCCGAAACGCACCGTGTTGCTCTCACAGGAGCAGGCGCCCGCCGACGTATCATGGCGGCCGCAGCTGTCGGCCGTCATGGTCAGCATGACATTGCCTTCGTTCGACATGATTTTAGTGCCCGTGCCGATATAAGCGGCACCCTGCATGCGCATCGTATCCTGGTTCGAATAGCGCTCGGAAAAATCATCGGCACGGTAGAAGAGCGTGTCGATCGCCTGCTGGCCGTAGCTGTCCTCGATGCGGATCGTCTGACCCTTGCGCACGATGCCCGACCATGGGGCTTCCGCCGCGATGAAATGGTCCTGGGCGGCATTTTGCAGACTGCGATCAGGGGAGGTTTGGATGAAATCGGACATCGTCTTCTCCTCAGGCCTGCATCAGGGCGTTGTTTTCGAAACCGCGCACAGCCTCGGCCGTTGCCGTGCTGCAAAGATCATCCGCAGTCGGCACTGCGGCCTTGTAGCGCGTGATGACAACGGCCTTCGGCTGGTAGGAGGGATCGGGATCGAGCGGGTGCGGACAATTGGAAAAGCCGACCAGCATGTCCATTTCGGCGCGCAGTTCAACGTAATCGCCGCTGTTGGAGCGCTTGCCCTGCCAGCCGAAACCGCCAGCCGCGGCGAGGCGCACTGGCGCGAAAAGGTTGAGGGTGCCGGGAATATCGCGACGCTCGAGCCCGAGCTTGACGGCAACGAGGATGAGGTTGTCACGGGTGTTGCGGGTCTTTTCGCCGGGATATTTCGCTGCGTTCGAGGCCGCCGTCGAACCTCCCATCAGGCAGTCGTGGGCGCCCGAACTATCCTCGATCATCGAGAACATGACGCGGCCCATGTCGGAGAAGATTACGCGCCCCTTGCCGATTGCCGTCGTCCACTGGACCTTGGCGGTATCGACGAGATTGATCCTTTCGCTCGTATCATCGGCATTCCAGGCGACGAGCGCCACCGTGGAATTGCCTTCCGCCTGGTCGACGCGGATTGCCTCGCCGCGCGAAAGCCTGGTTGACCAGTACCAGCCACCGGGGATGATCTCCTGGTGGATGACCGCGGTGGCCTCGATGGCTTGTGCCGGTAACGGACTTGGGCCGGGCAGGGCCTTGGGAGCGAATTCCAGACCCTTCTTCTGGTGTTCCTCATAGCGCGCGCGATTGGTGGCGATCTCTTCGGGGGAGCGTCTCACATGCATCATAGCATCTCTCCTGACGGTGCCAGGTCGTCCCGGCTGTGCCCCAGGGAAGCGACCGGGCCGTCCCGGTCGGGGCTGAACATCGATGACTGGCCGGCAAGGCGCGGCGGCCAGATGGAAATATCCTTGGTGATGGTGGCGCCGTAGCGCTCCTTTTCTTCCGGCCGGTCGCGGCGGCGTTCGAAAGCGACGACGCGGCTTGCGAGCGTGAAAGCCTCGCGCATGTCGTGCGTGACCATGACGACGGTCATCTGCGTTTCGTGCCAAAGCCTCTTCATCAGCGTGTGGATCTCCGCACGGATGCCCGGATCGAGCGCACCGAAGGGTTCGTCGAGGAGCAGCACTTTCGGCTTCATGATGAGCGCCTGGGCGAGTGCGAGGCGCTGCTGCATGCCGCCGGATAGCTGGGCCGGATATTTGCTCTCAGAACCGCTAAGCCCGACCTCGGCAATCAACTGGCGTGCTTCGTCGATGGCGTTGCGGCGTGCCGCGCCGAAGAGCTTGGCCTTGTAGCGTGCTGCGGACAATTCCTTGCCGAGCAACACGTTGCCGAGAACCGTAAGGTGCGGAAAGACGGAGTAGCGCTGGAAGACGACGCCGCGATCCGGTCCCGGTTCCGGCGGTAGTGCTTCACCATCGAGCAGGATCTTGCCTTTCGTCGGTTGTTCCTGGCCGAGCAGCATGCGCAGGAAAGTGGTCTTGCCGCAGCCCGACGGGCCGACAAGGGCGACGAAGGCACGAGAGGCGACGGTCAGCGACACGTCCTCGAGCACGATCTGGTCGCCATATTCCTTCCAGACCTTTTCGATCTTCAGTTCGCTCATGCCTGCTTCTCCAGTTCCGACCAGGGGAAGACGACGATGCGCAGGCGATCGAGCAGGGCGTTCATCACCACCGCGAGCAGGGTGATCCAGACGACATAGGGAAAGATGATGTCCATCGAGAGATAGCGTCGGACAAGGAAGATGCGGTAGCCGAGGCCGGAATCCGAGGAGATCGCTTCGGCCGCAATCAGAAATAGCCAGGCCGGGCCGAGCTGCAGTCTGAGGCAAGTGATCAGACGCGGCAGGATCTGTGGCAGCACGACGCGCAAGCCGATCTGCCATGAGGAGCCGCCGAGTGTCTCGGCCTTGACGATCTGTTCGCGCGGCAATTCCAGCGCCTTCAACGCCAGGTCACGGATCATTGTCGGCGCCACGCCGATGACGATAAGGGCGATCTTCGACGTTTCGCCGAGACCCATGACGATGAAGAGGATCGGCAGGAGCGCCAATGGCGGCACCATGGAAATAACGGCGATGAAAGGAGCAAGCAGCGCGCGTAGATAGGGCAGCATGCCGATCAGCATGCCGACGACGAGTGCAATTGCCGTGGAGATTCCGAGGCCGGCAAGCAGGCGGATCAGGCTCGCACCGGTATCCGACCAGAGCAGAAATTCACCGGTACGCTGGTCTGCAACGAAGGCCAGTCGGTTGATCGCATCGGCAAAGCCGGCAAGGCTCGGCAGAAGCTTGTCATTGGCGTTCTCAGCCAGTCGCGCAGCCGAGCCGAAGGCATAGGCAACAACGAGCAGCACGAAGGGCAGCAGCATCAGGGCAAACTGCGCGCCCCGGCTCGGCCTCGTGTTGATCCAACGCATGGGAAATGCTCCGATGGTGAAGGAGAAGAGGCGCGGGTAGGCCGCGCCCCCGTTGTGATCAGAGCGAACCGTCGGCGGCTGCCTTCATGTAGGTCTCGGTGAAGCGCAGCTTCACGTTGCCGATATCGCCCAGCACCTTGCCGTCAGGCATTTCGATGCCGATGACGTCGGCAGACGGTGCGCCATTGCCGAGCAGGCCCTTCTCGAAGAGGAAGTTGCGCACCAGATCCATAGTCTTCGGCAGGCCGGGCGAGGCAGTGAAGGCAACGGCATCAGCCGGCTTATCGAAAAGCTTGGTGGCCGCAAGCTGAGCTTCGAAACCGGCAAGATCGGTGCCGGATGCCGAGCCCATGGCCTCGCGGGCTGCCTTGCCTTCGGCGGTATCGGCCCGCAGAAGGGCGGCGGTCTCATACCAGATACCAGCAAGCGCCTTGCCGAAATTCGGATTGTCCTTCAGCACGCCGCTATTGGCGACCATCAGGTCAATGATTTCGCCCGGCACTTGCGAGCTGTCAAAAACCTTCTTGGCCGTGGGATCTTCGAGGATAGTGGAGACCAACGGATTCCAGGTGACGACGGCGGAGACATCGGCGGTCTTATAGGCCGCGACCATATCGGCGTCTGATGTGTTGACCACCTTCACGTCACGCTCGGTCAGCTTGATGCTTTCGAGGGCGCGGGCGAGCAAATAGTGCGAGACCGAGAATTCGACGAGATTGACGTTCTGGCCCTTGATATCGGCAAGGCTTGCCTTGTCCTTGAGAATGACGGCGTCATTGCCGTTTGAAAAGTCGCCGACGATGACGGCAGTCGTATCGACGCCACCGGCGGCCGGGATCGACAACCCGTCCATATTGGTCAGCGTCACGGCGTCGAATGCGCCGGCCGTGTACTGGTTCATCGATTCCACATAATCGTTGAACTGAGTGATATCGATCTTGATGCCGTATTTGTCGGCCCATTTCTTGACGATGCCGTGATCAGCCGCGTAGCCCCAGGGCATCCAGCCGACATAGATGGACCAGGCAACCTTGAACTCGGTTTTCTGTTCAGCCTTGGCGATGGAGCCGAAACCCAGCGCCAGCGAGGCAGAGAGGGCGGTGATTGAAAGGATCTTCGAAAAAGTCTGCATTGAAATTCCCCTTTTGCTTTTCTTCAAAAGGGATCGGCAATGACCATCGTGCCGCCAATCCCTTGGCTTACGAGGTCTCCCGGGCTTTTGTCCCGCCGTGCACCCGGCGGGATTTCTCCCCCGCCGGTGGTAGCTCTCGGACCAGTCACGCTCTCCGAAAGCGCCGGAACCCTAGCCACCAACTCTGCGTGTATCGAAGCAAGCACTATGCCAAATCGTCTATGTCTTTGATTTTAAAAGACTGACCTATCGTGCGCGATATTGGATTCCCGCGAAGTGCATACGGATGCTCATAAAAAGTGCACAGGATGAGATCGGCTCTGTAGGATGCTCAAAAAATAGTAGACTGCAGAAGCAACATTAAATTGCTCAATCATAAACAATTCAATTTTAAGTGATTGCTTTTTGATATTCAAACATCCCCTACCGGCGTTCTGCCTGCTTTTTGATCCTGTTTTCGCTCTTCGTCCGTCGGACATCAGATGAGGGTCATCATAACGACGTATGGCGCATCACCCCCTTACCCCGGATTGCTGTCGTTCGTTTCTCTACGAAAGCTGGCAGGATCGATTTCTGCGATATGGGGAAATGGGGGCAAACCGCTTATGCGGAGGATTCATCTAAGGAATCGGGAATATCTGACTACGATCGGCGGGACGCTGAGCGTCTCTGGCGCTTCGGCTGCATGGGGAGCAACGGCCGGATCTGCGCTCGTGGTGTCTTCGGCCCATACCGGTGATTCACCCCGCTTTACCAATCAGGGTGGTGCGGTCTTCCAGTCTTCCTTTATGGGCCAGGTCTCTTCGCCCGCCTCCGTCATCTCATCGGCCAACCCACAGTCTTTCTCCACGACGGCTCCTGCATCCAGTGCATATGACAGTTCGGGAGCTTCCGACACGAATACGGCATCGGCAGCGACCGTATTTCAGACCCCTTCGTCCGTTTCCAAACGCACGGTGCTTGCCCCTGATCCATCGGAAGAGGCCGCAACGCTGCCCGCCGCCCCCGCCCTGACTGGCGTCGCCGCCGAAGCGGATTCCAGCGCAGGAAGCACAAGTGCCAAGACCGTTTCGCCGATCGCTCCCTCCAGCAGCGTCGGCACAACCGCATTGCGCCTTCAGGCGGCAATTGCCTCCATCCAGGTCCAGCCGGACCAGAGCACGTCCATCGAAGCGAGAGCAGCGCCGGCCGCACTTGCCGCACCGATGACGGCAACAGCAGCGGCCGAGCCTGTTCTCAATAAAATCGCCCTTGAAAACATGAAAGAGGGCAACCCCATCAGCGAGTGGGGCCTCGAAGGCGACGGTGGCGGTACGATCCAGGGCTTCGCCACCGAGATCAGCACCAATATCGGCCAGACGGTCAATTTCAAGATCGCGACCGACAGCACGAGCTATCGGATCGATATCTACCGCATGGGCTATTACGGTGGTGACGGCGCGCGAAAGGTGGATTCCATCGAGCAGCGGTTGACGACCGCGCAGATCCAGCCGCACCCGATTGTCGATATGTCGCTCGGCCTTATCGACTGCGGCAACTGGTCCGTTTCGGCGAGCTGGGAGATCCCAGACGACGCCGTCTCCGGCGTCTACTTCGCCAAGCTGGTGCGCGAGGATGGCACCGAGGATGCTGGCATCATTCCTTTCGTCGTACGCGACGATGCATCCACCAGCGACATCGTTTTCCAGACCTCTGACACGACATGGCAGGCCTATAATGCCTGGGGCGGCGCCAGCCTTTATTATGGCGAAGTCCCGGTCGATCCGGCCGACATGATCGGCTATCTGCCGCCAAACTGCAGCTGCGGTCTGACGGCGATCGGCCGCGCCTCGGCCGTTAGTTACAATCGGCCGATCATCACCAATACGAGCCCAATCGGTGGCTCGCATGATTATATTTTCGGCGTCGAATCCTCGGCCATCTCGTGGCTGGAGCAGAACGGCTACGACGTTTCCTATATTTCCGGCGTCGATGCGACACGCAGTGGCGCGCTGCTACTCAATCACGATGCTTTCCTGTCTGTCGGCCATGACGAATATTGGTCCGCCGAGCAGCGCGCCAATGTCGAGGCCGCGCGTGATGCCGGCGTCAATCTCGCCTTCTGGAGCGGCAACGAGGTCTACTGGAAGGTTCGCTGGGAAAGCAGCATCGACGGCAGTGGCCAGGCCTATCGTACCATGGTTTGCTACAAGGAGACCTGGGGCACGAGCAGCGATCCCAGCAATACCGGCACGGGCACATGGCGCGATCCACGCTATGCTGATCCCGGTCAGGAGCCGGAGAATTCGCTGACGGGTACGATGTTCCAAGTGGACAGCTACCGCCTGGATACGATCACCATTCCTTACGACTATTCGAACCTGCGCTTCTGGCGCAACACCGATGTCGCCGAGTTGCAGGAGGGCGATACCTACAGTCTGGTGCAGAACCTGCTCGGCTACGAGTGGGACTCCGATGTCGAAAACGGTTTCCGGCCCGCCGGCCTCGTCAATCTCTCGCTCTCCTCTGTCTCAGTCGATACCTATCTGCGCGACTATGGCACGACAGTGGGTTCTGCTATCGCCACGCACAGCCTCACCATGTACCGAGCAGAAAGCGGCGCGCTGGTTTTCGGCGCCGGTACCGTTTTCTGGTCCTGGGGCCTCAGCGACAACCATCAGGGACCGTCGACGCCAACCGATCGCAACGTGCAGCAGGCGATGGTCAACATGTTCGCCGACATGGGCATTCAGCCGACAACGCTCGATGCCAGCCTGCTCCTCGCCTCGCAATCGACCGACACGCTAAAGCCGACCTCCTCGGTCAGCACACCAATCGTCGGCGCCTCGTTCATCGAGGGCCAGCGTGTGACGATAACGGGCACAGCGCAGGATTTCGGCGGCGGCATCATCGCCGGTGTGGAGGTTTCCACTGACGGCGGCCTGCACTGGTTCAAAGCCACGGGCCGCGAAAACTGGAGCTATAACTGGGTCGTCCAGGCAAGCGGCACCTATACGATCATGTCACGCGCCGTCGATGATAGCGTGAACCTCGAAGCACCATCAGCCGGCAAGCAGGTCACGGTCACGCTGCCGAGCACCCAAGGCCTCTGGACGCTTGCGGCAACGCCGGCGACCGAAACGGCGATCGACCGTGATCCCGTCGAGCTCGGCCTGCGGTTCCAGGCAACAACCTCGGGCGCGGTGCAAGGAATTCGCTTCTACAAGGGTTTTTATAATATCGGCGAACATGTCGTAAGCCTTTGGACGGGCGACGGCACGCTGATTGCAACCGGCGTCTCTGTCGGTGAATCTCTGTCCGGCTGGCAGACGGTCATGTTTTCCTCGCCGATCCAGATCGCGGCGGGCACGACCTATGTGGCCTCCTATCACAGCAACGGCTTCTACTCCGTCACCGAAAATTATTTTGGCACCACCTACGCCAGCGGTGCGCTTAAGGCCGTCGATGGTGGTGGCGTCTTTGCCTATAGCGCCAATGCCGGCACATTCCCCGGCCAAAGCCCGGGAGGCTCCAACTATTGGGTGGACGTGGTCTTCGATGCAGGCACGAATAGCCTGCCTGTCGCCGGCGACGACAGCGGATTGACGATATCGCGCAACGGAACGCTGACGATCACGATTGCCTCGCTGCTTGCAAATGATACGGATGCCAACGGCGATGCGCTCAGCATTTCGGCCGTCGGTAATGCGGTCAACGGCACGGTCACGCTCAACGCGCAGAATGGCACCATCATCTTCACGCCGGCTGCCAACTATGCCGGTCCTGCCAGCTTCACTTACACACTATCCGACGGCCGTGGCGGAACGGATCAGGGCAATGTGAGCCTGGCGGTCGATCCAGGGCCGGCCGGGCAAACCCTGTTTACCGCCAATGAAGGGCCGACGGGCGGAGTTGTTCCGGATAATTCTCCGGTCGAGCTGGGCATGAAGTTCGTCGCTTCGGCCAGCGGCACAATTACAGGCATCCGTTTCTACAAGGCCGCCAGCGATACAGGGCCGCATACCGGTTCCATCTGGACGGCTGCCGGCACGCTTGTTGCGACAGTAAACTTCAGCAATGAATCGGTATCCGGCTGGCAGACGGCGACATTCTCCAATCCGCTCCAGATTACGGCAGGGACGACATATATTGCGTCCTATCACACGACCGGCGTTTACGTCGCGACATCGGGATATTTCAATTCGGCGCATACCAATGGCGCGCTGACAGGTCTTGCTGGCAGCAACGGTGTCTTTTCCTATGGATCGGGATCGACATTTCCGACGTCAAGTTACCAGTCGTCGAACTATTGGGTTGACGTGGTATTCAATCAATCGACGGCCAACACCGCACCTGTTGCCGCCAACGACAATGGCTATACGACCTATTCCAACACGGCCCTCTCGCTTTCCGCGGCGAGCCTGCTTGCCAACGACACGGATGCGGATGGCGACCCGCTTACCATCACAGGTGCGAGTGGCGGGGTGAACGGCACTGTCACCTTCAACAGCCAGACGAATACGGTGAACTTCACGCCGAACTCGGGTTATACCGGGGTTGCAAGCTTCACCTACGCGATTTCGGATGGGCACGGCGGCACATCGTCGGCCACCGTCAACCTCACGGTCAATGCGCAGCCCGGCGGAGGCACGACATCAAGCCTGTTTACAGGCGCCGATACGTCAGGCGTGACCGCTGCAAATGACCCCAATTCGGTTGAACTCGGCGTCAAGTTCATCGCTTCGGCCAATGGCCAGATCACCGGCCTCACCTATTACAAGGGCGCCCAGGATACCGGCACGCATGTCGGCTCGCTATGGACGACAGGTGGGCAGCTTCTCGCCCAGGCGACATTCATCAACGAGACGGCGAGTGGCTGGCAGACGGTTACCTTCGCCCAGCCGATCAGTGTCACCGCGGGCACGAGTTATGTTGCGAGCTATCATTCGAACGGCTTCTATTCCGCGACGGCAAACTATTTCACGACGAATTATACCAACGGCGCACTGACAGCGCCGGCAAGCTCTGGCAGCGGCGGCAACGGCGTCTATGCCTATGGCACAGGCAGCCTATTTCCGACCGCCTCATACAACGCCACCAATTACTGGGTGGACGTGCTCTATCAGCAGGGCTCGCAGAACGCCGTTCCGGTTGCCGCCAATGACAGCGGCTACTCGACCAATACAGGCACGCCGATCACCATCCAGGCTTCGGCTCTCCTGGCAAACGACAGCGATGCCGATGGTGACGCGCTTACCATCACAGGCGCCAGCGGCGCGGTTAACGGCACGGTTTCCTGGAACGCCCAGGCTCAGACCGTGACCTTCACGCCGACATCGGGCTATTCCGGTGCTGCAAGCTTCAACTACGCGATCTCTGACGGCAAGGGCGGCACGGCATCGGCGCAAGTCGCGCTCACCGTCAACAATCCGGCTGCAGGAGCGGAGCAGAACCTCTTTGCCGCCAATGCGACGCCCTCTGTAATTTCGGTCAACGACAACCAGCCAGTCAATCTCGGCATGAAATTCCAGGCCGATACGGCGGGTTGGGTTACCGGCATCCGCTTCTATAAGGGTGCCGACAATACTGGCTCGCACACCGGCTATTTGTGGACTGCGTCCGGCTCACTGCTCGGCAGCGTCACCTTCAACAACGAGACGGCAAGCGGTTGGCAGACCGCGGCTCTTTCGCAACAGATCGCGATCCAGGCGGATACGACCTATGTCGTTTCCTACAGCACAAACGGCAATTATTCGGCAACGGGCAACTACTTCGGCAGCGACGTGACGAACGGCGACCTGACGGCACTCGGCGGTGCCAACGGCGTCTACGCCTACGGTTCGAGCGGATTGTTCCCGAACAGCAGTTACAACAGCACAAACTACTTTGTGGACGTGGCGTTCAGACCGCAGCTCGCCGCGTAAAGGCGAGCAGGCGTAGAGTTGGGTGGGAGTACAGATGAGGGTTGGAGATAGCAGACTTCCGGTGACGGTTCTCGCCGGTTTTCTTGGCGCCGGCAAAACGACGATCCTCAACCATGTTCTCACCAATCGCGAAGGTCGCCGTGTTGCCGTCATCGTCAACGACATGAGCGAGGTCAATATCGATGCCGACCTCGTGCGTGATGGCGGGGCAGAGCTGTCGCGAACCGACGAGACGCTGGTCGAGCTCACCAATGGCTGTATCTGCTGCACGCTGCGTGACGATCTGCTGAGCGAAGTCCGCAGGCTCGCCGCGTCAGGTCGTTTCGACTATCTGCTGATCGAGGGTACCGGTATCGCCGAGCCGTTGCCCGTCGCAGCCACCTTCTCCTTCCGCGACGAAAGCGGAGCAGCGCTCTGCGATGTCGCGAGGCTCGACACGATGGTTTGCGTCGTCGACGCCATCAACCTGCTCTCCGATTATCAAAGCGCTGACTTTTTGAAGGAGCGCGGCGAGAGCCGTGACGGCGAGGACGAACGCAAGCTCGTCGAACTCCTTGTCGAACAGATCGAATTTGCCGATGTCGTCGTCATCAACAAGGCTGACGACGTGTCGCCGGGGGCACTTGCCGAGGTTCACCGGATCATCGCCGCTCTCAATCCCGATGCCCGCGTGATCGAGGCGGGTTTCGGCCGGATGCCGCTTGCGGCGATCATGAATACCAGCCTCTTCAGTGAAGCTAAGGCCGCCCGCCATCCGCTCTGGCACAAGGAACTCTTCGGCTGGGGCGATCATGTGCCGGAAACCGAAGAATACGGGATTGCGAGCTTCGTCTATCGCAGCCGCCGACCATTCGATCCTTCAAGACTGAGCGACTTTCTCGACAGGAAATGGCCTGGCCTTATCCGCGCCAAAGGGCATTTCTGGATGGCGACCCGCCCGGACGAGATCGGGCTGCTCTCGATTGCCGGTACCCAGTGTCGCATCGATACGAGGGGGTTCTGGTGGGCCTCCGTGCCGAAAGCACATTGGCCGCGCCATCCGCAATTCCGGCAACTGATCGACCGGCACTGGGACGACCTCTGGGGCGACCGCCGTCAGGAGCTGGTCTTCATCGGCGCCGGCTTCGATGCCGATGCGATCAAAGCAGCACTCGACGCGTGCCTGACCGGGGATGAGACGGGTTTCGATCCACAGCTTGCCGTGCGCCTGGCAGATCCGTTCCCGGTCTGGGAGCACGGCCACGCCCATGCAAATTCAAAGAGTTAGAGCGTCCGAATGGACGTCAGACGCCCTAAGGTGAAGACGTTTTGATTATCAACCAGAGGAGAGAACAATGAGCAACGAACTTTATGCAGATGGCATCGGCGAAATCACCATCACGGGAACGATCGTCCGTATCGACCTGATGTCGCTTTCCGCCACCGACCGCGACGCCAACAACAATCCGAAGCCCGTCTTCCGCCAGCGCATCATCATGCCGGTCGATGCCTTCGCCAATGCGGTCGACCTCATGCAGAAGGCGCTTGGTGGCCTGGTCGAGGCCGGCGCGGTTCGCCGGATCGGCGATATGTCGGCTGCGGCGGCCGCCGATGTCCAATCGGGTGCGTCGAACGCCTCGCCGAACTTCAACTGACGTCAAGCTTTGAACGCCGCACGACCATTCGGACGCGCGGCGTTGGAACTCTTTAATAATCTAAGCATCGGTCTCGTATTGTTTCGGGTGGGCCATGAGTGGTTTTCTGCATACCAATCTGCATTGTCTTGCGCTGGTCGCACGCCATCACGGCGTTGACCTGTCGCCCGAGCGGCTTCAGCACGATTACGCTATCGGCAATGATCCGGTAGCCGTGCGGCAAATGCTGCGGATGGCCAAGGATGCCGGCCTCAGGGCAAGGCACCTGACCCTTGACTGGCGATCACTGTTTCAACTCGGCGAAGCCTTTCCGGTCCTGGCGGAGCTTTCAAACGGCAACTGGGTTGTTATCGCTGGAGCCGTCGGAAGTGGCGAGGAGGAAAGGATCCGCGTTCTTGACCCGCTCGCCTCGCGACCGGAAGTCATGATGCTCAATGAAGAGCAATTCGCCAAAGCCTGGCTCGGCTCGGTGGTTATGCTCAAACGCAATTACCGCATGTCCGACGAGGACCGACCCTTCGGCTTCCGCTGGTTTGTGCCAGAAATCATCCGGCAGCGCAGCTTCTTCCGCGATGTTGCGCTCGCCGCCTTCGTGCTCTACGGCCTCGGGCTGACGACACCGATCTTCTTTCAGCTTGTCATCGACAAGGTGCTGGTCCACCAGAGCTATGCGACGCTGACGGTTCTGACCATCGGCATCGCGGTTGCGCTGCTCTTCGACGCGATCTTCAGTTTCCTGCGCAAATACCTGCTTCTCTATGCCACCAACAGGATCGACATCCGCGTAGCGACGCGCACCTTCGGTCATCTCCTGAACCTGCCGATCGCGCTCTTCGAGCAGGCCTCGGCCGGCGTTCTCGTCAAGCATATGCAGCAGACAGGGCGCATCCGCGAATTCCTGACTGGCCGCCTGTTCCTGACGCTTCTCGACGGTGTGTCGCTCTTCGTCTTCATCCCGATCCTGCTCTTCTACAGCGTCAAGCTGACACTCGTCGTGCTTGGTTTTGCCGCTCTCGTCGGCTTGGTCGTCATGATGCTCGTCGGCCCGTTCCAGCGCCGCCTGCAGGCCCTTTACCAGGCCGAAGGTGATCGACAGGCCCTGCTTGTGGAAACCGTCCACGGCATGCGCACGGTCAAGTCGCTGGCGCTGGAGCCGCGCCAGCGCAAGGTGTGGGACGATTACTCGGCCCAGTCGATCTCCGTCCGCTTCCGGGTCGAGAAGATATCGACCATGGCCCAATCTCTGACCGGGCTTCTGGAAAAGCTGATGGGCGTCGCCATCATCGGCCTCGGCGCGCTCGATGTCTTCAACGGCGCGATGACGATCGGCGCACTCGTCGCCTTCAATATGCTCGCCGGCCGCGTTTCGGGACCGCTCGTCCAGATCGTCACCATGGTGCACGAATATCAGGAAGTGGCGCTCTCGGTCCGTATGCTGGGCGAGATCATGAACCAGCGACCGGAGCAGGCAGGGCGCGGGCGAGGGGTGCGACCGCATCTCAAAGGCCGCATCGAATTCGACAGGGTCACCTTCCGCTACGGTCCCGACGGCCCGCCGGCGCTCGATAATGTTTCCTTCGCCATTCCCCAGGGTTCCGTCTTCGGCGTGGTGGGCAAGAGCGGTTCCGGCAAGACGACGATCACGCGGCTGATCCAGGGGCTCTATCAGAGCCAGGAAGGGCTCGTGCGCATGGACGGCTACGATAGCCGCGAGATCGACCTCGTGCATCTGAGAACCAGCATCGGGGTCGTGCTGCAGGACAACTTCCTGTTTCGCGGTTCGGTGCGCGAGAATATCGCCGCCGCCAAGCCGGATGCCAGCATCGAAGAGATCATGGAAGTCGCGCGGATTGCCGGAGCCGAGGAATTCATCGAGCGGCTGCCACGCGGCTTCGATACGATGCTGGAGGAAAATGCCTCCAACCTCTCCGGCGGCCAGAAACAGCGGCTGGCCATCGCCCGGGCACTGATCACCGATCCGAAGCTCTTGATCTTCGACGAGGCGACGAGCGCGCTCGACCCTGACAGCGAGGCTATCATCCGCGACAACCTCAGCCGCATCGCCGCCGGCCGCACGGTCATCATTGTCTCGCACCGGCTTTCGACGCTTGTCGATGCCGATGCCATTCTCGTCGTCGAGCGGGGCAAGGTCGCCGATATCGGCCGGCACGATCAGCTTGTATCGCGCTGCGTGACCTACCGCCACCTTTGGGCACAGCAGATGAGGCAGGTCGCATGAACGCGCACGTCAGAAAATCGGACGAGAATCTGCCAATTCCCTCAGGTCAGGGGAGGGAGCTCGTCGCCCGCCCGCCACTGCCGCCGGCGATTGCCGAATTCCAGTCCGACGCCGTCGAACTGGAGGAGCGTGCTCCGCCACGGATTGCGCGCATGACGCTCTATTGCGTGACGGCGCTGATCGTTTCGGCTGTTGTCTGGGCCTGCGTCTCCTCGATCGACGAGGTGGTGATCGCGCCCGGCAAGCTCGTCACCACCAAGCCGACCATCGTCGTTCAGCCGCTCGAGACCTCGATCATCCGTTCGATCGACGTGACCGCCGGAGAGGTCGTGCATGCCGGTCAGACGCTTGCGACCCTCGACGCCACGTTCAGCCAGGCCGATGTCGACCAGCAGCGGGCGAAATTCGCAGCCCTCGACGCCCAGGTGAAACGCATCGAGGCTGAGCTTGCCGGCAATGACTATTCGAAGATGGCGGGCAAGACGCCGGACGAGATGCTGCAGGTACAGCTCTTCGGCCAGCGGCACGCCTTCTATACGGCGCAGTTGCAGAATTTCGAGCAGCAGATCGCCGGCCAGTCGGCGTCGCTTGCCGCCAGCAAAAATCAGGAGGCGGTCCTGAACGAGCGGCGCGATACGCTCTCGCGGATCGAAGATGCACGCGAACGGCTCTACAACAAGGAAAGCGGTTCGCTGATCACCTTGCTCGGTTCCCGTGATGCCCGTCTCGATGTCGAATCCGACCTGACGGCCGTTCGCGGCAAGGCCGACGAAGCTGCCCATGCATACGCCAAGCTCAGGGCCGACCGGCAGGCCTTCATCGAGGACTTCCGTCGCGCGGCGATGGAGCAATTGGTGGAACTGCGCGGTCAGCGCGATATGGCCGACGAAGAGCTGAAGAAGATGGAGCTGCGCCGCAACATGGTGGCGCTGACTGCGCCCGCCGATTCCGTCGTGCTCGATCTCGCCCAGCGCTCGGTCGGTTCCGTCGTTCGGGAGGCCGAACCGATCGTCACTCTGGTGCCGATCAACGTGCCGCTCGAAGCCGAAGTCTCGATCAACACCCGCGATATCGGCCGTGTAGCCGTTGGCAAGGAAGCCCGCGTCAAGCTCGACGCCTATCCGTTCCAAAAATACGGTACCGCGTCAGGCGAAGTCAGGACAATCAGCCAGGACACTTTCCTGACCGGTCAGCAACAGGATCCCGCGACCCCAAGCCAGCCGACGGCACCCTTCTTCAAGGCCCGCATCCTGCTTGGCGACACGCGGCTCAACGCGTCTGACGTGCCAGTACGGCTACTTCCGGGCATGACCGTCTCGACTGAAATCAACGTGGGCAGTCGTACAGTGATCTCCTATTTCCTGTATCCACTGCTGCGCGGCCTCGACAGCGCGATACGCGAACCGTAGGGGCGTGGCGGCGGACGACCCGCCGCCACCTGTCCTCAGAGATCAATCTCGAAACGGACCGGCTGGTGGTCGGAGGCGATCGCGTTCTGGTCGACTTCGGCCGAACGAACCTTGCCCTTGAGCCAGGTCGAGACGAAGCAATAGTCGATGCGCTTGCCGGTCTTGGCTTCGAAATCAGAATATATGGTCGCTCCGGTGTCATCGGCATTGCCAGCGGCTACATAGGCGTCCACGAAACCGGACGCATCCGACAGGCGACCGCGGCGCTGATGCACCGGGCCTGCCAGCCACTCATATTCCTGAGAAGCCGGCGTGAAATTGAAGTCGCCGAGCAGGATCGCCTCGCGCGGCATGTCGGGCAGCGTCGGCTCCTCGCGCCACTGTGCGTCCATCTCATGGCCACTGATGACGGCACCATCGGAGAGCGATCGGTTGGAGATCTCGACGAGATGCTGGATATGATCCAGCCGGTATCGGCTCGCCAGATGATCGAGGTGGGTGGAATAGACCCGCACCGGACCGCTCGGGAAGGCGATCACGGCCTCGATCGCGCCGCGCTGGATCGCATGCGGCCCATAGGGGTTGAACTTCGCGTAGAGGTGATTGCGGGACGAGAGGATCGGGTAGCGCGACAGGATCATGTTTCCGAACTGGCGGCGGCGCGATTGTGAGGGAAGCTGGCCCTCCGCATCCGAAACCTTGAGAACATCGACCGTTGGTCCCCAGGCCGCATAGTGGTTCGGCAGAAGCTCCGAAATCCGGTCTGACTGGCTGATATTGCCGGACCGATCCCAATAATTCTCAACTTCCTGCAATGCGATGACGTCACCGTCCTTGATGGTCTCGACGACACGGTTGATATCGTAGGCGAGATCGCGTCCGCGGCTGTACTGGATGTTGTAGGTGATGAACAGCATGATCCTGTTTCCTATGCTTCCAAGTGGAGTGAATCAGTGAGCGCCGCCGCCCATCAAGCCCTTGATGAAGAGCTTGTGCATGGCGAAGACGACGAGGACGGGGGGCAGCATGACGATGAGCGCGCCTGCCATGGCGATATTCCATTCCGGCCGCTGGTCGGCGCCGGGTAAGAGCTGGCTCAGGCCCATCACGACAGTGTGCATGTGAGGATCGGTGGTGATGAGCAGGGGCCAGAGATACTGGTTCCAGCCGGAGATGAACATGATGATGGCGAGGGCTGCCGTCGTCGTACGCGAGAGCGGCCAGGCAATATCGACGAAGAAGCGGAAAGCACCAGCGCCGTCCACCTTGGCGGCGTCCGCCAGTTCGTTCGGAATGGAAAGGAAGAACTGGCGATAGAGGAACGTACCGGTCGCGGTCGCCATCAGCGGCAGCGTCAGGCCGGTAAAGCTGTCGAGCAGGTTCCATTCCAGCTTTACCCTGATCGAGGTAACGGCAGCGATCGCATCGGAAATATAGAGACCGTCGAGGATCTGCTGGAAGGGTTCGAGCGCATTGGCGGCGACCGCATAGGTTGGCACGATGCGCACTTCGAGCGGCAGCATCAGCGTCACGAAGATCGCCCAGAATACCAAGCCTTTCAGCGGAAAGCGGAAGTAGGTGATGGCGAAGGCCGTCATGGTGGAGAGCACGATCTTGCCGATGACGATCGTCACCGCCATGGTCAGGCTGTTCATGAACTGATCGGCAAAACCGCTACGCTCGAAGGCCGTGGCAAGATTGGCGAAAAGTTCACCGCCCGGCAGGAAGGCCGGCGGCGTCTGGCCGATCCGCTCGACCGGCAGGGAGGCCGTGACGACGACCAGATAGATCGGCAGCGCCATGCCGATGACGCCCGTTATCATCACCAGATAGGTGAAGATGTTGAGGACGGGGGTGCGTTCGATCATAGCCGTCAGCCTGTGTAGTGGACCCGCCGCTCCATTAGACGGTACTGCAGGATGGTGAGAATGATGACGATCGCCATGAGAACCAGCGATTGCGCTGCTGAGCCGGAAAGATCGAGGCCGATAAAGCCGTCCGCGTAGATCTTGTGGACCATGACATTGGTGGAACCACCCGGTCCGCCGCCGGTCATCACATGCACGATGCCAAAACTGTCCGTGAAGAAATCGGTGACGTTGACGACGATCAGAAAGAACAGTGTCGGCCCGAGCAACGGCAGCTGGATGTCGCGAAAACGGCGGATCGGCCCAGAGCCGTCGAGTGCTGCTGCTTCCAGCAGCGAGACCGGCAGCGCCTGGAAACCGGCGAGAAGGAAGAGGAAATTATAGGCGACGCTTTTCCAGGCGGCGCAGATGATGATCAGGATCAATGCGTCGAAGCCATCCAGATCCGGGTTCCAGATCTTCCAGCCGAAGATTGAATTGACCGCACCTGCATAGCCGACGGCCGGATTGAAGATGAAGTGGAAGGCGATTGCTGCCGCTGGTGCGGCCACCGCGTAAGGCCAGATCAGCAGCGGCCGCATGAAACGCGTGCCCTTGAGATTGCGATCGGCCATGAAGGCGAGTGTCAATCCCGAGGCCATGGCGAGCGCGGTGCAGGCGGTCACGAAAATCGCCGTCACCCGGATCGATTGGTGATATTCCGGGTTGGAAAAGAGAAGGGCGAAGTTCTCCAGTCCAACGAAGACAGAACCGCCGCCGAAGGGCTGCTCGATGGTAAAGCTCCACCAGAGGCCGCGCATGGTCGGCCAGTAAAAGAAGATGAAGACGATCAGGAGCTGCGGCAGCACCAGAAGATAGGGAAGCCAGGCGCTTCCAAAGACAGAACGATTGGGCATGGGCAGCCGGTATCCGAGGGCAAGATGGCGCCTCCCCCTGAGAGAGGGACAGGGGAGGCGCCGACGGGATCAGGTTCGCGGTTGAGGACCGGCCCGATCAGGGAAGCTGCTTGCCGGCATAGCCCTGGGCAAAGCGGGCGAGCACTTCGTTGCTGCGGCGCACGCCGCTCGCGAGACCGTCATCGACGGAGACTGTGCCGGCGAAGATCTTTTCCATCTCTTCCGTGACGATCTGGCGAAGCTGCGCCATATTGCCGAGGCGCATGCCACGGGTGAGCGGGGTTGCTTCGCCGTAGCGAAGGCTTTCCATTGCGACGCGCATGGATTCGCGGGGGCCGCTGTAGGAACCGCTGTCGAGCATCAGCTGGTAGCCGGAATTGGTGGTCGGAATGTAGCCGGTCGCTTCGGAGAAGGCCTTCTGCTGTTCCGGCTTGCCGAGCCAGGTGTAGAAGGCCGCAACACCCTTGTAGGTCTTTGCGTCGAAGCCCTTGAAGGTCCAGAGGCTGGCGCCGCCGACCGACGTGTTGTGACGGGTATAGCCTTCATGGGTCGGCAGTGGGATGACCTTCCAGGTCTGGTCCTTCGGCATTTCTTCGAGTGTCGCTCCATAGCCGGCGATCGAGCCTGCATACGTCGCGCATTCGCCATGGCCGAAGGCTTCGCGCGAGCTGAGGCCCGACTTCGGGCGGTAGTAGGTGGCGAGGCCCAGATCGAGCCAGTTCTTCAGCATGGCGACATGGTTGCGGAAGATCGACTTGTCGTAGAGCAACTTGGTGTCGAGGCCGTCATAGCCGTTATTGTTGGTGGCAAGGGGGACGTTCGCGATCGTGTGCGTCTGTTCCCACTGGGTGGCCGGGCTGATCTCGTAGGCGTGCGTGCACTTGATGCCTGCAGCCTTCATCTGGCGCATGTCGGCTTCGAGTTCCTGCCACGTGTTCGGCATGTCCTTGATGCCAGCCTTGTCGAACATCGTCGTGTTGACATAGAGCACGAAGGTCGAGGAATTGAAGGGGAAGGACCAGAGATTGCCCTTCGTGTCGGCATAATAGTTCTTGATCGAGCCGACGTAGTCGTCCCAGTCGACCTTGACGCCCTGGTCGTCCATTAGCTGATAGGCCGGATAGACGGCGCCTGACAGCATCATCGTCGCGGTGCCGATTTCGAAAACCTGCAGGATCGCCGGCTGCTTGTTGGAGCGGTAGGCGGCGATAGCGTTCTGCAGCGCTGTGTCATAATCGCCCTGGCTGGTGCAGACGAGCTCGTAATCCGCTTGGCTGGCGTTGAAATTGGTGCAGAACGTCTGGATCACTTTGCTGAGCTGGCCGGTGAGCCCGTACCAGAAATCGATCTTGGTTTTTTCCTGCGCGGCGGCCGGGCTGGCGGCGAGCAGGGCGGCGGCAGCCGCGGCACAAAGAAAACGTTGCATCGGAAAATCCATTTCGTTGAAAGAGCTTTTCGGCGGCTTTTTAGCCCGCCTGCAGCTCGGTCTAGGAA
Organism: Hyphomicrobiales bacterium; assembly: GCA_900471925.1. Classification (GTDB taxonomy): domain Bacteria; phylum Pseudomonadota; class Alphaproteobacteria; order Rhizobiales; family Rhizobiaceae; genus Rhizobium. The sequence continues at coordinate 144,375 of UCGV01000019.1, forward strand.
GGCAACGTGACGTTCTCGTTATAGCCTGATGAACTTTCGATGAAACGTTTCACTTCCGGGTATCGAACTCGGAATATCAGAAGTTGCAAGCTTTGGAATGTGTATTGGTAGGAGGCGCGCCCAGCCAGGCAGACCAAGGAAATTCCCAAGCTCTTGCTGGCCACGGCAGGTGAAGAGGCGGCGTGTAGCGGTCGGGCCAGACACTTTTTCGCGGCTTTGCAATCCTTGATGTTTGCTATCCGGTTGCCAAAAAACCATAATTGCCTCACCTAGAATGCATATCGTCGATAGACACTACGAATTGGATCAACGCTGAATGCGCATACAATACGCTTTTCTTGCTGCATTTCTCGCAATCGCACAGACAGCCAGTGCTGAAGTGGCCGCGCCGCCTGTTCTGGCGCCGCTCAAGCCGCAGGGGCAGGCGGCTCAATTGAGTACGCAGCTCCTGACGCGCTTCAGCTACCGGCCGGCTCCGCTCGATGACGCCCTGTCTGCGCGGATCATGGACCAGTTCGTAAAATCGCTGGACCCGGACCGCATGCTGTTTCTGCAGGCGGACATCGACAGCTTCATGGCCGATCGCAGCGAGATCGACGACGCCATCGAAAAGGCGAACCTGAAGATCCCGTTCACGATCTTCAACACCTATGAGCGGCGCGTGGTCGATCGCATGAGCTATGCGCGCAGCCTGCTCAAGCAGGGCTTCGATTTCAGTACGCAGGAAAATTATTCCGTGTTGCGCGACAAGCAGCCCTGGCCGCAATCGGCGGCAGAGAGCGACGAACTGTGGCGCAAGCGCGTCAAAAGCGACTGGCTGCTGTTGAAACTGGCGGGCAAGAGTGATGCCGCCATTCGGGACACGCTAGACAAACGCTATGCGAACGCACTCGAGCGTGTTTACAAATACAAGAGCGAAGACGTCTTCCAGTCTTTCATGGATGCCTATGCGACGTCGATCGATCCGCATACGGATTATCTCGGCGCGAACGCCTCTGCCGACTTCAATATCGCCATGAAGCTTTCGCTGGTCGGTATCGGTGCGGTCCTGCAGGAACGTGACGACTATACGACCGTCCGTGAGCTGGTGCCGGGCGGGCCGGCCCAGGTTTCCGGCAAGCTCGCGGTCGGAGACCGCATTACCGGCGTTGGCCAGGGCAAGAATGGGCCGATCAAGGATGTCGTGGGTACGCGCCTCGACGAGGTCGTGCAGATGATCCGCGGGAAGGAGGGCTCCGTCGTGCGCCTGGACATCCTGCCGGCGGATGCCGGAGCGGATGCCACGCATCGTGTCATCAGCCTCGTTCGCGATAAGATCAGCCTGGAAAAGCAGGCTGCAAGCAAGGCCGTAATGTCGGTGAAGGCGGGCGAAACCACGCGCAAGATCGGCATAATCACACTGCCGGCATTCTACGAGGATTTTGAAGCCCGAGGCAAAGGCGACAAGGACTACCGGAGTGCAAGCCGCGATGTTGCCAAGCTCCTCGGCGAACTGAAGCAGGAAAATGTCGATAGCGTTCTCATCGACCTGCGCAACAATGGCGGCGGTTCGCTGGATGAAGCGGTTGATCTGACCGGCCTCTTCATCGGTAACGGCCCGGTCGTTCAGCAACGCAGCAGCGACGGCAAGATCGGGGTCAGAAGTGCAGATTTCGCGGCGCCCGCCTGGACAGGCCCAATGGGTGTGCTGATCAATCGCGGTTCGGCGTCGGCCTCGGAGATTTTTGCTGCCGCCATTCAGGATTACGGTCGAGGCGTCATCATCGGCGAACCGAGCTTCGGCAAGGGAACCGTTCAGACCGTCATCAATCTCGACCAGATGGTTCGCAACAGCAAACCCGAATTCGGCGAGTTGAAGGTGACCATTGCCCAGTTCTTCCGGGTCGATGGCGGTACGACGCAGTTGCGAGGCGTGACACCCGATATCAGCTTGCCGGGACTTTCCGATCCGACCAGCTTCGGTGAGACCAGCTACGACAATGCGCTGCCGTGGGCCGAGATCAAACCTGCCGATTATAAGCCGACCGACACTGTCAAGGCGTTGCTGCCGGCGCTGCAAAGCCGCCATGATGCGCGGGTTGCGGGCGATCCGGATTTCCAGAGCCTGTTGAAGGACATCGCAGACCTGAAGGCGCAGCGTGAAAAAGGGGTCATCTCCCTCAATGAAGCCGAGCGCCGCAAGGAGGCGACGGCTCGGGAGAACCGGCTGAAGGATCGCGCGCAAGAAGGCGATGGCGAAGACCTTGGCGGAGATGACGGACTGCAGTCCAACGAGCGCAGCCTGAGCGCCGATATCGCCCTCGAAAATGCCCGTAAGAAGGCAAAGGATGTCTTGCTCAACGAGGCAGCTGCCATCCTTGCCGATGAGGCGGATCTGCAGGCGGGAAGCACGGCCGGAAAATAGTTGGCCTGGGGATACCGCCATATCGCTCAATGCGAACGCCCCCGCAGCGGTTGCGACGGGGGCGTTCGGAATCAGGCGACTATTTGAGCAAATTGACAGTCTCTATCCTTCGATACGTTGCCGGCCCTCTATCGCTTCCGCCAGAAGCCGCTTGAAACGTGGTTGCTGGCGCAGGTTGTCAAGGTCGGAATCATGCGTGAACCATTTGATGTGGTAGACCGAGCTGCGTGGCAGAAGGCCCTCCAGGATATCGATCGCTTCCTCCACATGCCCGAGCACGGAATGGACGCAGGCGAGGTTATACTGGGCGACGATATCATCGGGATCGATCGCAATGGCGCGTGCCGCCCAATCGCAGGCGCGCGCTGCGTCACCGAGATGGGCGAGGGCGAGGGCACCGCGATGCGCGGGACCGGAATTTTCCGGGTTCTGGTTCAACGCCCTTTCCGCTCGCGCAATTCCGATGCGTGCCCAAGCCTCCTTATCCGCAATCCGTCCAAGCGAGTGATAGGACGACATCAAATGGATCGGCGAAACATAGTCATTGGGTCGGATTTCCGCCGCCCGCGTGAAGTAATGTACCGCTTCGGCAAAATCTCCGCGCATGAAGAAGATGCGGGCATAGTGGAAATTTGCCTCGTATAGGTTGGGATCGAGGGCAAGTGCCCGTTCGAAGGCGGCCGTCGCTGCCTCGTCCTTGCCGTTCTGATGGAGCGCCAGCCCCCGAGAGGCATGTGCCTCCGCGAGGTCGGGATCGAGTTCCAGGGCTCTCGCACTCATTTCCAGAATGCGCTCCAGAGGTACGTCGGCCGGCGCCCAGTCACGGATTGCGGCGTCGCAATCGGCAATGCCGGCATAGGCGCGACCGTAATCGGGGTCGAGTTCAACGGCCTTGTAGAACATGCGCCGGGCAAGCTGCAGATAGGACTTGGTCCAGGTGTGGGAGAGTTGCCGGCCCCTGAGATAATAAGTGTAGGCTTCGACATTTGCAGTTGGCTCGGCGGCAATCGCCTTGCGCTCTTCCGGCAGAAGCCGCACCTTCAGTTGGCCGACGATTGCGTTGGTGATCTCGTCCTGGATGGCGAAGATATCCGTGAGGTCGCGGTCATAGCGCTCCGCCCAGAGATGATCGCCATTCGCAGTGTCGATCAGCTGGCCGGAGATGCGCACCCGCTTGCCGACGATGCGGACGCTGCCTTCGAGCATGTAACGGACGCCAAGCTCCCGGGCGAGCTGTTTCACCTTCACGGAAGTGCCCTTGTAGGTGAAGACCGTGTTGCGCGGCACGACATGCAGGCTGGAGATCTTTGAGAGGTCCGTGATGATGTCTTCGGTGATGCCGTCGGAAAAGTAATCCTGATCGGCATCCCCGCTCATATTGGTGAAGGGTAGGACGGCAATGAAGCAAGTGTTGAGATTCTGCGCGACCAGGCGGGCCGCCCCCGGTCCATCGAAGGAAACCGTATAGACCTGTACCGGTTGCCGGATGTTTTTGAACACGTGTTCACCTAAAAACTCGAAGCCGAGGCTCAAGCGTGAACCGACCTGATCGCGTACGATTGACGACACAGCGACACCGCCGGGAGGGGCGACAGTTTCGAGGCGCGCGGCGAGATTGACGCCGTCTCCGAAAATATCGTCATTCTCCACGACGACGTCGCCGAGATTGATGCCGATACGGAATTCGACGCGTTCCTCCTTCGGAACGTTTTCGTTGCGTGCAGCCATGCTGCGCTGGATTTCTGCTGCGCAGGCCACGGCGTTCACGACGCTCTTGAACTCGGCCAAGATTCCGTCACCCGTCAATTTGACGATACGGCCCTTGTACTCTGATATGCGGATATCGACCAGTTCGCAGCGATGGCGGTTCAAAGCCTGTAGCGTGCCTGTCTCGTCCATGCCCATGAGCCGGCTGTACCCGACCACATCGGCAGCGAGTATAGCACTCAATCGCCGCTCCATGACCCTCTCCATGGATTGTCTCATGTCAGTTCTCGCTTTTCCAGATTTTGACCGCGCCAAGGCTTTCCCCTGCATGCGACATCCTCCGATATCGGCATGCTCTGGCGGCGGCGCAGAGCCTATATCGTTGCGGCACAGCATCAATACTCCAAACGGGCGAAGTTTGCATCAAACGGTAGTTCTTTCGGAGGAGGAAATACCGGAGGGCGATCGAAAGCGCATTTTTGAGGCAGTGCCCTCCGATTTCAGCGATTCTCGAATCGCTCCGGCGAGTCGACGAGGAACGGTGTTCAAGGACGGCCATTGTCGCCATTCCGACGAACGGGAAGCCCGCCCGACCGTATCTTTCGTCCGACGATTTCGGCTCGATCGCCCCCCTGATTGAACGCTGAAATAGAGAAGCTTGACGGCCACCACGACAGATCGCGCCCATCAACTCCTGGTAGGATTGATCGGCCTTCATCGATCAAAATGCGCCTCTTCACCACTTCTCGTCTACATTTACATTCCGACTGATATGTATTTATATCAAGTCATGACCACACCCCCTCGCACCAGACGCACACAGGCAGACAGACGCGCCGAGACCCGCGTCCAGCTCATCAGAGCCGCGACAACGCTGTTGCATAGGATTGGGTTTGCCGGATTGACGACGGCTAATGTCGCCAAGGAAGCCGGGCTGACGACCGGTGCCCTGCATCATCATTTCCCCACCAAGTTCGAGCTTCTGTTCACTGTCTACGATCATCTGGCGGAACGAGTGCTTGAGGACTTCACCAGGCAGAAAAACCTGGCAAGCGGCGGGCGGCTGAACGTCCCGAAGCTGGTCCGCTATTTCTGGGGCGTCTACGGCGATCCCGAATATTGGGCGATCTGGGAGATCCTGATCGGCACGCGGGCCGAAGCGGAAGCTCGTCCAGCCGCGGTCTCCGATCGCATGGATGCGATCCGCGAGGTCCGCTACCGCTGGCTCGAAGAGCATGTCGATATGGGCCGGAACAAGAAGGAGATTTTCGAGCTTCTCGAATTCACCCTCATCGCAATCCGCGGCCTCAGCCTCGAACGACTGTTTCACAAGGAGGAGGCCTATTTCGAGCGGCATCTCCAGACCCTCACCACGGTGATATCAGCTCGCTACGAGCTTCTGGCGAGTGATGCTGATGTAACGCTGCTAAGGGCCTCAGGCCCGAGGGGCAAAGCGCCGAAATGAAGGAATAACAGCAATATGCGGCTGCCCTTCCTCGGTCGGGCGGACGTCAGGTCACGCCAACTGCGGGAGTAACGGGCGACAATGAGTAAAATCAGCAGTAATTTCGACTCTGGCCGGATCAGGATAATTGACGAGACAGACTGGTCGGCAATGCGGTTGGCAATCCTTCCCGACAGGGAAGGCTCCGACGAGTTTATGGGCTTTCATTTCGTCGCGACCGGGGCGAAAGGCAAGGATTGCAACTATACGCTCGAAGACGCCGGCAAGAGCCGTTGGTCCCGCGGCTTCAAGGACTACCGGATCGTCGCCTCCTACGATCGCAAGGATTGGTTCCGCATCCCCGCGACCTTCGATGGCTCTTCCCTTAAATGGAGCCACCGGCCCGAACAGGATCGCATTTCCTACGCCTATCATGCGCCCTATACCGAGACGGAAAGGTTTGCGCTGATCGAGCGCTGTGCGGCGAGCCCGCGCGCGCGCGTCGAAAGCCTCGGAAAGACCCTCGAAGGGCGCAGCATCGATCTCGTCACCGTTGGCGAGCCCGGTCCGGACAAGAAGGTGTGCTGGGTTCTGGCACGCCAGCATCCGGGCGAGTCGATGACCGAATTTGCCGCCGAAGCACTTCTCGACCGCCTGATAGATGTCGCCGACCCGCTATCGCAATCTCTGCTCAAGCGCGCCGTCTTCTACGTGGTGCCGAACATGAATCCCGATGGCAGCATCAAGGGATTCCACCGCTACAATGCCGGCTTCATAGATCTCAACCGCTCCTGGAGCAACACGACTGTCGAGAAGAGCCCGGAAACCTGGTTCGTGCGCGAGCGGATGCTGCAGACGGGCGTGCATTTCTGCTACGACATTCATGGCGACGAGAGCAACCATCACCCATGGCCGGTTCGGCCGGTCGGCGTGCCGTCCTGGTCGAACAAGCAGGCCGACCTTCTGAAGCGCTTCGAAGATGCATTGCTCGTTGCATCGCCGAACTACACGCCGGATCTGCCGAAGCCGAATTACGACCATGCACCCGGGACCGATCCGCTCAACATGGCCATTTCCTGGACAGCCGAGACCTTTGGCTGCATCTCTTTCATCATCGAACTGCCGTTCCTCGACGACATATTCAATCCCGACGAACGAAACGGATGGTCGCCACGGCGGTCACGGCTCTTCGGTGCGGCATCGCTGGAGGCGCTGGCAGCGGTCGTGGACGATCTCTAGGCATTGACCGGCCCCGGGGGCGGGGCCGCACCGGCAACAATCAAAAATCGGGAAGTCGGCGGAACCGGGCAAAGCCGGGCTCGGACCACGCCGAAACAGGTACCGCGACTTCAACCATTACTGGATTACTGGGAGACATCGATGTTTCAGAAAATAGCCCTTGCCGCAGCGCTTGCGCTCGCGCCGGCACTGGCGACGACCGCGAGCGCAAAAACCTTCGTCTACTGCTCTGAAGCCTCGCCTTCCGGCTTCGACCCGGCCCTGAGCACCAGCGGTACGACCTATGACGCTGTCGGTCAGACGATCTTCAACCGGCTGGTCGAGTTCAAGAAAGGTACGACGGAAGTCGCGCCGGCTTTGGCCGAAAGCTATCAGGTGTCGGATGACGGGCTGCAATATACGTTCAAGCTGCGCCCCAACGTGAAATTCCAGACGACGGACTATTTTACGCCGACCCGAGACATGAACGCCGACGACGTGATCTTTTCGTTCGAGCGTCAGTGGAAGGCCGACAATCCCTGGCATCAATATACCGGCGCTGCGACCTGGGAGTATTTCGAGGCGCTCGGGATGGGCGATCTCCTTCAGTCGATCGATAAGGTTGATGACATGACGGTACGCTTCACGCTGAAGCGAAAGGAAGCGCCGTTCATCGCCAATATCGCCACGCCCTTCGCATCGATCGTCTCCAAGGAATATGCCGACAAGCTGCAGGCCGAGGGCAAGATGGAGCAGATGAATCAGCTGCCTGTCGGAACTGGTCCCTTTGGGCTCGTCAACTACCAGCAGGACGCCGTGATCCGCTATAAGGCGAACGCCGGATACTGGGCCGGCAAGCCCAAGATCGATGACCTCGTCTTCGCGATCACGACCGACGCCGCTCAGCGCTACCAACGCCTGCTGGCCGGCGAATGCAACCTCATGTCCTATCCGAATGCCGCCGACGTTGCTGCCATGAAGGCGAACCCGGAACTGAAGGTTTCGGAGCAGGCCGGTCTCAACGTGTCGTTTCTCGCCTATAACACGATGCAGCCGCCGTTCGACAAGGCGGACGTCCGCCGCGCTCTGAATATGGCGATCAACAAGCAGGCGATCGTCGATGCCGTCTTCCAGGGGGCCGCAACCGTCGCGAAGAACCCGATCCCACCCGGCATGTGGTCTTACAACGATAGCATACAGGACGACAAATACGATCCGAAGGCCGCCAAGGCGGCGCTGGAAGCCGCCGGCGTCAAGGATCTGCAGATGAAGATCTGGGCGATGCCTGTCTCGCGCCCTTACATGCTGAATGCGCGCCGCGCCGCAGAACTCATGCAGGCCGATCTCGCCAATATCGGCGTGAAGGCTGACATCGTCACCTACGAATGGGCTGATTACCTTAAGCGGGTGAAAGCAACGGACCGCGACGGCGCGGTCATTCTCGGCTGGACCGGTGACAACGGCGACCCGGACAACTTTCTCGGTGCGATGCTGAGCTGTGATGCCGTTGGCAGCAACAACTGGGCTCAGTGGTGCAACAAGGAATTCAACGCCCTGATCACCAAAGCCAAGGAAACGACAGATCCTGCCGCCCGCACCAAGCTCTATGAAGAGGCACAGGTCGTATTCAAGCGCGAAGCGCCGTGGGATACGCTCGATCATTCACTCGCCGTCGTTCCCATGCGCAAGAATGTCGTGGGCTTCGTTCAGAGCCCGCTCGGCGCCTTCCAGTTCGACACCGTCGATCTTTCCGAGTAAAGGAGTCGGCCTGATAAGTCCGCCATCAGGCCGATCACCTTCCGGGATGCCGTGCAACGCGCTGGCATCCCGGAAGTCTGTTTATTGTATGGAAATAGGCTCATTCAAAAGGGAGGATGAGGATTGACCGAGACGAGTGCCGAGATTGCCGGCAAGCTTGTTGCCGAACATCGCGACGGGATCAACTTCCACAGGATGGATGGAATAAACAATCTGGCCGATGCCTATCGGGTTCAGGCGGCCTACATTGCCGCGATCAGAAATGGCGATGAGACGGCTGGCTACAAGATCGGCCTCACATCGAAGCGCATGCAGGCGATGTGCGGTATCGATCAGCCGATTCATGGCACCATCTTCTCCCGCCGCGTCACCCAAAGCGGCGTGCACCTGCCGCTTGCGAATTATCATCATCTCGGTCTCGAATTCGAGATCTGCGTCCGGCTTGGCGATGACCTGTTGCCAGGTGGCGCACCCTTCACCCCCGAAAGCGCGGGAGCTGCCGTCGATGCAGTTGCGGCAGCGATCGAAATCGTCGATGACCGCAAGGCAGATTATAGCGTGCTGCACTGCGAGACATTGATTGCCGACAATTCCTGGAATGCAGGTGTCGTCCTTGGCGCGTTCGTCCCTCCGCCATCAGGGATGGAGGACGTAACTGGCGTCGCCTATCACGATGGCACGGAAATCGCACGCGGGCAGGGCGCTGATGTGCTTGGCCATCCGTTCGTGCCGCTCGCCTGGCTTGCAAACCATCTGGCCGCCGAAGGGCGGCATCTGCGCAAGGGCGATCTCGTCATGACGGGCAGCATCGTGACCACCCGCTTCCCGGCCGGTCCCTTCACTTACCGCTTCGATGTCTCCGCAATCGGCAGCGTCGAGGTGAGCGGTAGCTGACCTGCAATTTCTGGAATGAACTGAAGAAAAGGCTGCGATATGGATCTCGGACTGTCAGGCAAATCGGCTCTCGTCATGGGCGCCTCGAAGGGGCTTGGATTTGCAGTTGCCAAGGAGCTTGTGGGGGAGGGCGCCAAGGTCGCCATCTGCGCACGCGATGAGGCAAGGGTCACGGACGCTGCGGCGAGGCTCGGCGCGACTGCACTTGTCGCAGACCTGCAGCAGCCTTCCGCTGGGCGCCGAGTGGTAGAACAGGCGATAGCAGAACTCGGGCAGATCGACATTCTCGTCGTCAATACGGGTGGGCCGCCGACCATGCCCTTTGAGAGCATCGGCTCCAGCGACTGGCGCAACGCCTTTGAAGGGCTGTTCGTCAGCGCGACCGATGCGATCGGTGCTGCCATCCCGGGGATGCGCGAACGAAACTGGGGGCGTATCCTGCTGGTGACTTCGATTGCCGCGAAGGAGCCGATCAATAATTTCACGATTTCCAATGCCTTGCGCGCTGGACTTCATGGATTGACGAAAACGTTGAGCCGCGAATTTGCGGCCGACGGCATTACCGTCAACGCCCTGATGCCCGGTTACACCATGACCGAACGCCTGGCCGAAGCGAAGCTCGATCTGGAAAAGGTCACCGGTATGATCCCGATGCGCCGCATCGGACGCCCGGAAGAGTTCGCGGCTCTCGCAACATTCCTGGCCTCGGACCGGTCGGGCTACATCACCGGGCAGGCCGTCGCCTGCGATGGCGGAGCCTTGTGGTCCATCTAGCTTTTGCTTTTTCAAGGCCCGCGAACGGCGGGCCCTGAAAGCTGATCGCGATATGCCGGCACAACAATCGTCACCGTAAATCACTCAGAGCCAGTTGATCCGCTTGAGGATCATCAGCGTCGCAACCGATGTGATGGCGACGAAGGCAACGATGATGATGAAGGCCCAGGTATCGTTGACGCCGGGGATGCCGCCGACATTCATGCCGAAGAGACCGGCAACCACGCTCGGTGGAAGCAGTAGGGCAGCAAGTGCGGCCAAGCGATTGGAATTGCGGGCAATCCGCTCGCTGATGACCGTGGACAAGTCATCATGAAGGATGCCGGTGCGATCGCGGATGGCGTCGAGATATTCGATGAAACGCATCAGCTTGTCGATGACCTCGCGAAAACGCAGCTTGTCGCGCTCCCGCAACCACGGTGCATCATCATGCTCGATGCGGCTTAACGCGTCGCGCTGTGGGGCAAGATAGCGCCGAAGCTGAACGGAGTGGCGACGAAGCTGCTTCAAACGCTCGCGCACTTCGCTTGCCTCGCCATGAAAGATCAGATCATCAAGTTCGTCGACCTCTTCATCCATCGTATCGAGCACAGGCTCGAGGTCGCGGACGAGCTTTTCGCTGACGAGAGCAAGCAGTTCCCCCGTCTGCTTGGGGCCCTTGCCTTTGTCCAGGGCAAGGCGGATATCGCGGAGCGCGGTGATATAGTGACCGCTGTCGCGAAGGGTCACCAGCCTGCGCTCATCCGCCCAGAGGTGAAGGGGAACGAGATCGATTTCGGCCGGCCCAGCTTCGGCGTCATCAGGCGGTGCCGCGCAGACCCCGCGAAGAATGATCAGCAGCCCATCATCGATGCTTTCAACACGCGGGCGGGACTCCTCCTCCAGCAAGGCATCGGCAACCAGGGGATCAAAGCCGCCTTTGGTTCTGATCCATTCGTCGGCCGCTGGATGATCCCGCTCGAAATGCAGCCAGACGACGCCGTCATCGGGCGTCCACCGACATACCGCTTCCATATCGAGAGTGCGGCAGCCGCCGTTTCCGTCCAGTAGCACGGCGAAACGCAAGCCCGGCTCGGCGCCGTAACTGGCAACGTTCACGAGCTGCTCCTGCATTGACAAACCTCCACCCGCCAAAGTCCATCTCCCATGCGCTCAGTCGCAGATCAACAGCTTAGCGAGTCGCGGGCGGGCGGCAAGACGGTCAAATGTGGCGATTTCGACGATACAGGTTTCAAGCCTGGCTTTCCGTACTGTTGCCGTGGCATTACCCTTGCGCCGGATGATGTCTTTGAATCGATGGTTCGGACCCGGCATAGTCCGGCCTCTAAAACACCTGCAATAGCGATCTGCCGATTACAGCAAAAGGAATTCGCATGACCTTGCCATCGGCCATTCTTCTTGACCTCGACGGAACCCTGATCGACTCGGAGCCGGGCATACTCTCGAGTTGCCGTGCCGCTCTTCGCGCTCTGGGACACGAAGCCGATCCGCAGATGGAGATTGCCTCGATCATCGGGCCACCGATGGAGGACGTGATGCGCTACCTTCTCGCGCAATTCGGGGACGACCGTGTGGCCGAAGGGGTCAATGCCTATCGCGAGGACTATGGCACACGCGGTCTGCTGCTCAGCGAGCTCTATGACGGTATCGCCGATGCACTCACCGAGATGCGGCAGGCGGGCGCGCATCTGTATCTTGCGACATCCAAGCGCTTGGTCTTCGCCAGGAGAATTCTGGAAAACAAGGCGCTCGATGGACATTTTACCGGGATCTACGGTTCCGTGCCCGGTGGCAACATCGATCACAAGCCGGAACTGCTTGCTCACATTCTGACCGAGAATAATCTGTCCCCCGATCAATGCGTCATGGTGGGCGATCGGAAATTCGATATCGCGGGCGCCCACGCGAACAGGATGCGCGCTGCCGGCGTGCTATGGGGATACGGCGATCGGAGCGAGCTGGAGGCGGCGGGTGCCGATCTGCTGTTGAAGACGCCATCAGACTTGCCCGGTATCTCGTTCGGGTAGCGTTTTATTCCTCCCGGAAAGCTCGACTGAACTGATCCGTCAGCGGTTTGGACAGAAACGACATCGCTGTTCGCTCTTTCGTGGAGACGAAGACCTCGACCGGCATGCCTGGAAGAAGCTTGTTTTCGCCAAGTCTTGCGAGTTCTGTCGCGGGCACTGCGACGTCTGCCAGATAGAATATCTGGCCAGTTGTCGGATCGGTGCTGGTTGCGGCAGAGACATAGGCGATGCTGCCGTCAAGTTCCGGCGTTGCCCGCTGGTTGAAGGCCGAGAAGCGCATTCTGGCTTCCTGTCCGATGAAAACCTGGTCGATATCGGTCGGGGAAAGCCTGGCCTCGATCTTCAGCGTAGCACCGGCGGGCACAAGCGTCAGAAGTTTTTCCGCCGGGGTGATGACCCCTCCGATCGTATGCACGAACAGCTCGTTCACCGTTCCCGACAGAGGTGCACGGATGTCGGTGCGCGACAGCCGGTCCTCGACAGCGACACGTCTTTCCCGCAATTCCGACAGTTTCGGCTCGACGACGCTCAGCTCACGCTGCGCCTCGGTGCGTGCCGCTTCATCAATAGCGATGATCTGAACCTGGATCTCGCTCATCCGCGCTCTCGATCGGGCGATATTGGCCTGTATCTCGCCGCTTTCGCCCGTCAACTTGGCGATTTCCCGATCGATGACATATTTGCGGGACGTATCGATGAGCTTCTTGTCGGCCAGGCCCTTTATCTTGCCATGTTCGATCTGAACAAGTTTCAGTTCGTCGGCCTTTGCGTCGTGCTGGGCGACAAGACCTTTCAGCTCCTCCTCGAGCTGCGAAATGCCGTATTGCAGCTGCTGTTTCTGGTTCTGCCGGTTGCGGCGATTTCCCTCGAACAGGCGGCGTTCACCGGATGAGATGAGAGGAAATTCGGCAACAAACGCAGGCGCAAAGACGATCTCCTCCTCGTTGTCCCGTTCGGCGATCAGCCGCGCCTGCCGTGCGGTCAACTCGACAAGCTGCGTCTTCACGATCGAAAGCTCGGCGCGCGTCTGGGCATCGTCAAGGCGTAACATGATTTGGCCTTTGCTGACGATATCACCCTCCTTCACAGCGATTTCGCTGACTATCCCCCCGTCGCGATGCTGGATCGATTTCAGGTTTCGATCGACCTTGATGACCCCGGAGGCGATAATCGCTCCCCGCAATTGTGTCGTCGCGGCCCAGCCGCCGGCGCCTGCAAAGAGCAGCAGGCCGAGCGTGATGCCGGCAAAGATACGCGTTGCGACGGGAAACGTATTGTTCATCTCCGCCGGGAGTGATGGGCGATTTTTGAATTGTTCTTGCGACACGTTATCTCTCCCGCCCATCAGGTGTTTTCAACGATCACAAGCAGATGATGGCCCGTCAGGTTGATCGTCATTTCGTAGTGCTGGTCTCTGTCCATATCGGCTTCGACGAAGGTCCGGCTCATGTCGTCGGTCCCCTCGTGGCGCACCCGGATCGGCAGTGGCTGAGCATCGGCTTTTTCGCCGTAGACTTCCTCGAAGCGCTCCTCCAGTCCATCGATGACCTCCTCGAAGATCTTGTATTTGGAGATATCGATGCGGTCGCCCACCATGAAATCCAGAATCTGATGGACAACGGCTGCACTGTTTCCCCCTGCGGGAACGGTGAACTCGAACGTGTCTTCACCCGAGCCGCCCTCGACGACGACCGCGAGCGGCCCGGCGCGGATGATGTCATCACCCGAGCCGCCGACAACCTTTTCGAAGCCGTCGATCGTATCGTGCCCGACGTCGAAACCGGTGGCTTTGCCGGTGTGCAGATCGATAAGCACACCATGTGCGGCCTGCGAGTAGTCGATGGTGTCGGAGCCTTCCCCGCCACGGTAGACGTCATCGGCCGAGCCGGAAGCCGCGATGACCGTGTCGTCGCCGTCCCCCGCCGAAATGCAATCAGCGCCGTCCCCATCGCGCAGGATGTCGTCTCCGCCGCCAGTCTTGATGACTTCGAAATTCGTTACCGTGTCGGAGCCGATCTCTTCTCCGTTCGCGCTGGCAGCGACGAGGTCAACGACGACGGACATGACAGCCGCGGAGTAGTCGAGAGTGTCCACTCCCTTGCCGCCATCGTAGGTGTCGGCTGCGCAATCGAGATCGCCGGACACCGTATCGTCACCGTCTCCGCCTTCGACAAGGTCCGTACCGCCGGCACCAGTCAGGCAATCGTCTCCATCGCCGCCATGGATTTTCTCGGCTGCCGCGCTGCCGGTCACGATGTCATCGCCTGCACCGACATGCACCGTTTCGAAATTCGATATCGAGTCGGTGCCGATCTCGGTGCCGGTAGCACTCCCAGTCGCGAGACTGACCTCTACCGCCTCTTCAAGCGCGGAATAATCCAGCGTGTCGATCCCGGCGCCGCCATCGTAGCTATCGTCTGCCCGGTCGGCATCGCCGGCAACAGTGTCGTCTCCGGTATCTCCCTTGACTGTATCGCGGTCGCTGCCCCCGCTGAGGAAGTCATTACCCAGGCCGCCAGCAAGGCTGTCAGTGCCTGCGCGCCCGAAAAGACTGTCATTGCCGTCGCCGCCGTCCAGATTGTCGTTGCCCGCCTCGCCGTCGAGAAGGTCGTTACCGTCGTCGCCGGCCAGCCTGTCATGGCCATCGCCGCCGCGGAGCAGATCGGCATCGGCCCCGCCACTCAGCAGGTCGTCGCCAGCGTCCCCGAAGATGCTGTCGCGACCCTCTTCGCCATACAGGCGATCGTTGCCGGCACCACCGAAGACGTGGTCATCGCCCAGGCCGGCCAGAACGAGATCGTTGCCGTTGCCCGCGAAGATCACATCGTCTCCGCTACCGCCGACGATATTGTCATCTCCATCGCCGCCATCGACGGTGTCGTTGCCGCCTCTCGCGTCAATACTGTCGTCGCCGGCGAGCCCGTCGATCTCATCGGCGCAACTCCCCCCGGCCAGCAGGTCGTCGCCGGCAGTGCCGATAACAGGCGGTGCCTGCACGACGGAGAAATAGGCACTCTGCTGTACGGAGGCCGTGCCGTCGGTGATCTGGTAGCTGACGGTCACAGGGCCGAGTGCCTCGGCCTGATATGTCCATCCGCCGGCCGCCTGGATGAGCTTGCCGGAGGACACGGTGATATCCTTGATCGACAGCACGTCTCCATCAGGATCGAGAGTACCGCGCAACAGGTCGGCCAGACCGATCAATGCAATTGCACAGCCGGAAACATCGGCAAGCACGACCGGGCTGCCAGTGCGCGGCGCACGGTTCGGTGTCTTCTCCGGCTGGGCCGGAGCACGCGCGCCATCGTTTGGATGAGATGTATCCGGCGCCTGGCTGGAGCCTGTCCAGGCCTGATCACCGGACATGCGGAAGGGAGCAGAAGAGATCTGCCGCGAACCCGTCCAGGCATTGTCGTTGGATGCGTGGAATGAAACCGAGATTCCGCCTGAGGTCTTCAGGAAGGTGACGCTGGGCAGGTTGAGACTATTGAATTCGATGGCCGGCGAATCCGCCATCGGATAGCTCATGGCGTTCTTGTAGTCGGAGAGGTGGACGCCACCGCCCTTCTTTTCGGCCGGCGTATTTTCTTCCTCATTGGTCTCCGCCGGCCTGACCGCACCAGTAATGATGGGGTCGATGGGCAGCAAATCCTCTGCAGGTTCCGGTGTCGCTTTCGGCTGCGTATCGGCAGGCGGCAAGGCCTGCTCCTGATGCGACAGCGCACTTTTCAGATAGAGTGCAAACCCCGTCAGAAAGAGCGTCATGAACATCGGCACCTTCGAGAGTTTGTCCTCATTCTTGAAGACATACCGATCGTGTGGGTCTTCTTCCGCCTTGGCGGTCTTCGTTCCTTTTACCCCGATCATTCTGAGATCCTCGCCATGATACGCGGGCCGGCCTGTGTTGCCGCTGCCGGTTTGTTGCCAGTTTCTGCTGCCGAAGGCCGCAGGATGTCGTCCTTCGGTCCGAACGCCACCATTTTTCCACCCTGGATGACGGCAACCATATCGACGGCGGCGAGCGCGCTCGGCCGGTGTGCGATAACGATGGCGATGCCGCCTCGGGCGCGAACTGCCTTGATTGTCTGGGTGAGTGCTGCTTCACCTTCACCGTCGAGGTTTGAATTGGGCTCATCCATCACGACGATGAAGGGATTGCGATAGAGAGCCCGCGCAAGACCTATTCGCTGGCGCTGTCCCGCCGAAAGCGACACGCCCTGAGGCCCGAGTTCAGTACGGTAGCCATCGGGCAGGCGCACGACCATTTCATGAATGCCGGTCGTTTGAGCCGCCTCGACGATCGCACGCGGATCTACCTCCGGCTCCAGACGGGAGATGTTTTCCTCGATCGTCGCATCGAGCAGCGCCACATCCTGCGGCAGGTATCCGACGTGCTGACCAAGATCCGCATCCGACCATTGCGTAAGTTCCGCGTCGTCAAGCCTGACGCTGCCGCGAAGGGTCGGCCAAACGCCGGTCAGAGCGCGT
This sequence comes from Hyphomicrobiales bacterium, assembly GCA_900471925.1. Lineage (GTDB taxonomy): Bacteria > Pseudomonadota > Alphaproteobacteria > Rhizobiales > Rhizobiaceae > Rhizobium. The sequence continues at coordinate 161,089 of UCGV01000019.1, forward strand.
GCGAGCGTCGTTTTCCCGCCGCCGCTTGGGCCGATGATGCCGAGCGCCTGTCCGCCGGCGATCTCGAAACTGACCTCGCTGAGGAGAACTCTGCCTGAACCGGGAGCCGCGACCGTTATCTTCTCGACCTTGAGCGAGCGGCGAGGCGCCGGCAAAGCCATCGGCGGTATCGCACCGGTGAGCGCTACGACCGTCTCCTTCAATCTGTTGAAGGCCGTACGCGCGGCGACGAAGCCCTTCCAGTTTCCGATTGCCAGATCGACAGGCGCAAGTGCGCGTGCTGAAGCAACCGATGCGGCGATGATCGCGCCCGCCGACAGCTCGCCCTGGATCGTCAACCAGGCACCGAGGCCGAGAACGGCTGATTGCAGGATCATGCGAAGCACGCGGGATATCGCCCCGAACGTGCCGCTGATGTCGTTCGTGCGCGTCTGCAGCTCAAGATGATCCTGATTGGCGCGATTGAACCGCTCGACCGCGCGGCCTGCAAAACCCATCGCCTTCAGGATGTCGGCGTTGCGGGCATTGGAATCGGCGATCGCGTTGCGTTCTATCCCCGACTTGTGCGTGGCGCTTGCCAGCCGGCGGGTCATGAGTTCGGTCACGATCGTCAGCATCGACAGGACGAAAGCTCCGGCGAATGTGAGAGCGCCGAGATAAGGATGGAGCATGTAGACGAAGATCAGATAGAGGGGCACCCATGGCAGGTCGAACAGGGCAACAGGCCCTTGACCGCCGAGGAAGGTACGAACCGTATCGACATCACGTCCACGCTCGAGCGATTCAGCGGTCGAAAAACCAAAGCGCGGCATATCGATCGCGACCTGATGGGCCAGGGGAGCGATCCGGCTGTCCAGCCTGGCGCCCATGCGGACCAGAATTTGCGATCGGATGATGTCGAAGAAACCCTGGAAGAGATAGAGGCCGATTGCCAGTGCCGAAAGCCCGAGCAGTGTCGGAACACTGCCGCTGGTCAGCGCACGGTCATAGATCTGTAGCATGTAGAAGGAGCCGGTCAGCGCGAGAACGTTGATCACCCCTGACGTGATGAAAAGGAATACGAATATTCCCCTCAGGCCATGGGTCAGTTTCTCGACGTGTTTGCGCTTGCTGCCGGTCAACGGAGTTTTAGGGCGCATGTCATTCACCACTTCCTGCTGAAATTGGGCTGTGCGGCGTGCCGGGGGAACCGGCACGCCGCATCTCGCGCGTTACAGATTGAAGTCGGAGGTGGTGAGGTTGTGGTTCCCCTTGATGCTGAGGCGGAGCTCGGCACTGCTGTCGCCATCCACGCTTCCCTGGACGACGGTGTAGTCACCATCATCCCGCGTCTCGTGCGTAACAATCAGCTGTGCTGCACCGCTGAGCGTCGAACCAGCGACCAGCGTGAATGCCTGGTTTCCAGAAGCGCCGTTGTTCGCGTCCGTACCGCTGATGTCGATCTTGTCGCCGGGCTGGAAACCGATGATCGTATCGCCATCCGCATCCTTTTCGGAATTGAAGACGAACTTGTCGTTTCCGGCCCCGCCGTCGATGATGTTGACGGACGCATTGGCGGTGATCGTGTCGGCTCCGGACCCGGTGACGACATTCTCGATGTTCCAGAGTGTGTCGTTGCCGGATTGGCTGCTCGACGCGCTTCCTCTGCCCATGTAACCGCTTCCGAGATTGACCGTCAGGTTGGCGGTTATCGCGGCCATATCCAGTGTATCGCTGCCGGCATCACCATAATAGGTGTCGTCACCGTCACTTGCTTCGACAACGAACATATCGTTGCCGCTGCCGCCATGGGCCGTATCGTTGCCGGCACCGGCCTGGATCATGTCGTCGCCGGCATCGCCGAAGATACGGTCGGATCCCGCATCACCGTAGACCATGTCATTGCCGTCGCCGCCGAGCAGGTCGTCATTTCCGGCACCGCCGAAAACCATGTCGTTGCCCGCATCGGCGCTGAGGAGATCGTCGCCGTCATCACCGCGCATGATGTCATTGCCGGCACCACCGGTCGCGACGTCGTTGCCGGCGAATGCGACGATCATTTCTCCGCTGGCCGTGCCGATAAGCACGTCGGCGGCGGCAGTGCCGGCAATCGGCGTTCCCGTTGTTGCTTCGGGAGCGGGTGGTTCCGGCGTATCCTCTTCTTCGGCGGTGCTGTTAAACTGCGGCAATCCGCCTTCGCTCGTGAACTGGATAGTGTGCTGGCTGCTCGTCATCCGGGTCACGCCATTCTCGTCGGTCGTGATCTCGTAGTCATCGGCGGTCGCACCATCAGGCAATTCGATGACATCCTGCGGCCGCAAGGTGCCGACAATCGTGTCATTGCCGCCGTTGGAACGGAAGACGATGCGATGCTCCGAAGAAAGGGCGGAGATGTCGACCGTATCGTCACCGGCATTGCCGTCGATGGTGATGGTGTTGAAGTTCAGGCTGGTCAGTGGAGCATTGAAGTTGCCAATGATCTGGATTGTGTCGCCGCTATTGGTCCCTCCATCTGGCACATTCGGGTTATTGCCGTTATTGGCCGTCGTATTGAGCGTATTGACTGTGATCTCTTCGATATTGTCGAGTTCGGCGATAACTGTCGTCGTCGTCCCGACCGTCCGGGTAATGACGATCTCTGTCTGCGCTCCGGCCACCGCAATGCCTGCGGCTACGGCTGCTGACCGTTCGTAGATTCGGAATGTTTCGGCGGTCCCGACCGCCCCGTTGACGATGAAGGTATCGATGCCGCCGGCTTCGCCGTTGACCATGTCGAAACCGTCAGTGCCGCCGGCCGTTGCAGTCCAGGTGATCGTGTCATTGCCGGTGCCGCCAAGGATGATGTCGTCGCCGGCGCCGCCGCTGATGGTATCGTTGCCGTCGCCGGCATTGATATTGTCATTGCCGCCACCGCCGGTAATCGTGTTGACGGCGGCATTGCCGACGATGATGTCGTTGGCTGCAGTGCCGGTGATATTGGCAGTCGTCACGCGGTTGACAGTGACGGTTGCGGGGTCAGTCAGCGAGCCGTCGCTGCCGGTATAGGTGAAGGAGCCTCCGGCCGTCGCATTGTCGGAGAGAGTGATAATGCCCGCTCCCAGTGTCGGGCCTGATGTCAGGCCGGTTGCTCCGCCCACTCCGGTGATCGTCAGCGGAGAGCCTTCCGGATCCGTGTCGTTGGCGAGCAGAGCTGCATGCGAGACGGTGAAATTGGTGTTCGCGGCCACATTGGTGATGACCGTGTCATTGTTGGCAACGGGCGCGTCATTCGTCGCTGTGACATGGACCGTCGTCGTGGCAACCGCGCTTGAGAGCAGGCCGTCGTTGACGGTGACTTGAATGACGCGGTCCGTTATCGCCGGGTTTTCCGAGTTGTTGGCGTAGCGGACCTGCTGGATCGCCGTCTGATAGGCCGCCAGCGAGGCATTGCCGGTCAGTGTCAAGGTGATTTGTCCCGCGACACTATTGTCGATCGCCGACGTAATGCCTCCTGGCAGACCGCCGAGCACCGACAGGACATCGCCTGCACTGGCATTGGTGAGGACGACACGGGCCGAAGCGATCGTCGCACCGTCATCGGTGATCAGAGCGCCCAAGGCGATTGCGACTGCGGCGCCATTTTCCGCGTAGTTTGTCTCGTAGTTGTTGCCGGGAGCACCCGGAACAGGCGTGACCGTATCGATCTCCGTACGGATATTGACGTTGTCGACATAGAAATTCTCGCCAGCGTCGAAAGTGCCCGCCGTCAGGAAACGGATCTGCGTGTTGGCTCCGATCATGCCGGCGGGCAGAGCCATCGAGAAGGCTCCAGTTGTATCGCCGCCAAGCGTCTGCAGGGTTGTCCATGCACCGTTAGTGGTGTTGCGCACCTGGACCGCCACGGTTTCGCCGCCATCGAGGTCATCGGCTTCCCAGTCGAACGTCAGGATTGCCCTCGTGACACCGGTGAGGTTCACCGCGCGTGCCAGAGCTTCGTCGCCATCGGTACCGGTGAGGAACTGTAGTCTGCCGCCTGCTACGCTTACATCGCCGCCTGTCGCGCCTCCGGTATCGCCGGTCTCGATCCAATTGCCCCCCCAGGCCGAAGCGCCGTTATTATTGGTGTAGGCATTGGCGGTAAACGTATCCCGATAGGCTTGGGTCACGATCGCGGTGCTCGTGGACGTTGTCGGGCCATGGAGGTCCAGCGTCGGCGCCAGAAGCGATATGTCCTGGTCCGTGAAGTCCAGGATCTCGACGTTGCGGATCGTATCCGTGCCATCGGTTGCCAGACCACCCGTATGGGCCACGATCACGGTGCCGTCGTTGTTGAAGGTGATGTCGTATTCGGCCCGTGCACCGGAGAATACGGCTCTATCGACATCGGCGATGCCGTCGCTGTCCGTTTGATCATTGCTGTTTCTGATCGTCCGGACGATCCCGAGTTGAGCGGGATTGATCGAGCCGTTGAACATGGAGGCGGCCAGCGTCGTCATGCTCTTGTGCAGCGCAATCGGTGCGCCGGTGTGTTCAGGGTCGTTGGCCGCAAAGACGCCGATCTGTACGTCGAGCCATTTGTCGCCGTCGATGATGTCGTCGCCGGCCTGACCGGTGATCACGTCGCTGCCGTCGCCGCCGAGAATTATGTCGCCAGCGCTGAATTCGGTGACCCCGGCTCCAAGCAGTTCCTGCAGGCCGGCGATCAGGGCAATGCTCTGGGCATCGATCGCGCTGCCCTGGTAGCCTTCAGTCCCCCCTTGAAGCGTGGGCAGCCGATCGGCGGCAAGCGTGTTCGTACCGGTCAGCACGTCGTTGAACCGCGTGCCCGACAGGCCCTCGACCGATTCATATTCGTCGAGAGCGGCGTTCTGGGGCAGGGTGGGCGCCTCGTCGAACACGATCGGGATCGACAGGTCGGCGTTCACGAAGTTCGGATTGTCCTTGTAGGTTGCCCAGTCGAAGCCGGACATGCCCGCCATCTTGCCGCGGCCGGCACTGCCGACGAAGATATCGTCGCCGCCTTCGCCGATGAACTCGTCGAAACCACCGTCGCCGAGGAAGACGTCATGGCCATCGATTTCGTCATGGGCGAAAATTTCGTCGAAATTGTCGCCAGGCGCACCGTCGAACGTGCCGGTTTCAATCCAGTCATTGCCCTCGTTGCCGAGGATGCGTTCCGCGTTCTTGTTGCCATAGATGAAGTCGTTGCCGGTGCCGGCGAAGACTTCAGAGCCCATATCCGTACCGAGGAAGATGAAATCCTGGCCGTCATTGCCCATGACAAGGTCGAGACCGGGACCGGCGTGAACGACGTCATTGCCCTTGCCGGCCTTGATGTTGTCGTCGCCGCCGCTGTCGACGATGATATCGTCGCCGTCGCCGCCGTTGATGATGTCGTTGCCGAAGCCGCCCTCAAGCCGGTCGTTGCCGCCGTCGCCGAACAGCGTATCGTCGCCAATGCCCGCGATGATGGTGTCATTGGCTTCAGTGCCGCCCATGACGACGTGATCGCCGCCGGTATAACGCAGATAGTTGGTATCGGTACCTGGGGTAGCCGGGTTGTTGCGGATGACGAGTGGCGTGAGAATACCGCCGCCAAGCGGGTCGGTGCTCTCAAGGGTGCCGTCGCCATTGAGATCGTTGAACTGTCTGGCCTGGTTGACCTCCAGGATGAGGCCAGGGGTCGAGAAGACGTCCGACGGCAGATGGGTTGCATCGGTATTGCGCATGATCATTGCGGCAAAGGAGTTGTTCTCCATCTCGCCGAAGAGATGCAGGCCATCGAGACGCTGCAGGTAGTAGAAGCGGTCGCCGTTCTGCAGCTTTTCCATCTGCATTTCGAAGACGAAATTGAACGTCGAGCCGAGCATGCCGCCGAAGGGCATGATGGCTTCGGCCAATCCGCCGATCCAGAGATCGACATCGTTGAGACCGCCGAGCGAACCGCCGGCATAGGCGCCGGTAGCATTGAGGAAATCAAGCCGGTCTTCCGGAGGTATGAATTCGCCGACGGTCACCCCGGTGATGATCGCCAACGCTGCGTTGCGCTTTCCTTCCAGCGTCGTCTCGCTGGTGATCATCGTATGCGTGCCATAAGCGGCCACGAAATTGATGATCGATGCCTCATGCTTGAGATGACCGGCAAAATCGACCCAGCTCTCATAAGGCTTGAGGAGCACATCCTGATTGGTCGCATTGTAGAACTGTGTACGGGCGGCATTCAGCGTAGGCACGCCGGTGTCGCGACCGCGCGCGAGGTTGATGGTCGCCAGATCCAGCGGCAGGCCGAGCAGGTTGTTGCGCAGCGCACTGGTGACGAACTCGTCGATTTCGTTGCCCGCCTGTCGTGTCATGCCGCGAACGATGGCGCCGGCCGCGACATCCGCACTGACGGTCGAAGTGCCGCCATTGTTCTCGAATTGCAGCGGATTGAGGAAACCTTCGATGAGGCCGATATGGTCAGGGGCGAAATTCGGATCGAAGCGGTCGATCGATTCCGTCAGCATCGAATGGCCGAAGCGGTAGACCACATGTGCAAACTCGGCGACGATCGACGGATCGATCGTCACGTCGAAGCCGTCGGGGACCAGGAATACGTTGATATTCGGCTGGATCTTGCGGGCGAATTCTTCGAAGACGAGGTGCTGGTACTGCATCTCGGTACCGAACTTGGCGGCCTGGAACAGGCGCTCGCCATCCCAGACGAGGCCGGTTGCACTGGCAGGAACTTCGGTGACGTCGTTAATGAGCCACTCGTTGAGGAAAGCCACGGCCTCCGCCTGCGAAGCGCCGCCGTTAAGCATCGCAACAGCGTCGTTGAACACCACTTCCTGTGTGTGTTCGACCAGCCGGTTATGCTCCGAATGGAAGACGTGGTGTACCGCCGTCAGCCCGACATTCTCGTTGGCGCGACCATCGCCTGCGACGTAGTGTGCGTCGAGCAGTTCGTTGTCGTAGATGCCGGGTTCATTGCCGGGATTCTCAAGTCCGATTTCGATGTCGCCGTCTGCCAGGCCGTCCGGTACCGCGTTATGGGCGATATCCGCCAAGAAGGCATGTCCTGTCAGGATGGCATTCGCCGGCACGAGGACGCCCAATCCTCCATTAGCCGCGGGGTTGCCTTCGACCGGACCTGTGGCCGTGATCATCATCGGGTAGCCATTCGGGCCGCGGATGAATTCGCCATAGGGGTCGGTAGCCAGCAACGGAACGTTGCCGACATTTGCATCAACGAGTTGAATGCCCAGGAATTCGGCCGCTTTCGCCTTCAGATCGGCCCAGGTGGCCATGCCGCCATTGCCGCCCTCGATAAGCTTGCCGGTGGCAACCGGATCGCCGGCGCCATTCAACGTATAGGCCCTCAGGAACACCTGATGTGAGGGATGCGACGTATAGGTCTGATTCTGATCGACGAACGAGGTCGTCGTGTTTATCGGGCGATGCGTCGTGTTGTCCGCAGCCTCGTTGGCCGGAGTGTTCGGGTCATCCACCAATACGCCATCGGCGCCCGGACCCGTGGTCGTAGCGCGGGTCAGGACCATGAAATTGGTATCGCTGCCCTCCACGTAAAGCGGATCGTCGGGCATCAACGGGATGAACACGGTGCCGTTGCCGCCCTTGCCGACGAGATCGAGACCATGATCGAAGAACTGTCCGAAAAGGGTGAACCAGGAATTGAATGGTGCCGAAAGTCCTTCGTCCGGCGCGGCATTGGTGATCACGACATTGACGCCGTCCATCTCGACGCCGTTGGCCTCAAGCAACCCCACCAGAATATCATCTTCAGCATCAAGAGATGCTTGCGCAGCGGTCAAATTGGCTAATGTCACGGCTGCGGCTTGCTGGAGCGCCACGTTGTTGGGGCTCGCGGACGCGGCGGCCTGAGCTTCTGCGTTCAGGCGTTCAGCCTCACCCAGCTCGTTGAACAACGGACGCAGTGGCTGATAGGCGGCGGTGATTTGAGCCGTTACGGCCATCTGCTGGTCTGCCGGAACGATGCCGGCACGCTGCAGGGCCGTCAGGATTGCCGAGGGATTGGCGAGCGTCTGATCGACGATCAGATTCGAGATGGTGCGGACATAGGGGTCGAAGACGTCCCCAGCGCCCGCAGAGCCGGGTCCGTCGTTATCGACGCCAGGCTGATAAGTTACGGGTACCAACTCTCCATTGGGGCCGCCAGGTACCAGGATCGTCTTGTACTGGGTGCCGAGGGGTTCCGGAAAAGGGTTGTCGGCAGCGCCCCAATTCAAATGCAGCGGATTGTTGTAGGTGCCGTCGACAGTGCGCAGGCCCCAGGAAAGGTTGTAGGTCGGGATCGACCCATCGGGGCCGAATAGCGGTTTTGCCACATTGTTCGGATCGCCGGTCGATATGCCCTGCCGGAAGGCGGCATCAGCCTCCGCGATTTTGATCTGCTTCAAGATGAAATCGAGGTCCGATCGAATATAGGTAACCATTTTACTCCCCCCTTGAACTGCTCGTTGAACGCTATCGTTCCGGCAGTGCTTCTTTCCCACTTCGCATTTGCAGGTTTCGAATGTTCTGCTGCAGATTCTCTACTGGGGTCTCGGAGATGAGATTGCGAAAGCCAATAGAAAATCTTCAACATTGTCTGCAACGATCGGATAATGTCTTGGGTCAAGGCGAGGAGATAGTTCCAAAGGTCCGCAGACATTCACGGACTTTGGTCTTCAGGAGGCCGGGACTTTGGACCCGGAAGAAAATGTGACTTTCGTCCTTATGAGGAAGCGCTTTCGCGCCCTGGGTTCGGGGGTGTTTTCATATTGGCAAGGCTTTGATTTAACGAAGCAATTCCTGATCGTTGCTGGACTCGTCATCTGTGGTTCGATGGCGATCCTCGGCGAATGGCTGAACGGCCAGATTGCTGCAAATCAGCTGAGAAGCAGGGCCGAATCCGGCGCCCTCTACATGGAGGGTTTTCTTGCCCGTCACGTCGAGGGATCGTTGAGCGACCCTCAGGTGGCCGAAGATCGCCGGAAGGAACTCGACGATTTGCTGATCGGCACCGATCTCGCGCGGCGCGTCGAAGGCTTCAGAATCTGGCGCAGTGATGGGGTCATCATCTACAGCACGGACAAGTCTCTCATCGGAAAATCCTTTCCATCCTCCGACATCAAGCGGGCGTTCGCAGGGCAGGTCGTCGCGCAACTCGAGAACGGCCACAACGACGGTGAAGGCGGCGATGCCGCGTTTCGCGGACCGCTCATCGAAATCTATGCGCCTATCTACCGTTCCGGCACGCGGGAGATCGTGGCCGTTGGAGAGCTTTACGAGGACGCCGCCGAATTCATCGTCCAGAGAGGTCGGGTTCAGCGTCAGACCTGGGGGATCGTCGGCGTGACGACGCTGGCCATCATGGCCCTGCTGTTCCTCATCGTTCGGCGAGCCAGCAACATTATTGCCCACCAGAGGATGACGCTGAAGGCGCAACTAATGGAAGCCCAGGCGCTTGCGGAGCAGAATACCGAGCTTCGCAAGGCGGCAGACAGGGCGCGTATGGACGCGACAAAATCGAACGAACAGTTGCTGAACCGTATCGGCGCCGACCTGCACGATGGTCCGGTTCAGGCGTTGAGCCTTCTGCTTCTCAAGCTTGGAGGCGCTCCTGAGATAGCCGTCCAAACGAGAGCGAACTTCAGGAGCGCGTCTGAGGTCAATGAGACCGATCTCATTCCTTCCCACATCGCAAGTCGGGTTCTGGCGGAGCTAAGGGAGCTTTCGACCGGACTGGTGATGCCTGAAATCGAAGACGTCCCGCTGGAGGCCGCACTTCGCCTGGCGGTCGATCAGCATGAGTATGCAACGGGCACGAAGGTCGCATCGCATTATGACGGCCTGCCTGAGCGTGTCGCGCATCCGTTGAGGATCTGTCTTTATCGCATCGTGCAGGAAGGGCTCAACAATGCCTTCCGACATGGCGGTGGCCGCAACCAGCGTGTTTCCGCCTCAGCAGGCCAATCGGCCATCACCGTCGTCATTGCCGACGACGGTCCGGGCTTTGAAGCGAACAGCTCCAAGGGTGGCCGCAGGCCGCTTGGTTTGCAGGGTATCCGCAACCGCGTCGAGGCCTTTGGCGGGAGAGTTGAAATCCGCCGGCGTCCAGGCTCCGGCACGGAACTCGAAGTGGTCGTGCCGATGGAAGGTAACGACGTGTGAAGCGTATCGATCTTTCAGAATGGTTTAGCTCGTTGTTTTGCACACCGTTATTGCACAGTCGCTACACACTTGTGCGCAACGTCCTTAAAGGCGCTGAACGGGATCTGCACCGGCCTCGAGCTTCTGAGCCGCCAGCAATACTTCCAGACGATTTCGCGCATTCAGTTTCTGCATCAGGATGGTCATGTAGTTCTTGACGGTCTTTTCGCCAATCTGCAGAGCGTCGGCAATCTGCCGGTTGGTGAAGCCGCGCAAGAGCATCCTGATGATCTGGTCCTCACGAATGCTGAGTTTGACTTCCGCACCGGTCATTTTCCGCAGCGAGGCTCTCTTGAGCTCTTCTATGACCTTGCAGGCGAATGCGGGCGTGATGAACATATCGCCGCGATGGACGGCTGCGATCGCCTGAATGAGTTCCTGCGCGCTGCTCCCCTTGAGCACATAACCGCTGGCGCCGGCATTGAGCGCGCGTACGGCATAGTCGCTGCCCGTCATGGCGGTGAAAACTAGGATCTTCGTCCGGATTTTTGCAACCAGCTTGGAAATCGTGTCGAGCATGTTTCCAGGCATCATCAAATCGACGATGAAGACGTCGGGTACCAATCTCAACCCGATATCCAACGCATCGTCAGCGCTTGCGCCTGTCGCCGTGACAGAGAATGCCGGATGCTTCCCGAGGATTTCGGTTAATCCGGCCAGCATCAACGGGTGGTCGTCTACCAGTGCTACTGAGATTGAACTCATGATATGTACCCTGTAGCAAGCAACTGTATAATTGATATTCCTAAAGTAATTTCATGTCCATGTAGCCATTTATAAGTATTCTATAGTAATCGGTTATCATCGAGCGTCATCTTGGAAGACGGCAGGCCTCCACAATTGGGAAGCCTGCGCAGCCTATTCGGCAAGGGGCGGTAGTAGACACATACCCGCTCCTTCGTCACGACGGTGGCGGCTCGTCAGGCTTCCCTTGCATTCCAATCGTCGCTCAGCCCTCTCAGCAAAGGATGATACATTTCGTTGCCCGGCTGCTGGGTGAACTCGAGACTGACCTGATCGATCCGAAGGGAAAGATGCTCGCGGCTGGCCTCAAACAACCGTTTGGCGAGCAGCGCGTTGCCACGTCGGGCGCGCCCGGCTGGCTGACATTTCTGGTGCATTCTGTGAAAACACCGAGTGAGGACTCTGCCTGGACGGACACGGGGAGTCAGGACATAGATGAGCTTCATAAAAGCATCATGCTCATCTGCGATGGCATCGGAACGCTGAAGTCGCCCCACCACCACAGTCATCATACGGATTTCTCATGGATTTCGCTTCCACCGCCGCGCGCCTGTCGCCGGCAGCCTCTTCCCGCCTTCTCGTGCTTGCCGAGACAGCCCTCAAGGCAGGAGAGGTGGCTCGCAACGGGCTGAGGCGCCGCACGGCTGCAGAGATGGTTCACAAGGCGCCGCGTGATTACCAGACGGAAGCGGATGTCGCCGTCGAGCGGGTGATCGTCGAGGAAATTGTCAAGGCATTCCCGACCTATGCGATCCAGGGCGAAGAAGAAGTCGGCAATCGCCAGGCCGATGCGCAAGCGCCGATCATCTATATCGACCCGATCGACGGGACGACCAATTTTGCCTGGGGCATCCCGCATTTCGGAATGACGATCTCGATCGTCGAAAACGGCCGTGTCGTCACCGGTATCGTCTATGACGCCATGCAGGATGAACTTTTCAGCGCGGAAGCGGGTGGAGGCGCCTGGTTGAACGGTGAGCAGATCCATTGCGCCGAGGTTGCCGATATCCAGAACGTGCTCGTCGGCGCCGGTCTGCCGATCCCCGGCCAGGTCAAGGCAGTCAGCGATGAGCTTTATTTCGACGCCATCAAGCGGCTGATGGCCAATACGGCCGGCGTACGCAGGCTCGGTTCGGCCGCGCTCTCGATCGCCTACGTTGCATGCGGCCGGCTGGACGGTTTCTTCGAGGACGGGCTGTCTGTCCATGATTTCGGCGCCTCGGCACTGATGGTCGAGGAAGCGGGCGGTATCGTCACGCGGTTCTCGGGCGCCGTCGTGAGTGGCAAAGGCGACATCCTGGCGGCAAACAAGGCACTTTATCCGTGGCTCAGGGAAGGCTTGCAGCCGAAGGCATAGAATAGATCAGGCCGAGAAGAGCGGCTGCACGGCTGTAGCCGCATCATGTCCTGCGGATTGGTGGATCAGTGCGTTGTCGCGGAAGACGAAGACGTGTGAGCAGTTGAACGCGACGACCATGCCTGCTCTGATTATTTCGCCCGGGGCGGCCATCGCCTTCAGCCGGGTACCGTCGACAAGATCGATATCGACGATCTTGTGCGTGCCAAAATCCGTAACCCGGTGAACGGTCGCAATCGCTGGCCGCCCGTCGGGGCTGACCTCTATCGCCTCAGGCCGCATCGCGAGTGTCACCGGCCCGTCCGAGACGGGAATGTGAAAGCCGAAGAACGGATGCATGCAGACACCGTTGCGGATCTCGCTCTCGACGAAATTCATCGAGCCGATGAAGCCAGCGACGAAAGCCGTCTGCGGTTCGCGGTAGATGACGCTCGGCGGGCCGGCCTGTTCGGTGCGGCCATCGCGCATGACGACGATACGATCGGCAAGTGCCAGTGCCTCGTCCTGACCATGGGTGACGAACAGGGTCGTGATGCCGAGACGCTGCTGGATATCGCGCACTTCTTCGCGCAGGCGCTCCCGCAAATGCTGGTCGAGGCTGGCGAAAGGCTCGTCGAGCAGCAGGATCTTCGGTTCAAGAACGAGCGAGCGGGCAAGTGCCACGCGCTGCTGCTGGCCGCCGGAAAGCTGCGTCACCGCGCGCCGCCCGTAATCGACGAGGCCGACGAGGGCAAGGGCTTCCTCGACACGCTGACGGATCTCAGCCTTTGCCAGCCGCCGCAGCTTCAGGCCGAACGCAATATTATTGAAGACATCCATATGGGTCCAAAGCGCATGGCTCTGGAAGACCATGCCGGTCGGCCGCCGCTCCGGCGGTAGGTTCGTCACATCTCTGGCGTCGATACGGATGCTGCCCCCGGTCGGTTGCTCGAAACCTCCGATCATGCGCAGCAGCGTCGATTTGCCGGATCCTGAGGGGCCAAGCAGGCAGACGAGCTCGCCATCACCGACTTCCAACGAGAAATCCTGGACGGCAAATGTTTGACCGAAGATTTTCGAAACGCCTTCGATCGCCAGATGTGCCATTCTTGAAACCCTTTCTGCCGGCGCTCAGGCGCCGAAACCGCGTGCGAAAGCGCCGGTTCCAACGACGCGTCGCGCAAACATCAATGCGACAAAGGACGGCACCCACAACATGACGGAGAGCACCGCGCCATATTGCACGACGATCTGGTTGTTGATGAAGCTGATCATCAGTACCGGCATGGTGCGGATTTCCGGTGCGCCGATCAGCCAGGCACCTTCCGTCTCGTAGAAGGTCCCGACGAATGTCAGGAGCAGGGCCGCTGATATTGTAGGCGCGGCCTGCGGCAAGGTGATCGACCAGAAAACGCGAAGCGGGGTCGCACCGGCATCCCGTGCGGCCTCCTCCATCCGCCGGTCGACATTCTGGAAGGCTGCGACCGGAATCCAGATCATCAGCATGAGGGTGCCGACGAGCTGGATCAGCACCACGCCCCAGAAGGTGCTGATCAGCCCAAGCTGCAGGAAGATGCCGGCAATCGCCACCAGCAGACCGAATTTCGGGAAGGCGTGCGATGCGAGGAAGGAGAGGAACAGAACATTGTGCCCCGGAAAGCGCATCCGCGCGAAAGCGTAGGCGGCGGGAAGGCAGATGATCGCCGAGAGCAGCGTCACCGTCGCCGTAAGGCGCAAGCTGATGAACAGCGCGTCCCAGACATCCTTGCGCGCCAAGGTCTGGGACCAGAAGCGAAGTCCGAACTGTTGAGGAATGACGGACGGATAACGCCACACCTCGGTGAAGGCCCAGGTGGCGACGACAAGCAGCGGCAGCGCGATGAAAAGCGTCAGCAAAAGTGCCAGAAGCAATCCGGTCCAGTCGAATCTCAAAGCGTCGGGCTGCCGCATCATCGACCCTCACGATTGCGGGCGATCGACCAGACATAGAAGATGCCGAACAGAAGGCAGAAGCCGAAGGAAATGACGGCCTGCGTGAGGGCGTTCAAGGGGTCGTTCTGGTCGGAGAAGGTACGCTGCATGAAAGGCCCCATCATCTCAGGCGAGGCGGGGCCAAGCACGTAGGGCAGGGTGAAAGCCGAGAATATGCCGAGAACGGCAAAAGACGCGGTCACCAGCAGCGAATTGCCCATGCGCGGCAGGATGATGGAAACGAAGACCCTCAGGGGGCGCGCGCCGGCGTCCCGGGCCGCTTCGATGGAGCTGTTTGAAACGGACGAGAGGCCGGCTGTCAGCATCAGCACGGTCAGGGGTAGATTGTCCCAGACGAGGCCGATGACCGGTCCCCACGGGGTCAGATAGGGGCTCTGCAGTTTCGGCAGGCCAGCGGCGTTGAGCAGGATATCGACCGTGCCGTTCGGACCGATCGTACGGATCAGCGCGTAGGACAGAATGATCGACGGGACGAACATTGGAAAGATCGCGAGCCCCTGTACGTAGGCTGCTAGGCGACTGCCGGAGAAGCGCAGGTAAAGCGCGATCGGAAGGCCGATCGCAAGCAGGAGCAACCCGCAGACCAAGGTCGTCCACAGCGTCAGCCAGAGATTATTCAGGCTGTAGGTGTCGGCGAAGAAGAAGTGGTAGGAGGCGAGAGAAAATCGGCTCGATCCATCCGGCTGACGGACGAAGATGGTGGTCGCCACCGCCGAGAAAATCGGAAAAATGATCAGCCAGCCGACCAGGAAAACCGGCATGCCGACAAGGAGGAGCCCATAAAGGCTCCCCCTGCTGAGAGGCTCGGCGCGGTGCGCGACCGCAGACTTGCCGGCATCCGCCGCCATCAGGTGCGGCTGATGCCAGGAGCGACGGTGCGATACCAGCCGTCGTTGATCGCCTTTTCCCAATCGCCACCGGGGAAAGTCGGAATGGTGGCCGGGATGACGTCGGCATATTTCTTGCGCAGGTCTTCGGAAATATGGTCCCAGGAAACGCCCGGGAAACCGCCGATCTCGGTGATAATGGCTTCCTGCATTTCGCTCGTCAGCATGAAGGCGGCGAGCTTGAGCGCAGCATCCTTGTTGGCGCCATTTGTAAAGATCGTCATGGCCGAGAAACCACCGCAAAGCGCAAGGTCGGAAAGCTGCACGAGGCCTGTCGTCTCCGGCAGAACACCCTGCGAGATCGCCTGCAGAACCTGGTCGGACCAGACCGGAGCCATGGTGACGACGCCCTGTGCCAGCAGCTGGATCGACTGCGTGTTGCCAGCCGTATAGGCGCCCTTCTGATACAGCGACGGAGCGAGATCGTTGAGGATCTGCCAGGCCGGTGTCAGGGTCTGGTTGGCATAGTCGGCAGTGAAATTGTCGATCTTGAACTTCTTCGGATCACGTCCGTTTGCCTCATGGATGGCGCGGCGGACAAAGTTGCCGCCCGAGCCGCCCTTGTCCGGACGGTTGTAGATGAACTGGCCCGGATTGGCCTTGATCCACGCCGTCAGTTGTTCCCAGGTCTTCGGCGCATCCTTCGGGTCGAGCTTGCTCTTGTCGTAAGCGAGCAGAACCTGCGAGCCGCGATAGGGCAATGCGTAGGGCGTGTCGATTGCGAGCGGATTGACATGGTCGAAACCAGGCACGTTCTCAGCCGAGAACTTCACCCAGAGACCGGCATCGATACCGCCGGCAGGAAGCCGCGGATCGAAGGTTTCGAAAAGGTCGGCCTGCGGATCGGTCTTGGTCTGCAGTGCGGCGAGTGCGCGATCGGCGATGGCGCGCAGGCCATTATTGTCGCCGGCGTCGGTCACTTTCAGTGTAACGTCCGGATGGGCCTTTTCGAAAGCAGGACGGATGATGTTGTTCCAGAGGTCGACAATGTTGGAGTCCGAACCGCTGTAGAGATCGATCGTACCTGCGGCCGCCGAAGCAAAGCGCGGCAGGGCAAGAAGACCCGCAGCCGCCGACGATGTGATCAGAAATTCGCGTCTATTCATATTCTGTCTCCCTGCGCTGTCGAGGCTGCGCCCCTGATGAGTTCGCAGACTTGCTAGCTTTGGCGCGTAACATCGGAATGACAGGAGGGCGGAAAATGCACGCGTGTGCCATGCAACGTCGCGCTGATTGCATAGAGAAAGATTATGCGGTCTTCATAGGTGGTGGGACGCTCATCAAGCAGCGTCCCCGCCATGATCTCGCTTATGCGGTCAAAATCAACGGCGATGTCCAGATCCGTGCCTGATCACGCTCACGTGCCGCCAGGAAGAGCGGGTGCTCGCGACCGCGTTCAAGGTTCAATTCTTCAAGGGAAATCGTGCCAGACACGTTGCGTGGAAGCGCCGCGTCCGTGATCGCTTCCAAGGCGAGCTGCAGCTCGACGCCGGGAAGATCAAGTTTGATCGAAGCCGAAGCCCTCAACATCGAGAAGGGCCGCGCCCGTCACGGAGATATTACCGGTCCAGTAGGCTCCGCGGTAACGATCCTTGATGCGTGCTCCGCCGATGCGCAGGCGCAGTTTCCGTTCGCTGAGACCTGCCTCGGAATGCAGATGTCTCTCCCAGCAAATGCGATCGCCGTCATAGAGGGCACATCGGATGAGATCGTCGAGCGTCTCCATGCCGATCCCGTCCTGCCGCACGTTCGCGAGCTACGCCTAGAGCTGCCCTATGAATTCGAAGACGAGGAATATCGCCAGATTCTCCACGATTTCGTCACGCGCATTGCACCTGCACTCGGCTGGCGGCCGACTGTGGCGTTTCGGGCGGCGTAAACAGCCCTGGCTCTGGCCACTGGCGGAAGTTATTTTCGTTCGAGGGGTCACTTTTAAGCGTAAGCAATCCGGTCTTTTGACCGGTTGCGCGGAGCAAAGGTAATTTTCTCCCAATTTAGTAGAAAATTGGCATGCCATTGCGCGCCGGGCCTCTGCAAAGCCTCTAGAAACAGCGTCGTGAACTCGACACCGTGAGGGGATATCAATGATTTCGAAGAGTTTGGCTGGAGCGATCGTTGGCGCAGTGCTTGCCGCCGCGAGCTTTGTTCCCGCCCATGCCGATGCCGTGAAGATCGGCAGCAAGAATTTTACCGAGCAGTTCGTCGTCGCGGAAATCTATGCGCAGGCACTCGAGAAGGCCGGCGTGCAGGTGGAGCGCCATCTCAATCTTGGCGCAACACTCGTTGCCCACACGGCGCTGACCAACGGCGATATCGACCTCTATCCGGAATATACCGGAACGGCGCTTGCCGCTGTCGTCAAGGGTGATCTTTCCGGCTCGGCCGACAAGATCTACGGTGACGTCAAGGACTACTACGAGAAGAACCTCAAGCTGACCCTGCTCGAGCCGACCAAGATCAACAACGGCTATGCGATCATCACGCTGCCGGAAACGGCCGAGAAATATAAGCTGAAGACGCTGAGCGACCTCGGTCCTGTCTCCAAGGATTTGACCTTCGGCGCCGAGGGCGGCTTCAGCGAACGCAAGGACGGCCTTCCGGGACTGAAACAGACCTACGGAATCGAATTCAAGGAATTCAAGGTCTTCGCCAAGCTCGGCATCCGCTATAGCGCTCTGACCAACAAGGATCTCGACGTCTCCTACGGCTTTGCGACCGACTGGCAGATTGCCGACAACAAGCTTGTGGTGCTCGATGACGACAAGCATCTCTTTCCTCCCTACTATCTCGTTCCGGTCGTTCGCCAGGATGCGCTTGCCAAGAATCCCAAGATCGCCGAGGTGCTGAACAAGATCAGCCCGCTTTTGAACAACGAGAATATGCGTACGCTGAACGCCAAGGTCGACCGCGACAAGGAGGAGCCGGCCGATGTGGCTGCCGATTTCCTGAAGTCGCAGGGCATCTGATCGATCGACGTTTTCGTTCCCTCAAAGACAGAATACGGCCAAGCTTCGAGCTTGGCCGTATTGCCGTGATTGCAGACAGGATCGTTGTCGTTTGAACTGGGCCCCCAAGCATATTCCCGAGATCGCACTCGCCGTCTGGCAGCACCTCGTCCTGTCGGTTTCCTCGGTACTGATCGGTCTGGTGATCGCGCTCGTGCTTGGCATCGTCTGTGCCCGCCGCGCGAAACTCTATGCCTTCGCGTTGACCATCACCAATATCATCTTCGTCATCCCGAGCCTCGCTCTCTTCGCGTTGCTCATTCCCTTCGTTGGTCTCGGCACGGAGCCGGCGCTGATTGGGCTCTCTTCCTATTGCCTGCTGATCCTGCTTCGCAATGTCGTCACCGGTCTACGGGGCGTTCCCGCCGACGTACTCGATGCCGCCAACGGCATGGGCTACGGGCCATGGCAACGGCTCTTTCACATCGAACTGCCGCTTGCTCTTCCGCTCATTGTTTCCGGCGCGCGCATTGCGCTTGTGACGGTCATCGGCATTGCGACGGTCGCAGCCTTCATAGACGGCGGCGGGCTCGGGACTATCATCCTCATCGGCATCGACCAGGAATATCCTGAGAAGATCCTGGTTGGCGGCATCCTGACGGCCCTGCTGGCCGTCATTTTCGATTTCTTGCTGACGTGGGCCGAAAAACGCCTCGTCGGCTGGCGATGAGGTGATCGATGCTCAGTAAGGCCTTATTCTGGATCATCGATCACCAGCCGGAATTCTTCCGTGCTCTTGGACAGCATCTCCTGATGTCGGGCGTCTCGCTGGCGATCGCGCTCGCAATTGCGCTTCCGCTCGCGGTCCTCATCGTCAATCACGGCAGGTTCGCCTTTGCCGTCATCAACACCATCAATGGCCTCAGAACCATTCCCAGTCTCGCAATTCTCGCCATCATGCTGCCGCTTCTCGGCATCGGCCTGATGCCGTCGATCGTGGCGCTGACGGTCCTTGCCCTGCCACCGATCTTGCTCAATGCCTTCGTCGGTCTTCGCGACGTCGATCCCGATGCCGTCGAGGCGGCAATCGGCATGGGCATGAGCCGTGGCCAGGTTCTGTGCAAGATCCGTATCCCGCTTGCCGCACCCGCCATGTTTGCCGGCGCTCGCACCGCAGCCGTCCAGGTCCTGGCAGGCGCTACGCTTGCGCCCTTTATCGGCGGCGGCGGACTCGGCGACTTCATAGCGACAGGGATCGGCGTGATGGACATGTCGCGCCTCCTCGTCGGCGCCGTCCCGATCGCCATACTTGCCCTTGCGACCGAGTTTCTTCTCGGCCGCCTCGAGAAGTTGCTGTTTTCAGAAAGAGCCGCCGCATGATCCGCATGGAAAACGTCACCAAGCGCTACGGCGAAAATACGGCGCCCTCCGTCGACAACCTGACGCTCGACGTGCCCGAGGGCTCGACGGTCGCGCTGATCGGACCGTCGGGCTGCGGCAAGACGACGACCATGCGCATGATCAATAAGCTGATCGAGCCGACAGAGGGGCGCATCTTCGTCAACGGCGAGGATGTCACGGGTGCAGATCCGGTCAAGCTTCGCCGGCATATCGGTTATGTCATCCAGAATGTCGGATTGTTTCCGCATATGACGATCGCCGAAAATGTCGCGGCGGTGCCGAACCTGCTTGGCTGGGAAAAGGCACGGATCGGCAAGCGCACCGAAGAACTGCTCGATCTCGTCGGTCTCGATCCGGCTGAAATGCTCAAGCGCTATCCGCGCCAGCTGTCCGGCGGCCAGCGCCAGCGCATCGGTGTCGCCCGCGCTCTCGCAGCTGATCCTTCGGTGCTTCTGATGGACGAGCCTTTCGGTGCGATCGATCCGATTGCCAGGACGCGCCTGCAGGATGAATTCCGGCAGATCCTGAAGCGCGTGTGCAAGACCGTGGTGCTGGTCACCCATGATCTCGATGAAGCAATCCGCCTCGGTGATCGCATCGCGATCATGCGTTCCGGCAAGATCGTTCAATATGACACGCCCGATGCCATTCTCTCCAGCCCGGCCGATGCTTTCGTCGCCAGCTTCGTCGGTATCGACCGGGCGATCAAGCGCCTCAGCCTGTTCTCGGTCGCCGATGTCGCGCTTGCGGGCGCGCCGCTGTCGCCGGCGGCGTCCGTCCCGGTCGGTGCCAATCTGCGCGACGCCCTGTCGCTGATGGTTGCCGCCAATACCGACGTGCTGGCGGTCGCCGACAGCGATGGCGCCATCACCGGGACGCTGACGCGTGAAGCAATTTTCTCGATCTGAGTGCAGGAGTTTCTGATGTATCTCGGTTATTCGCTTACGCCTTTCGGCCATCATCCTGCTGCCTGGCGCTCGGCCGCAACGACCGACCAGCTTGGCTTCGATGCGTTGCTTTCGCAGGTTGCCAGGGCCGAGGAGACGGGTTTCGATTTCGTCCTGCTATCCGATCGGCTCGGCGTCAGGCCGATTGATGATCTTTCCTCAGTCGCGATCCCTTTCGAACCGACGACGCTGGCCGGCGCACTTGCGACCCGGGCGCGGCGGATCGGCTTTCTGGCCACGGCGGCAAGCGGCCAACATGAGCCTTACAATCTCGCGCGCCGTTTTGCTTCAGTCGACCAGATCAGCGGTGGACGCGCGGGCTGGGTTGCACTTCCGACGTCGGGCGACGTCGGGCGCGACGAAGAATATGTCGGACTTGTCAGCGCCCTCTGGGACAGCTTTGAAGACGACGCCTTCATCTACGACAAGGCAAGGGGGCGTTTTTTCGAACCTGACAAAATGCACGTGCTCAATCACAAAGGGGCGCATTTTGCATCCCGGGGGCCGCTCAATGTTAACCGTTCGCCACAGGGCAAGCCGGTCGTCGCGCAGTTCGTGAACCGGCAAAACACCGTGATTGCTGCCCGGCACATTGAACTCGCCTTGCTTCAGGACACGACATTGGAAGCTGCATGCGAGAGTGCGGCGAGCCTCATCCGCAGTGTCGAGGCAGCCTGGCGGCGACGCCAAGACGTGCGGATACTGTCCAATATCGTGCCAATCATTGCCGAGACGCCGGAGGCGGCACAAATTGCGAGCCAGGCGTTGCGCTTTAGCGAGGCTGACAGGGCAAGCCAGCCGCTTGCGGCATCTCGTCTCGTCGGCACGCCGAAAGATATAGCCGATGCCCTGGAGCAATGGCTGGCATCTGGTTTCATCGACGGTTTTACGATTCTGCCGCCGACCATCGCCATCGCAGATCTGTTTTTCAGCGAGGTGATTCCGGAATTACGCCGGCGCGGGCTGCTGAAAACAAAGACCGGATCGACCTTGCGCGATCATCTTGGCCTTGAGCGTCCGGCCCATCCGGCAGCAATTTCGGAGCGCGCATCATGAGCGGCGACAACACGATGAGACTCGGTGCTTTCCTGATGGCCGGCGGTCATCATATCGCGGCCTGGCGTCATCCCGACGCGCATGCCCCTGCCGGTGTCGATATCGATCATTTCATCGCGCTTGCGCGCATAGCCGAACGCGGCGCTTTTGACATGGTCTTTGTCGAGGATGCGGCCGCCATTCGCGAGCGCAATCCCGAAATGGCGAGCCAGGCGGCGCGCTCCACCGCCTTCGAGCCGCTCAGCCTGCTGGCGGCCCTTGCCGTCAATACATCTCGTATCGGCCTCGTCGCGACCGCGTCGACGACCTATAACGAGCCCTACGGTCTCGCCCGTACCTTCGCCTCGCTCGACCAGCTGAGCGGCGGCAGGGCGGGATGGAACCTCGTCACCTCGGCAAGCGAACTCGAAGCGGAGAATTTCGCAAGCAGCGGCCTGCGTCCGCATTCCGAACGTTACGAGCGGGCGGAAGAATTTGCCGACGCGGCACTTGCCCTCTGGGACGGCGTGGATGAGGGCGCCTATCTTCCATCCGGCGGGGAGGCTTTTGCCGATCGGGCCAGACTTCATCCGGTCGCGCATCGCGGCAAGCATTTCACCGTGGAAGGCTTGCTTGAAAGTCCTCGCTCGGCGCAAGGACGGCCGATCATGGTGCAGGCAGGGGCCTCCGATGTCGGCAAGGAACTGGCGGCACGTACGGCCGATGTCGTCTTTGCCGCCTCGCAGACGCTGGCAGAAGCCAAGGCCTACTATGCCGACGTGAAGTCACGTCTGGAAAAATACGGACGCAGGCCCGACGATCTCAAGATCATGCCCGGAATATCGCCGATCGTCGGCGCCACCGAAGCCGAAGCCAAGGCAAAGTATCAGGCCCTGCAGGAACTGATCCCCGATGCCGTCGGTGTTGCCCTCCTGGCAAGCTATCTCAGCATTCAGGATCTCTCAGCCTATCCGCTCGACGGGCCGCTGCCCGATATGCCGCAGACGAACCTGATCCAGAGCCGCCAGCAATTGATCATCGATCTCGGCAAGCGAGAAAACCTGTCGATCCGCGAGCTTGCACGCCATTTTGCGGGTGCGCGAGGACATTGGCAGGTAGTCGGGACGCCCGCCCAGATCGCCGATGCGATGGAAGAGCGGTTCCGGGCAGGGGCTGCCGACGGCTTCAATGTCATGGCGCCGCTTTTTCCCTCCGGGCTCGAAGACTTCGTGACACATGTGGTGCCCGAACTGCGCCGCCGCGGCCTCTTCCGACATGAATACGAGGGCCGCACGCTCCGACAGAACCTCGGCCTTGCTACGCCCACCAGACGATAAATGAGATGACCATGGATCCGATCTATATCGACTATCTGAACGCCTTCGACATCGAGGCGCTGAACCTCAGCAACGACGAAATCTTGGCCGCGATCGAAACCTCGCTCGGCGCACAGGGCCGGGGCGAAACGGTGATCGAGCCACGCGTTCATCTCGAACCCGATGCGAGCTTCCATGGCCATTTCAACGTCCTGCGCGGCTACGTGGCGCCGATCGGGCTGGCCGGCGTGAAGGTCGTCGGCGACTATGTGGATAATTACAAGCTCGGTTACCCTTCCGAATTCGGAGTGCTGAACCTGTTCGATCCGCGCACCGGCGTGCCCAA
The DNA here is from genome assembly GCA_900471925.1 of Hyphomicrobiales bacterium. Taxonomy (GTDB): domain Bacteria; phylum Pseudomonadota; class Alphaproteobacteria; order Rhizobiales; family Rhizobiaceae; genus Rhizobium. The sequence goes on from UCGV01000019.1 coordinate 184,211, forward strand.
GGCGATCCTGGACGCAACCGTCATCACCGACATGCGCACGGGCGCGGTGACCGCGCTCGGCGCACGCCACCTTGCCCGCAAGGGTTCGAAGGTGCTTGGCCATATCGGTGCCCGCGGCACGGCCTACTGGAATGTGAGGCTCCTCGATCATCTCTTCGATTTCGACGAGATCCGCGTCCATTCGCGCCGGCCGGAGAGCCGCGATGCCTTTGGCGCGAAGCTCGAGGCCGATCTCGGCAAGAAGATCACTGTAGTCGACAACTGGCGCGACTGTGTGGAAGACGCCGATATTGTCGTCGAGGCCTCAAGATTGTCGGCGCCGGAGCCGCTGTTGAAGACGGAGTGGATCAAGAAAGGTGCCTTCGTGGTGCCCTATGGCACGATGAGCGCTATCGAATTGTCGTTGACCGACATCATGGACAAGCTAGTCGTGGACGACTGGGGCCAGTGCAAGACCGGCAAGTTCGGCTCGCTGCGCGCCCATGTCGAGACGGGCAGGCTTTCGGAAGAGACGCTGCACGCCGAACTCGGCCAGGTCGTGGCCGGATTGAAGCCGGGTCGCGAGAGCGAAGACGAGACTATACTGCTCTGGCATCGCGGCCTGTCGCTCAGCGACATCGCACTCGGTCATGCGCTGCTATCGAAGGCCCGTTCGACCGGTATCGGTCAGAGGTTGCGCTTCGCATGACGCCGGTTGATTTGACCGGCTCGGGCATCGCCATCGCCGACATTGTCGCGATCGCCCGCAAGGATGCTTCGGTCGGGATTGCCGATGAGGTCCGTGAACGGCTGGTCGTAGCGCGCCGGATATTGGAAGATGCGGCCGCTGCCGGCCAGCAGATCTACGGCATGAATACCGGGCTGGGTGCCAATTTGAAGACGGCAGTCACCGGCGCGTTCGAGGCGTTTCAGCTGCAATTGATCCGCGGCCGCGGCATGGCTGTTGGCCCAGCCCTGCCACGCGATGCGACCAGGGCCGTCATTGCTGCACGGCTCACGATGCTTGCCGTCGGCGGATCGGGGATTTCACTCCCCATTTTCGAGGCGCTGGTTGCCATGCTGAACGCCGGTGTCCATCCCGTCATGCCGGCGATCGGCTCGATCGGCGCAGGCGACCTCGTGCTTCTGTCTGCGATGGCGCGCAGCCTGGTCGGGGAGGGGGAAGCCGAATATCGGGGCGATGTCTATCCGGCAGGCGAAGCTTTAAATCTCGCGGGGCTTGCGCCTGCGGTGCTGAGGCCCAAGGATGGAATATCGCTCCTGAATGCCTCGGCCGTCTCCGCGGGCCTTGGGGCGCTCGCTATTCACGATGCCGAAGCACTGATGAACGCCCAGCGTCAGGCGGCGGCGCTTAGTTTCGAAGGGCTCGGCGGCAACCCGTTAGTTCTGTCGCCGGGCATTCAAGCCGCACGGCCGGCCGCACATCAGGCGATCGAAGCCGCACATCTTCTCGGCGCGCTGGAGGGATCCTCGTTGTTCGAGGCTTCAGCCTCGATTCAGGATCCGCTCAGCTTGCGTTGTCTGGCGCCGATCCATGGAGCGCTCGCTGATGCGCTGACGCGTGCAAAAGACGCGGTCGAGATCGAGCTTAATGCCGCGGCTGACAACCCGCTCGTGCTCATCGACGAGAAACGGGTTCTTTCTACCGGTAATTTCCACACGCCGTCTCTGTCGCTTGCCTTCGAGACGCTTGGGCTTGCCGTTGCCCAGGCTGCCGCTGCCTCAGCGGCCCGCTTTGTCCAGCTTACAGGATCCGGGCGGCACGGCCTGCCGCGCTATCTTTCGCCGGTCGGCGGTGCCTCGGCCGGTTTCGTGCCGCTGCAGAAGACCGTCGCTGCGCTGATGGCGAGTATTCGCCATAAGGCCAACCCCGTTATGCTCGATTTCCTCGCCGTTTCCGAAGGCGTTGAGGATCATGCGACCCAATCGGCTCTCGCCGTCCAGAAGTTTGCGGAAATGCTTGATCTTTGGCGTCTCGTCGTTGCCTGCGAGTTGCTGGCCGCCGCACAGGCGGTCGATCAGCGCCCAGATCATCTCTGCGGCAGGGGAACCGCCGAGACCTATGCGCTGGTTCGCCAGATTGCGCCATCAATGTCCGAAGACCGTCCGCTCGGCGAAGACGTGTCGACGCTCGCGTCCCGCCTGCTGAACGGCCGGCGCGCTGAAATGTGAGGATGACATGAGCCTTGCCAGCATCGCCATGTACGTGACACCGCCGCCGCTCGCGCAGGCTACGAGCCTTCTCTGGTCGTTTCTGCACGAGCAGCTCGTGGCGGCGGGACTTGATGGCGTGCCTGATACTCTCGATCAGCGCATCGCCTATGACGAAGCATGGATGCGTCCTGATCTTCTTCTCTCTCAGACCTGCGGTTATCCCTATGCAAAACATCTGCGCGGCAAGGTGCGACTGGTGGCGACACCGGTCTATAGCCATCCTGGCTGCGACGGACCATTCATGCGAAGCTTCATCATCGCCCGGCAGGATCGAGCCATTGGCTCACTTCAGGGTCTTCGCGGCACGATTGCAGCCATCAATGGTCCCGACAGCAACTCCGGCGCCAACTTGTTTCGTGCGGCGGTAGCACCGATTGCAGGCGACCGTCCCTTCTTCGCAGACATCGTGGAGACCGGCAGTCATGGAGCAAGTATCGATGCTGTTGCATGCGGCAGCGCCGACTGCGCCGCGATAGACTGCGTCACCTTTGCCAATATTCGACGTTTCGATCCAGCACGTACCGCGTCGATCCGGATTGTGGCGGAGACACCGGCCGGGCCGGGCCTTCCGTTCATAACCGCAGGTGATGCGACCGACATCCAGGTCAGCCAGTTGAGACAGGCTCTGGCGGCATCGATCGCTGAAGTCTCGCTCGCGCCAGTGCGCGATACGCTCGGGCTTTCAGGCTTTGTCGTTCTATCGGATGCAGCGTACGAGCCGCTGCTCGATTTCGCCCGACAGGCTGAAGCAAGCGGCTTTCACGATTTTTGATATCTGGCGAACTTGGATCCGGAATGGCGAGGGCCGAGTGCAAGGTTAGAGGACTATTGATCCTTCCCATGAGGCTCGGTTTAGCAAGTTGAGTCGGCCCGTTTCACATCCGCCGAAATAATCTACCTTTTTTATGGGCAAATATTTTGAGATGTCGCGGTGGGGCGCGAAGAGTTTTCCTGTTTTGGTCTGCAGTAGGCAAACCTGTGCGGCGCAGATCCGTTGAGATCACGGTAGTGGTATTGAAAATATTGCTCTTTCTGGATCTCGTGAATGACGCTCCATTCCAGTACTGAAAATCTTCCCTCCCAAACGGCACTTTCCATTGCGCGCATCGAATGGCAGACGGTAGTGCTCGCGCTCGTCATCTATGGCGGGTTTTTGTCGTTGACGTGGTTCTGGCAGGCATTGCCGATCCCGATCGTCATTGCACTGGGAAGCTGGCTAATTGCTTGGCATGGCTCCCTGCAGCATGAAGTGATACATGGCCACCCGACACGAAATCGGCGCATAAACGATGCCATTGGATGGTTGCCTCTGTCGCTCTGGCTGCCCTATTCCATCTATCGCGAGGGCCATCTGGTCCACCATCGCGACGAACACTTGACGGATCCCATTGAGGATCCGGAATCCTCGTATTTCACCCGCGAGGCATGGAGCCGAATGGGTCGCCTCGGCCGGGTCCTGGCGGCGTGGAACACGACGCTGCTCGGACGATTGGCACTTGGCCCCCTGGTCATGATCCTTAATTTCCTCGGAGAGGAAAGTGCCCGCGTTCTTGGTGGAGACAGGCGTCGGGCAATGATCTGGATATGTCACAGCTTAGGCGTGATGCTCGTCCTCTATTGGGTTTGCTCGATTTGCCAGATGCCGGCCTGGCTTTATCTGCTCGGATTTGTCTACGGAGGCGCGTCTCTCAGCAGGCTTCGCTCCTATGCCGAGCACCGCTTTGCCGATCATCATGATGAACGCACCGCCATCGTTGAAAACAGCCCGCTATTTGGCCTTCTGTTCCTCTACAACAACCTGCATGTTCTCCACCACCAGCGACCCAGCATACCGTGGTACAGCATTCCTCGTCTTTACCGACGGCATCGCAGCATGCTTGTTTCGATCAACGGTGGTCTCGTTTACGACGGTTACCTTGACGTCGCCCGTCGCTTCCTCCTGGCGCCACATGACGACCCGTGCCATCCCCGTCATCGGTTGCCGGATCCCAATGCACGATCGTCAGTTGACGAGAGCTTCCCAGCGAGCCAGCCAAAGCCGGCAGTTGCGTAGCTGAGAATGTTGTCGACGGCGGCGTCGATATCTGGCCAGTCTTCGGGATCGGGGAACACGACGCTTGGGGCTGGCGCTTGCAAATACCCACCATTCCCCTCAAAGGAAAAGCCCTCGCAGGGCGGTGCGAGGGCCTTTTGTCAGGTCTTTCTGAACCTGCCACTCGATGCAGAGTTGGGGCGTGCGGTCGAGTGACACCGGATTAACCGGCCGCGTCGGAAAAAGTTCCCTATATCAGTCGTGATGTTCAGGCATTTTTTCAATTCATCCTTCGTCCGTTCGTGACTGAGTGAACATCACCATCCTCGTCGTGCATGAATTCGAGATCCGAAATCGGAACCGCGACCGGCTTGCACCGATCCCCAGGAAACCGCCGACATCAATGACTGCCAAGCCGCCGGCGTCGGCACTGTGGATGTGATCGACCGTTCCGACCTTATGGTCGTCTGCTCCGTAAATAGTGGCGCCTTCAAGGACTGCTGTCGATATCGCCCGGGTGCTCGACACTGAGGTCATCGCGGAAGGCGTAGAAACGATGGAACATGCAGAGGTGCTTGCTGATCTGGGAGTGCAGGCGCTTCAAGGCTACGCGTTCGGTCGACCTCAGTCAGCCGAGATCATCGAAGCCATGTTGCTGTGCCAGTTGCAGCCAGGCGCAGCAACGGTCTGACTGTCGGTCTCATGCTTTAGCACCACCGAAGTGCGAACCTCGCTATCCATTGCATCGCACAAGACCGCCTTCAGAAAGCGCCAAAAACCAAGTGACAACGTTTCGTCGTTTTGTTGAAAGCGATCTACGACGCCTTGGATTCGAAGGCGGGTGGGAAATCACCCAGCGATTTTGCCTTGAGGATCATCGCCTCCATATCCTGCTCCACAATCGCCTCAAGATCGGTGAAACTATCGATGACATAGTAGATCGGCTGGAGAATATCGATGCGATAGGGCGTCCTCAGCACACTCAGCATATCGAAAGGCCGGAATTCGCAAGTCTGTATTTCCATTGCCGACTTCGCTTCGCTCGGTGAGGAGACGATGCCGGCCCCGAAGCAGCGGCGTCCTTGCGGAGTATTGATCAGGCCAAATTCGACGGTGAACCAGAACAAGCGGAAGAGATGCCAGGAATAGCCCTTGCCGAGACGAACAGCCGTTTCGCCGAAATGCCTTACGAAATTGGCGAAGTTCTTGTTGGTCAGCATCGGGCAATGGCCGAAGACTTCGTGGAACAGGTCCGGCTCCTCGATATAGTCGATGTGCTCGCGACGGCGCAGGAAGGTTGCGAGCGGGAATTTGCCTTGCGACAGAAGCGCATAGAATTGCGAAGGCGGGATCAGCGCCGGGACCCCCTCAACGCCAAAGCCGGTGGTCTCATTCAGCCGTTTGTTCACGTCGAGGAGTTGCGGTACTTTTTGCGGCATCAGTCCCAGCAAAGCGACGCCTTCAAGATATTCGCGACAGGCAGTCGTAGCGAGCAGCGTCATCTGACGCCGGTAGAGCTCACCCCATATCGCGTCTTCCTCCGCACTGTAGGCGTATAAACCGTCCGGGCCGGGCAGTTTGGCGGTGTAGCTGCTTTCCTTGGTCATGCGCTGATCCTCCTCGCGCGGCTATGCTTCAGATAGGATTGTGATCCGCATCTGGAGGATTTTCTTTTCTTTTACGCCGTGTATTGCCATGATGCTGGAAGATATTCTCGATCGTGACGTTCATCATGAAAGAATCTGGGAATCTTCGTCGAAAGCTTCTGCAACTGGTTCAGGCGGACGGAAGTCTCTCCCTGGCAGAGCTGGCAGAAAAGGCTGGCATGTCGCAGAGCTCGGCCTGGCGGAAGATCCAGGAGCTGGAAACCGATGGTGTCATTCGAAAACGCGTCACCTTGCTGGATCCCGGAAAACTCGATCTCAAGCTCTGCGTCATCGCGCATGTGACGCTGGAGAATCACCACGAAGAGGCCGTGGCGTCTTTCGCTTCGGTGGTGTTGGAGCGACCGGAAATCATGGAGTGCTACGCCTTGTCGGGCGCCTTCGACTATATGCTGAAGATCAGGGCGAGGGACGTGGAAAGCTACGAAGCTTTCATGACCCGATACCTCATGCGCAACCCGCATGTCCGTACCGTCGTATCAAGCTTCGTGCTGCGAGAACTCAAGTTTTCGACCGAGTTGCCGATCTAGAGCGATCCTGGGGACACGACGCCGGATCAGAGGGCAGCTGACCTGGCCGACCGGTGCCTCACCTTGGGCTTTCGCGGTGCCACACGCTTGAGGCTTGAACTGGAAAACCTTCGAATGTTTTCAATGTGTCGAGCACGATCGAAGTTTTTACGTGCTGCACAGACTCGTGGGGCAAGAGAACGTCGTTGACGAACTTGGAGAGGTCCGCAAGTCCGCGGGTCGCGACCTTCAGGTGATAATCCATTTCTCCGGTCAGCGCATAGGCTTCGAGAACTTCCGGCAATCCGTTGATCAGCTGCGAAAATCTGCGGGCATTGTCCCTGTTGTGGGTGGCGAGCGTCACCGAGATGACCACCAGCATGTCCAACCCCAATTTCTGCCGATCCAGGTGCGCCCGATAACTCGTTATGTAGCCTTCGCTCTCCAGCCTGGCGCGCCGGCGCGAGCATTGCGACGGCGACAGCGCGATCCGTTCCCCAAGCTCATTATTCGTCAGCCTGCCGTCCCTCTGAAGCTCCTGGAGAAGGCGTAAATCCAATTTGTCGAGTTGCTCATCCATTGCATCATACCCCGGTAATGCTCACGAAGCGTGCATAATATCTTTGTAGTCTATCAAATACGCAAGAACTTTGCGCCGGTTTTGGGCCACACTTTGCATCATGGAATTCCGAATTCTTCAGGAGGAGAAGATGGGCCCGTTCCCGCATGATGCGCCGCCGTCTGAAATCACCACAGACAATCCTGCCGGCACCGATGGCTTCGAATTTGTCGAATTCGCCCATCCCGATCCCGAGACGCTGCGCACGCTGTTCTCGCGCATGGGCTATGTGGCCGTCGCCAGACATAAGACGAAGGATATTACCGTCTGGCGCCAGGGGGATATCAACTATGTCCTGAATGCCGAAGTCGGCAGCCACGCCGGACGCTTCGTCGCAGAGCACGGACCTTGCGCTCCGTCGATGGCGTGGCGCGTCGTCGACGCCAAACATGCCTTCGATCACGCGGTGTCCAAGGGTGCGGTTCCCTATGAGGGCGACGACAAGGCGCTTGATGTGCCGGCGATCGTCGGTATCGGCGGCTCGCTGCTTTATTTCGTGGAGAAATATGGTGCGAGGGGATCGGCTTATGACGCGGAATTTGACTGGATTGGCACGGCCGACCCTCATCCTGAGGGGATCGGCTTTTACTATCTCGACCATCTCACCCACAATGTCTTCCGCGGCAACATGGACAAGTGGTGGGACTTTTACCGCAACCTGTTCAATTTCAAGCAGATTCATTTCTTCGATATCGATGGACGCATCACCGGGTTGGTGAGCCGCGCCATCACATCGCCCTGTGGTAAGATCCGCATTCCGCTGAATGAATCCAAGGACGATACGAGCCAGATCGAAGAATATCTGAAGAAATACCGGGGAGAGGGCATCCAGCACATCGCCGTCGGAACGGAGGATATCTACGACGCTACCGACAGGCTTTCAGCAAATGGTCTGCACTTCATGCCTGGTCCGCCAGAGACCTATTACGACATGTCCTTCGAACGCGTGAACGGCCATAGCGAGCCTGTCGAACGCATGAAAAGGCATGGCATCCTCATCGATGGGGAAGGGGTGGTCAACGGCGGCACGACGAAAATCCTGCTGCAGATCTTCTCCAAGACGGTGATCGGCCCGATCTTCTTCGAATTCATTCAGCGCAAAGGTGACGAGGGCTTCGGCGAAGGCAATTTCCGTGCGCTTTTTGAATCGATCGAGGCCGATCAGATCAAGCGTGGTGTCATCGGCACCGCAGCAGAGTAGACTTGACGCGTTCCACGGGGCTTGGGGAGGAGTTGAGCATGGACCAGACGTCGAGCCAAGTTGCGGACATGCAAGCCGCAACGGCAAATACGCTGAGATACATGCCGGGCTTCGGCAACGACTTTGAAACGGAATCGCTTCCAGGCGCTCTGCCACAGGGCCAGAACAGCCCGCAGAAATGCAATTACGGCCTCTATGCCGAGCAGCTCTCCGGCTCGCCCTTTACCGCTCCGCGCGGGACGAACGAACGATCCTGGCTCTATCGCATCCGGCCGAGCGTGCGCCACACGCGCCGCTTCTCGAGCGTGTCCTACCCGCTCTGGAAAACGGCCCCTTGTCTCGACGAGCATTCGCTTCCTCTTGGTCAGCTTCGTTGGGACCCGATCCCCGCGCCAACGGAGGCGCTGACGTTTCTGGAAGGGGTTCGCACGATCACCACGGCGGGCGATGCCCTGACCCAGATCGGCATGTCGACCCATGCCTACGTCTTCAACAAGGATATGGTCGACGATTACTTCTTCAATGCCGACGGCGAACTGCTGATCGTGCCGCAACTCGGCGCCATCCGCGTGTTCACCGAAATGGGCATCATGGATGTCGAGCCCCTGGAAATCTGCCTCATACCCCGTGGCATGATGTTCAAGGTGGAGTGCAAAGGCGAGCAGACCACCTGGCGTGGCTATATTTGCGAGAACTACGGCGCAAAGTTCACGCTACCGGATCGCGGACCTATCGGTGCGAATTGCCTGGCAAACCCGCGCGACTTCAAGACACCGGTCGCCGCTTTCGAGGACAAGGAAAAACCTTGCCGCGTCCATGTGAAGTGGTGCGGAAAATTCTATGTCACGGATATCGGCCACTCGCCGCTTGATGTGGTGGCCTGGCACGGAAACTACGCCCCGTTTAAATACGATTTGCGGACATTTGCGCCAGTCGGTGCGATCCGCTTCGATCATCCCGATCCCTCGATCTTCTCAGTGCTAACCGCCCCGACCGAGGACGCGGGTACCGCGAATGTCGATTTCGTGATCTTTCCGCCGCGCTGGCTGGTCGCCGAACATACATTCCGACCGCCCTGGTATCACCGCAACATCATGAGCGAGTTCATGGGCCTGATCCAAGGCCAGTATGATGCCAAGGAGCAGGGCTTCGTGCCGGGCGGCATGAGCCTGCACAATATGATGCTTTCCCACGGGCCGGATGCGTTCGCCTTCGAGAAGGCGTCCAATGCCGAACTCAAACCGGTGAAACTGGATGACACGATGGCCTTCATGTTCGAGACTCGTTATCCGCAGCAACTGACCAAATATGCCGCGGAGCTCGAGACCCTGCAGGACGATTATCTGGAATGCTGGGACGGGCTGGAACGCAAGTTCGATGGAACGCCCGGCATCAAATGAAGCCCGTCAAAGTATATATCGATACTGGAGTTGCGATATGAAACTCGCGACCTTGAAAGATTCCACAAGAGACGGCCGGCTTGTCGTCGTCGCGCGCGATCTGACGCGCTGTTGTGACGCCGGCCACATCGCACGCACCCTGCAAGCGGCCCTCGACGACTGGGAGAATGTGGCACCCAGGCTCGCGCTCATCGCAGAAGGCATCGAGACCGGCGCCCAACCGACCGCAAGGTTTCACGAACACGCTGCCGCTTCGCCGCTGCCGCGGGCCTACCAATGGGCCGACGGTTCGGCCTATCTCAATCATGTCGAACTGGTGCGCAGAGCGCGAGGTGTGGAAATGCCGGCAAGTTTCTGGGCCGACCCGCTGATGTATCAGGGCGGTTCAGATGGGTTTCTCGCGCCACGCGACCCTATCCTGATGGATAACGAGGCATACGGGATCGACTTCGAGGGCGAGGTTGCCGTCATCGTCGGCGACGTCGCGATGGGCTCCAGTCCGGAGGTGGCGCGTGCCGCCATTCGTCTGGTGATGCTTGTCAACGATGTGTCGTTGCGTGCGTTGATACCGGACGAGCTGGCAAAGGGCTTCGGCTTTTTTCAATCGAAGCCCGCGTCCGCTTTTTCTCCGGTCGCGGTGACGCCAGACGAACTTGGAACGGCTTGGGACGGTGGAAAACTGCATCTCCCGTTGCTTGTTAGTCTGAATGGCAGGGCATTCGGCAAGGCCAATGCCGGCGTCGACATGACGTTCGATTTCGGCGAACTGATCGCCCATGCCGCCAAAACGCGCAATCTCGTGGCAGGGACGATCGTCGGCTCGGGAACCGTCTCGAACAGATTGGATGGCGGTCCGGGCACGACGGTGGAGGCCGGAGGAAACGGCTATTCCTGCATTGCCGAATTGCGGATGATCGAGACGATAGAAACCGGATCGCCGAAGACACCGTTCATGGCGTTCGGGGACCAGATCCGCATCGAGATGCAGGATGATGACGGTCGTTCGATATTCGGAGCGATCGAGCAAACCGTCGAGTGCCCTGCAGGGGAGCGTGAACTGTGAACGAGGTCGTTCTCTATGATTATTGGAGATCATCTGCGAGCTACCGCGTCCGCATCGCGCTCAACCTCCTGGGGATCGACTACAAAACCGTCTCGATTGATCTGTTGGGGGGAGATCACAAGAAACCGGACTATCTCGCACTCAATCCCCAGGGCCTCGTGCCGACTTTGCTGATTGACGGCAGAACGCTGACCCAATCGCTGGCAATCATCGAATATCTGGCCGAGCTGCGACCTGAAAGCGGATTGCTGCCGCTCGATGGCGGTGACCGCCAGAAGGTCCGCGCGCTGGCTTATGCAGTGGCGATGGACATTCATCCGATCTGTAACATGCATGTCGTGGCGCATCTCGTGACCGTGACGGACGGGGCCGACGCGCGCGAGGCATGGATGAAGCATTTCATTGCAGGCGGGCTTTCCGCTCTGGATGCCATGATCGGCACATCCGGCGGAAAATTCAGCTTCGGCGATGTGCCAACGCTGGCCGATCTCTGTCTTGTTCCCCAGGTCTACAATGCCCGCCGCTGGGGCGTGGATCTGGGTGATTTCACACGCGTGGTCGATATTGATGCCACGTGCGCCAAGCTCCCGGCATTTCAGGCCGCACATCCCGATCGCGTCAGACCGATGCCGACGCCTTAACGCTTGACGACGGATCGCTTGCTTAAAGAACCGCTCGGAGTCGCCGTCGGCTTTAGCGTCGCAGGCAGTGATTTACTCAACCATCTGACGACCGGCGCCGCTTGACGCCTTAGTTGAGCGAACGACGGATCGCAAGCAGGTATGTTTCGGCAAGCTGGATCCGCTCACTGGCGACGGTGCTCAGGGTCCGCTTAAGATGAAGCGCGAGGCGCCTGGAGATGGACGGCTCGACACGCCACTTCGGTGAACCGGGGCTCATCCGGATGCGCGGCCCAAGTCCTGGCCGGTACTGAGCAAGCGTGATGCCCGCCTTGATCAGGAGATTTCTGACATCCGGTCGGCGTTCTGCAACGATGACGATCGAGAAGGCATCAATAAGAAGTGATTTGGAAACGGGCAGTTCAATTTCATCCATGATATCGTTGCCGACATCGTTTGCCTTCACGAAAAAAAGAAACTCCTCGACGAACTGTTGCGCCCGATCGAGGCTGCTTGGCTCAGGGCGCTCTCCAGGGACGCCCGCATAGTCGCTTTCGATGATCACGCGCATTGGGATCTCCTTTTGCGCAAGAAACGCCGCAGGCGAAATAAGGATCCGTTGATGGCGAAAAGTAGGGCAACGCGTTCCATGGCGAGCTTTGTCGGGACGACCTTCTTAATATAGCCAGCCTTGAGTTACCTAGATCCGGCTGCTGATCGCCGCCAGTTTTCCGCGCGCGACATTGATGGCGAGGACACAGTAGGGCACGAACGGCTTGTTCGTGCCCTTCACCTTTCCTTCGGCAATGCCGATGGCGAGAACCGTGCGACGTATCCCGGGGGGCGACGGATACGAGCTCTCGATTTCGGAAGCCCTCCGAAGCCGAATCTACAATCCCGAGCGTCCGCGATGAGTGCCCGCCAGGGACCAGTCTGCTCCCGGAACGATCCACTCGATATCTTCCGCCGATAGCGCCAGCAGTCTGTCCTTGTCGCCACGGCCCACCGCCTCGAAGAAGGATTTCACAGTCTGAACGTCTTCTTCGAGGCTTATTGGTCTTCCCGCTTCCTTTGGGTCCGCCGGTAGATCTAAGGTCAGTCGAACTTGACCAAGTCCTTGAAGATCAAGTGACCCCATTTATTCCCACGCGCCTGCACAAGCAGTCCGCCTTCGGAGAGGCCGCCAAGGTTGATCGGCGCGAACCCAAGATCTACCGCAAGCCTGCCGATCTCCGTCACCGCAGCCTCGTCATCGCTCGACAGGAAGACAACCCTCCTGCCGCCGTTCACGTTCGGGTCCTGTTCGAGAGCGCCGGCGGCCAGGTGGTTGAATCCTTTGACAACCCTGCCACCCGCGAACGCGTTTGCTACGACCTGGGCGGACGGCTGGTCTCCGAGCTTTTCAAGCGGGACGCCGTAGGCATTGGTAACGTCAACGATGACCTTTCCCTGCCAATCCGGCAGCGCCTTCGCGACATCCCGGTGGGCGTCGAAACGGACAGCGAGAAAGATGACGTCTGCCTTGATGGCATCTGAAAGGGTAGTTGGCCTGACCGAGGGACCAATCGCGGCAGCCTCCGATGCATAGCTTTCCGGATCGCGGGTGGTGGCAACGGAAACGTCTATGTCGCTTCGAGCGAACGCCTTTGCCAGGGCCTGACCGATCTTGCCGAAGCCGATGATTGCGTAAGTCATGATCTTCTCCTTGGTTCATGGAATTCCTGCGGGCCTCCTCTCGTTTCCGAAGGCACCGCAAGCTGCGCGTCACAACTGGGCGAGGCCGCCATCGACGGCGACTTCGCTCGCTGTCATGAAGCTGCTGTCAGGCGACGCGAGGAAGGCAGCCGCGGCGGCGATTTCCGCCGGATCGGCCATGCGCTGCAGAGGTGTCATCGCGCCGTATGCCTTCTGGCCTTCCTCTCCCAGAGCGTCCTTGGCGAGTTCGGTCGCGGTCGCGCCGGGGGACAAGACGTTCACTCGGATACCAGTGCCCTTGAGATCTTCCGCCCATGTCTTCGCGAGATTGCGCACCGCTGCCTTGCTGGCACTGTAGGCAGTGAACGCCGGAGCACCCGTGGTGCCCGCGCTCGACCCAGTCAGAATGATAGAGCCCCCGTCGCCCATCAACGAGAGCGCTTTCTGGACCGTGAAGATCGTTCCCTTCACATTGGTATCGAAGGTATCGTCGATATGCTCTGCGGTGATCTTGCCGAGAGGTAGCGGGCCTCCGGTTCCGGCGTTGGCGAATACGACGTCCAGGCTCCCACGCTCGGCCTTCACAGCCGTGTAGAGTCGGTCGAGGTCAGCCTCGTCGGAGACCGATCCCTTCACCGCGCGGGCGTTCGAGCCAAGCTCGGCCATGGCCGCATCGAGCGCTTCCTGCCTGCGGCCGAAGATGAAGACGAAGGCGCCTTCGTCGATGAAGCGCTTCGCGGCCGCGAGGCCAATACCTGTAGCACCACCCGTGATTACGGCGGTCTTTCCGTTCAGTCTATTCATGTCGTGCATCCTTGTTCGACGGGTCTGGAGAGGAAGGTTCTCCAATCCCTGGAGCACCAACATAGGAGCCGCAGCCCACCACATTCAGTGCGGAAGCGCGCACAAGGGTGGTGCGAAAAACATCCGCTTTGAGCGATCAATCTGATTGAAATGTCGCGAGGCAGCCGTAGACTGTGTCTTTCGACTGACAAAGCGCACCACTGCGGTGCCGGATTGCACCATGATTGACTGGGATGATGTCCGCTATTTTCTCGCCGTCGCACGTGCCGGGTCGGTGCGAGCAGCAGCGTCGGTTCTTCAGGTAAACCATTCCACAGTCCTTCGCCGCATCGCCCAACTCGAGGAACGCCTAGGGGCGCAGATGTTCGAGAAGCTGCCTTCTGGCTACCACGTTACCGAGGCAGGAGAGGAGGTGCGGGAGCTTGCGGAGCAAATGGAAGCCTCGTCGCTTCAGTTGGAGACCCGCGTGCTCGGCCGCGACCAAAGCGTCCGCGGCCTTCTTCGGGTGACCCTGGCTCCGACCCTCGCAACACACCTCCTCATGCCGGACTTCGCCGATTTCGCGCGCTCGCATCCTGACATCGAGATGGACATCATGTCGTCCGGCGACCTGGCAAACCTGACAAATCGAGAGGCCGACGTCGCGATCCGCGTCGTCTATGATCGCAAGACTCTTCCGCCCAACCTTCACGGCCTCAAGGGGCCGGATGTCTTCGGTGGGATCTACATGTCTCGCGAACTGCTGCCTGCGTGGCGTACGGGCGGCCCAGACCCTGTCCGGTGGATCGTCATCAGCGCTCACGGCATTCCTGATTGGGTTCGAGAAAGCGGAGCGCGGGTCGAAGGCGTGCCGTTCAGAGTGACGGATGCCGAAGCTCAGGTCGTCGCAGTACGGCAGGGCTTGGGAATGACGACGCTGCCGTGCTTCGTCGGCGATGCCGATCCGACGCTGGTGAGGGTGCCGGGAACAGACCTGCACATGTATGGCACGCTCTGGCTTCTTACGCAGGGCGAGACACGCAAGACCAAGCGCGTCCGGCTCTTTACGGAGTTCGTATCACGGAAGCTTGCCGCGCACGCGTCACTTCTGTCGGGATCGCTACCTCCCACCTCGACGCTAGGGCGCTAGTCCTTCGGGCCTCAGCAGCTCCCGACAACGGGCTTGCGCGGTCTACCTTCTGTCAGGCACTCCGTCATGAACCTGTGCAGGGTGGAACGAATCCGCGTAACGCGCAGATTGCCGTGATTGACTTCGTGTGATCAGTTGAAGACCTCAGCGCGCGCTCTCGGTTATCGCGCGAGGCGGCAATTGATGCACTTAGTAAGTCGTTCTTCCGCCGCTAAGATCGAATGTGGACGCCGTCGTAAACGAGTTTTCTTCCGACAGGAGCCATACCGTCATCGCCGCGATCTCCGTAAGTTCGGCGAAGCGATCTCGCGGGATCCTGACCAGCATGTATTCAATGAATTCGGGCGTCAGACCGTCAAGTATCGGCGTTTTCGCTGTGGCGGGCGTAATGGCGTTGACGGCAATCCCGGTCTTCGCAAGCTCTTTGCCCAAAGACTTGGTGAAGCCAAGCACGCCTGCCTTGGCAGCACTATAGGCCGCGATATTCGGGTTGCCTTCCTTTCCGGCCACCGATGAGATGTTGACGATCCGACCATAATCTCGTTTCAACATGACCGGCACGACATGGCGGCAGCAGTTGAACGTGCCCGTCAGGCAGACGTCTACGACACTCCGCCACTCCGAGACATCGTATTCGATCGTCGGTTTGACGTTTCCCGTAATCCCTGCCGAATTCACCAGGCAATCGATCCTCCCGAAAACCTCCTCTGTCGCCGAAGTCACCCTGCTGACGAGATTGAAATCCGTCACGTCAACCTCGAATGCGCAGGCATTCGGTCCGAGTGTCC
>UCGV01000040.1 GCA_900471925.1 Hyphomicrobiales bacterium
ATCCTGAAGGGTGGCGCCGGCGCTGACACGCTCGACGGCGGGACTGGCAGCGACACAGCCAGCTACGCGGGCTCCAGTGGGGTCAAAGTCAATCTCGCGACCGGTGCCGCATCAGGCGGGCATGCCGCCGGTGACAAGTTCATCAGCATCGAAAACCTAACGGGCTCCAGCTATAAGGACGTGCTGACGGGCGATAAAGGCAGCAATATCCTCAATGGCGGAGCTGGCGCAGACAAGCTGGACGGCGGTGCCGGCAAGGATTTCCTCATTGGCGGCACCGGAAAGGACACCCTGACCGGTGGCGCCGACGCTGATACGTTTATCTTCAAGACAGCGGCGGAAGCCGGATCCGGCGACGGGCACCGCGACGTCATCACGGACTTCCAGAAGGGTCTCGACAAGATCGACATCTCGGCGATCGATGCGAACGGTTCTGCGGCAGGCAATGGAACCTTCCATTTCCAGGCGCAGGAGAATGCCCAGTTCGACCACAAGGCTGGTGCGCTCGCCTGGCGTTTGGAGGACCATTCCGGAACCGCGAACGATCATACCGTTATCCAGGGCGACCTGAACGGCGACGGCGTTCATGACTTCGAGATCGAGCTAAAGGGCCTTGTCCACCTACAGTCAGGCGATTTTATCCTGTAACGATGCTTACTCGTGGCGGCCCTCCGGCCGCCACGAGCAATTGCCACGGCAAAACGGGCGCTTCTGCCGCTTCTCGAGGGCCATACAGCTGTCCTTGCGCTCTCACGGCAGGTCAATCTCCTCACGAGCGACGATTACGCGACCGCTTCCCCGCCTCTACTCCGGCACGCGTGACGATCGTCGCCTGGGGGCAGTCCAGGACGGAAGCGGTGATGGCGCCGAGGGGCGCCCCTGGCAACTACACGAACTTGCGCAGAAATTCCTTCGTCTCTCCGGAAGATCGCCGCTCGACGGGCTCAGGCAGATAAGCTCCTTGAAATGGCAGGTAGGCTGGGGTTCGGTTACGAGCTGTCCGACCTCGTACGCAACTTGACGGTCGAAGTCGATGCGCCTGACGGCGATGATGATTGGCGACAACGATCTCTGCGCGGCGCACATCACCCGGCACGCCATCTGGGAGATTGCATCACTAAAAATGTAACGGGTTCAATGGACGACGGTTAGTGCTGTTATTCCGGCCTCGCCAGCGGCGCGGATGAGGCGCTTGCGGAATTCGTCCGGCTCGATCTCGCCCTTGATTGCGTCTACGCAGGCTTTGACCGCCGTCACATACTCTTCGCCATCGTCGGATGGCCAGTCTCGGAGGAGGATGGCTGCCGCATCGCCAAGCGTGCGGACGATCCTGGGGCCTCGCCGGTCTGTAAAGACCAGGGCGATTGGGGCGATGCCGGTTGTCCTGTTCCAGATCATGCGACGTTCGCCCTCCGCGGCGCAATCTTGCTCGCACGCCAAACCGTCAGCGAGCCTGTTGTGATAGGAGTCATCGCCTGCGCAACCGCTCGAAGCGGCGAGACCGGCAAAGGAAAAGGAAAAGGCTCGCGGGGCGAGCCTCTGAAGTCGGCGTCAAGCCCAGAGTTGAGGTTCGGGGCGAGAGATAGGATAGCTTTCGGACCATCGATATCAACTCATTCAAATTGGCTAGTTTCCACCCTTGTTTCGAACAGCATCCACCTAGATTTGGAGCGCGATGGTTGCTCCCTGCACCGGCCATCATGTGTCCGACACAAAGCCGAGCAGATGCCCGAACCTGTTCTTGCGAGGAACAGCTCATGTCAACCGCCAAGATCCCTGCAATCTATTCGCCCAGGTGGAGGCCCGCAAATGTGTCGATTGGCTTATGATCCATCCGCGACGGCGCAATAGGCTTGCCGGCCGGCCACCCAGGTGCGCCGGACAGCCGGGGCGGCGCCATCGGGCCATTCGACCAGGATCAGATCGGCGCGTTTTCCGACTTCGATAACGCCACGGTCCTCAAGGCCGGATGCGCGGGCCGGATTGCCAGCGACAAGCGGCCAAAGCGCGTGGAGCGGTGCTACGCCATCTGCTTTGAGCCGAGTCAGGCCAAGCAGCATGGCGGGGTAATAATAATCCGAGGCGAGGATATCGCAGAGCCCTTCGCGGATCATATCGGCAGCGCCGATCGAGGCGAGATGACTGCCGCCGCGCGTGGCGTTCGGGGCACCGAAGACGATGAAATCACCGGCATCGCGGGCCGCTTGTGCAACCCGCCTGTTCATCGGGAACTCGCAGATGCGCGCACCACGGTCACGGTAGAAATTGCGTGTTTCGATCTGGCTATCGTCATGAGACAACATCGGCGCGCCGGCGGCCTGGCCGAGAGCGGCAACCTCTTCGATCGCGCCAAGCACCTGCGGGCGGCGTGTCCACATCTCGGCAACCAGGGCCACCATATCCGTAGCCGGGATCTTCGCGCGCTTGGCCCGTTCCGCCATTTTGTCCAGAAAGCCCGGTGTTTGCGGATCGACGACCGGGAAAGCCGGGTCGAGGTCGAAGGGCCGTTCCTGTAAGGAAACCGAGGGATCCAGCATGACCATCGATGTGTGGTCGTTGAAAGCGACAGAGGGACGGCGCGGACCGGCAAGGGCCTCACGAATGAGATCGATCGCTTCGAAGCAGAAGGTTTCCCACCGAAGCTGCACGCGATTGTCCACCGTCAGCCGCGGACCGAGAGCGTCGAGCGCACGCACGATGGCGTAACCAGTTTCCACTGACCGAAGTCCCGGTTCCCAGCTCAGCGTTAGCGCATGATAGGCGGTCGCAATGCCGTTGGCGGCAAGCTGGCGATCAGTCTCGAGGAGGGCGGCCGGTATGGGCAGCATGGTTCCGGGCCGCGGCATGACCTGTCGTTCGAAGGCGTCGCCATGGATGTCCACGAAGGCAGGTGCCAGCAGATGGCCGCGGCCGTCGATGACGTCGGCGCCATCGCGCGCTCCATCGATCGCAGCGATCCGGCCGTCCTCGATGCGCAAGGAAGCGGTCTCCAGACGTTCATTGAATACGACGGTTGCGCCCTCGATGATTACGGCCGAATTGTTGTGCATGGCGATCCATTCCAGGAAAGAGGTGGGTGCGACAGGCGGTTCGTGTGACCGGCTGCGGACTGTGTCGCCGCTTCTAATCAGGCGATATGACAGATTTGAGAAGCTCGCTGATCTCACGGCGGTGTTTTAAATCAAAGGCCATCCGACGGATGTTTTTGCCGCGCAAGAGGCCTGTGTGGAGGCGGAGCTCTCCTGATCGTCGGGCTGCGATATCAGGTCGAGCATCGGAAAATGGGATCAATCCCTGCCATACCTGCCCATATGGCCGCGCCGGCAGCGTCCGGATTGGAATCTGCGCCGATGGGAAAATCCGGCCAGATCCGCTTGTTCGATGAAGCCGTCAAGGTCCCCGATGTGGTCGCAGGCAAGAGCATGCGCCGCGAAGAGGATATCATTGGTCGCTAACGCAGCGGTGAGACCGGATTGTTTCGAGCTGGCTTATCGACCAATCGGGCCAACTTCGACGCCAAGTAGCAGATTGGTATCGACCACTCTCACGCGTCACCGCCAAGATCGCGTCCGTGGCCAGCCCTTGCCGGCATGGCCTCAAGTTGCCCGAGGCGTCTGGAGGGCCTGTCCTCGTCCGCCCTCAATCAGACCACGCCGCCCTCGGCCGGTCGATTATTTGTTCTTCAAAAGCCACATTTTGCCGGCCATGGTGATGGTCTGTGCGCCCTCACCTGTGTCCACGCCTATCAGGAAACCGTAGTCCCGCAATTCGTTGACAGTGGCCGTCGTCACGAATTTGACCTTGATCGGACGTTCCTTGAAACGGTCGGCCCTGGCATAGGTAACGGTGGCGTTCTGATGGGTCCATCTCTTGTCGTCCTGGGCGAACAGGTCGCCGTCCTTGGCGAGCTTCAGCCCCTTGATCTGGGTCGGCGTCAGCAAAACCACCGGTGCTGCTGTATCGGCTGTGCCGTTCTTATCGGTCGTGGTCAAATTGCAATCCTTGAGTACTGTCATCGTTCTGAGGCGAGCAGCCACGACATCGCCACCGGCTTTTGCTGCTCGCCGCGCAAGCGCATGGCTGGCATTCTAGGCCGGGGATTTGCCCGCAGGCTCGACCGGTGTCCCGTGCGACGCTTTCGGGTTCTTGACAGTTTGGGAAAGGGGTTGATGCCGCTGCCGAACCCCGGGGGCATCCTTATCGGGCACCGGGCATCGGTTTGAAGGCGTCCTTGGAAATATCAAAAAAGGCCAGACACCTGTCTGGCCTTCCATGCTTTCATCACCCATGCCAGTACATCCGTGGTCATGGGAGCGTTAAGCCTCAAGCGGCCCGAAGCTGGCCTGCAGACATTTTGCCCGACCTTTGGTCCTGCTCAAGTTGATAGCCAAGCTTCTGACCTTCAACGATCGAGCCCATGCCGGCGCGCTCGACTGCGGAGATGTGAACGAACACATCCGCACTGCCGTCGTCAGGCTGAATGAAGCCGAAGCCCTTGGTGGCGTTGAACCATTTCACGGTGCCGGTGGTCATGACAAACCCTTTCATAGCAACGATTAATCTGCCGCCGGGCGACGCACGGCGACTGTTTCGACTTTTGAGAGGGAAAGTTGATCAAGAAGCGCAAAGCGCGGCAAAAGCAAATAACGGCAAACAAACGATCGATGGCACGCTATATCCGTCCGCAATGATTGCGTCAACCGTTGTTGGTCCGCATTCCCGAATTGCTGCCAGGGGTTGCGGTCGCAATGGATGGCGAAGATCGTGTGGTGATCGCGCCGGCCATCGGGCCTTCCTGCTGCGCTGACGTCTGTATGCGCTGGCAAACGGGTGGGGCGACGTCAAACACCTGCCATGGCTCCAGACCAAAAAGCATCGAACTCCCTTCGCTATAGGTGCCTTTCCGTATCTTTTGCGCCTGAACGCGAACGGTCGCTGCCTCGGAACCCAGCTCCTGATAGCTTGATACCAACAGATCGTGCTGATCTGGGCGCGGGTATAATTCAATGAAAGTTACGGCTTTTGACCTTCAGCCTATCGATGTGCAGGTCCGGGATGAAGATATCGCGTGCCTTGATCCCATGTTGTGACGGCTCGCGCGTGTCCGGACGACCCGGTGTGCCATGCGCAAACTCGTCGCCCCTGCCCGTCGGCGGGCGGAATTCGAGATCGTGATCGGCAAGACCTGTCAGGCTTGCGGAGAGATCGAAAAGCTGTTGGGCGACGAGATGGACGACATCACCCTCGCGCTGGATGCGGCCGTTGATCGCCATCATCGATGCACCGAGCGCGACCCTGCGTGAGCGCTCGAAGAGCTTCGGCCAGATGACGACATTGGCAACACCTGTCTCGTCTTCGATCGTTAAAAAGATGACGCCCTTGGCCGAACCCGGCCGCTGGCGCACCAGCACCAGGCCTGCCGCCATCAGCCAGCGACCGTCGCGGGCCGACATGGCTTGCGAGCACGCGACGATGCGTCGTCTCGTCAATTCCTCGCGCAGGAAACTGACGGGATGCTGTCGCAACGTCAGACCGGTATGCCCATAATCGAGGACGACATTATGTCCCTCCGTCATCCGTCTGAGTTCCACCGCCGGTTCATGCTGCTCGGCGATCGTTTTCGCCTCACGCTCGGCTGCCGCCGCAAAGAGGGGAAGAGGCTCGTCTCTCAGCGCCTTGATCGCCCAGAGAGCGTCCCGTCTTTCCAGCCGCAGAGACGGCCGGAATGCGTCCGCTTCCGCAAGCTCCACCAATGAAGCCGCCGGAATGCCGGAACGTCGCCACATATCGTCGACACTGTCGAAGGGCTGGTCGGCGCGCGCTGCGACGATGCGTGCGACATCGGCCATCGCAAGCCCGCGCACCATGCGCATGCCAAGCCGCACCGCATGCCGGCTTGAGCCCTCGATCGGCTCGAGCCTACAGTCGAAGCGGGATCGGTTGACGCAGACGGGCTTGATCGTAACGCCATGTTCGCGGGCGTCGCGGACGATCTGGGCCGGGGCATAAAAGCCCATCGGCTGCGAGTTCACGAGCGCAGCACAGAAGACGTCGGGATGATGGCACTTCATCCAGTTCGACGCATAGGCGATGAGCGCAAAGGATGCCGCGTGGCTTTCGGGAAAGCCGTAGGAGCCGAAGCCTTCGAGCTGACTGAACGTCTTTTCGGCAAATTCCGACGTATAGCCGTTGCGGATCATGCCGGAAATGAGCTTGTCCTTGAAGCGGCTGACGCCCCCGGTAAACTTGAAGGTCGCCATGCTTTTTCGGAGCTGATCGGCTTCGCCGCCGGTAAAGCCGGCACAGACCATCGCCACCTTCATCGCCGACTCCTGGAAGAGCGGCACGCCGAGCGTCTTGTGTAGGACAGCCTCCAGTTCGGGTGTCGGGTACTCGATCTTTTCTTTTCCCTGGCGGCGGCGCAGATAGGGATGGACCATATCGCCCTGTATCGGGCCGGGCCGCACGATCGCCACCTGGATGACGAGATCGTAGAAGGTTTCCGGCCGCAGGCGGGGCAGCATCGACATCTGCGCCCGGCTCTCGATCTGGAAGGTTCCGAGTGTGTCGGCCTTGCGGATCATGGCGTAGGTCGCTGGATCCTCTTGCGGGATCGTCGCCAGGTCGAGTTCGATATCCTTGTCGTCCTTCAGGAAGGCGAAGCTCTTGGCCATGCAGGTGAGCATCCCGAGTGCAAGCACATCGACCTTCATGAATTTCAGGGCCTCCACGTCATCCTTGTCCCATTCGATCACCTGCCGGTCGGCCATCGAGGCTGGTTCGATCGGCACCAGATCGTCGAGCCGGTCATGGGTCAGCACAAAGCCGCCGGGATGCTGGCCGAGATGGCGGGGTGCTCCCATCAGCTGCCGGGCAAGTTTCAGGGTGAGCGCCAGGCGGCGGTCGGCGGGATTGAGGTTGAGATCCCTGACCTGCTTTTCGCCCACCTCTTCCGTCCAGGCCCAGACACCGGAGGACAAGGCCGTGATCAGGTCTTCGGGCAGGCCGAGCGCCTTGCCGACATCCCGGATTGCCCCCTTGGTGCGATAGCGGGTGACGGTCGCACAAAGGGCAGCCTTGTCATGGCCGTAGGTCCTGTAGATCCACTGGATCACCTCCTCGCGCCGTTCGTGCTCGAAATCGACATCGATATCGGGCGGTTCATCCCGCTCTTCCGACACGAAACGTTCAAACAGGAGATCATTGTTTTGAGGGTCGATGGAGGTGATGCCGAGCACGAAACAGACGGCCGAATTGGCCGCAGACCCCCGCCCCTGGCAGAGAATGCCCTGTGAGCGGGCAAAGCGCACGATCGAAAAGACGGTCAGGAAATAGGGCGCATACCGCATCTTTTCGATCAGTCCCAATTCGTGGCGGATCGTCTTTTCGACATGGTTGGGCAGGCCGTCAGGATAACGATCAGGCACGCATTCAAAGACGAATTGTTCGAGCGAGGCCTGCGCGTCTTTGCCGGGAACGATCGCCTCCTTCGGATATTGGTAGGTGAGTTCCTCCATGGAGAAGCTGCAGCGCCTCACGATCTCCATCGTGCGGGCGAGCGCTTCGGGATAGCGGGAAAACAGCCGCGCCATTTCCTCTGGCGGCTTCAGATAGCGATCGGCATGCCGTTCGCGTTCGAAGCCGACATCGTCGATCGTGGTCCGCGTCCGGATGCAGGTCACGACATCCTGGAGCTGGCGGCGCGCCGGCTCGTGAAAGAGGACGTCGTTGGTCACGACGGTCTTGACCTTCATGCGCACCGCCATGTTGGAAATCTCGTGCAGGCGCAATTGATCATTGGGCCGGCGCCTGAGGCAGAGCGCGACATAGGCGCGCTCGCCAAACAGGCTTGCCATCCTGCGCAGCTGAATGGTGCAGGTCTCATCAGCCTGATCAGGAACAAGAATGCCGATCAGGCCGTCGGCGTGAAGCGCCAGATCGTCACCTGTCAGGATGCACTTTCCCTTGCCGCCCCTGCTCTTGCCGAGCGTCAAAAGCCGCGTCAGCCGCGCATAGGCGGCCCGATCGGTCGGATAGACGAGGATCGACATGCCGTCCTGAAGATCGAGCCGGCAACCGACAATCATGCGCAGTCCCGTTGCCCGTGACGCTTCAAGGGCACGGACGATGCCGGCCAGCGAATTGCGATCGACAATGCCGATTGCCGCAATGCCGAGTGCTTTTGCCGTCGCAAACAGTTCGTCGGCGCTGCTGGCGCCGCGCAGGAAGGAAAAATGCGTCGTGACCTGGAGTTCGGCATAGTTCATTTGAAGATCCCATGGATAAACCAGCGATGCGAGCCGGTGGCCGGATCGACGCCGTCGCCAGAGCGAAAGATCCAGTAGCGTTCGCCGCTATCGTCCTCGACCGAAAAATAATCGCGCACCGCCGCCCATTCGGACGTGCTTTGCCACCATTCCCCGAAAATGCGCTCCGGTCCGTCGGCGTGTGCGACGCGCCGACGTTTGCCGCGCCAGACAAACCAGACCGGCGGATGGTCCGGCAGCAGGGCCATGACGTCGATTGGTTCGGGATGGATCATGAGCCGCAAGGGTCGTGGCCAGGTCTGCGGCCAGGTCTTGCCAAGCGCATCTGCGACCGGCGATATGCGCGCGACCGATCGCTCCGGCACGTCGCTCGCCACAGGGGCGGCCCGATAGATGCGGTAGGTACCGCGATTGCCGATCATGTCGATGAAGGCGCCGAGATCGATATCCGGCGCCTCGATCAGGCTCGTGGCCATCTGCCGATCCGCCAGCGGCTCGACCATGGTGGCGGCGAGGCTCAGTTTCTCGATGCCGAAGCCGGGATCGATCCGTTCGATCCGGTCCTGCAGCAGCTTCGTCAGCCAGGCGATGTCGCGCACGGGTTTGGCGGTCCCGGCCCTGAGTGCCTGGATCGTGTTGTCGACCCGGTGGACGATGAGGTCGGTGCGGCGCACGCCGAGCCCCCTCGCCTGCAGTTTCAGACAGAGCGCCTGCACGAGTTCTGCAACATAGCGCGCAATCGTCTCCGGTGCGCCGATCGGCTCGGCAAAGGATCTGTCGACCTCGACGACATCGGGCGCGCGGGCCGGTTCGATCGGTTCGGGCAGCCGGGCAAACATCTGCTCGAGCCGGCGGCCGATCTGCGGGCCGAAACGCAAGGTGAGCGGCGCCTTCGGCGTTGCCGCCAATTCGCCAACCGTCCTGAAACCCAGCGTATGCAGGCTGGTTACAGTCTTGGCGTCGAGGCGAAGGCTGCCGATCGGCAGATGGCAAACGGCTTGCGTGATCTCCCCTCGGTTTGCAACAAAGGTTTCACTTGTTATCGAGCGGGCAAGGGCATGGGCTGCACCCCAGCTGTCGGCGACAGCCGCATGGGCAGCGAGCCTTTTCGCCCGAAAACTGTTGACGAGGCGGACAAGCATCGGGCCCTCGCCGCCTTGCAGGTGATCGGCGCCCTCCGTGTCCATGACGATGCCGCCAGGCGGATCCATCGCCACGATCGGCGAATATTGCGTCAGCGCCCATAAGGTGATCCGCTCAAGTGCTGCCAGATCGGCTGCCGGGTCGGCATCGACCATCGTGAGACCCTGGACGAGCGCCTGCGCCTTGGCGGCCGGCATGCCGACACTAAGACCGAGCCTGCCGGCATTGGCATCGACGGCCGACAGCCATCGTTTGGCTCCGCTTTTCGCAACGGCAACGAGCGGCACGTCAGCTGGAATGGACGGATCGGCGCGTCTTATCCGATCCGTCGGCAGCGTCGGAAGGAAGACGGAGACGACCCTGACCATCACATGCCTCTAGGATGAAATCTGCACTTTCGCCGGCCTTGATCCGGATCAGTTCGGCCAGCCAGCGGGCCTTCCCGATGCCTGGAACCGGAAGTGGCGTCGACGGCAGGACGGAGATGCGCCAGCGACTGGCGGCCGCTGTCGGATGGCCGAAATCGAGCGCCTCTGATTGGCGGCGCGCCCGGCGAATGATGAGGCCAATCGTGCCGGAGCTTTCCGCGGCAAGCTGCAGCCGGCGCGAAACGGTCATCGGCAGCCGCACCGTCTCGGCAACGACGGCGCCGAGCCCCGTGAACCGTAATGCCTCCTCGAAGGCTTCGAGCACATAGTCCTCGCGCAGCGCTTCGACATAGACGACGCGGTCGGGATGCAGGCCAAGCTGCGCAAGTGCGGGTGCAAAGAGATCCGGACGCGCATGACACCAGACGACCATGCCCTTGGTGCGCGCGGCAATACCGGCGGCGAAGGAGGCAGCCGCCGCACCATCGACGGCCCCTGTTCCGCCACCGGAAAATTCATGGATCGCGCCATAGGCGAGCCCGCCACCTGGAAGGCGATCATCCATCGCGCCAACACCGAACGGCAGGACGGTCTTTGCGCGGCTCCCCGCACCTTCGAGATGCTGGATGCGCTCCCTGAGATCCTGGATGATCGGGTTTTCGGCGGGCTGCGCCATGATCGGTCTTCGTCAAATTCGAGTTTCCCTGCCGCCGAAAAGCGGATATGTTCTTTATTTGTTCCTGTTTCCCATGTGAGTCAATGCGCATGTATCGGGTGGATATTCCTAAGAAGGCATCGGTCCACAGCGGCGAAATGATGGAATATGTAGCAAATTCAGACAGGTGACCGGATTTCGTCCACAGAAGCAAAATGTCATCGATAAGAAAAAATACCTATCCTGAGGCGCTGACGCTTCGGGAGTTTCGAGGTCCAGTCATCTCCGTGGCATGTGGTGCCTGCAATCGACGCGACGATCTCGATCGCAAGGCCCTTGTCAGGCGACACGGTGCTGACCTGACCTTCGTTCAGCTTCGACGACGATTGGCGATGGGATGTTTGAGGATGAATGACGAGGATGGAACCGATCGATGCGAAACCCACTTTCCCGGCCTGATCGCGGCCGGCCTGTCTTTGACGAAGGAGGATCCGTCATGAGCGACAACGTCGTTTCATTCGAAGACAAGCGCCTGAAAAGGCTCGACGGTATGCTGTTCGGCACCGATCATGGCGAACGGACGATCGCCCATGTCATCTCCCGCCTGGAACTCTGCAGGGCCGATCAGGCCCTGGTCAGGGCCTATATCGAGACGATCGACAGCGGTGAGGTCATCCTTCAGCCTGACGATGGCAGTGTCGCCCCGCCGACGGCGCTTATCCATCTTGCCGACCTGCTTTCAAATTATGACAGGCTCCTCGACGAGCAGATCGCAGCACTCACCTGCGAAGCGGAAGAGCTTGACGGTCCCTATCAAAGCACGTGAATGCTGATCGCATCATGAGCGAGGACGCTGAACGAGATGCCGGCGAGCGGCTGCGCAAGATCATCCATGTCGATATGGATGCCTTCTATGCTTCGGTCGAACAGCGCGACAATCCCGAACTGCGCGGCAGACCGCTTGCCGTCGGCGGGTCCGAGGCCCGCGGCGTGGTGGCGGCAGCGAGCTATGAGGCGCGCGCTTTCGGCGTCCATTCCGCCATGCCGTCGATCACCGCCAAGCGCAAATGCCCCGACCTGATTTTCGTGCCGCCACGCTTCGACGTCTACAGGGCCGTCTCACAAGAGATCCGAGAGATCTTTGCGGAATATACGCCGCTGATCGAGCCATTGTCGCTCGACGAGGCCTATCTCGACGTCACCGAAAATTTGAAGGGCATGGAAATTGCGACCGATATCGCCAGTCAAATCCGCGCTGCGATCAAGGCGGCAACCGGTCTCAACGCATCGGCCGGCATTTCCTACAACAAGTTCCTCGCCAAGATGGCAAGTGACCTCAACAAGCCGAATGGACAGGCCGTGATCACGCCGAAGAACGGGCCGGCCTTCGTCGAGAACCTGCCCGTCAAGAAGTTCCATGGGGTCGGTCCGGCGACAGCCGAGAAGATGCATCGTCTGGGGATCGAGACCGGTGCTGACCTGAAGCAGAGATCGCTCGACTTCCTGATCGACCATTTCGGCAAAGCCGGACCCTATTTCCACGGCATTGCCCGCGGCATCGACAATCGCCAGGTCAGACCCGACAGGGTACGCAAATCCGTCGGCGCCGAGGATACGTTCAGGCAGGACGCGTTCGACTATGAACTTGCTCGCCAGGGCGTCCAGCCGCTCATCGAAAAAGTCTGGTCCTATTGCGAGACGAACAGCGTCAGTGCCAAGACCGTGACGCTGAAGGTCAAATATGCCGATTTCAACCAGATTACCCGCAGCCGAAGCGCGACGGCGCCATTGGCATCCCTGGATGCCCTCGAACAGATCGTCAGCCAATTGCTGCTGGCAATATTTCCGACCGCAAAAGGCATCAGGCTGCTCGGCGTCACCCTGTCGTCCCTCGAACGGGCAAGCGCAAGGGCCAGCACTCAATTGACCCTCTTTTAGTCGGCAAACTGACGGTTTCATGAGCTTCTCCGATCCGTGCCCCACGGGACATCGACTTTTGGGCGCAATGATACCAAGGCCGTCGAACTGGCATATCAACGCCAGATGCCTACATCAGTCCAATCGGACAAAACGCCGTCGAGAAAAGAGTAGCGCCATATGATCCTGTTGATAGTCGGTGTGGCGATGATCGTCGGTTTCTTCCTGTTTTTCCCAAAGCCAACCCTGATTGCCCTGGCCGCTCTTGTGATCGTTGGTGCCGGTATCGCGATCTTCTTCTATGTCCAGCAGGCGGATCAGGACGGGTCCCTCGCGTCGATCAAGGCCTCAAGCACGGGAACGCAGAGCTGCACGGATCCCGGCAAGCCGATCTTCGTGCAGTTGGCCAACGGCTCCGGAAAGCAGGTGGATGTCGTCCGGTTTCGGCTGGTCGCAAGGCGGCCTGGTTTCAGCGTCGAGTATTATTCCGACTACCTTACCAGTTACAAAATCATCGCACCCGGCGCGACCTACGGTGATTGCTGGGCTCTCAACCAGTATCGAGGGCTGCAGACCTTGCCGGAGAAATTGGGCCCGCAGCAACTGGACTGGTCAGTCGAAATAATATCGGTCGAGTTCGCGCGAGATCGATAATGGCAGAGAACAGAACATATCCGTGACGCGACCCTGATATATGCAGCATTTAAGCCAGTGCGACGCCGGGCGATCAGATCCCTTTCCTTCGCCAACCAGGCGCAATCGATCTGCGCACCGGATCGGACCCCGCGCACCACGCCGTGCCGAGACGCCGGCCATTGATATCAGCCACACCATGGCCGAGGCGTTGGCGGACATCCGCTTACGCCGCATATGAACGGAACAGCCAGGCCCTCGGCAATCAGAGTTTGGCCGACATCACGGCCGTCGATCGTCAGTGTCCCGCAACGCCTACCATAGTTGCATTTCCTCGTGCCTTCCGTCCCCGGTTTACAGGAGCAGGCGACGAGCGTCAGGTTGGTTGATTTCGCCGTTGCCACCATTTCTTTCAGCCGCGCGGACGCACGAATGCCCAAGGCAGCCTCCCGCGAACATTGCGGTTCGAATTTCTCCGGCGTGTTGAAGCCGACGAGGCGCACCGGCGTCCCATCCCTCAAACGGATCGTGTCCCCATCGGTGATATCGAAGTTCGCCCTCCCCGAGGTTGCCGACGCCGGAGGGGGCATCTGCGAAGACGTCGTAGGAAGACCGTTGTCGACAGGGAGGTCGTTCTTGAACAAATTGCCCACCAACCCGACAACCATCAATATTGCCAGTATTGCAAGGGCGAGCCTGCCTCCGGAAACCGTCAATAAGCGAAACGCACGCGGTGGCCGCAAAAGGTAACGAGGTCGAAATGGATTGCGAACCCGCAAGGGGTTACGTCCCAGAGGACTTCGATTAAATGACCTTCTTGGTCGGGACAGGGCAACAGCACGTTGAGGCGCTTCGAAAGGCTCGGGTCGCGATGCCACAATCCCCGGCTCAGGTTCCGCCGCTTTCCGTGTAAGGCGGGTCAACATGGAAAGCTGCTTTTCAGTCAGCCTGGTCCGCACGCCGTAGCGACCGATTTTGCCGCTGATGTCGGTTAGAAAGCGCCTTTGCCAATCCGTCAGGGGACGATTGGCAAGTACGTCGTCGATACGACCCTTGAAGTAAACGACCTCGATTTCGCTAAGCATTTCCGTCCGGCCCTGCATTCGGGATCGCTACATTAAGTTGAAAACATTAAAATTACATAGAGATAAAATTGCAGATTGCGGCCTTCCTGCGTCCAAGCGATCGGGCATCCGGGATCGAAGACTTCGGCCTTGTTCAACCTTAAAGACAAAAAGAGGGCCTGCGGAAAACCGCGGCTCTTTAAGGGTGAAGGTCAAGAACGTCCACAGGGGAACAGCTGAAACGACGGACCATGCAGCGTTGACGGATCCGGCCGACGTCAGGAAAGCGTTCTTGCACACGCTTGCAATTCACGTGGTTCCTGCAAGAATATGGTTGCACGAACACAACAGGAACCACCGTTGGTAGGGCGCACACATGGCGAACAGGGATGGAATCTCGTCGAGTGAGTTCATTTCGATGCGTGATGATCTTGATTTCGCACATACGTTGATGTGCCTCGCGGTCGAACGCAACCTTTCGGGCTTCTCCTTCGCGGGCATTCGCGTCCCACGAACGTTGGAAACATGGCAGTCGGGCGCGGAGGTTCCGAAGGAGCCGATGATTGCCGCGGAACTGGCGACTTTCCAGGAGCAACTGTACGACAGAATCGTTTCCTTGGCCGGCAACAAGCGGATGCTGCGTGAGATATGGGGCTTCAACGAGCGCTCGCGGCCATTCCGGGAAGCGGAGCTTTCGGTACCCAAATCGTCGAACAAGGCGATAACCGAGATGGCCGATCTCTTGAACGCCCTATTTGTCCAAGATCGCGCGTGGGTGCTTTCCATCCTGAACAATTGTGTCCAGCGGCGCATGAAGGCTGCGGACGCCCAGTCCGGCATCGTGCTTCCTTTTCCCCAGTGCTCACCGAAATCTTAGCAGCCGCGACAATCGCGATTGTCGACGACCACGCGGTGAAAGTCAGAGCAAAAACAGGTTGACTTTTAATCTCCTCAGGCGTGTATTGTTGGTAATTGTCGCCCTTGGGTAGTTGTATTCGCGCAGCGGATGAGCGGCAACAATCATGACCGGGCTCGCCGCCATTCCCGCCGGTTCAACGAATGCGGTTGGAAACGACATCACGGCGCGCGTCAGCAAATTGCGACAGGGCGATTTCGACCATGAGGGAACCAGCCATAGGCCGCGCACCACAGGGGAGCAGAGGCTCGAACACCGGACAGGTTTATGCGCGCCTGCGGAATCGGCTAGTGACGCTCGAGATACCACCGGGTGCCAAGCTCGATATCGCAGCGCTTGCCGATCGCCTGGGCATCGGCAAGACATTATTGCGCCAGACGCTGGTCCTGCTTGCGGGCGAAGGGATCGTTTTCAGCGTGCCCGGGGCTGGATACTTCTCAAGGACGCTCGATTTCACCGATCTTTCCGGCGACTACGATCTGGCGCTAACCGTCCTGAAACTCGCTATTGAGGCCGATATTGCCGCCTTTAGCGACGCCGGGCTCCAGCAGCCCGGACACGCCAGCGGGCATAGGGATTTGCCACTTGAGACCGACCTTACGCAAGCATATGCCGAGTTCATCGAAATGCTCTATGAACGCATCGCCTGCATGGCCAGCAACAGGAAGTACCGGCAGCTGATCCAGACATTTAACGGCAAGACCAGCGTCGTGCGGCAACTTTATCTGCAGCGGCCAGCCCAGATACGCAAAATTCCCGATGACCTGCACGAACTGACGGAATTGCTTCGTCGCCACGAAGCCAAGGGCGCCATAGCGAAGCTCGAAATGCACTTCGGCTCGAAGCTGGACGTGCTTCGCGAATTGGTGGATGAGGCCAATGGGAAGGCCGCGGCAGCAGGCCAGGACTGGGTGCGATCGCTTTGACTGCACCGCCTGAAGATATAGCGCGCCAGGCTTCGGCCTTTCGAAGTGCTCGCGAAATGCTGCGAGCCCGTTGCTCGTGGTAATCGGTTCACCGTACTTAGCGTGTGGGAGTGCGCATGCTGCTCGACGCAACGATGAATACGGCGCTCGGCTTTTTTGAGAACGCCTACGCCTTAGAGACGCACGCTCGCCTTGTGCGGCTGCGCAGCAATCAAGTGGAACTCGATCGCACCGTGTTCTATCCCGCGACCGGTGTGACCCCTGCCGATCGGGGGGAACTGGTGTTTGAAGATGGTTCGACGGTGGCGATCAATGAAACCATCTGGGATCGGGTCGGACAAGGATCCCTTCTCCACATCGCCAACACATCTTGCGAAAACCACCTTGCGGGGGAAAAAGTCATCGCGCGCATTGCCTGGCCGACACGCTATCGGCGCATGAAAGTTCATACCGCACTTCACGTTCTGTCGATCGCGCTGCCCTATCCGGCAGTAGGCGGCCACGTCGATGATGGCTGGGGTTACGTCACCTTCCAAGCCGGCGATCTGCACATTCCGCGCAAACGACTTACGCGGATGATGCAGCACCTGATAGACCGCGCCCTGCCGGTCGATACCATCTGGATGCCGCCGCGTTTGAGAGATCCCCGCATAGGCGCGCGATCCTTCGACTGGCCGGGAAGCAACGGCCTCATCAGAGCCGTCCGCATCGGTAATCTCGATATCCAGCCGTGCGATGGCCTGCACGTGGCCAACACATCAGAGATCGGATCCGTTGAGGTTGCGAGCATTCGGCCGCGCTCCCGCGAGCAACAAGATGTCCACGTTTTTGTCAAAGATGACGCCGGCCCTGACGAAGCGACTTAGGCTACGTGTCGCGCGAGCAAAATGCGTCGCGTAAACGTCCGGTCGCCAGACCGCTTCCATCGCTCAAGACCTTCAAGCAGCAGCTCAGAGCAGACATCGGCGTCGCGTGCAAAGAGGCCATTGATCAATTTGGCAATCAAATTGAGCGTGTCGCGCGCGGCGACGGGATCCTTGAGTTCCTCCTCACGAAATCGCCTCGTCTTCTCATTGATACGCCAGATCCTGCGCATCATTTTGTCGTTGTTGGCGAGCGCGCCGATCCTCTCGTAGAGATGTTCCTGGAAAATCGCGACTTCTGTCGCCATGTCCCCAAGCTCGGGCAGTTCCATTCCCTCCTCCCAGACCTGGATGATCCTGGGGACGCGCAATCCGGCAAAACGGAACGCATTGATGTTCTTGCGCAGCGCATAGATCATCAGGGCGGAGGCAATCTCGAGATCCTCACGGATCTTGGTTCTTGTCCGATCCAAGTCCGTCGTCACGATTTGGGAAACCATGCTCGTCATCCTTTCGCAGGCCGCTCGGGTATCAGCGCCTCGACCGACCTGTTTTCCGCCATCGCGCGCTGCATGACACCAAGGACGAGTTCCGGAAGCAGTTTGATCTTGGTCTCATACTGTTCGTGCAGGTTCGAGATCGCGCCATCGACGTCCCCTTGGGCCAAGAAGTCGAGAAACATCCTCATCTGTGTCGTGATCTGAACGAGACGGTGGGGCTTTTGAAGATCGAACTCGCGAATGAAACTCGTTCGGTCGATAAATTGGTGCATGTAGCCCTGAATTGTCGGATTGCTCGAAAGCTGGCCAATACGTTGATAGACCATCTCCAGGAAGGCGACGTAGAGCTCGGTGCGGGCGCTGCGCGGTTCAAGCGCGCCGGCGTCCTGTTCGAAGCCCGGCGGCAGCCGCATGCCCAGCAATGAGAACTCGCGGCCATTCTTCCTAAGCGCATGGCTGATGATCATAAACGCCGCCTCATACTCGGCCGCCAGTTCCTCCACGCTCGGGACGCGCGAAAAATAGCCGCGCCCGGCGGGCGCTTGCATGATGATCTGTTCGTTGGCCAGACGGATGAGAGCCTCGCGCACCGGTGTCGGGCTGACATGCAAGGCCTTGGCCAGGGTCCGGATGTTCAAGAATGTCGATGGGGTAACCCGGCATGACAGTAATATGCTTCGGATCTTCGCATAAACTTGTCCGGCTTTATCGTGATCGTCGGCCATCTCTTCGTAATCGTTTGCAATGAAGTTCATTCGGTTCATCGATCCCCTCCAGTGCACCACGCCTCGTCTTGCATCCGTATGCGAGATGAGACGCGGTACTCACCTATAAGGCGAGCTATAGCAGACCATTTCCCCCTTTGCTTGCTATTTCCGTGTTATTTCACCGAAATATCGGCTAACCCGTTCAAATCGCCGCGATATATCTTCAATATCTGAAACAGCAAAGAGATATTCAAGCTATATTACTGATATATCGAGAAAATACTGTTTTTATATCAAATTATATTGTTGCTTTTTTATTTTAAACATCGAACATCACAATTGTTACGGAGGTATGACAATGAACAAATTGATCTCTTCTTTGGATGGCTCCCCTGTACACGCTCTCGATGCACCGGGACGTCCGCTTATCGACCTGCTCCGCTCGAAGGAAACCGAATTCCTGATGGAGGCCCATGACGGGCTTTCGGCGGCAATCGCCGCCCGCGCCGGTTTCAAGGGGCTCTGGGCATCCGGGCTTTCGATATCGTCTGCGCTTGGCTACCGCGACGCCAACGAGGCAAGTTGGACGCAGGTCGTCGATGTCGTCGAGCATATGGTCGATGCAAGCCATGTTCCGATCCTGGTCGACGGCGACAGCGGCTTCGGCAACTTCAACAACGCACGTCTGCTGGCAAAAAAACTCGAAGAGCGCGGCGCTTCCGGCGTGGCGATCGAAGACAAGGGGTTCCCGAAGATGAACTCCTTCGTCGGCGACCGGCATCCGCTTGCCGAGATCGAGGAATTCTGCGGGCGGCTGAAGGCCGTCAAGGATACGACAGGCCCGAATTTCGCTCTGGTCGCCCGCATCGAAGCGTTGATTGCCGGTCACGGCCTGGACGAGGCGCTGACAAGGGCACACGCTTATGCCAAGGCCGGCGCCGACGCGATCCTGATCCACTCCCGCAAGGCTGTCGCCGACGAAATCCTCGCCTTCGCCAAGGAATGGGACAACAAGCTGCCGGTCGTGATCGTCCCCACGAAATATTACAACACACCGGTCTCTGCCTATCGCAAGGCGGGCATTTCGACCGTCATCTGGGCCAATCACACGATGCGTGCCGCGATTGCCGGCATGCGTGACATCTGCGCCCGCATTCAGGCCGACGAGAGCATTGCCGGCATAGAGGGTGAGGTTGCCGGCCTGGACGAACTGTTCAGCCTCATCGGCTATGACGAGCTGGCGCGGGCAGAAGACCATTATCTGCCCCGGCAGACCGCATAGCGGCGGTCCGGGCGGCCCCTAACCAACCCCAACATCAGACTGGAGGAGCGCACATGCTTGCGCAACGGACAAACCTGTTCGGTTCATCGGGAACAGCTGCGGCAAGGGCGGCAGCAAAAGCGGCAGCCGACGCCGGAAAGGACATCATCGATCTGACAGCTGGCGAAATCTGGAGCGATCTGGCCCCTGCCATCCGCGACGGCGCGATCGATGCCATCAACAGGGGTATCAACCGCTATACCGACACGGTCGGTATGATGGAACTGCGTGAGGCGCTGGCACGGAAAGTCTCGCTCGATACAGGGCAGATCTGGAAGGCAGAAGAGATTGCCGTCACGTCAGGCGCCAAGCAGGCCCTTTTTAATGCCGCGATGGTTCTCCTCAATCCCGGCGATGAAGTGATCATCCCGGCTCCCTACTGGACGACCTTCCCGGCCCAGGTCCTGATTGCCGGCGGCAAGCCGGTCTTCGTCGATACCCGCTCCAACGGTTATGTTCCGCGGATCGAGGATATCAGAGCCGCCATCACGGATCGCTCGAGAGTGATCGTCATCAATACCCCGAGCAACCCGACGGGTGCGGTCTACGATGTCCAGACACTGATTGGCATTGCCGAGCTCGCCATCAACCGGAATCTCTGGATTATCTTCGACGAATGCTACGGCGATTTCGTCCACGGCCACCAGGTTCATCATCCGATCGTGTCTATTGTTCCTGAGGTGCGCTCGCGTACGTTGATCATCAACGCATTCAGCAAGTCGCTGGCGCTGACCGGTTGGCGGATCGGTTATCTTGCTGGCCCGAAGGATGTGATCAATGCCGTCAAGGCGCTGCAATCACACACAACGTCCAATCCCAACGTGATCGCCCAGCACGCGGTCTTGTATCATCTGCAGCGCGGCGACGGCGGCTACGAGAACAGGCTGCGTTCGCAACTCGCCAG
Source organism: Hyphomicrobiales bacterium (assembly GCA_900471925.1). Taxonomy (GTDB): domain Bacteria; phylum Pseudomonadota; class Alphaproteobacteria; order Rhizobiales; family Rhizobiaceae; genus Rhizobium. The sequence goes on from UCGV01000040.1 coordinate 20,185, forward strand.
CTCGCGTCAGAGCGGCCTCAACATTCTTTCATCATTGACGCGGATACCAGTGCCGAAGGCACAGGGAGGTTTTTACTTCTATCTCGACCTTTCGATGCTCCTGAAGCTGACGGCGACGGGCGGCCCCGCTTCCACGGCCGACGAAGTCGTCAATTCGCTGCTCGCCGACGCCGGCGTCGCGGCGGTGTCGGGCACCGCGTTCGGAGATTCCGCCGGCCTCAGGCTCTCTTACGGAATTCCGCCCGAGAAACTCGAGGCCGGGCTCATCCGCCTCGTCGACGTTCTCAACGCCTGGGAATGACACTGTCAACCAGCAAGAGCAAAAGAGGGGAATCAAATGATTAATCATCATCCGACAAAGGCCGTCATTCTCGCCGCCGGCTTTGGATCTCGCTTGCGGCCCTTGACCGACCTGCGCCCCAAGCCGCTCGTCGAAGTCAACGGCACACCGATCCTGCACAATGCCTTACGCAATCTCGAACATATCGGCGTTAAGGACGTCACGATCGTCGTCGGCTATCGCAAGGACGCCATCGAATACGCCTGCGGTCAGCATTTCGGCGGGCTTGAGATCAACTATGTCGAGTCGACCGTGTTTGATAAAACGGGTAGCGCGTATTCGCTTTGGCTTGCCCGCGAAACCCTTCTTCAGGGGGACTGCTATCTCCTCGAAGGCGATGTCTTCTTCGAAGCAGCCGCGCTCCGCAGGCTTCTGGAGGACGAGGCAGCCAATGCCTCCGCGGTCGCGCCATTCGACGCCTCGATGGAGGGATCTGCCGTCATTCTCAACGATGCCGGTTTTATTTCCGAGGTGCGGATGAAACAGACGGCCGTCAATCTCGTCGACGGATCGGCGCCGCTTTTCAAGACCATGAACCTGATCCGCATGTGCAGCGCCGACCTTCGCGGCAAGATCGTGCCTTTCTTGAACGAACTGATCGGCACCGGCGCGGTCAAGGCTTACACGGAAGAGCTGTTTGCCAACCTCATCGAACGACACGGACTGCGGATGGCCGCCACGCGGTGCGATGATCTCAAGTGGTACGAGATCGATAGCACAAGCGACCTCCGCATCGCGGAGGCCCTTTTTGCCGATGCCCGCGGACCTTCATCTGCAACAGCCGCTGCGGAATAGGAGACTGCCATGATCAAGTATCTCTACGATCCAGCCAATGCCATAACGTTTTGCGGGCTGCTCTGCTCCGCGGTCGCGATGAATTTTGCCCTGAACGCCCAGATCGACTATGCGATCGTATTCGGTCTGTGGGCAATGCTTGCCGATCAGCTCGACGGGATCGTGGCTTCTCGTACGAAAAACAGGGCGGCCGAGTTCGGCAAGATGGGCAAGAGCCTCGACGGCTTTGCAGACCTCGTTTATGGGGCAGTGCTGCCCGCTCTGATCGTCCTTCAACTCGGCGATGGGACGCTTCTTGCGAGCGCGTTAAGTGTAGCAATGGTCGCTGCCGGGGCGCTTCGCCTGAGTTACTTCAATAATTTTGGCCTCTCCTCGACGGGTTATTTTACCGGAGTACCCCTGTCGTATGATATACCGCTTTTGGCGGCCCTTCAGATCGCCGGGCATATGGCCCCCGGCATCGTTAGCTCGACAACCGTCGTCGTCGCCTTTTCCGTGCTCGTTCTGCTGCATATCTCGCCACTACAAATCCCGGCCCCTGGTCGCCTCATGTATCGTGGGATCAGTGCCTATGCGCTGGCAGCGACGTGTTTGCTGCTGGCGCACGCGTATGGCCTCCTCGAACAGGTAACCGGCTGATCTCGGGGAGCGTGACGATGTTACAGGCAAACAGCATGCAGATCGAGCGAACAGTAGACCCCACAACCTCACCCTTCCGATCGTTGGGAGTAGAGCCGTTCATCAATTGCGGCGGGGTCCGATCCACATTCGGCGGCAGTCGCATCCTTCCACAGGCCCTGAAGATCATGAACGATGCAGCGGGCGAGTTCGTCGACCTTGACGAACTCGCGCTCCGGGCGGGTTCTGAGCTTGCGACGATCACCGGAGCCCCCTGGGGGATTGTGACGTCTTCCACAACCGCGGCCATGGCGCTTGCGACGGCGGCCTGCATTGCAGGTCACAACCCTGAGCGAATGTTGCGCTTGCCCGATACCGCAGGCATGCCCAACAAAGTTGTCATCCCGCGGGCGCACCGATTTGCTTATGATTTCGTCTTCAAGACCGTTGGGGCTGTTCTTATCGAAATCGGCACGGCTGATGAGTTGTCAAGCGCGCTCGACGGTTCGGTCGCCATGGTCTGTCTCCTTGGGCGCGCCAAGGCTGGCGATGGCCTCTCAAATGCCGAAGCCATTCGCATCGCTAATGCCAAGTGCGTTCCTGTGCTGGTCGATGCGGCGGCCCAGACACCCTCCTATCCGGACCAGTGGATTGCGGCCGGCGCAGATCTCGTCGTTTATGCCGGCGGCAAGTTTCTGCGCGGTCCGCAATCGACCGGCTTTCTCCTTGGTGCCGAGCACCTCTGCCGGATGGCTTGGCTCAATGGGCCTCCCCACCAATCATTCGGACGGGCGATGAAGGTCGGAAAGGAGGAAATCATCGGGGCTATACATGCCTTGCGCTACTTCCTCCACGAACGCGACGCCGAGGCCGAGCGCCTCGAGATGGAGCGGCACCTTCAAACGATCGAGAGCCATCTGCGCCTTGCTTCGGTGAGGACCGAGGTGGTTGCCGCGAGCGCTGCCTGGCATTCTCCAAGAATCCGCATCGCATGGGATCGCGATGCCGTCGATCTTAGCGGCGACGAGGTCCGGATCGAAATGGACCTCGCCAAGCCTCGTATCCACATCCACGATTTCTGGTCGTCCCCGAATTCAATTGTCATCGATCCCTTCAACTTTCAAAGTGGCGACGCGGACATTGTCGGTTCGTCGCTCGCGCGCCTCTTCCTGGCGCGCTCAGGCAAGCCGAGACGGGATTCACCATCTCACAGACTCGATATCAGTGGGCAGTGGGTGGTCGAAATCGACTACCTCCACGGCCGGGTGGTTCACGAACTGCACCTAGAAAAAACCGGAGAGCAGATCCGCGGGGCTCACTCTTCGCTCGATTCCCGTGGCGACGTCTCAGGATCGGTGGCGGGGAACCACGTCCGCCTGACTGCAAGGCATGCTGGGCATCCAATATCCGTCTACTACAGTTTTTCGGGTAATCTCAGCGATGGCGTGCTGACCGGAGAACTTGCGCTGGGAGCCGCGGCCGACGAGCATTACGGGCCCGTCTTTTGCAGTCAGTTCGGGACTGTCCGATGGTCGGCGCGGAGAAAGACGCCTGCTCCTCACGCACGCGCAAATTCTCCCGGGAGCGTAAAAGATGGCGATTGATGCACATCACTTTCTGGACATGCTCGTCAAGGCCGGGATCAACAGGGCAACAGGCGTTCCCTGTTCTCTGCTCGGTCCGCTGTATTCGGCGCTGCCTGCACGCCAGGACATCGACTATATTCCCGCACATAACGAGGGTGCCGCGCTCGCGCTCGCCAGCGGATTTAGCCTTTGCCGGCGACCTTGCGCAACGCTGATGCAGGATTCCGGATTCGGCAATCTCATCAATCCGCTTACCTCGCTCTCCCTTCCTTATGGGATCGGCGGCGTCATGATCATCGGTACGCACAATCCGGAAACGGACGAGCCGCAGCATCGCTACATGCCCAAAGTTGTTACAGCAACCCTGAGCGCACTCGACATTCCTTTTCTCGAGGTCAACGACGAACTCGATCTGAACGAGACCGCCGAGCGCATCAGCAAGCAGCTTCGCTGCGATCGAATGGTCGTCCTTGGAATCGGCCGTGGCCGCGTTGAGCACCGTGGGTTTCCGGTTGATTGCGCGAAATTACGGTCCGGGTTCGGGGGACGCCCTGATCGAGCCTCTGCCGTCAAAGCGGTTTCTGAATGGATCGCGCCCGATACAGCCGTTGTTGCGACAACAGGCTACATTTCGCGAGAATTGCGCGCGGCGTTCGATCGCCGGGAGAATTTCTATATGCTGGGCTCCATGGGGCATGCGCCGGCAATCGGGCTTGGCGTCGCCTTGGCAAGATCAAATGAGGGCGAAGTTGTCCTTCTCGATGGCGACGGCGCGCTCCTGATGCATCTCGGCGTGCTTTCCATGATCGGACAGCAGCAGCCATCGCATTTCGTGCATGTTGTGCTCGATAACGAACTTTACGAGACGACGGGCGGCCAGACGAGCCTGTCGGGTCGCGTCAACCTCGCCGAGATCGCTACGGCAAACGGCTACAGGTCCGCGGTCCGGTGCGATGACATTGCTTCCTTCATTGTGGCGTTGAGGCACGCCCGGACGGCCGCCGGGCCACATATGCTCATTGTAAAAATTCGCGCCAGTGAATCCAACGATTTGCCGTCGATCATGCGCGACAAACAACTGCCGATGGTGGCTGCACAATTTTCGGCGAGTCTGGCATGATCGCGACCCTTCTTTCCGCCCAGACGAGCAAAGGGGTACCGTGGCGGATCTTTCTGCTCCATCTTGTGGCCGCGACCGCGTTCTCGATCGCAAACGCGCTGACGCACTTTGTTCCACAAATTCCCCCAGCCGAGACCGCCTTCTTGCGCAATATCTTCATGGTACTGTTCATGGGCGTCATGATCGTCGCCGATCCTCATAAGAGTGGTCGCAATCGCTTCGACAGGACGATGGTCCTGCAGTCTTTCGTGGCTGGTTCGGCAACGTATCTCGTCATGTTTCTGTGGTTCTGGAGCCTGAGGCTATTGCCGTTGGCAACCGTCACAACTCTCTTCTATCTGAAGATCATTTTTGCCGCACTGCTCTCCAGCCTCCTGTTGGGCGAGAGGTTTTCGCCGATTGCGGCCGCTGGCGCCATGGTCGTGTGTGCGGGTATTGGCGTCGCGATCGGCCCGGATCTTTCTTTCTTCAATCTGGGCACGGCGCTTGCAGTTTTCTCGGGGCTCTTGAGTGCCGGCTCAGCGATCACCTCCCGTGAGGTCTCACGCCGAACGGACGTGCTTCGAGCAAGCCTTGCCTTTTCGATAGGGGGACTTCCGATCGGGCTCGCCGTCTCAGGGCCCGGCCTGGCAATTCCGGAATTGCCGGCATTGTCGGTCATGGTTCTCGTTTCAGCCCTTTCGGTTGTCTCGCAACTCGCTCTGTTTGCGGCCTACGTTGCCGGTCCTCTCAGTCGAAATTCGGGTTTCGAAGCGATCCGAGTGATCGTCGCGGTCGTGCTCGGAGCCACGTTTCTTGATGAGCCGATCACAATGGGCCTGCTTATCGGCATACCGGTCATTGGCCTCGGACTTTATCTCATGTGCCGGAACGTCCCCTCCTCTCAATAGGTCCACCGCCATGCACCTTAAAGACGATTATCAAACTTCCGGGGACATGCTGTTCGACAGGCTGCAGCAGATCGCCCGGGCATGGATGAGCAGCGATGCGATCGTGGAAGCGCTGGTAAAGCCAGTGCTCGAAGCCAGAAATTTCGACGCCTTGCTTGCGGCGATTGTCTCAAACTCGCTTTCGGACGAGCGCGTGCTCGACCTCAACTCTGTTTTCCGGCGCGCCTATGAGGATCATGCAATGCTTGTGACGATGGCACGACGAGATCTCGAGCAGACCTTTTCCGGCGAAGCGGCAGTCGCCGATATTTTGACGCCACTTCTGTTCTTTCCCGGCTTCCATGCGCTTCAGACCCACCGCCTCGCGCATCGGCTGTGGCAGTCCGATCGCGGCGGGCTTGCGCACTATCTTCAGTCACTGTCGATCCGGGCCCACGGCGCCGACATCCATCCAGGCGCACAGATCGAGCCGGGAGTGGTCATATCGCACAGCAACGGGATCGTGATTGGTGAAACCGCCGAAATCGGCGGGGGCGCCATCATCCGGCAAAACGTGACGCTCGGATCGAAATACCGTCGGGGCGGTCCTCGCCACCCTATAATCGGTGCTGACGTCACGATCGGAGCGGGCGCGACAGTCCTCGGCCGGATCACGATCGGCGCCAAAGCCGTCATAGGCGCCGGCGCTGTCGTCGTGCATCCCGTGGCCACAGGGGAAACTGTCGTAGGATTTGCCGCGCGCCCGACGAAGAAATCGGACCCTATTCAAGAGACGAGGACAAGTCCAGCGAACGCCGTTCGATGAAATCTGCGACAGGCGAAAGGTGCTCGTGTACCGCAGCCCAGGTCGCAAGACGTCTCAGGTAGCCGTGGCTCTCACCCTTGGCGACCTGCAACTGGTGCCCCACTCCGCATCGTTCAAGGCTTGCTGCCAAGTCCAGGCTGTCTGAGAGGAGGGGGTCACATTCGGCAGCACCAATGTAGACCTGCGGCAACTCGTTTGCATCGCAGGCAAGCAGGTTAACTTCCTCTCGTTCGGCCTGCGACGCGGCGTGCAAATAAGCAGACCAGTAGGACCGCATTCGCTCAGTCGTCAAGCCGAAGGCACCACAACCATTCGCGCGATAGCTGTCAGTCGTAAAATCCGGCCTGTAGGCCCCATAGAAGAGGACCAGACCGTTCAGCACCTTACGAGATAGGCGCATAGCTGCCGACAGGGCGATGTGAGCACCGGCCGAATCCCCGCCAAGGAAAAGCGGGCGACCGTCCGCGTGATCCAGGATCGCCCCTTCGTACAAGCCCTTCACGATCCGGATGACATCGTTGCGGGCCGATGGGTAGGCGTGTTCCGGAGCCAGCCGATAGCCGACCGACAGGATTTCGACGCGTCCGCAGACTGAAAGCTGGCGCAGGAAGCGATCGTGGCTGTCGAGAGATCCGAAGGACCAACCGCCGCCGTGCAGATAGACGAGCAACGGTAGATCGTCGCAATGAGCCGGCTTGTACAGGCGACATGGCACCCCATCTTGCCTTGGCAACCTCATATCACGCACGGAAGCGACGCGCGGCGCGTCGGCGTTGATCAACCTGTCACGTTCGCGTCGCTCCAGCCGTTCCCTCTGGATGGCGGCGATGTCGCTCGCGGTGAGTGCCGGAACGTCCGTCATAACGCAATATCGCTCGCCAGATGGTAAAGGCAGTCGCCGCGGCTGGTCCGCCCGATTGAACGTTGGCAGACAACCAGGCCATCATGACGAAACCGTTCGGTGATCGGCGGACGCGTCGGATCCTCCGGAAACCAGATACGTGCAGCAGGCTCTCCTTTTATCACCATGTCGCCGAGATCGCGCAGGGGTTCGTAGACACCATCGGCCGACGCGAAAACGAAGTAATCGTCTCCACCAAGCTGGACCATGCGCACATCACTCTCGATCGTCTGGCCTCCATCGGACAGGAGATCCCAGTGCCGCAACACGGAACGGACACCGCGTTCGGCGATTTCAAGCCCGTGGCGCGAAACCGTGCCGCCGCCGCCCAGTTCGCTGGAGATCAGCGGTTTTCCGCACCGTTCTGCAGCCCCTGCCAATCCCCTGTCCAGCAGGCCTTCCTCTCCCGGCTGCCCAGACTTGACCAGGCAAAGCGGTGCACCGAAGGCCCTGACTGCAGACAAGAGCGAGGCTCGTCGCACCGGATCAGTGCTAAACCGCATCAGGCTGCAAGGGCTATGCAGGAGCGATGTACCACCGGAATGCAGGTCGATGATGAAATCGCATTGCGGGACCAGGACGCTCTCCAGATAGTGCGCCAGCATTTCGGTTGGCGACCCCTCGGGGTTTCCCGGGAAGCTGCGATTGAGGTTCATCTGATCGAGCGGAGAAAGGCGCGTCCCGGCTGCAACCGCCGTCATATTGACGGAAGGCAGGACGATCAGCCTGCCGCTTACCTGCCGCAACTCGATGCCCGCAAGCAATTTCGTCATCGCCAGCTGCCCCTCGTACTCGTCGCCGTGAATACCCGACGATAAGAGGACGGTCGGCCCTTCGCCGTTGCTGATAACGGTGATCGGCACCGGTTGCCACCCATAAGCCGAGCGGTTGGAGGAATATGGCAATCGCAGGTATCCGTCGATCCGGCCAGGCTCGTTGAAAGACACCTCGCAATGAATGCGCGAGGCAAGCCGCGCCGATCTCATGCCGATTGCCTCCCAACGCCGAAAGGAATGAGGCGATGCATAAAGGTCTCGCCATAAAAGATCATCTCGAGTACGCCCGACAGCGCGACCGGACTGTCAACCGGCGCGGTGCGCTCATCGAGTTGATCGCCAGTGGTCGGCGCCCACACAACGCTGACGCCGTCACGGTGCAGGACACGATACTCGTGGCGATGGCCGCAAGCCACAACCCTCACGCTGGAGCCGGTCACGACATCCCAGAATCGTGCGCGCGCTTCGACGGGGATCGCAGCAGAGCCCTGCTCTGCCTCGTCGGGTGCCATGACGAAGGGCGGCTTGTGCATGAACAGAGCAACTGGACGGCGACCGGCCTGTCGAAGCGTGCTCCCCAGCCACGCCCATTCTTCGGCCTCTCTCGCTGATCCAAGGCCGAACAGCATGGAATTTATGCCGACCAGGCGCCAGTCGCCTATATCTTTTGCCCAGTGCGCAGCGCCATAGTTGCTTTCGAAACGCTGCAGCAGATCCTCACATATTGGCCCGCCGCGGGGCGGCCCGTCGCCGATATCGTGATTGCCCGGTATGGCCAACCATTCTACGTCGAGACCGGATAGCTCGTCTCTGGCGAATGCATGATCCCTGGCGTTCTCGGGTTCGTCCAGCACGATATCCCCGGTATGAATAACGAGATTCGGTCGTGTCGTCCGGATGGCCTGTGTTGTCTCGTGCCAGCCGGAGCGTGAGCCCGGATCGGTTTCGCGCAGATGTGTGTCACTGATATGAATAACTTTGAACATTCGTCCTCGCCTCGTCGCGCGCAATGGCGCAACGCATGATGATCTGGGGCCGGCCGGACACGGCCGGCCCCTTCGGTCCACCGCATCAAAGAAGGTTCTGGACCTGTTGGCGCAACTGACCGAGCGCATTCGCGGGGGAAATAGCCAGGGACGACACTTGCTGCATCGCATCCTCGATCGTCTTGTCGATCTTGGCGGAGTTCTGTCCCGGAAAGGCGTACCATGGTGAGGCCCTGCTAATGCTTTGGAGAGCAGGGGCAAGGTTCGGCTGGGAGGTCAGGTATGCTTTCAATGCCGGATCGCGTTCGACCACAGCCGTGTTGGTCGGCAGATAAGACGTGTTCTGTGCAACGATGAGCTGTCCCTTCGGTCCTGCCAGAAATTTCAGGAAGCGCCAGGCGGCGGCCTGCTGATGATCGTCTCTGGTCGTCATGACGGCAGCGATGCCTGCGGCAGGGACATGGCCTTTGGCGTCGGGAACGGGAAGCGCTGTGACGCCGAGCTTGAACTTGCCGGCAATCTCCTGGTTATGCTTCGACAGGAGGCTGCTTGAATCAGTGAATATACCGATCATGCCGCTGACGAAGGCTTGCCGCGATTGCGGCGTCGTCATCGCCATTTTCGCCTGACCAGCCTCGCCGAAATCGTGGAGTAGGTCGAAGACCGCGACACCGGCCGGACCGTCGAAGGTCAATACCCGATCATCCTCGCTCATCAGCCTCCCGCCATGGGACTCGATGAGTGCCTGGAAAGTGGCGGCATTGCTGCGCACGAAACCGCCGACCACGCCAGGATGGCGAGCCCTGATGTCTTTTGCCAGCATCACGATCTCCGCCCAGTGCGTCGGAAAAGGCCGATCGCCGCGAAGCTCTTCGACAAGCGTCGCATTATAGAACAGCATGGGGAAGGAGAAGCCGACGCCAAGTCCATAGACCGAGCCTGCGACCCTGCAGCTGTCAGCAACCGAGGCGGAAAAGGCACCTTCTTTCCAATCTGCATCCTTCACGATGAAAGATTGCAGGGGAACCGCGATCTCGCGTTCGGCAGCGACGCGCAGATAATTGTAGCCCTGGAACGAGATGTCCGGCAGGTCGTTGACAACGGATTTACGCAGAAGTTCCTGTATCATCTCGGGCTGTTCGCCCGGGGCTACCTCGAGCCTGACGGCAATATCGGGATTTTCCGCCTGGAATGCCTTGACGATTTCATCGAACATCGGGCGGAAGATCGAGATCGCCTGACCGACGCGCAAGACCGTCTGTTCGGCCCGGGCGGCTATCGGCAGCCCGGCCATGATGGTGGCGCCGGCAAGAAAGCTTCGTCGATTAAGGAGCATATCTAACCTCTTTTGGATTGGTAGGTCGAATAGGCCGGGTTCGGCCACCTGAAGCGGCCGAACGGTGCGGCGTTCGAGCAGGTCTGCTCTTCGGAAAACCTACTTCTGAAGTTCTTCGATCCGGACCTTCAGGGCCTCAAGGGCCGGCTGCGGAGGCTTGCGCAGTGTGACGACACTTTCCATCGCATCGTTGATTTCCTTGTCGATGCGAGCGGTGTTGGCGCCCTGAAATGCATACCAGGCGGACGCAAAGGGAACCGTCTCGATCGCCGCCTGCATTTTCGGTTGCTTGGCGAGCGCTGCTTGCAGTTCAGGGCTGCTCTTGATGGCGTTGGCATTGGTTGGAACATAGGATGTGTTGTTGACCACATCGACCTGGCCCGTCGGGCCGACGAGGAACTTCAGAAACTGCCACGCGACCTTCTGACGTTCCGCGTCCTTCGTGAGCATCATGCCGGCAATGCCCGCGGCCGGGATCGTTCCCTCGGCGGGGATGGGAAACCTTGCAACACCAAGTTTGAACTTGCCCGCAGATTCCTTGTCGAGCCTCGACAGAATGCTGCTGGCATCGGTCATGAAACCGATCTTTCCGGCAGCGAATGCCTGACGCGCCTGGTCAGTGCTCATGGGAATGGCAGCCTGGCCAGCCTGGCCAAACTTTTCGATGAGGGCGAAAGCGTCCTGTCCTTCCTTGCCTGCAAGCAGTGGTGCATTGGTCTTTGGATCGGCCAATACGCCTCCGGCACCGTTGACGAGCGCCTGTAGGACCCAGGAATCCGGCCGGATGTAGGCGCCCAGCGTGTCGCCGTTCTGCTGCTTGATTGTCTTTGCAAGAGACAGAAGGCCGTCCCAGGTTTCCGGAAACTTGGCATTACCGATGGCCGCTTTCACCAGATCGGCATTGTAATAGACGACGAGGAAGGAGTAGGCGACTCCTACGCCGTAGGTCTTTCCGTTGACGGCAGCGCTCGCCGTCACGTTGGGAGAGATCCCGGCCTCGACGGCTTCAGCATCGGCGGCAAGCAGCGCGTCGAGCGGCATCGCCAGGTCCCTGGCCACGACCGTCTGGATGAAATTGTAGCCCTGGAAGGTCACATCCGGCAGATTGTTGACCAGTGATTTGCGCAGCAGATCCTGGATCATATCCTCCTGGTCCCCGGCCGGTACTTCCAGGGAGATCTTGATGTCCGGATGAATGGCCTCGAAGTCCTTTGCAAAGGTCTCGAACATCGGTTTGAAGATGGCGGGCGTCGCTGAAACCTTCAGCGTCGTATCGGCCAGAGCATTGCAAGTCGTGGACGCAAGTGCGAGGAGTATGGCCGTCGTCAGTTTCGGTATCTTGTTCATGTCGTGATCCCTTCACGCAAGAGTTTGGTACTGAAGGCCGGAATTTGGAGGCACCCAGATTCCGGCCACGTCTTCTGCCTCGCGCGGCGCTCATCCGCACAAGAAGAACATTTGCGCAGCTGCCATGGTTGGCAGGCTGGCGGTTTTATTTGAGCCCGCTGACCGTCAGTCCCTCGATGAACTGGCGCTGGGCAAGGAGGAACGCCACGAGCAATGGTGCGACGATCAATGAGGCGGCCGCCATCAACGGTCCGTAGGAATTGCCCGCCTCTTCGCTGCGAAAAAGCATGATGCCGGCCGGCGGCGTCATGAGCTGCTGATCCTGAATGAAGATCAGCGGCAGAAACAGGTCGTTCCATCGACTCACCAACGAGAGGATGCTGAAGGCAACCAATGCCGAGATCGACGACGGGATCATGATCCGCCACACGATCGACAATTCGCTGAGCCCGTCGAGGCGCGCGGCATGAATAAGATCGTCCGGGACGGCCTTGAAAAACTGCCGAAACAAAAAGATCCCGAAGGGCGAGATGACGCCGGGAAGAATGAGGGCAGCATAGCTGTTCAGTATGCCGAGTTGGTTGAAGAGGATGAACAGCGGGATTGCGAGAACCTGGTGGGGAATGAGAAGGCCGACAAGAACAGCTGCAAAGATCGCGCCGCGCCCGAAAAACTCGAGTTTGGCCAAGGCGTAGGCAGCTGGGGCGGCAACCAGGATCTGCAAGACGAGCACCGATACGCAGACGAGGAGGCCATTCCCCATAAAACGCAGCAGCGGCACATCCATGAGGGCGCGCGCATAGTTCTCGTAGCCGTAGAAAACCGTCGGCAGCAGGGTAATGCTCTGCTGGAAGGCTTCCTGTGGCGATTTGATCGACAGGCTGATCATCCACAGGAACGGTAGAAGAATGAAAAGGCTGGTGGCGATCAGGATCGCATGCCGGATGATGGCCGGAGCTGGATTAGCGGGTGCAAACATCATGAATAGTGTACCTTCTTGTCCAGTACTTTCGCCTGGAGGAGAACGATCGCCATGACGATGACAAGAAAGGTGACGGTCATCGCCGCGCCGTAGCCCGTGCGGAAGAACTGGAAACTCTCGACATAAAGCGTGTGCAGAAGAAGTTCGGACGCGTCTCCCGGCCCTCCTTGGGTGAGCACGGCCACGGTGTCGAAGGTCTCAAGTGCCTTGAGCGTCATGACGATTAACAAGAACATGACGACCGGTCCGAGCATAGGCAAGGTAACGAAACGCAGGCGATCGAGAGGATGTTCGACGCCGTCGATTGATGCGGCCTGATAGAGGTCGCCGGGGATGGCCTTCAGTCCGGCAAGAAACAGAACCATGGCATAGCCGAGATGCTGCCACACGCCGATCACGCAGAGGGTTGCAAGGACCAGATTGGGATCGTGGAGAAAATTCAGAGGACCGAAGCCGAGGCGTTCCGCCAGATGCGTGACGAGGCCGATTGTCGGATGCAATAGCGCCTCCCAGGCGATCGCCATCGCGGCCATCGTCGCCATGACTGGCAGGAAATGGATTGCCCTGTAGAGGGCCTGGAATTCCTTTCGCGACTCGATGACGAGTGCGATGAACAAGCCAAGGCAGAGAACCGATGGCACGACGACAACGACGTAGATCCCCGTGTTCATCAGCGAGTGAAGGAAGACGTCGTCGCCAAGCAATTCCCGAAAGTTCTGCAATCCGACATAAGAAAAATCCTTCGCGCCGAACTGCCAGTCGGTCACCGAAATCGCGAAGACGGCAAGCGATGGCCCGATCAGCAGGCAGATCAGCAGGATGAATGCTGGCAGAACCAGCAGATAACCGGTGGCTCCGTCGCGTCCCATCAGTTCGCGCTCGGCCCGATGGACAATAGGGGAGACGCCCGCACGCATCAGGCGTAGGCTTTCGTCATCTGCGGCAGCGTCTTGGCCGCGCGGAGGCGATCTCCGTCGGCATCAAAGACCAGCACGTCCGCCAGCGAGAAAAACAGCCTGATCTGAGAACCGGGCCGCAATTGCTGTGCTGCGCCGGGTATCGCCCGAACGATGACCTGGGTGGTCTGATCCTTAAGCTTAGCGTGGATGAAACTGTCGGAGCCGAGGCTCTCGATATAGGAAACGCTCGCCAGGAGGCCCTCTGTGCCGTCATCGACGGCAAAATGGATCGCTTCAGGTCGCAATCCGATCGTCAGCTTCATGTCGCAGCGCAACTGCGGCACCGAAAAGCCGCTGACCTTCGTTCCGAGGACCTGCAGGTCAAGCAGGTCGTCGACGATAGCCGGCAGAAGGTTGATCTGCGGGCTGCCGATGAATTTGGCAACCTCGATCGTGTCGGGATCGGTATAGATCTCCTGCGGCGTGGCGAGCTGCAGGATCTCTCCGTTGCGCATCACCGCCACGCGATCCGACATCGTCATCGCTTCTGCCTGATCGTGGGTCACGTATATGAAGGTGGCGCCGAGCCGCCGATGCAATCCGGTGATTTCTTCGCGCATCTGGACACGCAGCTTGGCGTCGAGATTTGAAAGCGGCTCATCCATGAGGAAGACGCTGGGTCGGCGCACCATGGCGCGGCCAAGCGCGACACGCTGGCGCTGACCGCCCGACATCTGCGAGGGTTTGCGTGCGAGAAATGGCTCCAGCCCGAGCGTCGCGGCAACGTCGCGCACTTCCTTTCGGATGTCCGACTTGGCCTTGGCCGCCCCAGGCATCCATCGGCCGACGAACGGAAGGCGCTGCCACCATGCAAGCTTTCGCATGATCAGCGGAAGCGCCATGTTCTGTTCGACCGTCATATAGGGATAGAGCGCGTAGGACTGGAAGACCATTGCGACATTGCGAAGCTTTGGCCTGATCCGGTCGACAACGGCGCCCGCAATGCCGATCGAGCCACCGCTCTGTGGTTCCAGGCCAGCAATGATGCGCAGCAGTGTGGATTTCCCACATCCGGACGGACCGACAAGCGTCAGGAACTCACCGTTTCGCACGTCGAGGGAGACGCCGTTCAGCACCAAAGTCGTCCCGATCGTCTTGCTGATTTTGCTGGCGGTGACAGCGGCCATGTCTCTTTCAACCTTCACACTCGAAATTCTTTGAGAGGCTCGCAGCGTTCGCCCGTGAGGTCGATCGCGGCAAGTGTTATATAACTCTAGTATTCCATAATAGATGACTTGCGTGTGACAGCCGATTGCGGATAGGCAGTCACCGGCAGATGAATTTCGGTCGACGAATCGGGGCAAGACACTGAACCGGATAGACTTGGATCTCTGGCGTCGCGTCAGCGCGACGTTGGAAGAAGAAATTGGCAGGGGAACGTTTCCGGTCGGAGCACGGCTTCCGCCGAGCACCGTGCTCGCCCAGCGATTCGGCGTCCATCAGCACACCGTGCTGAAAGCGATCTCCCATCTCCAATCGGAAGGGATCGTCCGGGTGGACAGGGGGCGGGGAACTTTCGTCGTCCTGCAGCCGATCGGATTTCGGTTGGGTCCGAGGACCTGGTTCGAGCAGAACTTGCTCGAGAACAATCACATTCCCGCGCGCAGGATCCTGTCCATCGCTACCATTCCGGCGCATTCCGATATCGCGATCGCTCTTGACTTGCCCGACAACGCGCCGCTGCTACTCGCTACGTTGCTTGGCGAGGCCGATGGCCTGCCGGTCTATCTCGGTCGCCATTATTTCGCGCTTGATCGACTGCCGGGCCTGGAAGCGGTTTTCCATGATCTGGACGCAGAAGGCCATGATCAGATTGTCTTTCAGGACATTCTCGCCAGAGCAGGGATTAGCGACTTTCAGCGAAAAACGGTCAAGATCCGCGGGCGAATTCCCGAGACAAATGAAATGCATTATCTCCAGATCGGACGTGGAGTTCCACTTTTGGAAACAGTCATCACGCTTGTCGATGCGCGAGGCATACCCCTCGTCCACGCTTTCTCGGCGTATTGCAGCGACAGAATCGAGCTCGTGTTGGACCTTTGAGCAGAAGGCAAGCGAGCGCGCTTATCGCATAATTTCAACAAGTAGTTGACGAGGTGATTTCATGACGATCGATTTGAGAAGCGACGTTCTTGGGGGCTGGTCGCCAGAGGTTCTGCGGGCAATGATGGATGCAGCCGGCAGTCCACGTGGGTTCGCGCATGGCGAAGACATCAATCAAAGGGCGCTTGAGGATGAGCTATCAGACCTGTTCGGGTTCGAGGACGCACTGTTCGTACCAACCGGCACCATGGCCAATCAGATTGCCGTCCGAATCTGGTGCCAGCCCGGCCAGGTCATCATTGCCGACCATGAGGCTCATGTCGCGGTCAACGAATCGTCGTCGACGGCGGGCTTGAACGGAGCCGTCGTAAGGGGCGTTGCCGGCGAGAAGGGTCACCTGTCGGCGGCCATGGTTGCGCGCGCGCTTCAAACAACGCCGCGATCGTCGGTCGACCGTCAGGTTGGCCTCATCTGGCTGGAGAATACGCATAACCACGCGGGTGGTACGATTGCGCCTGACGGCTGGACGGCCGAGATTGGAATGCTCTGCCGGCGTCTTGAAAAGCCGGTCCATATGGACGGTGCACGCATCTGGAACGCCTCTGTCGCAACCGGGCAGCATCCGTCGGAACTCGTCAGTGGGGCAACAAGTCTTTCGGTCAACCTCAACAAAGCTCTCGGCGCCCCGGTGGGTGCGGTTATCCTTGGAACCCGCCCCTTCATCGAGGAGGCGGCAAGGGTGCGCAAGATGTTCGGGGGATGGTGGCGGCCGATCGGCATGCTGGCGGCAGGCGCGCAGGCCGCCGTGCGGATCTACCGGGAAAAGCTGGCCGCCGATCATGCTCGTGCACGCAACCTCGCCACACGGCTCGCCGCGCACATGCAGGCGATCGGCTCGGTCAACGAGCCGCAGACCAATATCATCATGATGACCGGACCGTCCGACGATTGGGCGGCGTCCATGTTGTCAGCGCTTCAAGAGCAGAAAGTCATGGCCTCGGCCTACGGGCACGGTCGAATCCGTTTCGTCTTGCACGCCGGCATATCGGATTTGGACATTGAACTGACGGCCGATGCTGTTGGTGCGGTGTTGGCGTCGTGCAGGTGCGAGACCAGCGGCGACCGTGAATAAGGTCTGCCACTGATCAGGCGATACGCGGTCCGTCCCAATGGAGCCACGCCGCGAATTATCGCAAATGGGGCACAGCGGATCCGGCGACTTGCCAGGACGAGAGGCCGAGCGCCGAACGTTCGGCTCGCTGACAGAGACGGGATCGACCGGCAATAGGTGATCGCGCTCGCATGAATAGCGCCAACATGGTCGCTTTGCAGCCATTGAAGCAAAGCGAAACAGATCTTGCGCCGCCTATCGCAACCCCAAACAGACAATTGCCACATCGGCTGGGACGCGAGCGCGCGCGCACTACATCTACAAAGACGATGTCGATACCGGTTACCGCGTCCACGGATCGCCAGAATGGTGGTCGATCGGGACGCAAGCGTCCTCCAAATGCATCCGCATGATTAATCACGACGTCATTGACCTCTGCGCGAGGGTCAAAGCATGACCGACCAAAGTCGCGATCGTGGTTGCTTAGTCTCCGTCACGTCAACCAAATATCGCTCGCCGACCAGGTGGCGAATCAAAGGGCGAGTTGCAAACCACGATCACCCTCGCCGTCCTTTTCGGTCGGGTAGGCACAGCAGATTAGCGCGTGGCCA
Organism: Hyphomicrobiales bacterium; assembly: GCA_900471925.1. Lineage (GTDB taxonomy): Bacteria > Pseudomonadota > Alphaproteobacteria > Rhizobiales > Rhizobiaceae > Rhizobium. Next base: position 37,391 of record UCGV01000040.1, read on the forward strand.
TCGGCGATGGCTGCGGAAGGCTTTTGCTTATAGGCCACGCCCCCCCGCACGACCCTTGTCATGCAGTTGCCACACGAACCGTTCCGGCACCCGAACTCAGGCGTCAGGCCACTGGCCTCTGCGAGTTCCAACAGGGATCCGGTTTCCGGCGCCCAACGGCTTTCCTTTCCGGATTCGGTGAAAGCGACCAGGACCGGACGCGTTGCTGGACGCTCACCCTCATCACCCGATTGCTCGTCGTCGGGTGTCCGACGGATGGAAGCAGGACCGAAACTTTCTGCAAATATCCTGTCGTCGGCAACGTTGAGCGAACGAAGGCTGGAATAGGTATCCTGCATGAAGGCGGGCGGCCCACAGAGGTAGAAATCGTAATCGTCGAAGGGAAGCGACCGCTTCAACAGGTCGACATCGATGCGGCCGACGGCGTCGAAATGGGTTCGGGGCTCGGCGCCGTCTGCGTTGCTCAGCAAGCGGTAGATCCGGATATTGCCGCCTGCCGCGATTACCAGTTCGTCTAGTTCGTCGCCAAATGCCTGATCGGCCCTCGAGTGCGCCGAGTAGAAAAGCCAGGTCTTGCGGACACGCTGCTTGCGGGCGCCTTCGTAGACGATATTGCGCAGCATTGAGATCATCGGCGTGATACCGACGCCGGCGCCAAGCAGAACCGCAGGCCTCTGTCCGACCGGATCTATGGTGAAAGATCCGGCCGGCGCCCGCGCCTCGATCTCGGCACCCTCGGCAAGGCCATGCAGGAATTGTGAGACCTTACCCTCCCTCTTGACGCTGATGCGATACATGCCATCGGAAGGCGCTGCCGAAATCGTGTAGGTTCGGATCGTCGACGCTTCTGCACCAGGGAGCTTGACCCGGATCGGCAAATGCTGCCCCGCCTTGTGCACGATCATGCCGACGCCATCCGTTGGCCTCAGATAGAGCGAGCGAATGGTCTCACTCTCGTCGATCGCATGTTCGATGCGGAAGGTGCGCCATTGCCTCGCCAGTTCTTTGGCGCGAATGCGCTCGGCGGCCTGCTGCCAGTCGCCCGTCATCTCCGCATAGGGACTTTTGCCCTCTTCGCGCGCAGTCCATCGGATGGCGAGTGCCCCCCTGCGCCTCACAAGTTTCTCCGCCTTGAACTTCCAGAACCTCTCTGCCCCCTGAAAGGCCTCGACATCGGGAGAATCGAGAATGACTTCTGCTCGCCCGGTCATCTGCAGCATGTCGCCGGTGGAGAAATCGACGAACGTGAGCCCGGCGCGACCGTTCAGAAGGATATTGCCAAGCGTGTTGAAGAAGGTGTTGCCATTGAAATCCGGGACGGTCAGCACGTCGTCATCGTCAACATGCACAAAACCCGGTTTCCCGCCGCGGCTCGAGCCGTCTGCCTGCCGCACACCGCCCTCTTCCGAATAGGTTGCTACGAAAAACGCGTCGGCCGAGCCGATCGTCCGGCGTGCATCGTCGTCCAGACCGGCAAGAATATCGACCTCTCCATCGAAGGGAAGGCCGGGATCCCGGGCAAAATAGAAGTCCCTGAGCTGGATATAGCGTGGACAATTGCCGTAACTGTGGACGACCTTGAGCTCGAATCCCGCAGCAGTCGAATTGGCGACGACGCCATTGAGGCGATTGCGCCGCCGCGTATGCAATTCGACGCCGAGAACACCGAGGGCGTCGCCGTCGTTGAAACCCTGGTCCGCCGGATCCGAAGGATCGCGCCGGAACGTGGCGTTGAGAGTGTAGTCGTCGGGCGCCTGCAGGAAACCCGGTTGTCCGGTGATGATCGTCGCCCACGGATCGCCTGCCGCATCCACTGCGCCGACGACGAGGAACGGAAGCTGCGGATAAAACAGGCGGTGCTGCTCGATCAGGTGGTCGCGGACAAAACGTCGACCGAGATCGGCCGCCTTTTCCTCGACGCCCGCACTTCTCTGGATCCGGACTTCGCCGCTGTGCCACGGCAATGGCTTGATACTATCGACATGACCGTCCATCGCCGTGACCTTTTTCCGTTGGGCTTTTCATTCAGGCGGCGAGACCGACCGGCGTTTTCACGAAAGCGACGAAACCGGGAAGCTGCTCGATGCGGGTAAGCCAGGAGCCCACCTTCGGATAGGCGGAGAGATCGACATTGCCCTCGGGAGCGCGGGCGATATAGCTATAGAGAGCAAGATCGGCGATCGTGGGACGCTCCGTAGCCAGCCAGTCGCGGCTCGCGAGCTCCTGTTCGACCACTTTGAGCAGATCATGGGCACGCCCGATGACTTCGCCGGTGTCGAATTTGGCGCCGAAGACGGTCACGAGGCGAGCGGCGGCCGGACCATAGGCGATCTGACCGGCGGCAATCGACAGCCAACGCTGGATCCTGGCGGCGCCAATCGGATCTTCCGGCAACCATTCCGTCTTTCCGAGTTTCTTGGCGAGGTAGGTCATGATGGCATTGGAGTCCTGAACGACCGTTTCGCCATCGACGAGAACCGGCACCTGACCAAGGCTATTGAGTTCGAGAAACGCGGGTTGCTTGTGTTCCCCCTTCGCGAGGTCGACTTCGACCAGATCGACATTCTGCCCGATCAACGACAAAAAAAGTCGGGCACGATGTGCGTGGCCGGAAAGCGGGTGGTAATAGAGCTTCATGAGCATCTCCGTTGGCACGACCTCGCTGTGAGGCTGTATCGAAGCCGAATTTGCATCAGTGTCCGGCTTGGATGAACATCGTTTCGGCGGAAGAAACTCTTCCAGGAAATGACGAGAATTGGCTGATTGGCCGCTGTGGCCCCAGTAGCAGATGCCGCCCGCAAGGCATTGTGGCCTGGTGCGAGCGGCAGGCCGCAATCGTTCCTGCGGCAGAACGAGGAAGCCGAATTGATCGGTATAGCCTAAACGCCTGTTGCGGTATCGAACGCCTCCAGGGCGCGGGTCGAATAGACCAAAGCGGCGCCCGCGTTCATCGCCACCGCCACGCTGAGTGCTTCGGCCAGTTCCTCGCGCGTGGCGCCGGCCTTCAGGGCTTCATTGCTGTGGATCGATATGCACCCGTCGCAACGCGTGGTGACGGCGACTGCAAGTGAGATGAGCTGGCGCATCTTCTCATCCATGTGCGCGGTCTTGCGACCTGCGCCCGAGACGGTGAGGTAGCCTTTCACGGTGTCGGGCGACAGTTTCTGCAGTGCACTGACGTTCGCCAGAAGCTGCTCGCGATTTTCGTTCCAGTCCATGTCAAACTCCATTGAATAGCCGGCGTGGCGGCCTGGGACTAAGGTTGGTGATGAGATCGACGCTCGCCGTATTTCAATGGAACGGCGATCGTCGAGAGCGAACCCTCTGGTGCGCTTATTTCAGAGAGAGCCCTTCGGCTTCCAGCGAGGCTTGAACGCTGGGCCGCTGCCCCATGCGCGCCATGAACCGCTGGATCGAAGCATAGGCGGACAGATCGACGTTGACGCGGGAAGACCAGGTCAGGATGTTAAAGAGATAGGCATCCGCAACCGAGAAGTCGGCTCCCAGAAGATAGTCGTTTCGAGACAGGTGCTCGTCCAGATACGCGAACCGGGTGCTCAGATTGCCGTCGATAAATCTGGCCTTCGAAGCCTCATCCAGGAACGGCGAGAACAAGGTCGCATAGCCCTTGTGCATGTCTGTCGCGATATAGTTGAGCCACTCCAGCGCCCGATAGCGCTCCGGCAATCCCGGTGCCGGCATGAGCTTGCGTTCCGGGTTATGGTCGGCGATCCATTGCAGGACGACCGCTCCCTCGGTGATGACCGCGCCATCATCCAGCTTGAGCGCCGGCACGAAGCCCTTCGGCGTGACCTCGAAATAGTCACCCTCGACAGTCGTCTTCGTCTTGAAATCGACCTTGATGAGATCGAAGGCCTGTTCGGCTTCCCGAAGGGCGATCTGCGGAGCGAGTCCGCAGGAACCGGTCGCGAAATACAGTTTCATGATAACTCCATTGTTGAAGCCTGCGCGGCTTGAATTGCGCGCGTCAGTGCGGTGGATGGAAGGAAGTTTTGATTGCCGACAGCGACACCGGCTTACGGGAACATCGCATCCAGATCGGTGGCGTTGTGACGTTCGCGCAGGAACTCTCCCGGCGCGCCGGCGGTGCGGTTGACGATCCGCCCCCGCGCGACCGCTGGCCTTGCGGCGATTGCCCGATACCAGCGCAGAAGATGCCCATACTCTTCGACGTTGAGGAATTCGTGCGTATTGTAGACGCCGTAAAGACTGCCCGGTTGCCAAGGCCAGACGGCCATGTCCGCGATCGTATATTGATCGCCGGCCAGGAATTCGTGGCGCGCCAGATGCGTGTCCAGCACATGTAGCTGGCGCTTCACCTCCATCGCGTAGCGGTCGATCGCGTATTCGATCTTGAACGGTGCATAGGCATAAAAATGTCCCAGGCCACCGCCGACGAAGGGTGCCGTTCCAACCTGCCACATCAGCCAGTTGAACGTTTCGGTGCGGGCACGATGCTCGGTTGGCAGGAATGCGCCGAATTTTTCCGCGAGATAGACCAGGATCGAGCCGCTCTCGAAGACCTGGGTGATATCGCCGGTCGAGCGATCGACGAGCGCCGGGATCTTGGAATTGGGATTGACTGCGGTGAACCCGCTGCCGAACTGGTCGCCCTTGAAGATGTCGATCAACCAGGCATCATACTCTGCGCCGCAATGGCCGGCGGCCAACAGTTCCTCGAGCATGATGGTGACCTTTTGGCCGTTGGGCGTGCCCTGCGAATAGAGCTGCAACGGATGCTCACCAACCGGCAGTGTCCGTTCGAACGTGGCGCCGGATACAGGCCGGTTACTGCTGCCGAAGGCGCCGCCATGGTTATTCTTCTGGGTCCAGACCCTGGGCGGCACATAGCCTGCAGGCTGGTTGTCATCACGGTCGTTCATAAGTCTCTCCTAGCCCCCGAACGTTCAGGGCTCCTTGAAGGGTTTCGTTGGATTGATGGACTGAGGGGGTGAGCGGCTTCGATCTGAGGCAACAACCGCTCTTCACGGGGCATAGCTTCTGCTGTGCTCAGACGCTGCCCGGCTGCACGAAACTTTCCCATCCCCGCATGTGCATGATGAAGCGCTCGCTCAGTCCGCCCTCGCGCAGGTACTGCGCGGTGACCGGTGGTTTTGGGCTTTCATGCAGCGGGTTTGCCTTCACGCGCAGGGGAAAGTCGCGCTCGAGGATGCCGGCACGGCCGATCAGCACGAAGTCGCAGCCACCGTCCAGAAGTTCGGCGCAACGCTTGGCGCTCATGATCTTTCCGGCCGTGCCGACACGCACGCCGCCGCGCGGAATTTCGGTGAAGACACTGAGCATCGTCTTGCCGCGGAAGGTTCCCGTCCCGACAATCTGTGCGGAATCCCACAGTGCCAGGTCGAGATAGTCGATCAATTCCCGGCCAAGGATTTCCCATACGATCTCGCGAAGTTCCTCCAGCCGCAGCCCATAGCGCTCGACCGACAGGCGCCAGCCGATCTGGAAATCCGCCCCACATGCGCGGCGAATGCCCTCAATCACCTCGATGGTGAGACGGGCGCGATTCTCGATGCTGCCGCCATATTTGTCCTTTCGGTCATTCAACAGTGGCGACATGAATTCCGACAATATCCATCCGAAGGCGCCGTGCGGCGCGACACCATCGAAGCCCGCCAGCTGCGCTCGCTTGGCGGCTGAGATGAAGCTATCGCGAATGCGCTCGACCTCCTCGGTGGTCAGCGCCGAGATCCCCGGCAACGTCCGGGTAGAAGCAGGCGCGGGAATGCCTCCAAGCCGTGGATTGGCACGGTGACCGGCATGATGCAGTTGCACCGACGACAGCCCGCCGCCTTCGCGAATTGCTGACGCCATTTGTCTCAGGCCGGGCAATTGGTCGTCATCATGAATGCCCAACTGCCGTTCGAAGGCGATGCCGCTCGCTTCCACATGGGCCGCCGCGGTATGGACCAACCCGTAGCCGGACCGAGCCACCTGACGGAACCAGTCTTGGTCAAACGCGCTGGCGGCGCCATTGAGTTCGCTCTGCTGATTGGTGAGCGGCGCAAGCATGAAACGGTTCCGCATCGGCGCACCGTGTAGCAATGTAAGAGGCTCGAACAGGCGTGTAGTGGACATCGAGAAATCTCCGGTGGCGATCCTGCTCGTCGCAGCTTTGTCGAGCGCGACGGCGTGCCCCTTGACTAACGAAGTCCGTTCGCACGATAAACGAGCCGCATTTCCGAACATTGCGGACGAAATGGATGTCATGACGATCAGGATCGAAAGCGTCAGTGCGATGAAAGCCTTCCTTCAGGCTGCGGAATTGCGCAGCTTCAAGCTGGCGGGCCAGCAGTTCGGCCTCTCGTCGTCGGCGATCGGAAAGACCATCGCCAAGCTGGAGGAGCAGTTGGGTGTTCGGCTCTTTCATCGCTCGACGCGCGCCATCAGGCTGACGGTCGAAGGCGAGATGTTCCTCGCGCGCTGTCGTCACATCCTGTCTGAGATAGAAGCCGCCGAAGCGGAGCTGGCGCACACGACGGCGGCCCCACGCGGACGCCTTCGGGTGGCGGTTCCCTTTGTCCTCGACCTGCTGACACCCCTGCTTGCCGCATTCATGGAAAAATATCCTGAGATCGAACTCGATCTCGACTTCAACGATCGCATGGTCGACGTGATCGAGGACGGCTTCGATGCAGTCATCCGCTCAGGCGAAGTCACCGACAGCCGCCTCATGCATGTAAAGCTGGGCGACTTCTCGAACCTTCTGGTGGCGTCTCCCGACTATATCGCCCGGGCCGGTGAACCCTGCACGCCGTCCGATCTCGTCAATCACCGGCTTTTGCATCACCGCTTCTACGAGACCGGAAAACTCGGCGAATGGGATCCGATCGTCCCGGAAAGCACGGTCCTGCCCGTGGCATTGGCAGCGACATCGCTTGAGCCATTGATCCGCTTTGCAAAAGCGGGACATGGGATCGCTTGGCTCCCTGACTTCGCAGTCGCCGAGAGCATCCGGGCGGGCGATCTTCGGGAGGTCCTTCCTGGCTCGCAGAAGAGAAAGCGTGCCTTCCGCCTGTTATGGCCGCGAAGCAAGACACCGCCGCCAAAACTTTCGGTATTCGTCAAGTTCATGACCGAAGCAATGAAGATTGGACTGAACCCGAACTCAGAATAGATCGCTGGGACAATATAGGTACAGCCGAATAGCCAGCGACAGACCCATTCCTGGGCTGGCTAGCTCTCGAAGGGCTACGAACCTTCGACCAGTGTATCTACGGACAGGCAGCGGTTCTCACCTTCGCCCGGGATGGCGACGTCAAGCCATCTGTTTCTAACGGCAGGTGCCGAGAGGGCGATTTATTCTGTGCCCCCAAGTTTCGCTTCGAGATGATCCACGATCGCCCTCACTTTTGCTGACGGCCGCGGCCCCGCGGGGAAGACAGCGTATACCTCGGCCGGATCGAGCCGATAGGGCTCGAGCAACTGCGTGAGCTGGCCGGTCCGCAATTCCTCCCCCGCCATCACGCGCGTTCCAAGCGCAATGCCCAGCCCCGCTACCGTAGCCGCCAGGACCCCTGGGGCCGAGTTGATCCAAATCCTTGCTTGGACATCGACGGAAGCCACTGTTTTGTTGTGCGTGAAACGCCAACTCTCGCTACCGAACGAACCATGCTGAAGGATACAATCATGTTGAGCGAGGTCGGCAGGTGTGGCCGGGCTGCCGTGAGCGGATAGGTAGGCCGGTGCCGCTATGACCAGTCGCTCAACCTGCGCCAGCTTGCGAGCGCCGAAGGTAGAATCGTCCAAGGGACCAACGTTGATTCGGATGGCCAGATCGACCCCGTCCGTGATGAGGTTCTGTCGCAGGTCGCTCATGACCAGCTCGACCTTTAGGTCGGGATGTCGGATCAGGAATGGCGCCAGGGCCGGTATGACCGCGCGTGTCCCGTACATCAGCGGCATTGCGAGACGGATCACTCCGTGAAGCGAATCTAGGCCCCGCGTCATCTGCTCGGCCTCCTCCATCTCCGCAAGCAGACGTTTGGCCCGCTCCAAATAGAGCGCGCCAGCGTCCGTCAACGAGATGCTGCGGGTGGTGCGCAGCAGCAGAGTGGTGCCTAGTCGCGCCTCCAGCATGCCGATGATGCGCGACACTGAAGGCTGTGAAAGTTTCAATTCGCGCGCGGCGCGAGAGAGGCTGCCGGTGTCCGCCACGCGAACGAATACGGTCATCTCCTGCCATCGATCACTCATTCGAAATCCAGATAAATGTTCTTCGAATTGCATGGATACACCAGCTTTCGCTGATCACCTAGTTTTCTGGTCACGGCACTTCGCCGCGGAAACGGAGGATCGACATGAAGCTGCAGGACAAGCTCGATGCAATGCGCGACGACTTTGAGAACGGACGCTTTCCGCTGGTGCCGACCCAAGCCCAGCTCGACACAATGGGGCGCGCGACCCGGGTGCTGATCGACAGCGGCCAGGCCGACAAGGCTTTGGGGGCGGGCGGAGCGGCCCCGGAATTCACGCTTCAGGATGCTGACGGTAACACCGTGAGCTCACGTTCGCTGCTCTCCCGAGGTCCGCTGGTCATTACCTTCTATCGCGGCGTCTGGTGCCCCTATTGCAACTTTGATCTCCAGGCGCTGGAAGAGGTCCGACCCGAGATTGAGGTACGCGGCGGGAGACTGGTCGCTATTTCGCCCCAGAGTCCGGCCAACAGCCGCAAATCGCAGCGGGACAACAAGCTTAATTTCCCTATCCTCAGCGACACCGGTGCCGCCGTTGCCGACATGTTCGGGCTACGCTTCTCGCTGCCGGACGACCTGATCGAGGTCTACAAGCAGTTCGGCAACGATCTGTCGAAAATCAACGACGATCCGTCCTGGGTGCTGCCGATGCCGGCGCGCTACGTGGTCCGAACGGATGGCACGATCGCCTATTCCGAGATCAATCCCGATTATACCCGGCGCCCCGAGCCTTCCGACCTTCTGCCGGTGCTTGATCGGCTGCGCGCCGGCAACCCAGCCTGATTGCTCACACCATCAACCAAGAGAAGGAATACATACAATGGCCATCAAGATCTACGGCGACCCCGGCTCGGGCAGCCGGCGCCGCGTCACAGCAGCAGCGGCCGCCATGGGCATCGACATCGAGATCGTGGACATCGATCTCTTCAAGGGTGAAAGCCACACGCCAGAGTTCCTGGAGCTGAACCCGCATGGCCTCTCGCCCGTCATGGTCGACGGCGACTTCGTCCTTTACGAGTCGGCCGCGATCAACCTCTATCTCGCCGAGAAGGCGGGAAGCGATCTGGCGGGCAAGACGACTGGCGAGAAGTATGAGATCCTCCAGTGGATGTTCTGGTCTGGCGAGCAGTGGCGCGTCTTCGCCACCCTCACCTTCGATGAGGTCCTTGCCAAACGCTTCATGGGTCAGCCTGCGGACGAGACCATCGTGAAGCTGGCGGCCGACAAGCTCCGCGCGGCCGCTACCGTACTGGACGCGCACCTCGCAGAGCACAGCCACATTGTCGGCAACCGGCTGACGCTGGCCGACTTCGATATTGCAGGCCCGTTCTCGCAGAACGAGCGGACGAAAATCCCGCTCAATGAGTTCCCCAATCTGGTCGCCTGGCAGCAGCGCTTGCTGGACACGGTACCGGGCTGGGCTGCCACGAAACGAGAGGTCGATGAGCGAATCGACGGCGCACTCGATGCGGCCGGCATAAGGATCTGAGAACATGGCGCGGGCGTCGGCAAGAGGAGCAACCGCGCCCCGAGTCCCCCCTGAGACAGTGGTCCGCGCTGTTTGCTTCATAACCTTACGACGGACCGCAGCGATCATCTTCCACCCCATTCACACCCCCCTATGAGGAAATCAACATGACACTTGTCATCTCGCAATATGGGCAAGGAGGCCCGGACGTCATGCGAGCCGAGGATCGCACCGTGCCAGCGCCGTCCGCCGATGAGGTCAAGGTCGAGCAGAAAGCAATCGGCTTCAACTATTTCGATGTCCTACAGCGCAGGGGCCTCATCTCTGGAAATGAGCCAGGCCGCGTGATGGGCATCGAGGGTGCGGGCGTGGTGAGCGCGATCGGCACGAATGTGACCGATTTCGCAGTCGGCGATCGGGTCGGATATCTGCGCTCGCAGGGCGCCTATGCCGAAACACGTTTGATCGCAGCGGACCTGCTCTTCCCCCTGCCAGACGACATCAGCTTCGAGATTGCCGCAGCGCTGACCGTAAAGGGCTTCATGGCTTGGCTTTGCGCAGTCAGACTGTTCGAAGTGCGGGTCGGCCAGACCGTCCTGGTTACGACGGCTGCAGGCGGGATCGGGTCGTTGATTACCCGGCTTGCGGCTCATCGCGGCGCGCATGTGATCGGCATGGTCGGTAGCGCGGCGAAGCATGCGGTGGCGCGTGAATACGGAGCTGCTGACGTGGCGGTCGGCTTGGATGGAGCGATTGACATGGTCGCGCGTCTTACCACCGGAAACGGGGTCGACGTCGTCTTCGACGGGATCGGCGCCGACACCGCCGATCGCCTGCTTGCCGCCGGCACCGTCCGCGAGGGCGGGACCATTACGTCCTTCGGGGCGTCCAGCGGTTGGCCAAAGGCTGATCCGGAGGCGGTAGCGCGCCGCCGGGCCACGGTCCTCGCACCCCAGGCACTGGCCTATCTCAAAAGCGCAGACGAGCTGCGCGTCGCCATGGCGGACGTGTTTACCCTCTACCGATCCAATGCATTCGGCGAGATTCCATTGACCCGATACGCCCTCCGCGACGCTGCTGCGCTTCATCAAGACGTCGAGCGCCGCACCACAGCTGGTATCTCGGTGCTCGTGCCGTAAGCTCCGCCCCTATTTTTCCAGAGGTGCCAAAAGGACAGGTTGAAACACGACAATCGGCGTCGTGGTTGCGGCAAATCAGGCAAACCGATTGGGCGCTCGTCTGTGAGTGACGCTGTGGTGGCGGCCGAATTCGAGTCCGACGGCTTTGTCCCGGCACCGGTTACGTTTGACCGCCGATCGAATCGATCTCGAGGTACAGAAATCATCTCCGAGAAGACATACCGACTTAAATAGCACCTGCCCTTCAGTCACCTCCCCGGCCGAGCCAGTGAGCGTGCGATATCGATGATGTCGTCGCGACCGGCGGTTGGATCCTCTCGGTTCAAGGCGACACCGAGCCCGATCTTGAAATCGACGCCCCTCACCGTTTTCAGCTCGAAGCCGCGGTTCGGCAGATCCTGCGTCCATTCCGGCACGAAGCCGATGCCAAGGCCGGCAGAGACCAGCGAGAACGTGTCGTCGCAGGTTGTCTA
>UCGV01000063.1 GCA_900471925.1 Hyphomicrobiales bacterium
GAGCAGCGCAGCGGCATCGACTATTATCCTGTGCGCATCAAGCCGGAGCCGGAAAGCCTGCAGAAGCTCACCGGCATCGCACTCTATCCCGGCATGCCGGCAGAGGTGTTCATCAAGATCGCCGACCGCTCCGTCATATCCTACATGACCAAGCCGCTCATGGATCAGATCAGCCATACGTTCAGGGAACTGTAAGGCGCGGGCGCATCGGGGCAAAACTGCCCCGATGCGCAGTTTGAATCAGGCTGCCTTGGCGATTGCGCCATGCGGGTCGAGGACGAATTTCGTCGCGGCCCCCTGGTCGAAGCTCTCATAGCCCTGAGCCGCGTCTTCCAGCGAAATCACCTTGGCGTTGACGATATCGGCGATCGGTAGACGATCGTGCAGGATCGCCTGCATGAGCTGGCGGTTATATTTCAGCACCGGCGTCTGCCCTGTATGGAAGGATTGCGCCTTCGCCCAGCCAAGACCGAAGCGCAGCGACAGGCTGCCTTGCTTGGCCGCGGCATCCACTGCGCCAGGGTCTTCCGTGACGTAGAGACCGGGAATGCCGATGGAACCGGCGGCACGGGTGATCTCCATCATCTGGTTCAGGACGATTGCCGGCTGTTCGCCACCGGTATGTCCACGTGCTTCGAAGCCGACCGCATCGATGGCACTGTCGACTTCATTGCTGCCGACCACCTGGGCGATCATGTCTCCCAGCCGGTCGCTCTTCGACAGGTCGATCGCCTCGAAGCCGACGCGGCTCGCATGGGCGAGGCGGTCCTTGTTGAAGTCGCCGATCATGACGACGGCGGCACCGAGAATGCGGGCTGATGCCGCAGCGGCAAGGCCGACCGGACCGGCGCCTGCCACATAGACCGTCGAGCCGACACCGACACCGGCTCTGACCGCACCATGGAAACCGGTTGGAAGGATATCGGAGAGCATGGTGAGATCGCGGATCTTCGCCATCGCCTTGTCGCGATCGGGAAACTTCAGAAGGTTGAAATCGGCATAGGGGATTGTGACATAGCGCGCCTGCCCGCCGATCCAGCCGCCCATATCGACATAGCCGTAGGCGCCGCCGGCGCGCGAGGGGTTGACGGTCAGGCAGACGCCGGTGTCCTGCGATTTGCAGCAGCGGCAACGTCCGCAGGCGACATTGAAGGGTACGGAAACGATGTCGCCGACCTCGAGCATTTCGACGTCGATGCCTTTTTCGATGATCTCGCCGGTGATCTCATGTCCGAGCACGAGGCCCGGCATCGCCGTGGTGCGGCCGCGAACCATGTGCTGGTCCGAACCGCAGATATTAGTGGAGATGACCTTTAGGATGACGCCATGTTCGATACGACGTCCATCCGGGGCCTCGAGTTTCGGATCGTCGATGTCGCGGACTTCCACTTTGCCGGGCCGCAAATAGACGACGCCACGGTTCTTGCTCATTTCCGTCTCCTCCGTTGAAATCAGGCAGCGCGCCAGCAGCTCCTCCCGCAGCGGTTGCCTCTGACAGAGTAGACCAGAAAGATCGATGCGCCGTCCCGAAAGCGACGCCTTGCAGGCGGAAATCGCAAAACGGGCCAATGGGCAGGCGCATCGATAGGGTCCGGCCACCCGCCTTGGCGGACCCGGAGGCAGGTGGCCTTTCCCCGGCAGGTGGGGTGCATCCTGCCGAGGCGTCGCGTTAGCATCGTCGAGAGGCATGCGATATCAAAACGGCCACTCCCTTTTGACGTGACCTCCGCTATAGTTGCAGAAGCAAACTGGGGGCGATCATGACGCAACGCGGCCGTGCTTTCGCAGATATCGTTTACACGATCCTCGTCGTTGAGAGGGCCTATCCCGTGGAGGTCATCGCCAACGCCATGGGGATGAATTATGCGGCCTTTCACTCTCGGCTGATCAGCCGAACCTGTTTCTCGGCCGATGAAATCCGGGATCTGCTGGAAGCAATTCCCGATCCGCGTCTGGCGTCCTACCTCCTGGACAGAAGCATTTTCCTTCCTGCGGAGCGCTCTTCAGATGCCGATCAGGCAGAGCCTGCGGCTTCGCTGCAACGGGGAGCGACACGCGTGGTGATCGAGGCGACGGACGTGCTGGAACTGATGGATGCCGCACTCGCCGGAGGCGGGATCGACCACCGCAAGCAGCGTCTGCTGCTCAAGGAAATCGAAGAGACGGAAAGGGCGCTCGCTTCCCTGCGCCTCTGCCTGAAAGGAAACTATACCGAGCAATCCTTGCGCATCAGCAGGAGATAGCTTTCTCCTTCTTCATCAAGTGCGAGCATCGCCTCCATGACGGAGAGGCGGGTTTCGTCCAGAAAGGATTTCCAGGCGCCGCCAGCGGAGACAAGCTGCTTGTCCACCGAAAGAAGACGAAGCTTCAGGAGGTTTTTCTCGCGCACGATGCGCGCATATTCTTGCAGGGCATGGGAATGATCGGAAGACATGCGCGAACCAGTGAAATTTGCTCGCGCATCTAGCCGGACCGGCCGAGGCTTCGCCATCAAAACGATTTCAATGTTTTTACGCGGACACACGAAGCATATCCCGAAGCGCGCAACCGCTTCGGGATCCCGTATCGCAACCTATCTGACTGCGGCTGGCAACACTTCGAACTTCCAGAATTTGTCCGGCTGGAAGTAGGTCGCCGCAAACCGGCGAATATCCTCTGCGGTGACCTTGTCATAACCGCTGAGATTGTTGCGTATCCGCTCCAGGCGGCGAGGGTCGGTCTGTGCCCCGTTGAGATACTGCACCCAATATTCGTTGCTCTGCTGCTGGTGCTTCAGGGTTTCGATGATCGGCGCGCGGGCGCGTACGAGTTCGTCAGGTGAAACGTCGTTCGACCTCAAATCGGCGGCGATCTTGTCCACCAGCGCATAGAAATTCTCGATCTTGGCCGGCGTCGTCTCGACATAGAGATAATAGTAGCCGTAGCCCGGAATGTCCCACGACAGGTCCATGTCGCCCTGCGGACTGTAGGTCGCGCCTTCGGCGATACGGAACTGGTCGATCAGCCTGTTTTCGAAGATCTGGCCCGCGACATTGGCGATGAAGCCGCGCTGCATATCCGAAAGCATGTCACCGACAGGTGCGGCAACGATTGCCGCCGCATTATCAGCCCTGCCGCTGTGAGTGCGCATGACTGGTTTTTCGGTGGGGGCGGGGAAACGGATGTCGGTTACAGCTGCGCCCGCTCCGGTGTCAGTGCGGGCCGGCAGGCTGCCGAGGGTTTCGGCGGTCAGACGGATTGCCTCATCGGCCGAGATATCGCCGACAATGGTGACATCGATTGCCCCGGTGGAAATCTGCGGCCGGAACAGCGTTTCGAAATCTTCCATCTTCGTGGCGGACAGTTGTGCCCGGTCCGGGAAGGTCCAGCGTGGGTCGCCAGAATGGACGAGGCCTGCGAAATCGCGCCCGATCACGGCACCCGGCGTCGCCTCATACTGATCGAGATTGTTCAGATAGGCTTGTTGGACGCGCTTGAACACTTCAGGCCGAAAGGTCGGATCTGATGTGTAAGCGGTCATGATCTGCAATTGCGTCGCCAGATCCTCCGTCCGTGTCTGGCCGGTGAACTGGAAGGAGCTGTCGTCCACGGAAAAGTCGATGCCGGCGATCTTGGCTGCCAGCGCTTTCTGCAGGTCCGGATAATCCATCGCCCTGGTGCCCGAGAGCACGACACCAGGCGATGTCCAGATCGCAAGCGGATGGTCGCTCGGCAGGTCCAGACGGCCATGGCCGATATCTTCACGAACCAGCACTTCGTTGGCGCGCAGTTTGGTCGGCTTGACGGTAAGGCGCACACCATTGGCAAAGCGTACCATGGTCAGACCGAGATCGTCGACCGCGCGGCGCTCGGCGACCGTGCCCGGTTCGCCAAAATGGGTGTAGGGCCAGACGACGGCCGCCGCACTTGAGGGCGCCGTGACCGGAACGTCGCGGGAGGCGTCGTAGACCTGCTTGACGTCAGCGGCTCCGCCCTGCGGCGCTTGCGCCGTCTGCAGCACCAGCTGCGGACCATTGCCGGAGAAGAGATTGTCGAGGGTGCGGTTGATCTCTGCGACCGTCAGGTCCTTCGTGATGCTCTCGAACATCGACAGGTCTTCCTCCGGCGATGTGAAGACCTCATTGTCATCGACGCTGCTCGCCAGCATGGAGGCGATATCCGTGCTCGTGCGTGTCTTGGCACCGGCGGAAGCCGCCTGCAAAAGTGAACGATATTCGGTGATTTCACGATCGAGCTCTGCCTGATCGGCACCGAATTGCTGGAAACGTCGCTGCTCCTGATCGATAGCCGCAAGCGCCGTCTGCCATTTATCCGTCTCGGAATTCGCCATCACCACAACGATATGGGCGGAATCGAAAAGATCCTGCGAGCCGACGGCGGCGCTGAGGAAAGGCGCATTGGCCCTGTTGGCCATGGCGCTCAGCCGGCGTTTGAGCACGAGAAGACCGAGGTCTTCGACCAGTTGCTGGCGGCGCCTTGCGAAAGTGTCCGGCGAGGCGTCGTAGGGGCGTGTCCAGGCGATCTGCACGCTTGTCGTGCCGCCCGGAACCGCAATGACCTCGGCACTTTCGCCCTTGGCCTTCAGCGTGCCGAGATCGGGTTTCTGCGGGGCAGGGCCGGTGCCCTTCCAGTCGCCGAAACGCTGCCGAATCTGGGCCTCGATCGCGTCGGGATCGATATCGCCGATCACGATCAGCGTAGCGCGCTCGGGCCGATAGTTGGTGTGGTAATAATCACGTAGCAGGTCGACCGGCGCATTGCGGATGATGTCGACCTTGCCGATCGGTGTGCGCATCGTTGCCCGCTGTCCGGCGAGCAGGGAATTGGTGACGCCGATCGCCGCGCGATATTGCGGAGTATCACGCAGCCGCTCTTCCGACAGGATGACGCCGCGCTCGCGCTCGAAGGCGCCGGCATCGAGCGTCAGCTCGCTCGCCGTTTCACGCATCAGCATCAGACCGGTGGAAATCGTGTCGGCATCCACTTCGGGCAGATCGAGCGAATAGACGGTTTCGTCGTAGGAAGTATTCGCATTGGTATCGGGCCCGAAGGCCAGGCCCTTGCGCTGCAGGATACGGATCATCTCGTCCTGGGCGACATGCGTCGAGCCCTTGAAGGCCATATGTTCGAGGAAATGCGCGAGCCCTTGCTGGTCGTCCCTCTCGTCGAGCGAGCCGGTACCGATCCGGAAACGGATGGCGGCCTGTCCCGGCGGCGTGGCATTGCGCATGATCGCAAACCGCATGCCGTTTTCGAGCGTGCCGAAGCGAATGCCTGATTCCGCCGGCAGATCGCTGGTCGCCTGCGGCCAGGGCGCGGATGGATTTTCCGCATGGGCGGGTGCCCAAGAGAAGAAGGTTGCTGCAAGTGCGGCTGCAAGTAGCTGAGAGAAGATACCGAGTTTCATATGTCTAAAGGGCATTTTTATCCAGATGGTGGGCATGAGGAGCAGATTTGCTATGTCGGCGCCGACTATCAAACAGCCTGTGCTTCGTATCAATGTCAATTTTATGGGGCAGTTCTAGCGCCCTGGTAACGATCCCGTCACCAGCAGTTGCAAGGCTCATCGTCGCCGGTCTCGTAACGTAGAAGCGAGGCAGCACAAATCAAAAAACCGCGCTCCATCGAAGCGCGGTCTTTTGATGAGACCCGCCGGTTACCCGGCGGGTTATATTTCGCGATCTTATTAGCCG
>UCGV01000045.1 GCA_900471925.1 Hyphomicrobiales bacterium
TGCTCGTAGCTCATCAGCACGAAACGCGGCTTCTTGTGCCGGGTGAGCATCACCGGCTCGCGGCTGGCCGCGTCGGTGATATCGCCGATTTGTTTGTTCAAGTCGCCCGTCGTGAACTGCTTCATGGCTATAGTCTCCGGTATGGTTCTCCATATCACACATTTCTCCATGTTTTCCATCTTTTCCATATTCTGAGGAAACCGGCGCTCACGCGCCGTCTCCTGAGGCTTGCCAGACCGGAATGCCGAGGCGACGC
This sequence comes from Hyphomicrobiales bacterium, assembly GCA_900471925.1. Lineage (GTDB taxonomy): Bacteria > Pseudomonadota > Alphaproteobacteria > Rhizobiales > Rhizobiaceae > Rhizobium. Next base: position 257 of record UCGV01000045.1, read on the forward strand.
GCCTTGTCGGCAAGATTGCCGGTGATCCCGTTTCCGGGAAAGACGATCAATCCGGCGGGCATGACAGAGAGCATGTCGTCGTTGCGCCGGAAGGGGGCGGCCTTGGCGTGTCTGGTCCAGTTGGGCTTGAAGGTGATCTGCGTCACTTTGCGGGCTTCAGCCCAGCACGCGGCGATGCGCTCGGCACCTTTTGGCGAGCCGCCGTGCAACAGGACCATGTCGGGGTGCTTGGCATGGGCCTGATCGAGCTTCGCCCAAATCCGCTCATGATCGTTGTAGTCCATCCCGCCTGCGAAGGCGATCTTGGTGCCGGCCGGGATCAGCACCTCGGTTTCGGCGCGGCGGCGGGCGGAGAGGAAGTCCCGGCTGTCGATCATCGCCGCCGTCATGTGGGTGTGGTTGACCTTCGAGCCGGTGCGTGGCCGCCATGACGACCCGGTCTGCGCCTCGAATAGATCGGCCGCGTAGTCGCGCATGAACTCGAAGCTGTTTCTGCGCTCCAGGAGTGTGATGCCCTCCGCGATGAGGCGTTCGAGCTCGACGCTCTTCACCTCCGAGCCGTCCTGTTCACGCTGGCCGGTGCGCTGCGCCTCCTCGTTACGGTCGAGTTCGCGCTGGATGCGCTCGCCGGCGCGATGGAAGAGATTGGGAATCGACCAGAACAGGTCTTCGAGATCGGGCTCCAGGCGGGTGTCGCCGAGCATTTCAGCGAAGGCACCGAAGATCGCAGTGATCGATGACTGGACTTGCGGTTCCTCCGGCAATGGCCGCGGATCGGGCTCGTCCTGGAAGGGGCGATAGCCGAAGATCTGCATCTCGTAGATGAAGCGGTCGGTCGGGGAGGACGCGTGGTGGGGCTCGACGCCGTCGTCGGGGTGAAGGATCAGGTCCATGATGGTCTCCGTCGGTTTGGGCCGCGCCTCTCGCGGCCTGACGGCGAACCCGGGCACGCGGGCCGAGGCCGGAACCGCAAGCAAAGCGAAGCGGCCCAGCGAAGCGCCGGGCGGGGACAAGAGGGTTTCTTGGTCCGCGAGGAATGACGGACCGCGCCGCGGTCTGGCAGGGGAAGAANNCCCGACTGACCCGCTGAAGGCCCGAGGCCCGCGTGGTAAGGGTCGCCTCTCGGCAGGCCCGCGGGCGCGCGCCCATCCATGAGAGCAGTGGACCGCCTTCGCCAGTGCCGTGGCCGCCCCCCTTCCCCAAGCCCTTGCGCCCGGCTTCAAGCGGGCAGGAATGCTATCGCGTCTGCCGGGGTAAGTTGCGCCCTGAGGCTTGCGGTCATCTGGTCCGGACCCAGCCAGCGCAGATCCTCGTTGAAGTCGCCGAGCGCGGGCGACAGCACTAGTGGCAGGATCCCGCATTCCCGAGCCCGTCTGCTCAATCCCTTGATTCCGTGCCGGCCGGCCGCATCCGCGTCGGCGGCTATGTAGAGGCGCTGGCATCCTGGCGGGAAGTTGAAGGCGGCGAGATGATTGGCCGTCAAAGCGGCGACCATCGGCATGTCGGGAATCACATGCGACAGCGACAGCATGGTTTCGAGGCCCTCGCCCGCCGCCAGGACCGGCACGGATGCATTGACCGGAAATCGAAAGCGGACGGCATTGCCGAGAAGACCGCCAAGCGCGCGACGGGGATCGTCTACCTTGGCCTTGCCAACGCCGTCCGGATCGAGCCAGCTGCGATGCACGCCGGATATCGCGCCGGCAGCGTCCGTCACCGCGGCAATCAGGGCCGGATAGCTGCTCGTCCGGCCCGNNGAAGAGGTCGCGATAGTAGCAGGAAGGGTGGAAACGGAGCGCCGGATGGGTAGATGCCCGCAGGATGCCGCGTTCGCGGAGATAGGCATCGGCCAATGTGCCGGCCAACGGCTGAGTCATCCGAAACAGACGCCTGGCCCGCTCACACGCGGGCCGCTCGACCGCCTCAGAATTTTGGGCTCGTCTCCTAAAAGACGACACCGGCTCCGGTCGAGGCAGGCTGAGGAACTGACGCGCCTCGTCTGCAACGTCTCGGAAGTCGACGAGGCCACAGGTCTCCCGGACGAGATCAAGCAGATCGCCGAACTGGCCGGTCGCCGCGTCCGTCCACCTACCGGCGCGCGGACCGGTCAGATGCACGTAGAGCGACCTACCCTTGTTGTTGCCGACATCGCCGACCAGCCAATAGTTGCCGGCACGGCGGCCGGCGGAGAGATAGTGGCGGCAGACCGCTTCCGCGTCCTGCGCGAGGCGGCCCGCCAAATAGGAGGCGGAAAGCATGACAGACCTCCGTCACGACCGGCGCGCAATGTCGATGAGGCGATGACGCTGCATGAACTTCGACAGGATCACCGCACCCTCGTCTGTGACAGGCACGAAGAAACGCAGCTTCCAATTGATCATCTCGGAGAACAGACCGACTGATCGGAGCCAGTCGCGCATCCCATCGGTGAAGCCGATGAGCTCGACGCGGTAGTCGTTCATCACTCGCACCCGCCGGAGTGTCACGCCGCCGGCAAGCCCGACGATGGAGGATCCGTCCACCAGCGATGCCCAGGCCTGATCCGGCGAGATCACCATGGTTTGATCGATCCCGAAGTTGCGGCAGAGGCCGGCGAGCCGATCCGGAGCGATGACACGACCGACGAACCGTTCGCCGTCGTCCGTCTGCAGACGCCGCACGCGGCAAAAGTCCTGAGGCAGCAATTTCCAGATCGGCAGCAACAGTCCACTGACGATATGCATCGTCGCCGTTGAAAATTCCGGCACGGCGGCGACCTCGGTATCCCACGCGATGGCGAACGCTTCTTCGTCGGCTTCCTCCCAGTTTGTCTCTTCGAGCTGCCGGACTTCGAAGCGGAGCTCGTCCATCGGCCGGATCAGCGACACGCGCGGCTGAATGGAGCCGTCGTCCAGCATGATCGAGCGGGTGGGCACCATCAAAGCGGGCCTGCCAGACTTGCCGTTGATCATCAGCTTGGCGCGGTGATCCTGCTGCACGAGGCTCCGAACTTCCTCGATATGCATCGGTGCATTGCGATCCCTCCTCTCGATGGTCAAGAGATGCGACTGCGCGCCGGTGACCGGATGCGTATAGATCAGCCGGCGCTCAGTGACCGTCATGCTGTCGGCGGTGATAGTCTCCACCCCCTTGTCATAAATGCCGGCGGCAATCGCACCTTCGATGCGGGCGGCCAACAGCTGCTCGAAAGCCTCGAACAGCACGTTCTGCATGGCGATGGTCAGCGCCAGCATGCGATTGAGGAAGGTCTGGATCGGTGGCAACTCGTCCTTCAACCCGCCTTCCTCCGATGTGAGTGACAGGCCGGTGATGTTCTCGAAGCAGTCGAGCGAGCAGCCATCGATCCTGCCAGCATGCAGCAACCCATAGAACTGCCCCAACGCGTCGCGGGCATATTGGGACTCAAGATTGTCCTCGGACCGGAACATGCCCTGCCCGCCTGTCTGACGCTGGCCACGGGTGATGGCGCCAAGCGTGTCGAGACGCCGGGCGATGGTCGAGAGGAAGCGCCGTTCTGCCTTGACGTTGGTGGCGATCATCCGGAAGAGTGGTGGCTGCTTCTGATTGGTGCGGTGGCTGCGTCCAAGACCCTGGATCGCCACGTCGGCACGCCAGCCAGCCTCCAGAAGGTTATGAACACGCAGGCGCTGATTTTTGGCCGCGAGATCCGCATGATAGGACCTGCCAGTCCCGCCAGCATCACTGAAGACGAGAATGCCTTTCTCGTCATCCATGAAGGCGCGCGCCTCATCGAGATTGGCGCTGCCTGGCCGGTTTTGGACCGCATAGCGCGTGATTGCGCTGTTGTCGTCGCGGCGAACGATCCGGCGTAACCGACCGGTGATCTCGGCCACATTCTCGGTTCCGAAGTGCTGGACGATCTGGTCGAGCGCCGTCGGGATCGCCGGCAGGCTGCCCAAGGTTTCAACGAGCTCGTCACGTCGCCGTTCGGCCTCCCGGCAGATGACAGGGTTGCCGTCGGCGTCATGGACGGGACGGGAGCTGAGATTGCCCTCGGCGTCGGAGAATTCCTCGAAGAGCTGCACCGGGAAGGAGTGCATGAGGTAATCGATGACATATTCCCGCGGCGTTACGTCGACCTGCAGATCGCCCCATTCCTCGGTCGGGATCTGCGCCAACCGGCGCTCTGTCAAAGCCGCTCCCGTCGAGACGAGCTGGATGATGGCAGCGTGACCATCGTCCAAATCTGCAGCGGTTGCCTTGAGCAGGGCCGGCGTCTTCATCGAGGTCAGAAGATGGTTGAAGAAACGCTGCTTCGAGCTTTCGAAGGCCGAGCGTGCAGCCGCCTTGGCGTTTTTGTTCAACGTTCCAGTTTTGCCGGTTATTCCGGACGCCTCCATGGCAGCGTCCAAATGATTGTGGATGACCTGGAACGCCTCGGCATAGGCGTCGTAGATGCGGACCTGTTCCTCGGTCAGCTCGTGTTCGAGGATCTCGTACTCGACGCCTTCGAAAGAGAGCGACCGCGATGCATAAAGACCCATGGCCTTGAGGTCGCGGGCCAGCACTTCCATCGCCGCCACACCGCCATCCTCGATCGCCGCGATGAACTCGGAACGGGTTGGGAAGGGAAAGTCGTTGCTGCCCCAAAGACCGAGACGTTCGGCATAGGCGAGCGACTCCACCTCCGATGCGCCGGTTGCCGAGACGTAGACGACACGAGCATCCGGAAGGGCTCGTTGCAGGCGGAGCCCTGCCCTGCCCTGTTGTGACGCTGCCTTGTCGCCGCGTTCGGTCTTGCCGCCGGCCGCATTGGCCATGGCGTGACCTTCATCGAAGATGATGACGCCGTCAAAATCGCTTCCAAGCCAGTCGACGATCTGCTGCACGCGCGAGCGCTTGCGCTCACGCTCGTCGGTTCGCAATGTCGCAAAGGTGGTGAAGAGGATACCTTTCTCCAGCTTGATCGGCTTGCCCTGTCGAAAACGCGACAGCGGCGTCACCAGCAGCTTTTCCTGTCCGAGTGCGCTCCAGTCACGCTGGGCGTCCTCGATCAGCTTGTCGGATTTTGAGATCCAAACGTGCCGCCGGCNNTCCAGAATGATGCCGGCGGCCTGGCGACCCTTGCCGGCGCCCGTGCCATCGCCGAGAAACCAGCCGCGACGGAAGCGGACAGCATGTTCTGCATCCGATCCGACGGCCTTGAGATTGTCAAAGGACTCATCGACGGTCCAGTGTCCGGCGAGATAACCGGAATGGGCTTCCCCGGCATAGATGACACTTTCGAGCTGGGCATCGGAGAGATCCCCGCTGGTGGCGACGCGCTTCGGCAGGTGCGGGCGATAACTTGGCTGTGGCGGCGCGACGGATGCCATGGCAACGGATTCAACCAGCCTGTCAGGATGCGGTTTTGCATCGGGGATATGGATCGACTGCAGCCGGTAGGCCTCGTAGATGCCATCGGCGGCATTGGCCTCATCCCTCGGCTGAGCGTCTCGCACCTCATAGGAGATTTCGATGATCTCCTCATTGACAGGTATCGGACGTACCGTTGCTGCTGGCCCCGCCTGTTCTCTGACCGCGGGGCGATGCGGCGTCGCGCTTGCTGCTCGACGCATTGTGTCCGCGCGCAGGATACCGCTGCGGGGTGCTCCACGAGAGTTCGGCGCCGTCGACAGCGCGCGGGGTGGGAGACCGGTGATCCAGCCGAGCAGCGTTTCGAGATCGGACGCTGTGCCCCTCGACGTCACCAGCTTCGAGGGATCGCGCGCCGGGATCTTTTCGATGACGGTGAGCCGCGTTTCCATTGTCGTGCCATGACGGGCGTAGATGCTGCCGTCGATCGCTGCCGTGAAGAGCACAGTGCCCTGCATCTGCAGCTGCATGAAGGTGTCGCGAAATGCCGGATTGTCGGGAGAAAGGCTCGCGCCGGTGATCGCAACCAAGCGGCCGCCAGGGACCAAGCGGGCGAACGCGGAGGTCACATGCCGCCAGGCGGCGTCGGTGACACGGCCTTCGACATGGACGCCAGCCGAGAACGGCGGGTTCATCAGCACCACGGTCGGCCGAATGCAACGGTCGAGGTGATCGTCGATATGCGCAGCGTCGTGCGACGATGTCGAAACGCCAGGGAAGAGCTGCTGCAACAGCAAGTACCGGAAAGTCGCATATTCGTTGAGCGCCAGGCGCGCGCCCGCGAGTTCCGCGAAGATCGCCATGAGGCCGGTTCCGGCCGATGGCTCGAGGACGACGTCAGCGGCCGTGATGCCGGTAGCACGAGATGCGACATAGGCAAGCGGGATCGGAGTGGAGAACTGCTGCAGGGCCTGGCTCTCCTCGGTTCGGCGTGTGTGGGTCGGCAGGAGCCGCGCCACCTTCGTCAGCATCGCAAGCGTCGATTCAGGCGCCTGGGCTCCGGAAGCGATTGAGCGGAATTTGCGCAGGAACAGGACCAGGGCGGCTTCCGTCGCCTCATAGGCGTCTTTCCACAGCCAGACGCCTTCGGCGTCACTGCCGCCGAAGGTGTCGGTCATCAGAGTGCGCAGGTCAGCGGCGCCAACCGCTTTACCTCGCTCAAGGAGTGAGGTGATCTGAGCGGCAACATCCATATGCGCTCCCGCGCCGCTTTTGACATCAGGACGTGGGGAGATGGAAACGTTTTGAGGATGCGAGATGATGTTCATCGAAAAATACTCCGAGAGAGAAAGGAGAACGGCGTGGCTCAAGCGCTCCTCCGAAGCTTCGAAGGAGAACTTGCCAAGCCTGTGAGGAAGGTCGAGCGGACTGCCGACCGATACTCTGCCGACGATCCTTGGGCGCCTAGGCGGTCCGGGCTGCGATGAAGCCAGCCGGGTCGGCAGGATCGGGCGGCAGGTAGGTGTCGTATGGGTTGCCGTCGGCGAGATGGCCGAATGGCGTTAAGACGTATTCGCCGTCACTGCGGCCGACGGCGCAAAGCACGTAACGCGGCTCGCGTGTGGCGGCGTCGAGGCATTCCATAAGAGCAAGATTGCCATCGGACGCGGCGCGCAGCAGCGTGTCGAAGTTTGTGCGGGCATGATCAGGGATAGCCATTGGGTGCTCCAGGCAAAAAGAGGCCCGGCGCTTGACCGGGCTCTGCGATGATGGCGATAGGGATTGGGGACGCGGCCGGGGTCTGAGCCGGTGCGATTGAACATGTCAGGAGGCGCTTTCGAGCAGCTTCTTGGCTTTGCCTTCGAGTTCGAGACGCGTGTCCTGATTGGTCTTGGTGCGTGCCAGCGCGGTAATCCCCTGGACGAAGTCGAAGACCGATTCCGGCGGCCTCCCCTCCTCCGACAGCACCATCTCGATCACCTTGCCGGTCTCGGCCTTGGAGAAGCCGCGGCGGCGCAAGAAACTTTCGCGGTCGTCGTCCTTGCGCGCGACGATCCGCTCCCGTGCCGCCTTGATGCCGGCGATGAACGGCGCCGGCGAGGAATTGGCAAAGCTGGTCAGCGCGGGTGCTGCCTCATGCGCAAATCGCTGGGCGGCGAACTTCGAGTGGCGGATCGTGATCTCTTCGAAGTTCTCCGTGCCCCAGAGGTTCCGGTTGGCGCAGACGGCACGGAGATAGAAGGAGGCGATGCCGAGCGTCTTCGATCCGACCTCCGAGTTCCAGGCATAAAAGCCGCGGAAATAGAGATCGGGTTCGCCGCTCGGCAAACGCCCGGCTTCGATCGGATGGGTGTCGTCGACCAGGAACAGGAAAACGTCACGGTCGCTGGCATAAAGCGTCGTCGTATCCTTGGTGATATCGACGAAGGGATTGTGGGTCATCGTCGCCCAATCCAGGACACCCGGCACTTTCCACATCGTGTCGCCGGTCCCGTTGCCGGCGATCTTCATCACCGCCGAGACCAGTTCGTGGTCCCAGATGCGGCCGTATTCAGGGCCGGTGACGGCTCGCAGTTCGAGCCGCCCATCGTCCATCTCGAGCGTCTTGATGAGCTCGGCACGGTGGTTAAGCAGGCCATGCTGCAGATTGATCGCGGCCAGTGGCGCCGGCAGCTGACGCATATAGGTGGCTGGTGCGCCGACCAGGCTGGACAGCTGGCCGTAACTCCAATGGGTCGGTGCGATCGGCTGACGCCGACCGGGTACGAGAAGCTCGAGCCGCTCGGCATTGTCGCGCGTTGCCTCGACGCGGATCGCACCGCTCTCGATCGTTCGCGCATGGGCGCGGTCGGCCCGGGATCGGACGGTATCGTAGAGATCCGTCAGCGACAGGAAGCGTTCGTCATCGGGGCGCGAAAACCATTCGGACGAGACACGGCCGATGCGTTCGCCGCGCGAGATATCGACCTTGAAGCCCGAGGAAACGGACCGGGCGGCGGGTGTTAAAGTGTTCATGGGAGTCTCCTGAAAAACAAACGCCCGGCGCTGTGGCCGGGCTGGGTGGGGAAGTGAAATTGCTGACGGTCAGTCAGGCTGGATGGAGGCGCTGATGCGCTGCCCGGATCGCCGCAAGCGCTGCCTGGAATTCGGCATTGCCGACGACGTCCGAGACACCCATCGTCGTCGCGATCGTGAGGCAGGCGGTGTGGATGTCGTCGTCGGTTACGGCCGTCGGCAAAAGCGCTCGGAAATTGTCATTGACCTCCAGTACGGCGGCGATCGCATCCCGAACATGCTCTTCCTGCAGCCGGCCGAGGACATGGGTCGCCTTTGGCGGATCCACAGGCTCATCGGGATCCGGAGCGTTGCCAAGAATGGCTTCGCCACGCGCAATCTCCCAGGCCGAACGGGCAAGCCAATCAGGCGACGGAGGCCGCGCCGCATGCGCGTCATCGAAGAAGATCTTCAACAGGCCGAGTAGGATCTCGAAATGACGTGCACGTCGCTGAACAGCTTCATCGAATTGCGAGGGCACCGGGACTGACGGTCCGGTATAGGCGCTATTGGCGCCTTCCCAGACCCCGGTGATATGAATCTCACCGGAGGAATCGTAGTCTTTCTCGGGGAGATCCCAATTGTCGTCGTCAACGGCTGCTCGGCAGGCCGCCTCGAGCGTCGCTGCGGCATAGGTCCGATGCCTGAAAACCGGCAAGTGATAGGTGGTTTCAATCGTAAACTCGGGCACGGAAATGCTCCTGAAACTGAAACGGCCCGGTCTCCTTTCGAAGCCGGGCCCTTGGTTGATCTGAAAAATAGTTATTCCGCCGCGTCGAGATGCTGCTGTTCGTCGCGCTCGTCCGTCGGCATGGGGACCTCATCGGTATCCTCGGTCAGGAATGCCGGAAGTTCGAGATTTTCGGTCTCCGTGGCAATGTCATGGTGAACCTCGCCGGTTTCGACGATCGCTTCGTCGACGGCACCCAGATCTGCCGCCAGACGGAGAGGCTCCGGAAGCCAACCACTACCGGCCATTAACCGTTCGGCCTCGCGGGCCATATCGTTCTTCTTCAGATGGCCGATCAGCTCCGCTGATTGATCGCCCTTCGCCTCACGGACCGCCTGGAGAATGTGCGACTTGGTGACACGGCCGAGATAGGAATCCACCGTCGGCGCCCAGCCTGCCCCGACCATGTCGAAACCAATCGACCGGGCGACCTGGTCCGCATGAGCAATCGCCCGGGTGCGCTTGTTCCACGGCTCGATGACCGCATTAAGCGACAACGAGGCGCAATGGGCAAACAGGGCTTGCCGGCTGACCTCGTCGAGCATGACCAGAAAATCCCAGAGATCGTTCGGATCCTTGGGCAGATCCTGGCCCCAGGCCTCATGCCGCTGATCGATCTCCTTGGCCCAAACCGTATCGCCGAGGCCGGACGTCTGGCTGAAACGAGCGCTTTGCAGCGTCACCTCCAGGCATGAGTCCGAGCCGTAAACGTAGAAGGTCTTCAGGACGAAGGCGTGCAGCACCGCGATAAACGCGATGACTGGTTCATTGGCAAGCGCATTGCGCAGCGCGACCGTTCGCGTCGCCGTCAGATCGGCGACTAGCCGATCGGACAATGGCCTTACAACGTCGTCGTCATCCTCCGCGGGCTCACCAGAGATCGCCTGACCATTCACGGAAATCCCGCCTGCAGACGATGCTGGCATCAGATCGTTATTGTTGCCGTCCAATCCCGCTGCATCTGCATCGGTGGTTTCAACCGGGAATTCATCCTCGCTTCTGACGAACCCCCGTTCGATTTTCAACTCGCCATTGGCAGCAAGCGAGATGAAGGCACCACCGCGGGCAACCTCTTCAGGATCGAAAACGTAGGGTCGGTCATTCAGCTCGTCGAGCTCGTCTCCGAGTTTCTCCAGGAGGCGTTCGGTCTCCTCGGAATAGTCCTCGGCTTCGGCATAGTCCGCGTCGAGTTTGTCGTATTCGGCCCTTAATCTGTCATGACGATCGAGTTCCGCCTGGGTCATCTCGGCCTGCTCGCCATAGAAGCGGCGCAGCCCGGACGTATGGCCATAGGGGAAGTCGAAGGCGGCCTCGACCCACTTCCAGCCTTCCTCGCCCTTGAGTGCCTCTGCATCTATCTTCAATTTCTCGATCACCAATTGCTCGAGCAGCGCCGGATCCTGGAGCCATCCGCCATTGTCCTCATCGAAGAGGTCGCGCATGACCACACCGCCGGCAGCTTCATAAGCCTCGAGGCCGACATAGGCGGCGCGGCGGTCGGTCGCCCGGATTGTCGTCTCGGTCAGGAGCCTGCGGATATAGTAGGGCTCCTGGGCATGGGACCGCAAAACGGTGTCCAAGACCTGCTCCTGACGAACGTGATCGTTGGTGATCGAGAAGGCCATCACCTGCTGCAGGGTCATCTCGTCGGCCGCGTAAAGATCGAGCAGCCGCGGCGAGACGGATGCCAGCCGCAATCTCTGGCGCACCGTCGCGACCGAGACGAAAAAGCAGGCGGCGATGTCGTCTTCGCTCTGTCCCTGCTCGCGCAAGCTCTGGAATGCCCTGAATTGGTCGAGCGGGTGAAGGTCAACCCGCTGCACGTTCTCAGCGAGCGAATCTTCGATCTCCGGCGTTTCGCCGCTGCTCACGATGCAGGGCACGCTGGCAGTTTTTGAGAGCCGCTTTTGGGAGACGAGCAATTCGAGCGCACGGTAGCGCCGGCCGCCGGCCGGAATGCGGTAGATGCCGGTCTCGTTGCCGTCGCCATCGAGCTCGGGCCGGACATTGAGACTGGTCAGCAGCCCCCGTCGGGCGATATCCTCCGCGAGATCTTCGATCGAAATGCCCGCCTTGATCTTGCGGACATTCTCCTGGCTCAAGACGAGCTTGTTGAAGGGAATGTCGCGTCCACTGCTGAGCGTGATTTTCTGGATGGCTTGTGCCATGTCAGTTTCTCCATGACGGACCGGCCGGAGCCTCTCTCCAACCCTCTCAATCCGTCACAGCTCCCCTTCCTTCCTCTTCCTCTCTGCAACCGCTCCGCATACGAATCCGCCCTGATCCGCGCCGATCCCTCCCCACATTGCGGCCGTCACTTTTGAACCGGTGTCGTTTTGCATTTAATCGCGAGACCGCATCCAATAATTTCAACAAGATAGCGCGGCATTTAATTTGAGATCGGCCACTTAAATTGAGATTCGCCGATCCAATTTGGCACTTGATATGAGATTCACCCGTAGAAAAAGATGACCCCAATGTCCAAGCTCCATCGGAAAATGCGAAATATTACAGAACGTTATTTCCGAAGGAGAGCGTCAAGCGGTGAAAATCGAACTGGCGAATCTTAAATTAAGTGCCATGGGCTGTCGGAACGGGCGCATTCTTACAGTTAAATGCCAAACGACAGCCCACCCCCATTTCGCCGCAAGCGCAGCGCGATGTTACTACTGAGCTGGGTCGGGACCGCCATGTCCGGTAAGCGTGGTGGCATCGACAGGGATCCATTGGGTCGCATTCTGGCAGCTCCCGCGCCGGGCCGATGGCGTCTGTCCCGATTTCGCAAAAGTCGTGCTACTTCCGCGCCAGCAACTGAGACACGGCTAGCGCCAGGATGAGGGCGGCATCCGAATCCGGATTGTGCACGAAACCCAGCACTTTCGGCATATGCGCCCGGACATCTGCCACAAGACGAAGTCGGACGTCATTATCCTCAATCGTGTTGCGCACCTCGTCAGTGGGGAGGCCGGCGCGGACCAGTGCCTCCAGTGCGGCGGCCGTTTTCGCGCGCCGCAATACCGGCGCGGTAACGGTAAAGATTACAGCATGGCCCTCCGGTATAGCCTCAGCGAGGGCTGTTTTCAGACCACCGACTAGGCGCAGAGCCGACTTGTCAAACCTCAAGCGGATCTTGGCAGCAATGATGTGCTCGGTGATATCCCGCTCGACCGCGGAGGGACTGGTCGTCGGCGACCCTGCCTGCATTTGAATGTTTCCTCCCGATTGGAGCGCGGATTCATTGGCCCGCAGCTGCAAAATATCCCTTTGATGATGCTATCACCGACATCTCACGTGATCGGGATTGATAGCGTTCCTGCTAATCATGGTGACTATGCTTGACACACCTCCGCGCTCACTGGCAATCCTGGTGGTAATGCTTGTCCACCGGCCCCAGAACGCGACCCAACCTGCAGGGCGGCGGCGTGTTGTTGTTGACGGAGGCCTACAAAATGTCTGCAAATATCTATCGCGGAACACTGGCTTTTGTGAGCGGGTTTTGCATCCAGCACCCGTCATTGCCGGACGCGACCGGCACGAGCCTCCGCTCCGGATAGAGTCGCAGACGTGGCAATGAACGGGGCCGCCTTCTGCAACGCGCAAGCCTCAGCCGGCTGCGATGCCGGTGCGACATTTGCGTCGGGAACTCATCTGCAATTGGCTGAGAGCAACGAATGCTCGCATCGCATTCGAGATGCTGCGAGCCGTCATTCCCGCCGCCGCCAGTCCATCGCTCGCAGGCCCGCGGACCGCGACCTAACGCTCGAACCGTTCCAGCAGGGCCTTGAGTTGAGCGTTCTGTAGCCGAAGTTTGCTAATAAGCTCGCTGCGCAAGAGCTTTATCTCGTCATCGAGGCTGATGGCCTGACCGGTGGGGGTGGGAGCGTTGGCAAACTGGGGTCCGGCGATTGCTTCTGCGGCCCTGTTCCTGGGTCGCCTTGGCGCAAGGACCCGCGGGGCGTGTAAGGACGAGGGGATGATGGGCTCTGCCGCAACCTTGCTGCCGTTGTCGGACACGGCATGATCAGCAGCATCCGTCGCCCGTCCCATCCCGGGTCTCGCCGCACGGTCGACAGAGTCTAACGCTTTGCCCGGTTCCCCGGCGATCGCACCGGGTTGCGGCGGCTCACTCAGGGGCGCCGCATCGTCTCGGACCGCCCTGGCAGCCAGCAGTGTTGCGGCGCCTTGTTGCTCGACGACAGGTGTCGGCGGACGCCGTTGCGGTTCCTTGGGCCGTCTTGTCGTCAAACGGGCAACGAAATTCCATAAGGATGCCATTGTCATTGACCTCGTGTTCTACCCGCACACACAAAGCGAGCGCGAACCGGGCGGCTGCCGTGACCTTGCCGACATGACGGTCGCGGCTGGCTGGGCCAGCCTGCTCGTCAAGCGAGATTGAGCCGCTTTCGAAGATCCGCATTCTCGGCCCGCAGCTTTTCGGAAAGCTGCTTACGCAGGTTGCGATTCTCTTCTTCGAGCCGCAGAAGCTCCGCCATGTCGTCGATGGCGACTACCGGGGCGGCGGGTGCAGCGTCCAACGTCTTGCTCGCGCGGCTGAGAGGCTTGCTTTTTGCGAGACTTGCGGCCGGGATTGCCTTGGCTTTACGGCCGCGCCTCGTCTTTCCAGCTGTCGCATCGGTGTTGTCTGATGCTGCCCCCGCGACCTGCGACGGATCCGTCTGCGCTGCGACCTTCTTAGTTCGCGGCTTGCGCTGTTTCACCGGCGCAGGGGATGCCACGATGGGGTTCGGCGTACTCGTTTCCGTCACTGTTTCGTTTTCGTCGGGCATGTGGATCTCCTGTGTCACCAATGCATTGATCTGCTGCGGCATCGCCAGTGTCAACATCGGCTCTGTGGGACTGTCCTGCTCTGTAGAGTGCTGAACTCGGGTGGCTTCGTCGTGCTTGCCTGGCAACGAAAATATCTCTTCGTTTGCCTGCCGTGCGACGGACCTCAAATCGAGGTCTCCCCATATTGAATTCGGCTTGCGCTCTGCTTTGCGCCGCCCGTTCTTGTACTCGACGGTAAAGCTGTTGTTGGTTTTTTTCACGGGGTAATGCCTCGATATCTGCCGCTCTGTATCAGCGATCCAGGGGTGATCGCAAGACCGCACGGCGAGCGCTCGTTCGTCAGCGACCGTGCTCCCGTGTTTTTCTGCTCCGGCCGCCAAGCGGCCGACCGATCGGGCTGCAGGCATCTGCTCGTGGATGACACGACCGTTCGGTAAGCGTGGTGTCAGGTCCGGTCCAAGAGGCCCGCCCTGTTTTCGGCCAGATCCTCGTTCCAATCTTCCCGGCGCGGACGAAGTCGCCGAAAGCCGCAATCTGCTCGCTCTGCAATGCGCCGCAACGTGTCGGCATAGGCCTCGCCCTGGCTGTTGTGGTCGGTTGCCGCAACGAGGATCTCGATCCGACGCGCAAGATCGCGCACCGCCAGTTCCGTTGCCGGCGACCATCCCCCGGCTGTGCTGGCATAGAGAGTATCGAAACGCTCACCTTCGATCGCCGCAAGGCTGAGTGCATCGATAGCGGCTTCGGTGATGCACAGACGAACCGCGGCCGGACTGCCGAACCGAAACAGGACTTTTGTGCCACTCGAGGAGAAACCGCGCCATTGCCGGCCGCGCTCCTCCCAGCCGCAGATCTTGCCGTCGGTGTCGTGATGGCCAAACCAAGCGCTGCCATAGGGGCCTTCCCGGATCAGACCTTGGGCGATGGCACGCTGCAAGAGGCGGGTGGGAATCAGCCTGAAATTGTTGAGGTAGCGGTAAGCGGGAGAGCCTTGCCGCAGCGTAGGACGGCTCTCCCAGCGATTTGGGATGGCGATGCTCTCTGCCCGTCGCGGTCGCACAGGCCAGGGCACGCCGGATGCCTGAATACCATCGAGCGCACCAACTGACCTCACAGTCGCTGCAAAATCGTCTGGTTGAAGCCAGGCATGCAGGCTGAATACATCTCCCTTCCTGTCCGACAGCGGGTCGAACCATCCCCTCCCCTCGTGGGTGACGATGGCGATCTCGCCGCCGCGCCGGTATTTGACGGCACGACGCGTGCTTTCCTTGAGGTCGACCTGAAAACCTGCCTGCTCCAGCACGGCCCTGCAGGACACGCTGTCCTTGATCCGTTCGATTTCCTGTCTTTCCATATTTCGACATCCTTTCCGCCCCAAACATTTCAAGGGCGAAACACGGGTCGCCGCGAAGGATGACGGCTGCAGGGGCGCGGATGATCAAAAGACGGCGGAGAGAAGTCGGGACGCGGCGAAGCTTCCCTTGC
>UCGV01000046.1 GCA_900471925.1 Hyphomicrobiales bacterium
GTCGTCAACTGACTTGGTGAGGGGAGGTCTAGGAGGAGGCTGCCCGGAACAAATTCGGTTCTGCGACCTGCTGTGAAAGCAAATAGAGTCTTTACTCCATCACCGCATCGCAGCCGCCGGCCGGAAAGGCGGATCGAGATCATCAGATGGCTTCAGACCATAATGGTCTGATCTCATCTGCGTATGGATGGCGACGCTGTCGCCATCAGCCGCGTGGCCGCGGATGCGGCTCCGCCGTATCTTCGGGTTGGAGACGGTCGACCTAGCGCCGACACCGACGCGTCGGGATCATCAGGCGGGAAGAGTTTCGTAGTGATCGAACGCCACACTGCAACTCGCCCGGCCTTCAAAGCGCAGGCCGAGCAGTTCGCGGTAGAACAAGAGTTCGGCAAGCGGGGCAAGCGCATGCAGGGTGACGCGGCCTTTGTGCGCGTCCTGCCTTTCGATGTGGGCGCGGCGTGAGGCGAGGTCGATCAGGATGAGTGCGGCATCGGCATCCGGTGCCTCGATCTCGAACCGCATGATCGGCTCCGAGAGCACCAGTTCGCCGATGCGCAGCGCCTCCCGCATGGCCATCAACCCGGCGGTCTCGAAGCTGCGGGGCGTGGAGTCGCTGTCGTGATAGGCGCCGTCGAGCAGGGTAATGCCGATATCGACGATGGGATCGCCCTCTATCGTGCCGGGGGCAATGGCGGCGCGCAGGCCCTTTTCGATCGCGGAAACAAAGTTTTTCGGCACGATACGGTCGGGGACCTGCGGGTGGAAGCGGAAGCCCTTCCTCGTCTCGTCAGGGTTTGCGACGATCAGGATGCGGGCGAATTCGTTGCCGACGCCGTTCTGTTTCCTGTGGGTATAATCGATCTCGGTGGTGCGGGCGAGGGTCGCCCGGCAGATGACCCGCGGCGGGCCGATATCGGCATCGACAGTGTGCTCGATCAGGTCGAGAGCGCTGGCAAGAGCCGTTTCGGTGGCGGCGCGGATGAGGGCGCGGCCGCCGCCGGTGTCGATCCAGATGACGGAGGACGGCCTTTTCTGGGCAAGCGCCGCCATGGCGTACTTCAACTGCGCCCGGTCGCCGGCAAAGCGCGGGGTGATGGAAAGCTGCACGAGGGCGTTGTCTGTCTCCTCCATGCCGCTTTCCCCGATGTTGAAGTTGATCAATCGTGCCCTGGCGCTCACACCGGGTGGGTTTCGAAATGGGCGCGGATGGAGGTCAGCGCGTCGATTTCGGAGCGCCGCAGCCTTATGCTGTCAGCGGTTCGCTCCGCCAGCCGGTAGCGGCGGTCAAGGCTCAGGAGCGTATTATGCGTATAGGCCGGCAGCGGCTCGATGGAGAGGATGGCGCCGGCATAGCCCATATTATTGGGCAGGATTTCGCCTGTCCTGCGGTTAAAGCGCAGCGCGACCTGGGTGGTGATGACATGGGCGAAGATCTCGGTCTCTTCGATCGCTTCCACCAGGCAGGTCAGCGGATTGCCGGCATCGTCGCGAGCCTCGAAAATATCGCCGGGGATCAGCGCCCGCAGGCGCTCCTCACGGCTGCGATCTTCGACAGGCTCCGGGTTCCTGAAAATCTCCACGTCATTCTCCGCGCGCGACCACAGCGTGCCGCGCAACATGTGCAACGGTTCTGATGAAACGAAATGTACAAAACAAGGGGCGAAGACGTGCCGCTGATGGGGGCAAACTGCGACACTCTTACGCGCCTGACGAT
This sequence comes from Hyphomicrobiales bacterium, assembly GCA_900471925.1. Classification (GTDB taxonomy): domain Bacteria; phylum Pseudomonadota; class Alphaproteobacteria; order Rhizobiales; family Rhizobiaceae; genus Rhizobium. The sequence goes on from UCGV01000046.1 coordinate 1,715, forward strand.
AGGGATTTGGTGGCGTGTTGCAATTCCTGCGAAAGACGTAGGCGGGTAGTGGCGAGGTGCAGCGGGGGGAAGCCGCCGCACCCTTTTTCCGGTACTGCCCTCTCTGTTTCAGAAGGCTTTACGGCTATCGCTTCGCGGATCACCCTCGATTTGATGCGGCCGGTATAGATCGCCACGGGCATTGCGCCGCCAGGGGCGGGCAAGATTGGCCGGGTCGGTTGCGATTTCGGCAATTGCGATGCCCGCCAGGCCATCATCAGGGCAGCGCGCCGCCCACTGGCCCTTCGGGCCGGCGATGCCGCAGGGCGTGACGACGCTTTGCGGCGCATGGGCGGCGTAGCTCACCCAGAATGTGTTGCTGGCTGCGTGGCCGAGCACCTCGGCAGCAAAGGGCGGGGCGGCAGCCGGCGTTTCGCCAGAGGTCGAGAAGAGCACGCAATCCACATCCAGCCGCTCATATTCGGTGAAGATCTCGTGGTAATGTGACTCTATCCCGGCCGCGCAGCCGAAGCGCATGCCATCCACCTCGAAGGTGACGGGGATCTTGCCCGGCGAATACATGAAGGAAATCTTGGTGTGGGAGAGCAGGCGCTCGTCATAACGCGTCACCAGTTCGCCCCGGTCGGAAATGACATAGAGGCTGTTATGCGGCCGGTGCGGCGGGGTCAGCCGGTGGGGAGCGCCGAAGACTGTCCAGATTTTCAGCTCCGATGCGCAGGCGCGGATCTCCTCCAGCTCCTCGCGCAGCACCTCCCATTGATAGCGGCTCCAGTCGGCCGCGCCGATTTCCCGCGGGCCGATCTCGGAGAGGATGCGCTTGCTCGGAAAGCAGAGCGTGCCCTCGCTGAAGTGGATCAACCTTGCGCCGGCCTCGCTCGCGTCGCGCATGAGGCGGCGCATTTCGGCGCCATTGGAGCGGAAAGCCCCGGCATCGCGCGGGTCGAGGCAGACGCTGGTCTGGGCGACGGCGATGCGCAGCACCTTGCCGGCCGGCTCGTCCGGTTTCGGCTGCGCTTCCATTTGCGGCTGGCGGATATGGCTGAGGGCTGCGGTGTAGGATTCGCCGGTCTTTGCGGCACGGGCGCGCACGCGGCGCTTGAAATTTCCGTTTCGGGTCATCGTTGGCCTTTCGTCACGGACATCTGTTCCCCGGCAACCATGCCCGCACGATCGAACCTTGGTTGATGGACCCGAGACTGAAGTCCCTTTGCCTCCCATCTGAGAGACCCTGCCGGGGAGGATCGCTGGAGGTTGGGCGCAGGCCACGCCTGAGATGGAGGATGTCGAGGGTGGCGCGATTCGTCAATCTGGGACGGGCGCAGTTCAGAGTTGCGGAATTTGTTTTCGGTTTCGCTCTCGCCCATCGTCTTGGTGTTAGGACCAGGACCGTTCGGAGATGCAATTGAAACAGGACAAGCTCCTCGGCACAGCCTTGTGGCTGCTCAAGCCCTTCTGGCTGCTCGTGCTTTCGACAACGGTGATCGGAATTGTCGCCGGGCTGGCGACGGCGTGGCTGCTGGCCACGATCAATGCCGGGCTGCACGAGGGCGCAGTCGTCAGCCCTGGCCTGTTTTTCCAGTTCGCCGGCCTCTGTGCCCTCAGTGTCGGCGGTTCTGCCATCTCGGGCGCCGTCAACAGTTTCGTCGGCCAGAAGATCATCGCGGCTCTGCGCAAGGATATTGCGGCGCGTATCCTGCGGGCGCCGATCGCCTCGCTGGAGGCGCACCGGTCCTACCGCCTGATGTCGGTGCTGACGGGCGATGTCGATACGGTCTCGGCCTTCACCTTCAATTTTTCCGCCTATGCGATTGCGCTCGCCATCGTCATCGGCAGCCTTGCCTATCTGTTTGCACTATCGCCGGTCGTTTTCCTGCTCGCTATCGTCTCGCTCGCCATCGGTACCGTCATCAATGCCGTCGCCCACAGCAGCTGGATACGGGAATATCAGGCGGTGCGCGGCACGCAGGACGATCTGCACAAGCAGTACCGGGCGATCACCGAGGGGGCGAAGGAGCTGAAGATCAGCCGGCCGCGGCGGGCGCGCGTCTTCGGCGAGCTGCTGTCCGGGGCGGCAGACCGGATCGCCAATCTGAAAAGCAAGGCGATGCGGCTGCACTGGATCGCGGATGCTGCGGCTTCCGCCGTCTTCTTCGTCATGGTGGGGCTGCTGCTTGCCCTGCGGCAGGTGCTCGGCATCGATGCTGCCGCCATCAGCGGCGCCGTCATCGTTCTTCTCTATGTGAAGGGGCCGGTTGGGCAGCTTGCGAGCGCATTGCCGGTCTTCGCGCAGGCGCGGATTTCCTTTGCCCGTATCGCGGCGCTCTCTGTCGAACTGGACCAGCAGGAGCCAGCCATTGCGCTGACGGCTGACACTGGCGCCACCCGGCCTTCGATCGGTACGATCGAACTCAGCGGCGTCACCTATGCGTTTCCCGCCACAGGCGATGCCGCGCCCTTCACGCTCGGCCCCGTGGACCTGACGATCAAGGCCGGCGAACTGATCTTCATCGTCGGCGGCAACGGCTCCGGCAAGACGACGCTGATCAAGCTGCTTCTCGGCCTCTATGCGCCGCAGACGGGCCGGCTCGCGGTCGATGGCGAACCGGTGACATCTGAAACGCGCGATGCGTACCGCCAGCTCTTCTCGACGATCTTTTCCGATTACTACCTGTTCGATGATCTGGCCGGAACCGCGCGGCCGCAAGAGGCTCTGCCGCATCTGCAGCGCCTCGGCATTGCCCACAAGGTCGGGCTTGCGGGCGAGGGGTTCACGACCACGGACCTTTCGACCGGCCAGCGCAAGCGGCTCGCCCTCGTGCAGGTGTTTCTGGAGCACCGCCCCGTCGTCATCACCGATGAATGGGCGGCCGATCAGGACCCCGATTTTCGCCGTGTCTTCTACGAGGAATTGCTGCCCGAGATGAAGAGGGAGGGCAAGACGCTGATCGTGGTCAGCCATGACGACCGCTATTTCCATGTGGCGGACCGGATCGTGCGGATGGCCGATGGCCGGATCGTCGCGGATGCCGGCAGGCGCAGCGCCGATCTCGTCGCCGACAAGGTACAGCTACCGGGAGGCGTCCGGCATCTGTCACCCAACTGCCACAGGAGCGGCGGAAATCCGGGCTGAAAATATGACTGCTATTGTCAACTATATCGGCCCGCTCTAACGGTTGGCCATTCCATCCGTGACCGGTGCCGGACGATTATGAAAAGTTCCGAACATGACCTCCTGGCGGCGTTTCTTCGCAGCGAAGGCGATATGAAGCGCTACCTGACGAAAGCCACGGGCTCGGCTGCCGATGCCGAGGATCTGGCGCAGGAGGCCTGGATCAAGCTTGCGCGCAACGGCGCGGCAGCGCTTGCGGCGCCGGTTCCCTATCTCCTGCGCATCGCCCGGTCGCTTTCGGTCGATTACCACCGGACCCGGAAAACCTTGCTCACATCCCATGATATAGCCGATATTCTCGAGGTGGCCGACGAAGATCCGTCGCCTGCCGAGGTGCTGGAGGAACGGGATCAGATCCGTCATCTCACCCGCATCATCGATAGCCTGCCGGAACGGCAGCGCAAGATCCTGCTCGCCGTGCGCATCGACCAGCGCCGCCATGCCGATATTGCCCGCGAACTCGGCGTCACCACGCGTACGGTCGAAATGGATCTGCGCAAGGCGCTCGATACCTGCTCGGAACGGCTTGAGAAATTAAATCGGGGCTGACCTTTTCGGGTTTTCAATTCTCAATCGTTGATGGTTATAGAGATGGAACACGCGAGCGCCTGAGAAGCGCCTGCTGTCGTGGAGGTCGGGTTTTTGGGTGACGATTTTGAGGCTCTCAGACGGGAAGCGACAGCCTGGATCGTCCTGATGACCTCGGGTAAGGCAACGCAGGGCGATGCCGAAGACCTCTTGCGCTGGCGCGCGCTGAGCCCCGAGCATGACCGCGCTTTCGTGGAGGCCACCCGCCTGTGGCGCTCGCTCGGGCCCGCCATGGCGGCTCCCGCAGCAGCATCGCGGGCGCGAATGACCCGTCGCGGTTTTCTTGCCGCCGGCAGCATGGCGGCAGGGGTGGCCGGCATCGGCCTTGGCCTCTCTCAACTCGGCTATCTGCCGGCGCTCGGTTCGCTCTTTGCCGATTATTCGACCGATGTCGGCGAGCAGAAATCCGTGCGGCTGCCGGATGGGACGCTCGCAACGCTCGATGGCGATACGCAGGTTTCTCTCGGCTTCACCGATCGGGCCCGCGCGCTGACGCTGAGTTCGGGGGCGGCCGTCTTCGATATCGCGGAGGGCGATCGCCGACCCTTCGTCGTCATGGCGGGTCTCGGCCAGTCACGTGCCGGCGCGGGTTCGTTTTCGGTGCAGCAGGGCACGGACGAGATCATCGTCGATTGTCTCGACGGTGACCTGACTGTGGAGTGTCGTGGCGCAATGGAGCTGACGACCGGCGAGGGGATCAGCTACTCGGCCGCGGGGCTGGGCGAGAAGGTGACTTCGGATGCCGAAACCGCCGCGGCCTGGCGCAAGGGCCTGCTGATTTTCCGCAACAGGCCGCTTGCCGATGTGGTGGGTGATCTCAACCGGCATCGCAAGGGCAAGGTCGTCATTGCCCGGCCGAGCCTGCGCTCGCGCCGCGTCTCCGGCGTCTTCCATCTCGATCGTCCGGAAGAAATTCTCGCCCATCTGGAAGATACGCTGCAGGTGCAGCCGATCAGCATGGTCGGCGGGCTCGTGCTGCTCCAGTAAAAAATCTCAGGAAAAATTTCGGGTTCGCGTTCCGGCTTCGTCTTTGAAGATGAGAGCCGCGGTCAACTATGTCGCGGCAGCATGTGCAAGTCGTGATGATAGGGGCGTGATGATGGGGCAGCGGACAGTCGCTTCGATGGGGATTCAGGATTTTGGCAGGCGCGGGCGGCTGGTCCTGCATCTGCTGGCATCGGCGGCATTCGTATCGCTTGCCCTCCACGCGGTTCCCGCGGCTGCACAGCAGGCGGTTTTCTATGCGATCCCGGCAGGCTCGCTCGACAGCGCGCTGACGCGCTTCGGTGCGGCGAGCGGCGTGCAGGTGCTCTATAGCAGCGCCATCACCAGCGGCCTCAAGACCAAGGGCGCTTCCGGCACGCTCGGCCCGCAGGCAGCGCTCGGCCGCCTGCTCGACGGTACGGGGCTGACCTACCGTTTCACCGGCCCGGCGAGCGTCACCATCTCCTCGCCCAACGAAACGGCCTCGACGAGCAATGTGCCGGGCGCCACCCCGCTTCAGCCGATCATCGTGCGTGCCGAGGGCGCCACGACGGAAGGGAGCAATTCCTATAATGCCACGGCCGTGACGGTGGCCGGCAAGATCGCCGTTCCCGTGCGCGAGGTGCCGAATTCGGTCACCGTCATCACGCGCAAGCAGATCGAGGACCAGAACCTCAATTCGGTCGATGCCATCCTGCGCCAGACGCCAGGTGTTACCGCCGTCAATTATGGTGACGGCACCTATTATTTCAATGCGCGCGGCTTTTCGCTGGATTCCCAATATGACGGCATGCCGGTCACCGGCGGCATCCAGTATCTGCCGCAGTTCGACTCCTCGATCTACGATCGCGTCGAGGTTCTGAAGGGGCCAGCCGGCATCCTCCAGGGTTCGGGCAGCGGCCCGGCGGGAACGGCGAATTTCGTGCGCCGCGCAGCTTCCGACACCTATTCGCTGACGACGGACACCCAGATCGGCTCCTGGGATTTCTATCGCGGCACGGTAGATCTTACAGGCCCGCTGAACACCGATGGCAGCGCCCGCGGCCGGGTAATCGTAACGGGGCAGGATCGCGACTTCTTCTATGACGACGGCCACGAGCGGCACGGCACCATCTATGGCAATGTCGCCTTCGACGTGACCGACGATACGACGGTGACGCTGTCGGGCGCCTATGAGCGGCAGAAGCTTGCGCCCTTCGACTATGGCCAGTCGCTTTATTCGAACGGCGATTTCCTCGATGTCTCGCGTTCGGATTTCTTCGGCGCGCCGTGGAACTCCAGCACCAATCACATTGCCGAGGGCTACGCCAATGTCGTCCATCGCTTCGATGACGACTGGGTCTGGAACACGACCGCGACCTATCGCGATTTCGGTGGCCCGTCGCGCTATGCCTATATGGACGATCTGGTGGATCCCGCGACCAACCTTGCCGATTACGCGTTGCAATCGCAGGAGATCAGCCAGCAATGGTTCGGCTTCGACACCAACCTGACCGGCTCCTACGAGCTGTTCGGCCGCGAGCACAAGCTGCTCATCGGCGCCAACTATTCGCATATCGCGGCTGAAAATCGCAGCGGCTATGCGCCCGGTGGCCTGATCGATATCTTCGATACGGATTCCATTCCCGATATCGACATTCCCTTCGATTACGGCACCAAGACGCGCTCGCAGCAATGGGGCATCTACGGCCAGACGCGCCTCAGCATCACCGATCCGCTGACGGTCGTGCTTGGCGGCCGCGTCAGCTGGTATCGCAGTGAAAACCAGTCGCTGTACCCGACTGTCGGCGACTGGGTGGACGATCCCTCCGTCAACGGCAAGTTCTCGCCCTATCTCGGCATCGTCTACGACCTGACGGACGATCTCTCCGTCTATGCGAGCTATGCCGATATCTTCACGCCGCAGACGCAGCTGAGCTACACGAGCGGCGGCTTGCCGCCGCGCGTCGGCGAGCAGTATGAAGTGGGCATCAAGGGCGATTTCTTCGATGGCGGCCTCTCGGCAACACTTGCCGCCTTCGAGATCCGCGACAAGAACCGGGCGATCTCCGACCCCGATCCGCTGCACCCGCCGGGCTCCTATATCGCGGCCGGGGAGGCCAAGAGCCGTGGTATCGAACTGACCGTCAGCGGCGAGGTGACACCGAACTGGAGCGTGATGGGCGGCTATACCTATCTCTATACCGAGTATCAGGATGCCAATCTCGATCCGGAAGAGCCGCGCCACACGTTCAAGCTCTGGAACAAATATACGTTCGATAACGAGGCGCTTGCGGGCTTCAGCCTCGGCGGCGGCGCGCGCATCGTCAGCGAGACCCAGCGCGGCACGACCAAGCAGGGCGGATATGCCGTGTTCGACGCGCAGATCGGCTACAAGATCAACGAGCATGCGGATTTCACCATCACGGCCAAGAACGTCTTCGACCGGAAATATTTCGACCGGTTGCCGACCTATTTCTTCGGCCAGTATGGCGAGCCGCGCAGCATCATGGCGGATCTGAAGGTCAAGTGGTAACGGCTGGGGCCGATCGCCAGGGACGCCGCCACTTCCTGAGGCTGGCGGCGTCCCTTCTTCTTGCCGCCGCGGCAAGGCCGGCGCGTGCGAGCGCCGGCCTGCGCATCGTCACCTTCGACTGGCCGCTGACGGCAACGGCGCTGTCGCTCGACGCCGATGTCGTCGGCCTGCCATCGCCGGAATATTACAACCTTTCCACCGTCGAGCCGGCGCTTCCGGCCAATATTGTCGATGTCGGTCTGCTCTACACGCCGAGCTTCGAAATCCTCGACGAGCTGCATCCCGATCTCATCATCATTCCGCCCGACCTTGCCTATGCGGCGCCGATGTTTTCGCGCATTGCCGAGACCGCGATCATCGATCTCTCGGGCAGCGGTGACGATCCGCTCGGCGCCGCGCGGGCAGGGACCAGCGCGCTTGCGGACCGGCTTCATCTTACGGGCGCCGGCGCGGCATTGTCGGCACGTTACGATGCGGCATTGGCGGCTGCGCACCCGGCGCTTTCGGCCTTGCGCCAGGGAACGGTGCTGATCGGAAGCTTTGCCGACGACCGGCATCTGACCGTTTACGGGCAGGATACGCTGCTCGGCCGGGTGCTTGCCGATCTTGGCCTTGCCAATGCGCTTGCCGGCATGGACGGCGCAAACGGCCGCTCCATTATCGGCGTCGAGCGGCTGGCGCGGGTTCCCGATGCCGCGATCCTGCTTCTCGCCAATGGCGGCAACAATGCCGTGCCCGAGAACAGCGCCGTCGGCATCTTCTGGCAGGCGCTGCCCGCGGTGCGCGAAAAGCGCGTGACCGCGCTGCCGGCCGTGCTCGAGGATGGCGCATTGCCGGCTGCCATCAGGCTTTGCCACCTGCTAACGGCGGAAGCGAGCGCGCCATGATGGAGATGCGCAACAGGATCGCGGGCTCGAGCAGCCGCATCCTCATGATCCTTGCCGCGCTTACGGCGTTCTGCCTGCTGCTGACGCTGCATTCCCTCTGGTCGCTGCTGCCGCCATCGGCCTGGGGGCGGGCGCTCGCGCATCCCGATGTTGCCGATATTTCCGAACTGCTGGTGCATTACAGCCTGTTGCCGCGTGTCTGCACGGCGCTTTTGACCGGGGCGGGGCTCTCGCTTTCGGCCGTGCTTCTGCAGGCGGCGCTGCGCAACCCCGTTGCCGAACCTTCGACGCTCGGTGTCTCTGCCGGGGCCTTCGTGGCGCTGTCCTTCATGACGGTTGCGACGCCGGCCTTTGCCGAAGGACACCGGCTGGTGATCGCGCTCGGTGGCGGGCTGCTCGCGGCGCTGGCAACGCTTGCCCTTGCCTGGCGGAGGCAGCTTTCCGCCGAGGCGGTGCTGATGGCTGGGCTGATCGTCAACCTCTATGCCGGGGCGCTGAACACGGTGCTGATCCTGTTTCATGGCGGGCTGGTGCGGCTTTTCATCTGGGGCAGCGGCTCGCTGGCGACGCAGGACTGGTCTGCGGTGCAGTATCTGCTGCCGCAGTTTTTCATCGCTGGGGCCGTCAGCCTGCTCCTGATCCGGCCGCTTTCGGTGCTCTCGCTTTCGGATGATGCGGCGGTTTCGCTCGGGCTTTCGCCCGCGAGGATGCGGCTTGTCGCCATCGTGCTCGCCGTGTGGCTGGCGGCCTCTTCGGTCAGCGCCGTCGGCATTATCGGCTTCGTCGGGCTCTGCGCGCCTGAAATCGTGCGGCGGGCGGGGCTGCACCAGATCAAGTGGCAGCTGCTGCTTTCGCCCATTCTCGGGGCACTGCTACTCTGGCTTGCCGACCAGATCTTTCAGGTTTTGCCGCTGCTTGCCGAGATTCCGGCCGGGGCCTCGATCGCGATCATCGGCGCGCCTTTGCTCTTCTGGTATACGCAGCGGGTTCGCCAGAGGGGAACGGTGCCGGAGCTTGTGCCATCCTTCTCCAGTCCATCTGGGCTTTCGCTCGGCGCGACGCTGTGGCTCCTGCTTGCAGCCCTTGCACTGCTTGCCCTTTCGCTCTTCGTCGGCCGGGGGCTTTCGGGCTGGAATTTCGGCCTGTCGAGCCTCGATGCCACGCTGTTCTGGCGCGGGCCGCGGCTGGTGGTAGCGGTTGCCGGCGGCGCGCTGCTTGCCATTGCCGGTGTCATCGTGCAGCGGCTGCTCGCCAATCCGCTGGCGAGCCCGGAGACCCTCGGCATCAGTTCCGGTTCCGCACTGGCAATGATCCTGGCGATCGTGCTCTTTCCCGCCGCTCCGCGCTGGATGCTGATGCTTGCGGCGGGCGCGGGCGCCGGCCTCGTTCTGGCCGGGCTGCTGGCGTCGGGCTTCCGGCACGCCTTTGCGCCTGACAGGCTGCTGATGATCGGCATCTCGATTGCGACGATCTTCAGCGCGATCATCTCGGTGCTCATGGGAACCGGCGACCCGAAAATGCTGGCGCTGATCGGCTGGCTGAACGGCTCCACCTATATGGCGACGCCGCTCGATGCAGCACTGGCCACAGCACTTGTGGCGATCGCGGCGCTGCTCCTGCCGCTGCTGCTGCGCTGGCTCGATATTCTGTCTCTGGGCGGTGATGCCGCCACATCGCTCGGCGTGCCGCTGGCGCTCTCGCGCGGCCTGCTGCTGCTTTACGCCTCGTTGTTGATCGGAGCTTCCGTGCTGGTGACCGGGCCGCTGACCTTCGTCGGCCTGCTGGCGCCGCATCTGGCGCGCTCGCTCGGCGCCCGTTCGGCGGCGCAGACCCTGCTGCTCGCCGCGATGATCGGCGCTGCCACGATGGGCTTTGCCGATCTGATCGGCCGCGTCGCGCTCGTTCCGCGCCAGCTTCCGACCGGCCTTGTCGCCACGCTGATCGGCGGCGGCTTCTTCATGCTGCGGCTCGGTATGAGGGGATGATAGGGCCGCAGCCCTATCGTAGAGTCAGGTCGCTCACGCAGCGGCAATGCCGTCCAGCTGCGTCATCACATCGCTGGGCAGCTCGATATCGGCCACCGCGAGGTTCTCGCGCAGGTGGCCACGCGAGGACGTGCCGGGGATGAGCAGGATGTTCGGGGCGCGTTTCAGGAGCCAGGCAAGCGCCACCTGCAGCGGCGTGGCGCCGAGGCGGGCGGCGACATCCGAGAGCGTGGAGGATTGCAGGGGCGAGAAGCCGCCGAGGGGAAAGAAGGGCACGTAGGCGGTGCCTTCGGCGGCGAGCTTGTCTATCAGCGCGTCGTCGCTGCGGTTGGCGAGATTATACTGGTTCTGCACGCAGACGATGTCGGTGATCTTGCGGCCGTCATCCACCTGCTTTGCCGTGGCGTTGGAAAGGCCGATATGTTTGATCAAGCCCTTCTGCTGCAGTTCCGCCAGCACCGTGAGCGGCGCTTCGAGCGAGCCTTCGGCGGGTCCGTGCACATCGAACATGGCGCGCAGGTTCACCACCTCGATCACGTCGAGGCCGAGGTTTTTCAGGTTGCTGTGGATTGCCGCCGTCAGTTCTTCCTTGGAGAAGGCGGGCCTCCAGGAGGCATCCGAGCCGCGCAGCGCGCCCACCTTGGTGACGATGACGAGATCATCGGGATAGGGGTGCAGCGCTTCCCTGATGATTTCGTTGGTGACGAAGGGGCCATAGAAATCACTGGTATCGATATGGTCGACGCTGCTTTCGATCGCCTCGCGCAGCACGGCGATTGCCTCGGCGCGATCGCGCGGCGGGCCGAACACGCCCTTGCCGGCAAGCTGCATGGCGCCGTAGCCGAGGCGCTTGACCTTGCGGTCGCCGAGCTTGAATGTTCCTGATTTTTCGACGGTAGACATGAAATCGCATCTCCAGTTGAACGCAACAGGGAGATAGGCCTGTAACATTGCCGCGACAATTGGCTATAATCCGGACAGGTTGTCCTGCCAGAGGGACAATAAGCGAGGGCGACGAGATGAAGCAGGGCGCACCCGATATCAGCGATGTCAGCGCTTTCCTGGCCGTGGCCAGGGCCGGCGGTTTTCGTGAGGCGGAGCGAGCGGGGCATATGAGCTCTTCGGCGCTCAGCGAAGCGGTGCGCCGGCTGGAAGCGGAGCTCGGCGTGCGCCTCTTGAACCGCACGACACGTAGCGTGGTGCCGACAGAGGCCGGGCGCGGGCTGATGGAGCGGCTGGCGCCGGCCTTCAGCGAGATCGATGCCGCCTTCGATTTCGTCAAGGGATTTCGCGACCGGCCGGCGGGCACGCTGAAGCTCAATGTGCCCGTCAGTGCCGCGCGCCTGGTGCTGCCCGGCATCCTCCCGGCCTTTCTCAAGGCCTATCCTGACATCAGGCTCGAAATCGTCACTGAGGAGAGTTTCGTCGATATCATCGCTGCCGGCTGTGATGCCGGCATCCGTTACGACGAGCGGCTGGAGCAGGACATGATCGCGGTGCCGATCGGCCCGCGCATCCAGCGCTATGCGGCGGCGGCGTCCCGAGCCTATCTGGCGGAGCGCGGGCGGCCGCAGCATCCGCGCGATCTTCTGGAGCATGCCTGCATTCGCGGGCGCTTTGCCGGCCGCGCCATTCCGGTCTGGGAATTCGAGCGGGACGGGGAGGTGGTGAGGGTCGATCCGCCAAGTCCGCTGATCGTGCAGAATGGCGGCGGTACCGATCTCGCCGTCGAGGCGGCCGTTGCCGGAACCGGCATCATTTTCACCTTCGAGGACTGGCTGAAACCCTATTTTGCCAGTGGTGCGCTGGAGCCGGTGCTGGAGCCCTGGTGGGAAAGTTTTCCCGGCCCCTTCCTCTATTATCCCGGCCGGCGGCTGGTGCCGGCGCCGCTGCGCGCGTTTATCGATTTCGTCAAGGCGTCGATTTCGTCGGGGCGATGAAGCGGGAGGACTGAACGGGATCATCCGCCCGCGATGTGGTAGAGTGGGGCAGGCGATGCATCGCCGCATCGCCGTCATCATCGTCACCACGATCATCGTCGTGACGATAAGGGGGAAGATCATGAGCGACGCAAGCATGATGCCCGGCAACGGGACCGCCGAGATGAAGCTGGAAATCATCGTTCTGCCGGTGTCGGATGTCGACCGGGCCAAGGCGTTTTACGCCGGCCTCGGCTGGCGGCTGGATGCCGATTATTCCAATGGCAGCGACTTCCGGGTGATCCAGTTCACGCCGCCGGGATCGAACGCATCCGTCATCTTCGGGAAGAATGTCACGCCCGCCGCACCCGGCTCGGCGCAGGGCCTCTATCTCATCGTCTCGGATATCGAGGCGGCGCGCAAGGAACTGCGGGAAAACGGTGCCACGGTGAGCGAGGCTTTCCACCCCGAAGGCGAGGTCTATAGCGGGCCCGACGCGCCCTATCTCTTCGGCCGGCGCCGCGTGAAAGGCCCCGATCCCGAGCGCGGCAGCTACCGCTCCTTCGCCTCCTTCAGCGACCCTGACGGCAACGGCTGGCTGCTGCAGGAAATCACCGCCCGCCTGCCGGGCCGCATCACCTCGGACCTTGCCGCCTTCAGCACGGCGAAGGATCTCGCCGCCGGCCTCAGACGCGCGGCCGAGGCACATGGCGAGCATGAAAAGCGCAACGGCGGCAAGCATGACGAGAACTGGCCGGACTGGTATGCGAGCTACATGATGGCCGAACAGACCGGCAAGCCGCTGCCGCAATGAAAAATTGCTGGGGTCGGCGGACTGGCCGGCCCCAGCGATCAGATCAATGCGGCTGAAACTCCGCCGCCCATCGCCAGAGCGTATCCATCTGCTCCGCCGGAATGCCCATGGCGACGGCGAGAAGATCGATGCGGGGATCTGAGCGCGCATAGTCCTGCGCATCCTCGATCATGATGCGGATCGTTTCCCTGTCGCGGGCCGAAAGTGCCGCCATGCCATCGACAGCAGAAAGCACATCGGCCTTCAGGATCGGCGGCTCAAGCTCGAGCGCCGCCAGCCAGAGCTGCCACTTGCGCAGTGCCGGAAAGGCATCCTCGAGGCCGAGCGGATCGCGCAGGAACCTGGCAATGTCAGGCTCCTGATCGTCGCGGGCAACAAGCTCCGGCATATCCGGCTGCGCCGCCCCGAAGATCGTGACGATCTTTCCATCGTCGTTGTGTCTTACGTAAACTGTGGTCATGCCCAAGGCCTCCTGCATTGCCAATCGATCCAGCCTGTTCACCATACTTAGGCGCAGCAAGGTTGTCGGGCTGTCATGCGGGGCCAGGCGTCGCTCCGCTCTATTCCTCCACCAAAAGCAACTTGCGGAAGAATTTGCGGCTGTGGCCCTTGGGGTAATCGTCGATCGCGCCGAACATCGTATAGCCCTGCTTCTCGTAGAAGCCTGGCGCCTGGAAGGTGAATGTATCGAGCCAGATGCCGATGCAGGTTTCGTTCTTTGCCCAATCCTCTGCCTGGCGCAGCAGGCTTGAACCGTGGCCGTGGCCGCGCAGTGCCTCCGGCACGAAGAGCAGGTCCACGAAGAGCCAGTCGTAATAGGATTTCGCGGAGAGCCCGCCCAGCACCTGGCCTGATGCATCCGATAGCGTGATGACGAGCGGCTTGTACCTGTCATTGCCCGTTTTCATCAGGTTGAAGGCAAGCAGCGGATTGAGGATTGCGAGGCGGTCGGCCTCCGTCGGCTCGGCGATCAGGCGGGTGGTGATCTCGGTCATAGCGGGGCTCGCAGGGATCTGATGAAAACCATGGCGTAGCGGCGCGGGGTGAAGCTTTCGTGAAATTCGCGCTCACATCGCTTCTGGCACGCCGCTTCTGGATTGTATGCGCGACCTGTCATACAACAGGGACTGCAGCGTTCGCCATGCTGGAAGGGTGTTCATGCGACAGTCCATGATAGCTTTCGTCAGGCCGCTTTCCGATCCCGGCCTCGTCTTCGCGCTTATCGGCTTCTGCCTGTCGCTGACGCCGAGCCTCATGCCGCGCGCCTGGTTCGTGCAGGGGGCGCTTTCGGGCACCTGTGCTGCCGCCGGCTATGCCTTTGGCGCCTTGCTGCAATGGCTCTGGATCTATCTCGAGATACCGCCGATCCGGCTTGCCGCCGGGCGGGCCATTCGCATTGCGGCGTGCATCACCGGTATCGTGATTGCCGCTCTCTTCGTCTGGCAATCATCATCAGGGCAGAATTCCGTGCGGGCGCTGATGCAGCTTCCGCCCGTCGCCACGGTGGAGCCGCTGTTCCTGGTGCTGGTGGCGGCTATCGTCTTCATACTGCTTCTCGCGATCGGCCGGCTGTTCCGGCTGACGGTGCTTGCAAGCTATGTCAGGGCCAGCCGCTATATTCCGCGCCGGCTCGCCGCCGTTGCCGGAACGGTCCTGTCGCTCTTCGTGTTCTGGACCATTGCCGATGGGCTGCTCTTCCATCTGGCGCTGCGCCTGGTCGATTCCTCCTTCCGGGAGGCCGATGCGTTGATAGACGACGATACCCCAATGCCCGCAGATCCTGGCCGCACGGGCAGTGCCGCCTCGCTGGTCAACTGGGACGAGCTCGGCCGGCAGGGCCGCCATTTCGTCACATCAGGCCCGACCGCGGAGGAGATCGGCGCTTTCCTGCAGGCGAAGGCGCAACAGCCGATCCGCGTCTATGTCGGCCTCAACAGCGCCGATGATGCCGAGGCGCGCGCCAGGCTGGCGCTTGCCGAACTCAAGCGCCAGGGCGCCTTCGAGCGCGCGAACCTCGTCGTCATCGTGCCCACAGGCACCGGCTGGATCGATCCGGAGGCGATGAATCCCCTGGAATATCTGCTGCGCGGCGATGTGGCTGAGGTGGCGGTGCAATATTCCTATCTCAGCAGCTGGCTCTCGCTGATGGTGGAGCCCGAATATGGATCGGATACGGCGCGTGCGCTGTTCAACGAAATCTACAGCTATTGGAACACGCTGCCGCGCGACCACCGCCCGAAACTCTATCTGCACGGCCTCAGCCTCGGCGCGCTGAACTCGCAGCTCTCGGTCAATCTCTACGATGTGTTCGCTGATCCCTTCCAGGGTGCGCTCTGGAGCGGGCCGCCCTTCGCCAGCGCCACCTGGAACTATGTCACGGCACACCGCAACCCCGGCTCACCTGCCTGGCTGCCGGAATTCCGCGACAGCAGCATGATCCGCTTCGCCAACCAGCAGACCTCGGCCAATCAGCCGGACAGACCCTGGAGCCCGGTGCGCATCGTCTTCCTGCAATATGCAAGCGACCCCGTAACCTTCTTCGACTGGCGGGCGCTCTACCGCGAACCGCAGTGGATGCAAGGCAAACGAGGCCCCGACGTCTCGCCCGACTTCCGCTGGTACCCCATCGTTACGGCCCTCCAACTCGGCTTCGACGCGATGATCGCCACGACCTCGCCGATGGGCTACGGCCATGTCTACGCGCCGCAGCATTATATCGATGCGTGGCTTGCGGTGACGGACCCGCCGGGATGGACGGCGGAGGAGGTGGGAAGGTTGAAGACAAAGTTCATGGAGGCATCAGGCGGGAAGTAAGGGGTAGCCACGTCTTCTTGCGAGTCAGAGATGTCTGGTCTTCACCAATGCAAGACGTCAGCGATTGAGCATGAACAGTTCATATGCGTTGGCGATTTCATCATGCGTTGGCTTCTTGCCGTTCCTCTTCGTCAGTTCGGCGTCAAATTCCATCCTGAGATTGCGCGGAACATCTTCATATTGCACGGCGATATCATAACTCTGATCGTCGGTAAGCGAGTTGGCCTGATAGAGGTAGCCGTAGCTCTTTGAAGGAGCCGCGCTGCTGAAGAAAGAGTCCGGCGTGCTGATGACGATCGGGAACAGCAGGCGGTCGATCATTTTCTGGATATCGCTTTGCGTCGGGTTCTGGCCGTCGTTCTTGTCCTTGAACTCATCCATCTGATCGAGGAGTGCCGACCGGAACTGAGCGACGCGGCGCGGCACAGTGTCGGAAGTGGCATAGCCGCCGTCCTGGGTGAGGAGGCCGAGCGTTTCGAGTTGGGGCTTCGAGAGTTCATAGGCGGTGTTGATATCCAGGCTTTCGAGCCGCGCCTTGCGCAGGTCCGTGAGTGCCGTCTGTCGCCAGCCGGTGACCTTTTCCCAATCCTTGTCTGCGAGCTTGGGGCGGTATTGGAGGAGATCGATCTGCGAGAAGGCAGCCGGATCGCGGGCGAACTCGGTCTGCAGGTCGTAGAGCGTCTGCGTATCGGTCGCCGGCTGGCCGTAGGCGCGGACTTTTTCCTTGTAGTCGATGAGCGTGCCCATGCCCGTCGGGCCGATGGCCTGGCGCAGGTGGACGGGCAGTTTCGTCGGGTCGAAGGTCGGGTCTGATATGACCTGGTTATTGGCCCATTCCTGCACCTGCACGCGCTGGGCGTCGAGCGACTTCTTCAGCGAGACGGTATAGCCGTTGAGCTGCGCTTCCGTGGCGGCACGCAGCGCCGGGTCGGTGATGCTGTTCAGGCTCTCTTCGATCCGGCGCAGGCCCTCGGGATTGTAGTTCGGCAGGGTCGTGGTCTTCTCGTCGACGGTGCCGGATGTGCGGAAGCTGACGACCTCGTTTGCGGCGTGGGCGGTCAGCGCGGTATCGCCGGCACGTTTCGGATCGGGGCCGAGCACGAGGACGTTGCCGTCGGCATCGTAGCCGCGGAAGAAGCCGATGCGGCCCTTGTCGGTGCCGCCGCTGCTTCCGACAACTTTCCTTTGCGCCGGGCCGAGCACGACGATGTCGCCGGGGCGGGGTGTCTGCGTCGGCAGGCCGAAATGGCGGAAGCTTGTGGCATCGGCCGCAGCGCTTCCAACGAGATTGGCGGGCGCTGCGGCGGTGCCGAGGAGGGCGCCGGTGACATCGCTCAGCCAGCCCCTCAGCGAGGGGTCGACCGTGGTGCCGGCGGCATTCTTCACGAAGCCTGCGAGCGCCAGATCGTCCTTCGCCTTGCCGGGGAAGGCGAGCGTGGCGGCGACGGTGCGGAAATCCTCAGGGCCGCTCGGCTGGCGCGGCGGGGTCTGAGCGGCGGATACCTGCGGGCCGGTGGTTTGTGAGCGGGCGGTTTGTGGGGCTGCGGTCTTGCCCGCCGAAGGCCGCGCGCCAAGCGTGCGGACTTTCCCGGTTCCTTTGTCGGCGCTCTCCGTTTCGGGGCTGCCGGTCTGCGGCTGGCCACCCGTGCCGGCATCGGCGCTTGCGGCGGGCGCTGCGGGCGAGGAGCCGGCGCCGGCGTCGGGCGCACCGGTATAGGTCGGCAGCCGGCCGGCAATGATATCGCTGCTGTTATGCCGGGCCTTTTCGTCCATCACCACGGGAGAGAACGTCTTCAGCAGCTCGGTCCTGGTGGCGGGCAGCAGGCCGGGAGCGGCTTTCACATATTCTTCGGCCTTGATGGCGCTGTCATTGGCCATGCGCAGCGCGACGTTCTTCGTGGTGTCGGAGACGAACCGGGCGCGTTCCTGGTCGAGCCTTTCCTTGGTCCAGCCCTGCATGTGGCCCTGATGCTCGATTTCGGCCACACCCTTGCCGATCTCGGCATCCACCTTGGCCGGATCGTTGTAGACGGCGACGGCATTGGCGCTGGCGGATTTGATGCTGTTGGCCGAGGTCTCGGCAAACCATGCCTTGCGCTGGTCGAATGTGTGGCGGATCGTGCTGTCCAGCAGCGTGTTCATGCTGGCGCGGCTGGTCTCTTCATAGGTGCGGGCGGCGCCCGGCGTCAGGCCCTTGCCGAATTCGGCGCGCTTCTGCTCGGCCAGCTTTTCGAAGGCAGCGCGGCCTTCCACGGCGGCGCGGCCGGTCAGCGTCAGGAAGCCGCTCTTGCCGTAAAGCCCGTCGCGCTGCCAGTCGTTGAGCTTCGTCTGCGCATCCTTGGCGGAATTGGCATTGTCGAGCTTTTCCACCTCGACCACGGCGTCGCCCAGCGTGCCCATGCCGGTGGCGAGCCCCTGCATGCCCTTGCCGATCGCGGAGCCGAAAGCCTCTGCATCGGCCTGCACGGTGAGGCCCTCGGTATATTCGGGGCGGAGCGCGACGTGCTGTTGCGTATCCTGATAAGTCGGAACAGTCGGCATGCATCACCTCACTTCTTTTTTCCGCAATTCCGGACGCAAAACCGCGGCACACTTTTGCTGGAATTGCTTAGAAATAACCCAGGGCCTTTCCCTGCGAGTAGACTTTGCCCGTGCCACCGAGCACCGTGCCGAAGGCTTCGAGATAGCCGCCCTTCACGGCGGCATCGGCGCGCATGCGGTCGAGCTTGGCGCTGGCCAGCTGGTTGGTGCCCTGCACCTTGTAGCCATAGGCTTCGCGATAGGCGTTGGTGCGTACGTTCAGCGCATCGATCTCGCCCATCTTGGCGGTGTCGACGATCGTATCGAGCGGCGAGCCGAAGGAGAGGTCGATGCCATTTGCGGCGATCGCGGCTTTCTGGCGGCCCTCGAGCTGCGCCGTCTGCAGGCGCTTCTGCTGCTCTTCCTGCTTGCCACGGTCGATCGCGTCCTTCGCCTGCTTGTCGGCGATCTCGGCATTCATTTCGGCGACCTGGGCATTGTATTTGTTGGCTTCGGCCGTCGCCTTCGCCTGCTGCACCTGGCCGGCCGCGCCCAGCAGCGTCGAGCCCAATGTCAGTGCCAGACCGAGATCACACATCCGCGTCTCCCATTTCGAACAGGTGGAATGGCTGGCCGTTGATCTCCACGGGGTCAAACAGCCGGAAGCCCAGCCATTCGAGCCAGCGGATGGAGATCGTGTTGCGCGCATCCACGAGGTTTCTGAGCAAGCGATAGCGGCCCAACAGTTGAGCCGGCCAATCGCGCGAAATCCGCAGGAAGCCGCGGAAATTCCTTTCCACCGCGTCGGTGCCGAGCAGCCAGGGCGCGCCGACGCCGGTGAGGATGCTGATATCACCGACACCCCACATCACCTGGGGACGGCCATCGAAGAGGGCGGTCCAGACTTCGGAGGAGTGGCGGTAGGAGAAGGAGAGTGCGGAGAGCGGCGATCGGCCGGAGGCGGCAAAGACCTCCGCGCGGTCGGCCGCGCGCATGCGCCCTGCGATTTCCCTGATATGCTCCGGCCGCGCCGGGATAATGCTGATTTCAGCGGCCAAGGGTGACATCCGGCATGATCGAGAGAATGGTCATCGGCAGCGGGTCGAACTGCTTCACCCACATGGCGCCGCTGGTGTTCCAGTCCCAATAGGGGGTGATGGTGAGATCGCCGGTATAGAGGCTGATCGCCTCATCCCAGTTCTCGTTGCGGCGCTGCTTGTATTCCACCAGCGTTCCGCTGTCCCGCTCACCATCCTCCGGCCCGGTGAAGATGCCGCGCGTATTCTCCACCCGGAAGGTCACTTCGGAGACGGATTTCGAGCGGCCCTGCACGGTGCCGAGGCCCTGTACCTGGCCGACATCGAGATCCAGCGTCTCTATCGCCGCCGTCACCGGCAGTCCGATATGGATTTTCGAGGCCGCATTCTGCAGGTGCACGCTTCCGTCAGTGACGGTGAGGTTGCGCACCACATTGCCATCGGCAAGCGCCACCAGCGTCTGCCCTTCGAGATGGGAAAGCCCGTTCAGCACCGTGGCCGGCGGGCCGGAATAGGTGAGCCCGCAATCCACGAAGAAGGCATCCTGCACATCGTCGAAAGCGCGGCTGTGCAGGCGCTCGATATAGCGCTTTTGCACCCCGTCGATCGTGCGCCGCACGATGAAATAGGGAACGTCCTCGCCATCTTCCTCGATCACGGTCACATCCTCGAAGCTGGCATCCGCACCGCTTTCATGGCGCGTCCAGGCCCAGACATCCTGCTCCTTCATGTAGGTCAGCGAGACCAGCGCGCCGTCATCGAGCACCACCCAGACGACGGAATCGGGCGCCTGCGCATAGTCCCAGGCCGAGATCTCGCGCCCTTTAAAGAGGTGGCGGGCAAGGATCGTCAGATCCTTCCCCACATAGCTGTCCTGCGTATAGTCATAGGAGAAATCGCGCACCACGCCGCCGAGCCGCTGGGCAAAGAGCACGGTATTGCCGACGACGATCGGCTGCACGCGGGCGGCCCCGCGATAGCCCTGATTGTCGAGCTTGATGGCGGAAGGCGAGATGGCATCGGCCGCCGAGCCGCCGGTGACGATCCATTCCGAGCCTGACGTGAGCAGCAGCAGGCCGCGCACCGAGATCATCGAGCGGATTTCGTTGACCTGCCGGGCGCGGATGCGGAAGGTCACGGCATCGCTCGCCTTGGCCGGTGAGGAGACGCCGAAATTCTCATAGTTGGCGGATTGGCTGAGCCAGACGGCCTGGGGATCGTTCAGCGTCGCGGCAAAGGCGAGGCGCTGCTCGATGAAGGTCACGCAGCGTGGATAATTGCCCGCCGCATTGAAAGGGTTGCGGCCCGCCTGCGGCGTGTCGGAAAGATCGGGCGTGATGTTCTCGTCGTCGAAGGTCAGGCCCGTCGTGCCGCCGACATAGCCGTAGATGCCGTTATCGTCGCGGTAGACGATATAGCGCGCAGCGCCCGTCACCGCTGTCCAGGTCACGCGGTTGATGCCGCCCTGGATGGCGAGGTCGTTGACCACGGAGCCGGCATTGGAGGGCAGGCTTTCCTCGCCGCTTTCGGCAACGGCGGAGACACGGTAGCGATAGGTCGTCGCCACATAGCCGGTCTTGCCGGCGGTGTCGCCGGGCTTGGTGACGACAGGCGTTCCGGCCGGCGGGTTGATCAGCGGCTTGAAATCCACTGTCGTCAGCGTCCAGTTATTGTCGGCCAGACGCCCGAGTTTGCGCACGGGATGATCGACATGGCAGAGGTAGAGCACATCGGCTTCCTGCACGAAGACGAGATCCTGCACCTGTGCGGCCGTATAGGGGCTGACGACCACGTAAGGGGCCGCGCCCGACAGCACCAGCCCGCCATCGCGGAAGATGCGGATATAGAGATCGCCGAATTCGAGGATGTAGGTCTGCTCGGTATTGAACTGGAAGCGGATCAGCCGCGCCCGTTTGGCGCTGTCTTTCACCTCGCTGATGAATTGCAGCCCGGCGCGGTTGGAGACGCCGCCATGCGGATGCACGAAGACATTCAGCGCCGTGCGCAAGCCACTCTGGTATTTGGCGAGATCGACGCGGGCACCGAGGGCGGGCGAAAGTTCGCCGCCGGTAAACGAGGGCTGGTAGGCGCGGAAATCAGCCATGAGCGCGCACCGCGATCAGCTCGCTCACGAAACTCTCGGTCGAGTGCCTGACCTGATTGGCCTCGGCCTGCTCGGCGGCTGCCTGCGTGCTCTGGGCGAGCGCCATCGCATCGGCGCGGATCTTCGGATCGCGCGTCAGCGGCATGGCAAGGCGCACGGCAAGATGCCAGGAGAGCGCCTCGATGAAGAGCGGCGAATATTTCGTCGGGTCGGTGAGCCGGCCGGTATAGCGCAAGAGCGCTGGCGACAGATCGCAATAGAGCCGGTCGCCTTCCAGCGCGTAAGGATATTGCATCTCGCGCCCGGCCTCGTCGAGTTCAGGGTTCAGCGTCTCGGGCGGAACGGAAGCGTCAGCGGCATAACGCTGCCTGATCCAGCGAATCTGCAGGCAATCGGCCGGCCGCGCATAGGAGTGGCGCCATACACCCGGCTTGTCATTGTCGAGCGCGCCCAGCGCCACCGTCTTGCTCGCCACTGCCCAGGGGAAGGATTGCAGCAGCACATCGCGGGTCTGCGCATAGAACTGATTGCAGGCGCGCGCCTCCGCGCTCTTTTCGGTGAGATCGTTGATATTGTCCTTGCCGATATTGGAAAGGGCGAGATTGCAGATCGAGACGACGGTAGCCATGGGCGAACCTCCTGGGGTTTGGCACATGGGTAGGGTAGGGATGGTTGTCGGGGTGAAGTCTTGGCGGCTTCGTGCTGACGGCCGTGGAGGTTGTGCCGCGGGGACGCTTCAATATGGATAGACTACCATTTCCATTCCCCCAGGGAATATCAACTTTCATCCCACCATGCTAAACCTCACCCACCCGCACCCACCTGCGCAAGGAGCCCAGCATTGGACAGACTCGCCGCCATGGAAACCTTCGTCCGCGTGGTCGAAACCGGTTCCTTCTCCGAGGCCGCCCGCCAGCTGCATCTGGGCCAACCCGCCATCTCCAAGACCATCGCCCAGCTGGAATCCCATCTCGGCATCCAGCTGCTGCTGCGCTCCACCCGCGGCCTCACGCCCACCGAAGCCGGGGAGAGCTATTACGAGCGGGCCAAGCGGGCGATCGAGGAGGCGGACGAGGCGGAACATGCGGCGCGCGGCGCCGGCGCCAGCCTGTCCGGGCGGCTGCGCGTCAGTGCGGCGCCGGCCTTTGCCAGCCTGCACATCATCCCGCATCTCGGCGCGTTCCTTGCGCGCCATCCCGATATCGAGATGGAAGTCGTGCTTGATGACGAGCGCATCGATCTGATCGAGGAGGGCATCGATATCGCCCTCAGAATGGGCAATCTGCCGGATTCTGCACTGACAGTGCGCAAGATCGGCCAGTCGCCGCGCATCGTCGTAGCCTCGCCGGCCTATATCGCCACGCATGGTGCGCCCGCCCATCCGGCCGAACTCGGCCAGCATCAGAGTGTCGTCTATGCCAAGGGCTTCGGCCGCGATAGCTGGGTCTTCCGGAGGGATGGCGTTGACGTGCCGGTCACCATGCGGGGACGTTTGCGCCTCTCGGCAGCGGAGGGCGTGCGCTCGGCGGTTCTCTCGGGCATCGGCCTTGCGGTGGCCTCCGAATGGATGTTTGCGCCCGAGCTTGCCGATGGCCGTGTCACCCTGCTGCTTTCGGACTGGAGCCTTGCGCCGCTCGATCTCTGGGCGGCCTTTCCGGCCGGGCGTGGCGTCAGCGCCAAGGCGCGCGCCTTCGTGGCCTTTGTCGAGGAAAAGCTTGGCGCTGCCTGATGCTCAATGCCCATTCCTGATAGGAATAAGTCCTAGTCGCGCCGCCTTTCTACTTCGCCTGCAGCAAAGCCCATAATTTCTGCCTCGTGTTCAACGGGCGCCGACAGAAACCGGCGCTGTGCAGAAGGAATGGAAACATGAGCAGGAAGCTGGAAAACAAGGTCGCCGTCATCACCGGCGGCAGCGCGGGCATCGGTCTCGGTATTGCAAAACGCTTCGTGGAAGAAGGCGCCAAGGTGTTCATCACTGGCCGGCGACAGAGCGAGCTCGACAAGGCGGTCGCCGAAATCGGCGGCGATGTCACCGCCATCCAGGCCGATGCCGCAAGCCTTGCGGATATCGACCGCGTCTATGAGATCGTCAGGCAGAAGGCCGGCCGTATCGACGTGCTCTTTGCCAATGCCGGTTTCTACGAGTTCGGCCCGTTCGGCGAGATTACCGAGGAGCATTTCGACAAGACATTCAATACCAATGTGCGCGGCCTGCTCTTTGCCGTGCAGAAGGCGCTGCCGCTCCTGTCTGCGGGATCGTCCGTCATCTTCACCGGCTCGATCGCCTCGATCAAGGGCTTCCCGGCCTTCTCGGTCTATGATGCCACCAAGGCCGCGATCCGCTCCTTCGCCCGCGGCTGGATCGTCGATCTC
This sequence comes from Hyphomicrobiales bacterium, assembly GCA_900471925.1. Lineage (GTDB taxonomy): Bacteria > Pseudomonadota > Alphaproteobacteria > Rhizobiales > Rhizobiaceae > Rhizobium. The sequence continues at coordinate 25,424 of UCGV01000046.1, forward strand.
AAGGGCCGCGATATCCGCATCAACGTGCTGAGCCCCGGCCATACCGAAACACCAGGCCTCTCGACGCTCGCCGACCAGAACATTCGCGACATGATGAAGGCCAATGTGCCGCTCGGCCGCATGGGCACGGCCGACGATATGGCGAAGGCTGCGGTTTTCCTGGCGTCCGAGGACAGCAGCTACATTACCGGGATCGAGCTGTTCGTGGATGGCGGCGTGGCGCAGTTTTGATGCTGGGAGGCGGGTGCGACGGCGCCCGCCTTTTTACGTCCCGGCATCAGCGGCGGACGAGGTAATCGAGCAGGGGTGATCTCGGCTCTTGCTCGCGCACCGCATCTCTATACGGGCGAGGGACTGCCAGCCGCGGGCGGTTCGTTTCTATCTGCCGGTGCTGAGCCCTGGTGATGAGGAGGGCGACTGTGACGGCGACGCCGGATACGAGCAGCAAGATAATGAAGATCTTCCACCAGGAGAACAGTACATAAAAGATCATGAAGGGGCCGAAGACGGACAGGATTGCGACCGCGATGATGAGGGCGATCAGAAAGCTGAATCCCCAGGTCAGGAGGAACAGCGGGAGGTAGAGGATGCCGCGTATCACATATCTGAGCATCAGGGTCTGTCTTGTTCCACCGGCGTTTTCAGCTGTGTTGGCTAAAATCTATGGGTGTTATCTTCTTCGTGCATATTCGGCCATAGGTAGTGTGTAGCAATGTGCTATGGGGTCGCAGGTTGGCGGGGATCGTTGCTTTCGGGAGGGTGTCTCACAATGCGATGGGTTCGCGTTTGAGGCGCGAGGACAACCCCAACCTCCCTCATTCCTGTGCCTGTCACAGGAATCTAGCCGGCTTGCGTCTGCAAGCCGAAAGGACTCTTGGATGGGGAGTGAAAGTCACTATGCTCGATTGGTTGTCGAAAGGAAGAAAGTCTTTTCTGCCCAAGGACTTGGGCGGGCTGGATTCCTGTGACAGGCACAGGAATGAGGGGAGGAGGGAGTGTGGCTTCACGGCAAGGTATGCGTGGGAGGAAACGCTCTCTGCCGGTCGGAATACGATGCCCGATCTGCCACCGTCCCACTCAGCAGCGCGATCACCCCGCCTTCCGGCTCACAAACAACCCCGTCTCCTTGCCCACCTCCAGCACGCCGCCACCCACCTGGAACGCCTCCTCGATCGCCGCCCGAAACGCCGCAAGCTCCTCGTCGCTCGCCCTGTCCCCCGGCGGGTACGATGTCAGCGCCAGGAACACATCCTCCGGGTCGGTGATCCGCATATGGGCCGGGTGTTCGCGCATGGTCACATTGCCGAAGTCGGCCAGCATCAGCCGTTCCGCCGTCTCGTAGCCGAAGGCGGCCCCGGCGGGATCATATGGCGGGCTGCCGAAGACGGAGGTGAGCGCGTACATGGCGCGCATGTTGTCCTTGCCGTTGGTGGTCACGGCGAGATGGCCGCCCGGTTTCAGCACGCGATGCATTTCGGCGATCGCCTTGGCCTGATCTTCCACATGGTAGAGCATGTGCATGGCGATGACTGTGTCGAAGGAGGCGTCGGCGAAGGGCAGGGCGGTGGCGTCGGCCTCGTGGCCGGAAACGGCGGTGAAGCCGAGGGCGCGGCAGCGTTCCAGCCCCTCCTGCAACATGCCGGGGGAGAGATCGGCGAGCGTCAGCCGGAGATCGTCAGGCAGTTCTGATGCCACCGATGCCCAGAACCAGCCAGGGCCGCAGCCGACATCGAGCACCGCGTCTCCCGCCTTCAGCGGCAGCAGGTCGGCCACCCAGGGAAACCAGCCGGTTTCGGCAATCGTATATTCCCGGTGCAGCCGCCCGCGCGCGGCAAGCTTTTTGCTGTCGCCATATTGCTCGGCATTGCCTTTGGTGATGTGCGACATGGCTGGTCCTGTTTTTGGAATGCAGGAGAATTGGGATGATCCTGCACCTTTATGGTGTGGCGGGCAATTGCCATATCTGGCCCTTCTCAGGGGCGAGGGCGCGCAAGGCGGGAGAGCAGGATCACCGGCAGGGAGCCGATGGCGACGATGGCGAGTGCGGCGATCGAGGCCTCCTCATAGGTTCCGCGCGCCGCCTCTCCATAAAGATGCGTCGCGAAAGTCTCCACATTGAGCGGGCGCAGCAGCAGCGTTGCCGGCAGTTCCTTGACGCAATCGACGAAGACGAGAAGGCCGCCGGCAAGGATCGCCGCCTTCGACATCGGCAGGTGGATGAGGCGCACCGTGCCCGAGAGCGATTGGCCGAGCGTGCGCGAGCTCTGGTCGAGCGCGGTGGAAATGCGCGCCAGCCCGGCATCGATGCTTCCTGTCGAGATCGCGAGGAAGCGGATGGCAAGAGCATAGACCAGCGCGGCACCCGACCCCATGAAGAGAAGCCCGATCGAAAAGCCGAGCCACTGTCTGGTGGCCTGATCCAGCTGTGTATCGAGGCCGGCAAGCACGATCAGGGCGCCGGTTGCCACCACCGTACCGGGCGCGGCATAACCGATGCTGGAAAGGCGCATGATCCAGCCGGCGCGCAGGCCGGGATTGAAGCGCGCCGCAAAGGCGATGACGAGGCTGCAGGCAAGCGTGATCGCGGTCGCGGCACTGGCGATCAGGATCGTATTGATGGCGTCGTCGACGATGCGCTCGGAGATGCCGGCAAAGCGAAAGCGTTTGATGGCCTCGATGCCGAGATAAAGTGCGGGAAAGACGAAGCCGAAGGCGACGGGCACCATGCCGGCAAGGAAGAGCGCTGCGCCCTTCGCCCCACCGGCTTTCGAAGGCGTGAACCCACGGGCACGGCGCGCATCCGTGGCATAGCGCTGCTTTCGCCGCGCCCAGCGCTCCAGCGCCACCAGCAGCACCACGATCAGGAGAAGTGCGAGCGCGATCTGCGAGGCACCGGGCAGGTCCGAGCGGGTGATCCAGGTCGTGTAGATCGTGACCGTGATCGTGCGCACGCCGAGAAATTCGGCCGCACCGATATCGTTCAGCGCCTCCATGAGTGCCAGGCTGACGCCGACGGCCACGGCAGGGCGGGCAAGCGGCAGCGCCACGCGCCAGAAGATCGCCCGGCGCGAGACGCCAAGCGTCCTCGCCGCTTCCACAAGGCTGCCGGATTGGGTGAGAAACATCGCCCGCGTCGGCAGGTAGACATAGGGGTAGAGCACCGAGCCGAGCAGCAGGATGCAGCCGGTCATGGAGCGGATGTCGCCGAGGCGAAACTGGCGAGGATTGTCGTAGCCGAGCATCCAGCGGATTGCGGTCTGCACCGGGCCGACCGGGTGCAGGATATCGAGATAGGCATAGGCGGCGATATAGGTCGGCACGGCCAGCGGCAGCAGCAAGGCCCATTCGAGTAAACCCCGGCCGCGAAATTCATAGGCCGTGACCAGCCAGGCGGTGGATGTGCCGAGAAGGGCGGTCACCAGCCCGACGCCCGCGAGCAGGATCAGCGTGTCGCGGAGTGCCACCGGCAACACCGTCGAAAACAGGTGCGCCCATAATCCGGCCGATCCCTGCAGCGCCTGAAACAGCAGTCCGCAGGCTGGGAGACAGACGAGCAGGGCAATCAGCGCGGCTGCGCGCAGAAGCTGTCGCTCCGGCCGCCGTGACGGGCGGGCAAGCGATGGAACCGCACTCATGGAGCGGACCTGTCATCGAGGAGAGAAGGGCGCCCCGATGGAGCGCCCGATGGAAGATCAGCTATCAAAGCCAACCTTGTCGACCAGTTCGCTCGCCTGCTTGCGATTGCCGACGATTTCCGAGAGCGGCTTGCTATCGATCTTCAACTCGCCGAAGGAGGCGATGATCGGGTCGATCGCCGCACCCGCCTTCACGGGATACTCGTAATTGGCTTCGGCATAGATCTTCTGGGCTTCGTCGGAAACGAGATATTCCAGAAGCTTCACGGCTTCCGCCTTGTTGGGCGAATGCTTTGCCACTGCCGCGCCTGAAATATTGACCTGCGTGCCGCCATTCTTGAAGGTCGGCAGGATGACCTTGATCGCCTCGGCCCATTTGACCTGGTCTTCGCCGCCCTTGCCGGATTTCATCAGGCCGACATAGTAGGAATTGGCGATGCCGATATCGCAGACGCCGCCGAGAATATCCTTGGCCGCGTCACGGTCGCCGCCGCCGGCCTTGCGGGCCAGGTTGGCGCGCACGCCGCCCAGCCATTTCTCGGTTTCGGCTGCACCGTAATGGGCGATGTAATCGGCAATCAGCGCGGTATTGTACGGGTGCTGGCCGGAGCGGATGCAGACCTTGCCCTTCCATTTGGGATCGGACAGATCCTCGTAATTGAAGGCGGTAAGATCGAGATCCTTGGCCGCATAGAGAACGCGGGCGCGCATGGAAAGGCCGAACCAGTGGCCGTCTGCATCGCGCAGCTGTTGCGGAATGGCCGAGGCCAGAACCGGCGATTCCACCTTCTGGGTCACGCCCTTATCGACGAGATCGACCAGATTGCCGGCATCGACAGCCATCAGGATATCGGCCGGCGAACTGGCGCCCTCGGCGGCAACGCGCTCGGCAAGCCCGTCCTTCAGGAAGATGGTATTGACCTTCGTGCCAGTCGATTTGGTGAAGGCCTGGAGAAGCGGCTCGATCAGCGCCGGTTCACGCGTCGTGTAGACGTTGATTTCAGCTGCGGCAGCGATCGTGGGAATGCCGGCCAGTGAGACGGCGATAGCCGCGGTGATGGTGTAGGCTAGTCTATTCATAACGAAACCCCCCGGTGTATGAACGGGCGGCATTGCGCATTTCTTGATGGCTATAGTCAAGTTTCCAGATGCATATTCACGGGAACTTTATCACGGCGTTACCGCGACAGGAAATGATAGTCGGCTAGAAAACCAGCGTCGTATCCGGCTTGAATTCTACGCCGACGGTGGTGATGCCATCGGGCAGGCGCTCCGTGACGATGGCCTTCAGCGGATCGGCAAAACCCTCGATCCGCACGGTGACCTGCTCGGTGGCGCCGCGGAAGATGCGCTGCTCGATTTCCCCTTTGAGCCCGCCTCTATCCGGCGAGAGCATGACCGATTGCGGGCGGATGAAGACGGTGACATCGGTGCCGGCGCCGAGGTTTTCACGGCGGGCAAAATTGCCGATCGGGGTGACGACCGTGCCGTCATCATCGACGATCCCGGCAATCTTGTTGAAGGTGCAGAAGAACTCCGCGACGTAGGGGTCGACGGGGCGGTCGTGCAGGTCATAGGGCGAGCCGGCCTGGGCGATCCTGCCTTCGCGCAGCAACACCACACGGTCGCCGGTGGAAAGCGCCTCTTCGGGATCGTGGGTGACCATGATCGCGGTCGCCCCGAAGGAGCGCAGCAGCGAGAGCGTCTCGTCGCGCACCTTTTCGCGCAGGCTGCTGTCGAGATTGGAAAAGGGTTCGTCCATCAGGATGATGGCAGGGCGCGGGGCGAGCGCGCGGGCCAGCGCCACGCGCTGCTGCTCGCCGCCGGAGAGCGTATGGGGAAAGCGCTCGACAAGGTGCTCGATGCCGACGCGCCTGACGACATCGGCCATCGCCGCCATTGCCTCGCCTCTCGGGCGGGATTTCAGGCCGAAGAGCACGTTGTCGCGCACGCTGAGATGCGGGAAGAGCGCGTAATCCTGAAAGACGAAGCCGACGCCGCGCGCCTCGGGTTCGACGAAGCTTTTGCCATCCACCTCCCGGCCGTCGATCGTCACGCGTCCGTGGCTTGCGGTCTCCACCCCGGCGATGATGCGCAGCAGTGTTGACTTGCCGCAGCCGGAATGGCCGACGAGCGCGATGATCTCGCCGCGTTCGACAGCGAGATCGATATCGGCAAGCGCATGGTGGCCGTCGAAAACGCGGCCGACCTTCTCCAGCCTCAAGGCGATGTCTCTGCTCTTGTCCGTCATCTCTTCCCGGTTTGCCTGTCCATCCCGCGCTTTAGTGCTATGACAGCGCAGCCGCGATGTCGATATCCCCGGCGGTTCGTGCCGCCTCTTCCAGTTGTGCGCGCAGCCAGAGATGCGCAGGCTCAAACCCATGCCTGACGTGCCACACCATCTGCACCGGCGTCGGCGGCGCGGTCCACGGCAGTTCCGAGATGGCGGCGGTGCCCGACCGACGGAAGAGATCGGCAAGCCTTGCGGGTGCGATGGCGGCAGCCCTTGTGCCGGCGAGAAGCGCGGGCAGGGCGAGGAAATGCGGCTGGATCAGTTTCAGGTTCGGAGTCACACCGAGCCTTGCGAATTCGGCAACGAGCATGGCGCGATCGAACATTTCCATGCGCCGGGTCAGGCCACGCTCGGAAATCTGCCCGTCCTCGATACCGCCGGCGGCGACGGCAAAGAGCGGGAGTTCGGCGAGCTGGGAGACACTGATCGCCTGGCCGGCGAGTGGATGATCGGGCGCGAGCACCAGCACATCGCGCTCCTCGAACAGCAGCCTGGCATGCAGGCGGTGGGGAATGTCGAGGAGGGAGCCGAGCGCCACATCCACCCTGCCGATATCGATCTGGGCGGTGAGGTCTATGCGCGTTGCGGGCAGGATCGTGATGCCGGTATGCGGGGCGTGCTCGCACAAAGCCTTCAGGAAATGCGGAACCACGACGGCGGTCATGTAATCGGTCGCGGCGATGCAGAATTGACGGGTGGAGGTTTCGGGCCGGAATTCGGCCGGGCCGATGGCGCGCTCGGCCGCCACAAGCGCATCGCGCACCAGCGGCGCCATGTCGGTGGCACGGGCCGTCGGCACCATGCCGGCTGCGGTGCGCACGAAAAGGTCGTCATTCAGAAGCGCCCGCAGGCGGGAAAGGGCGTGGCTGACGGCCGAGGGGCTGAGCGCGATCGCCTGGCCGGCGCGCAGCACGTTTCGTTCGCGCATCACGGCATCGAAGACGACAAGCAGGTTGAGGTCGAGGTTCTTCATCATATCAGGGCGTGTGGTCGATGGCGGCACCATAATGCATGCACTGCATTTTCACTATGCCAAGATTGCACTTCCTGAAACGAACCGCGGGGCGGATGATCGGGCATCGAAAGACGAACGGATGCCCCGATGAGCAGCGACCCAGCCGAGACAGTTTCCAGCGTGGACCGCGTCATGCGCGGGCGCTTTGCCAACCGCTTCTATCTCGATGCGCCGGTGGCGCTTGAAACCGTCAGGGAGATCGTCGAGGTGGCGCGTCATGCCGGAACGGGTGCGAATGTGCAGCCCTGGCATGTGCATCTGCTGGCGGGCGAGGCGCGGGCATCGCTCGTTGCCGCCCTCGGCGCCGCGCATGAGACGGAGGCCGATGCGCATCGCGCCGAATATACATACCTGCCGAACGATCTGCCGGAACCCTATGCCGCGCGCCGGCGCGAATTCGGCGCCGTCTTCTATGGCGGGCTCGGCATTGCGCCTGATGACCACGCGGCGCGGGCGCGCAACACGGCGCGGAATTACCGGTTCTTCGATGCGCCTGTCGGCCTGATCTTCACGATCGACCGGCGGCTGGAGAAGGGCAGCTTTCTCGATCTCGGCATGTTCATCCAGAACATCATGCTGGCGGCGGGGGCGCGCGGGCTTGCCACCTGCGCCCAGGAATTCTTCTCCCGCTACCACGCCGTCATCCGCAGCGCGCTTTCGCTTGCCCCGGAACAGATGGTGGTCTGCGGCATGTCGATGGGCTTCGGCGATCCGGACTGGGCCGCCCGCCGTCCGCACATGCCGAAGGCGGCGGTCGATGAGATCGCCTCTTTCCACGGCTTCTGACGTCAGGAGGATTTGACATGAGTGACCGCGACACGCTGATCGAAACGGCGATCACGCTGATCGAAGAGATCAAGGACAGGACGCCCGGCGCTGAGATGGAGCGCTGGCTGAACGAGACGCATGGGCCGGGCAGTCCGCTTTATGAAGAGCTGGCACGGCTCATCCGCAAGGGTGTCGAAGAGGGCTGGGCCGCCAATACCGAGATCGCCGGGCGGCACTACCGCCGCAGCCGTCTGCTCGAACCCTGCGAGCGCTCGCGCTATTTCAGCCTGACGACCGTCTACATGGACAGCCGCGTCGGCGGCGCCGTGCCCGATGGCGTGTTCCGGGGCGATTATCACCTGCACCCTTACGGCGAATTCAATCTCGTCGTGCCGCTGGAGCCGGGTGCCGAATTGATGGGGCCGCTCGGCTGGCGCCATGCCGGATGGACGGCACCGGCACCCGGCAGCCACCACTATCCCGAGGCAAGGGGCGGGGCGCTGATCGCCTTCTTCCTCCTGCCGTCGGGCCGCATCTCCTACGACATCGAAGCCCCCGCTTTCACGGAAGGAGCAGCATCATGAGCCCGAGGCTGGATTACAATGCCGCGTCACCAGCAGGCATGAAGACACTCGCCGGCGTCTACGCCCATATTGGCAGGTGCGGCCTTTCGAAATCGCTGGTCGATCTCGTCTATCTCCGCGTCTCGCAGATCAACGGCTGCGCCTATTGCATCGACATGCATTCCCGTGACCTCTTGAAGGACGGGATCGAGATCGAAAAGCTCGTGCTGCTGCCGGTCTGGCGCGAAGGCGGCGCGCTGTTCAGCGCCGAGGAGCGCGCAGCACTCGCATGGGCCGAGACGGTGACGCGGGTGGCGGAAACCGGCGTGCCCGACGAGGATCATGCCGCAGCCGCGGCCGTTTTCGACGGCCAGCAGCTGACGGATCTCACCATCGCGATCGGACTGATGAATGCCTATAACCGGCTGGCGATCAGCTTTCGCGCCACGCCGGATGCCGTGAAGGGATGAGGGCGCCATGGCCGCTATTTCCGCAGTGAAGATACCCGACAGCAGGCTCGCCCGCGATGTCACCCAGTTCATCCGCGATACGGAAGACGACCTGCTGTTCTTCCATTCCAGCCGCGTCTTCTGCTGGGGCGCGCTGGCCGGAGAGGCACGGAACCTGCTGTTCGATGCCGAGCTGCTCTATGTCGCCGCCATGTTCCACGATCTCGGGCTGACGGCAGCCTATCGTGACAGCCCTCTGCGCTTCGAGGTGGATGGCGCCAATGCCGCCCGCGATTTCCTGCGCGCCTATGACATTGCCGAGGCCGATATGGACAGGGTCTGGAACGCGGTGGCGCTGCACACCACGCCGGGCATTCCCGAGCATATGCATGCGGAAATATTCCTCGTGCAGGCCGGTGCCGGCATGGATGTCGCCGGCCGGGGATATGAAGGCTTCGGCGACGAGGAGCGGGCGGCGGTTCTCGCCTCTTATCCGCGTGCAGCCGGCTTCGGCCATGCGATGATCGATGCCTTCTACGAGGGCATGAAGGCGCGGCCGCAGACCACGTTCGGCACGTTCAACGATGATTTCCTGGCGCACAAGGATCCGCATTTTCAGCGCGTCGATCTCTGCTCGATCATCCTGCATTCGCCGTGGGAGCATTGCGGCGGGCACTGATGCGCGCCGGCGGTGGTTGTCGCTGCCGCCGCCAGCTGCTAGGTGCAGCCCTTGTGCCACCGGGCGCCCAAGGAGACAGCGTGAAAAACCCGATCTTCCTCGTCATCATCTGCGGCTTCGTGCTGATCTCGATCGCCGGCCTTACCATCAGCTCCGCACGGCTGATCGGCCTGTTCTAGGCCTAGGCGCCAGCCGGCAAGCGCCGGTGCCTGGCTCCAGCTTCTATGTGGGTGAGGGGGCGGGGATATCCGTCAGCGGAATTTGGGTTCGCGGCGGGCGTTGTGCAGGAGTTCGCTGGCGGTGGCAAAGCAGCCGAAGAGCTGCAACAGGCGCTTTTCCTCCTGGCTGTCCAGGCGGTGGCGGGCGCAAAATTCGGTGACCGACCAGACCTTGGTCAGGGCATCGACATCAGCAGGCTCTACGCGTTCCATGGCTTGAGTCCTCCTTCATGGTGAAGATACCGTTACTGTGGGGGAAATGGCGACTAACGAAAAAGGATTAGTCAGGGAGATGCTGCACTGCGGTGCGGGGCCAAGGGCTGGGTGAGAACAGAGAAAACTTCCCCCACCATCCCATTGCAACCAAATGCCCGCGAACTAGTTTCCCCGTCTGCCGCCGCCGCGGTGCCCGCAGGTCGCAGAAGGTTGTTTTCTTGAATCAAGACATTTCATCGCTCTCCCGGCAGGAACTTGAAGACGAAATCCGGCATCTGAGGGCGGGGCATCCCTCTTCGCGGGAGAGCCGCGACAGGCTCGTCATCGCCGAGGATGCGCTGGTTCGCAGTGAATCCCGCTACCGTGCCATTTTCGAGGCGATCGACGACGGCTTCTGCATCATCGAGTTCATCGATGGCCCCGAGGGGCCGCTCAGCGATTATGTGCATATCGAGGCCAATTCCGGTTATGAGCGGCATACCGGCATTTCCGGCATCATCGGCAAGCGGCTGCGCGAGATCGAGCCCGACAATGCCGGCCAGTGGCTGGATCTTTATGGCGGCGTGCTGGCGTCAGGCCAGGCGATCCGCTTCGAGCAGCATTTCGTGGCGGTGAACCGCTATATCGAGGTTTCCGCCTCGCGCATGGAGCCGGCGAGCCTCAGGCAGGTTTCGGTGCTCTTCCGCGATATCACCGCCCGGCGACGCGCCGAGGCCGCCCTTCGCGAAAGCGAGGAGATCGCCCGCGAGGCCGTGCAGCGCGTGCAGATGGCGCTTGCCGCCGGCGCCATTATCGGCACCTGGCTCTGGGATGTGCCGGCCAATCGCTTCACGGTCGACGAGGCTTTCGCCCGCGCCTTCGGCCTCGATCCGGCGCTGGGGCGCAGCGGCCTCAGCCTGGAACAGGTGATCGAAACCGTGCATCCCGATGACAAGGCGGGGCTTGCAACAGCGATCGGCAATGCGCTCGTCCAGGGCGGCACCTATGCGCACCAGTACCGCACGCGCCGTGCCGACGGGAACTATTACTGGCTGGAGGCCAATGGCCGCGTCGAGCTTTCGCCGGAGGGTAAACCGACCAGCTTTCCCGGCGTGCTGCTCGATATCGAGGCGCGCCGTGCCGTGGAGGCCGAGCGCGACCGGGCGGCGGCGGCATTGCGCAGCCTCAACGATACGCTGGAGCAGCGGGTGAGCGAGCGTACGGCCGAGCTGATGCGCGCCGAGGAGCAGCTGCGCCATTCACAGAAGATGGAGGCCGTGGGCCAGCTCACGGGTGGCCTCGCGCATGATTTCAACAATCTGCTCGCCGGCATTTCCGGCTCGCTGGAACTGATGCAGACGCGGCTGGCGCAAGGGCGCATCGCCGATCTCGATCGTTATCTCACCGCCGCGCAAGGGGCGGCCAAGCGTGCGGCGGGGCTGACGCAGCGCCTGCTTGCCTTCTCCCGCCGCCAGACGCTCGATCCGAAACCGGCCGCGCTCAACCGGCTGGTTTCGGGCATGCAGGATCTGATCACCCGCAGCGTCGGCCCGATGATAGCGGTGGAGACGGCCCTTGCCGGCGGGCTCTGGGCGACCTTCGTCGATACCGGGCAGCTGGAAAACGCGCTGCTCAATCTCTGCCTCAATGCCCGCGATGCCATGCCGGAAGGCGGCAAGCTCACCATCGAGACCGCCAATCGCTGGTTCGACGAGCGGGCGGCCCGCCAGCGCGGGCTGGCCCCGGGCCAATATGTCTCGCTCTGCGTCAGCGATACCGGCACCGGCATGTCATCCGATGTCATCGAGCGCGCCTTCGATCCGTTCTTCACCACCAAGCCGATCGGCCAGGGCACCGGCCTCGGCCTTTCCATGGTGCATGGTTTTGCCGGTCAATCGGGCGGCACGGCGCGCATCTATTCGGAAGTCGGCAAGGGCACGATGATCTGCATCTACCTGCCTCGCCATGTCGGCGAGGCCGGCCACGAGGAGGAGGAAGAGACCGACACGGCGACGGCAGAGCCCGCCGCCGGCTCCGCATCCATCCTCGTCGTCGACGACGATCCGCTGGTGCGCATGGTGGCGGTCGAAATCCTGCAGGAACTCGGTTACCGCGTGCTCGAAGCCGGCGATGGCCCCTCGGCCATGCGCATCCTCAACACCGGCCAGCCGATCGACCTCCTCATCACCGATGTTGGCCTGCCCGGCGGCATGAACGGCCGCCAACTCGCCGACGCCGTGCGCGTCAGCCGGCCGGAGCTACGGGTGCTGTTCATCACCGGCTATGCGGAAAATGCCGTGCTGAACCACGGACATCTGGAGCACGGGATGCAGGTGATGACGAAGCCGTTCCTCAGCGACGCTTTCGGGCGGCGGGTGCGGGATTTGCTGGGGAAGTAGGGGATTTGTAGTTCGACAGACGTGGTCTCCCGTATGTGGCGTGGCTTACAGTATATGGCGCGACATCCCAGCCTCCGTCATTCCCTCCTCGNNCGAGGAGGGAATGACGGAGGAAAGGTTGGCGATCCGCCCAAATCGAGCTTGGAAATCAGGCTGCGGGCCTCGAAAGCCGTCCCTCCGCCCGCTGCGTTCACAAAGGGCCGACTGCGCTCACAAAACAAAGCGCCGAAGAAAATCCCTCCAGACGCTTTGCGTCATTCTTACTTCAGCCGCGCAGCCAGCCCATCCAGCGCCTTCACCGCGCAGGCTTCGTCGAAATTACCACCAGGCGCGCCGCCGACGCCGAGGGCGCCGATGGTGTCCTTGCCGATCTTGACCGGCACGCCGCCGGCGAGAACGAGGAAGCCGGGGATGTCCGCGAGCCCGGCGGCGGCCGGGTTCTTCTGCACTGTCTCGGCCATGCCGCTCGTCGGGTTGCGCGAAGAGGCGGAGGTATAGGCCTTGGCGGTCGCGGCACTGGCGGTATGGGCGCCGGCATTTTCGGCGCGCACCAGTGCGAGCAGGATGCCCGAGCGGTCGGTGACGGCGGCGGCGACATTGTAGCCATCGGCAGAGCAGGCCTTGACGGCAGCCTCAGCCAGATCGACGGCGAGCGCCGTGCCGAGGCTCGTCTGCTTGACGCTGTCTTCGGCAAAAGCCGGGGCGGCGAGGGCGACTGCAAGGGCGATTGAGAGCAGGGTGGTCTTCATCAGGGTACCTCCAGTGGTTTGCATTTTCTGGAGGTGTTTCTAGCCGGGCGGTCGCTTTGCCGAAATTCGCGAGGCCACGGAGGTCTATCCGTAGGATTACCGATGCGCCGACAGAAAGATGCGTGTCTGCTCGGCGACGGAGGGCGTGCCGAGCTTGGTGGCGATCGCCGCGCGGTGGCTATCGACGGTGCGCACGGAGACATCGAGTGCGGCGGCGATCTCCTTGCTGCCGAGGCCCTTGGAAACGAGTTCGATTACCTCGCGCTCGCGGGTCGTCAGGTGATCGAGCAGGCCCCTCGTCTCCTGGCGGGCGAGCAGGTCCGCCAATTGCCCCTCGCAGGCGGTGATCGCCTCGATCAGCACATGCTCATCGACCGGCTTGACGAGGAAATCCGCGACACCCGCCTTGAAGGCGCGCCGGCAGGCTTCGACATCGCCGTGGCCCGTTATCATGATCGCCGGCCACTCTATCTCCATATCCGCGAGCTTCTTCAGGAGCTGCAGGCCTGAAGTCGCCGGCATGCGCAGGTCGAGGATCAGGATGCCGGGTTTTGCTCTGTCCATATGGGCGAGCAGATGGGCGGCATCCGGAAAGGTGGTCACCTGCTTGCCATAGGTGGCGAGCAGCAGCGTGAGCGCCTCGCGCACCGAGGCATCGTCATCGACGAGATAGATCATGCCGTGTCTCCCGGTGGGCTTTGCGCCGGCAGGCGGATGGTGAAGCGGGCGCCGCCGTCGTTTTCCGCCTCGAGCGTGCCTTCCATCTTCTCGATCAGCCGCGCGGACAGCGGCAGGCCGAGCCCCATGCCATCGGGCTTTGTGGTGAAGAACGGGTCGAAGATGCGCGTCAGCGCTGCGGGCTCGATGCCCGGCCCGTTATCGGTGATGGTGATGACGGCCTGTCCGCCATCCTGTCTCGCCCTCAGCGTGATCAGCGCATCGGGCCGGCCGGCGAGCGCATCGGCGGCATTGCGGATGAGATTGTGGACCACCTGCTGGAAGGAGATCACGTCGATCGCGATACGGCAGGATGGCTCGGCAATGGAGATATCGAGGCGAATGCCGCGCGCCGCCAGATCCGCCTCGATCAGCCTGATGGCGCCCAACAGCGCCTCGTCGAGCCGCATGGTCTCCATGCGCGCTTCGGCGCCGGAAATATAGGCACGCATACGGCCGAGAATATCGCCGGCGCGTTTGGCCTCGCGGATATTGGCATCGAGCGCCTGTTCCAGAATGTCCTGGCGTTCCTGCGTCAGCGCACGGCGGGCCGCCTGGCTCTGGCTCAGCATGGCGGCCACGGGCTGGGCCAGTTCATGGGCGATGCCGGAGGCCATTTCGCCGAGCGCATTGACCCGGCCGGCATGGGCAAGCCGCGCTTCCTGCTCCAGCAGTGTCGCGCGCAGCTCCTGCCGGCGCCGCTCGCGGCTGGCGTTGCGATATTGCGTGACAAGCCAGCCGACGGCCGCAAGCGCCAGCAGCAACGGCAGGATGAAGCGCAGCGGCAGCAATTCGGCCAAGGTAAAGCCCCTGGTGATCTCGAGATGCAGCGGCTGGGCGGAGTTGCTGGCAGAAAAGCCGGCCTCGGCGGTCATCAGCGGCGTGCCTTCGGCGCCGTGCGTGAAGAGAAAGGTATCGCCGAGCGACAGGACAAGCCGGTAATCCCCTTGTGTCCGGTCCGTGCCGATGAGACTTGCTGCATCGATGCGCAGGCGCAGCAGCCTGCCGGGCTCGACGAGCTTGGTAATGAAATAGGCCGGCTGCCCCTCGACGGGGCGGATGTCGGTCTCGCCGGGTTTCTTCAGGTTCGGAAGCGTGTCGCTCGGCAGATCGCCCTCGATATTAGCACCATCGGCTTTGCCGTAGCCGGTCACATGGGCAATGCCGCCCTCGATGCGGATCGTGGCGATCTCGGCAATGCGCGGGTAGAAGCCGGTGATCGACTGGGCAAGACCCTGGACGCTTGCCGAAGGCTCCTCCGGCGACATGCGGATGACGGCGGCAAGTGCCGTCATATGCGCATCGTGCTGGCCGAGTTTTTCGGCAAGCAGCGTATCGGTCTCATCAGCCCATTGCTGGAGCTCGGCGACGCCGGCGCGATACTGGAAGGCCGCAACGCCGGCAATGGCGATCAGCGCCGCCAGCAGCCAGAGCGCCAGCGTCAGGACGCGGGAGGTGAAGCCGAAAGTTTTCATCCCGTTCGGTGTGCGCGATCGGCCTTCACTTGTCAAAGCCCCGTTCTTGTCAAAGCCGGCGCGGTGTCAGCGGCTTCGCCTCAATGGCCCGCGACCGCCAGGTAGGCCGAGATCGTCAGCACCGAAAGCACGGTCGAGGCCAGCACCACGCGGCTCGTCAGGCTTGCCTCGCGGCCATAGAATTCCGCCAGCATGAAAGGCCCGGTGCCGGTGGGTAGTGCCGCCAGCAGCACGGCGGTATGGGTTGCGGCCGGTGGCAGGTTGAGCAGCGGGGCGGCGATCAGCCAGGTGACGACGGGCTGGGCGATCAGTTTCAGGCCGACGAGGATGCCGGCCGTCTTCGCCCTGCTGCCTTCGCCCGATCTGGCGCCGGCGAGAAACAGGCCGAGCGCGATCAGCGCGCAGGGCGAGGCCGCGCCACCGAGCAGCTTCAGGAAGGCATGGACGGGGGCGGGTAGCGAAACACCTGACATCATGATGACGGCGCCAAGTGCGGGAGCGACGAGCAGCGGGTTCTTTACCAGCGCGAGCGCCGTCTTCAGGGCGATATCGCGCCGGCGCGTTTCCGACTGCAGCCCGCCTTCGATGAGGATGATGGCGATGGCGAAGAGCACGCAGACGGTGAGGATGGTGGCGATCAGCGTCGGCCCCATGCCGGTGTCGCCGACCAGCGACAGGACGAGCGGAAAGCCGATGAAGCCGGTATTGGCGTAGGAGGCGTTCAGCCCGTCGATCGCCGCATCGGCCAGATGCCGGCCGCTCGACATGCGCCAGACGAGTGTCACGCAGAAGATGACGGTGCAGCCGGCGGTGAAGGCGGCCATGAAGCCCGGCTGCCAGATCTCGGCGGGCTTGGCATTGGCCATGATATCGAAGAGCAGGGCGGGCAGGGCGAGATAGACGACCAGCCGGTTGACCTCGCGCGTGGCATTTTCGCCGAGCGCGCCGGTCTTGCGGGCGATCCAGCCGGCGAGGATGAGGGCAAAGACCGGCAGGACGATGGAAAGGTTGGTCAGCATGGAGGCAGCTTCAGGGTCGGATCTCGTGTCTATACGATCCCTGCCTAGCCTTTGCGATCAAGATAATCCAATATCATCTTCGATGCTGATTGATGCTTTGGAGGTATCGAAATGGATACGCGCCATATGCGCTACTTCGTGGCGCTTGCGGAGACCCTTCATTTCGGCCATGCGGCCCAACGCGTGAACATGAGCCAGCCGCCCTTCAGCCGGCAGATCTCCTCCCTCGAAAAGCGGCTCGGCGCCAAGCTCGTGGAGCGCAATTCGCGCAATGTGGCGCTGACACCGGCGGGCCAGCATTTCCTTGCCGATTGCCGCGCCGTGCTGGAGCGCTTCGATGCCGCCTGCCGTGATGTGCAGCTGGTGGCGGGCGGCATGAAGGGCGAAGTCAAGCTCGGCTTCATGATGCATGCCGCCCATAGCATCATCCCCGCGCTGGTGCGGCGCTATGCCGAGGCGCGGCCGGATGTGCGGCTGATCCTGGAAGAGCGCATCCCGACCGATATCGAGGAGATGCTGGCCGAGGGCAGGCTGGATGCCGCCGTCACCTTCGGCTTCGGCCCGGCACCGCATCTGCGCACGCAGCTTCTCGCCCGCGACCGGCTGTGCCTCATCATGCCCGCCGGCCACCCGCTGGCCGATGCGGAAGCGATCACGCCGCAATCGCTGTCAGGCGAGAAACTGATCGCGGCACCCGCAACGGTGGCGCCGACGCTGCGCTCGGCCATCGCCCTCTATTGCGCCTCAGGCGGCTTCATCCCCCATTTCGCCTTCGAACCCCGCCTGCAGCACACGATCATCCGGCTGGTTCAGGAAGGGCTCGGCGTGGCGCTGATCCCGCAATCGCTCTGCGCCGATCTGGCCGGTGGCGTGGTGTGGCGGGTGCTGGCGGATGCGCCGGAATTCGATGTGGTGCTGTGCGCGCCAAAGGCGGGGCGGAACCCGGCGGTGCCGGAATTGTTTGCGGTGGCTGGGCGGGGGTAGCAGGGCCGGTCGGCAGTCTTCGCCGTGATCTAGATGTCGACAAAGGCCTGTTGGAAGTCTAGCTACTTTTGTGTATGTTGTGCATGTTACGGAAAACGGAGATTGCCATGCCCAGCGTACCTGCCTCTGAATTTCAGAAGAATTTCGGCGAATGGCACGAGAAGATGCATCAGGCTCCTATCGAGATTACGAAATATGGTCGGCCGACGGCGTATCTGGTCTCGGCCGAGATGTTTCACCAGCTGTGGGAGAGGTTCCGCGTCTCTCTTCCCGCGGGCGCCCTCTCCGAGAGCGAAGTGAGCCAGATTATGGAGGCTCGCGTCGAGACCGATGCGCCCTACAATCTTGATGATATTTCTGAAATCGACGAGAGCGATGAACCCTTGCTGAAGCGCTGATTTCATGAAAATTCCAGTTCTGCCGCCCGTCGGCCACGTCGTCGCCTACGAATACCTGTGGTCTAGCAAAGCAAGGAAGCGGCAGGATGGCGAGAAGGTCTATCCCACGGCACTCATTCTATCGACCCGCGACGAGCTGGGGTCGACAGTCGCCTATGCGCTCGGCATTTCCCACATGCCACCGCGGGAGGGGCGCCGGGCTCTGGAAGTGCCGGCGAAACTTCGCCGGCACATTGGCCTCGATGCCGAGCCGCAATGGATCTACACCGACGAAGTCAATGTCTTCGTCTGGCCCGGCCCGGATCTGCGCCCGGCGCAATGGATTTCCCAGCGGCCGATCGTCGAAGATACCTGCGTACTCGGCGCGTTACCGCAGGATTGGTTTGACCAGGTGAAGAACCATTTCCTGGAAAGCTACAAGCTGGATCGCATGAGGCTCACGAAAAGGACTTCCTAGAGGGCCGTGCACCTCGCTCGTCTTACCGCCAGCCCAGCAATTCCTCGCTCAGCACCCACAGCCTCTCGGCCGCATCCGCATCCACCGCATAGGGCATCACGCCCAGCGCGCGCGAGGCGAACTTGCGCGTGCCATCTCCGGCAGGTGCCGCCGCAATGGCGCCATCCACAAGCGGGGCTACATCGCAGTTTTCGCAATAGAGGCCGCCCATGCCATCGAGTTGCGGGCTCACCGCGCACCAGATGCTGGTGGCAGCGCCCTGTTCCACGGTCTTCTGGTTCTTCGCGGGATCGATGATCGGCTTGCCGTCAGCATCGATGATGCCGGCAGCAATCAGATCCTCCTTGCGGATGTGCTTTTCGAGGCCGGTGCCGGCAATGGCGCCGGGATGCAGCGAGAAGGCGCGGATGCCGAATTCCTTGCCTCTCGCATCGGCTGCGACGGCAAGCAGGATATTCGCGGTTTTCGACTGGCCGTAGCCGAGCCAGGGCGTGTAGTCGCGCCGTTCGTAATTCGGGTCGTCGAAAATGATGGGCGAGTGGCGATGTCCCCAGGAGGAGACGGAGACGATGCGGGCGCCCTTCGCGGCAATCAGCGCCGGCCAGAGGCGGCTCACCAGCTGGAAATGGCCGAGATGGTTGGTGGCGAACTGGATCTCGTAGCCCCTGGAATCGCGCTCGAAGGGTGTCGCCATGATGCCCGCGCTGTTGACCAGGATGGAAAGCGGCCTGCCAGATGCGAGGAAACGCTCGGCGAAGGCATCGATCGAGGCCTGATCGACGAGATCCATTAGCTCGACGGTGACGCCGGCAATGCCTTCAAGAGCGGCCTCGGCTTTTGCGATATTGCGGGCGGGCACGATCACTTCGGCTCCGGCGTCCGCCAAGGCTCGCACGGTTTCGACGCCGATGCCGGAATAGCCGCCGGTGACGATGGCGGTCCTGCCGCTAAGATCGATGCCCGCGATGATCTCGGCCGCTGTTGTGGCGGCGCCGAAGCCTGAGGGGATGGGGTGTTGCAGTGACATATCAGGAATCCTGTTCAAGCTATTGATGTCTTAGTATGCTTTGGCCGCAATCGATCACGGTCTGCCGTGTCGGGCGGGGCGAGAAATCGAGCACCTGCCGCGCCTTGTCGGCGGTCAGGCGGAAGCGGCGGCCGATCAGCGGCGCGACGGAGCGAATCTGCGCATTGAAGGGCAGAAGCAGGTTCACCAGCAGGCCCGGCAG
The DNA here is from genome assembly GCA_900471925.1 of Hyphomicrobiales bacterium. Lineage (GTDB taxonomy): Bacteria > Pseudomonadota > Alphaproteobacteria > Rhizobiales > Rhizobiaceae > Rhizobium. The sequence continues at coordinate 44,666 of UCGV01000046.1, forward strand.
TCTCCGCGTGGGGACATGGGCGGCGCGGGCGCCGAGACCGTCGCGCAGCATGGCGGCGATCTCCTCCATCCAGAGGAAGTCGGCGGCGGCGATGAAGCGTTCGCCCGCTGCCTTCGGCTCTTGCAGCGCTTTCACATGCAGGGCGGCGAGATCGCGCACATCCACCACCCAGAAGCCGAGGCGCGGCAAGGCGCGGGGCTGGCCTTTCAGCAGCCCGCCGATAATGCCGAGCGAGCCGCTGATATCGGGACCAAGCGCAGGGCCGAAGACGGCACCGGGCAGGATGGTGGTCAGCTCCATGCCGTTGCCATGGCTGGCGATGAAGGCCCAGGCGGCCTTTTCGGCGAGGATTTTCGAGACGCGGTAGGCATCGAATTGCGGATCATCGGCATCGGCCCAGATCGTCTCGTCGCTGACGATATCGCGTGAGAGCGGCGGGCGGGCTGTGGCGGCGGCCGAGGTCATCACCACACGGCGGATGCCAGCCGCTACCGCCACCTTCAGCACCCGCAGCGTGCCATCGCGGGCAGGGCCGACAAGGCTCATGCGGTCGCTCGTGGCACCATGGCCGAGCGGCGAGGCGACATGCAGCACATGATCGCAGCCCGTCATCGCCTCGGCCCAGCCGGCATCGGCGGTCAGATCGGCCTTGAAGACGGAAAGCCTGCTCGTATCGACCTCCGCGCCGATCGCTTTGCGCAAGGCAGGTTCCCTGGCCAGATCGCGCAGCGTCGTGCGTACCTGATAGCCAGCCCGGAGCGCCTCGACGATGCACCAGCCGCCGACAAAGCCGCTACCGCCTGTAACGAGCACGGTTTCAGCCATTGCGGATCATCCGATATATCGGCGTAGAGGGTGAAGGGGTGGAAATGGCGTTCAAATCATGCTCCTTGGCGGGCTCTGACGCGATCGTTGATCTCGTATGTCTACAGGTGTATACCTCTGGTCTGGAACTAAGTCTACATCTGTAGACAATCAAGGGGGACGCATGGAAAAAGATGATCGCCCGGCGCGGCGCACGGGGGCGGAAACCCGCGAGGCGATCCTCGTTTCGGCCCGCCGCGCCTTTGCCGAACAGGGCTATGATGGTGCCGGCGTACGCGAGATTGCGGCAGGCGCCGGGGTGACGGCCATGCTGGTCAACCGCTATTTCGGCTCGAAGGAAAACCTCTTTGCCGAGGTCATCGCCGCCACGATGGCCTCACCCACCATCCTGACGGCGGAAAATCTTGCTTCGCCGGATCTGGCTCGCACCATGGCAACGGTGCTTGTGCGCATTACCCGCGGGCAGGATACGCCGCTCGACGGCTTCCTGATCATGCTGCATTCCTCCTCCAGCAAACGCGCCGCCGAAATCGGCCGCAAGCAGATCGAGCAGGGGCACCAGAACACGATGACGCGGGCGCTTTCCGGCACGCTGGCGCCTGAGCGGGCGGCGCTGATCCTGTCGATCGTGGCGGGTTTCCAGGTGATGCGGCAGATGATCGGCCTTTCGGCGCTGACGCAGGCCGATCCGGAGGCGCTGGTCGAGCTGATCACTCCGCTGTTTGCCATGCTGATCGAGGGGAAGGCTGTAGGGTGAACGAGCCCCTTGCCACCCTGTCAAATCCCGCGCTATACATCCCCTCGATGGGGATGGAGTACCCCCGAAACCGCCCACAAGGCTGATGACCCCTACCGTGTTTAACCGCGGTGGGAATCTGTCCGGAGCCCGCCGCAAGGCGGGTTTTTTATTGCCCGCCCGCAAGATTTTGGAGCGAGCATGTCCTTCTATTCCTGCTTTATCGTCATGGCCGGCGGTGCGCTCGGCACCTTCGCGCGCTATGCCGTTTCCTTCATCGCGCTGCCGATCAGCGGCCGGCTGCCCTGGGGCACCATCATCATCAATATCACGGGCTCGCTCATCATCGGCCTGTTCAGCACGCTGACACTCGCGAGCGGCCGGTTTCCGATGTCGGACAATATGCGCCTCTTCGTGATGATCGGCCTCTGCGGCGGCTATACGACCTTTTCCTCCTTCAGCCTGCAGACGCTGGATCTGCTACGCTCCGGAGCGGTGGTCAGGGCCTCGATCAATGTTGTCGCATCCGTCGTGCTCTGCATCGGGGCAGTGGCCGTCGGACACCTGATCGCGATGCGGATCAATGGCGAGGTGGGTGATGCGGCGCAGGCTGTGATCGAGGAGCAGGCGTGATTGGCCGCGATTTTGTTTACCAAGGGTCGATCGAGATGGTCGCCTGCACGTAAAAGCTGATAACATTCCTCCGGTGAAAGAAACACTGGCTGCTGCCGGTAGTCTTGGGCACGGTGGAAAGACGGGGAAACAGGTGTCGGTTACGACGATCATTGTCTGTTTCTGCATGTTTGCGGTTTGCATCGTCGCCATCTCCATCCGGCGTGGCCGGGAGGGGCGGGCGGCCGAGACGGTGCTTGGCAGGGCGTGCGAGGCATCCGGCGATCTCGGCTTCGGGCTTTACCGCCTGCTTGTCATTTTCGTCGGCCATCTTTCGATGGCATTCGTGTTCAGCCTCTATCTCAGCATCTTCTGGGTGCTCCAGCGCGAGCCCCGTGCCGGCGATCCCCTGGCGATGGCGCTCGTCACGCTGATCATTTTCATCGGTTGCAGCTACATACTTGTCGTGACGACCGTTCCGATCGTGCTCGTGGCGGAGGCGAGGGGTTATCGAAGCCCGCTCTATTATGGCCTTGCCTGGGCGCTCGCCGGTCTCCTGGGGGCGTGGCTCGTACAGCGGATACCGTCCCCCAATGGTGATCTTCGCCGTTATCTGCATCTGGTCCTGCCGCTCGGTGGCGCCCTCGGCGGCCTTGCCTATTGGTGGGTCGCGGGCCGCTTTACGCCGGCACGCCCGAAACCTGTCAAGCCGAGCCACTACCCGAGCGCCATTCCGGAATTCCATCGGGATTTCTTCCGAAGGCCGTGAGAGAGTGTTGCCCAATCCGGAATCGGGTGGCTGGGCCTCACCATATTTCCTACCCCTCCCGTGTCATTCCATCAGGAGATACGGATATGGAACTCACTGACAAGGTCATCATCATCTCGGGCGCCAGCAGCGGCATCGGTGCGGCCGCTGCCCGGCTGTTTGCCGCAAGGGGCGGGAAGCTCGTGCTCGGCGCGCGCCGGGAAATGAACCTCCACTCGCTGGTCTCCGAGATCTCAGAGCTCGGCGGCACGGCCGTGTCGCTGGCCGGTGATGTGCGCGACGAGGCCTATGCGCAGGCGCTTGTCGATCGCGCGCTCGATGCCTGGGGGCGGCTGGACGGCGCTTTCAACAATGCCGGCGTGGTCGGCGAGATGGGCGCATTTGCCGAGATGAGCGCCGACAATTGGCAGACGGTGATCGCCACCAACCTGACGAGCGCCTTCTTTGCGCTGAAGGCGCAACTGCCGGTCATGAAGGCGCAGGCGCGTGGCTCGATCGTCTTCACGTCATCCTTCGTGGGTTACAGCAATGGCGGGCTGCCGGGCATGGGCGCCTATGCGGCCTCCAAGGCGGGGCTGATCGGCCTCGTGCAATCGGTGGCCGCCGACTATGCGGCCGATGGCATCAGGATCAACAGCCTGCTGCCCGGCGGCACGATCACGCCTGCCGGCGGCGAGGATAATCCTGAATTTCTGGACTATATTGCCGGGCTGCACCCGATGAAGCGCATGGCGGCGGCCGAGGAGATCGCGCAGGCGGCATTGTTTCTGCTGTCGGATCAGGCAAGTTTCATGACCGGGAGCCCGATGGTCGTGGATGGGGGGATGTCGGTGCGGCTGGTTTGAGTGGGGCGAAGACCGGTTGCCCGGTGGGTGTGGCCCATCGCGCTGCCACCGCGCCGAGTCCGTTTTGGGCGCCGACGCCAACCCTCTCCTCCGTCATTCCTATGCCATCCCTCGTGCCGGCACGAGCAGGGATAAGAGAGGTCGGGGGTGGGCGCTGGTGCCAAAGCGACGTTCGCCGCATGGGGGCTGATCGCGACTGCGAGGAGCCGTCAGCTGGACGCCTCGACGCATTGGCCTCCGCCCAACACTCACTCACCAATCCCCACCACATACCCGAACCAATCGCCCGCCCGCGCGTTTCCATCCTGCCGATAGCGCAGCGCCGGAGGGGTCCCATGACGGATATACGCAAGCACGGGTTCAGGACAAAAGCCGAGTTCGACGAGCATCTGGCCGATGCCGAGGAGGCGGTGGGCGAGGGCGTTGCTGTCGATGAAACACAGCCTGACGAGATGCAGGAGGATCTGACGCGGGCTCGGCGCGAGCTGGCACTGCTGCGCGAGCAGCTCGCCGGTTTGCACGAGGAGGCGGAGAGCGTCGTTTCCGGTCGCCCACACCCCGATGCCGGCCGCCGGACGCAGCCGGGCCTCTATCCCTTGTTGACGCTTGCCGGCGCCGTGACACTCACCGTTTTCGCCGCCACGGCAATCTTTGCCCTGCCGTTTGCCGGAATGCCGTTTTCCCGGTTCGAGCGCCGCTGAGCCTGTCGCGCGGCGCCCATCAGTCGATACGATCCTCCAGAAACTGGTCCGCGCCCTTCACCGGCGGCAGCCAGGGTTCGCGGCGCTTGATCCAGAGTTCGTAGGTCGGTGTCAGGCCGGTCGGCGCATCCTGCAGGGTGCCGAGCTTGACTTCCGCCTCGCGCTCGTCAACGGCAAAGACCCTGGAGCCGCAGGCGGGGCAGAAGCGGCGGCCCTCGTGCAGGGCGGTTTCGCCCGTGGTCTCGAAGGCGGCGGCGTCCCACACGCCGTAATAGGTGAAGGCCGAACCACTTTCCTGGCGGCAATCGGTGCAGTGGCAGATGCCGATGCGCTTCGGCTCGCCGCGCAGCCGGTAGCGCACCCGGCCGCAATTGCAGTTTCCCTCTCTCATCGTCATGGGGGTCTCCTCATGGTTCGGCTGTTCCATGGGGCTCAACCGACAGGCCGGTGTTTGGTTCCGTGGGTATCCCATCCATAGCCGGCGAAAAATCGCGCCGAAAACTCGCAGATTGCTGAGCGGCGACGACTCGTTGCACGATCGCGTCTCGTGGGCGGACGAAGAGGGCAGGCGCATGATCGAAACCATCGTGGTATCCGGCATTTCCATCGCCCGGCGCGCGGAGGAACTGGCCGCGAAAATCCGCCGGTTGATCTTGAGCGGCAGCCTTGACGATATCGACATCCGGCAATTGCTGCGCGAGGTGGAGGGGCTTTCCGATATCGGCGCGGTGGTGAACCAGGCGGTGCGGCTGCTGGACCGGACGCGGGATATGCAGCCGGAGATATTTCGGCATCTGCCGGAGAATGTGACGCTGCATTGATGGGCGTGGTTGGGTGGCGTTTTCGTTCGGCCCGCCTGTGGCCGCTGCGCCGGAGCACAGACCTCGCTTTGGGCACCGCCGCTTACCCCTCCCTCCGTCACCAAGTCAGTTGACGAC